>NZ_VITN01000014.1 GCF_007828045.1 Nitrospirillum amazonense | reverse complement strand
CTGAAGAGCCGTGCTAGACCAGCACGTCAATAGGTGGCATGTGGAAGCGCGGCAACGCGTGAAGCTAAGCCATACTAATCGCTCGTCCGGCTTGAAACACCGCCTCCCCCGCGCAGCGGCAAACCCATTGCCCGGCGCCAGCAGACCTCAGCACGGGTTACACAAGACAACAGCAGCAGCAAGGGCACGCACGTGTGCGCCTGATCGATCTGGTGGTCATAGCGGGGGTCAATACACCCGATCCCATCCCGAACTCGGCCGTGAAAACCCCCAGCGCCAATGGTACTGCGTCTTAAGACGTGGGAGAGTAGGTCGCCGCCAGGTCCATCAGTCGCACATCCGCCCAGCGCCGCTCAATACAGACCCTCATCGCAATGCCCGCCTCCCCCAGAACACAGTTCCCGCGGGGTGGAGCAGCCCGGTAGCTCGTCAGGCTCATAACCTAAAGGTCGTCGGTTCAAATCCGGCCCCCGCAACCAGAAATCCCCAACAAAATCAATGCAGTGACCTTCTGGTGCAACGGCAAGAAAGCCGAAAATGCACTAGCGCAATTCTAGGGCACTTTTGACCCTTCGGCAAAACCTAATGGCCGATGGTCAATTTTGCGTATAGAATGGCGGTTCCGCTCGCTTAACGCGAAAGGAAGGGCCGCATGGCTACAACTGATTTAATGGGTGGTAAACTTCAGGTCTATCAACGCGGCAATAGCCGGTTCTGGCAGGCGCGCGCCTCCGTAGGTGGCAAGCAGCGCCAGTTCAGCACAAAAAAAGAGTCCCTGGCGCAGGCCAGTAAGGCCGCCGAGGACTGGTACATCACCCTCAAAGCGAAGGATCGTGTCGGCATTCTCGAAAGTGGCCCCACTTTCAGGAAAGCCGCCGACCAGTTCCAAAAAGAATACGGGGTCATCACCGATGGCCAGCGCAGCCCTAAATGGACGGAAGGCCATGAGTTGCGGCTGCGCGTGCACCTGGTGCCGTTCTTCGGTGATCTACCCATCAATAAGCTGACGGCGGGCAAGGTGCAGGAATACCGGGTGCATCGCATGACCACCTACATGCTGCCCAACCCGCATTCCAAAGGGCAGCACAAGCCCAAGACTACACCACCGGCGCGCAGCACCCTTCACAATGAGATCGTCACGCTGAGCCTGGTGCTCCAGACGGCGCAGCGCCACGGGTGGCTCGAACATCTTCCCAATCTCTCCGCTCCCTATAAGAGCCAGGCCAAGCGCACGCATCGGCCTTGGTTCAGCCCCGAGGAATACAAGCAGCTCTACGAGGCCGCGCGGAAGTATGCCCGCGAGGAAGTCGTGGAGAACTACCGATGGAACGCCGAGCAGGTTTACGACTTCATCCTGTTCATGGCGAACACGGGCCTCCGCCCCGATGAGGCTTACAACCTCGAATACCGCGACGTGAAGATTGTGGAGGACGACGCCACCGGCGACGAAATCCTTGAGATCGAGGTGCGCGGGAAACGCGGCGTCGGCCACTGCAAGAGTATGCCACGCGCGGTCAGCGTCTACCGTCGCCTCCTGGCGCGGGCAAAGCCGGTGCAAGACGAAAGTCGCCGGGAACGCCAACGCCGGAGAAGGGAAGGCGGTGAAGCCCCGCCCGCTCCCGCGCAGGAGTTCCCGCAGCTCACCGACAAGCTATTCCCCGGCAACCATATCCGCCTGTTCAACAACCTGTTGGATCGGATCGGCCTCAAGCTGGACCGGGATGGTAAGCCGCGCACCGCTTACAGCTTGCGACATACCTACATCTGTATGCGCCTTATGGAAGGTGCGGACATCTACCAAATTGCCAAGAACTGCCGAACCAGTGTTGAGATGATCGAGAAGCATTACGCGATCCATCTGAAGCACACGATCGATACTTCGGCCATCAACGTGATGAAGCCGAAGCCGGACAAAACGAAATGGAAGAAGACCCGCGCAGCGGTTACTAAATCCGTTCGGAACGATGACGACATCTAACCCTCTTGACCGAACCGCTTGCCGGTTCGGCGGGCCCACCCCTTGCGGGTGGGCCTTCCGGGGCTTGGCCCCATTTTCCGGCCTTGGGCCATTAAGTGTTCTTTATTCGGAGGCGGCAGCAAGGGGACTCAAAGGATGCTGACGGTATCAGGCTGCCGCTGCCTGGAATAGAAGCAGCGTCGTCCGGGCGGGCGAGTACCAAGAAATGTAATCGGGGTAGCTGACACGTAACCCCATATCGTGCGCCCATGCCTCTATCTCGGAACGCAGCGAGGGGTTTTTCCCGGCATCGTAAGAATGAGCGGCGACCACGGCAGCGCGTCCCTCCTCATCTCGGAAAAAGAACCTATGATCTGCAAAGCGGTTGACCCAATCGACCGAAGAGGCCGATTTCGAAGCGCGTATGGCGCGTTGCGCCAAAGTGGCCGGATAAAATCGCTTTTCGCTGTAGATGAGGCCATTCGATGACGCGAAATCAAGGGCAATTCGGCGCTGGTGCAGGCACACCAAATCGTGGTGCTTCTCAATTTCTATCTGGCGCTTTTCGCCAGCGGCAGTAGACCAGTTAATTCCATCTCGTGAGGGTGGGTTAGCGGTGAGTTCGTCAATTTTCTGAGCCACTTCACTGATAGTGCCGGGTATCTCCAGCGCCTTTGCATTCCTTTGCTCCCATCGCTTTGTCATCGCAGCCTTCTAGGTTGTGGGTGGTGGCGCTAAAATCGGTTGTGGGCGCTCCGCTTAGCCAATCGAGAGTAGATCGACGTCAACGGCCAAATCAAGGGTTGTTCGCCTCATGTTCTCATTTGGGTGCTGGCGATATAGGGGTTGAGTAGCGTCGCCGCTCCCGTCAAGGACGGTTTCGGCCATTCGGCTTCCACCCCTGATGCGGTCATGCCGCCGCAGACGCGGGTTTAACGGGCCGGTGAGGACGCTATGGTTTCGTCCCGAATAAATGCTGTTCGGACTCGGCTTGCTGGGCATGCCAGCGGTTCCATTGTTCAAGTTCCTGCCTATAAAACTCTGCGTTCGCCGTTCTCGGCCTCAACTGCGGCACGGTGGCATCGACAGTATGCGCGAAGATATAGCGATGAGCGTGTTCTGCCATCATTCGGCGCAGCAAGATCGTTTCGTCGGCTGAGAAGCGAGTGCCACGAGGGGGCGGGCGTTCGCCGATACGCGTATAGAGCAAGTGCTCCGGGCCGAGCGGCATCAATATTTCACTGCCTTTGCTGGCCCACCCAGCCTTGAAATCATACCTGTTCGAGTCATGGAAATTGAGCCGAATGACCGGTTTGTCCGTGGTGAACCAGGCCATTCCCTTCACAGGTTGCATAATCGTCCACTTGTGTTGCTCAAGTACCTTGGCGGTGCGTGTCAATAGGCGTTGGATCGCCCATAGCCAAAGAGCACGGCCCGTCGCAGTTTCCGCTTGGACGGTTCCAAACTCTTCACCTTCGGTGATCGTGGTGGTGACTTTCAACGGGAAGGCCATATCCAGTGGGCCGGGCGACGGAGGAGCGCCCCGCCCTTGTTTTACCGCCTCCAGCCGAGCGGCCAAATCCTGCATTGTTTTTTCCAACGCTAGTGGCGTGGTCCGGTTGGCCATTTCCAGGTACTCGACCAACCGCGCGGGTGTCCGCACATCATGCATGGCGAGATAACGGACGAGTCTGCGCCAGTCATCCGGTGTCAGGCGATCATTATGCAGCGCGCGTTGGATCGCGCTTTCTGCTGGGGTTTCAAATTCCTTAGAGAACCATTGCTCAATTTCATCGCTCTCTTGGCCGGTAATCCGGCGTGTGTAGAGATGTTGCTGGTAACCGATGCCCTTAATGCGCCTCTCGCGCCACAGCGGCACACGCTCATCCGAAACTAATATCCGGTATAGTTGGATGTGGCCGGGGGAGGATTCCCAGTGCTTGAGATACCCTTGAGACAGATAGTGATTATCACCGGTGATATTTTGATCTTTGGCGGTCATGGTCGCCGTTTATTGCTGATTTTCGTTGCGCGCACTTTCTAAGCATAGGGCGCTGCAAACCCGGAAAGCACCTAAAAAGTGTAGATACTTTAATCACGAGTGCATCTCCCGCTCACGGCGGGGCCGGGCTGTCGTGAACCGAACCAGCCGGGGCGGTTTCGGCCATTCGGCCTCCATCCCTGATGCGGTCATGCCGCCGCAGACGCGGCTTACGGGGGAGGCCGAGGGGCGCTGCCCCTTCATCATCCCCGAAGGAAAATAGACAGGGCCGAGGCTCGTCTGCGGCTGCGCCCGCATCACCCCCATCGATTTCCCTTCTCCCCCTCCCAACCCCGCGTGGTGACACTTCTAGTAAGGTCTAAAAGGCAGGGAGAAATCTCAAACTGGAGTGCGAAGAACAGCGGCTTTTCTGACGTTCTCAATAAATTCCTGCGCCGCCTTTTTTGCCGCGCGGCGATTTAAGCCATGTCGTCTAAATTGTTTGAATGAATAACTGTAATGGATCTTATCCCAAATTCGGCGGAACTTTGTGTCTGGTACCTCTAATATTACCTTAGGAGCATCTAGGTTGTCCCTCAAAAGATCGCCTTCTTTTCCCGCCTGAATATACAATGCTTTGGCGGCTAGAATGTGTTCAACTATGATGCCGTTACCAGCTGGAATGCTGAACTCTATAGCCGCAACAAGTTGGGAAGGACGGGCAAAGGTTAATATGAGGCACACGGTCTCCGGATGATCAATCATCTGACCCCACTGGCAAGAAACATCGCCAGCGCCAAGAAATAAATGTGCTCTGATAAACTCCGACAAATCGGGTCTGTTGGTCGTATCCAGGATAACTAATGGTATTAGTTTTCCATCGGCTACGTCTGGATGCGAGATCGCGCCATCTGACACAATTCGAATGGCAGTCTTTTCCCTGTCATTATTGACATTTATGAAGCCATATTTCTTCCTAAACATTCTTTTTCCTGCTGATAACGAGAACATCAATAGTTGATTCGGCTTGATGGCTATCCGTTATGATGACCTGCTGGCTTTGTACTGGATTCCCATTCAGTATCTGTTTGTTGACTTCAAAGTGAAACCAACCTGAGGCAGTATCGTGTGCGGCGATCCTATGCGGTACTGATATGTACTCACGAGTGCTGCTTTTCTGGGTAGGGGGTTTAGTCGCAGGAATTTTCACATTTATCAGTGCTTCTTGTGTAGCGTAATATTGCAAATGAAGCTCGACGCGTGCAATGGCATTGTCGGAATCGGTGGGGTTTCCTACAGAAATATGAAATGAATAGATGCGGTTTGAACCAAAATCTTCATCGAAGCCGCTATCTATCAAAATGGGCTTGAGTTTTGGTTTCTTTCTTAGATCTTGCCTTTCCGCCAGAGAAAGCGCGCGATTAGAGGTGCTGTAGCTTAACATAGAGATAATTACAGCGACGAGCGCAGCTGTGGCGGTGGCAATATCTGTCCAATGTTTTATAAGATCATCAACTGACATGGCGGTGGGCATGTAGGTTAAGCATTGTAGGGTGATAGAATATCCTGCACTCGGATTAAAGTCATTCGTCTACCCGGTCATTTTCAAGACGCATCCCCCGCCTTCAGGCGGGTCGGGCTGTCGTGAACCGAACCCGCCGATGGCGGTTTCGGCCATTCGGCTTCCATCCCTGATGCGGTTATGCCGCCGCAGACGCGGCTTTACGGGGGAGGCCGAGGGGCGCTGCCCCTTCTCATCCCCGAAGCAAAATAGACAGGGCCGAGGCTCGCCAGTTTCGTTGTCGGCGTAACCGCCGACGTTTCTGCTGTGGCTGCGCCCGCACCACCCTGTCGATTTTCCTTCCACCCTCCCAACCCCGCCTTCGCCAGGGGGCAGAGGTGCAGCAGCAGCGCTGCGCACCTCAAGCCCAAGGGAGAAGGCACCATGACCACCGACCGCCAGAATGTTTATACCCGTGTCACCGACAGCATCATTGCCGCCATCGAGGCGGGGGCTGGTGATTTCAGGATGCCGTGGCACAGCCAGGGCGATCTTGCACGCCCCTTGAATGTGATGAGCGGCAAGCCCTATCGCGGCATCAACACCGTGGCGCTATGGGTGGCGGCAGAGGCGACCGGGTACGCCGCGCCCATATGGGGCACCTACAAGCAATGGCAGGAGAAGGGGGCGCAGGTGCGCAAGGGGGAGAAATCCTCGACCGTCGTTTTCTGGAAGGTGAGCGACACCGGCACCGATGATGCCGGGGAACAGGGCGACGATGACGGGCAAGCGCATGCCCGCGTGTTCGCCCGTGCCTACAGCGTGTTCAACGCCGCGCAGGTGGATGGATGGCAAGCCCCGGCAATCCCGGTGTTGCCGCAGGCCGAGCGGATCGACCACGCCGAGCGGTTCTTTTCGGCATTGGGTGCGACGATCAAGGAAGGCGGGGCGCGCGCTTGCTATATCCCCTCCCGCGACGAAATCCACCTGCCGCCGTTCGCGGTGTTCCGCGATGCTGTGGCCTACTACGCCACCCTTGCGCATGAGGCGACGCACTGGACGGCGCAGGCCAGCAGGTGCGCCCGTGACCTGAAAGGCCGCTTTGGTTCCGAGAGCTATGCCGCCGAGGAACTGGTGGCCGAGCTGGGGGCGGCTTTCCTGTGCAGTGACCTTGCGTTGACGCCGGAACCCCGGCACGATCATGCCGCCTATATCGCGTCATGGCTTAAGGTGCTGCGCAGCGATCCGCGCGCCATCTTCACCGCCGCCGCCAAGGCGCAGGCCGCTGCGGATTGGATGCACGCACGTCAGCCGCAGGCCGTGGCTGCGTGACTACCATGAGCGAACCTCCCCGCCCAATTCAGCCCTGCCGCATCGTGTGGCAGGGCATCCCCATCGACGTAACCTATGAGGCCAATTGGCTCAGCATGGACGGTGATGGTGTCACCGCGCATCTTGAGGTGCGCGCCGAAAATCGCCGTCGCCTTCCGTTTACGGAAACCGGCTACCGCTCGCATTTCCTGCCGCGCGGCATCGTGGAGGCGGCGGGCGGCTCCGCCGCCTACGTGCTGGCATGGCTTGAGGAAGCGGCGCAGTCGGAAGACTGGCGGCAATACCGGAACGCCGAAAGCCAACTGTCGCTGTTCTAGTCGTCGGAGGGGCGGGGGCAACCCCCGCCCCTGACGATTTTTCGAGGTAACACGTTTGGCGTTATGTGATTGGGCGAGTGAGCGGCTTTATCGTTGAAGGTGTTGCGAGACTTTCCCGAAAGAAGCGCACATGAAAAACTGGTTCTATCAGGGCGTCGCCAAAGCCTACGAAGGCCCGTTGAACGACATCCGTCATAAGCTGGTGGAAGAAGCCTGGTTCGTGCGACCGGACGGGCGCGCAGTGACGGACGATCTGAAAAACGTGAGCCCGGAACCCTCAGCCGCCCAGGAGGTGAAGGTCGAGCTGGCGGAGCCGGTGGGCATCGCGGTCGAACAGCAGTTTCCCCAATTCTACGGCACCGACCTCACCCCCATCGCCGCGCCCGTGATTGAGGCCGCCGTGATCGAGGCTCCCGCCATCGAAGCGCCCACCATCGAAGGCGTCGCCACTGAGGTTCCCGACGCGCCGCAGATCGAAGGGCCGGACATCGGCCCCGGCCTGGAGGAGGGGCCGGGGATTGATCCGTAAACGTGCGGCCGACGCCGACCCTAAATCCCACCCCGTTCCCTATCATGCGGATTTGGATACGCCCTTGCTTGAGTTCGGCAAAGGCGAGGCGTGGACGATACGCGCCGCCGCCGAGTCGGTGGCCGTGTTCGGCGCTCCCGGCTCCGGCAAATCCAGCGGGGCGGGCAGAGCGTTCGCCAGCGCCTTTCTGTCTGCCGGAATGGGCGGGCTGGTGCTGTGCGCGAAGGTCGAGGAGGCCGAGGTTTGGCGGCGCTACGCGGCGGCGTGCGGGCGGCAGGCTGACTTGGTGGTTATCGACGAAACCGCCCGGCACCGTTTCAACATCCTCGACTATGCCGCCGCGACCATCGGCAGGCCCGGGTTTGAGCGCAACCTTGTCAGCCTGATGGAGCGGATGGCGGAAGCCGCCCGCGTTGCCGACGACAAAGGCGGCGGCAGCGATAAGGAAGGGCGCTACTACTATGACACCGCCAGCCGCTGGCTGGGCAGCGCCTTTCCGCTGCTGTTGCTGGCCTATGGCAGCGCGTCGATGAAGCAGCTTTACGACATGGTGAGCAGCGCGCCCACGAGTATGGACGAGGTGAGAAAGGAACTCGCCAACATCACCTCGGGCAAACAGCAGGGCATTTCGTCATTCTGCCTGCAAACCGTCTATCTCGCAGGCGAAGGGCTGAAAGCCAAGGCCGCGAAACTCCGTGTCCCGCCCACCAGCCTCCCCGAGGCGGGCGACTTCGACATTCATGCCGAGGTGTGGACGGACGAAATCCCCAGCGCCGACAAGCGGGAGCGCAGCATTGTCAGTTCGATCCTGCGGAATCTCACCGGCGCTTTCAGCACCGGCAAATTGCGGGAGTTGTTCTGCACCGATACCACGGTCACGCCGGAGGATGCGCGCGCGGGCAAGGTCATCGTGATTGACCTTCCGGCGCTGCGTTTCGGCCCGACCGGCATCGTGGCGCAAACGGTGTTCAAGTACTTGTTCGGCATCGCCATGCAGAGCAAGCCGGTTACCGCGAACACGCGCCCGGTGTTCATCTGGGCGGATGAGGCGCAGTTCTTCATTTCCAGCGCCGACGACGATCTGTTGAGCACCGCCCGCTCCTCGAAAATCTGCCTGGTCTATCTCACGCAGGATTTGCCGACCTATTACGCGCGCATCGGCAAGGACACCCACGACAAGGCCGAGGCCGTCCTGTCTAAGTTCGGCACCCGCATCTTTTTGGCGAACACCTCCCGCGAAACCAACCTTGCCGCTTCCGAAATCATCGGCAAGGAGTTCCAGGAGGAAATGGTGTTCACCACCAGCGACTCGCGGGACAAGCGCGGCGGCAGCAGCCGCCACGACGACCAGGCGGGCTTTGACGGTGGACGAAGCAGGACGCAGGGCGAGAGCCAAACGCGGCAGCAGCGCTACGAGTTCGCGGTTCCCCCGGATGTGTTCGCCTGGCGGCTGCGCACCGGGGGGCCGCGCAATAAATTCAAGGTGGATGCCATCGTGATCCGTAACGGTGCGACCTGGAAAAGCACCGGGCGGCACTGGTTACAGGCGGAGTTCTCGCAACGATGAGCGCCGCTTTCCATTTCGTCGCGTGGGGCTGGTACGGCGTGCGGCTGGTGCTGTCGCTGATCCATACGGTGCTTAGCTTCCTGAGCAAGCCGGGCGCGCGCTATACGGTGGGCGGGCTGCTGGCGCTGGGCGGGGCCTATTACGCCGATCAACTGCAATGGCTGCTTCTCAGCAGGCCCGATCTTTACCCTTCGCGCGATCCGCGTGAGGTGGTGCTGTATGCGGGCGTGGGCGGCGTCGCCATCATCGCGGGGCTCTTCATCCTGAAGCTCCGCGACTTCGTCAAGGGGCTCACCAAATACGCGGCGCTCGCGTTGCTGGCCGCGCTGGTGGTGGCGATCTACCGCCCGGTTCATGAGGGCCTTTTGCCCTTCATGCCGTCGCTGCGCGACCGGCTTACCTTCCATGTCGTGCTGGCCGTCACGCTCGCCGGTATGGCTATCGCCTACCGGACGGCATCGCAGGGGCTGGCGCATGTGCTGGGGCCATTCCCGCCGCCATCGCTGCCCCTGCCGCCGAGGCGTAAGCTGAAAGCGCGCACCAGGGTCATCGTCCCCGCCGCCGTTCGCGTCGTCGTGCCGCCGCTACCACGACGCAAGGCTGGGGATGGGGAGGCGTCTGCATCCGGTGGCGCGGTTCTCGACACCCTGCGGCGGCGGGTGCCGCCGGCGGGCACGGCATGACGCTTTGGCTGGCGCTCATGTGAAGCGCCAGCCCATTCCCGGAACACCTATTCTAAAGAGGTCGGCTATGGCGTTCTGTTCTGACTGCGGCAAGCAACTGCCTTCCACCGCTGCCGCCTTCTGCGGCCACTGTGGCAGCCAGGTGGCGCGCATGGCGCTCACCACGGTGGAGCCGCCGCCAAACGCGGCCTATCGCATGGCGGCACCGGGCGGTGCCATCGCGGCGACCGTCAACCCGCCGCCGACTAAGGGCGGATTTGTGCAGACCTTCGGCCTGGATATCCGCGTCGCCATCCTCACCGTGATCGTGGACACGCTGGTGTTCAGCGGCACCATCGTCAGCTTGGGCACCCTGTATTTTTTCGAGATCGGTGCCGGGTTCGTCCTCGGGTTCGTCACCTATAAAATCCAGAAGAACTGGTACGGCGACGACCACCATGCGGCGCTTATCAAGGCGCTCGTCATTGGCCTGGTCACGGCCATTCCCGCGCCGATTTCGGGGTTGTTCACCGTGCCGGGTGGTGCGCTGGGGCTCATTCACATGCTGCGCCGGAAGTAGGGCGAGTGTTGTCGCCCTGATTCATCGCCTTTGTTCCTTGGATGGCTGTTACCGCCCTCAGTCTGGCCGGGTTCCTTACCCGGCGCGGGCGGCTTGATCCATCCCCGGCCCGCTCCATTCGCTGCGCTCCCGTGTAGGGGAGGACAAGCCGCCCGTGGTCGCCGGGTTGGTGGGAACCGTCCTTCGGGACAGTAACCATCAACCAAGGAGACGACATCATGAAACAGACCACCAACGACACCGCCAGCACCACCGCAGCCGGGCCGCTCTATCACGCTTTCCACGTCGCTGAAACCGCCAGCGGCAAACGCTGGATACGCATCGGCACCGTATTCGCCCATGAGGACGGCCAGGGGGCGAGCCTCATTCTCGATGCGCTGCCCTTCAACTTCGATGGCCGCGTCGTGCTGCGCACCCCCAAGGCAGAATAGGGGGTGGCGATGGACTACTTCACCTATCGCCACTGCATCACACTGCCGGGGAGATCTCTCCGGCAGTTGCCGACCGCCACCGTGCTTCATGGCGACTGCATCGCGCGGATGCGACAGATGGAAACGGCGTCGGTCGATTTCATTCTGACCGATCCGCCCTATCTGGTGTCGTACCGCGACCGCACGGGGCGCACCGTCGCGGGCGACGACGACGCGGCTTGGCTGTGTCCCGCTTTCGCAGAAATGTATCGGCTGCTGAAGCCGGATGCTTGTTGCGTCAGCTTCTATGGCTGGGGTGCCGTGGATCAATTCATGGCCGCGTGGCGAGCCGCTGGCTTCCGCCCCATCGGCCATGTCGTATTCCACAAAGGCTACGCTTCCCGCGTCGGCATGCTGGAGGCGCGGCACGAATCTGCTTATCTGCTGGCGAAGGGCAAGCCACGCCCCCCGGCGTCGCCGCTACCCGATGTGCTGGGATGGCGGTACACCGGCAACCGGCATCATCCGACCGAGAAGCCGGTGCCGTCGCTGGCACCGTTGATTAGCGCCTTCTGCCCGGAAGGCGGCACGGTGCTCGATCCGTTTTGCGGTTCCGGCTCCACCCTTGTCGCCGCCCGCCAATTGGGGCGCGCGGCCATCGGCATCGAGTTGGATGCCGCGCATTGCCGTACCGCGCGGATGCGCCTCGACGCGCTGTAACGCGCGTGCGCCTATGATGATGGTTGATCGTCAGGCGCGGTCACTTCGGGCAACTGCGGGAAAAGCGCCCGGTCATGCGGGCGGATGACATACTCATCCAGTAGTCGATCCATTTGCTTGGCGAACGCGCTCTCCGGGTTCTTTTCCGAATGTTCCAGCGCCAACGCCCCGGCGATCACTTTGCGCCGTGTGGCAGCTTTACGAAGTTCATCCTTCAGTCGGGCGGATACGGCTTGGATACGCGCGTCAATCTCATCTCTTCGTTTCTTGAGCCCTTCGAGCTTGTCAGTAGATGTTTTTCGTGCCATGTCGGTATTCCCTCGCTTATTGCGATCAAGTATCGCAAATCGGCACGGGAGCTACAAGCCGAACCACAACCTATGGTTTTGCATTCATGGCGTAGCCGTGCTATCATCCCGAGAAAGACGAAGGGCGCACTTTAGCATTCCGTTGGAATGCGTGCGGCCTCCCGGCGGGAAGCGATGGAGACAAGCAGTCACTACCATTGCAGCGCTTCAACCATCACACGCGGCCAAGGGCGCGGCATTGTGGCCGCTGCCGCGTATCGTGCGGGTCAGCGCATCACCGATTTGCGTACCGGCCTGCGCCATGACTACACCCGTAAGCATGGTGTCCTTCACTCCGAGATTGTCGCGCCAGCCGGTGCGCCGCCATGGGCTTACGACCGGGCGGCTTTGTGGAACCAAGCCGAGCGTGCGGAGGATGCCAGTACGCGCCATGCGACCGCCAAGACCGGGCGGGAGTTCCGGCTTGCGTTCGCACATCAACTGACGGCGGAAGAGCGGATCGTTTGCGCCCGCGAGTTCGCGCAGTACCTCGTGGATACCTATGGCGTCGTGGTGGATTTCTCCATCCACGCGCCCGACAAGGACGGCGACCAGCGGAACTTTCACGCGCACGTCCTCACCTCCACCCGCGTCATGACCGACGCCGGTTTCGGCGGCAAGGTGCGCGTGCTCGACAGCCCCAAAACCAGCGGTAAGCACATCGAGGCCATCCGCGCCAAATGGGCGGAAATCGAGAATGCCGCCTACGTCCGCGCCGGGATCGACTTGCACGTCGATCATCGTAGCTACGAGCGCCGCGGGGAGGAGAAAGACGCCACCGTGCATCTTGGGCCCAAGGCATCCGGCCTTGAGCGCCACGGCCACGGTTCCGCACGCGGCGACCGCAACCGCGCCGCACGGGAGGCCAACGCGGAACGGGAGGCATTGAAGGCCGAGCGCGCCCGGTTGGGCGAACAGATGAAGGCCGAGGAGGCAGCACGGCAGCGTCGCGCGGAAGCAAAGGCCGAACGGGCGGCGATGCGGACCCATGACCCCGCCATCATTCTCGACGCAATCACCGAGCAGCGCTCGACCTTCACCGAAGGGGAATTACGCGCCCGGCTTGGTCGCACCATCAGCGACCAGGCCGAGCGTGACCGCATCGTGCGCGCCGTGATGCGGAGGCCGGAATTGGTGGGGCTGGCGGAGGCGCGCGGCGGCAAGATCGTGCGCTATACCACCATGAAGGTGCTGCGGCATGAGGCGGCGGGGCTGGCTGCTGCTGCATCCCTTACCCGCGACCGCCGCCATGGCGTTTCTGCGCGCACGCGCACGGCGGTCATGGAGCGGGGCCAGTTCGGCAGCATCAGCCCTGAACAATACGCCGCATACACCAGCGCCACCGGCCCCGAAGGGCTGGCGGTTGTCGCTGGTGAAGCGGGAACCGGCAAAAGCTACACGATGGCGGCTATCCGCCAAGCCTACGAGGCAGAGGGCAACCGGGTGGTGGGGTTGTCCTTCACCAACAAGGTTATTCAGGATTTGAAGCGCGACGGCTTCGGCGAGGTTCGCACCATCACCGGGGCATTGCAGGACTTAGCGAAAGGCCGCGCCGGGTGGAATGGCCGCACGGTGCTGATGGTGGATGAAGCCGCCATGCTCTCCACCCGCGATATGGTGAACCTGCTGACCCATGCCCACGAGGCCCGCGCGAAGGTCGTCCTTGTGGGCGACGACAAGCAGCTAGCCAGCGCGTTCCAGCGCGGCGGGTTGTTCGGTGCGATCCGCGCGCAGGATCAAACGCCGGTGTCCGAGCTTTCCGAGGTGCGGCGCATCAAGGACGCCGCGCCCGACGCCGTGCAGCAGCGTGGCGCGTTCAACGCCATGCATGAAGGCCGGTTCCGCGAGGCGCTGGGGACGTTCGACGCGCTGGGCTCTATCCACTGGTGCGGCACGCGGGAGGATGCCCGTGAAGCACTGGCGATGCAGTACGCGAAGGATGTAGCCGAGCGGCCCGGCCACCGCCGCTTCGCTTTCACCCACAGCAACGCCGACGCCTTGGCCGTCAATCAGGCGCTTCGCGCCGTTCATCGGCAGCGTGGCGAATTGGGCGTGGATCACCTGTTGCGCAGCAACGAGGGGCTATTCGCCTTTGCCACGGGCGACCGCATCCAGTTCACCGGCAGCGCCTACCACAAGACGGCCCGCGAGGCGGGGCTTGCCAACGGCGTGGTGGGGAGCATCCGCACCATCGAAGGGGCGCGCGTCACGGTCGAACTGGACGGCAAGAAAGGCGAGCCGGGGCGGATGCTATCCTTCGCCGTGGGCGATGATGCGCAGGCGGGCCAGTTCAACGCCTTCCGGCATGGCTATGCCGGGACGGTCTATAAGGGCCAAGGCGCGACCGTGGATGACGCCTACCGCCTGCACAGCGGCACGGAGCGCGCCGCCACCAGCTATGTGGGCGCGACGCGGCATGCCGAAAACCTGCATCTGTTCGTCAGCCGCGAAGCCTTACCCGCCAACACATCGTGGAATGCCCAGCAAGCGGGTTCGAGGCGCTGGACGAGCGCCAGCGGCAGCGGGCGGAGCTTGCCTACAAGGCGTGGTCGGAAACCTACCCGGCCCGTGGGGAGCGTTACGACATCGCCGCCTATGTCGGTTATGTGCAGCAGCAATGGACGCCGGAGAAAGCCCACGCCGCCGAGCTTGACCAACTCGCCCGCCAGATGGGCCGCCCAGAGGAGAACCGCGCCGCCTCGCAGTTCATACCCGTTGCCTTGCCACCCCCACCGGCCACGCCGGAGGATGGCCCTGCGACGCGCTACAGCGCGCTGAAACAGCGGGTGGTGGATGCGTTCCATCTGGTGCATGAGCGCACGATACGCCAAGCTGCTGCTACGCCGCAGCCTGCCGCCGCCGGGGGCACCGATCCGGGCGGGCGGTTCGAGTGGACACGTGCATGGATGAATTCCACGCCCCGCCCGGATGATAACTGGAAAAAACAACCAGAAGTTGATATAATGAACAAAAGCCCGTCCACTAAGAGCGGGCCGGAGGTAGGCATGAAGCCGGACATCGGCGGAATCGACCCATGAGCGGTAGCGGATTCCTTAAGAATATCCTTGAACAGCAGGCCCCGGCCCCGGCTGCCGAAGAGCTGCCGGACGATCCGGCTGTCTACCGCGCGTTCAAGACGGTAAACCACACGCAGTTAGGCTTCGCGGCCATCCTTGCGGGCGGCAAGGTGAAGTCCTTCCTATATCACTCTGTCGCCAATATCGAGTTGGAGACACGGGCAGGAGCTGAGTTCCTGACCTTCACCGACAGTGGTAAGGCCGTGACCATCCAAGGCAGTGGCTTGATGGCGATCTTGCGTGCGATGCTGCGCGGCAGCCTCATGGAAATCTGTGTATTGGACGGTCGCCCCGCGAAGCCGGGGGAGCCGGTCATTCGCCAGATGGCGATTACCGACACGACGGCGGGGGATAGGTTGTCGAGGTAGCTTCCAACAAGTGATAAGTGGGCTCATTGTAGATTCTGTGACGGCGAGGGGTGTGCAATGGAACATCAATTTAAAGATATGGAGCCGATGACGCATATTCGGCAGACTGTAAAGGAATTTAAATTCCTTTATTATCAGAGGTACTTGGCGAAAGGTTTCTTTAACTTTATAGCCCCATCTATTGTTGCGGTTAAGTCTCCTGTTCGTGATGGGTATATATACATACGACAATACATCAATGTTCTTCAAGTTCGCGACTTTGATAACGGATTTATTTTTGATGGTCAGAATGGGGCCCCTATTGGCGTAAAGAACAGCTTGGTAGACGGAATTCCAGAGTCCATATCTGCTAAGATAAAGATATTGGGCCGTTCGGACGACCAGACATGGTCTTTCACTAAGGGGGATTTTCCTAAAATAATTAACGATGAGACATTCACAGAATTTATTGTATGCGTGCCGGTTAAAGACTTATCTGACAAAATAATCGGTGATTATTCTTTAATATCTGATTATTATAGCAGGTTCATCGACATATACAGGATGGTGAGTGGAGATTCTTCGGTCATTAGATTTGGAGAAGGGGCGGCATTTGTCCCATTTACCGGAGAGGCAGTCGTTGAAATCGCGAGTCATGTAACAGAAAGCATTGATGAAATTGTCGCCAGTTACTACCCGAGGAATTTCACTAATAATATGTTCCAATTTGATGCTCATCAAGCAGAGATTGGTTCCGTAAATCAATATCACAATGAAATAGAGAGGGCTAAGGTAGTGGCGCATTTTCTAGCTACTGGGCTAGATGTCCCTCCATTCCATCGCAGAATTTCAGATATTATAAATATTTCCCAAAAAGCGCGAGACTATACGCTACTTGCTTTGGCGGCATTCCCGGTATTTGAGACATTCTATGATTCTTATATCAAGGAAGTGCGGACTGTTAGTAAGGAATTTAATGTATTCGTTTGCGGAAAAGAAAGAAAATCGAATGGTGGTTTTATAATGATTGGGGAGAGGATTAAGTGGCTTCCTGTCGCAATTAAAATGTTGGGTTTTGATACATCAATTCTTGGATTGTATTTCCGGAAAATTGAGGAAATTAACAAAATAAGAGGAGATATTGTTCATAATGGGAGGGAGTTAGGCGTAGATGAGTCTAATAAATTTATCCAATGGCTAACAATGTGTGTGGTTCTTTGTGAGACCTCTATTGGGAAGGCGACAGTTTATGCTGTGCCGCTGAAGCGTTTAAGCCAATAATCTATTCGGTACGCGGTACGGTCTTGAGCTTCCGGTGCAGATGCGCTTGCAGGATTCTTTCGCGGATATGCGTGAAGAACTTGGGCGGTAGCATGCCATACTCAAAGCGCGGAGGCTTGCTGCCGGGTACAGGTCGTAGGTCGGGGGTAGGCCATAGGAAGTCATTGGTTTCCGTGACCACGATCCATGATCGCGCGCCGTCCAGTCCAAGATGGGCTTTCAGCGCCGCCGGTATTTCGACCGCATCAGCCGCGTCAGTCGGTGGCGTATGGGTGATGGGAACGACGGTTATGACCTCGCGGCCTTCAATGACCTGATGGGCGGCCACGATGGCGCAGGGGCGATCTTTCCGCCCGTCTTCCGCTCCCCGGCGATGTTCCCATTCCCATAGGTAGGAATAGGAAATGACCAAGCCAGCTCGTGGAATTGGCAGGCTCACGCAGTCCAACCATCCAGCAGTTTATCAAGATGATTGAACTCCTCAGGCACGGAGCTTCCGGCAATCGCCTTGAGCGTTTCCGGATCAAGGTCTTCGACCTTGCGGGCGACGCGGCCTTTCGTAACCATCTCGAAGAAGGCAGCAGAAACGAGGACGGTATGGGTTCGCCCATTCTTGGTGATGGCCACCGGCGCTTGCTGGGCGGCATCTTGGTAGCGGCCAACATGCTGCTGGAATTCGCTGGAAGTAACTTTCATGGCATCCTCTCTCACGTATCTAAAATAGATAAAGCAGATAAAATTTGCAAGAGGAAAATAACACAAAGAACCTGTCAATAAGGCCGAATGGCCACTGGAATCGTCGTCCTCCCTTAAGCTCTTTGCCGTGGCAACGGAAAATTAACTATTTAATGGTATTAGTATTATATTAATCAACAAAAAAGGGTATATGGCACGAAAGAAAACAGATAAGGCAGCGCTGAGAAAACAACGCACCGCGCAGTTGGTTCGCTTGCATCGCCTTTGTGTCCTGATAGAAAAAAATTGGGATGGCTTTCGGATTTTCAAATTAGAGATAGAAACATTCGACGCTGAAAAGATGTCATGCCTTGTTCTGGCCATGAGCAATCTGCTGGAGCTTTGCCTTGATGCTATGGCAAGCCCTGAATATTCACCGAGTGAGGGTGAAAATAAGTCGCTTGCCGATTTTATGGACGGCACAGAAATCATGACGCAGCCGCTTATTTCCTTCTGTAATTTATATAAATCCAAGTACCTGCTTTATACGAAAAAGGACGAGTCGGTCCGCACTTATGCCATCAATTTCCTAAAGTTCGTTAATCAATTCCAAGAATGGGTGCGAAGTGCCGAAACATATTCACCATACCTGAAAGTCTTGGCGTCGAGTGGCAAGGTGGAGCGGGAGGTAGTTGCCAACATGAGCGTCGTTCGTAGCGGGCTTGACGTTATCGCCGTGAGGGTGACGAACGCATTCCATACCCCCGCCACCGTCTTTTCCAAGGATGAATTGTTGAAATGGAGCGACGAAGCGGAATGGCTAGTACACATGTTCGCTTGTGGTGTCGCCTATAAATTACGCCAAATGCCGGAAACTTCTGACGCTCCTGCGGAGGTTCCACCGCCACCTACTGCTGAGCCGGTCGCTCAATTGAACGAACCCGCAGCCAAGTCTTCCGGTGCGCCGGAGCAGGCAGTAGTCTTACATTAAATTTGGATAGGTTGCGGTAACCAATAAATAATATTGGTCTTCCTAACGAATGATGCTGCCTAGATTAGCAATAAATTAACGATTAGATGCTAGAATAGATTAAGTCATAAAAATAGTGAGAGCGCAAAAAGCGCCGGAACTTGGCGAACCACGTCCCACCAGAGGACGTTGGTTGATGAGCATAGGGAATAACATACCTCGCGCGGCTGAGAATAGTGCAGCCGATTTGGATGCTGGAATGGCGATGCTTGCGGCCCTCCGCGATGTCGCCGCCAAAGGCGTATCCATGCCCGAGGGCGTGCGCATGGACGATTCCGCCGCGCGCGCAGCGGTGGCCGATATTGCCGCCAATCTGGAGGTGCCGCCCGCGTTGAAGGCGAAAGCGCAGGAGCTTCGGGAACAGGTGCGCATGCACCAGATCAGCCCGGAGGAAGCCCGCAGCGTGCTTACCGCGCTCATTCAGGAATACCAGATCGACGCCAGCGCGGCGGCGGCTGGGGAAGAATCTACCCGCAAAGAAATGGCCCGCAGCCAACGCGCCCTATACGCCAGCGATTCCGTCTACCGCGCTGCTGCGGATGGCCTGCGTACCGAAGCCGACACCCGCCTTGCGGCGCTCGACAAGAACGAGGAGCGCTTGCAGGCCATGGCGAAAGAACGCGGCATCACGATCCCGGATGACGGGCGTATGGCCGCGCTGCGCAAAGCCTATGAGGAGGCCAAGCGGGACAACAACGACGAGGCCGTTCACGCCCTTGAAACCCAGATGCACGAGTTGGAGGAGCAGCGGGCGAAGGCGGCGGCGGCCCTATTGCACAAGGCGGGGCGTGATGATCTGGCCGGGGAAGCCGAGGGCATTGCCGGGGCGCAGAAGGATGGTTTTGAGGCGGCGCTTAAAGGCTACGACGAGTGGTCGCGGAAATTTCTGGAGGCTGAAAAGCGTCAGGGCAAGCTGACCCCCGAGAAGCTGAAACAGCATGAGGAGGAACTGGCCAAAGAGCGCGAAGCCTTGGTGAAAAATCGGGACACGAAAAGCGCTGCTGAGGGGGGATTACAGTATCGGGATAAAACGACTGACCTCCTCAGTCAGTTGGTGAATCCCCCATCCCCTTCCGGCGCGGCGGCGGGCGATCAGGAGAAACCCGCATCCGCTGCGGCAGCAACGTCACCCACGATGGTGCAAACGCCTGCCCCGCTGGTGATCCATCTGGAGGAACCGGCAGTGAAATTCGACATGGCGGAGGCCAACCACGTCGATCAAAAGGTGCCGACTACCATCACAGTAGCCGAGGTAACGAACTCAGCCCGTCCGGGTCGTGGCAGCGTTTAATAGCCCATCGCTGTCTTGGCCTTCCTGAGATAGTTCCCGGCCTGCGCCACCCCGGCATCATGGCATGCGCCGTTGGTCGCCGCGTTGCGGTAGCAGGCCCGCGTCATATCATTCAGCGCGGCCTCGCTCATGTTCGAGGGGGTTGGCATCTTGCCCGTCTGGAGGGCGTTCAGCACCGTCTTACTAAAGGCGGCGTCGATCGTCACGCTGGGGAAGCTATGGAAAGGGACGTTTGGCGCATCCGAAAGCTGGAACGTCACCGTACCGGTGCTGTCGCGCACGGCGGGATTTTGCGAGAGGGTATCAATCACTTCCACCAACCGCCGCGCGTTGCTCGCGGAGGGATTCAGGCCCTTGCCTGCCAAAATATTCTCGTAGACGCCCAGCACGCCACGGTCATGCAGGTCTTGCGCATCCTGCGGCAATCGCTGCACATCGGCGCTCTTTTCGAGCAGGCGAAGGCAGTACATCCCATTGTCCATGGGGTGCTTATCTCCGGGCTTTTCCCATACCTCAGCGCTGAGGCCGGTCATGCAGGTTGTACGGGCTGTGTTGAAATGTTTACGGTCATCTTTGTCAAGATTCACTTCGTAGTCGGTTTGATACTGATCGTAGATGATAGTATCAGCTACAGGTGCTGCTTGTGCCATGGTAAAAATCTCCTTTTTATCTGTGCGTGAATAACGGCGCGCTTCAATATTTTTTGTACCATCTATATCTATACTTATAGCAGTCGTATTAATTTTGAATGTGACAATTCCATGAAGATTTATACCTGTTGATATTTGAGTCGCTTGCACACCGAAATTTGGCCGTGCTTGGATGGGATAAGCAGAAAACAGGGTGCAACCGGCCACGGCGAGCCGTGCCAGCACCGCGTTTCGCATGGGCATGGTGAACGCCTTTCGTCACAGGGAAAGAAGGGCGGCGCAGTAAGCGCCGCCCCATGGGTCACGCCCAGTAATGGCCGCCCATTTCATGATTGCCGTGGATGTTGCGCTCGCAGCGGCGATAGCAGGCCGTGTTCGTCACGGCTCCCTGATCTTCCGTCAGCATCCAGCTTGTTTGCATGCTGCGCCCCACCTCCGGGGAATCGACTTTGGCCGGTTGCAGCACCAACCGCCGCGTGGCGGGGTCGGTATGCTCCAGCAGCACTTCGTCATCACCCATCGCAAAATGCTTGTGCAGGAGGGTGACGCCGAACCGAGCAGCCTTCCCGTGCCGCTTCAGCACGGCATACATTTCCTTCAGACACTCCGTATCACCCTCACCGATGGGTTCCACCGCATCAATATCCTGAAGCGGGGTCCATTCCATCGGACGCATCACCAACGCAGTAGCCGACATTCCCAGACTCCAATATATAAGTCACCGGAGGCGGAATGATGACACCATGCAACACTATCGGCAATTTTGTTGCGGGATGTGCTCTGGAATACATGGTTATTATCGACAAGGACGGCGACTTATACTTTGGTTGAGGCCGGGAATCGGCTGCATTTCTGGCGTGAGAAAATCCGCATGCAACCCTATTGCCGATTTTGTTGCATGCAGGAGGAATGGAAAATGGCTATCCCGGCAACGCTGGATTGGCAGGTGTATGACCCGACAGGCCGCCGAAAATACCTCAACCAAAACGAAACCGACCGCTTTCTGGCCGTGGCGGACGGGTACGACCTTGCCCGCCATGCGCTGTGTTACCTGCTGGCCTACACCGGCTGCCGGATTTCCGAGGCGCTGGCGTTCATGAAGCATCAGATCGACGAGGAGCAAATGGCGGTGCAGTTCCGCACCCTGAAACGGCGGAAGACCGTCTTTCGCAACGTCCCTGTGCCCCCGTTCGTCATTGAATTGTTGCTGGCCCTACCGGCGGGGGAGGATGGCCGCCTATGGACGATGCACCGCACGACGGCTTGGCGGATCATCAAAGCCGCCATGAGGCGGGCGCAGATCGTCGGGCCGATGGCGTGTCCCAAAGGGTTGCGGCACGCCTACGGCATCCGCGCAGCCGAAGGGGGCAGTACGCCTACCGTCATTCAAGAGGTGCTGGGGCATGCCACGCTACGCACGACCATGGTGTACATGAACGCCGTTGGGGTCGAGAAACGCGCCTTGGCAGCAAGGGCGTGGGAAAACTTGAGGGTCAGTGCCCGCGTAGCGGTTCCCGTACCCAAACGCCCGCGGTCTACCCGTCCGGCACGCGCCCCGGCGCTTCGGATACCGCCGCCCCACCAGCTCCCCCCTCCGGCAACGGTGTTCCCATGGTGGGGGTACGGATGACGACACCCCGCAAACCAACCTGTTGGGCTGATGTCCGGCTCGCACTGCGCATGACGTGGGCGGTGGTGGAAATTTTTCTTTCCCCCGCCGTGCTGCTGATTTTTGCCTCACGGCGACGCCCGCATGCAGAAACCAACGAGGAGGAAACCCAATGACCCGCCACATCCACCCGGTAGATAAGCAAGTCGCAGCGCGCCTGTATTTACGGCGGCGCTCCCTTGGCATGACCCAAACCGAGTTGGGCGCAGCCCTTGGCGTCACCTTCCAGCAGGTGCAAAAATACGAAAAGGGCATTAACCGTATGGCCGTCTCCACCTTGCATGAAGCCGCGAAAGCATTGGGTGTGCCGATTACATTCTTTTTTGAGGGGGCGGAAAGCATTGCCGATGGCTGATGTATGCTCCCCATCTACGGGAGAGTGGCTAGTGCTTCGAACTTAATGCACATCGCAAATGGGATGGGCCGAGTAGCCTTTACTCGACCAAACGTAAGCAGAAGTCGTTGCACTTCCTGTCGCTGGAAGCCGCCCGAGGGGACGGAAAGCCCAATCCGCCCCGTCAATCGATTTCCGATTGGTATTTTTGACATCTCACGCTGGACCAACTCGGAAATGGAAGAAATTTGCGTCGCAATTTTATCAGGCTGTGGCGCTTCTTGCAGATTTAAAAGAGCATCGGTCAACGTCCCCGATCTGACCTTTATCTTGCCAAATCGGCCCATCCGAATTGCTTGCAGAACGGGCCAACCCTGTAATTCAAGTGGGAATTCGACATTGCTCAGAGCCTTGACGGCCGGTGCCCACTGGGCATTCTCCACGATCCCCTTCTCCAATCCATGCATATGAAGGTACTGCCAATGCACGTCCAGATCCGTGTAGATGACGGAGCCGGTAAGTGAAGCAAGGTACATTCCGACTTCCAGCCCATATCCTTTGAAACAAAGAAGTTGTGCACCAGCTTCTCCCATCTCCATTGGCTGAAGCAGCGCATATGGATCAGTTTCTAACTCTGATTTAGCATGAGATACTATGGTGTCGATCTGTTTATCTGATAGCTCAGGCGTTATCTGCCGGAATCTTCGACGCAACGACGCTTCCGGCTGGCGCAGCATTAGCCGACGATGATCATCATCGGCCATCGCCTTATGCCAACCATCAAGCGCGCTTGATGGTTTGGAGTCCGCAGTCCGTTCGGTCGCCATTTGAAGCATGGAGGCCCCAAATTGCGCATCAATGTCTCCGGGGTCCGGGATGAGGTGGACATAACCGGCATGAATAAATGGCTCAAGTTCCAGAAGGAGCAATACGTTCTTAAGTGTCTGCTCTTTGTATTGCGACGGCGATACCGTGGGGCTGTACTCCGGCTTGAGCCGTACCGGATTCACGAAAGGATGTGCGAGAATCACTTCGTCAAAATAAGGAAGCCACCCAAGAACCATTGGGCCAATGAGGCGCGGGTCCGAAACGCCAAGATAGACCGCACGCAAAATGCCATTCCTCGGCCTCGGCAGAAGGCTAGGGAGATCGGTGTCTTCTGGCCAGAGGCTGCCGAATGCTTCATAGATGCGCTTGACCTGATCTTCGTTTAGTTCGCGCTGGACGTCTTGCCAAGTTTTCCCCGCGTTCAGGCCTAAAATATCCTCAACCACGCGGCAAAACATGAGATTACGCTCGCGAATGCCGTAAACCTCCCAAGTCGGACGGTCTGCAAACGGCAAGGATTGGCAACAACGCTTAAATTTGTGGCCACTTCCACAGCCGCAGAGATCATTGGGCTGGAGGTTCGATTTCTGTGCATTGCGTCGCAGGTATTCGTGGGCTCCTGACGTGCGCCCGAAGGCATCCTGATAATGTGTCCGACCGTCATTATATCCGATGTAAATCTCGCCGCCAAAACGCCACAGGTCATCCTTTGGAAGAAGGACTTGTGCAATATCACCCCATTCGCCTACGAACGATTTCTCGGGCGTGAGCCAGTCACGGTTCGAAGCGGCTAGGAATCTGCGTGCGCGACTCTTGATTAGGTGGTTAATAGCGATAACCTGATCCCGCGATAGCTTCCTTGTGCGGATGAAAGCGTCCGTCCGCACGATGCTTGACCCACGAAAATTTGGGTTGGTCCTGGGCGCACTCAGATTTACAGAAGCCGGATTTTTTGCGTACTCTAAATGCGTAAGAATCAGGCATGTATTAGCATCGAGGACAAAAACAGTCTGCGTGCCGATCCCCTCGATAGAGGGATCGTTTGGGTAGGCGCAATCCGCTGCCGTCGGTGGAAGCGACGCATTGTAAAATGTCACGGGATGATCGCTAACGATGAACTTCACCTCGGAATTTTCAGCAGAAACAATCTCGCGCACCCCCTCGGTCCACATCCTGCAATGCATGAGCCGCAATCCCTGCATCTCGACCATTAGCTGCACCTGATCGAGCGATGCATAGCGCGTTTTGATCCAGTCTAGGCCCTTTGGGGTTCTTAGCTTCTGTGCGTCCACATATTCGAAGAAATCCTGAAAGGCAGGGTGTACCTCGCTCGGATCACCTGAGACAAATGCGCGAATAGCTTGAGAACCTTTGTCATCGATTGGCCCGAAGAGAAATTTTTCGACTTCATCATTTACGATTTGGCCAAAATGGGTTGAGTAAAGATCAAATGCATAAAAGCACCCTTTCGGTGCGCGTCGGTTTAGATTGTTCATAGTGATGATGCGGCCATCGGCTAGCACCTTCTGGTCTGGCGACATGTCGAGATAGTGCAATTGCGTCTCCCCGAGCGCGAGAAAACCGCGCTGATACCATTGAGGGACGTAATGGTTGTCTCTTGTTACCTGCAGAGGCACTGATCTGTTCCTCAAAATTCAACCCGCATGGACCAGAATTTTTCTATTTTTAATTCTCTTTGAAGGAACTGAGAATAGCAATATGTACCTCGGCGAGTATAATATGTTAAGCGCGAGCCGTTTCCTGCATAGGAGTAAGGGGTGTCGCAATGAGTTGAGCTTACAAATATTTTTATATGATCGCAGAAGTGGCGAAATATATAAAGAAAAACATCAACTCATATATGCCTAGCCCGACTCGAAGTCTGTTCACGGGCAAGCCGTCGCCACTGGGTAACAGCAGCGATGAGGTTGGCGCTTGCGTTTAAGATCAAGGCTAGTTCGGTTAGGGTCATGGTGTCCTCCTTGGCTTCCACGCGCATCATTGCGCGATGGCGCGAAGGAGTGAGCAGGCCAAAGGGCGGGGCTGTCACACGCCGCCGTAGCGCCGGTTACGGGGCGCTACTGCACAAGCCGCAGGCGCGGAAGTGAGCCGCTTTGACGGTTCCCGCACGGGCTGCTTTCATTCGCTGCCCATCCGCATATGCGCTGGCGTAGCCGGGGAGGGCTGATCCGTGACGAAGTGGAGCAGCCTGATTTGCCCAAGGTGAAAGGCATCCTCAGAATTAGCTTCGCATTCCGTTCGGGGGTGTGCTACATGCTGGCTCCCCGTTAGGGCACTTTAATGTCAGAGCAGGGAATTAGGGCAAAACTCTAGGGCAGAATCTAGGGCACTTGCTTTGATAGAGTTGGTGAGAAGCGGTAAAAACTGAGTAAATTCAAGCTGACGCGGGGTGGAGCAGCCCGGTAGCTCGTCAGGCTCATAACCTGAAGGCCGCAGGTTCAAATCCTGCCCCCGCAACCAAGCACAAACCCCCGCCCGCGTAAGCCGGCGGGGGTTTTGATTCTGGGCCCCTTGGGCGATCGGATCGGGACAAGAACCGGCCGCGCGCCGTTCAGGCCAGAGGCGCCGTCCGGTACAGGATCACCTTGATGCCGCCATGCAGCACCGGCGCGCCGGTGGGCAGGAAGGAGAGGTCGGTCACTTTGGCCAGAGCCGGTTCATTGGTGATGATGCCGACGCGCCAGCCATGGAAGCGCTCGCGCAGCACCTTGCCAAGGCTGCCGTACAGGGCATAGAGCTGCTTGGTGTCGCCGATGCGCCCGCCATAGGGCGGGTTGACGATGACCAGCCCGGGCGGGCCACCGGGCGGGGTCAGGTCGCTGATGGCGTGGCGCCGAAAGTCGGTCCAGTCTGCCACGCCGGCCCGCGCCGCGTTGTCCTGGCTCATCTTCACGGCGCCGGCGTCGCGGTCGCTGCCATGGAAGCGCACGGTTGGTGGGGTAAGGACTGCGGAGGCTTTCAGCGCGTCCCAGGCGGCGGCGTCGAAGCCGGCCAGCCTTTCGAAGGCGAAGGATCGGGAACGGCCAGGCTTCAGGCCGGCGGCAATCTCCGCCGCCTCGATCACGAAAGTGCCTGAACCGCACATGGGGTCGATCAAGGGCTCATGGCCGTCATAGCCGCACTGGCGCAGGAACAGGGCGGCCATGGTCTCCCGCATTGGGGCCTTGTTCACCGCTTCCTTATGGCCGCGCTTGTGCAATGATTCGCCCGACGTGTCGATGCTGAAGGTACAGAGGTCGTCGTCGATGCGGGCCTTGACGACGACCTCGGCATCGTCCGCGATGGGGGCGCCCAACTCCTCCGACAGGGCGCGGGTGATGCGCTCCGCCGCGGCGCCGGCGTGGTAGATGCGAGACTTGGTGCAGCTGGCCTCCACCTTCACCGGCACGTCCGGCCGCAGGAAGTCCGTCCAAGGGAAGCGGCGGGCGCGCTTGTCCAACTGCGCCAGGTGCAAGGCGCGGAAGGAGCCGATGCGCACCAGCACGCGGGTGGCGCCGCGCAGTTCCAGGTTGGCGCGCCAGACCTCCGTCCAGCCGCCCCGAGTGCTGACACCGCCCTTGCCGGGCTGCGGGTCGGTGAAGCCGGCCGCCGTCATTTCCGCGCACAGCGCGGATTCCAGGCCGGGTGTGGTCACCACGTAGATGTCAAAGTCGTCGCGCTCATCCATGGCGCTTTGATATCGCGCCACCCCCGAACCGGCGAGGGCTTTCTCGCCATGGCTTCCGTGCGGTGGGGCAGGGGGCCAGTCCGTCATAATACGCGCGGCATTTGAACGTGACCGTTCAAATGCTCCCTCAGTCGCCGGGCGGCGGACATCCGTCCGCCTAGGCTTGTCCTCGCTGTGCCCCCCTTTACGTAAACTGGGGGTGCTCGCTCCGGCGGCCCCAGTCGGGGCCTACAGCGGCACGAGTCTCCATCTCGTGCCGCTGGTATAAGACCGAGCCAATTTCCAGGTACAAGGTCGATACCAGCGTCCGGCCCGAGGATTCGGTAAGCGCATCATGTTCGGCGCGGACCAGATATATTGGCCCGATGCCATTGGCCCGGCCGTCGATCGCATCAAGTCCGCTCCCTTCCTGACGGAGGACCAGAGGGCCAGAGAAGATCACCCAAAGGTGGAATCATCTTTGGGCGTGAAGCTACCCGCGGACAAACTCAGCCATAGCCGGCGGTGTCCGATTTAACGCGAACGGCTATATG
The DNA here is from genome assembly GCF_007828045.1 of Nitrospirillum amazonense. Lineage (GTDB taxonomy): Bacteria > Pseudomonadota > Alphaproteobacteria > Azospirillales > Azospirillaceae > Nitrospirillum > Nitrospirillum amazonense_C. Next base: position 149,755 of record NZ_VITN01000014.1, on the reverse strand, counting down.
CCGCGTCAATAGCTCAGCGTCACCGAGACGTGGCCGAGTTCCCCCTTTTCCGTGGCGCCCGGCAGCTTGCGCAACTGCCAGCCGTAGGCGAACTTCACCGTCAGATAGGTGCCATAGGTGTAGCCCAGGCCCACACCGGTGCTGGCCAGGTTGACGTTGTCACTCTCCCCGGCCGGGATGTTGCGGTTCCACAGGCTGCCGTAATCGAAGAAGGCCAGCAGTTGCAGGGCGTCATCGGGGCCGCGCTGCACCAGCTTGAAGGCGCGGCTGCGCAGCTCCGTGCTGATGAGCACGCCCTGGTCACCATTCACGGCGCGCTCGTTGTAGCCGCGCAGGATGTCGGCGCCGCCGGCGCCCAGCTGCTCGGTGTCCAGCAGGGCGCGGTTGCTCAACTGCCCCACCACGCGGGTGGCCCATACCGAGTCCTCCGGCAGCTTGACCAGACGGTTCAGCTCACTGCGGACGTAAAGATAATCGGCCTTGGCGCCCAGGCGGCCGGACTGGTTGTCGCCCGGCTGGAAGGCGGCGTTGGTGTTGTCGCCGGTCAGGCCGCCGGGGCTCCACACCAGGGTGTTGCTCCACCCCGTGCTGCCCCAGGCGTCACCCAGGGTGGCGGTGTAGTTGGCGGAGAACTGGTTGATCTCCGTCGCCGTGCGCGAGATTTGGACGCCGCCGAAGGCCAGGTTATTGTTGGTGGTCTTGAAGTCGTAGCCGAATTCCAGCTGGTGGGCGAAATCCGACGTCCGCGCCAAGGGGATTTGATAGCGCAGGCTGGCCTGGCCGCTCTTGCCCACCAGGCCGAAATCGTTGCCCACGTTGGGCACGCTTTCCTCATAGCTGCCGAAGATCATCAGGCGGTCCTGCCAGGGCAGGGGCGCCAGCCAGCTGAGGGAATGGCCGACAAAGGACGCGTTCCGCCCGCCCGGCCGGTCATGCCAGAAATCGTCGCTGGTGGTCAGCTGGTAGGACAGCTGCTCATCCTGCCAGAAGGCGTTGCCCCAGTTGAAGCCCAGGTTCCAGCGGTCGCGGCCGGTGCTGGGCGCGCCGCTGTTGTCATAGCCGGCATAGACGCGCAGGGGCAGACGGTCGCGGGTGGACAGCACCAGGTCGGTGGTGCCCGGGGCGGTGCCGGGGCGATAGACCAGGTCAACCTGGCGGAAGGGATTTTCGTTCAGGCCATTGACCTCGCGCAGCAGGCGCTCCCCCTCCACCCGGTCACCCGGGCGGACGCTGATGTGCCGGGTCAGCAGGGCGCTGTCGAACCACTCGTTGCCCTCGGCCGCCACCTGGCCCACCGTGAATTCGCGCACCACCACCTGCACGGTGCCGTTGTCGATGTCTTGCTCCGGCACCAGCACATCGACCAGCGGGTGGTCGTTGTCTCGGTAGAAAGCGACGATGCGGCGGGCCAGTTCATTCAGGTCCGCCAGGCGCAGGGGCTTGCCGATGTAAGCCTCCGCGAGCGGGCGAAAGCCGGGGCGGTCCAGGATGTCGATGCCGCCGGTGTCCACGCCGGTGACGGTGCTGCCGTGCGGCTTCACGGCGGCCGGCGAGGGCACGAAGGCCAGGCCCTTCAGCAGGGGCAGGATCACCCGGTCTGATTCGGGCGCGGGGGCGGCCGGCATGGGCAACTGCGGCGTCTGGTCCACCGGCGCCTTGGCGGGCGGCTCCTTGGGCGCGATGCGCTCATAGCTTTGTGCCTGCGCCCGCAGGGAGGTCAGCGACAGGCCGGCCAAGAGCAGGGCGGTGAGAACGCGTGCCGGGGGGACGGGCATGGAATTCCTGGGCATGGAGGCGGTCGTGGGAGAAGGGAGGGCGGGCGAGGGGGCGGAGGGGACGGTCATGACGCGCTTCAGCGCCACCGCTTGGCGATTTCGAACTCCGTCTCATCGGTCCCGTCCTGGTGGGCGGCGGAGAAGGTCGAGGTGTTGGTGATCGTGCCGCTGGCCGTGGCGGGGGGCGCCAGGTAGATGACGCGATAGTTGCCCTGCGAGTAGTCCGACCCCACCAGGGGCTGGGTGGGGGTGAAGGGCACCTTGCCGGAGGGCTGGTCCACGAAGTGGGTGGAGGACGGCACCTCGGGCAGCACCACGGGCGGCGACGTATCCGCCTGCACCGTCAGGGTGCCGGCGACGTAGCTGATGAGGTAATTGCCGGACGCGAGGCCACCCGGCGTGATCGTGTAGGTGCCGGCCGCCGTCCCGCCACCGTTGTAGACAAGGCTGCCGCCCAGGACGGCGGCCGTTTCGCCATTGACGAAGCCGCTGTAGCTGGCGCTGTAGGCCGGCGCGCCGCCGAACGTGATGGTGACGTCGTTGGCGGCAACGGTCAGCGGGGCGCGGTTCACCGTCAGCGTGCCGGCGACATAGGTGATGGCGTAATTGGCGCTGGTGAGGCCGCTGGGGGTGAGGGTGTAGCTGCCGGCGTTGGTGCCGGCGCCGCTGATCGTCAGGGTGCCGCCCAGGACCGACGCCGTCTCGCCATTGACGAAGCCGCTGTAGCTGGCGCCCAGGGTGGGCGTCTGGCCATAGGTGACGGTGGTGGTGTCGGCGGTGACGGTCAGGGCGGCCTTGTTCACCGTCAGGGTGCCGGCGACATAGCTGATGGCCGAGCCGTCCGTCGTGGTGGCCCCGCTGGCCGTGATGGTGTAGCCACCGACGTTGGCGCCGCTGCCGGCCCCGGTGGAGGCGAGCGTGGGGGCGGTGCCGAGGCTGGTGCCACCCAGATAGGCGTGCGTCACACCGGTCGCGCCGCCGGACAGCGTGTAGGCCAGCGCGCCGCTGACATCCTGGCCGTAGGTCTTGGTCACGTCGCTGGCCGTGATCACCAAGGTGGGCTGTTCCGCGAAAACATAGCGGTTGCCGCCGACCGACACCGTGCCGGACGCCAGGGTGCGGTTCCACAGGGCGGTATTGCCGCTGTCCAGGTTACCGAAGGTGTCGCCGGCCGAGGTGGCGGAATAGACCAGCCAGCGGCCGCTGGCGGCAGTGATGGCGCTGGAGCCGGCGGTGTTGATGAAGGCGCTGGTGGTCGACAGGGTGACGGCATCGCCGGTGGCCTGGCTGGTGACCGCGTTGGCCAAGGTCAGCGTTCCGCTGGTGGTGATGGTGACGCCACCGATGGCGGTGATGCCACTGATACCGGCGGCGGTGCCGATGGTCAGGGCGCCGGCGTTGGCGAAGGCCATGGCGCCCCCGGCGGTGGCCGCCAGGGTGCCGACGCCGTTGGGCTGGGTCAGAGTGATGGCGCCGCCGGCGTTCAGACCCAGGCTGCCCACGGTGATGGTGGCGCCGCCGGCCTGGGTGATGGTGCCGCCGGCCTCCAGCACCAGAGTACTGGCATGGGCCGGGGCGATGGCGGCGCTGATGACGATGTCGCCGGCCACGGGCGGATCCACCACCAGGGTGCCGGCGGTGATGTGGTCCAGTTCCGCCGCCGACAGCTCCAGCGTGCCGGTGGTGGCATCGCTGGCGCTGCCCAGGTCGACGGCCCAGCCGCTGGTGACGGGGGCCAGGGTCACGGTGCCGCCCCCCGTGGCGCTCACGGCGCTGGACAGGTTTATGCGATCGGCGGTCAGGGTGACACCAGTACCGGAGATGGCCTGGGACACGGTCAGCAGGCCGCCGGCCCCGGCTGTGAGCTGCGCCGTGGTGATGGCGGTGACCCCGCCCAGGCCATCGACGGTGCCCACGGTCAAGGCGCCTGAGTCCTTGAAGCTGACGCTGCCGGCGCCGGTGGTGGCCGCCAGGGTGCCGACGCTGTTGGCGGCGTTGGCCAAGCCGATGTCGCCGGCGGCGCGCACGGCCAGGTTGGTGGCGGTGATGGTGGCGCCGCTGGACTGGGTGATGGCGCCGCCCGTGGCCAGGGACAGGGTGGTGACATTGGTGGGCGCGATGGCGCCTGCGATGGTGTAGCCGGCGGTTTCGCTGATGTCCGTACGGCCGATGACCAGGGTGCCGGCAGTGACGCCGTTGATGCCGGCGGCGCTCAGCACGTCGGCGCCCGTCACGCTGCCACCCACGGCCAGGGCGCGGTCGGCGGACTGCTGGCGCAGGGTCACCGTGCCCGTGGTGGTGATGGTGGGGGCCGTGCCGCTGGACAGGGCGAAGTCGTCGCTGGTCAGCGTGATGGCGCCGGTCTGCGTGCCGCTGCCGAGGCTGGCGGCCGTGCTGGCGCCGTCGCCCAGCACCAGGCCGGCACCGGTGGTGCCGCTGCCCGTCAGGGCGACGGCGCCGCTGGTGGTGCTGACCGTTTCGCCGTAGAGCCGCAAGCCGGTACCGCCCGTACTCGTGCCGGTCAGCGTGATGGCGCCGGTCGTGGCGGCCACGCCGCCGCCGTTGACCAGCACGCCGGTGTTGCCGCCGGGGCCAGCCGCCGCCGTGCCGGTCAGAGTGATGGCGCCGGTCGCCGCCTGCAATGTGCTGGACACCAGTTGCAGGCCCAGGTGCGCGCCGGCGGCGGTGCTGGTGGTGGCCGATCCGGTCAGGGTCAGCGTTCCGCCGCCGCTGGTGGTGAGGCTGCTGCTGTTCAGCGCGATGCCGGAGGAGGTGCCGGTGACGCTGGCCTGCCCGTCACCCTTCAGGATGGCGCTGCCCCCCTCCAGGCTGATGGCGGTGTTGGTGATGCTGATGGCGGCGTCGTCGGTGGCGCTGGCCCCCGTGCTGTGGGCGTTGCCGGCCGTCGCGGGGTCGCTGACGACGGCGCCGCCCACCAGGGCCAGGGTGCCGCCCTTGGTCAGGATATTGACGCGGCTGAGGGTGATGCCGCCGGTGCCGCTGCTGTCGCTGTCGGCGTACAGGGAAAGGTCCAGCCCGGCGCCGACGATGCCGTTGACGGTGATGGTGCTGGAGGTGCCCTGCAGGGTGACGTTGTTGCCGGCCACCAGCGTCAGGGTGCTGGTGCCGCCGCCGGTACCGACTGCAAGGCTGGTGTCGGTGACGGTCAGGTCGCCGCCGGCCGTCAGGGTCAGGGTACCGCCCGCCGCCAGGGTGGCGGTGTTGGTGGGGGTGGCCACCGTCAGGTCGGTGCCGGCGGTCAGGCTGTTGCTGCCCGTGCCGCTCAGCGTCAGGCCGTCGTAGGTGGTGCCACCCGCGGTCACGCTGTCCACGGTGACGGCGCCGGAGGTGACGACGCTGAACGTGGCGCCGTTGGCGGTGAAATGCGTGACGGCGTTGCCCGAGTTGGTCAGGGTGTAGCTGCCGCCCTCCAGCGCCAGGCCGCCGGCGCTGATCGCCTGGGTTTGGGTGACGCTGGTGCTGGCGCCGGTGAACCCCAGGCCGCCGGTCAGGGTGATGCCATCGGTGGTGCCCACGCTTCCCACCGTCAGGGCGGTGTTGGAGCCGATCAGGATGCTTCCGGTGTTGGCCGCCAGCGTGCCGATGCTGTTGATGCTGGTGCCGCCGGACAGGCTGCCCAGCAGCAACAGGCTGGGGGTGGTGATGGCGGCCGACTGCGTGCTGGTGCCGGTGCTGTTCAGCGTAAGCGTGCCCGTGCCGCTGACCGTCAGGGCATCGTCGACGGTGATGGCGTGGCTGCCGGCCTCGATGTCCAGGCTGGCGTCGGCGGACAGCGTGATGGTGCCGCCCGACACGGTGTAGAGCAGGCTGGAATCGATGCCCGTGGGGCGGGCACCGGCCAACGCGCTGGTGCTGACCGCCGGGCCGTCGCTGGTCATCTGCACCGCGTTGCCCAGCACGGTCAGGCCGGTGGTGGTGCCGCCGCTGGTGGTCAGGTGCACGGCGTTGCCCAGCGTGGTGTTGCCCAGGGCCGGGTTCAGGTAGGCCACCAGGTTGCCGCCGGTGATGGGGCTGCCGTCGGCCAGGATGTAGTAATAGCCGTTGGCGCCGGTGAAGCCGCTGCCCAGGCTGGTGCCGTTGGTCAGCGCGCTGACGCGGTTGGCGATGGCGAAGCTGCTGCCGGCGGCGTTGCTGTAGGCGGTACCGGTGACGATCTGGACGCCGCCCGAATGTTCCCAGGTGAAGTAGGGCAGGGTCACGCCGTCGCTCATGCCCCAGACGGGCGTGGTGTAGTCCCACCCGGCACCGGTGAAGGTGCTGCGCGTCTGCATCTGGGCGGTCGTCTTCCCCGTGGCGCCGGAGGCCGTGCCGCCACCCACGCCGACCGACAGGCCGGAGGTTTCGGTATCATAGAAGCTGTTGCTGGTGGTGCCGCTGTTGTTGCCGATCAGGCCGCCCCGGGTGGTGGTGCCGGTCAAGGCCAGGGCGCCGATGCTGTAGGTCCGGGCCACCGTGCCGCTGTTGGTACCCACCAGGCCGCCGGCGGCGGACCCGCTCCTCACCGCGCCCAGCAGCGCCACTTGCGCATAGTCGTCGGTGATGGTGCCGATCAGGCTGTGGACCAAGTCGACGCTGTTGTTGCCCACCAGCCCGCCCACGGACTGGGCGCTGCCGGCGGCGGTCATGCGGATGCCGCCCAGGGCGTAGCTGTCCTGGATGGTGCCGTTGCTGTTGCCCACCAGCCCGCCGACATCGGTGCCGCTGGCGGTGATCAGGATGTCCGCCTTGGTGTCCTGCAGCAGGGCGCCGCCGGTGACGCTGCCAATCAGGCCGCCCACGGTGCTGCCGCCCGTGATGCCGCCGGTCACGGTGACATGGCTGATGCTGCCGCCGCCGACGTTGCCCGCCAGGGCGCCGACGTCGTTGCCGCCGGTGATGGAGACGGTGCTGAGCGTCAGGTCATGCACATAGGACGTGCTGCCGATGCCGCCGATGGCGCCGAACAGGCCGACCTCGGTGCTGCTGGGTGTGTTGATGGCCAGGCCGCTGATAGTATGGCCGCCGCCATTGAACGTGCCGCCGAAACTGTCGATGGGGGAGAAGCCGCCGCTGCCCCACACCCCGCCGGTGGCGGACAGGGCGCTACCCAGGTCGATGTCGTTGGCCAGGGTGTAACCGATATTGGGATTAAGGTTCACCAGTTGCAGCTGATGGGCCGACCGCAGGGTGGCCGACGCCTCCGTCCGCAGCATGGGCCGTGTGGCGCCGTTCACCATGTACCAGGTGTTGGACATGTCCCAGCCGGCGTTGCTGAACGTGGTGCTGGTGAACCCTTGTGTGCCGGTGATGCCGGTAAAGCCAGGCACCGTCTGGCCGGTGCCACCGCTGACGGCGCCAAAGCTCTGCCCCGTGGTGGTGACGTCCCAGAACGAATTGCTGGCGGTGAACGTCACGGCGCTCAGGCCCACCAGCCCGCCGTTGTAGGCGCTGCCGCTGGTGCTGCTGACCCGGCCGCTGGCGTAGCTGTTGGTGATGGTGGTGCCCACCGCCTGGATGATGCCGACCAGCCCGCCCTCTTCCTGGAAGCCGGTGACGGCGCCGGTGGCATAGGTGTTGGTCAGGCTGGCGCCAAACACGTTCCCCACCAGCCCGCCGATCACGCTGCCCCCGCCGGTGACATTGCCACTGGCGCCGGAGGTGGTGATGTTGCCGGCGGCAAGGCCTGCCAGCCCGCCGACATCCGTCCAGCCGCTGACGGCGCCCGATGCCCAGGACCGGTCGATGGTGCCGGCGCTTTGCCCCACCAGGCCACCCACGTACAAGCCGTGGGTGCTGGTGCCCGAACTGCTGACCGTGGCGGTGGACCAGCTGTCCGAGATGGCGCCGTTGGTGAAGCCCACCACGCCGCCGATGCTGTCGGCGGTGGCGCTGATCGTGCCCGACATGCCGGCGAAGCGGATGGACCCGGCGGTGGCGCTGCCCGCGATGCCGCCCACCTGGCTGGCACCACTGACCGTGCCGGAAACCGTGATGTTGCTGATGGCGGTGCCGCTGGCGGCCCCCACCAGGGCGCCGACGTTGTTGCCGCCGGAGACGGAGACGTTGGTGAGCGTCAGGTTGGCCAGGCTGCCGCCGCTGGTCTGGCTGAACAGGCCCCGGTTGTTCGCCGAGCCCGTCAGGGTCAGGCCACTGATGGTGTGACCCTGACCCGACAATTCGCCGGAGAAGGTGGGGATGGGCATGAACCCGCCGCCCCATATGTCAGCGGCGTTCGCGAGGGGGGTGGCCAGGCCGATGTCATTGGCGATGGTGTAGCGGGCGGTGGGGGCCAGGGCCACCAGTTGCAGTTCATGGGCGTCGCGGATGGTGGTGCTGGCCTCCGCGCGCAGGACCGGACGGAGCAGGCCGGCGGGCAGGTACCAGGTGTTGCTGAAATCCCAGCCGCTGAAGTTGGATTGGACCGACATTTGCGCGGTGGTCTGGCCGGTGGTGCCGGTGGCAGGGCCGCCTCCAACGCCGCCGGACTGGCCGGTGGTCTGCGTATCCCAATAGGAGTTGCTGAAGGTGGCGGTGCCGTCGTTCAAGCCCATCAGCCCGCCAACCATCGTGCCCGGCGCGCTGACGGCCCCGCTGGCATAGCTGTTGGTGATGGTGCCATTGGCGCCCAGGCCCACCAGGCCGCCAATATAATCGCTGCTCCCGCCGCCGGTTTCCCTGACGGTGGCGGTGGAATAGCTGTTGGAGATGTTGGTGGATATCCCCACAAGGCCGCCCGCCAGGGCTTGGCCCCCGACCCCGCCGCCGCCGGTGATGGTGATCGTGCCGCCGGCGTAGGAGGTGGTGACGGCCGTGGCGCTCAGGTCGGCGGTAACGCCCAGAACGCCGCCGGCATAAGCCTGCCCGCTTCGGATAAAGCTGAGATTGATGTCGGCCAGCGAGGTGGAACCGGTGATGGTCCCGCTGTTGTACTGCAACCCCACGATGCCACCGACGCCGTAGCCGCCACCGCCCTGGAAAGTCAATGTGCCGGTGACATAGGCGTTCACGACATGGCCGCCGTTGTTGGCGCCGACCAACGCGCCGACATGGCTGTCGGCATTGGTGACGGTGATGGCGGCATTGGTCAGGGTGATGTTGTTGAGGGTACCGCTATTGCCGCCAAACAGGCCGATATAGGTGTTGCTGCCGCCACCGTAGGTGATGGTCAGCCCATCGATGGCGTGACCCTGCCCGTCATAGGTGCCGCTGAAGGGTGTAGAGGGGTCGCCCAAGGGGATGAAGCCGGCGGGGACGCTGCCGGTGGTGGACTTCCAGATGCCGCCGGCGGTCGGGGCCGGCATGCGGATGTCGTTGCTCTGGGTGTAGCTGGCCGTCAGGTCGTGGGCGATCAACTGCAACTGGTGGGCATTGCTGACGGTCAGTGAATATTCCCAGAGGCCCAGGGGCCGCGTGCCGCCATCGCTCAGCCACCAATTGGTGGTGAAGTTGAAACCGCCGTAGGCGCTGGTCTTGTAAGCGTAGTTGCTGGCCGCGGACTGCGCCGGGTCGCTGGTCACGGCCGCGGCGCCGCTTGTGCTGCCCCCCACGACGGCGCCCACCGCTGTCACGCGGCCGGTGCTGAAGCTGTCCCAATAGCTGCTGGTGATGCTGCCGGCGCTGACGCTGTCGCCGTTGGTGCCCACCAGGCCGCCGATGCTGCCGGCGCTGCCGCTGCTGAGCGTGACGCTGCCGCTGGCCCAACTGGTGTTGATCGGGTTGGCGTTGATGCCGACTAGGCCGCCCACGCTGGTCACGCCGGTAACGGCGCCGGTGGCGTAGCTGGCGGCGATGCTGCCGCCCTCGGAGATACCGATCAGGCCGCCGACGGAATCGTTGCCGGTGACGGTGCCGGCGGCGTAGGTGTTGCCGATGCTGGCACCCTGGCCCGCGCCAATGAAGCCGTTGGTCCCCACCAGGCCGCCGACACGACTGGAATCCGGGGCATAGACGTTGCCCAGGGTGTAGACGTTGGTCAGGGTACCTAGACGCTGCCAACCGACCAGGCCGCCGACACCGGCGCCGCTATAGCCCTTGGGAACGGTGATGGTGACGTCGGTCCAGCTGTTGCTGATCGACTGCTGGTCGTCCTGGCCGACCAGGCCGCCAATGAAGTCGCCATAGCCGGTGATGGTGCCGGTGACATGGACGTTATTGAGGGAACCGCCGCCGTTGGCGCGCCCAACCACGCCGCCCACCCGGTTGGAACCGGTGATGTTCACATCCACCAGGCCCAGGTTGCTGACCCTGGGGCCATTGCTTGTGGGTGTGTCGCCGAACAGCCCGACCGCGACCGTGGTGGGGCGATTGATGGTAAGCCCGGTGACGGTATGGCCCTGGCCGTCCAGGGTGCCGGCGAAGTTGTTGATGGGGGCGAAACCGGCGCCGCTGTTCCAGGTGGCGGTGGCGCTGGCGTCGATGTCCCGGCCCAGGGCATAGGCGCCCGACAGGTTGGTGGACAAATTCTGCAGGTTCAGGGCGGTGTTCACCAGCATGGAGGCGGTGAGGGCGCCGGACCCCAGGGTGACGTTGCCGGTATAGCTGGTGGGTGAGGCGTAGCTAGTGGGGTTGTAATACAGGTTCACCGAGCCGCTGCTGCCGGTCATGACGACGCCGCCGCTGGTGAAGGTGATGGTGCCGCTGCCGGTACCGGTGTTGTCGGCATGCAGGGTGACGTCGCCGGACCCGGCGGTGTGGCTTAGCGTGCCACCGTTGAAGACGATGTTGCGATAGGCCGACAGGGTCAGGCTGTGGCTGGCGGACCAGGTGACGTTGTTGGCGATGGTTATGTCACCCGCCTGGCTGCCAGCGTTGCCGGTGGTGATGGTGACGTCGGCCGTGGACAGGGCGTTCTGCAGCGTCGTGGTGTTGATGACGGAGCTGGCGCCCGTGGGGGTGAAGGTGCCGCCGGACTGACTGCTGTTGAGATTACTGCCGGTGCTGATGGTAACGTTTTCCGGGTCCAGCAGCAGCTGGCCGACCGCGCCGAAGGGGGCCGTCAGGTCCACCGCGCCGGTGAAGTCCAGCAGCTTGTGGCTGGACACTTCGGCGAAGCCGCCGTTGCCGCTGCGGGGACCGCCCTTGGCGCTGAGCGCGCCGGCGAAGCCGGTGTACTGGTCCGACCAGACGATGACGGCGCCGCCGTTGCCCTTGGCGCCCGCGTCGGCCTTCAGGGTGGCGCCGGCCGTGACGGTGGTTTGGGCGGCCGTGGCCACGGCTTGCTTCACCATCTTGGTGGCCGCGTCGCTGCCGCCCTGGCGGTCGCCGCCCAGCAGGATGGTGCCGCCGGCCCCGGTGGTACCGCTGGTGTCGATCACCGCGCCCGCCGCCACCGCGACCGACTTGCCCGTCGCGATGACGGTGCCGCCACTGCCGTCGGCGTTGGTCGCCGCCAGGGCGCCGGCGACCGTGACGGCGCCGCCCTGGTCCGTCGCTGTTTCCATCGACCCGCTGGCCGACAGCCAGATGTGCCCATCCTTGACCGTGGTGCCGGTGGCGCGGATGGTCCCGCCGCCGTTGCCAGCCAGGGCATAGATGTTGCCGCCGGCGGCCTTCAGTTCCGCCTGCGCCGCCGCGATGGCGCCGGTGTTGGTAACGTCGCCACTTCCCACCTGGACATAGACGCGCTCACCCGCGTCGCCGTCCTTCAGCAGCACCTGCTGGCCGGCGGCCAGGCCCACGGTGCCGTTGGGCGCGGTGATGGTCCCCTCGTTGGTCACGCTGCGCGCGATCAGCAGGACATCGCCGCCGGTGGAGGAGATCTTGCCCAGGTTCTTGACCTCGGCATCCGTGTCGCCCTTGAACAGCAGGGTGCCGCCGGCCATGAAGGTGTCGTTGGCGATGTCCAGCGTGCTGGCGGTGAAGCTGCCGCCCGTGACCACCACGCCACTGGACCCCACGACCACGCCCGCTGGGTTGATGACGTACAGCGTGCCCGTGGCCTTCAGCGTGCCCAGGATGGTGGAAAGGTTGCCGCCAGTGACGCGGTTCAGCGTGGCGCCGGTGCCGTTGTTGAAGCTGACGGTGCCGCCCTGACCGATGGAAAAGCTTTTCCAGTCGATGATGGCGCGCTGGCTGCCCTGGTTGACGGTCAGGCTGCCCGGTCCGCCGCTGATGCTGCCCGATCCGGCCTGGAAGGCGCCGCCCGTGGGCAGGGTGGGGCCGCTGCCGGCGCGGGCCGGTCCGGCGGTGGTGACGGCCAGCATGGCCATGGCCGTGCCCGCCAGCAAGGCCGCCTGGCGGCCGTGCCGCTGGGGCTCTGGTGAGAAGATCACATGGTCTTCAGCGCGCGCCGCACCGCCTTGCGGGGCATTCCCCCGCATCCCCATCCCAACCCGAGAACCCATGCTGTCCGCCCCTGGAACCTGTGGCCCGAAACCTGTGGCGTACTCAGGCTCACGGGGGCGCCATACGGGCGACGGTCCTGCCCCGGCCGTCGACACCGCGTCACCGGTCCCGCCCCGGTTCGCGAATACGCCGCCAGTCACGCAACCGTTCGGCTGGCGACTAGCACCGGGACCATAACGCAACCGATGCGCGCAATTTATAGAAATTGTCGAAAGTGTACGGCAGTTATGCTGCCAATGATCCTCAAGTTATTGACACGATTAGTAGCATACACCCGTAAGGCATACGTGGTTAACGCCGCCACGCCGCCGCCGCGCACCAAGTGGCGGCTTCCCGGTGGGGACTCCCATATAGGCACCCGGGGAGGTGGCATTCCCGCCCCCGCGGGCTGGCCGGCGGGGCAACCGGGGACGCTACTCCAGGCGCAGCTTGGCGACATCGCCGGGCGTGATCTTCGACGGGGCCGCGCCGAAGCGCGCAGTCACGTAATTGGCCACCGCCGCGATCTCCTCGTCCGAATAGGCGCCGGAGAAGCCGGGCATGTAGGGCCGGCCGGTGACCTGGGGGCCGGAGCCCTTCAAGATCATCAGGGCGACGTTGGCCGCGCTGGGGTCGTTCACCGCCCGCTTCGCCGTCAGCTGAGCCTCCGCCGAATTGACGCCGGCGCCGCTCCAGGCGTGGCAACTGGCGCAGGCGCCCTCGAACATGCGCTTGCCGTCCAGGTTGTCGGCCACGGTGGCGCCATGCTCCCGCGGGGCGGGGCCGGCCGGGGCGGGCAGGCTGGTGTGCACCGCCGGCACGGTTTGAAGATAGCTGCGCATCGCCGCGATGTCCGACGGGCTGAGTTTCGAGAAGCTCAACTCCACCGCCTCGCGCATCGGGCCGGAGGCGACGCTCTTGCCCTTGGCGTGGCCGTGGGCCAGGTAGGCCTCGATCTGCTCCGCCGACCAGCCGCCGATGCCCGATGGGACGTCAGGTGTGATGTTGTAGGCGTTCCACCCTTCCGCCTGACCGCCGGCGAACTTGCGCCGGGTGTCCATGGCCTGGAACGGGGTGCGCGGTGTATGGCATTCGCCGCAGTGCGCCGCCCCCTCCACCAGATAGGCGCCCCGGTTCCATTCCGGACCGCGCTCGGCCACCGGCATGAAGCGGTGGTCGGGGTTGAACAGCATGCCCCAGAAGAACATCAGCCAGCGTTGGTTGTACGGAAAGGCGAAGGTGTCGGGCAGGTTCACTTTCCGCACCGGGGCCAGGGAGAACAGATAGGCCTTGATGGCCAGCACGTCCTCATCCGTCATCAGGGTGTACGACGCGTAGGGGAAGGCGGGGTAGAGGCGCCGCCCGCCCGGCGCCACGCCCTTGTGCACCGCCTTCAGGAAGTCCGCGTCGCTCCAGCGGCCGATGCCCGTTTCCGCGTCGGGGGTGATGTTGGGGGTGTACAGGGTGCCGAAGGGCAGCTTGAACGGCCGGCCGCCGGCGTAGGGCGTGCCGCCCTCCGCCGTGTGGCAGGCCTGGCAGTCGGCGGCCGAGGTCAGATAGGCGCCCCGTTCCAGCAGGGCGGCGTTGGCCAGTTCCTTGGGCACGCCGGTGGGCGAGGGGCCCTTGAAATCCGCCAGGCCAACCTGATGGCCGCCGGCGAAATCCAGGGCGCCGGGCAGGAACACCATCCGGGCCAGCACGGCGGCGCCCGCCACGACAATGACCCCGGCGGCCAGCAGGGCCGCCTTCTTTGAGCTACCGCGCATCAGGTTCGCCCTCCCTTGGCCAGCAGTGTCCGGTCTATGGGCATGCGTGTCAGTTGCACGCCGGTGGCGGCATAGATGGCGTTGGCCACGGCGGGCTGCACCGTGGTGGTGCCGGGCTCGCCAATGCCGCCGGGCGCCTCGGTCGAGGGCACGAGGTGCACCTCCACCGCCGGCATCTCATCGATGCGGACGACGCGGTAATCGTGGAAATTGCTCTGCTGCACGCGCCCCTTCTCAACGGTGATCTGGCCATGCAGGGCGGCGGACAGGCCGAAGACCAGGCCCCCTTGTATTTGCGAGATCACGCCGTCCGGGTTGACCACCATGCCGCAATCCACGGCCGTCACCAGGCGGCGCACCCGGACCGCGCCGTCGTCACCCACCGCCACCTCGGCGATGGTGGAGAGGAAGCTGCCGAAGACCGTCTGCAGGCAAATGCCCCGTCCCACCCGCTCGCCCGCCTTGGGGACCAGGGGCGTGCCCCAAGCGGCACGCTCCGCCGCCGTGTTCAGCACCTGCAGGGCGCGCGGGTTGGCGGTCAGCAAGGCGCGGCGGAAGTCCAGCGGGTCGCTCTTGGCCTCGCGCGCCAGCCGGTCGATGAAGCTTTCGATGCTGAAGATATTGTTATTGGGCCCCACGCCCCGCCAGAAGCAGGTGGGAACCCCCTGCGGCTCATGGCGGACGTAGTCGACGTGGAAGCCGCCGACGGCATAGGGCTGGTCGCTGGCGCCATCGATGGCGTCGATGTCGATGCCGCCGGTGAAGGCCGGCGGCAGCCATCGGGCGATGACCGAGGGGCCCACCACCGTGTGGCGCCAGGCCACCGGCTTGCCGTTCTCCAGCTTGGCGGAAAGCCAGCTGCCATAGGTGGAGCGGTACATCGCCTTCTGGATGTCCTCTTCCCGCGTCCAGACCACTTTCACAGGGCCATCGACATGGGCGGCGATACGCACCGCCTTGTCGATCATGTCCACTTCCAGCCGCCGGCCGAAGCCGCCGCCCAGCAAATGGTTGTGGACGGTCACCTGCTCGGGCTTCAGGCCGGCGGCCTGCGCCGCCATGGCCTGGGCTTTGGTCATTACCTGGGTGCCGGTCCAGACATCGCAGGCGCCCGGCCGCAGATGCACCGTGCAGTTCATGGGCTCCATGGGCGCGTGCGCCAGGAAAGGCAGCTCGTAGCTGGCGCTGATCACGCCGGGGGCGCCCGGTTGCGCGTCCGCCCCTTCGTTCTTCACCGCCACGCCCGGCTGCTTGGCGGCCTCATGCAGGGCCGTGCGCAGGCTGTCGGTGGACAGCGTGGCGTTGGGCCCCTCGTCCCAGGTGATGGCCACCTTGTCCAGGCCCTTCTTGGCCGCCCACATGTGGTCGCCGACCACGGCCACCAAATCGTCCAGCACGACCACCTGTCGCACCCCCGGCACGGCGCGGGCCTGGGTGTCGTCCACGTGCTTGACCTTGCCGCCCGGCACCGGGCAGCTGGCCAGGGTGGCGAACTTCACGCCCGGCGGCATGGCGTCGATGCCGTACTGGGCGGAACCGTTGCCCTTGGCTTCGATGTCCAGCCGGGTCTGGGTCTTGCCCAGCAGGCGGAAAGCCTTCGGATCCTTCAGCGGCGGGTCGGCCGGCGGGGTCAGGCGCGCGGCGGCGGCCGCCAGGTCGCCATAGGAGAGGGAACGGCCGCTGGCCGTATGGAGAACGGTGCCGTCCCGGGTCTCGCAGCTAGCGGGCGCTACCTGCCAGCGCTTGGCCGCCGTCTCCACCAGCATGGCGCGCGCGGCGGCGCCAGCCTTGCGCATGGGTGTCCAATAGGCGCGGACGGAGGTGGAGCCGCCGGTCGCCTGAATCTTGAAGATGGGATTGCCGTAGAGCGCGTCGCTGGCGGGTGCCGCCTCCAGCCGGATGGCGGCCAGCGGCAAATCCAGCTCCTCCGCAATCAGCATGGTCAGGGCCGTGTAGATGCCCTGGCCCATCTCCACCTGCGGCATGATCAAGGTCGCGGTCCCATCACCGGCGATGCGGATGAAGGCGTCGGGCGCGAACACGGCGGGGGTGTTCTCGCCCGCCACCGCCAGGCGGCCCAGCGGCAGATCGACGGCCAGCAGCAGGCCGCCGTAGGCCAGGCCACGCAGCACGTCGCGGCGGGATGCGCCGGGCGCGGAAGGATGCTTGTCCATCGTGTACCTCACGTCAGGGAGGCGGCGTGCTTCACGCCCTCGCGGATGCGGACGTAGGTGCCGCAGCGGCAGATGTTGCCCGCCATGGCGGCGTCGATGTCGGCGTCATTGGGCGCCGGCGTCTGAGCCAGCAGCGCCGCGGTCGACATGATCTGGCCGGACTGGCAATAGCCGCATTGCGCCACCTGCAGGTCCATCCACGCCTTCTGCACCTTGGCGCCGGCCGGGGTGGCGCCGATGCCTTCGATGGTGACGACGGCCATCTCCCCCACCTCCCCGACGGCCGTCTGGCAGGAACGAACAGGGGTTCCGTCCAGATGGACGGTGCAGGCGCCGCATTGGGCGACGCCGCACCCGAACTTGGTGCCCGTCATCCCCAGGACATCACGCAACACCCAGAGCAATGGCGTGTCCTGCTCGACATCCACATCGTGGACGGTGCCGTTGATCGAAAGCTTGACCATGGATTTTCCCCGTTCTGGCGGCCGGCGGCCTTGCTCGGCCGGGACCGGCACCGCCTGCGGAGCGGTGCCGGTCCCGGAGGCGCGCATCCTGGAGTTTCGCGCAGAACGGTGTGGTTCCGGAATTATACCGCGAGTGGGGGCGGGACCATCGGCAGGGCGCCAGCCGTGTCAGGGGGATTTCATAGTATACTGTATTATAAAGTAAATTTGTGTTTATCCGCCATTTTTGCCTGCGGGGCGTTGCCGGCCGCGCAACGATATTCTTGCCGACCGTGTCGCCTTAGTCGGCCGCCACCCCTCGGGTCAGGGGTAGCCATAGCGTGAAGCGCGTCCCCATTGGCCCTGACACCCAGGCGACGGAGCCGCCCACAGCCTGGGCGCGGCGCTGCTGGTTGCGCAGGCCCCGGCCACCGGCGGCGGCCAGGGCCGCCTGTGTGTCGAAGCCCCGGCCGTCATCCTCGATGGTGACGCATACGCCGGCCCGCTCGTCCTGGACATCGGGGGCGGTGCCCAGACGGATGTGGCTGGCCTGGGCATGGTGCAGGATGTTGGCGATACCCTCCTGCAGGATGCGCAGGATGTGCAGGGCGCTGGACGGGTCCAGCCACGCCAGGGTCGGCAGGTCCCGCACGTCCCATACCAGGGTGATGCCCGAGCCTTCCAGGCGCGGTTCCAGCCGGTAGCGCAGCGAGGCCAGCAGCAGCAGCAGGTCGGCGTCAACCGGTTCCATGGAATCGATGGCCAGTTTCAAATCGTCCAGGCAGCCCTTGAGGATTTGCGAGACCTTGGCATCGTCCACGGCGCCCTGCTCGACCGAGCGGATGGCGCTGATCAACGAGGCGCCCACGCCATCGTGCATGTCCTGCATCAGGCGCTGGCGCTCGTCACTGATGGTCTGGCGCCGCTCCGCCGCGCGCAGGCGCTGGTGGCTGATCTCCAGTTCCGCCTCGCGGGCGCGCAGCCGCTCCGCCAGGCTGGCGTTCACCCGCTCCACCTCCGCGATGGCGGCGACGTAGCGCCGGTACATCACCGTGCCGCACATGGCGAAGGTGACGGCGTTGGTGTAGGCGCCCAGGAACCAGCCCTCGGGGCCCAGCACGTGGTTGTGCATCATCCAGTCGGTCTGGCCCAGCACGGTGCAGAGGGCCAGGCCCCCGGCCAGCAGCCGCGCCTCGGGAAAGCGGCGCCAGGCGCAGGCGACGCCCACCACGCTGACCGTGGCCGCCATCACCACGGCGACCGCGTAGATGCGGGGCACGATGACCGGTGTGCTGGGCAGGACGGGCAGTACGCCGACCACGGGCAGGGTCAGGAGGGTGAGGGCGCTCGTCACCCCCACCACGGCGGACGTCAGCACTGTCAGCCGCCGGCCGTGAATCGACCGCAGGAACAGGTGGAGGATGACGATCAGCCAGAAAAGCGCATTGATGGTCAGCCAGGCGAACCAGTCGCTGGTGATCGGCACATCCAGGTAGAAGTGCAGATGGGCCGCGAACGAGATGGCGGCCAGGCCGAAGAACAGCAGATAGCCGGTGTCGTGACGGCGGCGGAGCCAGACGAACAGGGAAAACACGCCCACCGCCAGGAAGGCCGAGTTCAGCGCCATGGGCAGTTCGCGCTGAAGCAGCTGGCGCATGCGGTGCCGGACGCTCAAGGCTGCCTCCGGCCCTACCCAGAGCGAGGACAGGGCCACCGGCGTGGTCTGGGCATGGTCCAGGCGGATCAGGATGTCGGACGGCGGCGCGGCGTCGGCGTCCTGGTCCAGCACCAGCCACAGGGGGGTGAACAGGCCATTCCATGGCCGACCCTGCCGCTGCCGCCAATCGACCAGCTTGCCGTTCACATAGACGGCGTAGGGCCCGTCGGTGTCGATGCGGGCGCCGTACAGCGCCGGGGGCCCGCCACCCGTCGGCAGGTCGCGCGCCGACACCCGGATCCAGGTGGTGACCGGATAGCCCGGCGCCATGGCCGGCACCGTCTTATCCACCGGCACCATGGGTTCGGCATAGGGCAGGGTGATCGGCCGCCAGGTGCCGGCGGGCACCTGGCCGTCCAGCGTCGCCGGCGGTCGGGCCGGCGTGTCGCCGATGGCGGCCAGAACCTCTGCCTGGGTCAGGCGCACAGCCTTCCCCGGTCCCCCCGCCACCTCGTGGATGCCGGCGATCAGCAGCGACATAACGGAGAACAGCAGCACGGCGGCGGCCAACAGGGAGGCGGGACGGTACGTCATCAGCGGCTGTCGCGGGCCCTGGGGGTCAACTGTTCAGCAGGCCCAGGGTCCTGGCCTCGTAAATCGCCTCAGCCTTGGAGGTGACCTCCAGTTTGCTGTAGATGCGCCGCACGAAGGTGCGCACGGTGAAGTGCGACAGGTCCAGCATCCGCGCCACCTCCACCGTGGTGAAGCCCTTGGTGATGAGGGCCAGCACCTCCTTCTCACGCGGGGACAGCAGGGACGGAGCCTCGTCCTGGGGTTCGGCCTCGGCGGCGGCCTCTGTCGTGGGCGGGGGGGGCAGGTCGGTTCCGCGGCCCCGGAAGCGCAGCAGGATTTGCCGGGCAATGATGGGGCTGATAGGGCTGCCGCCCGCGGCCACGCTACGGATTTCATCGACAATGCGGACCGGCGCGCTGTCCTTCAGCAGATAGCCCGCCGCCCCAGCCTCGATCGATTGCATGACGTGCACTTCATCCCCGAAGCTGGAGCTGACCATGATGCTGCATTCCGGCCAGCGCCGGGCGGCGGCGCGGATGATGTCGATGCCGCTGCCGTCCGGCAGGCCCAGGTCGACCAGCAGCACGTTGGCCGGCGGCCCGTCCAGCAGGGCCAGCCCATCGGCGCGGGTGACGGCTACGCCGGTCAGCCGCAGGTCGGCCGCGCTCTGGACAGCCTGGCGCAAGGCGTCCAGGAAACCGGCGTCGTCCTCGACGATCGCGACGGCGACACGGGACGGCGCCAGGGCGGTGGGCGTGGGCTGCATAAAGGTCACTGCCATACAGGGGTGTGCGACAGCCAGTGTCGCACGTTTGTTCTACAGACAAGATCCGGCCCCGTAAATACTCTCACACGAGATCGGCAGCCAGTACATGGGGGTGCCAATAACGGTACGGGGATGACCGGTATTTGGCAAGCAGCCGGCCACGTCACTCAAGATTGGGGGAATATGGGCATGAACGCGCAGGAAAACCTGAAGATCACCAGCCGTGTCATCGCGAAGGCCTGGGCCGATGAGGACTTCAAGGCCAGGTTGCTGGCCGACCCGGCCGCCATCCTGAAGGCCGAGGGCCTGGAACTGCCAGCCGGTGTCGCCTTCACGGTGGTTGAGGACAGCGCCGCCGTCCAGACCCTGGTCCTGCCGGCCCGGCCGACGGACCTGTCGGACGAGGACCTGGACCGGGCCGCGGGCGGTGCCTGCAACTGGTGCGTTTTCTGCGAACTCAGCTTCTGAGTTCTACGGTTCCGTCCGATGGGAACCGGCACATCCTTTTGAGATCAGGGAGAGACGAGATGGTGGGTGAAGACAGCGCCCGGGCCTATGGCCGGGTGGTGGCCAAGGCTTGGTCCGACGACGGGTTCAAGGCGCGGCTGATGGCCGACCCGGTGGCGGTCCTGCAGGCCGAGGGCCTGGCCGTGCCGGCGGGCCTGAGCGTGACGGTGCTGGAAAACACGCCGACCCGGTACACGCTGGTGCTGCCGGCCCGGCCGACGGACCTGTCCGATGACGATCTGGATGAGGCGGCCGGCGGCTGGTGCGGCTGCGTCATGTCCAGCGACTTCTGCCTCTAAGTCGTAGACCGGCGGGGGCGGGGACATGATGGGGAATACCGACAACACCTACGGCAAGGTCATCGCCAAGGCGTGGACCGATGCCGCTTTCAAGGCGCGCCTGCTGGCCGACCCGGTAAGCACGCTGGCGGCCGAGGGGGTGGCGGTGCCGCCCGGCGTTCACCTGGTGGTGGTTGAGGACCCGGACACCGTCCGCACCCTGGTGCTGCCGGCCCGGCCGGCGGACCTGACCGATGAAGACATGGCGGGCATCGCGGGCGGAACGCCTTGGCCCCGCTGCATGTGCTTGTGCGGTCCTTAAGACATAAGGAAACCAAGACATGATGAAGGAAGATACGGCGAAAATCGCCGGCAAGATCATCGCCAAGGCCTGGGCGGACGATGCCTTCAAGGCGCGTCTGCTGGCCGACCCGGCCGCCGTGCTGACGGCCGAGGGCGTGGAGGTGCCGGCCGGCATCACCTTCAGGGTCGTGGAGGACACCGCCGTGACTCAGACCCTGGTCCTGCCGGCCCGGCCGACGGAAATGTCTGACGCGGATCTGGGGGGTGTGGCCGGCGGGCGCCCAGTCCCCGGCCCGCCGCCTCCGCCCAAGGGCTTCACGTTTTGATGCTTCCCGATCCGGGTGGCTCCTGAACGCTCCGGCGCGTCCATCGTCGGATCACTTTCCTGAAAGAAGAACGGGCACGAAGACCTGAGGGGAAGGATGCGATGCTGAATGCGAACACTTTCAATCAAATCATTGCCAAGGCCTGGGCCGACGAGCGCTTCAAGAACCGCCTGCTGGGCGATCCGGCCGCCGTCTTGGCCGCCGAGGGCATCGACTTCCCGCCAGGCGTGACCGTTAGCGTGGTGGAGAACACCGCCACGCATCTGAACCTGATCCTGCCCATCCCGCCCACCGACCTGTCCGACGACGAACTGGACGGCCTGGGTGGTGGCTTCGGCTGGTGTTTCACCCTCTAGGGTCCGTCGCGAGGTTGGGCCATCCAAGGAAAAGCCACATGACGAACGAAGAAAATCTGAAGGTCACCGGCAAGATCATCGCCAAGGCCTGGACCGATGCCGCCTTCAAGGCGCGGCTGCTGGCCGACCCGGCCGCCGTATTGAAGGCCGAAGGCATCGACGTTCCATCCGGTGTCCGCTTGTCGATCGTTGAGAACACAGCGTCCAGCTACACGCTGGTCCTGCCGCCCAAGCCGGTGGACATGTCGGACGCGGACTTGGACCAAGCCGGCGGCTACTGGTGCCACACCGGTGGCCTTTTCCTCGACACATACCCCTGGTGACCGAAGCCAACGCCCTGGCCTACGGCCGGATGCGTCCGAAGGCGAACTGGACGGCATCGGCTTCGGCTGGTGCTTCACCCTCCAAAGTCCGGCCGACGCCGGATCATGCAAGGAACAATGACATGACGAACGAAGAAAACCTGAAGATCACCGGCCGTATCATCGCCAAGGCCTGGGCTGACGAGGGCTACAAGGCCCGGCTGCTGGCCGATCCCGCCGCCGTGCTGACGGCCGAGGGCCTTGATCTTCCGACGGGAACCACCTTCCGGGTGGTGGAGGATAGCGCCACGGTCCAGACGCTGGTGCTGCCGGCCCGGCCGGCGGACATGTCCGATGACGACCTGGATCGTGCCGCGGGGGGATTGAGCATGCTCTGCGATCCCCGCGGCGGCTTCTGCTTCTAAATCCGAAACATCAGGCGGCGGCGCATGCCGCCGCCGGCCGGTATCGACATGGAAAGGATATGCAAATGCTGAACGAAGAAAACGCCAAGGCCAGCGGCCGCATCATCGCCAAAGCCTGGACCGACGCAGGCTTCAAGGCCCGCTTGCTGGCCGACCCGGCGGCGGTGTTGAAGGCCGAGGGGGTGGAGGTGCCGGCTGGCGTCACCCTGAACGTGGTGGAGAACAGCGGGACCGCCTATACCCTGGTGCTGCCGGCCCGTCCCACCGACCTGTCGGACGAGGATTTGGACAACACCGCCGCGGGCGCCATCCTGTGCGTCATTCCCTGCGGCTCGACTTTTTGACGCCGCCATGACGGCGGCGGAAAGCGACGCGGCGATCGACGACATCATCGCCAAGGCGTGGGGGGACGAGGCCTTCCGGGCCCGTCTGCTCGCGGACCCGGCGGCGGTCCTGAGGGATGAGGGCGTCGACCTGCCGGTCGGCGCCCTGGTCCAGGTGCTGGAGGACACCGCCACCGTCCAGACCCTGGTGTTGCCGACGCGGCCCTGGGATTTGGTTGAGGACGCGCTGGAGGGTGCTGCCGGCGTCCTATCCGCCGTCTGTTACGACAGCTTCATGCAGGGACCGTGAGGGGTCTCATGGGGGGGGGAAGGATGAGCCAGGGGAACACCGCCATCTCCCGCCGGATCGTGGCCAGGGCCTGGGCCGATGAGGGCTTCAAGGCCCGCCTGCTGGCCGATCCGGCGGCTGTCCTGGGCAGCGAGGGCATGGATCTACCCGCCGGGGTCGCCATCCGGGTGGTGGAGGACACGGTCGGCACCCGGACCCTGGTCCTGCCGGCCAAGCCTGTGGACCTGACGGAAGAGGAATTGGGTCGCGTCGTGGGCGGGGCCGATCCGTCCTACTGCGCCAACTGGTGCCTGTGTTGCGCCAACTGCGCCATCTGACCGGCCTTGCATAGCCTTTCAAACCCTGACCGCGAGAGGAATTGCGCCATGACCCATGAGGAAAAAGCCAAAGCCTATGGCCGCGTCGTCGCCAAGGCCTGGGCTGACGACGCCTTCAAGGCCCGCCTGCTGGCCGACCCAGTGACCGTCCTCAAGGGCGAGGGCGTGGACATCCCGGCGGGCATGGCCGTCACCGTGGCGGAGAACACCGCCACCGCCTGCACGTTAGTGCTGCCGGCCCGGCCGGCCGACCTCAGCGACGAGGAACTGGACGTGGTGTCTGGCGGCTTCGACCTGGCGGCCCACTCGGCCTGCGCGCCGATGTTCTGACCCATTCCCATCCAGACGAACGCGGCACCATATCCATGTTGAAAATTCCCGCCCTGAAGGCGCACCTGCGCGCCGCCGTCATCCCTGGCGAAGGTGTCCTGCTGCTGACCGAGGACGGCGCCAAGGTGTTGCACGGTGCCGCGTATGAGAAGGTTGTGCCGCTGATCGACGGCCGGCGCTCGGCTGACGACATCGCCGACGCCCTGGCGGGGCAGGTGGATGCCGCGCGCGTCTATTTCGCCCTGGCCCGCATGGAGGAACAGGGCCATCTGGCGGCGCCGGTGCCCGATCTCGCCCCGTCCGTCGCCGGTTTCTGGCAGGCGGCGGGCGCCGACGCCCGGGCGGTTCAGGATGCGCACGCCACCCGCCGCGTGGCGCTCATGACGGTCGGCGGCGTGGACGCGGCCCCCCTGCGGGCGGCGCTGGCGACGGCGGGCTTGGCGGAGGAAGCGCCCGAGGGGGCCGACCTGTGGATCGTCCTGGCTGACGACTATCTGCGGCCGGAGTTGCGGGACATCAATGCCCGGGCCCTGGCGGCGGGTCGCCCCTGGCTGCTGGCGCGGGCCGGCGGGCGGGAGCAGTGGCTGGGCCCCTATTTCGAACCAGGCGCCACGGCTTGCTGGGAATGCCTGCAGCGGCGGCTGGCGCACAACCGCGCCACCCACCGTTTCGCGGCGGCCAAGCTGGATGCCCAGGGCCCGCTGGTGCCACCCGTGGGACTGAGCGTCACCCAGGCCGCCACCAGCCACGTCGTGGCGCTGGAGGCGGCATTGATCCTGGCGGGCCTGCCCACCGCCCTCAAGGGCCAGGTGGTCAGCCGTGACTGGGTGACCCATGCCCAGCAGACCCACGTCCTGACGCCCAACCCGCTCTGCCCCGCCTGCGGCACGCCGGCGGAACCGGTGGCGCGGCCGCTGGAACTGGGCACCGCCCGGGCGGCCTTCCAGTCCGATGGCGGCCACCGCAGCGTGTCGCCCCAGGCGACCTTGGCCGCGTACCAGCACCTGGTCAGCCCCATCACCGGCGTGGTCAACGTGCTGCAGCCGGCGACGCCGCCGGACGAGACGCTGGCCCATGTCTTTGTCGCGGGTTCCAACGCCGCCCGACCCATCGGCAGCTTGCGCGACCTGAAGCGCAGCCTGCGCAGCAGCAGCGCCGGCAAGGGCGTGTCGGAGGCGCAGGCCAAGGTCAGCGCCCTATGTGAGGCGCTGGAGCGCGGCAGCGGCGAGATCGCGGGCGACGAGGTGCGCGTGCGCCGCGCCTGGCGCGACTGGCCGGCGGGGGAGGCTATCCATCCCAACGCGGTCATGGGTTACAGCGAGGCCCAGTTCGCCGACCGTGAGGCGCAGAACGCCAAGCAATCGGTCTTCAACATCACGCCCCGTCCGCTGCCCGATGACCACGCCGTGGATTGGACGCCCCTGTGGTCGCTGACCGAGAAGCGGTTCAAGCACCTGCCGACGCAGCTGGTTTATTACGGCGTCGATGGCGGGCGCAGCGGTCCGGACTTCTATGCCATGGGCTGTTCCAACGGCAACGCCGCCGGCAACACCCGGGAGGAGGCCTTGTTGCAGGGCTTCTTCGAACTGGTGGAGCGCGATGCCACCGCCCTGTGGTGGTACAACCGCCTGCGCCGCCGGGGTGTCGCGACCGACACCTTCAACGATCCCTACCTGCCGCGCATCGCCCGGCATTACCGGGAAAAGCACGGGCGGGAGGCCTGGGCGCTGGACCTGACGTCGGACCTGGGCATCCCGGTGTTCGTCGCCCTGTCCCGGGAGGTCAGCGCCCCGCAGGAACGCATCCTGTTTGGCCTGGGCTGCCACCTGGACGCCCGCATCGCCCTGCAGCGCGCCTATGCCGAGATGAACCAGATGCTGGGCCTGGCCACCGCCGAGGTGGAAGGCAAGATCGAGGATCCGGAGACGTTGCACTGGCTGCAGACGGCCACGGTGGAGAACCAGCCCTATCTGGCGCCCGACCCGGTCCAGGCGCCGGCGCGGCATGAGGATTTCCCCGTGCAGCACAGCGGCGACTTCCTGGCCGACATCAACCACTGCCTGTCCATCCTGGATCGCGCCGGGCTGGAGATGCTGGTGCTGGACCAGACGCGGGCGGAGTTGGGCCTGCCGGTGGTCAAGGTGGTCGTCCCCGGCTTGCGCCACTTCTGGGCGCGCTTTGCCCCCGGCCGGCTGTACGACGTGCCCGTGCGCATGGGCTGGCTGGACCGGCCGCTGACCGAGGCCGAACTCAACCCCATTCCCATCTTCGTGTGAGGGGACCCGCTATGACCGACTTTTCCGAAAGCCTTTCCCTGCCCGGCGGCCTTCATCTGGAGGCCTCCGAAGGCCGGTTCCGCCTGCATCGCCTACCGCCTTGGCAACCGGGCCCGGCCGACAGCCTGTCGGCGCAAGGTTCGGCACGGGCGACGCGGCAACTGATGTCCGGCGCCATGTATGCCGGCTTCTCCGCCGCCGTGGCCGACGCCACCGGGCCGCGTCCGTCCTCCGTCCAGCGCGACGTGTTCCTGCGCTACGTCCACGGCCTGGCCGCCGGCTGGCGCACCACGGGCGTCACTCCTGGCGCCATGCGCCGCGCGGCCGACCGGCTGGAGGAACGGGGCCAGCACGCCATCGCCGCCTACTGCCGCCACGTGGCGGAGGAGGAGACGGGCCATGACACTCTGGCCTGGCTGGACATGGAGGCCCTGGGCCTCCCCGCCGCGACCTTCGTGGAACGCCTGCGCCCCCGCACGGCGATGGCCCTGGCGGAACGGCACCGGGCGCTGGCGGAGGCGGAGGAACCCATCGCCGTGCTGGGCTATGCCTATGTCCTGGAACGCACCAGCCTGAACGTGACCGCCGAGGTCATCGCCGAGGTGGAGGCCGCCTTGCCGGCCGGCGTCTTCGCCACCCGCTGCCTGCGGGTGCACAGCGCCGTGGGCAGCGACATCGGCCATGTCGACGAAAGCCTGGAGTTCATCGCCGGATTGCCGGCTCGGGACCGGTCCATCATCGCGCGGGAGGCGTTCAACACCGCCCGAATCATGGGCGGTGGCGACGACTACCCCGGCGACAACGCCATGCGCGAGTTGCTGGCCGACCTGGGGGTGATCCAACCGGTGCCCGCACTCGCCTGCGCCTGACGGATGTGGGGGTAAAGGGGCGGGTATGAAGGGACATTGGGGGCATGAGTAATCCGATTTTCCGCAAGGCGGCCCAGGACGGCCTGTCCTCGCCGGAACAGCTGGACCGGCTGGTCCAGGTGACGCCGGCGCGCGCCTGGATCGCCCTGTGGGCGTCCGCCGTCCTGCTGGCGGCGATTCTGGCCTGGGCCGTCTTCGGCACCCTGCCGTCGCGCATGGCGGGGCGGGGGGTGCTGATCCATGACGGCGGCACCTTCAACGTCGTGGCGGTGGTCGACGGCGTCGTGGCCGACCTGGAACACCTCAGCCCCGGCCAGCACATCGCCAAGGGCCAGGTGCTGGGCCGCATCATCGACCCCGCGCTGGGTCAGCAGATCGCCTCCGCCGAGGCCTATGTGCGCACCCTGGCCGCCGCCACCGGCCCGGGCGCCCAGGAAACCCGTGCCCAGGCGCAGCAGGAACTGGACCGCCTGCGCTTCGAGGCGGCGCTGGACCACCGGGTGGTCAGCGACCACGACGGCGAGGTGGTGGAGGTCATGGCCACCAACGGCCATGCCGTGAAGCCGGGTGACCCCATCGTCAGCATTGAATCCGGCGATTCCCCGCTGCGCGCCGTGCTCTACCTGCCGCCCAGCAGCAATGCCAAGCTGCTGCGGCCGGGCATGACCACGGAAATCTCCCCCGTCACCAGCCTGCGCGAGCGGGACGGCTATCTCATCGGCCGGGTGCGGTCGGTGTCCAAGTACCCGGCGACGCAGGCCGGCATGCTGGCCCTGCTGCCCAACCCCGCCCTGGTGGACGAACTGGCGCCGGAGGGGCCGCCCATCGCCGTGGAGGTCGATCTGGTGCCGGACCCGCAATCGCAAAGCGGCTATCGGTGGTCCTCCCCCGCCGGCGATGCGCTGGAGATCAGCAGCGGCACCCTGTGCGGCGGCAGCTTCGTGCTGGAAAGCCGGCGGCCCATCGCCCTGCTGTTCCCCTTCCTGGATAAGGTCGCCCGGAACAAGGCGGTGGGGAACTGATGGCCGGGCTTCCCTTCAGGCGCCGGCTGCGCACGCCCACCATCCTGCAGATGGAGGCGGTGGAGTGCGGCGCCGCCAGCCTGGCCATCCTGCTGGCCTATTACGGCCGCCATGTCTCATTGGAGGAGCTGCGGGCCGCCTGCGGCGTCTCCCGCGACGGCAGCAAGGCCAGCAACGTGGTCAAGGCCGCCCGCGCCTACGGCCTGACCGCCGGCGGCAAGCGCTATGACATCGGGCAGTTGCGCCAGGCGCCCATGCCCGCCATCGTCTTCTGGAACTTCAACCACTTCCTGGTGGTCGAGGGTTTCGGCAAGGGCCTGGTCCACATCAACGACCCGGCCACCGGCCCCCGCACGGTGACGGACGCGGAGTTCAGCGAGGGCTACACCGGCGTCACCCTGGCCATGGCGCCGGGGCCCGATTTCCAGAAGGGCGGCAACGAGCCCAGCCTGGCCCGGGCGCTGGCCAGCCGGTTGCGGGGCGTGCGGGCCGCCTTCGCCTTCGTCGTCATCGCCACCCTGGCCCTGGTGCTGCCGGGTCTGGCGTTGCCGGTGTTCACCCAGGTGTTCATCGACGAGATCCTGATCAAGCGCCTGGATGGCTGGTTGCAGCCGCTGTTGCTGGGCATGCTGATCACGGCGCTGCTGCGCATGGGCCTGACCGCCCTGCAGCAGTCGCAACTGCTGCGCTTGGAGATGCGGCTGTCGCTGCAATCCTCCGCCAGCTTCTTCTGGCATGTCCTGCGCCTGCCCATCGAATTCTTCAACCAGCGCTATGTCGGTGACATCAGCGTGCGCGTGGCCGCCAACGACCGCGTGGCCCATCTGCTGGCGGGCGATCTCGCCACCAACGCCGTCAACGTCCTGTCCGTCCTGTTCTACGCCGCCATCATGGCCACCTACGACGTGGGCCTGACCCTGGCCGGCATCGCCATCACGGCTCTGAACCTGCTGGTCCTCAGGGCCATCGCGCGCAAGCGGCGGGATGACAATCTGCGGCTGCTGCAGGACCGGGGCAAGCTGATGGCCGTCACCATGGGGGGCGTCGAGACCATCGAGACCCTGAAGGCCACGGGCGGCGAGGGGGATTTCTTCGCCCGCTGGTCCGGCCATCTGGCCAAGGTCATCAATGGCGAGCAGCGGCTGGAACTGAACACCCGCCTGCTGGCCGTATTACCCAACCTGCTGAACGCGTTGGTTTCCGTCGCCATCCTGGGCCTGGGCGGGCTGCGGGTGATCGACGGGCGCATGTCCATCGGCATGCTGGTGGCCTTCCAGGGGCTGATGGCCAGCTTCACCCAGCCGGTGACCAACCTGATGGGCCTGGCCGGCAAGCTGCAGGAGGCGCAGGGCGACATGGCCCGCCTGGACGATGTCCTCAATTTCCCGGCCGCGGTTGACGGGTCTGGAGACAGCGTGCCCGAGGGCGGGGCGTTGGCTGGGCGGCTGGAGCTGCGCAACCTGCGCTTCGGCTATAGCCGGCTGGAGGCGCCCTTGATCGAGGATTTCAGCCTGACGCTGGAACCCGGCCGCCGCGTCGCCCTGGTGGGCGGCTCGGGCAGCGGCAAATCCACCGTGGCCCGCCTGGTCACCGGCGTGCTTAAACCATGGGAGGGGCAGGTGCTGCTGGACGGCATTCCACGCGATCAGATCGCCCGCGACCGGCTGCACGCCACCCTGGGCAGCGTCGACCAGGACGTCTACCTGTTCGCCGGCACCATCCGCGACAATCTCAGCCTGTGGGACGGCACCCTGCCGCCGGAGGAGATGGTCGGCGCCGCCCGTGACGCCGCCATCCACGACGTCATCGCGGCCCGGACCGGCGGCTATGACGCGCCGGTGGAGGAGGCGGGGGCCAACTTCAGCGGCGGGGAGCGCCAGCGGCTGGAGATCGCCCGCGCCCTGGCCGGGCGGCCGCGCGTGCTGGTGCTGGATGAGGCGACATCCGCCCTGGATCCGGTGACCGAGAAGGCCATCGACGGCAATCTGCGCCGCCGTGGTTGCGCCTGCCTGATCGTGGCCCACCGCCTGTCCACCATCCGCGACTGTGACGAGATCATCGTCATGGATCGCGGGCGCATCGCCGAACGGGGCAGCCATGACACGCTCATGGCCCTGGGCGGTCGTTACAGCACCCTGATCGCGACCGACCAATGACCGACACTCCCCTCGAGCAACGGCTACAGGACAAGGCCCGCGCCGACGGCCGCATGTTCGCCTCGTCCATCGGCGACCTGGCCCAAGTGCTGGCCGGGCAGGCGGCGGATTCCGCTGTCCTGCTGGGCACGGGCGACGCCCTGGTCGATGCCTGCCGGCAGGTCTTCCGCGCCGCCGGCATCACGCCGGCCGTGTCGGCCCCCGCCGCCGACGACCCCATCCAGCGCCTGGAAAGCCTGGCCCGCCAGGCCGGGGCCGCCTGGCGTGTCGTCGCCCTGACTGGTCGCGACTGGTGGCGGGACGGCGCCATGCCCCTGCTGGCCTTCCGCAAGGACGGCGCGCCCGTAGCGCTGCTGCCGGTCGCGCGCGGCGACGGGTTATGGTTGTGGGACCCCGCCGCCGGCACGCGGGTGCGTCTGGATGCCCAGCAGGCGGCAGGGCTGGAGGCCCAGGCCTTCGTCTTCTACCGGCCACTGCCGGATGAGCGGATTACGCTCTGGAGCCTTGCGCGTTTCGCCTTGCGCGGCAGCGGCCGCGACATCGCCCGGCTGCTGCTGCTGGGCGCGCTGGGTGGCGTTCTGGGCCTGGGCGTACCCGTGGCCACCGGCGCCCTGATCAACACCGTCATTCCGGCGGGGGAGCCGGGGCGGCTGGGACAGTTCATCCTGCTGCTGCTGACCGCCACCCTGGGCGTCAGCGCCTTTGAGTTGACCCGTGCCATCGCGCTCTTGCGCGTGGACGCGCGGGCGGCCATCGGCGTCCAGGCGGCGGTGATGCAGCGCGTGCTGCGCCTGCCGGCCCCCTTCTTCCGGACCTATGCGGCGGGCGATCTGACGCAGCGCATCTTCGGCGCCACGCAAATCCTCCACAGCATCAGCGAAAGCGCCCAGTCGGCCCTGATCAGCTGGATCTTCAGCCTGGCCAGCTTCGCCTTCCTGTTCACCATAGACTGGCGGCTGGGCCTGCTGGTGGCCGTGCTGGCCGGCATCGCCATGGCGGCGGCGGTGGGCATCAACCTGCTGCGCCTGCGGCTGGAGCGGCGCATGATCGCGGTGCAGGGCGACCTGGCCTCCCGCGTTTTCCAGTTGCTGACCGGCATGGCCAAGCTGCGCGCCAATGGCGCGGAGAAGCGTGCCTTCGCCCTGTGGGCCACCCGCTTCGCCCAGCAGAAGACGCTCAGCTTCGGCGTGCAGCGCCTTGCCAACGGGCTGGAGGTGTTCAACGCAGGCTATGTCGTCCTGGCCTCCCTCTGCCTGTTCGCGGTGGTGGAGGCTGCGGCGCCGCTCAGCACGGGCGCCTTCGCCGCCTTCAACGCCGCCTTCAGCCAGTTCTTCGCCGCCACCCTGGCCATGACCATGGCGCTGACCAACGCGCTGAGCGCGGCCCCCCTTTATGAACGCCTGCGTCCCCTGCTGCAGGCGATGCCCGAACCCAACCGGGTGCAGGCCGCCCCGCGGCCCTTCACGGGCGCCATCGACATCAGCCATGTCAGCTTCCGCTACAGCGCCGACGGCCCGCTGATCCTGGACGACGTGTCGATCAGCATCCGCCCGGGGGAATTCGTGGCCGTCGTCGGCGCGTCCGGGTCCGGCAAGTCCACCCTGTTCCGTCTGCTGCTGGGCTTTGAACGGCCGCAGGGGGGGGCCATCTATTACGATGGCCAGGATTTGGCGGGCCTGGATCTGGGGGCGGTGCGCCGGCAGTTGGGCGTGGTGCTGCAGAACGGCAAGCTGATTCCCGGGCCGCTGTCATCCAACATCATCGGCGCCTCCACCCGCCTGACGGTGGACGACGCGTGGGAGGCGGCGCGCCTGGCCGGCCTGGACCAGGACATCCGCGCCATGCCCATGGGCATGCACACCGTGATCGCGGAAGGGGCGGGCGTCATCTCCGGCGGGCAGAAACAGCGGTTGATGATCGCCCGCGCCATCGCCGGCCGGCCGCGCATCCTGTTGTTCGATGAGGCCACGAGCGCCCTGGACAACGCCACCCAGGCCATCGTGACGCACAGCGTGCGCGAGTTGCAGGCCACCCGCGTGGTCATCGCCCACCGCCTGTCCACCATCATCGAGGCCGACCGCATCTTTGTCATGGACCAGGGCCGCTTGGTGGAAAACGGCAGCTATGCTGACCTTATTGCCCAGGATGGCGTTTTTGCCGATTTGGCGCGGCGCCAGATGGTGTGATCGTCATCCTTGCCGACAGGGCGGCGGCGGATGGACTGTCCGTCGCCAACGGGAGGGATAGGGACCATGACACGCACCATCACGGAAAAGCGCGCGGCCTTCCGCGCCCTGCATCAGGAGGGCTGCTTCCTGCTGCCCAACCCCTGGGACGTGGGCAGCGCCCGGATGCTGCGGCACATGAGCTTCAAGGCCCTGGCCACCACCAGTTCCGGCTACGCCTGGACGCAGGGACGGCCGGACTATGGCGTGACGCGGGACGACGTGCTGGCGCACCTGCGCACCCTGGTGCCGGCCACGGACCTGCCAGTGAACGCGGACTTTGAGTCCGGCTTTGCCCATGAGATCAGCGACCTCGCGGCCAATGTTCGCATGGCGGTTGAGGCTGGTGTCGCCGGCCTATCGATCGAGGACATCCGCGCCGATGGCCAGCCTGGCCACTATGACATCGCCACGGCGGTGGAGCGTATCCGCGCGGCCCGGGCGGCCATCGACCAGGTCGATGCGCAGGCCCTGCTGGTCGCCCGCACCGAGATCCTGTTGAGCGACCCGTCCCGCGTGACCGAGGCCATCGACAAGATGGTGGCACTGGCCGACGCGGGCGCCGATTGCCTCTACGCCCCCGGCCTGGTGGACAAGGCCGATGTCGTGGCCCTGGTGCGCGCCGTGGCGCCCAAGCCGGTGAACCTGCTGGTCATGCGCCCGGGTCCCAGCCTGGCGGAAATCGCCGACTGGGGTGTGCGCCGGATCAGCGTCGGCAGCGGGCTGGCGCGCGCCGCCTGGGGCGGTTTCCTGCGCGCGGTGGAGACGCTGCAGGCCGGATCGTTCGACGGGCTGGCCGCCGGCGCCTCCGGCAAGCAGCCCAACGAGATCTTCGCCAATTTCACGTGAAGGGGCTTCAGCGCAGCTTGAGCGACAGCTCAACATCCTCGCCGAAGGGCAGGGAGATGTAGCCGTTGGCGGGGTCGCGCACCCGGGCCAGATAGTCCGGGCTGTGGTCGGCGTTGTCGGCGAGGATGTAGGCGCCGGGTCGCAGGCGGCTTTCCACCAGGTCCAGGATCTCAGGATACAGGGCCTTGGCGCCATCCAGCAGCAACAGGTCTATGGTCTGCGGCAGGTCGGTGGCCAAGGTCTGCAGGGCGTCGCCCTCGCGGATTTCCACCAAGTCGATCAGGCCGCCAGCCGCCAGGTTTTCCCGCGCGCGGGCGACCTTGGACGGCTCGAATTCAGTGGTGATCAGCCGGCCGCCGCCATTGTCGCGCAAGGCCGCCGCCAGGTGCAGGGTGGACAGGCCGAAGGAGGTGCCGAACTCCACGATGGTGCGCGCGTTCGAGCCGCGCGCCAGCATGTACAGCAGCGTGCCCGCCTCGCGCGACACCGCCAGGGGCAGGTCCTTCAGCGCGTTGTAGAACGTGCGATATTCGGTCCTGCTGCGCATCAGGTGGGTATGGTCGCCGCGCGCCATGAGGTCGGCCAGAGCGGGGATGGAGGACGGGGTGATCTGGGCGGCCTCCGCGAACAGGCGGTCCAGCAAGGGGGCCACGGGGGCGGTGGTCAGGGTGTTCATCGAGGGAAATCCGGTTTGATGCGGCGCGGTCTTGCGCCGGTCTCAAAATACGACTAATTCGTCATGTTCCCTATTCGCATTGCCTCGGCCCGCCATGCCCGACCGCGCCAGCCCCCGCATTTCCTCACGAAAGCAGCCACAGCAGGCCCGCTCCGCCGGGCTGGTCGCCACCATCCTGGAGGCGGCTGTTCAGGTTTTGGCGAAGGAGGGGGCGGCCCGCTTCACCACCGCCCGTGTGGCGGAAAAGGCGGGCGTCAGCGTCGGGTCGCTGTACCAGTATTTTCCCAACAAGGCGGCCATCCTGTTCCGCCTGCAAAGCGACGAATGGCGGCAGACCGCCGACATGCTGCGTGCGATCCTGGAGGATCGCGGCCGGCCGCCGCTGGACCGCGTGCGTACCCTGGTTCACGCCTTCCTGAAGTCGGAATGCGATGAGGCGGCGATGCGGGTGGCGCTGGACGATGCCGCCCCGCTCTATCGCGACGCGCCGGAGGCCAGGACGGCGCGGGCCTCCGCCGATGGCGTCGTCGCGGCCTTCATGCGCGAGGCGGTACCCAACGCCACCGATGCCGTGCGCGCCATGGCCGGGGACTTGCTCAAGACGACCATGAGCCAGGTGGGCAAGCACTATTCCGAAACCCCGCGCACGGATGCGGAGATCGCGGCCTACGCCGACGCCATGGCCGACATGTTCTGCGCCTATCTGCGCAGCCTGGATCACGCCTGAGACCGTATACGAAGTTACGTCCTATCCCGCCGTTTTCCCTTGGTTTTAAGGTGGCGCGCGGCCCCGGTGGCGGGGTCGGGTTCGGCCATAGGGGACCCTGAGGATGCGGACCGGGGCGATGGGCCGGCGGTTGGCCGGCGCGCTGTTTCTTTTGCTGGGCACGACGGGTTTGGCCGGCGCCTCGCCTTGGGGCGAGGTGGGCGACAACCAGTTGCGGGGCGATATCGAAATGCTGGCGGCGGCCGGCCTGATCGACGGCGTCACCACGCAATGGCCCTTGCCCTGGACGGCCATCGTGCCCGCGCTGAAGGCGGCCGATCTGGATGCCCAGCCGGACGCGGTGCAGGCGGCGGCGCTGCGCGTGCTGGGCCGCGCCACGCGCGAGAACCGGCCGGGCTTCAGCACCAGCGCCAGCCTGGACCTGACCAACGCGCCGGCCCTGGTCCACGGCTTCGACAGTCTGGGCCGGGGAGAGGGGCAAACCCAGGTGGCGCTGTCCTACAGTTCCAATACCGTGGCCGCCCGGCTGGCCGTCGGCAGCTACACCCAGGATTTCAAGACCGGCGCCACCAAGCTGGCACTGGATGACAGCTATCTGGCGGTGAAGGCGGGCGACGCCCTGGTCTACGGCGGCTGGCTGACCCATTGGTGGGGACCGGGCTGGATCTCGGCCCTGACCCTGTCCAATAACGCGCGGCCCATGCCCCAGGTGGGTATCCAGCGCCTGGACACCTCACCCTCGACCTGGCCGCTGCTGGAATGGCTGGGGCCGTGGCAGGCGGAGTTCTTCCTGGGCCTTCTCGACGGCCCGCGCCTGCAAAAGAACACGGTGTTCGACGCCCTGCGCGTCACCGTCAACCCGGCCCCGGGTTTGGAGATCGGCCTGGCGCGCACGGGGGAGATCTGCGGCCAGGAGCACCCATGCGATCCGGCGGAGTATTTCCAGCTGAACAACTCCCCCACCGACGTCAACCGGACCAATGACGAAGGCGTGGTGGACATCAAGTACAGCCATGACCTATGGGGTGTGCCGGTCCAGGCCTATATGCAGCTGATGAACGAGGACAGCTCACCCATCACCCATTCCGGCACCAGCCACCTGTTCGGCGCCACTGCCTTCGTACCTCTTGCGGGCCGCCCCCTGAGGCTGACGGCGGAGTATGTCGACAGCATCTCCACCACCGACATCTTCAGTTTCGCCAGCCGCATCTATGGCTTCTCCTACACCAATGGCGGCTACCCCGATGGCATGCGCTATCGCGGCCGCACCATCGGCTTCAGCCTGGACGATGATTCCCGCTTGCTATCCTTGCAGGGCAGTTGGACCGATGCCGACGGCTGGACCTATGAGATGACCTTGCACCACGCCGTCATCGGCACGGCGCAGTCGGCCGGGGCCAACATCGTCAGCCCCGTGCCCGTCAAGGTGAACATCCTGGAAGGACGCCTCAGCCTGCCGTTCCGCCACTTCACCCTGGACCTGCGTGGCAGCATCCAGGACGACCAGGCGCGGCCGGACCATGGCTTCCTGCCGGCGGTGGAGGCGGCCCTGCGCATCGCGCTGTGAAAATAGCGCGGGCTCATGGGAATAAACCCGCGGTCCGTATCCGTCATGGGAATGAGGGAGCCATCCCAAAGTTGCCTGCCGGAGGATCCATGCCGTCCATCGTCGCCTGCGCCAAGACCACCACCCCGCGCGATCGTGTCCGCGATGTCGCCGCCGGCCTGTTCGCCGACCGGGGATTGGACGGGTTCAAGATGCGGGACCTGGCGCAGCGCCTGGGCGTCAGCGTCATGACGCCCTACCGCTATTTCGAGAATAAGGAGGCCATTCTGGCCTGTGTCCGTGCCCACGGCTTCGCCTGCCTGGCCGACGCGCTGGACCAGGTGCTGGGCGGCGGTTCGCTGGAGGAGCGGGTGGCCGGCCTGGCCACGGCCTATGGCGCCTTCGCGACCGCTGAGCCCGCGCGCTATCGCCTGATGTTCGCCCTGGCGCCGGCCCAGGTGCCCGGGGTGGCGGAGGTGCGGCGTCAGGAACGCCGGGTGGAGGACGCCTTCGCGGCCCACGCCGCCGGCTTCGTGGCGGCGGGGCCGTCGTGCGCCGATCCCGGCGCCCTTGGCCGCCTGCTGTGGTCCACCCTGCACGGCGTTGCCGTCCTGCACCTGGGCGGTCAGCTGCCGCAGGTGGACCTGACCGACGCCCTGTGCCAGGCCGCCCGGGCGCTGGCCATCGCCTGTGCCGGGACCGCCCCCGCCGTCACCACCGGGACCGCCGCGTGACCATGACGGCGCCCCAGCCGTTGCGAATGCCGGAGCCGGCGCCGCGGTCGGAGGCGGTCGAGGTGCCGCCGCCCTGCGTCCGTCCGCGCCTGACGCCGAAGCGCGCGCTGGACATGACGCTCAGCCTGGCGCTGTTGCTGGCCTGCCTGCCGCTGCTGGGCCTGATCGCCTTGCTGATCCGCCTGGACAGCCGTGGGCCCATCCTGTTCCGCCAGCAGCGTATCGGCCTGGCGGGCCAGCCCTTCCACATCGTGAAGTTCCGTACCATGCACGTGCTGGAGGATGGCGCCGACGTGGTGCAGGCCATCGAGGGCGACCCCCGCGTCACCCGGGTGGGTGGCGTCCTGCGGGTGACCAGCCTGGATGAGCTGCCACAGCTGCTGAACGTGCTGTCGGGGGAGATGTCGCTGGTGGGGCCGCGCCCCCATGCCGCCGCCCATGACGACTATTACCGCGCCCGTATCCCCAATTATCTCTACCGCCAGAACATGCGGCCCGGCATCACCGGCTGGGCCCAGGTGAACGGCGCGCGCGGGGCGACGCCCCAGGTGGCGGACATGCAGGCGCGGGTGGACCTGGACGCCTGGTACGTGGATAACGCGAGCCTGGCCCTGGACCTCAAGATACTGGCGCGCACGCCCCTGGTGGTCCTGAGCCGGCGCAAGGCGTGCTGACGAAGCCCGGCACTATTTCGCCGACACTATTTCGCCGACACTATTTCGAACGCATAGCGGTTGCCCCGGGGAATAAACGCGGAAGGCCATCCGTCTTAGGGATGAGAGGACCGTGATCCACCGGGGAATTGGCCCCTGGGATGCCGGTGAAGATGGACGTAAGCTGATGCGGCGTAGGCACGGGCGCGAGGTTTCCCATTGGTTCGACATGTCCCGTGTCTGGCCCCGTGTCGGAGAGCCCTAGGCCGTGACCCAGCAATTCGCGAACGCCCTGGTCATGCAGCTGCCGGCGCTGAGGCGATATGCCTTGGCGCTGGTGGGCAATGCCGCGCTGGCGGATGATCTGGTCCAGGATTGTGTGGAACGCGCGCTGCGCCAATCAGCGCAATTGCGGGAGTTGCCCCGCATCTCCGGCTGGCTGCGGCGTATCTTGCGGAACCTTTACACCGACGAGATCCGCCGCGGCAACAGCCGGGGGGAGGAGCAGGACATCACCGAGTTGGCCGACCATGTGGAACTGAGTGCGCCGCCGACCGACGTCGGGGCCGCACGGGACTTCGTGAAGGCCGTCAGCCGGCTCACGCCGGAGCATCGGGAAATCCTGCTGCTGTCCAGTGTCGAGGAACTGAACTATCGCGAGATCGCGGAGGAGTTGGACATTCCGGTGGGTACCGTGATGTCGCGCCTGGCGCGGGCCCGTGAGCGGCTGCGTAGCGTAATGCAAGGCGAGGGCGCGGAAATCATCCCGCTGCCCCTGGGCCAACAGCACCCAGTATCGAAAGACCGAAAGTGAGCGACCATACCCCCAACCATCCCTCCATCGCGGAGGTCGACCTGCACGCCTTCCTGGATGGCGAGCTGCCGGAAGACCGCGCCCGCGTTGTCGAGGCCGCCTTGCTGGCCGACCCCGCCTTGGCGGAGCGCCTGGCCGGGTACGAGGCCGACAAGGCCATGATGAAGCGGCTGTACAGCCCGCTGATCGACCGGCCGGTGCCGCAGCATCTGATCGACCTGGCGCAATCAACCGCCAACGGGCCCGCTGCCCGGCCCTGGGCCGACTGGCGCCGCCTGGGCGCCGTGGCGGCCGTCCTGCTGCTGCTGGTGGGCGGTGGCGCCTACCTGGTGAACGACCCTGCGGGAAGCCCGGCCGGCGATGTCGTGCAGATGGCGCTGGCGGCCCGCGATGTGCCGGCGGCTGTGCCCAGCGACCTCGCCCCCTACAACGCGGCGCTCAGCCGCGTCGTCGCCCTGAACATCAAGGTGCCGGATCTGACCCGCGCCGGCTATCGCCTGGCCGGCGTGAAGGTGGAGGGGCAGGCGGCCACCGTGGCCTACCGCGACGCCGACGACCGGCTGTTCACCATCTACCTGCGCCATTCCGACGGCACGGTGCGCTTCGACCAGTTCAAGCGCGACAAGCTGCGGGTCTGCATCTGGCAGGACGACCAGCTGAGCATGGTCATGGCCGGGGAGATGTCGGCCGCCGTGATGCAAAAGCTGGCCAGCATGGCCTATGTCGGCTTGACAGCGTGAGGATTAGCGAACGGATCGGGCTGATAGGCTGTCAGGGCTGAACAAGGTGGCGGGGTGCGGTGGGGTGACCATGTAGGGCGTCGCCTCGCCATTGAAGGCGAAGGTGTAGGCGTAGCCGCCCAGTTCGAAGTCGTGGATGAACTGGCTGCCGATCACCACCGCCGGCACGTCCGGCATGAGGTACATGGTGGCCTGCCCGAACTTCCACAGCGTGCCTTGCTCGTCCCAGGAATCCCCGTAAACCGCCATCCAGGTGTCTTCGTCGAGGTAGAGCCGCCGATGCGGGACAACGTCATGCGCGCCGGCGGCCAAGGTGCCGTCCACCACCCAGACGCGGTGCAGCTCATAGCGCAGCGCGTCGGGATTGGGATGGGTGCGGCCCAGCATCTCCGTCACCGGTTTGGCGTACAGGCGGTTGTTGTTGTAGGGCACGAACATCTCGGCCTTGCCCACCAGCTTGAAATCATAGTGGTCCAGGCCGCCGAAGAAGATGTAGTACTCGTCCTCGCTCATATAGCCGGCGGCGTCGGTGTCCGGCACGTCGTAAGATATGGCCGGCGCCTTGCGCACCCGGTGCTCCCCCGGCAGCAGGCGCCAGGCGGCGAAGTCGTGCCGCCTGATGTTGATGGGCTGCCAGTTGAGGTAGCCTTCGCCCACGCGAGAGGCGGGGGCCACGGCCAGGTGCAGCGTCTTGAAGTAATAGCCGCCATAACTGTCGGGCGTGGCGTCGCGGTAGTAATAGGGGAAGTCGGCGATCTCCCTATAGCCGCTGGCCTTCTCCACCACCCCGTCCGCCGGCACGACATAGGTGCTGACCGTCACCTCGCGCGCCGGGCCCCAAAAGGCCAGCAGGTGGTTCCACATGGCCTGGAACCCGTCCTTCGGGATGGGGAAGGGGATGCCGCCCACGGCCCCCTCCACCCCATAGGCGATGCCTTCCGGCGCCGGCCGGGCGCGCGTGGCGTTCAGGCGGATGTTGTCATAGACCCATTCAGGGGCGGCGGCGGTGCGGTGGCTGGGGTAGATGTCCATGCGATAGTCGGCGTCGCGCTCGAACAGGCGCTTGGCACCCTCTGGCAGCCGGTCGGCATAATCGCGGAAGTTCTTGGCGGTGATGGAGAACAGTGGCTTTTCCGCCGCGAACGGATCGGGCCGCGGGCCCGTGGCCACGGGGCCCGGCGCGCTCAATCCGCCCGTCCAGGCCGGAATGCTGCCGTCCGCGTTGCCCGCGCGCTCCGCCCCAACCGGGGTCAGTCGGGACTTCAGCTGTGCTGCCTCCTGCTCGGTCACCTGGGCGCGGGTGGTGGTGGGCTGGCAGGCCAGCGCCAGCGTGGCCAGCAGCACGGCGGCCAGCGATATGGGGCCCAGCGATATGGAGGACGGGACGGCAGTGGATCGCATGGGCTCGCGTACGGCGCCTGGTTGTGTAGGGGGCTGCGCGCCGGCGGGCCCGGATTTCCCGCGTTTCGGCCGGCGCCGGCGGTGGGTGCCGGGGATCATGGCGTGCGGGCCTTGGCGACACAAGCGGCATGTGGCGCTGGCGCATCCTGTCGCGGGGTGTGGTAGTGTCGATGCGGCAAGCCTTTGTTGGATTGAGCCAAAGCGCAATGGCGTCCCGCGTTCTCGGCCTATTGGTCTTCCCCGTCCTGTGCCTGGCCGCCCCTGTCCGGGCGGCGGACCTCTATTCCGGCGACGGGCTGGATCTGCGCTGGGACAACACGGTGCGCTATACGGTGGCGGATCGCCTTGGGCCCCGCATGGGGGGCTTGCTGACCAACACCAACTGGGATGATGGGGACCGCAATTTCGGCCCCGGCGTCGTCTCCAACCGGTTGGATCTGCTGTCGGCCCTGGACCTGGGCTGGGGCGAGTGGGGCGTGCACGCCAGTGCCGCCGCCTGGTACGACACCGCCTACCAGGGCCGGACGGATGATGCGGACCCGCAGGCCATCAACGCCTCCACCGCCACGCCCGGCCACTTCGCCCCGGCGGTGCGCGACCTGCAGGGCCAACACGCCGAAATGCGCGAGGCCTTCGCCCATGGCGCCTTCACCCTGGCCGGCATGCCGGTGTCGGTGCGCGTGGGCCGGCAAGCCCTGGTGTGGGGTGAAAGCCTGTTCTACGACACCAATTCCATCGCCGCCGCCATGGCACCCGCGGACTACAGCCGCGCCGTGGGCGGGCCCAGCGCCTATACCAGCGACATCTACCGGCCGGTGGGGCAGGCCGCCGTGACGCTTCAACCCTGGCCCGAGGTGGCCCTGTCCTTTTACGACCAGGTCGAATGGCGGCCCACGCGCCAGGCCGGCAGCGGCAGCTATTTCAGTTACCTGGACTATCTGGGCGCCGGCGCCGACCGCCTCTATGTCGGGCCCGGCCGCTACCTGGTCCGCCAAGCCGACCGCACGCCCGATGCCGATGGCCAATTCGGTGTGTCGTTGCACGCCACCGTGGACGGGGTGGATTACGGTCTCTACGTCCTGCGCTACAATTCAATGGACCCTCAGTACGTGGTGAGCCCGGACGGCGACGCCTCGGCCCCTGGCGCGGCTGGTTATTACCGCCTGGTCTATCCCGGCAGCGTCCACCTCTATGGCGCCAGTTTCAGCGCATCCCTGGGCGACAACACCGTGACGGGCGAGGTCTCCGCCCGTCACAATATGCCGCTGGTGCTGCCGCCGCCCTTCGTGAACGGGTCGGTGACGCAACGCTATGCCGCGTACGTCCGGGGTGACATGGTGCACGGCCAGCTGTCGCTGACCACGGCCCTGGGGCGGTCCAGCCTGTGGGACAGCGCCGACGTGAATGCCGAGGCGGTGGTGGACGACGTGGTCGGCGTCGTGCGCGACGATGACGGCAACCAATGGCACCAGGTCGCCACCAAGGCCCGCGTGCTGTTCGAGCCGCACTACTTCCAGGTCCTGCCCAACCTGGACCTGACGGTGCCCCTGGGCTTGGGCTATAACATCACCGGCCACAGCCTCAGCTACTACGCCCAGAACGCGGGCGCCGGCGACCTGACGGTGGGGGTGTCGGCGACCTACCGCAGCGTGTGGAAGGCCAACCTGACCCTGACCCATTACATCGGCGCCCCTAGCCAGCAGTTGCTGGCCGACCGCGATTTTGTGGCCCTGAGTCTGGAACGGACATTCTAGGTCATGGAGCGCAGGCGCGCAGGCGTCAGAATGTCGGTCGCGCCGCCGTCCAGCAGGCGCGCCACCTTGGCCACCACCTCATCCGCCGCCTGGGCCTGCATGTCGGCGCTGCCGCCCGCGATGTGCGGTGTCAGAAAGACGTTGCGCAGGCGCCGCAAGGGGTGGCGGGGTGGCAGCGGCTCTTCCTCATAGGTATCCAGGCAGGCGAAGACGTCGCCCCGGCGCAGACGGTCCAGCAGGGCCGTGGGCTCGATCAGCCCGCCACGGGCCACGTTGATCAAGACGGCACCGGGACGCAGGCGCGCCAGTTCGGCCGCACCCAGAGTGTGGCGGGTGGCGGGCGTCAGGCCCCGGTGCAGGCTGACGATGTCGGCCGCCAGCACCTGGTCCAACGCGGTGGGTTGGGCGCCGGC
This sequence comes from Nitrospirillum amazonense, assembly GCF_007828045.1. GTDB lineage: Bacteria > Pseudomonadota > Alphaproteobacteria > Azospirillales > Azospirillaceae > Nitrospirillum > Nitrospirillum amazonense_C. Next base: position 107,646 of record NZ_VITN01000014.1, on the reverse strand, counting down.
CTGGCGGATGGCGGCCCCACCCGCGTTCTCGGACCACACCAGCACTCGGGCGCCGCAGGCGGTTAGGCGCCGAGCGAAAGCGTGAGCGTTGGCGCCCCAGCCGACCAAGCCCACCGTGGCATCGGCAAGGTCGCGCGCTTGCGGCGGCCGGCCGCCGCCGCCGGCCAGGCGCGCCTTCATCTTTTGCGCCAGGGGCAGCAGACCCAGGCGCGTCAGTGTGGGCTTCAACCGCCGGGCCAGGCCGCGCAGGCCCGGGGGCGGCGGCACCACCCCCCAGCCGCCGGCACGCATCACGGCATCACCCTGGAAGGCACGGCGCCGGCCCAGGATGGCCAGGCCCAGTGCGAACTCCGCCACGCTCTCGGCATGGGCGTCGCTGGCGTTTACCAGGGCGACGCCCCGGGCCAGCAACGCGTCGGCGCCGAAACGCGCCACCGCCAGGCCGGCGACGCCCACCACCGCCAGATTGGGCAGGCGGTCCAGCAGGTCCGGCGCCAGTGGCGGGCTGCCCCGTCCCAGCAAGGCGGCCACCACGTCCGGCCGTGTGTCCGTCACGTCGTCCGGTGTGGTCAGGCGATAGCCGGCCAGTAGGGGCGACAGGGCGGCCCCCCAATGTCCGTCCACCAGGATGGTGCGTTCCGCAGGCGCGGGTGCCGTGGCCGCCGCCGCCAAGATTGGGGGGACGGCGCCGATGTGCCCGCGCTCGATCAAGTCACACAGGTGCAGGGATGGGGCGAGGGCGGCCAGGCTGTGCGGCGGCTCCCGTCCTGTGCGGACGGCGTCCAGGAAAGCGTCGTGCTCCAGGGCGAAGCTGGTCATTCCGCCGGGGAAGGCGGTGGTAAGGGATTGGCCATCCGTCTGCACGGTCAGCGCCGTCTCGGTGACCGCGCAGCTTTCGCCGGCGGCATGGAAGGCGTAGTCCTCGCGCCGGCACCCAGCGGCATTGTCGCAAAGGAAGGCGGCCTGGGCGCCGCCCGGCCAGCGCATCAGGGCGCTGAAGGTCTCATCCGAGGCGTGGGCCGCAAGGTGGTCCGGCGGGCCGCCCATCATCCACAGCAGGGCGTCCAGGGCATGGATGCCGTTGGCGCCCAGCCAGCTGGTGGCGCCGAATCCCGGCGGCTGGCCTGCCAAGGGCTTGTGGAACACCGCCTCCGCCTGGCGCCATCCGGCCAGCCCGGCGCGAGCCCGGGTGGCGCGCAGCGAGGGGTAGAAGCGGCGGTTGTGTCCGCCCGCCGCCACCAGTCCCCGGGCGCGGGCCAGGTCGGCCATGGCCTGGGCCTGGGCGGCGCCGGGCGCCACCGGCTTTTCCACAAACAGGTGCTTGCCCTGGCTCAGTGCCCTCATTCCGTATTCGTAATGAAGTTTGGCGCTGGCGTAGATGTGGACGGCGTCGATGTCGTCGCGGGCCAGGGCCGCACCGGCATCCCCGGTGCTGGCGCCAAAGCCGAAGGTGGCCGCCGCCGCCGCCGCCCGCCTCCTGTCCAGGTCGCAGACCAGGGCGAGGTCCACCAGCCCCCGGTCGCGCAGGCCGGCCAGCACGGGCAGGTGCACCTGGGTTGCCATCGGGCCGGCGCCGATGACCAGGACCCTCAGGGGCGGGATGGGGATCGCGGAGGACATCACCTTGAAGACGGATGGCAGGGCCCGCTTATTCCCCACCCGGTGAAATATATAGTTGCGGTGCCCCATCCGGATTTGTGCCAAGAAATCAGCGCGTAATCAGGGATTCCTCACCATCATGGACAAGCGTGGCGCAGGGCGGGAACTGGCCCGGTCGGCCTGGGATTTTTTCCGGGATTTCCGGGCCCACGCCGACGGTGATGGGCTGACGGCCGCCGTCCTGATCATCCTGGGCGCGGGGCTGGAGGGCGTGGGCCTGGTGCTTCTGGTTCCCCTGCTGGACCTGGTGGTGGGGGGCGACCGTGGGGGCTGGGCCGCGGCGCTGATTGGGCACCTGCCGTGGTATTCGGCTGGCGGTGATGCGCTGGCCCGCCTGTTGCCGCTTCTGGCCTGCTTCGCCCTGCTGGTGGGCCTGAGGGCCGTTGTGCTGTGGCACCGGGATGTATTGCTGGCCACCCTGCGCATCGGCTTTGTCGAGGAGCAGCGCACGCGGCTGGTGGCCCGGTTGATCGCCGCGCCCTGGACGCGGCTATCGACCTTGCCGCATGCCCGGGTCAATCATCTGTTGAGCAGCGACATCATCCTGACCGGCGCCTGCGCCCATTTCATGCTTCAGGGCGCCACCTCCCTCTTCCTGCTGCTGGTGCAGTGGGGGCTGGCCTGCCTGCTCTCCGCCCCCCTGGCGGCCGTCACCGGCGTGCTGTTGGCGGTGGCCACCCTGGCCCTGCTGCCGCAGCTGGCGCGGTCGCGCCGCCTGGGGCGCGAGGTGGCCGATGCCAACCTGCACCTGGCCACCAGCGGTGCCCAATTCCTGGGGGGCCTCAAGCTGGCGCTCAGCCAGAATATGCAGCAGCGCTTCGCCGATGAGTTCAACGGCACCCTGGGCCGGCTGATGGGCCGCCAGGTCGCCCTGACCCGGGAACAGACCAAGGCGCAACTGGCCTTCACCACGCTCGCGTCCCTGGCGGGGGCCGCCGCCATAATGGTGGGTGTCTGGGCGCTGGACGTGCCGCCGGCGGTGCTGATCGTCTTCGTGCTGGTGCTGGCGCGGATGAGCGCGCCGGCCGCCCAGTTGCAGCAGGGCGCGCAGCAGTTCGCCAACTTCCTGCCGTCGTATGAGAAGATCCGGGCGCTGGAGGCGGAGTTGGCCGGCAGTGCGCCGCCGGCGGGGGCCGCGTTGGCGGCCGAGATCGCGGACGGCGGCGCTTTCGCCGGCCCGGAGCCCATTCGCTTCCACCAGGTCAGCTACCGCCACCCCGGCGGCGACCGGGGCGTGTCCGGCCTGGACCTGACCCTTGAGGCTGGCAGCTTCGTGGGTGTGACGGGCGCCTCCGGCGCCGGCAAGACCACCTTCGCCGATCTGCTGGTCGGCCTGACGGCGCCCGATGTCGGCACCATCACCGTGGGCGGGCGCGCCCTGGCCGGTGCCGCGCGGCGGCAATGGGCGGCCGCCATCGCCTATGCCCCGCAGGACACCTTCCTGTTCCACGACAGCATCCGCGCCAACCTGGCCTGGGCCAACCCCTCGGCCAGCGAGGCCGACATGCGCGCCGCCCTTGGTCTGGTGGGCGCCAGGGCTTTGGTGGACCGCTTGGAACAGGGTTTGGACACGGTGGTGGGTGCCCAGGGTGGCCAATTGTCGGGCGGGGAGCGCCAGCGCCTGGCCCTGGCCCGCGCGCTGATGCGTCAGCCGCCTTTGCTGGTGCTGGACGAAAGCACCGGCGCCATCGACATCGCGGGAGAGCGCGCGCTGCTGGCCGGCCTGGCGACGCTGCCGTGGCGGCCCACCATCGTGCTGATCGCCCACCGGCGGGAAAGCCTGATGCTGTGCGACCGCGTCCTGGAATTCGCCGAGGGCCGTGTCATCGCCGACCGCCGAATGGGCACGCCCGCCGCTCAGGCCCCGGCCCACAGGGCGCGGTAGCAGGCACCGATCGCCTCAAGCCGCCGCAGGCCGGCGGACAGGTTCGGGATCGGGGCGGCGCGGCGCGGTGCCTTGGGCAGGGCCGCCAATGTGGGGATCAGGGCGTCCATGTCGGCCACCACCCGGGCATGCCCCGCCTCAGCCAGGTGGCCGAAAGGGCCGGTGGCGTCGGCGCTGAGGAACAGGGCCGGCACACCGAAGGGCACCGCCTCCGCCGCCACGCCGGAGGCCAATGACACCACGGCGTCCATATGGCGCAGCAGGGCCGGCAGCGGCAGGGCCGAGGCGGCATCCATGCGGATATTCGAGCCGCGCAGCGCCAGCAACCGGGCATAGCGCCGGTCATCCCCCGGCCCTGCGGCGGGGTGCCGGCGGATCCACCAGCGCCATTCCGGCGGGCCCGCGGCGATGCGGTCCGCCAGCGCATCCCAGATGGCGGACGGGCCGGTGGTTTGCAGGGCCACCAGGATATCGCGTTGGGCATCACCGCCGGCGGCCTGGCGGAACCTCTCATCCCAAGCCAGGGTGCGCGGGTCGGCATCGTCGAGAAAGGGGCCCAGGCGGGGATGGCCGCCGGCCAGGGCCTGGTGCCAACGCCCATCCGCCCAGGCGTTGATGGCGGTGGCATCGGCAGCATCCCAGGTCCAGAACAACGCGGGCAGGGTGGTGTAGCCCTGGGCGCCGACGCCTGCCCAGCCATAGGCCTTGTGCCGGCCGCCCTGCGGGCAATGCTGCACGTCCACCGACAGGATGCCCCGCCGCCGGCAGGCAAGCGCCAGGGCGGAGCCCAGGCCCGCGTACCAGGTGGTGGTGAAGGCCAGGCGCGGCCGGGCAATGTCCAGCACCAGGCCCAAGGCCTGGGCCCGGGCGCGCAGCCCCAGGGCACGCCGCGCCAGACGTTCCGGCCGCAATGACGGCGCCGCCACTCCCTGGCGGGCCAGAAAGTCCGCGACCTCCGCATGGTGCGGCAGGTCCAGCGGCGCGCGAACCAGGGGAGCCAGCGCGCGGGCGGCGCCGACGATCAGGTCGACCGCCAGGGTGGGCCGTCGCCAGGGCGTGCGCCGGCCGGGTTGCAGGTGCAGGCAGCGCGCTCCGTCATCCTCCAGCACCGCCAGGAGGGGGGCGCCATAGCGGTCCTCCCACGCGCCGTCGATGCGCTCCACCGACACGCCGTCACCCAGGAATAGGATGTCGGCCCGGTGGGGCCGGAGGATGACGTTGTCCCGGCGCCCCAGCGTCGCCAATGGCTGGGCCAGGGTGCGCACGCCGCGTGCGATCCGGGATGGCCGTCCGGCCTCAAGGTCGCCCACATGCTGACGGTAGAGGTCCAGGTACAAGTCCATGCGTGCCGGCGGCCACAAATGGGCGTCGCCGCTGGTCCAGCGGCTGACGGCGAAGCGTGCCTCGATCTCCGCCACCAGGGCCAGGTACTGGATGTGGAAGGGCGTCGCCATGGCCGCCTACCGAGCCACCAACTCATCCATGCGCGCCTGCCACGCCGCCTCGATCTTCAGGCGCATCTCATCCCACATGCTGTGGGATTCCCGGGTTGAGCGGGTCCAGGCGCCCTTCAGCCGGTCGGTTTCATTAAAGCGATGGATCTTGCGGCGTGCCTCCAGCCCCTCCAGCGCGCGGCCCAGGGGGCTGGCCAGCAGCCATTCCCCGGCGCGCTTCAGGGCGGTGGTGTAGGGGATGCAGTTCAGGCTGCCCCCTTGGACGTCTACGGGCGGCGCCCCCACGGCGTTGGGCAGCCAGTCGGCCGTCCAGGCGTTGGCCTCCCGCACCGTCTCGTACACGTCCAGGCCATACAGCGGGATCATCTGGCACAGTTCCTGCGCGTCATAGAGGCTGCGGCGCGCCAGGGGCAGGGCCGCCAGCGACAGGAAGGTGTTGGGGCAGAACAGTCCCTTCGCCAGCTTGGCGTCCGCCAGGGCGAGCAGGCGGCAGAAGGCGCGTGTGCGCCACATGGTGCCGGCGTCGGTCACCAGCAGGAAGTCGATGTCGCCGTCGGGGGGGAAGTTGCCGGCGGCCAGCGAGCCCGTCATCGCCACCATGCGCACGTTGGGCAGGCTGGCCAGGAAGCGGGCATAGCGCCGCGCGGTCGGCCATTGCCGGCGCGACAGCTCCCGCCGGGTGCGGCGGATGGCGAACAGGTCGGTTCGGCCGTGCAGGGCGTGATAGGTGCCGTCCGTTTCCAGGTGGCGGGCCAGGGCCGGACCGTCCAGTGCGTGCTGCACGTCGCCCGGCGTGCAGCGGATGCCATGCAGGTAGCGGTGGATTTCAGGCACCGACACCGGGAAATGGAAAATATCCCGATAGGCGATTGTTGAGTAAATCGCCGTTTCCAGTTTATTCATCGAAAGGACAACCGTCATGAAATCACCTGTCGGCCGAGCGATATCGGCGTCCGTAAAATCAGATTATTATTTTAAAAGGCGCATTGTTTATTTTATTTATGTTGGGTACGATGCGCCATCGATATTTGATTTTTGGTGGATCATGGCCATCCGACACAAGGTCGTCCTTTACAATCCCGCGGCTGTCTTTCACACCATGCCGCTGGGCCTGTTGGCCATTGGCTCCAACCTTGATCCCGCGCGCTTCGACGTGCGTATCATCGATGCGCGGATTGAGGCTGATCCGCTGGGCACGGTGCTGCGGGCCATCGACGGCGCGCTGTGCTTCGGCGTCAGCATGTTGACTGGCCGGCCCCTGGGCGATGCGCTGGCCATGCTGCGGGCGGTGAAGCGGGCGCGGCCCGACCTCACCACCGTGGCCGGCGGCTGGCATCCCTCCCTGTTCCCGGTGGAGACGCTGGACGAACCCAGCATCGACATCACCGTGGCGGGGCAGGGCGAGCGCACCTTCGCGGAGATCATGGACCGTTTGGCCGAGGGTGGTGATGTTGAGGGCATCGCCGGTGTCGCCTACCGCGACGGCGACCGCGTGGTGCGCACCAAGGCGCGGCATTTGGAAAGCCTGGACGCCTTCGCCCCGCCCGACTTCGACCTGATCCCGGTGGAGCAATACTTCGAGCTGAAGGGCCGGCGGCAGCTGGACTACATCGGCTCCATCGGCTGCAACTTCCGCTGCGCCTTCTGTGCCGACCCCTTCGTCTACGGCCGCGACTGGAAGGCGACCTCGGCCAGCCGCATGGGGGTGGAGATCGAGGCGCTGTGGCGCCGCTATCGCTTCACCGACCTGAATTTCCAGGATGAGACCTACTTCACCCACCGCCACCGCGTGGCCGACATCTGTGACGAATTCCTGCGGCGGGGGCTGGACTTCACCTGGGCGGGCACCATGCGCGCCGACCAGGGCGTGCGCCTGCCGGACGAGATCTGGCGCCTGTGCGTCCGGTCCGGCCTGCGCCGCGTGCTGGTGGGGGTGGAGACCGGGTCCCACGAGATGATGAAGCGCATCAAGAAGGACACCACCATCGATGCCATCCTGGAGACGGCGGCCAAGTGCCGGCAGCACGATGTCGCCGTCATCTTCTCCTTCATCGTGGGCTTCCCGGAGGAGACGGAGGAGCAGGTCGAGGCGACGCTGGGCCTGATCAAGACGCTGCGGGCCATGAGCCCCAAGTTCGAGACGCCGCTGTTCTATTACAAGCCCTATCCCGGCTCCGCCCTGGCTGCCGCCGTGGCGGACCAGACGCCGCGCACCCTGGACGACTGGGCGCGGTTCGACTATGTGGCGGGGCCGGCCGGCACCTGGGTGCCGCCGCGTCTCTATCGCCGTATCGAGCGCTTCAAGTTCTACAACAAGTATGCCGCAGGCACCGCGGCCACTGGTCAAGGTGCCGGCCGTCTGCTGCGCCGGGTGGCGCGCTGGCGCATCGACCATGACGTCTACGCGGCACCGGTGGAAAAGTTCCTGGTCCAGCATCTGCGCCCCGAACCCTCCCTATCCTGAGGCCTGTTCCGCGTCGACCAGAGGGGCGCCGGCCGGCACCTCCCGCGTCGCGGACTTGGGCCTCAGGGCCATTTCCCAGGCGCGCTCGAACCCCGCCGGCGACAGGGCGCGGCGGACGAAGGCGGCCCCCTTGCGGGCGGCGTCGGCCCATAACTCGGCATAGGCCTCGGGCTGCGTCAGGTAGGGGCCCCATTGGTCCTCGGGCAGCGTCAGGGGATAGCCCGGCGCGCGTAGGCCCTCCATTGCCGTGCGGTTGCCCAGTACCGGGCAGCCCCAGGCCCAGGCCTCCGCCACCTTGGTCTTGATGCCGCCGGCCACCAGCGCCGGCACCAGGGCGATGCTGCCCGGCCGGTAGACCTGGGCCAAGTCGTCGGCATAGCCGTGCCAGTGCACGCCGGGCACGTCGGCCAGGGGGCGGGTCTGGCGGCCATGGATGTGCAGCGGCGTCGCCGGCTTCAGGCGTCGCCATTGGTCCAGCAGGAAATCGATGGCCGTGCGGTTCTGCAGCTGCCGGTCGCTGCCGATGAAGACGAAGCGCAGGGGCAGGGTGTGCCCCCACGGCTCCGCCCGCAGGGGCACGCCGGGCGGAATGGCGCGCACCACCGGCGGCCCGTCCTTGGACAGGGCGTCCGCTGGCGCGTACCGGCACAGCATCTGCCGTTCCACCGGCGACAGCAGTACCGTGGCGCTGGAGGCCAACACCACCTCCCGCTCCGCTGCCGGCAGGGTTCGGGCCTCATAGGCCGTCACCAGGCGGGCCAGCGGCCCTTCCGCCAGGCGGCGCGCCCAGCGGGGAAAGTGAGGGCCGACATGGCCGGTCAGCAAGGGCAGGCGGTGGTGGCGCAGATAGGTCATGCGCCGCGACATCAGGTCGTCGAAGTCGGTGACGATGTGCAGGTCGGGCAGGACGCGCCGCAGGGTACGCAGCAGGGCCTGGCAGCGTACGGTGTCGAGGTAGACGGCATCGAACGCCCCCGCCGCGATGCGCGCCGTCACCCGCTCCGCCTCCCGGGGGCCGGCGTACAGCAGGCATTGCAGGGGCGGGGGGCGCCCGGCCGCCAGGCCCGCCAGCCAGGCGGCGGCGGCGGCCATGCGGTCGGCCCTGCCACCCTGCAGCACGGAATGCAGGGTGATCACCTCCACCGTATGCTGGCGCCGCAGGGCCACCAGGATGTGGCCCATGATGGGGGTGCGGCCGTTGCGCTGGGCCAGGTCGCGGGTCGTCACGAAGGCGATCCGCAAGGCGGGTCTGGAGTGGCTGTCCATGGGTCTACCTGAGGCGGGCGCATCCCATGTGCGCCTATCCCCAGGACGGATGGCGGTGCCGGTCTATTCCCCGGCGGGCGCTTTAATCTTCGGCGGCAGGTGATTCATGGCGCAGCAGAGGGCCAGCGGAATCCAAAGGCCGGCATCGACGAAGGTGTCCTGGTTCAGGAAGCTGAAGCCCAGGGCCGCGGCGCTGGCCAGGCGGAAATAGCGGTGGAAGGCGTCATGCGGCTGGCCCTGGAACAGCTGGCGCCAGAAGAAAACAATGAACAGGGCGAAGCCCACCACCCCGGTTTCCGACAGCAGGCGCAGGAACAGGTTCTTGGCGTTGCCCTTTTCCGGCGAATTGGGATCCAGCCAGCCGATGCCTTCCTTGGCCCCCTGGGTGAACAGCTGGGTGGTGAAGGCCCAGTCGGGGGCGTATTCGCCGAAATAGCGGTAGTTGTTGCCCAGGGACACGCCGAAGACGGGATGGTCCAACCAGGTCAGGCCGGCGGCCTCCGCCGCGGCGAAACGGCCGGCCAGGGCCAGGGCGTCGGTGACGCCGGTGGCGACATCCCCGCCGGCCAGGCTGTTGAGGTCGGCGGATTCCGTCAGGTAGGCGACCGGCCCCATGACATAGGTGGCCCCCGCCCCGGTGCCCAGGCCGCTCATGGCCACCACCGCCCCGCCGCCTGCCACCAGCACGCCAAGGAAGGTGGCTGCCGCCAGGATGCGGCCACGCAGCGCGGCGAGGAACACACTGAGCCCCAGCATGGCGACGATGCAGGCCAGGCCGAAGCGGGAGCCGGAGAACAGCAGGCCGCCGATGGCCAAGGCGAAGCCGCCGGCCAGACGTAGCGCGTGGCCGGGCAGGGCCGGCAGGCCCACCCCCTCCTGCCGCGCCATGGCGCGGGCGATCAGGGCGGGGATCAGCAGCACGATGATCTGGGTGGCCAGCCACGACGGTTCGAACGTCATGCCCTGGGCACGGTTGACCAGGCCGTCATAGCGCACGGCGATCAGGTCGGTGATGGCCTGGACGACGCGCAGCAACTCGCCATGCTGGGCCATGGCCACCACCTGCACCCCTGCGAAGGCGATGGAGACGCCCATGCCGATGAACAGGAAGCGCATGGTCATGCGGATGTCGGCGGCCGTGCGGATCTGCAGGCGCGCCACGACGTAGAAGGCCAGGCCCACGCCCCAGGTCAGCAGGGCGCGGACCAGGCTGTCCAGCGGCGTCTGGCCCTTGAAGGCATCTGGCGGCTGGACCATCACGACCCCTAAGCCGCTGACAACGATGTAGAGGGTGAAAAGGCCCAGCGCCGCGAAGCCGTCGCCCGCCAGCCGGGGCCGCTGGCCCAGCACCACCAGGCGGTAGACGGCCAGGATCAGCAGCAGGGCGGCCGGCACGATGGCCAGGGGCCGCGCCAGCGTGCCGTTGCCGAAGGGCAGCAGCGGCGTGGCCGACACCGGCACGCACAGCAGCAGCGCCTGCCATAGGCGTCGCTCGATGGGCTGCAGCGGATCGGTCGTCATGATGATGCCAGGGCGGGCCGCGCCACGGTCAGGGGCCGTAGGCGCAGCAGGTAGACGAGGCCCACGGCGGCCCTGAGGGCGCCGGCGGCCACCGAGGCAATGCAGGCGCCGCCAAGGCCCAAGCGCCAGGTGAGCCAGCTGCCCACGGTCAGGCCGAACAGGGCGGGGTAGAGCTGCATGCGGAAGACGGCGCCGCTGGCGCGATAGCCGCGCAGGGCGGCGCTGAACAGCGTGGCCCCCAGATAGCAGGCATAGGCCAGCGCCAGCAGGCGCAGCTCCCCCGGATGCGCGGCGTAGGCGCTGTCGCGGCCATAGAACATCCGCGCGGCCCAGGTAGGCGCGGCCAGGATGACCAGGAACAGCGGACCGACCAGGCCGGCCGCCACCAGGCCCCGCCGGCCCACCAGGCGCAGCAGGTCGGGGAAGCTCAAGCTGTCGCGGGCGCGCGCCACCTCCGGCACCAGGACGTTCTCCATGCCGAAGATGACGGGGCTGGCCACAGCCACGACGTTGGCCAGCGCCACCAGGGCGGCGGCCCCGGGCGCATCGTCGTGCCAGGCCAGCAGCCACAGGAACCATTGCGTGGACAGGGCCGCCAGCAGGTTGGCGCCCAGCACCGGCGCGCCCAGGCGCCAGTGGTCCGCCATCTCGGTCCGCAATCCGCTGGCGGCGGTTTGCCCATTCCGTCCCAGGTGCCGGGCCGCAGGTAAGGCCGCCAGGGCCGAGGCGGCAGCGACCACCAGGAACACCCCCCCGATGGCGAGATTGGCGCGCAGGGCCCACACCGCCACCAGCGGCCCCAGATAGCGCAGGGCGTCCAGGGCGATCAGGGGGATATGCCGGCTCTCCGCCAGCAGGGCGCGCCGCACCACCTCTTGCAGTTGCCAGCAGACCAGGGCGGCTCCGGCGGCCGGCAGCAGGCCCAGGTGGCCGACACTGGCCGCAGCGACGCCCAGCAGGGGCAGGAAGGCCAGGGCGCAGACGGGTGTCAGCAGCAGGGCCACCGCCAGGGGCCGGCCGCCGGGGGCCGGCCGCACCGACAGGGGGTAGGTCACCAACGCCTGATGCAGGGTGTTCAGCACCAGGATGAAGGACAGCACCACGGAATAGGCGCCGTACTCCGCCGCCGGCAGGCTGCGGGCCAGCGTCACGTTCAGCGCGAAATTGCCGAAGCTGACGATGGCCTGATCGGCCAGCCCGCCGGCAAGTCCCAGCCCCGTCCTTTTCACTGATGCACCCGATGCGGTGAAGACCTTCGAAGTGAGGGCAGAGTGGTCCGGCCGCGCCTCGCGGGAAAGCACTATATTTTTCCGGAATTGGGGAATATCGGCCGGCCGCCATCCGTCGTTCTGCCAGGTTTCAGGCGATCGGGGGCGATGACGGTGGGTGTGGATACTCCAGATTTGGCATGGGCCGGCCGGACCGTCCCCGATGGCGCGTCCGATGGCGCCTGGGCGCCGCGCGGCCAGGGGGACGATGGCCAGGGGAGCGGCGGCCTGGGCCTGTTCCTGGGCCGCCTGCGCCGCCACTGGTTCCTGGCCGCCTTCCTGTTCCTGGCCAGCGTCGGCGCCTCCGTCGCGGCGGCCTTCCTGTTGCCCTCCTACTGGCGGGTGGAGGTGCTGGTGATGCCGGTGTCCAAGAGCGGGGCCGGCTTCGGCAACCTGGACCTGGGCAGCGCGTCCGGCCTGCTGGGCGGCCTGGGCGGGTTGGGCGGCGTCGCCGGCCTGCTGGGCAAGTCCTCCTCCTCCAACGAGGATGAGGCCATGGCCGTGCTCGGCTCTCGTGAGCTGTTCGACACCTACGCCATCCAGCAGGACCTGCTGCCCATCCTGTTCGCCAGCAAGTGGGACGCGGCGGCCAAGCAGTGGAAGGTGCCGGCGGACGAGGCGCCGACCCTGCGCCGGGGCTTCAAGCTGTTCAGCCGCAGCATCCGCGACATCACCCTGGACCGGCGCAGCGGCATCGTCACGCTGGCCATCACCTGGAAGGACCGCGACCTGGCGGTGCGCTGGGCGCGCGACCTCATCGCGCTGACCAATGCGCAATTGCGGGACCGTGCCCTGGCCGACGCCAACCGCAACCTGGCCTATCTGCGCACCGCCATGGCCAACGCCCAGAAGGAAGGCAACAGCAACGCCCTGAACGCCGCCCTGGTCAGCGCCTACGAACGCACGCTGCAAAACTACATGTACGCGACAGGGCAGACGGAATTCGCCTTCCGCATCATCGACCCGCCCACCGTGCCCGACGTGCGCGAACGGGTGTGGCCCAACCGGCCCCTGTTCCTGGCGCTGGGCGTCATCCTGGGCGCCCTGCTGGCCGCCGGGGGCGCGCACTTGCGTGGCCGGGCTGCGGGGCGCCGCTGACAAATGCGCGCGTCCAAGATCGCCATCCTGGTCCCCAGCTACAACGGCGGCGTTCTGCTGGCCGAGACGGTGGCCTCCGCCGCCCAGGCCGGCCTGCCTCCCGACAGTTATGAGATCGTGGTGTGCGACAACGCCTCCACCGACGGCAGCGCCGACGCCTTGCCGGTCCGGGACGCGCAAGGGGTGGCCATCACCGTGCGCCGCAACGCCCGGAATCTGGGCCGTGTCGCCAATTGGAACCGCGCCGTCGAGGTGGCGGAGGAAATGGGCTTCGGCTTCGCCCTGTTCCTGATGGTGGGCGACCTGGTGCATGGGACGGGCGTCACCAAGCTGCGCGACCGCATGGTGGCCGCCGGGGCCTGCCTGGGGATCGCCAGCTACGAGATCGTGGATGAGGCCTTGCGGCCCCGGCGCGTGGCGCGGCGCATCCTGTGGCGGGGTGCGACGGGCCTGTCGGCGCAGGCCTTCCTGGCCCAGTCGCTGGCCAGGGGCGCCATGCTTTATGGCCCCCTGGGCGCCAATCTCTATTGGCTGGGTGGCGGCGCGCATCTGCGCTTCGACCCATCGGACGAAAGCCACACCGACCAATTGGCCACCGCCGTCTTCACCCGCGTGGCCGGGGGCGGGGTGGTCTATCTGGACCAGCCCATTTCCCGCTGGCGAGCCCGGCCCAGCCGCTTCCACAGCGGCATGGAACCCCGGGGGCGGCTGGCCAGCGACGTGCGGGTCATGGAATGGGCCTGCCAAGCCGCCCAGGTTCCGCCCGATTACCCCAAAATCCGGGCCAGCCTGCTGCTGCGTGGCGTCTGGCTGACCCGGGGCGACCTCAGGGCCGCCTGGGCCTGGTCCGGCGCCATGGTGCCGGCCGTCCCCTCCTGGACCTGGTTATTCCGCTTGCTGTGCCGGCAGGCGTTCCACAAGACACCCTGGCTGGTGAAGGCCTGAAACGATGACGAAAATGATTGGGGCGACGATGAGCTCAGGCCGGAAATGGGCCCGCCACGCCATGCTGCTGGCGGCGCTGGCCTCCAGCGTGACGCCGGGGCTGGCGCAGGCGCAGGGGCTGTCGCAGCTGCTGGGCGGCGGGAACGGCAACGACCTGACGGGCGACCTGCTGCGCACGGTGCAACAGCGACTGACCGGCCAGTCCACGATACCCTCGCTTCAGCCCGACGTGCAGGTGCAGAACCCCGCCGTGCAGCAGGGACCCCAGGCCTATGGCCCGCCCTCGGCCATCGAACGGCTGATGAGCACCCGCGCCGGCCAGCCCATCCGCCAGTACGGCTATGATGTCTTCGGCCGGGGCGCCCCCGTGGTGGTGCGGCAGAGCGGCGCCCTGCAGGATAGCTACATCCTGGGTGAGGGGGATGAGATCGTGCTGACCCTGCGCGGGCAGCAGAACGCCAGCTATCGCACCCGGGTGGACCGCGACGGCCGGGTGGTGTTCCCCGGCCTGCCACCCGTCGCGGCGGCCGGCCGGTCCTTCGGGGGCTTCCGCGAGGATTTGGAGGATGCGGCCGGGCGCGCCCTGACGGGGACGGAGGTGCTGGTGTCCGTGGGCGCGGTGCGCCAGATCGCCGTGCGCGTGACGGGCGAGGTCAACGCCCCCGGCCTGTTCAACCTGTCCGGCCTGGCCACCGCCATGGATGCCCTGTCCCTGGCGGGCGGCATCAAGAACACGGGCTCCCTGCGCGACGTGCAGGTGGTGCGGGGCGGGCGCAGCTATCGCCTGGACCTCTACACCCTGCTGATGGGCGACGCCGCCGGCCGCGACATTCCGCTGGCGGAGGGCGACCGCATCGTCGTGCCCTTGCAGACCAGCGCCGTGGCCGTTGTCGGCCAGGTGAAGCGCCCCGCCATTTATGAACTGCCGGCCGGCCAGCAGGCCACGCCGCTGTCGGCCCTGATGGCCATGGCCGGGGGGACGGAGGTGCGCGGCAGCTACCGCTATTCCATCCTGCGCACGCGTGAGGATGGCAAGCGCGAGATGGTGCAGGTGGGGGCGGGCGGCAGCGCCACGGTCCACGACGGCGACGTGGTGTTCGTGGCGCCCACGGCCGACGTTTCCCTGGCCAAGGTGGAATTGCGCGGCGCCACCACCCTGAACGGCAGCTACCCCCTGGAAACGGTGCGGTCCCTGCGCGGCCTGCTGGCCTCCAGCGACATGTTCGCGCCCGCGGTGGGCCGCCCCTTGCCCTATCTGCTGGCCGACGCCCTCATCCGCCTGGATCCGGCGACCCTGCAGCGCACGGTCATCCCCTTCGCCGTGTCCGACGTGCTTGAGGGCAAGGCCGACGTGGCCCTGCAGTCCAACGACGTCGTCTACATCACCAACGTGGCGGAGATGCGCTACATCGCCCACAAGGCGGGCGACCTGCAGCGCAGCCCGACCCGCAAGGTGAACGACCATCCCGACCCGGTGGCCCCGCCACCGGCGCCTGACGCCAACGCCGCCCTGCAAGCCCAGGCGGCGGCCTTGCCACCCGGCCTGGCGGCGGATCCGCGCCTGGCGCAGCTGGCGGCCATCCAGGGCATCCAGCTGCCGGCCGGCCAGGCGGGTGGAACGGGGCAGGGTGCCGCCCTGTTGGCCGCCAACCCGGCCTATGCCGCCTACGCCGCCACCCAACTGGGCCAGCAGAACTCGGCGCTTCAGGACCAGGGCCCGCCCAAGCCGGAGGAAGAGCGGCTGAACCCCGGCATCGTGGCGCCGCCGGATATCCTCACCGCCCAGGACGGCAGCACCGCCCGGGCGGATGATGATCAGGACCAGGCGACGGCCCTGCCGGCGGGCGCCGGCCCTCTTAGTGCAAGCCAGCTGGGCGCCAGCCAGGCCCAGCATGCGCGCCGGCCACCCCTGCGCCTGTTCGTGGGCCTGGACGACGACACCCGCCGCCTGCTGGTTGGCACCCTGACCAACTACCACGTCACCGTGGTGGGCGAGGTCAACAGCCCCGGCGACTTCCTGGTCATGCCCGGCGCCACCCTGGACAAGCTGGTGCAGGCGGCGGGCGGCCTGACGCCCAAGGTGGATCTGCACGCCTTCGAGGTCACCTCCGCCGACATCGACAACGCGTCCGGCCTGTCGCGCACCGTGCGCCACAGCTATGGCCTGCCGGTGGCGCAGTTCGCCCAGGTGGCGCTGAAGCCCTTCGATCGCGTGCGCTTCAACCCCGTCTTCTCCGACCGCGACACGGGCGACGTCACCCTGTCGGGTGAGGTCAAGTTCCCCGGCGGCTATGAGATCTTGCGGGGTGAGCATCTGTCGTCCGTGCTGGCGCGGGCCGGCGGCTTCACCGACGCCGCCTATCCGGCGGGCGTGGTCTTCCTGCGCCAATCGGTGGCGGAATCCCAGCGCGACACCCTGCAGAAGGAGGCCGACGCGCTGGAGCGCCAAATCATCTCCATCGTCGGCAATGTCAGCGGGAAGGTGCAGGTGACGGATGGGGAGATCGCCTACGTCACCCAGATGATCGGCCGCCTGCGCCAGGGCATCGGCCCCGCCAGCGGCCGGGTGGCGGTGCATGTCGACCCGAGGGAGATCGCGGCCCATCCGGAACTGGACCTCGTTATGGAACCGGGCGACCAGCTGGTGGTGCCGCGCCAGCCCAGCGCCGTGGTCGTGTCGGGTGAGGTCATGGCGCCAGGCGGCATCCAATTCCGCAGCGACCGCAGCGTGGACGACTACATCGCCATGGCCGGCGGCATGACGGAAATCGCCGACGACGACCATGTCTTCGTGGTGCAGCCCGACGGCTCCGCCATCCAGGTGGACGGCGGCGGCTGGCTGTCCGCCGCGCCCAAGCTGGCGCCCGGCTCCGTCATCGTCGTGCCGCGCAAGCTGCGCCACTTCACCTGGGACAGCATCCTGATGGACATCATCCAGGTCACCAGCCAGTTGGCCATCACCGGCGCCTCGCTGGCGGTGATCTCGAAGTAGGCCATCGAGACAAAACGTCTGGAATAAAGGGCCCCCGGTTTCCGTCCTTGGGTTAAGGGCGGGCCGGGGGCCCGTCCCATTCTTCCCCCGCAATGGGATGGCGGATGCCTCGCATACTCGTCGGCAGTGTTTATTTCCTGCGCCTGGACCCGGCGCGGTGGGCGGAACATCAGCCGTTCCCCCCGCTGGGCACCCTCTATGCCGCCGGCACGCTGCAGGCGGCTGGGCATGAGGTGCATTTCTTCGACGCCATGATCGCCCAGACCGTGGCCGAGTGGTCGGCGCGGGTGGCCCAGGTGCGGCCGGACATCGCCGTCCTCTACGACGACAATTTCAACTACCTGTCCAAGATGTGCCTGTCGGCCATGCGGCTGGCGGCGCTGGAGATGATCGCCGCCGCCACGGCCGCGGGGGCCAAGGTCGCCATCTGCAGTGCCGACGCCGCCGACCATCCCGACCTCTACCTCGACGCCGGTGCCGGCGCCGTCATCGTGGGCGAGGGGGAGTTGACCCTGGCGGAGCTGACGGCCGCCTGGCGCGATGGCGCCGACGACCTGTCCATCGTCAAGGGGCTGGCCTGGCGCAAGGGCGCGCAGACCGTGCGCAATCCCAAGCGTGAGGTGCTGCGCGACCTGGACGCCCTGCCGCCGCCGGCCTGGGAACTGGTGGACATGGACGCCTACCGCCAGGTCTGGTGCCGGCACCATGGCTTCTTCGCCCTCAATCTCGTCACCTCGCGCGGCTGCCCCTATTCCTGCAATTGGTGCGCGAAGCCCATCTGGGGACAAGGCTACGCGGTGCGTGGTGCCCGGGCTGTGGCGGAGGAGCTGGCGCGCCTGGTCTGCCTGGCCGCGCCCGACTACATCTGGTTCATGGACGATATCATGGGGCTGAAGCCCCGCTGGTGGGGGGAGTTCGCCGCCGCCATCGACGAATTGGGCGTCAAGGTGCCGTTCAAATGCCTCAGCCGCGCCGACCTGGTGCTGCGCGAGGGCGCGGTCGACGACCTGAAGCGCGCCGGCTGCGACATCGTCTGGCTGGGGGCGGAGTCCGGCAGCCAGAAGATCTTGGACGCCATGGACAAGGACCTCTCGACCGGGGAGATCGCGGAGGCGACGGCGAAGCTCAAGGCCGCCGGCATCCGCGTCGGCCACTTCCTGCAGTTCGGCTATCCCGGCGAGGGCATGGCCGAGATCGGCCAGACCCTGGCCATGCTGCGTGCCACCCGGCCGGATGAGATGGGCATTTCCGTCTCCTATCCCCTGCCGGGGACGGTGTTTTATGAGCGGGTGCAAAGCCAGCTGCGGGACAAGCGGCATTGGGACGTGTCGTCCGACATGGCCATGCTGTACCGGGGACCCTATACCACCGCCTTCTATCGTCACCTGCACAGCTATGTGCATCGCGACTTCCGCGTGCGCCGGGCGGTGGCGCAACTGCGGGGAGCTATGAGGGGCCGGGCCGAGGGCGGCGATCATCTGCGGGCGCTGGCCTTCGTCGCCTATTGCGGCGTGGCCATCCCGTTGTCCTGGGCGCGGCTGCAACTGCTGCGCCTAATGCCCCATCCGGCCGGCCCCCGGACGATGACTGCGGGCAGGGCGGCGCCGTGACCGATATCCTGCTGACCCACGGCTATTTCCTGATGGCGGACCCGGCGGAGCGGGCGGTGATGAAGCCCTATCCGCCGCTGGGCCTGCTCTATATCTCCTCCCACCTCAAGGCCCAGGGCTTTGGGGTGGAGGTGATGGACACCACCTTCATGGATATGGACGCCGCCCAGGCCACCCTGGCCCGGAAGCGGCCGGCGGTCGTGGGCATCTATGTGAACCTCATGACCCGGGGCAACGCCTTGCGCCTGGCGACGGCGGCCAAGGCGGCCGGGGCCACCGTCATTTTCGGGGGGCCGGAGCCGGCCAACTACGCCGAGGAATACCTCAGCCGGGGCGGCGACATCGTCGTGTCGGGGGAGGGGGAGCTGACCCTGGCGGAACTGATCCCCCACCTGGCCCGCCATGGGCTGACCGAACTGGATCAGGTTCACGGCATCGCCTATCGCGGCGAGGACGGCGGCGTGCGCCGCACCCCGGCGCGCAAGCAGATCGCCGACCTGGACGCCCAGCCTTTCCCGGACCGGGGCGCCATCGACCTGGAACGCTATCTGCAGACCTGGAAGACGCACCACGGCGTGCGCTCCGTCTCCCTCATCGTGGCGCGGGGCTGCCCCTATACCTGCAACTGGTGCAGCCATTCCGTCTTCGGCCACAGCCACCGCCGCCGATCCCCCCGGAACGTGGCGGATGAGATCGAGCTGATCCGCGACACCTACGCCCCGGACCAGCTGTGGTTCGCCGACGACGTGTTCACTATCAACCAGAAATGGCTGGAACAGTTCGCGGCCGAAATGAAGCGCCGGGGCCTGCGCTATCCCTTTGAGACCATCACGCGCGAAGACAGGCTGAACGAGCGGGTGGCCGACCTGCTGGCGGAACTGGGCTGCTACCGCATCTGGATCGGGGCGGAAAGCGGCTCACAGCGCATCCTGGACGCCATGCAACGCCGGACCAACGCCGTGCGCATGCGCGAGATGATCGCCCTGGTGCAGAACCGGGGCATCCGCGCCGGCACCTTCATCATGCTGGGCTATGACGGCGAGACGTGGCAGGACATTGATGAGACGGCGCGCCACCTGCGCCTGTCGGCGCCCGACGACGTGCTGACCACCATCAGCTATCCCATCAAGGGCACCCCCTATTACGACAAGGTCGCGGACCGCATCGCCGGCGGCGGCGCCTGGCAGGAGAGCAGCGACCGCGCCCTGACGGTGGTGGGGCGCAAGTCCCGCCGCTTCTACCGCCATGCCCAGCATTGGCTGGCGGCGGAAGGCCGCCTGGGCCGGCTGGAAGCCGCCCCCCAGCGCGACCTGCTGCGGCATGCCAAGGCGCGTGCCTCCTCGGCGCTCAGCCGCCTTGCCATGTACGCCACCCGGCATGAGGTGGAACATGGCTGAGGTCATGGTGCGGCCGGCGGCTTTCGACCGCTTCGCCGATGACTACGACGCCGGCTTCACCCACAGCATCCCCGGCCGCTGGCTGCGCCACGCCGTGTGGCGGCAGGTGGGTGCCCACCTCCGGCCGGGCATGCGCGCCCTGGATCTCGGTTGCGGCACGGGGGAGGATGCGCTGTGGCTGGCCCATGCCGGCGCCCAGGTGACGGCGGCCGACGGCTCCCCCGCCATGCTGCGGGTGACCGCCGGCAAGGCGGCGCGCCTGGGCATGGGGGACAGGGTGACCACCCGCCAGATCGACCTCAATGCCCCGGCTGACCTTTTTCTGGCGGATGGCGGCGGCCCCTATGGCCTGGTGCTGTCCAACTTCGGCGCCCTGAACTGCGCCGTGGATCTGGCGCCCTTGGCCGGCGCCCTGCGCCGGGCGGTGGCACCGGGCGGGGTGGTGGCCCTGGTGGTCATGGGACGCTTCTGCGCCTGGGAAACCCTGTGGTATGGCGCGCGCCTGCATCGTACCGCCGTGCGACGCTGGTCCGGCCGCTCCACCGCCGACATCGGTGGCGCCGCCATCCCCATCCGCTATTGGACGCCGGGCGACATCGCCCGCGCCTTCGCCCCGGCATTCCAGCCGGTCTCCGTCCATCCGGTGGGGGTGTTCCTACCGCCATCCGACCTGTTCGCCGGGCTGGAACGCCGCCCCCGCCACCTGACCCGCCTGATGCGCTGGGAGACGCGGGTGGTTGGCCATCCGTGGCTGGCCCGGCTGGCCGACCATCATCTGACCTTGCTGCGGCATGTTTAAGGAAGCGACCGCGCCATGATCCTGTTCTACAATCCCGTCAGCTCCGCCTCCAAGAAGCCGGTCCTGCCCATGTCGTTGCTGGCCATTGGCGCCATGCTGGAGGGGGTGGAGGAGTATCGCATCATCGACGGCAACCTGATGCCGGATGGCCTGACGGCCCTGCGTGAGGCGCTGGTCGAGACCAAGGCTGACATCCTGTGCGTGACGGTGATGCCGGGGCCGCAGCTGTCCAACGCCTCCCCCATATGCCGGGCGCTGAAGGCGGAATTCCCCCAGGTCACCATCCTCTGGGGCGGTTATTTTCCCACCCTGCACGGCCAGATCGTGATGCAGGAGGCTTACGTCGACTACGTCTTCCGCGGCCATTGCGAACTGGCCTTCGGCGAGTTCGTCGCCAAGGTGCGGGCGGGGCAGGATGTGACCGGCCTGCCGGGCCTGGGCTGGCGCGACGCGGACGGCAGGGTGCACCTGAACCAGAAGCCGCCGGTGCCCGACATCAACGCCCTGCCGGACTTCCCCTATCACCGGGTGGACATGGACGCCTACGTCCGCTCCTCCTTCTTAGGATCCCGCACCATCGCCCACCACGCCAGCTACGGCTGCCCCTTCCAGTGCAATTTCTGCGCGGTGGTGCACAAGGTGAACGGCCGCTATTCCGCCCAGACGGCGGAGCGGACGGCCGCCGTGGTGGAAAAGCTGGTGCGCGAGCATGGCGCCACGGCGGTGGAGTTCTACGACAGCAACTTCTTCGTCCATGAGGCCCGCTGCGCCGAGTTCGCGGAGCGCATCACCCACCTGGACATCGGCTGGTGGGGCTTCGGCCGCGCCGACACCATGCTGAAGTTCAGCGATGCCACCTGGGCCAAAATGCGCAAGAGCGGCCTGAAGATGGTGTTCATGGGGGCCGAGTCCGGCGACCTGGAAACCCTGAAGCGCATGAACAAGGGCGGCAAGCAGGACGGCAACGCCATCCTGGCGGTGGCGGAGAAGATGCGCCGCCACGACGTGGTGCCGGAGATGTCCTTCATCATCGGCAACCCGCCGGACCCGGCGAAGGACGCGGAAAACACCATCCAGTTCATACGGATGCTGAAGAAAGTTAATCCGGCGACGGAGATTGTGTTCTACATCTACAGCCCCGTGCCGGTGGAGGGCGCCATGCTGCAGGAGGCGCAGGCGGCCGGCTTCGAATACCCCAAGGACGTCGCGACCTGGACCGAGGCGAAGTGGGAGAAGTTCGCCCAGCACCTGTCGTCCAACCTGCCATGGATGAACGACGACATCCGCCGCAAGATCGGCAATTTCCAGCGGGTGCTGCACGCCCGTTATCCCACCATGACCGACACGCGCCTGACCCGCACCGGCCGCTTCGCCCTGCGCACCATGGCTGCCTGGCGCTACAAGACGCAGTTCTACGACTTCCCCATCGAACTGCGCCTGCTGGACAAGGTGTTCCCGTACCAGCGCCCCGAAATCCAGGGCTTCTAGCATGGGCGCCTTTCCCCTAGCGCGCGCCTGGCGGGGCCGGCGCCTGGTCCGGGTTCCGGTGGTCACCCTGATGCCGCACAGCCGCTGCAACTGCCGCTGCGTCATGTGCGACATCTGGAAGGCCAACCGGAACGGCACCAGCCTGGAACAGGTGGCGGTGGACCGGCTGGTGGATGACTTCGGCGCCCTGGGCGTGCGCTGGGTGGTGCTGTCGGGGGGGGAGGCGCTGATGCACCCCAACCTGTGGGGCCTGTGCGCGGCGCTGAAGACCCTGCCGCTGAAGATCACCCTGCTCAGCAGCGGCCTGCTGCTGGAGCGGCACGCCGCCGACATCGTGGAGTGGTGTGACGAGGTCATCGTCTCCCTGGACGGGCCCGAGGCCACGCACAACCGCATCCGTGGCATCAAGGATGCCTATGGGGCGCTGGCCGCCGGCGTGGGCGCCCTGCGGCGCCGGCGGGCCGGCTATCCGGTGGCGGCGCGCTGCGTCATCCAGCGCGGCAATTTCCGTGAGCTGCCGGCCATCATCGACGCCGCCAAGGCCATCGGCCTCGACAGCATCTCCTTCCTGGGCGCCGATCTCACCTCCACCGCCTTCAACCGGCCGCAGGCCTGGGGGGAGGGCCGGGTGGAGGAGGTGGGGCTGTTCCCCGCCGAGTGTGACGCCCTTGACGCCGTCATCGATGGGCTGGCGGCCAGCCACGGCGGCGACTTCACCCACCGCTACATCCAGGAAAGCCCGGCCCGCCTGCGCCATATCAGCGCCCGCTACCGCGCGGCCCATGGTGTGGCGCCATCGCCGCCCGTGCGGTGCAACGCGCCCTGGGTGTCCACGGTGGTGGAAGCCGACGGCACGGTGCGCCCCTGCTTCTTCCACGACCCCATCGGCAGCCTGCGCGACGGCACCCTGCCGGAGATCCTGAACGGCTCCGCCGCCCGATCCTTCCGCGCCGGCCTGGACGTGGACAGCGATCCCGTGTGCCAGCGCTGTGTCTGCAGCCTCAAGCTATGAGTACCGCCATGGCCATTCCCCAGCCGGCCCCGCCGCCCCCGCCCGTTTCCACCGCCACCCGCCTGTTGTGGACGCCCTGGACGGCGGCCAAGCGCGCGGTGCTGCGCCGCCGCCTGGGCCGGGCGGTGTTCGAGAAGATCCGGGGGCGATCCTTCGTCGTCTGGCCGGGGGTGTTCAACCCCGTGGTCTTCCGCACCGGCCGCTTCCTGGCGGAATTCATCGCCACCAGCCCGGTGCTGGAGCCGGCGGGCGAGGGCGCCACGGCGCTGGACGTCGGCACCGGCTGCGGCGTGCTGGGCATCTTCGCGGCCCTGCGCGGCTATCAAGTAGCGGCGGTCGATGTGGTGCCCGAGGCGGTGTCCTGCGCCCGGGCCAATGCCATCCTGAACCGGGTGGCGGTGGAGTTACATCAGGGCGATCTGTTCGCCCCGGTGGCCGGCCGCACCTTCGACGTCGTGCTGTTCTCCCTGCCGAAGTTCCGGGGCACGCCCACCACCACTTTCGAACAATCCTGGCGCAGCCCCGACGTCATCGACCGGCTGGCCGCCGAACTGCCCGCCATGCTGAATCCCGGCGGCAAGGCCTACTTCGTCCTGACCAGCCACGGCGACTGTGCCGGCATGCTGAACGGCCTGGCCCAGGCCGGCCTGTCGGTCGAGCGCGTGCTGTGGCGCCACTTCGGGGTGGAGACGCTGGCGGTCTACTGCGCGTCCCGGCCTTAGGTCAGTCAAGCGGCTGGACTGCGCCCATCTGGAAGAATAGGATTAAATCCTACTCCAGAAGGTGCCGACCATGCGGACCACTCAGCAATTGAGCATCACCCTGCCTAACGAAATGGCCGAGGTCGTGAAGGCTAAGGTGCAAGCGGGTGAATATGCCAGTGAAAGTGAAGTGATCCGGGATGGTTTGCGGGCTCTGATGGCGCGGGACCGCGCCGTGGAAAGCTGGCTGCATACCCAAGTTGGTCCCGCTTATGATGCGCTTAAAGCCGATCCTTCCCGAGCAGTCACCGCTGATCGGGTGCGGGCCCGTCTGGCCGCAGAACATTTAAAAAAGACGCGATGACTTACCGCGTCGTCTTTGCTCCTGAGGCTTTGGAACAACTCGCGGCATTGTATCACTATATCGCCAACGCGGCTTCGCCGGACATCGCTGCCCGCAATACCGCGGCAATCTTGAGTTACTGTGAAGGCCTCAGCGCGCACCCCTGTCGCGGCACCATAAGGGATGATGTAAGACCCGGTCTGCGTATTACGAACTACAGAAAACGCGCGGTGATCGCATTTGACATAGACGCCGATGTGGTCTCCATTATTGGTGTTTTCTATGGCGGCCAGAATTATGAAATCATCCTACAGGATGAGACGACGGACGGTGGCGGAGAGTATTGATTGATCCGCCCGCCAAGTCACAAGCCATCGCACCCAAACCGCCCCAGCAGCGCCGCCGTGTCCAGCTGAGGCTTCAGGGCCGCCAGCAGGTCCGCGACATTCATGCGCACATGCTTGGCTCGGCCGCCCACCGTCAGGCGCCCGTAGCCCGGGGGGGCGCCCAGGGTATCGTCCACCAGAACCGGCTGGCCGCCCCGGACCACCAGCAGGATGTCGGCCGGCGTCAGGGCGTAGAAGGTGTCCCATGGGTCGTCGGCGATGCGCCGCGCGATGACCAGGTCGTCAGGGGCGGGGTGCCGCCAGAAGCGGGTGGCGCGGAAGGTCAGGCTGGCGAACAGCTCCGCGTCCGCCACGCGGCCCCGGGCCAGGCGCAAATGATCCCACAGGGTGCCGGGGGCGGAGATGGTGGCGTCGGTGCCGAACAGCAGCTGGGTGTGGCGCAGGGCCGCCGCCGCGTCCGCCGTGCGGCCGAACAGGAACAGGTTGCTGGCGGGACACCACACCAGCGCGGCGAGCCGCTGAAAATCCTCGCCCTCCAGGCTCACGCCATGCACGCCGGCGACGGCGCGGCGGAACAGGTTTTCCTTCAGAAAGGCCAAGGCGCGGCGGCGGCTGCCGGCGGTCACACCTTCGGCCAGATGCAGCACCGCCGGACCCAGCCCGGCCATCCAGCGCCAGGGGCTGGCCAGTTCCGGCGAATGCAGGTCCTGAAAGGGTGCCAGCACCCGGATGGGGCCTTCGACCGGGGTGCCGCCATGGTCGGCCACCGCCGTCACGCCCCACAGCAGGTTTTTCAGCAGGCCGACCTGGACGCGCAGGGGGGCGGGGATGGCCTCGATGCGGGTGACCAGCGCGCGGTCGGCCTGCACGTCGCGGCTCCAGCCCAGGAAGTCGTCATAGGGCGGGGAACCGGTGGGCGGGTAGCAGTTGAAGGCCAGGTGGTCGTGGGAATTGACCAGCCCGGGAAAGGCGATGCAGTCGCCCAGCCGCCGGCCGTAGGTCGCCGCCAGATCCGCCAGGCTGGCCGGGGGCGCGGTGGGGCCCAACCAGCGCGGCATCAGGGGGCCTCCGACCCGGCATGGGACAGGCGATAGGCCGCCAGGCCCAGCGCCTCATGCGCCGCCAGATCCAGGTGCGCCAGGTTGGCGGCCAGGGACAGGTGGGTTTCCGGCCCCTGGGCCGTGGTCAGATAATCGGACGGCCAGGGCGTTACCCGCCAGCCCACGCGGGATGCCGACAGCATGGCGCGCGGCATGTGATAGGCCGATGCCACGAGCAGCCAGGTCTGGCCTGGCACGGGTTGCGCCATGTCCTTTGCCAGCAACAGATTTTCCAGGGTGGTGCGCGACCGCGCCTCATAGCTCACCCGCGTGTCGTCCAGGCCCAGGTCGGCCAGCACGTGGCGCGCCACCTCGGCCTCCGGCATGCCGGCCGTGCCCAGCTCACCCGATCCACCGCTGAAGACGACGCGCGCCTCTGGATGACGGCGGGCCAGCGCGGCGGCGGCCAGCAAGGTGCCGCCGTCCGGGCCCACGCCGGGCACGCCCCGGTCGCGCAGCACCTCACCATTCAGGCCTTCGCCCAACACCAGGATGCCGTCGATGGCGGCGGGCTCCGCCGGCCGGGGGTACAAGCCCTCCAGGGGGCGCAGGGCCCAATTGCCCACGGGCAGGGTCAGCAGGACCAGCAGCGTCAGGGCGCAGGCCGTGGCCGGCACCACGGCCGCCCCATGGCGCCGCGCCGCCAGCACGGCGGCGGCGAGGGCGGTCCATACCAGCACATGGCTGGGCGCCACCAAATACCAGCCGATCTTGGAGACAGTGAAGAATTCCAGCGGCGTCATCCTGGCGCACCGCCCATCAAGTGTTTGAATTTACACCGTATAGTCCTACGCTTCCGCCTCACGTTGAAGGGGTGCCGGCCATGACGGTGACGGATGTGATGAGGACGCCGATGCGCCTGCTGCGCGGCCTGGGGCCGTGGCGCCGCTCGCCCCGGCGCTTCCAGCCCTTCAGCTACACGGCCCCCGACCGCTATCCCTGGCTGTTCACCTTCGTGCGCGATCGGCTGGGCGACGGGCCGGACCGCCGCCTGCTGTCCTTCGGCTGTTCGGTGGGGCAGGAGGTCGCCAGCCTGCGCCGGCTGTTCCCGCAGGCGCGGCTGAAGGGCATCGACATCGATCCCCGCAACATCGCCGAGGCCCGCGCCCTGCGGCTGCCAGGCGTGGACTTCGCCGTGGGCGACAACACGGCCGGGGAGGATGACGGCGCCTATGACGCCATCTTCTGCCTGGCGGTGCTGTGCAACGGCCGGCTGACCGTCAACGGGGCCGAGCGCTGCGACCCGGTGCTGCACTTCGCGACCTTCCAGGCCATGGTGGCGGACTTCGCCCGCTGCCTGAAGCCGGGTGGCCTTCTGTGCCTGGTCACCACCAACTTCCGCTTCCGCGATACCGACGTGGCCGCCGGCTTCGACGTGGCCCTGACCATCACCCCCGACCAACTGGCGCCTGATGTCATATTCGGGCCTGACAACCGCCTGATGCCGGGGGAGCGCTACACCGACGTCGTCTTCGTCAAGCGTTGAGCTAGAAGACATACTGAACCAGCAGGCCGATGGTCTGGACCGTGTAGTTCTCAGGAATGACGCCCAGATAGGTGTTGTTGTTGAGGGCGCCGGCTGTCAGGCCCGTATAGTGGAAATCCACCACCCGCTCATAATTGAAGCGATAATACAGGCGGTAGGACAGCTCCTCCGACATCTGCCAGCGCACGTCGGTTTGCAGGGCGTGGCTGTCGTAGGTGATATCGGGGAAGCTGCTGCCGGCCTGGGCCGGCGTCAGGCTGTTGAAGAAGGCGCCGGTGCTGGCGAAGGCGTAGGCTATGGCCGTGCTGGCGCGGGTGAAGGTGTAGTCCGCGTTCAGCAAGATGACGCCCCAGCTGTGATGGGCGTTCAGGCCCAGCGTGTAATTGTCCGACCCCACCGTTTCCGTCCAGCCGTTGGCCAGGGGATAGCCCGGGCCGCCGGCGCTGCCGCTGGTGCCGCTGCCGGTGGCGTTGATGTTGGCCACGCCCCGGTCCTGGTTCTGATAGGTGAAATAGCCGGTCAGCGTGGTCGCCGCCGACAGCTGGTAGGTATAGGCGGTGGTGACATCGAAGGCGTGAGTGGATTGCAGGCCGTAGGCGGCGTCGTATTCGTCCACCTTGACGCTGCCGGTCAACTGCAGGTCGCTGCGCGGGGACAGGATGTAGTTGGCCTGACCACGCAGCACATGCTCCGTCCGGTTGGCCACGTCGAACTTGCGCAGGTCGGCCAGGGCGAAGGCGGGGTCGCCGGCCGGCGTCGCGGGGATATAGCCGGGCAGGGCCGAAGAATAATAGGGCGTGTAGGGGTTGGACTGGTAGTCGCTGCCGATGCGCCGTGCGAATTCGTAGGACAGGCGGGCGGTACCCCAGTCATAGCCCGTGGTGCTGACCTGCAGTCGGGCGATGTTGTCGTTGGCGTCCGCGATCTCCCGCACCGTGTGGTCGATGATGTCGTTCTCGTAACTGAGGTCCAGCTTCCAATGGGTGTCCAGGCGGTAGGCCGCCTTGACCGTTGCCTGCAACTCGTTGTTGGCGAAGGGCATGTTGCGGATCTGGACCAGACTGCCCGGGGTGTTGGCCCGGTAGATACCGCTCAGGGACGGGATGAAGGGCGCCAGCCCGCCATCGATGGCGATATAGCCGTACTGCCCGGTCTGCGGGTTGTAGGCGACGTAGTTGGTGCGGTTGGCCTCATTCCGGTCGCGCACCTCCACCGTCAGGCCCAGGTCGGGACTGACGGTGTAATGGTACTGCGCCACCGCGTTCAGGATGTTGATGGCGGCGTTGGCCGTGGGCTGGCTCAGCGCCGAGGCGCTGTTCCATTGGCTCAGGTTGATGGTGTTGGCGCCGCTGGTGATCAGGCCGCCGCCCGTGCTGGGCGCCTGCAACTCATCATCCTGGCGCATCAGGCTGTAGGACAGGCTGGCGGTGAAGCGTGAGGCCGGCGACAACTGCACCGCCAGATCGCCCTTCACGGTGTGATAGTCGTTGTTGGGCGCCAGGCTCAGCCGCCCGGTCTGGGGAATATAGGCGCCGGGCGTGGTGTTCGACGTCAGCCCCGGGTTCTGCCAGGTGAGATCCAGGATGTCGTTGCGGAAGAAGGACCCGGCGTAGGCCAGGTTGGCCTGGAAGTTCTGTTCCTTGTAGCGCACGCCGCCGGTGACATCGACGGTCTGGTAATGGATGGGCTGGATCAGCTGGGTGGCGCCGTTCTGGAACGGATAGCCGAAGGTGGCGCTGATGGGCTGGGTGCCGTTGCGCCGCTCATCCGAGATCTTCAGGAACAGCTCGGTATGCTCATCCGCCGTGTAGGTCAGGGAACTGCCGGCCTTTTCCCGCAGGATGCGCAGGGTGCTGGGCCCCACCGCCGCCGCCACGGCGTTGACCTGCGCCGGGGTGGATGCGCCGGGTGTCAGGCCGCCCCGCAAGGTGAGGTTGCCGGTGCCCGCCCCATCCCACAATGATTTCGCGGTGGTGGAGAAGGTGTGCGGGATGCTGTCGAAATAGGCCTGCAGGTCGAACACGCCATAGCGGCCGATGTCCACCTGGTAATACTGGTCGGTGCGGCCCAGGTTCTGGCCGTAGGCGGAGGCGTGCAAGGCGGTCTTGCGGTTCTCCGCCGAGAAGCCCAGGCCGGTAACGGTAAAGCCGTTCTTCCAGTCGCCGTATTCGTTCAGCGCCGCCGAGCGGCTGTCCTGTCCGAAGGTGCCCATGATGCCGGCCTCGAGCCAGCCCTGGGTCCACCAGTCGGGGTCGCTCTGGCTCTGCGTCATTTCCGGCGTGCGGAAGGGCACCGGGTACATCAGCCCCGTGGGCGTGCGCGTCACGTCGTCGATGATGGACAGGCCGTCGTTGTCCCGCGCCCGGTTCAGCACCTGGGCCGTGGGGTTCAGGACGTTGCCCGGGCCGCCATAGCCGGTGGTGCCGCTGTCGGCCTGGGCCGCCGTCGCCGCCAAGGGGGCGGTGGCCGCAAGCAGCCAGCGGGTGGAGGTTTGCAGACGAGGTCTCATCGTTCGAACCGTGCGCCGGAGGGACTGTTGGACCCGTGGATGTTGACGTGGCAGGTCTGGCAGCTGGTGGCGATCAGGCGCGGGTCGGGCATGGGGCCGCGCGCCATGTTGCCGGCCGTAAGCA
The DNA here is from genome assembly GCF_007828045.1 of Nitrospirillum amazonense. GTDB lineage: Bacteria > Pseudomonadota > Alphaproteobacteria > Azospirillales > Azospirillaceae > Nitrospirillum > Nitrospirillum amazonense_C. The sequence continues at coordinate 78,178 of NZ_VITN01000014.1, read as the reverse complement.
GGCTTCCCGGGTGGCCATCCTGCGAGTGGCACTGCTGGCACAGCACCGGGCGCGGCGCGTTCAGCAGGTTCTCGAAGTTGGACCCGTGCGGCGAATGGCAGTTCAGGCAGCTTTCGCGCACCGGCGCATGCTCGAACAGGAAGGGGCCGCGCTTGTCGGCATGACAGGTAAAGCAGACCTCGTTCACGCTATCGGCCTTCAGCAGGGGCGCCGTGGTCGAGCCGTGCGGGTTGTGGCAGTCGGTGCAGCTCAGCTTGCCCTCCAGCAGGGGCATGTGCGACCGGCGGGCGAACTCCGCATGCTGGGCCTTGTGGCACTGGAAACAGGTCTCGTTGATGCTTTCCCGTGCCGTCAGGCCGCGCGCGCCGAAGGTGGTCATGGGGTTGTGGCAATCGGCGCAGCCCAGCTGATTGCTGTCGTGGATGCTGTCATGCCAGAAGATGCGCTGGCCGCCGGCATGGCAGGTCAGGCACTGGCCGTTCTGCTCCGCCACCGGGGTTTTGCTTTTCTTGGAAAAGCTGATGATGGTGGTGAGGTCCGAGGGATCCTCGACATGGGCCGAACCCGGGCCGTGGCAGGCTTCGCAATTCTGCGCCTGCAGCTCCGTGCGGGGGTTCTGCTCGAACACCTTGGCGTGGATGGTGTGCGCCCAGTTGGTCGCCTCTTGCTGGTGGCAGCTCTCGCACGTCTCGCGCCCGACATAGGTGCGCTGCGGCTTGGCGTCCGCCTTGGGCGCGTCGCCCTTGGGGGCGTCGGCCTTGGGTGTGTCAGGGGCGTAGCTGGCCAGGCGCGTCCATTTTGACGCCGCCGGCTGCGGGGCCGGCGCTGGGGTGAATTGGGCGGCCTTCAGGCTGGGGTAGGGGGCTTGCGTCGCCATGCCGCCCGTCGCCATGCCCATGTGCGCCGCGCCCGGGGGCATGGCGGCGATGTCGCTGTCGATGCGTTGCAGGGCGTCGGCGTCCACATGGCCCGCATGGATGCGCGCCATCTCATTCCGCAGGGCCGCCTGATCAGGCGGCAGCACGAGCGCCTCAGCCCGGGCCAAGTCCGCAATGCCGCCAGCCATCAGCAGGCCAACCAATAGCAGGCCCAGGACGATCGCGCGCCTCATTGCGGCGCCAGGGATTTGAGGTAGGCCACCACGTCCCGGCGCTGCTGCTCATCCGCCAGACTGAAAGGCATCTTGTTCGAAACGGATGGGTCGCCGACGAAATCGCCCAGGTATTTGTGTGGGTTGGCCAGGTAGGCGACGATGGTCTCTTCGCTCCACACCAGGCCCTTGGCCGCCGCCTGCCGCACGGCGGGGGAATAGCTGTAGCCGCTGATGCTGCCGGCCGGACGGCCGACCACGCCGAACAGGCTGGGCCCCACCTTGTTCACGCCTTGCTCCGCCGAATGGCAGGCGGCGCATTTCTTGAAGACGGCGGCGCCGTTGGCGGCGTCGCCAGCGGCGCGCGCGGTGCTGGCGCCCCCGACGGCCAAGACCGACATCAGCGCGGCGGAAAACAGGTTTTGTCTCGGCGTCATACAGCGGCTCCCTAAGTCCCTGTCCCCTCTGACGGGTGGGACCGGCGGGATATTCCCCTGGCGCGCCGAAAAAAATGATGCCGTTAGACCGTTTTCTTGGCCTCTCCCGTCACAGGCGTCCAGGAGGGCGGGTCGCTGGCGGGGAAGGAGTCCTCGCTGGCGTCACCCACCACGTCGCGGTTGGGCACATAGGGCGGCGGGGCATTGGCCTGGTCCACCAACGCCTTCTGGCCCTGGGCCATGGCCTGCGGCACGACCGGGCCGGGTGTCGTCACCACGGTCTCGTGCCCCCGGATTCTGGGGTCCTCCTTGCGGGCCGGCGCCAGGGTGGGGCCACTCAGCACCTGGCGCATCTGGTGGGTCTGCGGCCGGGGTAGGGGGCGCGGCCGTTCCTCCGGATCGCTGATTTCATAAGGAAGGTTGTGCCGCTCCGCATAGTCCACCGCCTCTTGCAGCTTGTCGAAGGCGAGGAAGACGTCCATCTGCGGGTCGCCGCCGCCCTTCCAGCCCATCAGCGGATCGGTTTCATGGGTGTGCTTGGCCTCATAAGTCAAAATCCAGGACATTTTGCGGCCCGGCGCGTTCTGCATCGTGGCCGGCGCCGGCCGGCGGATATAGGCGCGGAGCGGGACCGGGATGCCCAGGGGATCGCCTGGGGACCGAAGCGGCTTGGTCATGCGTCACCTCCAACAGGGCGTCACCCCCCGCATGGGGGGACCGCATGCTTAAGCGCCATTGCCGGGCTTCGTTCCCGAGCCCTGGCCTTTTGGACCCGGCGAAACGGAACCCGTCGCGATTGCGCCTGTTGACGCCGCACACCCCTTGCGGAGGCAGGATCATGAGCGAAGAAGGCAACGGCACCTCCCGTCGCGCCGTCATCGGCGGTTTGGCGGCGGGCACGGCGATGGCGGGTTTCACGGCGGCCCCCGCCCAGGCGGTGCCCGCGACCGCCGGTGGCAAACGCCCGGCGCCCGATTATCCCAGTCCGCCCTTTCCCAAGCAGGAACAGCAGGAACCGCCGGGCCTGGCCAGCCGCATGAACCCCAGGCCGGACCATGGCGAGGAAAGTTACAAGGGATCCGGCCGCCTGGCGGGGCGCAAGGCGCTGATCACGGGCGGCGACAGCGGCATCGGTCGCGCCGCCGCCATCGCCTTCGCCCGCGAGGGGGCTGACGTGGCCTTCGGCTACCTGCCGGTGGAGGAACCTGACGCCAAGGAAGTGGTGACGCTGATCCAGGACGCGGGGCGCAAGGCCGTGCCCCTGCCGGGCGACATCCGGAACGAGGCCTTCTGCCAGAAGCTGGTGGCGGACGCCGCCCGCGAACTGGGGGGACTGGACATCCTGGTCAACAATGCCGCCCGGCAGCATTCGGTGGACAGCCTCACCGACATCAGCAGCGAGCAGTTCGACGACACCTTCAAGACCAACGTCTACGCCATGTTCTGGATCACCAAGGCGGCCATGGCGCACCTGGGCAAAGGGGCGGCCATCATCAACACCGCTTCGGTCAACGCCTACGACCCGTCGCCCAACATCCTGGACTATTCGGCGACCAAGGGCGCCATCATGATTTTCACCAAGGGCCTGGCCAAGCAGTTGGCCAAGAAGGGCATCCGCGTGAACGCCGTCGCGCCGGGCCCGGTGTGGACGCCCCTGCAGCCCAGCGGCGGCCAGCCACCGGAAAAACTGGTGACCTTCGGGTCGGATACGCCCCTGGGCCGGCCGGGCCAGCCGGCGGAGCTGGCGGCGCTCTACGTGCTGCTGGCCAGCAACGAGGACACCTTCTCCACCGGTCAGGTCTTCGGCGCCACGGGCGGTCACGGCGGGCCCTGAAGCCCGCCGCCCGGGTCTCAAGCGACCTTGAGCACCACCTTCCCGCGCACATGCTCGTCCTCCAGCACATGCTCCGCTTCCGCCGCTTCTTCCAGGGCGAAGACCTTGTCGATCTGTATCCGCACCCGCCCGGCGTCGATGAGGCGCCCGATCTCCGCCAACTGGCGGCCATCGGGATGGGCGGTGTAGCGCGTGCCCTCGGCGCCATGCTCCCGGGCCTTGTCGGCCGACGGCTCGGTCAGGGTGGAAACCAAGATGCCGCCCTGTTTCAACACCGACCACGACCGGTCCTGGGTTTCCCCCGCCACCAGGTCATAAACCAGGTCAACCTCCGGCACCTCATCCTCAAAGCGCTGGTTCTTGTAGTCGATAGCCTGGTCCACGCCCAGCGACCGCACCCATTCCAGATCCCCTTCGGAACAGGTGGCGTAGACCGTGGCACCATAGGCCTTCGCGAACTGCACGGCGAAATGGCCCACGCCGCCGGCAGCACCATGAACCAGCACCCGTTGCCCGCCCTTCAGGCGGCCATGGTCGAACAGGCCTTGCCAGGCCGTCAGGGCCGCCAGCGGGACGGCGGCGGCCTGGATGGCGTCCAGCCGCTCCGGCTTGGGCGCGCAATGGGCGACGTTGGCCACCACGTATTCGGCATAACCGCCCCGGTCGGTGGGCAGCATGGCGAAGACCGCGTCCCCCTCCGCGTAGCCGGTGACGGCGCGGCCGCATTTCTCGACCGTGCCGCACATGTCGCGGCCCAGGGTCAGGGGCAACTGGTCGGCCGGTAGATACTTGCCATTGCGGATCTTGTAATCGACTGGGTTCACGCTGGCCGCCTGTACCCGGACCAGCACCTCATAGTCGCCGGGCTCGGGCTTGGGCACATCTTCCAGCGTCAGAACCTCGGTCCCGCCAAAGCTGTGGATACGCACCGCCTGCATCGGAGCCTCCTCTCTTGCGTGGGGATGATGGGGCAGCAAAACCCACCATCCCGGTTATGGTTCCGCGTTTGTGACCAGGGGCGATGGGAACCAAGCCGGCCCTGCCGGGTTCAGAAGCGGCACCTTGGCGGCATCGCGTTGCCGTGTTGGTGGCTGGCAGAGGGGACGACAGCAGAGGGGACGACATGCGAAATCATGGGAATGCCGATGTCAGCCGGCGCGGATTGCTGCTGGGGGCGGCGGCGTCCGCCGCCTTGACGGCGACGCCGCGGCACGGCCAGGCTATGCCCGCTGACGCCGATGTGCCATCGGCCCCCCATCCTGGTCCGGTGCCCATCATGAACCCTGTGATGAACCGCGTGTCCCTTACCGTGAACGGCGCGGCGCAGACGTTGGAGATGGACACCCGCACCACCCTGCTGGACGCGCTGCGCGAGCATCTGCGCCTGACTGGCACTAAGAAGGGCTGCGACCATGGCCAGTGCGGCGCCTGCACCGTCATTGTCGATGGCCGGCGCATCAATTCCTGCCTGACCCTGGCCGTCATGCATGAGGGTGGCAGCGTCACGACGGTGGAGGGACTGGGCACGCCGGCCAAGCTGCACCCCATGCAGGCCGCCTTCGTGAAGCATGACGGGTACCAGTGCGGTTACTGCACGCCGGGCCAAATCTGCTCCGCCGTTGCCGTGCTGGATGAGATCAAGGCCGGCATCCCCAGCCATGTCACCGCCAGCCTGACGGACGCACCCCAGGCCACCAACGCCGAGATGCGGGAACGCATGAGCGGCAACGTCTGCCGCTGCGGCGCCTATTCCAACATCCTGGAGGCCATGACCGAGGTGGCCGGCCAGAAGATGGCGGACCAACAGAACGGGAGGGATCCGGCATGAGGCCCTTCACCTATGAACGCGCCACGTCCCCGGCGGATGCCTCGGCCAAGGCGGCCAGCATACCCGGCGCCCGCTTCATCGCCGGCGGCACTAATCTGCTGGATTTGATGAAGCTGCAGATCGAGACGCCAGCCCATCTGATCGACGTGAACGGCCTGGGCCTGGACAAGATCGAGGAAACGCCGGACGGCGGCCTGCGCGTCGGCGCCCTGGTGCGCAACACCGACCTGGCGGCCGACATGCGGGTGCGCCGGCATTATGCCGTGCTGAGCCGGGCCCTGGTGGCCGGCGCCTCGGGCCAATTGCGCAACGTCGCCACCACGGCTGGCAACCTGCTGCAACGGACCCGCTGCCCCTATTTCTACGACCCCAACCAGCCCTGCAACAAGCGCCAGCCCGGCAGCGGCTGTTCCGCCATCGGCGGTGTCAGCCGCCAACTGGGCGTCGTCGGCACCAGCGAGGCCTGCATCGCCACCCACCCCAGCGATATGGCCGTGGCCATGCGGGTGCTGGATGCGACCGTGGAAACGGTGCGGCCCGGCGGCGCCACCCGCGCCATTCCCATTGCCGAGCTGCACCGCCTGCCCGGCGACACGCCGCATGTGGAAACGTCGCTGGAGCGGGGGGAACTGATCACGGCCGTGACCCTGCCCAAACCGGTGGGCGGCGCGCAGCTGTATCACAAGGTGCGTGACCGCGCCTCCTACGCCTTCGCGCTGGTCTCCGTCGCCGCCATCGTGCAGCCCGACGGCACCGGCCGGGTGGCGCTGGGCGGCGTGGCGCCCAAGCCCTGGCGGGTGGAGGCGGCGGAGGCGCACATGAAACAGGGCGCCAAGGCGGTCACCGCCGGCCTGCTGGCCGATGCCCGACCCACGGACGACAACAGGTTCAAGGTTCGGCTGGCCGAACGCACGCTGGCCGCCGTGCTGGCAGAGGCGAGGGGGTGACGCCATGAAGTTCGACACACCCGCCGCCGCCAACCCCATCGACCAGTTGAAGGTGGTGGGCAAGGCCACCGACCGGATTGATGGGCCGCTGAAGACCACCGGCACCGCGCCCTACGCCTATGAGCGGCACGATGTGGTGGCCAACCAGGCCCACGGCTTCATCCTGGGATCCGCCATCGCCAAGGGCCGCATCAGCCGCATGGACATCGCCGCCGCCAAGGTTGCCCCCGGCGTCATCGCCGTCGTGACGGCGGAGAACGCGGGCACGCTGGGCAAGGGCAAGTGGAACACCGCCGCCCTGCTGGGCGGACCGGAAATCCAACACTACCACCAGGCCGTGGCCCTGGTGGTGGCCGAGACGTTCGAGCAGGCACGCGACGCCGCCGGCCTGATCAAGGTGGACTATCAGGCGGAGGCCGGGGCCTATGATCTGGCAGCCGCCCGGAACGGGGCGACAGTGGCCAAGGGTGAACCGGACAGCACGGTGGGCGATTTCAATGGCGCCTACACTGCGGCGCCGGTGCAGCTGGACGCCACCTACACGACGCCCGACCAGGGCCACGCGATGATGGAGCCGCATGCCACCATTGCGGCCTGGAACGGCGACAAGCTGACCCTGTGGACCGCCAACCAGATGATCAACTGGGGTGTCAAGGACGTCTCGCAAACCCTTAACATACCTGAGGAAAATATTCGGCTGATCTCGCCCTACATCGGGGGCGGATTCGGCGGCAAGCTGTTCGTGCGCAGTGACGCGCTGATGGCGGCCCTGGGCGCGAAGGTGGCGGGGCGGCCGGTGAAGGTGGCGCTGACCCGGCCGCTGATGTTCAACAACACCACCCATCGTCCCGCCACCATCCAGCGCATCCGCATCGGCGCCACGCGTGAGGGCAGGATCACCGCCATCGGCCACGAAAGCTGGTCCGGCGATCTGCCCGGCGGCAAGCCGGAGACGGCGGTGCAGCAGACCCGCCTGCTGTACGCCGGGGCCAACCGCCTGACCGCCATGCGCCTGGCCGTGCTGGACCTGCCGGAAGGCAACGCCATGCGCGCCCCCGGCGAGGCGCCCGGCCTGATGGCCCTGGAGGTCGCCATGGATGAAATGGCGGAAAAGCTGGGCATGGATCCCATCCAGTTCCGCATCCTGAACGACACGCAAGAGGATCCGGAAAAGCCGGGTCGCCCCTACTCCCAACGCCAGCTGACGGAATGCCTGCGGCAGGGGGCCGAGCGCTTCGGCTGGGCCAAGCGCGACCCAAAGCCCGCCAGCGTGCGGGAGGGGCGCTGGCTGGTGGGCATGGGCATGGCGGCGGGCTTCCGCAATAACCTGGTGACCAAATCCGCCGCCCGCGTCCGCCTGGACGGCCAGGGCATGGTGACGGTGGAAACGGACATGACCGACATCGGTACCGGCACCTACACCATCATCGCCCAGACGGCGGCGGAAACCATGGGCGTGCCGCTGGACAAGGTGGCGGTGCGCCTGGGTGACAGCAACTTCCCCGTTTCCTGCGGCTCCGGCGGGCAGTGGGGCGCCAACAATTCGACGGCGGGCGTCTATGCCGCGTGCATGAAGCTGCGCCAGTCCGTGGCGCGCAAGCTGGGCTTCAACGCCGCCGAGCCGCACTTCGCCGATGGACATGTCTCATCCGGCGGGCACACCGTACCGCTGGCCCAGGCGGCCAAGGATGGTGACCTGGTGGCGGAAGACCAGATCGAATACGGCGACCTGGACAAGAAGTACCAGCAATCCACCTTCGCCGGCCATTTCGTGGAGGTGGCGGTGGACAGCGCCACGGGTGAGATCCGGCTGCGCCGCATGCTGGCGGTCTGTGCCGCCGGACGCATCTTGAACCCCAAGTCGGCACGCAGCCAGGTCATCGGCGCCATGACCATGGGGGCGGGGGCGGCCCTGATGGAAGAACTGGCGGTGGACAAGCGCCGAGGCTTCTTCGTCAACCATGACCTGGCGGGATACGAGGTGCCGGTGCATGCGGACATCCCGCACCAGGAGGTGGTCTTCCTGGATGAGGTCGATCCCATTTCCTCGCCCATGAAGGCCAAGGGCGTGGGCGAGCTGGGCATCTGCGGCGTGGGGGCGGCGGTGGCCAACGCCGTCTACAACGCCACCGGCGTCCGGGTGCGCGACTATCCCGTCACCTTGGACAAAGTCCTGGACCATCTGCCGGAAATGACCTGAGGAGAGGGCCCGCCAACCAGGTCAGTGCTTCACCTTGGCGGCGGTCACCTCGATCTCCACCAGGGCGCCGGGCACTTCTTCCGAGTGCTGGCTATGCCGGGCCGGGTAGGCCTTGCGACGTCGCAAGGCCCCTCTTGACATTTAGACGGCGGGCTCGTTGCCGAAGGCCGCGACCTCGGCCACCAGGCCGGTCACCGCCAGCCGCACCAGTTGGCCGCCCTTTTCCGGCGTGGCCAGCGCGGGGTCGGAGCCCATGCGGCCGTCCGGGTGCCGGGCGCGGAAGTCCAACGCCTCCCGGATGGGGCCGGAACCGGCGATCTTGGGCGTGTACTCGGCGGATTTGATGGCGTCCGGATAAGCCCACTGCGTCACCGCGATTTCCGATGGGGTGGCGTGGCTGCCGTGGCCGGCGGGAAACAGCTGCTGCGCCAGGGCGTTGACGCCGGGCAGATCCCACCAGTTGCGCAGCTTGAGGGCGAAGCCGGCGCGGCGCTTGGCGAAACTGGCCTCGGCATACAGTTCGGAGAAGGCGGCCTCAATGGTGGCGACGTTGCCGCCATGGCCGTTCAGGAAATAGATCCGCTCGAAACCGTGCACGGCCAGGGACCGCACCCAGTCGCCGATGGCCGCCATGAAGGTGGAGGGGCGCAGGCTGATGGTGCCGGGGAAGCCCAGATGATGCTGGGCCATGCCGATGTTGAAGGTGGGGCCCACCAGGATGTCGGCGCCGCCCTTGTGCGCCTCATGCGCGATGATCTCGGGGCACAGCCAGTCCGTGCCCAGCAGGCCGGTGGGGCCGTGCTGCTCGTTGGAGCCGATGGGGATGACGATGGTCTTGGAGCGTTCCAGGTGGCGCTCGGTCTCCGACCAGGTGGACAGGTGCAACAGCATGGGTTCGTTCCTCAAAGCCCTATTTGGCCGCCACCATAGGGGCGGCCGCCGGCAAAGGCATCCCAAAAGCACGCCAGGGAACCGCGACACCACCTTGGCGGTTGGCAGGGGATGGGGATGAACGCTGGGCTTGCCGGGTGGGGGCTTGCCGGATGGAACCTGCTTTACGGATTTGGGCCATGCGACGGGCATTCAAGATAATCGGCTGGTCCCTGGGTGTGCTGGTGGTGGTGCTGCTGCTGGCCGGAGCGGGGGTCTATTTCTTCGTCACCTCCGACTATGTGCGCGCCCAGCTGGAAAACCGGGCCGACGCCTTTTCCGGGCGCAAGACCAAGATCGGCCAGATCGCCGTCCACTGGGGCTGGGTCACCCACATCTTGCTGAACGACGTGCAGGTCTCCAACACCGACTGGGGCCAGGCGCCGCACCTGTTCACGGCCAAGCAGATCGAGCTGGATATCGAGCTCAAGCCCCTGCTGCTTCACCGCAATCTGGTCTTCCCCCAGCTGATCCTGCGCCAGCCCGTGGTGGCGCTGGAAAAGGACGACCAGGACCAGTGGAACTGGAGCCCCGGGGAAAGCCCCGTGGCCAGTGGCACCCTCAACCAGCTGAAGCCCGAAAGCCGGGATGAGGTGCCGCTGATCGGCCGGCTGGAGATCGATGACGGCCGTGTCAGCTATCGCGACGCCAAGCGCAAGCTGAACCTCGACGGCACGGTGCAGACCGCCACCGGCCAGGCCCCCGCCGAACCCAAGGCGGAGCTGGACCTGAAGGGCAGCATCGAGAACCAGCCCCTGACCGTGCATTTCGTGGGCGGCAGCGTGCTGATGCTGCGTGACACGGACCAGCCTTATCCCGTGGACCTGAAGGTCGATTACGGGGCCACCAAGCTGACGGTGAACGGCACCTTGCAGGATCCCTTCCAGTTCACCGGGTCCAATGTGCAGGTGGCGCTGTCCGGCCCCAACCTCTCGGACATCTTTCCTCTGCTTGGCATCCCCGGCCCGCCCACGCCGCCCTACCGCATCAATGGCAAGCTGACGCATGAGCCCGGCGTCTGGCGGGTGGTGGACATGGCCTGGCACGCGGGCGACAGCGACCTGGCCGGCGACATCGCCATCGACCACCACGCCAAACCCTCTTTCCTCACGGCGCACCTCACCTCCGACCATCTCGCCTTCGCCGACCTGGCCCCCCTGGTGGGCGCCACGCCCGGCGCCAAGGGCAACGTCTCGGCGGAGCAGAAAAAGACTCAGGCCCAGCTGGAGGCGACAGGGAACCTGTTCCCCGACGTACCGCTGAAAATGGAACGGCTGCGGGCCATGAACATGGATGTCAGCCTGGACGCGCGCCGCGTGGTGGCGCCGGATTACCTGCCGGTGACGGCCCTGAACTTCCGCGTCCGCATCCGGGACGGGCAGGCGATGGTGGACCCGTTGCGCATGAGCGTGGCCGGCGGCACCCTGGCCGGTACCATGGCGCTGGACGCCCGCACCGACAATCCGCAGACCCGCGCCAACCTGTCCTACCAGGACGTGGACCTGAAAACCTTCTTCCGGGGCTCGGACTATTTCGACACCACCAAGGGCAAGCTGCGGGGCCGGGTGCAACTGGTGGGTAACGGCCATTCCCTGGCGGAGGTCATGGGGTCGGCCACCGGCAACGTCGTCGTCACCATGTCCGGCGGCACCATCAGTTCCCTAATGGTCAGCCTGGCCGGCCTGCAGATCGCCGACGCCCTGGTGCTGTACATCACCGGCGACGACCAGATCCCCATCCGCTGCGCCCTGGGCCGCCTGAACTTCAACCACGGCCAGGTGGCCTTCGACCGCACCCTGATGGACACCCGCAAATCCGTGGTCCACGTCAATGGCGAGGTGCGGCTGAAGACGCAGGAGGTGGATACCGAAGTCACGGCTGATACCAAGAAATTCGACCTTCTGGACCTGCACGCCCCCGTGGTGGTCAGGGGGAAGATCCGGTCCCCGCGCATCACCATCGGCCGCCTGATCCCCATTCCGCTGCCCGACTTCGGCGGTGCCGACGATGTGGATTGCGATGGCCTGACGCGTCAGTTGCTGGCGGCCGAGTAGCTAGTCGGCCCCCTGGCCCAGGCGGATGCGCATGACGCAGCCGGGCAGGCCGTCCTCGACGTCCAGGTGGAAGCCGTGCAGTTGCACCACGGCGGCCACCAGGCTCAGGCCCAGGCCGTTGCCGGGCGTGTGGCGGGCGTCGTCGCTGCGGGTGAAGCGGCGGAACATCATGTCCCGCTGCTCCGGCGTGATGCCGGGCCCGGTGTCGCGGACCGTGAGCTCCGGCGCCTGTCCCGTCTCTTGCCGCAGGGTCAGGCTGATGGCCCCACCCGCCCCGCCATATTTGATGGCCGTGAACTTGATGGCGTTGTCCAGCAGGTTGCCCAGCGCCTCGAACAGCAGGTCGGCGTCGCCGGTGACGGGACCGACCGGGTGGATGTCTGCGGCGAAGGCCAGGCCCTGGGCGGTGGCCAGGGGTTCATACAGTTCGGCGGCGGCGGTCGCCAGGGCCACGGGATCGACGGGGGCGAAGGCCGCGCGGCGGCGGCCATCCTCCACCGCCGCGATGCGCAGCAGGGCGCGGAAGGTGGACAGGATTTGGTCGGCGTCGCTGATGGCGTCTTCCATGGCGGCGCGATGGGTCTCGACATCGCCGCCCCGGCGCAGGGCACCTTCCAGCCGGGTGCGCAGGCGGGTGAGGGGGGTGCGGAGATCGTGGGCAATGTTGTCGCCTGCCGCCTTTACGTCGCCGATCAGCCCCTCGATCTTGCCCAGCATGGCGTTGACGATGGCGGCCAGCTTGTCGAAGTCGTCGCCGGAACCGCGCGTGGGCAGGCGCTGCGACAGGTCGCCCGCCATGATGGTGGCGCTGGCGCGGTGGATGGCCTCGATCCGGCGCAGGGTGCCGAAGCTCAGCGCCAGGCCACCCGCCAGGGCCAGTCCTACGCTGCCCACCAGGCCGGCCGCCATGGCGCGTAGGATCAGCTCTCGCACCTCATGCACCTCATCGGTGCGTAGGGCCAGCACCAGGACGCCGCCGTCGGGCAGGCGATGGGCCAGGCCACGCGCCTTGTGGTGATGCTCCGGTGCCGGGCCGGCACCGTGGGGCAGGGCGTGCACCTTGCCGTCGATCCCCGTCAATTCCGGCGGCAGTGCCGGCAGGTTGCCGGCCAGGACGTGGCCGTCGGGGGCCAGCAGCAGGGCCTTCCAGTACCCCCGGCCGTCGCTGTCCACCAGGCTCTCGATATGGGTGGACTGCTCGGGCACCGAGGTGCGCAGGAATTCCTCCGTCTCGCGCACCAGCGTGTCGTCCAGCCGACGGGTCAGGAACACGCCCGTGCGCCAATAGACGAAGCCCAGAACCAGCAGCACGGCGGTGATCATCAGCACGCCGAACAGCAGGGTCATGCGGAAGGCGGTGGTGCGTGGCAGGTCCGCCAGGCGGAACAGTTCAATCCGGGGCATGCAGGCGCCAGCCCCCGCCGCGCACGGTGCGGATCATCGGGTCCTCGTTATCCCAGTCCACCTTGCGCCGCAGGCGGCCGATATGCACGTCGATGACGTTGGTGCCGGGATCGAAGCTGTATTCCCACACGGCCTGGTACAACATGCTGCGGGTCAGGGTCTGTTCCGCGTTGCGCACGAAGTATTCCAGCAAGCGGAATTCACGTGGTGTCAGGTCCAGGTCCCGCGCCCCGCGCGTGGCCCGCCGGTTCATCAGATCCATGACCAGGGGGCCCACCTGCAGCAGGGTGCCGGCCGGCTTGTCCGCCCGGCGGCGGGCCAGGGCCATGACCCGCGCCACCAACTCGGCCAGGACGAAGGGCTTGGTGAGATAGTCGTCGCCGCCGGCGCGCAAGCCGCGCACCTTGTCATCCACCCCGTCCAAGGCGCTGACCACCAGCACGGGCGTGGTCACCCCCTCCCGACGCAGGTCGGCCAGCAAGGTCAGCCCGTCCAGGCCCGGCAGCAGGCGGTCCAGGGTGATGGCGTCGTAATGGCCGCCGCGCGCCGCCGCCAGGCCAGCGGGACCGTCGGCGCGAAGGTCGACGGCATAGCCTTCGGCCTTCAGCGCGTCGACGATCTCGCGCGCCGTCCGCTCCTCATCCTCGATCACCAATATCCTGGGCATGGGCGGGCAACTCTGGCTGGGCATTCTCAGGGCATCTCGGCGCACGATAGCGGCCTTGCCACCGTGGGGCACCAGGGCAGACGCGGCCCTAACGCAAAAGTTAGCGTTCCCCCGGCCGGGATGCGGTTATTGAGCAGGGGTTTCATCGCTTGGACATCCCGATCATGCCCCGTCGCCTCTCCTTCGCCGCCATCGCCTTCCTGTCCGCCGGCCTTGCCATCGTGGGGGCGGCCGGCGCCGCTGATGCGCCCTACCGCAAGGGCGCCAGCATCGCCGCCCCCGATGGGCCGTGGGACTACGCCAGCGTGGATGCCGACGCCCGCCGGCTGTATGTGGCCCGGGGCGACGGCGTGCTGGCGCTGGACCTGGACAGCGGCTGGCTGACGCCCACCCTGGTGCCGGGCCAGCGGGTGCATGGCGTGCTGCCGCTGGGCGGCGGCCTGGCCGTCAGCACCAACGGCGACAGCAACACCGCCACCCTGTTCAACACCGCCGACGGCGCCGTGCTGGCCAGCCTGCCCACCGGGACCAAGCCGGACGCCGTGGTCCAGGCCGGCAAGCTGGTGGCGGTGATGGACGGCAAGCAGGGCGACATCACCCTGATCGATCCAGCCGCCCGTGCCATCGTCGGCCATATTGCCGTGGGCGGGGCGCTGGAATTCGCGGCGGCGGACGCGCAGGGGCATCTCTACGTCAATGTGGAGGACAGGAACGAACTGGTGGTGATCGACCTGCCCGGCCATGCCGTGCTGGCGCGGCGACCGCTGGCGGATTGCGATGGTCCCACCGGATTGGCCTTGGACCCGGCCACGGGCGTCCTGGTCACCGCCTGTTCCAGCGGGCGGGCCGTGGCGATGAACGCCGCCGACGGCCATGTCCTGGCCAGCATGTCCATCGGCCAGGGCGCGGACGCCGTCATCCTGGACGCCAGGAACCACCGCTTCCTGATCCCATGCGGCCATGACGGCGTGCTGACGGTGCTGAGCCAGGATGCCCGGGGCGTGCCCGACGTCACCGCCGTGGTGCCGACGGAGAAGGGGGCCCGCACCGGCGCCTTGGATCCGGTGACCGGCCGCGTCTATCTGCCGACGGCGACCTTCGAGGCTGCGAAGGCGGGCGGGCGTCCGGCCATGGTGCCCGGCAGCTTCCATGTGCTGGTGCTGGAACCGGCCCAGTGAATCGGGCCGTCATCCATGAAAAATGCGTGAGGGTCGAAGACTAACTGAAAAGTCAATGGTGGGTGGTCCCGTCTTCTGGCGTCGTGCCTCCATGATTTCGCGACCTCTTCTTCCAGAACGCATCGCATGATTCCATCACGCTTGACATCGAGGGGCTTGGCCAGTCTGCTGGCCCTGTCCTGCCTGGCCGGCTGCGCCAGCTACAGCCCGGCCCCCTTGCCTGATGCGCCCGACTTGGCTCGGGACCTGGCAGGCATTACCGTCAATGCTGCCGCCATGCCCCTGCCGGCCCTGCGCCGCCACACGATCGACCCAGCCCGCCCGCTGGATGTCGATGCGGTGGCCATGGTGGCCGTGGCGCGCAATCCCGAGCTGAAGGCCGCCCGCGCCCAGCATGGCGTGGCGGTGGCGGAGGCGTTCACGGCGGGCCTGCTGCCCAACCCGCAGCTGTCGGTGGACTACGGCTTCCTCACCTCGGGCCCCGCGGTGATGGACGCCTTCACCATCGGCCTGATGCAGGACGTCATGCCCTTCCTCACCCGCTCCTCCCGCAAGGACGCGGCGGCGGCCACCCTGCGCGGGGCGGATCTGGACCTGCTGTGGCAGGAATGGCAGGTGGTGTCCCAGGCGCGGCTGCTGGTGGTGCGGGCCCAGGCCTTTGAGCGCCAGCGCGCGGTGCTGGAGGCCAACCGCAGGCTGTTCGCCGACCGCTACCGCCTCACCAACACCGCCATGGGGCGGGGGGATGAAACCTTGCCCAACGTGGTCAGCGATTTGGCGGCGCTGAACGGCGTGGAAACCCAGCTGCATGACCTGGACCAGCAGGCCTTGCGCAACCGCATGGACCTGAACGCCCTGCTGGGCCTGACGCCGGCAGCCGCCCTGGCCCTGGCGCCCCTGACGGCAAGCGACCTGCCCCTGCCGCCGGCCGACCGCGTCCAGGCCGATCTGCCGCAATTGGCTGGCCGCCGGCCGGACCTGCTGGCGCTGAAGGCCGGCTATCAGGCGCAGGAGGCGGCGGTGTGGCAGGCGGTGCTGGGCCAGTTTCCGACCCTCAGCATCGGCAGCAATCGGGCCCGCGACACCTCCAACGTCAAGACGCAAAGCCTGGCGCTGTCCATCAGCCTGCCGCTGTTCGATGGCAACCAGGGTGCCATCGCCGTGCAGCGCGCAACGCGGGAGCAGCTGCGCCAGGACTACCAGGCGCGTCTGGACGCCGCGGTGGCCGGTGTCGGCCAGGGCCTGTTGGCCCTGGACCAGCTGGAAACCCAGGCGCAGGCGACGGCCGACAGCGTTGCCATCCTGGAACGGGCGGCGACCGGCGCCGACACCGCTTTCCGCGCCGGCAGCCTGGATGAACGCACCTTCGCCGACCTGCAGGGCGCCCTGCTGTCCCACCGGCTGGAGGCACTGAAGCTGGACCAGGCGGTACAGGAACAGCGCGTCAACCTCATGACCCTGATCGGCGGAGACCTGCCGGAAAACCTGGCCACGGCCCCAGACGCGACCGAGAAAGCGACCCCATGACCAAGTTCGCCCTGCGCGCCACGCTGCTGGTCGCGACCCTGCTGGCCACGACCCCGCTGGCCGGTGGCGCCCATGCCGCTGAGGAGCCGGCCGCCGTCGTCACCGTGCGCACCGCCCCCCTGGCCCGCCAGGCGGTCAGCGTCACCGTGGGTGGTTACGGCACCCTGACGCCGGACAGCGACGCCCTGGTCACCATCAGCTTCCAGCGGGCGGGGCAGGTGGCCCGCGTGCTGGTGCGGCCGGGCCAGCCGGTGGCCAAGGGCGCCCCCCTGGTGGACCTGGTGACGGACCCCACGGCCGCCGCCGGCTATGCCAAGGCGCGCTCCGCCCTGATCTTCGCCACGGGCGAGCTTGAACGGGCGCGCGCCCTGCGCGACCAGCACCTGGCCACCAATTCCCAGGTGGCGGCGGCGGAGCAGGCGGAAAGGGACGCGCGCGGCGCGCTGGAGGCGGAGCGGCGCCTGGGCACCGACCATGCCACCGAAACCCTGGCCGCCCCCTTCGACGGCTATGTCGACAGCATCCCCGTGGTCCTGGGTGATCGCATCCAGCCGGGCGCGCCCGTGGTGCGGCTGGGGCGGGGGGCGGGGGTGCGCGTGGTGGCGGGTGTGGACCCGGCCGAGGTCGCCGCGATCAAGGTGGGTCAACCGGTGGCGGTGACGCCCATGGTGGGGCCCGGCACCGCCCTCCCTGGCACCGTGGCCGGCATCGCCGGCATGGTGAACCCCGCCACCCGCTGGGTGGACGTGACCGTCATCCTGGAGGGCGGCGGCGGCGCGCTGCCCGGCACCCCGGCCCGCATCGCCGTCACCACCGACCGGCACGACGGCTATGTCGTCCCCCGGCAGGCCGTGCTGACGGATGAGGATGGCGCCTATTTGTTCCAGCTGGCGGGAGCCAAGGCCCGGCGCGTGGGTGTCGAAACCGGCGTGGAAGGCCCGGCCGGCACCGAAGTGAGCGGCGGCAAGCTGGACCCCGAGCTGCCGGTCATCATCCTGGGCAATTACGGGTTGGAGGATGGCGCAGCCGTCAAGGTCGAGGCCGCCCGATGACCAGCTTCACCGCGTGGGTGGCCGCCCATCGCCGCTCGCTCTTGTGCCTGCTGGCCCTGCCGGTGCTGGCGGGCCTGATCATGGCGGGCCGCCTGCCCGTCACCCTGTTTCCCGCCGTGACCTTCCCCCGGGTGCGTGTCTCGCTGGATGCCGGCGACCGGCCGGCGCCGCAGATGCTGCTGCTGGCCACGCGACCGCTGGAACAGGCGGTGCACCGGGTGCCCGGGGTCACGGACGTGCGCTCCACCACCAGCCGGGGCAGCGCGGAACTGTCCATCACCTTCGCCTGGGGCACCGACATGACCACGGCGGAGCTGCAGGTGAACGCGGCGGTGGGGCAGATACTGCCCACCCTGCCGGCGGGCTCTACCGCGACCGTGCGCCGCATGGAACCCACGGTCTTCCCCATCATTGCCTACAGCCTGACCTCCGACACCCTGTCGCCCATGCGGCTGCGGGACCTGGCGCAGTTCCAGCTGCGTCCCCTGCTGGCCGGCATCGAGGGCGTTGCCGAGGTGGGTGTCGCCGGCGGGGCGGAGCAGGAATTCCAGGTCATCGCCGACCCCGACCGCCTGCTGGCCCATGGCCTGGCCTTTGAGGACGTGGTCAAGGCGGTGGGCAACGCCAGCCTGGTGCAGGCCGTGGGCCGCATCGAGGATCATTACAAGCTGTTCCTGGTGGTGTCGGACAACAGCCTGACCGGCCTGGACGCCGTGCGCCATGTCGTCCTGTCCACCGGGGCCCCGTCCAGCGGGGCCGGCGGTGTCGTGACGGTGGGCGACGTGGCCCAGGTGGTTGACGGCACCGTGCCGCAATGGACGCGGGTGACGGCCGGCGGCCGCGACGCCGTGCTGCTGAACGTCTATCAGCAGCGCGACGGCAACAGCGTGCGCATCGCCCAGGCGGTGCATGACCGGCTGGCGACGGCCAGCCTGCCCAAGGGTGTCACGGTCAGCAACTGGTACGACCAGAGCCAGCTGGTGCTGGCCTCCGCCGCCAGCGTGCGTGACGCCGTGCTGATCGGAATCGTGCTGGCGGCCCTGGTGCTATGGCTGTTCCTGCGGGACGTGCGCATCACCCTGATCGCGGCCTTGGTGGTGCCGGCGGCCCTGGCGGCCACGGTGGCGCTGCTGAGCATCCTGCGTCTCAGCTTCAACATCATGACCCTGGGCGGCATGGCGGCGGCCGTGGGCCTGATCATCGACGACGCCATCGTCATGGTGGAGCATATCGTGCGCCGCCTGCGCGAGGGGCACGGCGATGGCGGCGTGCTGGCCGCCGCGCGGGAGTTCACGCGGCCGCTGGCCGGGTCCAGCGCCGCCACCCTGGTCATCTTCGTGCCCCTGGCCTTCCTGGACGGCGTCACCGGCGCCTTTTTCCAGGCGCTGTCGCTGACCATGGCCTCCGGCCTTGCCTTTTCCTTCATCATCACCTGGCTGGCGGTGCCGCTGGCGGTGGAACGGCTGGTCGACATCCATAAGCCGCATGGCGCCGGCAGGGTGCAGGCCTGGGTGGATGACCGCTACGGCCGCCTGTCGGCCCACCTGTTGGCCCGGCCGTGGCTGGCACTGGCCGGCGTTCTCCCCCTGATCATCCTGGGCGGCCTGGCTTACCGCGCCGTGGGTTCCGGCTTCATGCCCGACATGGATGAGGGCGGCTTCGTCCTGGACTACCGCAGCGCCCCCGGCACGGCCATCACCGAGACGTCCCGCCTGTTGCACCAGGTGGACGCCATCCTGGCCGATACCCCCGATGTCGCCACCTGGTCCTGGCGCATCGGCGCCGGTCTGGGCGGGGAGCTGAACGAGCCCAACCGGGGCGATTATTTCGTGCGCCTGAAACCGACCGGCCGCCGCGATATCGATGAGGTCATCGCCGAGGTGCGGGCCCGCCTCGCCCACGGGGTGCCGGGCCTGGAAGTGGAGATCGCCCAGCAGATGGAGGATCTGATCGGCGACCTGACGGCCGTGCCGCAGCCCATCGAGGTCAAGATCTTTGGCGACGACCCCGCCACCGTGCTGCCCACGGCCCGAGCCGTGGCGGCGGCCCTGGCCAAGGTGGATGGCGTGGTCGATATCAAGGACGGCGTCAATCCGGCCGGTGACGCCCTGGACATCCGCGTGGATGCCGCCCGGGCGGCGGTGGAGGGCATGGACGTGGCCGGTGTCACGGCGGCCGTGGCCGATTACCTGCAAGGTGCGGTGGCGACGCAGCTGCCGCTGCAGACGGCGCTGGCCGCCAAGCAGGTGGGCGTACGGGTCTGGGTGCCGGCGGCGGTGCGCACTACCGACACCGACGTGGCCAACCTGCGCCTGCGCGCCCCCGACGGCCACATGTTTCCCTTGAAACGGGTGGCGGCGGTGGTGCCGGTGAGTGGGGAGCCGGAGATCGGGCAGGAGAATCTGCAGGGCATGGTGGCCGTCACCGCCCGCATCGAGGGGCGCGACATGGGCTCCGTCGCCGCTGACGTCACCGCCCTGCTGGACAGCCAGCACTTGGTGAAGGCGCCCTTGCGCTATGAACTCGGTGGGCTTTATCAGCAGCAGCGCATCGCTTTTCGCGGCCTTTTGACCGTGTTCGCCGCCGCCGTGGCCGCCGTCTTCGTCCTGCTGCTGTTCCTGTACGAAAGCTTCATCACCGCCCTGGTCATCCTGGTCATGCCCTTGCTGGCGGCGGGAGCGGTGTTCGTGGGACTGTGGCTGACCCGGACGGAGCTGAACATCACCGCCATGATGGGCATGACCATGGTGGTCGGCATCGTGACGGAGGTGGCGATCTTCTTCTTCTCGGAATTCGAGAGCCTACCGCCGGGCATGCCGTTGGTGGAGCGGCTGTCCCGGGCGGGGCGCAACCGCCTCCGCCCCATCGCCATGACGACGCTGGCCGCCATGCTGACCCTGCTGCCGCTGGCCTTCGGCCTGGGTGAAGGGGCGGGCATGCAGCAGCCGCTGGCCATCGCCATCCTGTCCGGGTTGGCGGTGCAACTGCCGCTGGTGCTACTGGTCATGCCCTGCCTGTACCGCCTGGCTCTGCGCGGCGTCAGGACCTGATCAGGCCGGCCTCCAGGATGGCGCGGGCCTCCTCGGCGCCGCCGCTCCGCCATGATGACGCCCAGCAGGCGCGCCTGAACCAGCAGGCCGGAGGGCAGGGGCGTGTCCAGTACCAACAGCAGATCCAAGGGATCGTCGTCCTGTCCTTCCGTCCCCCGGAACGGCGCCGAAAACAATAGGCCGCCGGGACTGACGGGGGATGGGGCCGCCGGGCGGCTTGTGCTATGCTGGCACCGCCAGTCCATCCAGCGGGCGACACGGTACCCATCTGCCCTGAGCCCGTCTCAGGGGAGGGAGGTGCGGGGCCGCCATGCTTGCTTCGTTCGTCTCGCCCGCGGCACCGGGGCCTTGCCCGTGCCACCCGTGCCGGGGATCGCAACAGAGGGGAGGACGCTATGCCTGACGCTGTCAAAGCACCGTTTCCACCGAACGACCGGACCAACCAGGCCCTCTTCGGCACCATGCTGGCCGACAACGCTGCCTGGCTGGGTGACATCCAGCACGCCTATGGCCGCATGGCCCACGGTGGCATGGCCTTCTTCCAGGAAATGAGCCGCTTCTGGGAGTTGCGCATGCACGAGGACAGGGAGGCCTGCGCTGAACTGTTGGCCTGTCGCACGCCGCAGGAGCTGCAGGAATGCGGCCAGCGCTTCGCCCTTAAGGCCAGCCAGGATTATGCCGAGGGCATCAGCCGCCTGCTGCAAGTCAGCATCGGCGCCTTGGAGGACGGGCCCATTGACAAGGGCAACGGGGTGAAGGGGGATGACGTCGGGGGCGGTGCCACTGCGCCGTCCAAGCAGGTCGCCTGACAGCCCGCGCCCTTGCCGGTTGCGCAACAGACCTGTGCGTCGACGCCGCGTTCAAAGCGCGCGCCGGGCCCCTTATGTTCAGGCGGTTAGCAATTCGGGCGGCCGCCCCACCGCAGGAAGACGCCAGCGGCGGCCGCCCCACCGCCGGGACAGGACCTTATGCGCCAGCACGATGACCTTTATTCCTATGAGCCGGCCAAGGGCCACGGGTTGCCGCATGACCCGCTGAACTCCATGGTGGGGCCCCGTCCCATCGGCTGGATCTCCAGCAGGGGGCGGGACGGCAGTGTCAACCTGGCGCCCTACAGCTTCTTCAACCTGTTCAACTACCGCCCGCCCATTGTGGGCTTCTGCAGCACCAGCGCCAAGGACAGCCTGCGCAACGCGCAGGAAACGGGCGTCTTCGTCTGGAACCTGGCCACGCGCGATCTGGCGGAACAGATGAACGCCACCAGCGCCCCCGTGCCCTACGGCACCAACGAGTTCGAGGCCGCCGGCCTGACCCAGCGGCTGGCCGTGCACATCGACGTGCCGCGCGTGGCCGAAAGCCCCGTCCATTTCGAATGCCGGGTGACGGACATCCACCGCCTGCGGCGCCATGACGGCACCGACGTGGATTCTTGGCTGGTGATGGGCGAGGCCGTCGCCATCCACATCGCCCGCCACCTGATCGTCGACGGTGTCTTCGACACCTTCGGCGCCGGCATCATCCTGCGCGGCGGCGGCCCCTCGGCCTACGCCGCCATCACGCCCGAGACCCGTTTCGACATGAACAGGCCGGGCGCCCCGCGCTGACGGATTGGGCGCGGACGAAAGGCTGTTGAGAACTATTCAATTACGGCCCGGCGGGCCGATGTGGTACCGCAGCGCACGGTCCTTTGACTAAGCGTTGATCCGCCTTGTCATCCCGGATGAAGCGGTGTCCTATGCCCCCCGCTTGGGTCTTGTGCCGAAACATTGGGCTGGCAACACCATGACCGACAGGTAAGGTGGGCCTGCTCTCGCGCTGTCTATTGAGGCCTCATGTCCACGTCACCCGCTCTTCAATCGCCTGATGACGCCGCCAGCATCACGGATGGCCTGCGCCAGGCCATGCGCCGCCTGGCCGCCTCCGTCTCCGTGGTGACGCTGCGGGATGCGCACGGGGCGGCGGGCGCCACGGTCAGCGCCCTGTGTTCCTTGAGCTTCGAGCCGCCATCGGTCCTGATCGCGCTGAACCAGTCGGGCAGCATGCACGACCGCATCCTGGCGGTGGACACCTACGCCATCAACATCCTCTACGCCGACCAGGAAGAGATTTCACGCACCTTCGGCGCCCCCAACCGGACGGCCGACTGCTTCAAGCCCGACGTGTGGGAAGACATCATGGGCGCCCCCTGCCTGATCGGCGCGCAGTCCACCCTGATCTGCCGCCGCGCCGCCGAGCTGCCCCACGGCAGCCACCGCGTCATCGTGGGCGAGGTGCTGTGGACCCGCAGCCGGCCCGAGGTCGACCCGCTGCTCTATGCCGACGGCGGCTATCGCCGGCTGGGGTGATGGACGAGACCATCGCCAAAGGAAAATCCCCGGGGAACGGGCGCCCCCGGGGATTTTTGTTTTCAACTGCCAAAACTCGAGTTTGGACGGCCCCAGGGAAGGGAGGCCCCTGGGACCGTCGGGGGGGGGACTGAACTGGGTCTTAGAACTTGGTCCTAGAACTTGGCGCGGGCGCCGAAGATCACCTGCACGCCGGGGTAATAGATGCTGTAGGGCGAGTTGGAGTGGCCGAACAGCGTCACCAGCGGTTCGTTGGTGACGTTCAGGGCATCCACGGTCAGGCGGACGCTGTCGTTGAAGAAGGGCAGCTGATAGCCCATGGACAGGTCCAACTGGCCATGGGCCTCGGCGATCAGCGGCTCGTTGATATTGTTCTGGGGGGCGTTGGCGGCCGTGGACTGGTCGTTCCAGACATAGTTCACGCTGAGCGACACGCCATGGCCTTCGTAATAGGCCTGCAGGTTGTAGCTGTAGGGGGCGATGCCTGTGGCGAACAGGCCGCTGTCCGAACTCTGCTCGATATGCGTGCCGTTGGCGGAGAAGCCCAGGCCCTCGACGATGAAGTCCAGCGGCTGCACCCAGGTCAGCTCGATGCCCTGCAGCAGCAACTTGCTGAGGTTCACCGGCTGGGTCAGCGTGACGGTCGCCACATTCGGGCCGCCGCGCAGCAACAGGGCCTGCTGCTGGCTGGTCTGCAGGTCGCTGAAGTTGATGCCCAGGGCGGTGAAGGGCACCGTCTTCTGCGTGGTGACGGTGAAGCCGTCGATGTCCTTGCGGAACAGCGCGGCGCCGACGTAGCCCAGGCCGCCCGTGTACCACTCGCCACCGATGTCGATGTTGTTGGAGGTGTAGGGCTTCAGGTTCGGATTGCCGGCGCTGGCCACCTGCGCCGAGATGTCGGAGAAGGTGGTGCCGGGCAGCAGCTGGCTGGCGTCGGCGCGGGTGATGCTGCGCGAGGCCGAGGCGCGCAGCTTGATGTCATCCGTCAGGCTGTAGACCACGTTGGCCGAGGGCAGCACATCGCTGTACCCGGTGCTCAGCGTCTGGTCGACCAGCGCGCCAGACGCGGTCACCAACGGGCTGGTCACGGTCTGGTCGGTGTGGAAGTAGCGCAGGCCCATGTTGATGGCCACGTCATGGCCCAGCAAGGTGTCCTTGGCGTTACCCTCGGCATAGCCGCCGAAGGTCTTTTCCGAGATGTTGCCGACGGAGCCGCCGGTCACGGCGCTGCGGGTCTGCGGCGCGGTTTGCTTGTAGTAGTCGTAGTTGGTGGCCTTCTCCAGCGCCGACAGGTTGGTCATGATCCACTGGGTGTACCCGACGTTGCCGCCGGCCAGGTGGCCGAAGTCGCTGATGTTCATGGGCTGCAGGTACTGGCCGATCTGGGAATTCGGCACGGAACCCGACAGGCCGTCGCAGGTGGCGCCGCAGACGGCGGTCTGGAAGGCGGTGCTGTTGTCGTAGGCGCGGATGATGCGGCTGGCCATGTCATAGGCGCCGCCCACCTTCAGGTTGACGGTGTCATCGCCATACTGGGTGTCGATATGGGCGCCGCGGGTCGTGGTTTCGCGGTACACGTTCTGCACGTTCACGCGGTACCACTTCCAGCCCAGATTCGGGTCGTTCAGGTCGCGGTTGGGCACGATGATGGGTTGGCCGTTAGCGCCATTGGCCTGGTAGTTGACCACCAGGCCGGACTGCGCCGGCGTCTGCACGTCGAACTGCGGCTGCTCACGGAAGAAGGTGCTGTGGCCATAGTTGACCTGGGCATCGACCTTGAAGTCCTTGGATGGCTTCCAGGTCAAGGTGGGGTTGATGTTGTAGAACTCGGTATGCTGGTTGAAGATGTCGTTTTCCAGGAAGAAGCTGGAATTGGCGAAGGTACCCTGGGTCACGACGTTGTTGCTGTCGACCGTCAGGTTGAAGGGAACCATGCCGCCGGTTGAGGTGGGGCTGGTGCCGGGGCCGGAGTTGCGGACGTACCAGTTCATGTTCAGGCGCTGGTAGTCGCGGTCGGACTGGGCCCACAGGCCGTCGATGGCGAAGTGCCATTCGTCGCTGGGGCGGTATTCCAGGGAAAGCAGGCTGGACACGCGCGAGCGGTCGCCGAAGGTGTAGCTGTTGCGGCCCAGGCGCGGGATCTGCGCGCTGCCCAGCTGCGGCAGGGTCAGGCCGGACGTCTGCGCCAGGTTCACCGGTTGGCCGGCGGTCAGGCCGGCGACGTTGCGGGGGGCGTTCTGGGCGTAGACGAAGCCGTTGCCGGTGCCGACGTCGCCGCTGCCGGCCGGCAGGTTGCCGTCGGTCCAGCCGATGGTCTCGAAGCCATCGATGCGGGTCGTGGTCTTCACGCCGGACACGCCGACCAGGATGCCGAAGGGCCCCCAGGTGTGGCTGGCGACCATGGCACCGCGCGGACTGACCTCGCCGTCGGCGTTGGTGTACTGGCCCTGGCCGATCAGGGTGACGTGGGTGCCCTCGTTATCGAAGGGGCGGGCGCTGTGCAGGTTCACGGTGCCGGCGATGCCGCCTTCCAGGGTGGAGGAGACCGGCGTCTTTTCCACGTCCAGGCGGGTGAACAGCTCGGACGGGAACAGGTCCAGGTCGACCTCACGGTTGGCGTTGCCGCCGTTGGTGCCGCCGTCCGACGCCACCGCGATCTGGGTGTTGTTCAGCAGCACCTTGGAGAAGCTGGGGCCCAGGCCGCGGATGGAAACCTGCACGCCTTCGCCGTCGATGTCGCGGTTCAGGTTCACGCCGGGGATGCGGTTCAGCGTCTCGGCCAGGTTGGTGGCCGGCAGCTTGCCGATGTCCTCGGCGAAGATGCTGTCGCCGAAGGCGACGGAATTGCGCTTCTGCTCGGTCGCGTCCAACAGGCTGCGCCGAATGCCGGTGACGGTGATTTCCTCCAGCGCGGCGTCATCGCCGGCCGAGGCCGTCTGGGCGTAGGCTTGCATCGACATCATGCCCAGCAGCGCGGAGCCGGCCAGGGCGGTGGTGGTCAGTAACGCCTTCCAGTTCTTTGAGTATGCCATTTCTTTCCTCCCCTGATCGCCCGCGGCTCCCTCTCCGGATTGGGCGGTCTGTTGTTAAGGCTCTGGTTTTGCGCGGCATTCCCGCGCGGGAATGGGTCAGCGGTAGCGGTAGAACGTCACCCGCTGGATCTGGAACTGATCGGGCGGCAGGCGGATGTGCCGACCCTGGTGGGTCTGGTCGCCGTTCAGGTAGCGTCCCGGGACCCAGCGCCCCTGCGCGTCGAACGTCCCCTCGACCGCCTTGTCGATGCCGGCCAGCACCGGGCCGTCGCCTTTTGGGCCGGGCTCACCGGCGACGGTGACGATCAGGCCGCGGCCAGCGATCAGGTATTCCTCCGGCCCCGTCTGGATGATCAGGCCGCCATGGCTGGCGGTGTCCTGCTCCGCCTTGGGCGTCCAGCTGTCGATGAAGCCGACGGTGAAACGGTAGTCGCCCAGGGTGTGTGTGACCGGGGCGTCCAGGACCGTGCCATCCTCCAGCACCCGGGGCTTGAAGCCCGCCATGCGGCCCAACCCCTGCGCCATCAGGACGGTGCCCTTGGCATCCACCGCCTTCAGCTTGGGCCAATACTTGGCCATGTAGGGGCGGCTGGACGCGCTGGAGTTGCCCAGCTCGCCCCCCAGCACCAGCAGCGGCTTGCCGTCCATCATCAGGCGGGCGGCGGTGCCCTGGTGGTCCAGAGTGGGGGCGGCGAGAGCCATGGGGGAGGACACCCCGGCCGACAGCGCGACCAGGCTGGCGGCCAGCGTCAACCGCCAGGTTTTGGTGTGCCGGCCGGTGGCCGAATGCAGGTGTCCCATTCCGCTCCCCTCCCTTAAGCAGCGCGTTCGAGGCGCTTTAAATGGTAGCGTTACCATTTCCAGGAAA
Organism: Nitrospirillum amazonense; assembly: GCF_007828045.1. Taxonomy (GTDB): domain Bacteria; phylum Pseudomonadota; class Alphaproteobacteria; order Azospirillales; family Azospirillaceae; genus Nitrospirillum; species Nitrospirillum amazonense_C. The sequence continues at coordinate 51,735 of NZ_VITN01000014.1, read as the reverse complement.
CCGCAATATTGTCAATATATTTTTTCAAATAATATTGGCATAATTCAAACAGTTATTTTAAAAGACAGGCAAATGCACTGTCGCCCTCAAGAATAAGGCGATCATTTCCGTAAAATTAGCAAGAATATATTCTTGTTTCTTTCAGGATGCGGCGCCTCCGCTGTCCGGCATGGCGGGTCGCAACTGTGGGCTGAGCGCCTGGAGGGCCAGCAGCGCCAGGGGATAGGCCAGGGCCGCCGTCAGGAAGATGGGGCCATAGCCGCCCGTGGTCCGCAAAATCCATCCCGTGAACTTGGACATCACCATGCCGCCCACGGCCCCCGCGGTGCCGCCCAGACCCACCACGGTGGCGACGGCGGAGGGGGGGAACAGGTCGGAGGGCAGGGTCATGAGGTTGGCGGAGAAGCCCTGATGGCCAGCGGTCGCCAGGCCGATGATCAGGACCGCCGCCACCAACCCGCCAACCCAGGGCGCCGCCAGCACGGGAACGACGCAGGCGGCACACGCCAGCATGGCGACCTTGCGCGACCGGTTGGTACCCAGACCCCGCCGGATCAGGCGCGATGACAGCCAACCACCGGCCACACTGCCGATATCGGACATGAGGTAGATCGCCACCAGCGGCGGGCCGAAGCTGGACAGGTCCAGGCCGAAGCGGCGGCCTAGGAAGTCCGGCAGCCAGAACAGGAACACCCACCAGATGGGATCGGTCAGGAACTTGGCCAGCACATAGGCCCAGGTCTGCCGCTGGCGCAGCACCCAGCGCAGGCGCGGTCCCTGGGCGGCGATGGTGGGGGACAGGGTGTCGGAACGGATGTGGGCCAGCTCCGCCCCCGTCAGATGCCGGTCCTCCTCGGGACGGCGATAGAACGCCAGCCAGGCGGCCAGCCACCCGAAACTGATGATACCGGTTACCACAAAAGCGGTGCGCCAATCGGCCACGGCGACGATGACGGGCACCACCAAGGGGGTGACGACCGCGCCGACGTTGGAGCCGGCGTTGAAGATGCCAACGGCCAGGGCGCGCTCGCGCCGGGGGAACCATTCCGCCACGCTCTTCAGGCCAGCGGGGAAATTGCCGGCCTCCCCGGCGCCCAGGGCCACGCGGGCCAGGGTGAACTGCACCAGGCCGCCGGCCAGGCCATGGGCCATGTGGGCCAGGTTCCAGATGACGAAGGTCAGGGCATAGCCCCAGCGGGCGCCCACCCGGTCGATGACACGGCCAAACACCAGGTAGGCGACCGCGTATGAGGCTTGGAACCAGAAGATGATGTCGGCGTAGTCGGTATCGGACCAGTGGAATTCCTGCGACAGCAGGGGCTTCAGCAAGCCCAGCATCTGGCGGTCGACATAGTTGATGACGGTGGCGGCGAACAGCAGGGCCACGACGATCCAGCGCCGCCGGCCTAGCCTGGCCGGCGGTGGGATCGGTGCACCTGTGGCTTCCGCGGGCCACGCCATGAACGTCTCTCTCCCATTCGTCACCGGCGGGCTTTTGGCACCCGCGCGGCGCTGTTCTTATGCAAGGGCGCGTTCAAGGCGCGCCCGGTCTCAAACCAACTCACCAGTTCCAGAGCGTGCCGTCCGTCAGGCGGGCCACCGGCAGGTAGGCGGGCTGATAGGGGTACTTGGCGGCCTCCGCCTCATCGATGTCGACGCCATGGCCCGGTGCCTCGCCCGGGTGCATATAGCCCTGGTCGAAGCTGTAGGCGTGGGGGAAGACGCTCTCGGTCACGTCCTCATGCACCATGCGTTCCTGAATGCCGAAGTTGGGCACCCACAGGTCGAAGTGCAGGGCGGCGCCCATGCACACCGGCGACAGGTCGGTGGCGCCATGGCTGCCGGTGCGGATCTGGTACAGCTCCGCCAGGTTGGCGATGCGGCGCAGGTGGGTGATGCCGCCCGCGTGCACCACCGTGGTGCGGATGTAGTCGATCAGCTGGTTCTGGATCAGATCCTTGGCATCCCAGATGGTGTTGAACACCTCACCCACCGCCAGGGGCGTCGTGGTGTGCTGGCGGATCAGGCGGAAGGATTCCTGGTTCTCCGCCGGGGTCGGATCTTCCATCCAGAACAGGCGGTAGGGTTCCAGCGCCTTGCCCAGCCGCGCTGCCTCGATGGGGGTCAGGCGGTGGTGCACGTCGTGAAGCAGATGCAGATCCCAGCCGAAACGGTCGCGGGCGGCGGCGAACAGGGTGGGGGCGAAATCCAGGTAGGCTTCCGTGGACCAGGCCGATTCCGCCGGCAGGCCGCGCGTGGCCGGCTCGTAATTGATGCCTTTGGCCACGCCGTACACGCCCTTCAGGCCGGGCACGCCGGCCTGGACGCGGATGGCCTTGTAGCCCTGATCGACGTAGTGCTGTACCTGGTTCAGGGCGTCGTCGATGGTCTGGCCGTTGGCGTGGGCGTAGACCATGACGCCGTTGCGGCTCTTGCCACCCAGCAGCTGGTACAGCGGCAGGCCGGCCACCTTGGCCTTGATGTCCCACAGGGCGGTGTCCACCGCGGCGATGGCCGACATGGTGACGGGCCCGCGGCGCCAATAGGCGCCCTTGTACAGGTACTGCCAGATGTCTTCGATGTCGTGCGGATCACGGCCGATCAGGCAGGGGATGACATGATCGGTCAGGTAGGACGCGACCGCCAGCTCGCGCCCGTTCAGGGTGGCGTCGCCGATGCCATAGACACCTTCGTCCGTGCGGATCTTCAGGGTGACGAAGTTCCTCGCCGGGCAGGTGACGATGACGTAGGCGTCCGTGATCTTCATACTTTCAGCTCCGAAGGCGGGTCCAGGTGGGCGCGGGGCCGGCCGGGAAACGGGCGGCGGGCCCGGCGATGGTCTTCGATAAGGCCCCCCGAGGCGGTCATGGGGCTGCGTTCTCTCCCAGCGCGAAGCGGCTCATGCCGTTCGTCGGTTACCATTCATGTATACTACCATACCAGTATGGTCAACAGGGCAATGCGCGGTCATCGGGAGGGGCAGGCGCTGCCGTGTGAAACGCGCCCCTCCTATTCACGGAGCGACATCGCGGCCTTGTTTGTCATCTAGTATGGTAGTATGTATGAATTACGAGAGCAACGGCGTTCGACTAAAATGCGTTTCCTTCGGGCGAAGCCCTCTGGAAGACGCGGGACGAATGTCGCAGGGTGGGAAGCGGGGATGGGCGGTGTGCCGTGAGGGTGCTCCATGCCGGGACCGTTTCGGCCCGGGCCCGTGCGACTCTAATGGGGTGCGTCTGGTGTTGGCGGAAAATGACCGTGTCGTCCTGAACCGTATCCAGGCGGACAGTGCGGAGCCTGTGGCCCGCCGCGTGTTCCGAGAACTGCGGGGCGCCATCGTCGCCATGAAGTTCCGCCCCGGCCAAGCCATCTCCGAACAGGATATCGCCGACCAGTTGGGCGTCAGCCGCCAGCCGGTGCGCGAGGCCTTCATCAAGCTGAGCGAGGCGGGGTTGCTGTCCATCCGGCCGCAGCGCGGATCCTTCATCGTCAAGATTTCCGTGCGTCAGGTGTTCGACGCCCGCTTCGTGCGCGAGGCGGTGGAACTGGCGGTGGTGCGCCGCGCCGTGGCGGAAATGAAGGGCCGCGACATCGACCTGCTGCGCGACAACCTGCGCGCCCAGGCCAATGCCGCCGAGGATCGCGACCATGCCGGCTTCCTGGAATTGGACGAGCGTTTCCACCGTGACATCGCGCTGCATGTCGGCTGCGAATACGCCTGGCGGGTGGTTGAGGAAACCAAGGCGCAGATGGACCGCGTGCGCTATCTCAGCACGCCGGAGGCGACGCCGTTTTCCCTGCTGATCACGCAGCACCATGCCATCGTCGACGCCATCGCCGACCGCAACGCGGACAGGGCGGAGGCGGCGATGCGTCAGCATCTGCAGGAAATCCTGACCTCTCTTCCCCGGTTGGCCACCCGGTTCCCGGACCTGTTCGCCGACGACGCGCCCTTATAACGATTTGGCTGTTTGGTATGGCCGGCCCGGGCCGGCTTAAGGTTTTGTGGTCATGGTAACGGTACCATGACGGCCCTGACGGGGCGGGGTGTCCGGGTTGCGGATATCTGGAAAGAATAACGATAGGGAGAAGCCAGCGTGCGTAGACGCCATGACTCCATCCATCATCGGATCGGCCATCGGATCGGCCGCCGCCTGGTCCTGGCCGGCGTCGCCGCCGTGGCCGTCAGTGCCGCCGCCCATGCAGCTGACAAGCCGGCGATCTATAAGGACGCGAGCGCGCCGGTGGCCGCCCGGGTCGACGACCTGCTGGCACGCATGACGCTGGATGAGAAGGTGGCCCAGTTGATCGCCGTGTGGGATCACAAGCCCGCCATCTTCGACGGGGCGATGAACTTCGACCCGGCCAAGGCCAGCAGCGTATACCCCAACGGCCTGGGCCAGTTCACCCGCCCCAATGACGAAAAGGGCTCCGGCTCCCTGCGGACCCAGCATTGGCGCGACACAAGGGGCACGGTCGCCATGGTGAACGCCGTCCAGCATTGGGCGGTGGAGAAGACGCGGCTGGGCATCCCCGTGCTGTTCCATGAGGAAGGCCTCCACGGCTATCCCGCCATCGGCCCGACCAGCTTCCCCCAGGCCATCGCCCAGGCCAGCAGCTGGGACCCGGACCTGGTCCGCGAGGTCGACAGCGTCGTCGCCCGCGAGATCCGCGTCCGCGGCGTCAGCCTGGTGCTGTCGCCCGTGGTGGATGTGGCGCGCGATCCGCGCTGGGGCCGGATCGAGGAGACTTTCGGCGAGGATCCCTACCTGGCGGGGGAGATGGGCGTGGCCGCCGTCCAGGGGCTGCAGGGCGATAGCCTGCCTCTGGCCGACGGCAAGGTCTTCGCCACGCTGAAGCACCTGACCGGCCACGGCCAGCCGGAAAGCGGCACCAACGTCGGCCCGGCCTCCGTGGGCGAGCGCACGCTGCGGGAGATGTTTTTCCCACCGTTCGAGCAGGTGATCCACCGCACCAACGTGCGCGCCGTCATGGCCTCATACAATGAGATCGACGGCGTGCCCAGCCATGTGAACACGTGGCTGCTGCATGACATCCTGCGCGGGGAATGGGGCTATAAGGGTTCCATCATCAGCGACTACTCTGCCATCGACCAGCTGGTCAGCATCCATCATGTGGTGCCGGACCTGCCGTCCGCCGCCATCCGCGCCATCCAGGCCGGGGTGGACGCCGATCTGCCGGATGGCGAGTCCTATGCCAGCCTGGCTGACAGCGTGCGCGCCGGAAAGATCAAGGAAGAAGTGATCGACCGCGCCGTGCGCCGCATCCTGGAACTGAAGTTCCAGGCCGGCCTGTTCGAGCACCCCTATGCCGATGCGGACAAGGCCGAGGCCCTGACGGCGAACGGCGAGGCGCGGGCCGTGGCCCTGAAGGCGGCGCAGAAGTCGGTGGTGCTGCTGAAGAACGACGGCGTGTTGCCGCTGGACATGGCCAAGGTGAAGACCCTGGCCGTCATCGGCCCCAACGCCGCCAAGGCGCACCTGGGCGGCTATTCCGGCGAGCCTAAGCAGACTGTCAGCATCCTGGACGGCATCAAGGCCAAGGTGGGCTCACGAGTGAAGGTGACCTATGCCGAGGGCGTGCGCATCACCAAGGATGACGACTGGTACGGCGACACCGTCGAATTGGCCGATCCGGTGGAGAACGCCCGGCTGATCCAGCAGGCCGTCGCCTTGGCCAAGGCCGCCGACCACATCGTGCTGGTCATCGGCGACAATGAGCAGACCAGCCGCGAGGGCTGGGCCAACAACCATTTGGGCGACCGCGACAGCCTGGAACTGGTGGGCCAGCAGAACGACCTGGCCAAGGCCCTGTTCGCTTTGGGCAAGCCGGTGGTCGTGGTGCTGCAGAATGGCCGCCCGCTCTCCGTGGTGGACGTGGCCGCCAAGGCCAACGCCCTGGTGGAGGGCTGGTACCTGGGGCAGGAGGGCGGCACCGCCATGGCGGACGTGCTGTTCGGCGACGTGAACCCGGGCGGCAAGCTGCCGGTGACCGTCGCGCGCTCCGTCGGGCAACTGCCCATGTTCTACAACAAGAAGCCCAGCGCGCGGCGCGGCTATCTGTTCGACACCACCGACCCGCTGTTCCCCTTCGGCTACGGTCTCAGCTACACGACCTTCGACGTGGGCAGCCCGCGCCTGTCCTCGCCCACGATCGCCAGGGATGGCGCCGTCACCGTGTCGGTGGATGTGAGGAACACCGGCAAGAGGGCAGGGGACGAGGTGGTGCAGCTCTACCTGCACCAGCAGGTCGCCTCCGTCACCCGGCCGGTGAAGGAACTGAAGGGCTTCCAGCGCGTCACGCTGGCGCCGGGCGAGAGCCGCACGGTGACCTTCACCGTCGACGGCAAGGCATTGGCCCTATGGAACCAGGACATGAAGCGGGTCGTCGAGCCCGGCGCCTTCGACATCATGGTCGGCGACAATTCCGTCGACCTGAAGACGGCCGTCCTGACGGTCACGGAGTGAGGACCATGAAGCGTTTCATTCGCTCCCTTCTGCTTGCCACCGCCACGGTCACGCTGGCCCCCTCCTTGACGTCAACGGCCTGGGCCCTGGGCCAGCCCCGGTATGTCGAGGGGCAGGCCACACCTGGCGGCTTCGCCATTGTGCAGGGCGGTGTCTCCGCCCGCCTGCATGTCGACGCCCAGGACTATGCCGGCGTGCAGCGCGCCGCGCGGGACCTGGCGGCCGACATCGGCAAGGTCACGGGCGTCACGCCCGCGCTCGGCCAGGACAAGGATCTGGGGGCCATGCCCATCCTGGTCGGCACCCTGGGCCACAGCCCGACCATCGACAAGCTGGCGGCGGAGGGCAAGATCGACGCCGGCGCCCTCAAGGACAAGTGGGAGGCGTTCCGCATCCAAGTGGTGGCCAATCCCGCCCCGGGCATCGCCAGCGCCCTGGTCATCGCCGGCAGCGACAAGCGCGGCACCATCTACGGCCTGTATGATGTCTCGGAACAGATCGGGGTGTCGCCCTGGGCATGGTGGGCGGATGTGCCGGTGCGCCACCGCGACAGCCTGTACGTGAAGGCCGGCACCTACGGCGAGGATCCCGCACCGGTCAAGTATCGCGGCATCTTCCTGAATGACGAGGCGCCGGCCCTGACCGGCTGGGCCAGGGAGAAGTTTGGCGGCCTGAATCACCAGTTCTACGAACACGTGTTCGAGCTGATCCTGCGGCTGAAGGGCAATTACCTCTGGCCCGCCATGTGGGGGAACGCCTTCAACGAGGATGACCCGCTGAACCCCAAGATCGCCGACGAGTACGGCGTGGTCATGGGCAATTCCCATCACGAGCCCATGCTGCGGTCACAGCAGGAATGGAAGCGCCACGGCACCGGGCCCTGGGACTATGCCCAGAATGGCGAGGTGCTGCGCCAGTTCTGGTCAGAAGGTGTCCGCCGCAACAAGGACCTCGAGAGCATCGTCACTATCGGCATGCGCGGCGACGGCGACATGCCCATGACCGGCGACGCGGCGGCGGCCAACACGGCCTTGCTGGAAAAGATCGTGGCCGACCAACGCAAGATCCTGGCCAAGGAGATGAACCCCGACGTCACCCAGATCCCGCAGATCTGGGCGCTCTACAAGGAAGTGCAGGAGTATTACGAGAAGGGCATGCGCGTGCCCGACGACGTGACCTTGCTGTGGTGCGATGACAACTGGGGCGACGTTCGCCGCCTGCCGACGGCGGAGGAGCGCAAGCGCCCCGGCGGTGCCGGCATGTACTATCACTTCGACTATGTCGGCGATCCCCGGAACTACAAGTGGATCAACACCAACTCCATTCCCAAAGTCTGGGAACAGATGAACCTGACCTTGGAGTATGGCGCCGACCGGGTGTGGATCGTGAACGTGGGCGACCTGAAGCCCATGGAACTGCCCATCGAGTTCTTCCTGGATTACGCCAGGAACCCCGGCCGTTGGCCCAAGGAGAAGCTGCCGGAGTTCATGGCCGCCTGGGCCGAGCGCGAATTCGGGCCGGAGCATGCGGCCGAGATCGCGACCCTGGTCACCCGCTACGGTATGCTGATCAGCCGCCGCAAGCCGGAACTGCTGGACGCCAACACCTTCAGCCTGACCGATTACCGCGAGGCGGAGCGGGTGGTGGCCGACTACCAGGACCTGGTGGCGAAGGCGGAGGCCATCCACCAGGCCCTGCCGGCCGACGCCCGTGATGCCTTCTTCCAGCTGGTGCTGCACCCGGCCAAGGCGGCGGCCCAGGTGACGGAACTGTACGTCGCCGTGGGCCGTAACCGCCTGTATGCCGACCAGGGACGCGCCTCCGCGAATGCGGAGGCCGCGAAGGCCAGGGCTCTGTTCCAGGCCGATGCCGACCTGGCGAGGGAGTACCACGCGCTGAATGGCGGGAAGTGGGACCACATGATGGACCAGACCCACATCGGTTACGCCTCTTGGCGGGAACCGCATACCGACATCATGCCGGAGGTACGGGAACTGGGCCTGCCGGCAGAGGCGAAGCTGGGCGTGGCGGTGGAGGGCAAGACCCAGGCCTGGCCCGCCCTGGACGGCAAGCCCGTCAAGGACGCCGCCGTGCTGCCGGACCTGGATATGGCCAATAAACCAAGCCGTTACATCGATATCTTCAACCGGGGATCGAAGCCCTTCGCCTATACCGCCAAGGCCAGCGCCCCCTGGATCATCCTCAGCCAGGCCAAGGGTACGGTGACGCAGGAGACTCGCCTGCAGGTGGCGGTGGACTGGGCCAAGGCGCCGGCCGGGACCACGCCGGGCAGTGTCACCATCACAGGGGCCGGGGGCAGCGTCACCGTCCATCTGCGGGCGCTGAACACGCCGGTACCCGCCGATGGCCAGCCGGCCTTCATCGCCGCCGACGGCTATGTGTCCATGGAGGCGGAGCACTACACCGGCAAGGCCGACGCCGGCGGGGCCGCCTGGCAGAAGATCCCGAACTATGGCCGCACCCTGTCGGGCCTGGCGCCCTTCCCGGTGACCTCGGCCAGCTTCGCGGCCGGGCAAGGCCCGCGCCTTGACTATCGTGTCTATCTACCTGCCGCCGGCCCCCTGACGGTGCAGGCCATCGTCGGCCCCACCCTGAACTTCGTGCCCGGGCGCGGCCTGCGCTATGCCGTCGCCATCGATGATGAGGCGCCGCAGGTGGTGGACATCCTGGCCATGAACGGGGTCGCCGACTGGTCCAAGGCGGTGGAGGACAATGCGCGCAAACCCACCAGCCACCACATCGTGGCCAGTGCCGGCTATCACACCCTTCACATCTGGATGGTGGATCCGGCCGTGGTGCTGACCAAGCTGGTGGTGGATCTGGGCGGGGTGAAGCCCAGCTACCTGGGCCCGCCGGAAAGCGCCCGCGTGGCGGCGCGATAAAAAGTTGCCGCGCGATAAGAAGACGATGGGGAAGGGAACGTCATGCGTCTGAAACGACTATTGGCCCTGGTCGCCGGCCTGATGCTGACCGCGCCTCCTGTGCTGGCGCAACAGGCGCCCATGCAGGTGGCCTTGACCATGGACGACCTGCCGGTGCATGGCCCCTTGCCACCCGGCATGACCCGGGCGGAGGTGGCAAACCGCGTGCTGGCGGCCTTCAAGGGCGCTGGCGTGGCGGAGGTCTACGGCTTCGTCAACGCCAAGGGCCTGGCGGACGAGGGCGATGATGCCGCCCAGGTTCTGGCGCTGTGGCGCCAAGCCGGCTATCCGCTGGGCAACCACGTCTATGCCCATGATGACCTGCATGGTCACGACGTCGCCGCCTTCACCGCCGCCGTCACGGCGGATGAAGCGGCGCTGAAGCATTATATGGGGGATGCGGACTGGCACTGGCTGCGCTTCCCCTATCTGCACATTGGCGAGACGCCGGAAAAACGGCGGGAGGTGGCGGCCTTCCTCAAGGACCATGGCTATCGCGTGGCCGAGGTGACGCTCAGCTTCAACGACTACATCTACAACCCGGCCTATGCCCGCTGCATGGCCAAGGGCGACCAGGCGGCCGTGGCCCAACTGCGCAGGAACTACCTGGACCGGGCGGCGGAATCGCTGACCATCGGGCGCCAGCAGGCCCAGGCCTTGTACGGCCGCGACGTGCCCCACGTCATGCTGTTGCATATCGGCGGGTTCGAGACGGTGATGCTGCCGGAACTGCTGTCGCTGATGAAGGCCAAGGGCGTGGCCTTCGTGCCGCTGGCCAAGGCGGAGGCGGACCCCATCTACGTCCCCAACCCCGACACCCCGTCCAATGGCACGGGCAGCCTGCTGGACCGTGAGATGACGGCCCGCAACCTGCCGCAGCCGATGCACAGCGCCGACCCGTCCACCTGGCTGGACGGCCTGTGCCGCTGACACCCCCTAGATTCAGGAAACGCCCCATGCGCCTCCGTTCCCTATTCCTGGCTGGTGCCCTGCTGGTCCCGGCCATCATCCCCGGAGCGGTTCATGCCGCCGATGCCACCAAGTGGGTGGGCAGCTGGATGGCGTCCGCCCAGGCGGGCGGCGCCGATTCCACGCCGCCGGCGCCCGGCTTCACCGACGCCACCCTGCGCCAGGTGGTGCACCTGACCCTGGGCGGCGCCCGCGTGCGCTTCCGCCTGTCCAACGCCTTCGGCGCGGCGCCGCTGACCATCCCCGGCGCCCATGTCGCCCTGTCGGCGAAGGAGGGAAAGACGCCCAGCGCCGCCATCCGCGCCGGCAGTGACCACGCCCTGACCTTCAACGGCCAGGCGTCCGTCACCATTCCGGCCGGCGGCATGGTCTGGTCCGACCCGGTCGACCTGGCCGTGCCCGACATGGCGGATCTGGCCGTCAGCCTGCGCCTGAAGGACGTGCCGGCCACGGTCACCGCGCATCCGGGGTCCCGCGCCACCACCTATGTCGCTGGTGGTGACGCCCTGGACGCCGCCGACCTGCCCGGTGCCGCGACGGTCACCCACTGGTATATCCTCACCGGCGTGGACGTGCAGGCGCCGGCGACGGCCAATGCCGTGGTGGTGCTGGGCGACAGCATCACCGATGGACGCGATAGCACGACCGACGGCAATGGCCGCTGGACGGACGCGCTGGCCCGGAACCTGCTGCGGGGCAAAAGCCCGGTGGGCGTGCTGAACGCCGGCATCGGCGGCAACCGCCTGCTGCTGGACGGCATCGGCCCCCGCGCGCTGGACCGGCTGGACCGTGACGTGCTGGACCAGACGGCCGTGCGCTGGGTCATCGTGCTGGAAGGCATCAACGATCTGGCGACGGCGCTGAAGGCGGCGGACCGTAAGGAGGTGGCGGCGACGCCGGAGGCCATCATCGACGCCTACCGCCAGATCATCGCCCGCGCCCACGCACGCGGCCTGCTGGTCTATGGCGCCACAATCCTGCCCTGCCAGGGCATCGGCTATTGCGCCCCGGCCATGGAGCCCAACCGCCAGAAGGTGAATGCCTGGATTCGCGGCAGCGGCGCCTTCGACGCCATCATCGACCTGGACCGCACGTTGGAGGACCCCAAGAATCCCGGCCATCTGTTGCCGGAGGCCGATGGTGGCGACCATCTGCATCCGGGCGACACCGGCTATCGCCTGATGGCGGAAGGCACCGACTTGGCCCTGTTCGCGCGATAGGGGGCTGGAGAGGGGGCGTCCACCTTCGTGGTCGAGCGCCCCCTCCGGCCGCGGCTATCTGGGCCTCAAGTCCGAGCACCGCTATAGGCGCATGAACCGTAGGCGCAGGGCGTTGCCGATCACCGAAACGGAGCTGAGGCTCATCGCGGCCGCGGCGACAACCGGGCTCAACATGAGTCCGAATCTTGGGTAAAGCACGCCCGCGGCCAGTGGGACGCCGAGAACGTTATAAATGAATGCGAGCACCAGATTCTGCCGGATGTTCCGCATTGTCGCCCGGCTCAAGAGGCGAGCCCGCGCGATTCCCGCCAGGTCGCCCTTGACCAGCGTGACGCCGGCGCTTTGTATGGCGACATCCGTACCCGTCCCCATCGCCACGCCGACGTCGGCCTCGGCGAGCGCGGGTGCATCGTTGACGCCGTCGCCGGCCATGGCGACCGTGCGGCCTTCGCCGCGTAGACGCCGGACGACCGCGTTCTTCCGTTCGGGCAAAACCTCGGCTTCGATGTCAGTGATGCCGAGTTCCGCCGCGACCGCCTCAGCGGTGGTGCGGTTGTCGCCGGTCAGCATGACGATGCGGATTCCGTCGCCGCGGAGGCTGTCGAGGGCGGCCGGCGTGGTCGGCTTGATCGGATCGGCGACGGCGATGATGCCGGCGGGACGATCGTCCACGGCGATGAACATGGCCGTCGCGCCTTGGCGACGGAGATCTTCGGCGCGCGCCTCCAGATCGGTGCTGGTCACACCGAGGTCGCGGAGGAGGGCCGCGTTGCCGATGGCGATTTGGCGTTCGCCGATTTTTCCCGTCACTCCCTTGCCGGTGACCGAAGCGAAGTCGGCCACAGCCTGCATCGCGATGCCACGATCGCTGGCTGCGGCGACGATGGCCGTGGCGAGCGGGTGTTCGCTCGACCTTTCCAGGCTGGCGCCCAGCGACAGCACGGCGGTCTCGTCGAAGCCATCGGCCGGAATCACGGCGACGACGCGCGGCCTACCCTCGGTAAGGGTGCCCGTCTTGTCGACGACGAGGGTATCGATCTTCTCGAAACGTTCCAACGCTTCCGCATTCTTGATCAATACGCCGGCCGTCGCGCCTTTGCCGACGCCGACCATGATCGACATCGGCGTTGCAAGACCCAGTGCGCAGGGGCAGGCGATGATGACGACCGACACCGCCGCGACCAGCGCATAAGCAAAGGCCGGGGCCGGCCCCCAGATCATCCAGGCGGCGAAGGCCATGACCGCGACCAGGATCACGGCGGGCACGAACCAGGAAGAGACGACATCGACGAGGCGTTGGATGGGGGCGCGGCTGCGCTGCGCCTCCGAGACCATGTGGACGATCCGCGCCAGCAGGGTATCCGAGCCGACCTTCTCCGCGCGCATCACCAGACCGCCGCTGCCGTTTATCGTGCCGCCGATCAGCTTGGCGTCCGGCGTCTTCGCGACGGGCAGGGACTCACCCGTCACCATCGATTCATCGACGGCGCTGCCGCCTTCGAGCACGATACCGTCCACCGGCACGCTTTCCCCGGGCCGGATCCGGAGATGGTCGCCGATATGCACCTGTTCCAGCGGGATTTCCTCGTCAGCCCCGTCCGCGCGGATACGGCGGGCCATTTTCGGCGCCAGGTTCAGAAGGGCGCGGATGGCGCTGCCGGTCTGTTCCCGTGCCCGGATCTCCAGCACCTGGCCGAGCAGGACCAGGACGACGATGACGGCCGCCGCCTCGTAGTAGACTTGGACGGTGCCGCCTTGCTGCCGCATGTCCTCCGGAAAGAGCCCGGGCGCAAAGGTGGCGGCGAGGCTGTAGAGATACGCCGCGCCGACACCGAGGGCGATCAGGCTGAACATGTTGAGCGAGCGGTTGCGAACCGATGCCCAGCCGCGTGCGAAGAAGGGCCAGCCGGCCCACAGCACGACAGGCGTGGCCAGAACGAGCTGAAGCCATGTCGAGACCTGCGGCGGGACGTAGTGGTGCAGGTCCAGCCCCGGGATGTGTCCCCCCATTTCCAGGATCACGATCGGCACAGCCAGCGCGGTACCGATCCGGAAGCGCCGGGTCATGTCGATGAGTTCATGGTTGGGGCCGGCTTCGCCGGCGCCAACAACGGGCTCAAGTGTCATGCCGCAGATCGGACAGTTCCCCGGTTCCGATCTTCGGACCTGGGGATGCATGGGGCAGGTGTACACCACGCCCTCCGTCGCCGCTGGTTTCGATTCCAGGGCGTCGGTCTTCAGATATTTCGTGGGGTCGGCCGTGAATTTGTCGCGGCATCCGGCGCTGCAGAAGAAATACCGAACCCCATGATGGCTCTCGGCATGTTTGGCCGTTGCGGGATCGACCGGCATGCCGCAGACCGGATCGCGGGTTTGACTTTGCGTCATATCCGCCGTCGCCGTGCCGGCGTTGCCGGCATGGTGATGGTCGTGCTGGTGATGTTCGAACATGCTCATGGGTGCGCTCCGGCGGATCGGTCGCTGCCGAAATGTGGAATCCAACGCGGCGTCGCCGCGGCGTAGCTGACGTAGGCATCCCCGAAGTCGCGCAGCGCCCCTCGCTCCTCGGCAAGCGCCAGCCGCACGTACATCCAGACCAGGAAGGGGAACATCGCCAGCGTCAGGATGGTCGGCCATTGCAGCAGGAAGCCGAACATGACCAGGATGAAGCCGATGTACTGGGGATGGCGGACGTAGGCATACACGCCTGTCTTGGCGAGCGTGTTCCTGCGCTGCGCGTCGTACAGGACCCGCCATCCCGCTGAGATGAGGATGAAGCCGCCGCCGATGAAGACGAAACTCAGGATATGGAATGGTCCCGCGTGCGGGTTGGTCTTCCAGCCGAACATCATCTCCAGGAGATGGCCGGCGTCGTGGGAGAACCAGTTCACGTTCGGATAGTGGGATTGCAGCCAGCCCGAGAACAGATAGATCGTCAGCGGAAAGCCGTACATCTCCGTGAACAGCGCCACCAGAAAGGCGCTGAAGGCGCCGAACGATCGCCAGTCGCGTGTCGTTCGCGGCTTGAAGAAGCTATAGGCGAAGAGAATGAAGATCGCCGAATTGATGATCACCAACCCCCACAGCCCGTAGGCGGGCACATCATCGTGCGTCATCGCGGCCTCCCTTGGGCAAGCGATTGGGCGCCTGCTGGTGCGCATCATCCGGATGGTGATCGTGTGCGCCGTGACCGTGATGCATGAACAGGTGCATCAGCGGGCAGACGGCGAAAAGGAGCCAGGGCAAGGCGCCAAGAACATGCGCCGTATGCTCCGTGACCAGGAAAAAGGCCCCGATCGCGAGGAAGCAGATCAGGACGATCCCGCTTCGTGTGCGCCACCAGGGTGTCTGACTATGGTCATCCATGAAGTGTCCCCTCGGCAATCGCCAGCGTATGGCGAAGAAGTTGTGAAGATGCCCGAAGTTCAAACTGGCGAACCAGACCGACGTGGCGTTCTCCACGAGCCCGGGCAGCCAGCTCGGCAATCCGAAGCCAGGCAGGAAAGGGGAGGCCGCGTGATTGAACGGTGAATCCGACCAATGACACAGGGCATGGGGGTGACGATGGGGAAAAGGCTTGGCCTCACGCCAACCGGTGGCGATGTGCAGCCGAATTCGTCGATTCCATCATGCCTATCGGATCGGTCGGGCCGTTGGCGCGCGTCTTCCAAGCATCGCTGAAGGCGGCGTGGAACGGTCGGGTGCGGCCCCTGGCGCCTTCACGCAATGGGCGCCAGTCGCTCACGCCAGCCCGATCACATGTGGCGTGGCGGTCGTTCGTTGGGTGCCCCAGCCAAGTCGCCCCGGGAGGGCGGCGCCTCGATCCATCGCAGGCTCGACGCCAGGCGCAGGGGAAGTCTTGCCGACGCGGGAGAGATGAAGCCGTTTGGACCGCAACAGCAATGGGAAGCGCAGCACGGGCAATGGCCCGCGCGACCGAAGGTCGCCGGCATACCGTCCATGGAACCAAGTTGGGCGGAACCAAGCTGGGCGCCAATATCGACCCGGGCGGTCACGTCGGGCACGGCGACCGCCGGACTGATTTGATAGGCCGGCGAAAACTGGTCGCTGGATGGACTTGCCGCCGTCGCGTCCTGAAGCCCATCGCATGCGATGGCGGGCGTGCTGTTCAGAATGAGCGCCAGCAGCAAGAATATTGCCGCCGCCGTTGCCCTGAACAGATTGACCCCGCTGACCCGCACGGCTTTGTCCTCTTCATCCCTGGACACTCCCGCATGGGGCCACGGTTGTGGAAGAAGGACATTGATTCACGTCAAAAGGCGAACCATTTTTCCCCGCCCGGATTTTGTCGGGAAAACGTGGGGAATGGCCCGCATCCGGTGGCCGTTCGTCAAAGGACGGCCGGCGGAATCTTCGCCAGGATGCCGGAACGGAAGGGGCCGGGGCGGTCGCCGCGCATCAGCACGCCGGTCTCGCTGGCGGCATACTGTGCCGCCAGGTCCAGGGCGGCGGCGGCGGTCTCGGCCGTCGGCGCCTTGTCGCAGAAAAGATAGCTGGGCTTGCCTGGGCCGGACAGGGCTACCGTGCAGGCGCGGTCGCAGCCGCTCATGCATTCCACCCCGTTCAAGGCCACCTGGTCGCGGCCCGGCCAGTCGGCGTGCAGGGCGGCCACAGCCTCGTACAGCAGGCGGCCGTCGCGCACGGCCTCCGGCGGGGTGCCTTTGGGCCGGCAGGTGACGCAGATGTGCAGGGTGTGGGCAGGGACGCTCGGAGACGCTTCGCTCACCGGGGACTTCCTCAAGGCTTGAACGCGGGCGACTATGGGCCCGGCCGGGCGGCGGGCGTCAAGGGAATACGCCGTATATTCATCACAGGCGCGGCGGCTTTTGATGGGTATAAGACGGCTTCCACGCCCCGAGGATTCGGCCTGATGCCCAGCACGCCTGTCGAGATTTCCGCGTCCCGCGCCCGCCACCTGTGGCTGGCGGCCCAGCGTCTGCTGGAACCGGCCCCGTTCGGCGCGGGGCCGGAGGCGGTGGCGCGGGCGGCACAGCATCTGGGCTATGTCCAGATCGACACCATCAATGTCATCGAGCGCAGCCACCACCACATCCTGCAGACGCGCATCCCTGATTACGTCCGGGATGACCTGGCGGCGGCGCAGTCGGTGGACAAGTCGGTCTTCGAATACTGGGCGCACGCCCTGGCCTACATCCCCACGGCCGACTATCGCTATTTCGCACCGGACATGCGCCAAATCCGCGATAACCCGCCGCCCCACTACGCCGCCATCAACCGGCGCGATTACAACGCCCTGCTGCGCCGTATCGGGGACGAGGGGGCGCTCAGCATCCGCGACATCGACGATGAGGTGCTGGTGGAGAAGGAGCACCTGTGGGCCAGCCGCAAGCCGTCCAAGCGCCTGCTGAACTTCGGCTTCTACAACGGCGACCTCACCATCTCCCGCCGCGACGGCATGCTGAAGGCCTATGAGCTGACCGACCGCCATTTCGGCTGGGAACGGCGGCCCCGTCCGGCGACGCCAGGGCAGGTGGCCGACTATCTGTTGAACCGCGCGCTGCGCAGCCAAGGGCTCGTCAGCCTGGATTCCATCTGCTACGGCAATTTGGGCCTGAAGGCCCAGGTCTTGCCCCTGATCGAGAAGGCGGTACGCGCCCGCCGCCTGACGCCGGTGACCATCGCCGGCGTGGAGAAGGTGCCCCACTGGGCTGAGGCCGCGGTGCTGGAAACCGCGCTGCCGCCCGTGCCGGCCGGCCTGGTGCACATCCTGTCGCCCTTCGACCCCCTGGTCATCCAGCGCAAGCGCCTGGAGGCCATCTTCGGCTATGTCCATCGGTTCGAGGCCTATGTACCGGCGGCCAAGCGGGTGCTGGGCTATTTCGCCCTACCGGTGCTGGTGGGGGATGAGATCGTGGCGGCCCTGGACCTGAAGACCGACCGCCAGGCCGGCCGGCTGCTGGTGCAGCGCTGGACCTGGATGGTGCCGGAACGGCCGGACCTTAAGGCCGCCATCGAGGAAGCACTGGGCCGGTTCCAGCGTTTCCAGCTGGCGCCGTCACTCCTGTCGGCTTGAGGGCAGCGTTTCCAGCAGCGGCCGGGCCAACTGCAACACCTGGTAGATCACGGCTGTGGCCGGCGGGTTCGGGGGCGCTTCCGTAGCCAGGCGAACCCGGGTCAGGGTCCAGGTGCGGGTGTCAACGCCCACCGCAGCCGCCACGATGCCGTCCCCCTCCGCCACCTCGCGGTTCAGCGCGATTTCATCGGCCCACAGCCCACCCAGGGCGGTGTCCATCGAGATGGGGGCATTGTCCACCACGGCGTAGCGGGCGTCGCGGGCGCGACCCTTGCGCGCGTCCAGTGCCACGCGCACGTCGATGTCCGCCCGGCCGAAGGTGTCGGTGACGGTCTTGTACCGGTTGTGCACCAGGAAATCGCGAAAGGCCGCGTCGTGCCGCCACAGATACAGGGCGGAATAGGCGTTGGCGATGGCGCCATGCCGGCCCGCCTGGCGCAGCAGGAAACCTTTGAAGTACAGCTCGGGCATGGCGGCCCAGCGGGCGGCGTTGGTCTCGGCCCGCTTGCGCAGGATGTCCAGGTCGTAGTCGGCCGTCAGGCGGTGGCTGTAGTGCGCGATCAGCATCGGTTGTCACTCCCGTGGTGGCGATGTCCGGGAGGATAGCGGCGCCTTGATGATCACATAATCACATGAATTCCTATTTCAGTAATTGCTGTTCGAAATGATTAAGCCGTCGGCTCCTGCGCCGTGCGCCGTAGGAAATCCACCAGCGCCCGCACCGCCGGCGGGGTGTGGCGCTGCTTGGGATAGTACAGGTACCAACCGGGGAAGGGCGGGGAATACTCCTGCAGCAGCGGTACCAGGGCACCCTGGTCGATCAGCGGTTTCATCCACCGGTCCGACCAATAGGCGAAGGCGATGCCCACGCCCTGGGCCGCCGCCTGCAGCGCCGTGTCGCGGTGCGACACCACCAGCGGCCCCTCCACCGCCACGACGAACCAGCGGCCATCCGCCTGGAATTCCCAGTTATACAGCTTGCCACTGCCGGGCTTGCGCCAGTTGATGCAGCGGTGGTGGTGCAGGTCGGCGGGCGTCTGCGGCCGGCCGTGACGGGCGATGTAGTCGGGCGACGCCACGGCCACCTGATGCAGGTCGGGGCCCAGCTTCACCGCCACCATGTCCTTGGCCAGCAATTCGCCCAGGGTGATGCCCACGTCGAACCCGGCCTCCACGATGTCCACCACCGCGTCGTCGATGGCCAGTTCCAGCACGATGCCGGGATAGGCGGCGTGGAAACGGCCCAGCACCGGCTCCAGCAAGGTGGCCGCCGCCAGGCGCGGCAGGTGCAGGCGCACGGCGCCGGTGGCCGTGCCGCGCAGATTGCCGACGTCGGCCACTGCCGCCTCCATCTGCTCCATGGCCGGCTTGAAACCGGCCAGCAGGCGGGCGCCGGCCTCCGTCAGGGCGGTGCTGCGGGTGGTGCGGTTGAACAGGGCGACGCCCAGCCGTTCCTCCAACCCACGGATGGTTTGGCTGAGGGCCGACGGCGTGACCCGCAGTTGGGCGGCGGCGCGGGAGAAATTCCCCTGCTCCGCGATCATGGCGAAGGCCCGCAGGTCGGCGAATTCACTGCCGCGCATTCTATCTTCTCAGCTAATAGCCGCATCGAGTTTATGTAGCATACCGCAGATCCGGGCCCTGTGGCCAACTCCCCACCGATCCAACCATCGGCGGAACCTCCTTATGTCGGACCCCAAGATTTTCCTGATCACCGGCGTCAGCAGCGGCTTCGGCCGCGCCTTCGCCCAGGCCGCCTTGGCGGCCGGCCATACCGTCGTCGGCACCGTGCGCGACGCGGCGGCGCGGACAGCCTTCACCGCCCTGCACCCGACCCGCGCCCGCGCCATCCTGTTGGATGTCACCGACACCGATGCCATGGCGCCAGCGGTGGCGATGGTGGAGCATGAGGTTGGCCCCATCGCCGTGCTGGTCAACAATGCCGGCTATGGCCACGAAGGCATTCTGGAGGAATCGCCGCTGGCCGAAATGCGCCGCCAGTTCGAGGTCAATGTCTTCGGCGCCGTGGCCATGATCCAGGCGGTACTGCCCTTCCTGCGCCAACGCCGGGCCGGGCACATCGTCAACATCACCTCCATGGGCGGCTTCATCACCATGCCCGGCCTGGCCTATTACTGTGGCAGCAAGTTCGCGCTGGAGGGCGTCAGCGAGGCGCTGGCCAAGGAGGTGCGCGACCTGGGCATCCGGGTGACGGCGGTGGCGCCGGGCTCCTTCCGCACCGATTGGGCGGGCCGCTCCATGGTCCGTTCCGCTCGTGCCATCGCCGATTATGACCGCCTGTTCGATCCGGTGCGCCAGGCGCGGGAGGAGAAGAGCGGCCGCCAGGCCGGCGACCCCGCCAAGGCGGCACAGGCGCTGCTGACTTTGATCGAGGTGCACGCGCCGCCGCTGCACCTGCTGCTGGGCACCGACGCCCTGGTCCTGGTGCGCGACAAGCTGACGGCGATGGAGGCCGAGATCACGGCGTGGGAAGACCTGACACGGTCAACAGACTTCGCCTGACGGCCTCAGGGCTGCAGGATCAGCACCAGATAGGTGCAGGGCCGGTCGCCCCGGTTCTCGAACACGCAGTCGGCCGGCGGGCCCAGTTCCAGGCTGTCGCCAGCCGCCAGCCGGTGCTCGATGTCGCCCTCGGTGAAGGTCAACTCGTTGGACAACACGTGGATGATGTGGCGGGTGAAGGCGTAGGCCGAGGCGGGGAAGGGCACGCGGGCCCCCGCCGGCAGGTCGATGTGCACCAGTTCCAGGGGCAGGTCGGACCCCGGTGGTGGGGCCACCAGGCGGCGGACATAGCCGGTGGCGGGGTCGCGCCAACTGC
The DNA here is from genome assembly GCF_007828045.1 of Nitrospirillum amazonense. GTDB lineage: Bacteria > Pseudomonadota > Alphaproteobacteria > Azospirillales > Azospirillaceae > Nitrospirillum > Nitrospirillum amazonense_C. Next base: position 31,222 of record NZ_VITN01000014.1, on the reverse strand, counting down.
GCTGCTCCCCGGCGCGCAACAGGCGGCGGCGTCCGTCATCCTCTGCCCGGGCCAGCAGGGCCGACAGGGTCAGGCCGAAGGCGCCCGATAGCCGGCCGAGCAGAGAGGCGGTGGGGCTGCTTTCCGCCCGCTCGATCTTGTTGATCATGGCGCGCGACACGCCGGCGCGGTCCGACAGGTCGGTCAGCGACCAGCCGCGCGCCTCACGCTCCATCCGGATGCGGGCGCCCAGCCGCGCATCCAACTCATCACCGTTTCCCGTCATCTGCTTACCGAACCCCACTTGCCCATGCCGGCATTGTATCACATAGTAGACGCAATGAAACTATAGTGAACGGATCGCCCACATGACCCAGACCGTTACCATCCGCCCGGCCACCCTGGACGATCTGGAAGGCATCCGCGTCATCTACAACCACGCGGTGGTGCATACGACGGCCATCTGGAACGACATGCAGGTGGATCTGGAGAACCGCCGCCAGTGGTTCGAAGCGCGCATGGCCCGGAACTTCCCGGTGCTGGTCGCGGTGGCAGAGGGGGAGGGGCAGGGGCAGGTGGTGGGCTACGCCGCCTATGGCGACTGGCGCCCTTTCGATGGTTTCCGCCACTCGGTGGAGAATTCCGTCTATGTGGCGCCCCAGGCCCAGGGACGCGGCGTGGGGGAGGCGCTGCTGCGCGCCCTGGTGGCTTGCGCGCAGGAACGGGGCATCCACCGCATGATCGCGGCCATCGCCAGCGAGAACGCCATTTCCATCGCCCTGCACGCCAAGGTCGGCTTCCGCACCGCCGGGGTTTTCTCGGAAGCCGGCACGAAGTTCGGCCGCTGGCTGGACCTGACCTTCATGGAACTGCTGGTCGGCGGGGGCCAGCCGACCTGAGGCCGGCCCCCATCCCTCCATAAGCCTCAACTCATCGTCGGGATCACGAAGCTGGCGCCTTCCTTGGTGCCGGAGGGCCAGCGCGAGGTGACCGTCTTGGTCTTGGTGTAGAAGCGGACGCTGTCCGGACCGTGCTGATTCAGGTCACCGAAGCCCGAGCGCTTCCAGCCGCCGAAGGTGTGGTAGGCCAGCGGCACGGGAATGGGCACGTTTACGCCCACCATGCCCACGTTCACCCGATTGGTGAAGTCGCGGGCGGTGTCGCCGTCGCGGGTGAAGATGGCGACACCGTTGCCGTAGGCATGCTCGTTGGGCAGGCGCAGCGCCTGCTCATAGCTGTCGGCCCGCGCCACCGACAACACCGGGCCGAAGATCTCGTCCTGGTAAATCCTCATGTCCGTCGTGACATGGTCGAACAGGCTGCCGCCGATGAAATAGCCGTTCTCGTGCCCCTGCATCTTGAAGCCGCGCCCGTCGACCAGCAGCTTGGCCCCCTCGTTCACGCCAGCGTCGATGTAGCCGCGCACCCGCTCCAGCGCGTCGCGCGTCACCAGGGGGCCGTAGTCGGCGCCCTCATCGGTGGACAGGCCCACGCGCAGGGATTCCACGCGCGGCACCAGCCGTTCCACCAGGGCCTCGGCCGTGGCCCGGCCCACCGGCACGGCCACCGAGATGGCCATGCAACGTTCCCCCGCCGAGCCGTAGCCGGCGCCAATCAGCGCGTCCACCGCCTGGTCCAGGTCGGCATCGGGCATGATGATCATGTGGTTCTTGGCGCCGCCGAAGCACTGGGCGCGTTTCCCGTGTTCCGCCGCCGTGGCGTAGATGTAGTTGGCGATGGCGCTGCTGCCGACGAAGCCCACGGCCTGGATGCGCGGGTCGGTCAGCAGCGTGTCCACCGCTTCCTTGTCGCCGTTCACCACGTTGAAGACGCCCTCGGGCAGGCCCGCCTCCAGGAACAGTTCCGCCAGGCGCAGCGGCACCGACGGGTCGCGCTCCGACGGCTTCAGAACGAAGGCGTTGCCGCAGGCGATGGCGGGCGCGGCCTTCCACAGCGGGATCATGGCCGGGAAGTTGAAGGGGGTGATGCCGGCCACCACGCCCAGGGGCTGGCGCATGGAATAGATGTCGATGCCGGGGCCGGCGCTGTCGGTGTACTCCCCTTTCAGCAGGTGGGGGATGCCGATGGCGAATTCCGCCACCTCCAGCCCGCGCTGGATGTCGCCCTTGGCGTCGGCGATGGTCTTGCCATGCTCGGAGGACAGCAGCCGCGCCAGGCTGTTCATCTCGCGATTGACCAGGTCCACGAACTTCATCAGCACGCGGGCGCGGCGCTGCGGGTTGGTCGCGGCCCAGGCCGGCTGCGCGGCCTCGGCGGCGGCGATGGCGGCCTCCACCTCGCTTTTCGAGGCCAGCGGCACCCTGGCCTGCACCTCGCCGGTGTTGGGGTCGTAGACATCGCCGAAGCGGCCGGACGTGCCCGGCACAGGACGGCCGTTGATGAAATGGGTCAGTTCCCGGGTCATGCGCGTTCCTCCTGCTGTAGTTGTTTTGCCCCAGTTAAGCATTCATATTCCTGCACGTACAGGGTGCTGATTTCGCCCTCGGCTGTGCGGGAATTCCCATATGGAAAGCTCATTTGACTGGGACGCCCTGCAGTCCTTCCTGGCGGTGGTGCGGGCGGGCAAGCTGACGGCGGCGGCCCGGCGCCTGGGCGTGGACCACTCCACCCTCAGCCGCCGCATCGCCGACCTGGAACGCACCCTGCAAACCCAGCTGTTCACCCGCAGCGTCCAGGGCTATGCCCTGACACCCCAGGGGGAGAAGCTGCTGGCCTCCGCCCAGGCCATGGAATCCGTGGCGCTGGGCATCCTGGGGGAGGTGGCGGGATCCAGCCTGAAGGTGGCGGGCAGCGTGCGCATCGGTGCGCCCGACGGCTTCGGCACCGTCTTCCTGGCGCCGCGCCTGGGCGACCTGGGTGCGGCCCATCCGGATTTGCTGGTGGAACTGGTGACCACGCCCCGGCTGTTCAGCCTGACCAAGCGCGAGGCCGACATCGCCATCGGCCTGGCCCCGCCGCGCGAGGGCCGGTTGCACGCCCGCAAGCTGACGGACTATCAGCTGGGCCTGTACGCGGCGCAGGACTACCTCGGCCGGCGGGGGGCGCCGCAGCGCCGGGCCGACCTGCGCGACCATCGCCTGATCGGCTATATCGGCGAACTGATCTACGCGCCGGAACTGGACTACGTCCCCCTGATCGAAAAGGACCTGTCGCCCAGCATCACCAGTTCCAACCTGCTGGCCCAATACCAGATGACCCTGGCGGGGCAGGGGCTATGCGTCCTGCCCTGCTTCATGGCAGGGCAGGAGCCGCGCTTGCGCCGGGTTTTGCCTGAGACGGTATCCTTGACCCGCTCCTTCTGGCTGATCGTCCATTCCGACCTGCGCGCGCTGGCGCGGGTGCGCATCACCTCCGACTTCATCGTTGAGGCGGTGAAGGCCGCCCGCGCGATGTTCATGCCGGGCGCGTAGATCCGATGGCCGGATCGGAGCTGGCCGGCCAGTCGCCATCGGCGCGGCCGGCCAGGCGGCGTTGGACATGGTCGCCGGTGATGACCATGTCGTACCAGCCGCCCGTGGGGCGCAGGGGCCAGCGCATGACGCCGCCCTCCGGCCCCGGCGTCCAGGGCCGGTGATGGTCCAGATAGGCGCCGGGCTGGACGCTCACGCCCGTGCCGGGGGCCACGGTGATGCGCAGGGACTCGCCCTCCACCGCCCAGCTGATCCCGGCGGCGCCCGCGCGGGTGCCGGTGAAGGCGCGGTGGAAACCGTTGGGGCCGCGCACCCACAGGTCATAGGCGCCGTCCGGCCCCGTCAGGTGCCAATCGCCCGACAGCGTGCGGCCGGCCTCCACCGTGTAGCGGCGGGGGATGGCGTCCAGCCGAAGCCGGTCATAGACGTGGAAGACCGCGCCCTGCCCATTGGCGCCCTGGCCCGCCCCGGCGGAGAAATCCAGACGCAGGGTGCCGGCGGCCGTGTCGACCTGGCCGGCGACCTCCAGGGCGTAGCGCAGCCGGCGCGACGGCCGGGTCCCGGCCTCCTGCACCGGATGGGGCGGGGCCACCGGCGTTTCCGGCACCGTCTGGCCGACGATGGCGCGGGCGCGGTCGCGGGTGGGCACCGTGTCCGGCAGAGGCGCCAGCTTGGCGTTGGGCGTCCTGAAGTCGAAGGCGGTCAGCAGGTCGCCGCACACCGCCCGCCGCCAGGCGGAGATGTTGGGCTCCATCACGCCGAAACGGTGCTCCATGAAGCGGATGATGGAGGTGTGGTCGGCCACCTCCGAATGCACCCAGCCGCCGCGGGACCAGGGGGACAGGATGTAGCAGGGCACGCGCGGCCCCAGGCCATAGGGCCGGCCGCGCAGGTTCAAATCGTCGCCATCGGCACCGGGAGCCTTCAGCCGGTGATAGTCGTCGTCCGTTACCGCCGTGCTGGCGCCGGCGAAACCACCGGGCGCGTCCGGGTCGGGCGACGGCGGGGCCGGCGGCGGCACATGGTCGAAGAAGCCGTCGTTCTCATCGAAGGTGATGAACAGCACGGTGCGCGCCCACACCTTGGGGTTGGCGGTCAGCGCGTCGATAACCTGGGCGGTGTAGGCCGCCCCCTGCGCCGGGCTGGAAGGGCCGGGATGCTCCGATCCTTCCTCCGTACCCACGACCCAGGAAATCTGGGGCAGCCGGTCGGCCAGCACATCCTCGCGCAGCTTGTCCAGCGCCCGGGTGGACAGGCCCTTTTCCCGCAAGACGGCGCGGGAACCGGGATCGCCGCGATAGGCGGCGCGGTACTGCAGGAAATTGGCCAGCGGGTTGTCACCGAAATTGTCGGCCATGTCCTGGTAATGGCCCCAGCTGATGCCCGCCGCCTCCAGCCGTTCCGGGTAGGTTGTCCAGGAGAAGCGAGGGGTGCTGGCCGCGTCCGGCTTCGTCAGGTCGTCGTCGGGGTTGTCGAGGGCCGGCCCGCCGCCCTTGCCGTGGGGATCGTTGGTGCCCGTCCACAGGAACAGGCGGTTGGTGTTGGTGCCGGTGTGCATGGCGCAGTGGTAGGCGTCGCAGATCGTGAACGCCTCCGCCATGGCGAACTGGAAGGGGATGTCCTCCCGTGCGTAATAGCCCATGGCGCGCTGGGTCTTGGCTTCCGGCCAGTGCGCCATGCGGCCGTTGTCCCAGGCGGCCTGGGCGTTGGCCCACTGATGCGGCGTGCCCAGCATGCGCATCAGGTCGAAATGCGCCTTGGTCGACAGGTGGAAGGGGTTGACCAGGCGCGGGTGCGGATCGGTGCGGTCACGCTGGTCCCAGACGGTCAGGGGCTGGCCATCCGGGCCCGGCGGCACCGGGATGGGGAAGCGGTCGCCGAAGCCGCAGACGCCCGAAAGGGTGCCGAAGTAATGGTCGAAGCCCCGGTTTTCCTGCATGAGCACGACGATGTGGGCCACATCCTCGATGGTGCCGGTGCGCACGTCGGCGGGGATGGCGGCGGCACGGGCCAGGGCGGGCGGCAGGCCGGCCAGGGCGGCACCGCCCAGCGCATGGCGAAGAAGCGAACGGCGATCCATCATGATGGGCGGTCTTTCCGGGCGGGGATCAGGGGGCGACCGACAGCTTGTCGGCCACGGTCTTCACGGGGCATAGCGCGCCGCAGCCGGGCAGGGGCAGCACGGCGCTCCACGGCGGGCTGGCCAGGCTGAGGGACGCCAGATTGCGCACCTGGTCCGGCGTCTGGGCGACATAGGCGACGCGGACCAGGGCTTGGCCGGTGGCGTCACGCCATAACTCCAGCCGCAGGCCGCCGCCCACGGGCGGGTCATCCTCGCCATAGCCCTGGACCTGGAAGTGCACGTCCAGCAATCCCGCGATGGCGGCGATGTTGTCGTCATGGCCCACCAGCAGGGTGACGGGCGGCTGGCCGGCGCCGGTCAGCGCCTCCACCATGCGCGGCGCCAGGGCCACGGCCTTGCGCGGCGCCATATAGGCGTTGCGGGCGAAGACGTCGAACTGCAGGCCGTGCAGGCGGGAAATCTGCGCCAGCGCGTCGCTCAGGCCCTGGCCCGCGCCGAAGCGGCCCCAGGCAACCTGGTCCGGCGGCATGCCTTCCAGATATTCCAGGATGAAGATCTGCGCCGCGCCGGCGGTCTGGGCCACCGGGCCGCGCAGGTCCACGCCGCGGTTGTCGGCGCTGGGGCTGATGACGGTGCGCTCCTGCACCAGGTCGCAGGCCGGCAAGGTCTTGTCGCAGCCCAGGCCGCGTATGGTGAGCGCGATGGCGGGCACTAGGTAGGTGGACGCGTTGCGCACGTCGCCCATCTCGGGCTCCATGGCCTTTACGGCGGCGGCGGCATCCACGGTGGCGGCACCGGCCTCGAACGGATCGAACAGCGGGTCCAGCGTGCCTGGCGGTTTGTGCCCCACGGGCAGGGAGCAGTCCGGCGCCAAGCCTTGCGCCATGGCCTCACCGGTGCGGATGGTCCGCTCCGCCGAATTGGTCCAGATCGCCACCTGGTTCGCGGCGGGACAGCCCTGGGCCGGCAGCAGGCCGTTGGCGGCCAGCCACTGGCGTTGAAAGGCGCCCATCAGGCTCGCGGCGGCGGCACCATGGGGCGTGAGATGGCTGGGCGCCACCGGCCAGGACGGCCACGGGCCCTGCGCCAGCCCGGGGGCGGCCTCGGTATCCAGGGGCGCCCGCACGCCGTGGCGCACCAGCATGACCACCCGCTCCAGCGTCAGGGGCTGGCCGTTCGCGGCACGAGGTGCCACGGTGGCGTCGGGTGCCGCTTGGGCCGGGGCGGTCGCCAGCATCAGGCCGGCCAGGAGAAAGGGAAGAAGGCGGGTCACGGGCATCTTTCCAGCAGCAGGGGTCAAAACACGCCTTGGGCGCGCAGTTGGGTCAAGGCTTGGGCGAGGGCGTCCAGTCCGCCCTGGGCCGCCAGCGATTGTACACGCGCCGCTCCCAGGCGGCTCAGCACGGCGTGGCGATAGCCCCAGGTGTAGCGGGCGGCGTCGCTGGCATCCACGCCGAAGCGAGGGGCCAATTGGCGCAGCAGGGCGTCGGCATCCTCCACAGCCGGTTCGGCGTAGACCCAATTGTGGTCGGACTGGGCGTGGATCAGGCAGGCGGACCACCAGCGCGGCACGCCGACGATCTCCGTCACGCCGGGCGGGGCCATGCCGGGCAGGGTCAGGTCCCCCGCCTGCGCCGGCGCCAGGTAACCCGCCGCCACCGGATCCACCCGGGCGATGATGGCGGCGGCGCGTAGCCAGTGCACCAGCCGATCGGGCTTGCCCCGCTCCGGCGCCTGGTGGGCGCAGGCCTGGACGATGACCAGGTCGGCCGGCAGGCGGCGGGCCATCGCCTCCGCCAGGCCTAGGATGTGGTGGGCGCCGGTTCGGTAGTCACCATCGGGTCCATGCCCGCCCAGGGATGCCTCGGGCGGCAACCCGCCATCCGGCCGCCAGACGAACAGCAGGGCCTTGGCCCAGTCATGCCATAGCGGCGCGGCGGCGATCAAATCGTCCTGCCCATCCAGGCCGACACCGTCGATGGCCCGGTAGGTGGTGGCGAAATCCTTGGCGCTTTGGGCGTTGAACGCTTCGTGCAGGGGCAGGCCGCCGGGCCAGGAATGGTGGCTGCCGGCATTGCCCCCAGGCGCGGCCGCGAAGGGTTGGGGCAGATGGGGGCAGGGGCCGCCCTCGCCGGGCAAAGCCGGGAACAGTCCATTCACCAAGCCTGCGCCGGGATCGGCCAAGCCCTCGGCCACCAGCCGGTCGGTGATGGCCCGCCTGCCCGCCTGGTCCAGGTTGGCGCGATGGGCCACGCAGGTGGCGGGGTTGAACAGGGCATCCTCGGTCGCGGCCCTGATGACCGGGTCGTGTATGGTGTCGACATCCGCGCGCAAGCGGGCCAGGGCCTCGCGCGTCAGGGCCGAGGCGCCCGCCAGGGCGGCGGCATCGGCCGCCAGCGCGGGCGGGGCCAGCAGCAGAGCGGCCAGGACGGTGGCCAGGCGCAGGGGCATGGTCATCAAAACTCCTGTTGCAGGCTGAGTTCATAGCTGCGGCCGGCGGCGATGGTCTGCACCACGGCGTCGCCGTGACGGCCGACGCTGGTGCGGTAGGCCAGGGCGTCGCCCAGGTTGCGCACCGTCAGCCGCACGGCCAAGCCCCCGCCGGCATCATAGCCGGCGCTGATGTCAAGCCGTCGTGTGGGATGCACCCAGGTATCCAGCCCGCTGCCCGCCAAGGTCGTTCCGCCTCCGGAAACAAAGGCGGTGCCGTAGGATTGCACGTAATCGTCAGCCCAGCGGTAGTCCACGGCCAGATGCAGGGCGTCGCGGTCGTAGCGCAACTGCACCCCGGCCAGCCAGCGGGGCGCATACTGCACCCGCTCCACCGCGTTCAAATCAGGGCTGTTGAGACGCACTGCGGTCGTCTCCCAGCTGAGTGTGCCGGCCAGGTGGAAATCACGCAGCGTGTCGGCCACGGGCGCCAGTCCCTGGTCCACCGACAGCTCCGCGCCGGTCAGCCGGGCGGTGCCGCCGTTGGTGGGCACGCTGAGGCGGACTTGCGCGTCGCTGGTGGGGGACCCCACCGCCAGGCCGCCGCCGGCGTCGTAAAGGTAGTTTTTCAGCCGTTTGTGGAAGAGCGCCAGCTCCAGCCGGCCATTCTCCCCGGTGGTGTGGCCGCCCCAGGTCCAGGCGCCGGACAGGTCGAAATTCAGGCCGTCCACCGCCTTCAGGTCGGGGTTGCCCCGGGTGATGGTGACTACGCCGTCACTGTCCTGAGTGGCGGTGGCATTGCCCGCCAGTTGATAGGGCGACGGCGCGGTCTGGCTGGTCCAGACGGCGGCGCGGTAGGTCGAGCGCTCATCCGGTTGCCAGCGGGCAAGCACGCGGGGCAGCAGGGCGGTGAACCGGCTGTCACTCTCATTCCACCCGTAATGGACGCCGCCCGTGGGCACGCCGTTGTTGCCGGACAGCCAATAGCGGTTGGTCAGGTCGGAGAATTCCGCCCGGAACCCCGGCAGCAGGGTGAGGTCATCCCAGGTCAGCCGCGCTTGGGCATAGGCGGCCACCGTACGTTCCCCGCCGCTCAGCGTGTTGCTGTTCCAGGCATCGGCCGTCCAGGTCGCGGTGCCGTCGCGCTGGCGGTACAACTGCGCCAGCCGATCGGCGTCGATCAGGGGAAATGTGAAATTGTATATGCCAGCCAGAGGGGCGGCCAACGTACCGGCGCGCAAGCCCACGGCAGCGAGGTCGGCCACGCTGGTGCCGGCATCCACCGCGCCCAGCCCGCCCACCAGTTGCCCTTCCTGGTCGCGACGGTAGCTGTCGCGCTGGCTGTCGGTGATCTTCACCCCGGCTTCCAGCGTGGCGTCGGGGGTCACGGCCAGCTTGCCGTCCAGGGCGCCGCCCAGCTTGTCCTGACGGCTGGAGAGGCTGGTGATCTGGCCGCGGTTGGACACGGGCAGGCTTTCCACCCCGTCGGCCATCGCCAGGGCGCCGGATGGCCCCGCCACCACGGGATAGCCGTCCTGATGGCCCAGGCTCAGGCCCTGGTTCACGGTGGTGCCGGTCGGGTTCCAGAACGACAGCTCGATATGCTGCGGCCGGCCGTTCTCCCCCCAGGTGTAGAACAGGCGGGGTGACAGGGTCAGGGCGCCCGTATGCCAGTCGGCGCCCAGCTGGGCCGTGCCCAGGGTGGCGGTGTCAGGGTTGGTCTCGAACCAGTAATGCACCTGGGTCTTGACGCTCCGGTTCTCATAGAGGCCGTTGCCCAGGGCGACGCGGGTGATGAAGCTGGGGTCGCGCCCGCCCTGAAAGCCCATCTGGTAGACCTCCTGGTCGGTGTCGGCCGTGGCCACGGTGACGTGGGCGAAGGCGCGGAAGGCGTCGTTGGGCTGCCAGTCCCCCGCCAGGCTGCCCCCCCAGCGCCGCGTCTCCCCTTCCGAATATTGCACGTTCAGCGAGGTGGCCAGCAGGTTGCGCGCCGGGTCCATGCCGGCCGGCGTCTGTCCGCTGGCATCGACCAGGCGGTATTCGAACTGGGTGGACTGGTAGGACTGCTCCACGCTGGCGAAACGGTTGCGGCCGTAATAGCCGGTGGCGGCCAGGCCCAGGCTGTGGTCGTGGCCGAATTGCCGGGCGATATCCACGGTGGCGAGGCCTCCGCCCGAGGGCCGGCCCAGGCTGGCGGAGCGTTCGTCCAAATTGCCCTGGACCAGCAGGCGGGTATGTTCCCCGCCCTCCAGGGCGGACGCCAGGCGCAGGTCGAACTGGCCCGCGGTGGCGTCGCCGTCGTCGTGGGCGTCTGGCGTCTTGGTCAGTTCCACCCCGTCCATGGCGAGTGGCGGCAGCAGGCTCAGTTGCACGGCGCGGCTGTAGGGCATGCTCTGCGCCACCGACACCCCATCCAGGCGGGTGACGGCGTAGGCGCTGTCCAGCCCACGCACGGCGGCGAACTGGCCTTCGCCCCGCGCCGCCCGGTCGATGCCGCCCAGGTCGCCCTGAAGGGATGTCACCAGCACGTTGACCCCCGCCAGCCGGCCCAGGCTTTCCGCCAGAGTGCGGTCCGCCCCGTTGTGCAGATCCGCCGCGGTCAGGCTGTCGGTCAGGGCGGTGGCGGCAATCTCCGCCGGCGGCACGCCATGGTAGGGGGCCTTGACGATCAGCACCTCGGGCAATTGGCTGGCGGCGGGAGCCACGGCCGGGGTGGGCGACGCCCGTTCCAACTCGATGGCGCCACCGTCGCCCAGGCGATGGCGCAGGTGGCAGCCGGATATCAGGCGGCCCAGCGCCACCTCGAAATCCGTCACGCCCGCCAGCGGGCCGGCGCGGCAGCCGCGCACCAGCTCCGGCCGGAACAACACGTCGCGGCCAGACTGGCGCGCCAGGTCCAACAGCGCGCTACCCAGGGGTTGTTCCGCGATAAAGAAAGCGCTTCCCGCCATAGCGGGCGTCGCCAACAAAGGGAGCACGGCGCAGGACGCCGCCAGGCGGCGCCCCTGGCGGCGTCCGGGCCGGGGCTGGGGCTTACCGCCGGCGCGCAATCCGATAATCCCCATTGGCGTCTTGCCGCCAGGTGATGGGATGCAGACGGGCCAGGGCGGCCAGGAAGCCGGCGATATCGTCGGCGCGATAGCTGCCGCTGACGCGGATGGCGCCCAGGGCGGGGTCGTCCAGGCGCAGGACGATGCCGGTACGCGCCGCCACCTCCGGCACCACCTGGGCCAGGGGCACGTCATCGAACAGCATGCGGCCATCCTGGCGGGCCCTGACCTGGTCCACATTGGCCTTGCCCAGGCGCAGGGGCCCCCAGCCGTCCTGGTCCACCTGCTGCCCGGGTGCCAGGCTGGCCAGCACCCGGCCGCTGTCGCGGTCGCGGACCTCGGCCGCCCCCTCCAGCAGCACGGCGCGCACCTGCCCGCCGTGGGATGAAACGGTGAAGCGCGTGCCCAGGTCGCGCACCTCCAGTGCTCCGGCCATCACGTGGAAGGGGCGTAGCGCCTCATGTGTCACCTGGAACTCCGCCTCGCCCTGGGCCAAGTCCACGCGGCGGCCCAGCGGGTCGATGCGCACATGCAGGTGGGTGGATCCGCCCAGGCGCATGACGGTGCCATCGGACAGGGTCACCTGGGGGTGGTCATGGGCGGCGGTGACGTAGTCGGCCTCGCTGACCGCGCCATTCCACAGCCAGACCAGCGCCAGGGCCAGGACGGCGGCCAGGCCGCCCAGGGGCGGCATCCAGGCGATGGGGCGCCAGGACCGGTGGGGGCGCGTTTTCTCGTTGGCCAGGCGCAGGCCGCGGGCCCGTGTCAGGTCCGGCCGCAGCGCGCCCTTGTCATCGATGGTGCCGCTGGCCGTCCAGGCGCGGGTCACCAGGTCCATGGCGGCGGTGTGCCGGGGGTCGGCGGCCAGCCAGGCGCGAAAGGTCCGCTGGCCCTCCGGCCCCAGCTCTCCCGCCTGTATGCGCCGCATCCAGGCGGCGGCGGTTTCCAACAAGGCTTGATCGTGATCGGTGGAGGTCAACGCGCCGGCTCCACCATCGTCCGGGCAAGGTGGGCCAGGACGCGTTCGATTTGACGAGACACCATTTTGACCTCAAGGCCCAGGCGGCCGGCCACTTCCCGGTGGCTCAGCCCATCAACGCGCACCAGCAGGAAGGCATGCCGTGCCAGGGGGTCGATGTCGCGCAGCGCCGCCTCCAGGCTGGCCAGCTCCTGCCGGACCATGACGGTGTGCTCGGGCGTGGCTGCGCCGTCGTCCGCCAGTTCCGCCACCTCGTCCAGGCCGTCGTGGGCGTCCTGGTGGCGGGCGGCGTTGCGGCGGAAGCGGTCGACCAGCAGGCTGCTGGCCACCCGCAACAGGAAGGCGCGCCAGTTGTCCACGCCCCGGGCGGGGGCGGCGGCCAGGGCGCGCAGATAGACGTCCTGGACATAATCGTCCACGTCCTGCGCTTGGCGCACGCGGCGGGCGAAATAGCCGCGCAGCACGGATTGGTGCGCCTCGAACTCCGCGCCGTCGAACGCCGACGGCGCATCGCTCTTGGCCCTGGCATCGGCCTGATTGTCCATCTTTCCTCTCCGCCGACCAATGGGCGCGGACAAGGTCATAGCGACGGCAGGCTGCAGATTTATGATGGAGGGCTGCGCCATGTGCAGGCTCCGGATGATGGGGACGCGGGGGTGGCAAGGGGGGCGGGACCTCACGGCCCCACCCCCGGTAGCAGGACGGATCAGTAGGTATACTTGACGGTCATCAGCGCGGTGGTGCCGCTATCGACGATGTTCGACAGCGTCAGGCTGTTGTGCCCGATATGCGCCCAATAGGTGTAGTCACCGGTGAGGTTGGAGACGGAGCCATCGACCGCGAAGCCGTTGTCGAACTTGTAGCCCACGTGCAGGTCCAGGCGGTTGGTCGGCCGGACCCACATGTTGTCCCAGCTGCCGCCCTGGCCCAGGTAATCATAATAGGCCAGGTAGGAACCGGTGTAGTTGTAGCCGAGGTCGGCGGAGAAGCCGCCCACGGCGTAGGACAGGGTAGCGTTGGCCAGCCAGCCGGGGGCGTTCTGGATGGGCTGGTCGGCGTCCAGGCCCTTGATGCCGGTATCGACCACCGACCACTGGCGGGTAACGTTGCCGCCGATGCTGAAGCCCGACAGCCAACCGGGCAGGATGGTGTCGAACTTCTGCCGGAACGCCAGCTCGATGCCGTAGACGTCGCCGTCGCCGCCGTTCTTGGGCTGGCTGATGCTGACCAGGTTGCTGGTGGTGCTGAAGGGGTTCACCAGGGTGGAGCCGTTGTCGAACAGGTAGTTCGACAGCCGCTTGTAATAGACGGCGGCCGAGGCCGTGCCGCCCTGGCTGTTGTGCCATTCACCCGACATGTCCAGGTTGGTGGACTCGATGGGCTTCAGGTTGGGGTTGCCCTGGGTGATGGTCTTGACACCCGTGTCGGCGCTGATGGACACGGAGGAGGAGGCGCCCAGCTGCACCAGGGCGGGGCGGGTGTAGGACTGGCTGACGCTGGCGCGGTAGACCGTGTCGTTGTCGGGGCGCCAGTTCACCAGCACGCTGGGCAGCGGCTCGTTGTAGGTGGTGCTGCTGTTTTCCCAATGGCCCACGCTGTTGCCGCTGTTGTCCAGCTGCCAGAAGGTGTTGTGGATGTCGGTGTGCTCGAACCGGATGCCGGGGATGACCTCCACCTGGCCGAACTGCAGGTCGGCCATGACATAGGCCGACGTCACCTGCTCCCGCCCCTTCAGGGTGTTGCAGTTCATGTTGTCGACGTAGTTGCCGTTGCAGGTGTCGAAGCTGCCGGCCGTCTGCAGCTTGTAAAAATAGTCCAGCAGGGCCTGCTGGTTGACCTTGGGCACCGACCAGCTGTAGCGGCCGGGGTAGACGGAGGAATAATAGCCGTTGGCGATGCCCAGGCTGGACCAGGTGCTGTTGGGATAGCCCAGGGCGGAGAAATAGGGGTTGGTCCAGTCGCGGTTGGTGACGGCGCGGTCGCTTTCCACGAACTTCACGCCGGCCTTGATGAAGGACAGCGGGCCGTTGTCGTTCATGTCGTACTGGCCGTCCAGCTTGGCGCCGTACTTGTCCTGATGGCTGCCCTGCTGGGTCAGCTGGCCGGCGCGGCGGGCCCACAGCGCGGTGGCGGCGTTGTTCAGGGCGTCGTACATGCCCGGGCTGAACACCGGCACGGGGTAGCCGTCATTGGTGCCCATGCCGCTGATGCCGCTGGGGAAGCGGGCGTCGCTGCTGTACTGGTCGTTGCGGGCCGACGCCTCGATGTGGTTGGGGCGGTCGTTGTTGGCGGCGCTGAAGAACAGGGTGGGCGTCAGGGTCAGGGCGCCCAGCTTCTTCTCACCGCCCAGCTGCAGGGTGGACAGGTCGGCGCGTTCCGGGTTGGTCTCATACCAGACGGAGGTGCGGTACTTGTCCACGCTCAGGCCGTACAGGCCGTTGGCCAGGGCGTTCCAGCTCTTGTCCGTGCTGATGATCTGGCTCAGCGTGCTGTTCTGCACCGCGTTCTCGCGGGCGAAGGAGCCGCGCAGGAAGACGGCGGTGGTGTCGTCCGGGTGCCAGTCCAGCGACAGGTTGCCGCCGTAGCGTTCGGTGCTGCCGTCCGACACGCCGACGCTGATGCCGGTCTGGCGCAGGTTGGATGCCGGGTCCGTGCCCGCCGGGTTGGTCGAGCCGTTCTTGGCGCTGCTGACGGCGAAGCCCCAGCCGCCGTCGTTGTGGGCGCTGTCGATGCCCGCCATCTCGCTGTTGGTGAAGTAGCGCTTGTCGTAATAGCCGCTGACATAGACGCCGAACTGGCGGTCGCGGCCGAACTGGGTCGCCACCTCGGCGGCGGTGTTGCCGCCCAGGCCGGTCTCGCCATAGTCGCGCGCCCGGCTTTCCAGGCGGGCGCCGCCCTGGATGCTGAAGTGCAGCGGATTGGCGAAGTCGTAGGCCGTGGGCGTGCGGAAGTCGACGGTGCCGGAAATGGCGTCGCCGCTCATGGACGCGTCCAGCGTCTTGTTGACGACGATGGTCTGCAGGCCGGACGGCGGCAGCAGGTCCAGCTGCACGCTGCGACTGTAGGGCAGGCCCTGGGCCACCTCCACGCCGTTCATCAGGTCGACGGCGAATTCGGAGTTCATGCCCCGGATGGCCACCAGCATGCCTTCGCCGCGCGAGGCGCCATCGATGCCGCCGGCCACCGACTGGCCGGTGTTGCTGACGGTCACGCCGGGCAGCAGGCCCAGGGCCTCGGCCACGTTGTGGACGGCGGTGTGCTCCAGCTCCGCCGCCGACATGATGTCGACGGTGTTGGACGAGCGCATCTTGGCGGTGTCGGCCTGGTCGCGGTTGGCGAAGACCAGGATTTCGTCCAGCGTCCCGTCCGTGCTGGCGTCGGGGGTGCCGGCGTCGGCGGCGTTGGGGGCAGGGGTGGCGGGGGCGCTGGCTTCAGCGGCATGGATGGTCGGTGCGGCCAGCAGGGCGCCGGCCATGGCGCCGCACAGCAGGACGTCCTTGAGCATCGTGTGTCGCATAGTCTTCTTTCGGCTCCGTCATGGACGCCCACGACGGGCGCCCTCGGAAAGCCAAGACGCGGCACGCGGCCAGATTCCGGCCTGTCACGGAACTTTAGTAATTTTGGTTTCGTTATTCGCCGCTCCTTCAACCCTTGCACCGAACGGTAAACGCGCTGGGACCTTTGCCTTTGCTTGTGCGATATCATGCAGATCCTCGATCCATCCTGGGCGACGGCTTGTGCTATCCTCAGGCCCAGTCGTTCGAAGGAGGAAGTGCTGATGCCCAAGTCCGGCCTTTATGAGCAGGACTTTTACGCCTGGGCCAATGAGCAGGCGGCCCTGCTGCGCTCCGGCAAGCTGTCGGCGGCAGACATTGAGCACATCGCCGAGGAAATCGAGAGCATGGGCAAAGCCGAGAAGCGTGAACTGTCAAAGCGCCTCGTGGTCTTACTCCTGCATCTCCTGAAATGGCAGTTCCAGCCGGTGCGACGCGGCTCTTCTTGGGAAGCGACGATCCGGGTGCAACGGCGAGACTTGGCCGTTCATCTTCAGGACAACCCCAGCCTGACGGCGAAACTGCCGGAAGCCATTCAGCAGGCTTACGGCAACGCCTTGATCATGGCCGCTGATGAAACCGGCCTGCCGGAGGCAACCTTTCCGGCGGAATGCCCATGGTCATTTGAGCAGATCATGGATCCTGGGTTCTGGCCGGAAACCTCGCACTAGCATCGTATGCCACCAGGTGTTTAAAGCTGGACAGCGATTAGCGCTGTCCCCCGGGCGGCTGCACGGCCAGGAAGACGGTGCTCCACAGCTGAGCGGCGTTGGACTCGTCGGCGTCGTTGCCGGCGGCGCCATAGGGGGCGACGATGTAGTGGCCGTCGCGGTAGTCCCAGGACCACAGTTCGGAGTTCTGCACTCCCTTGGCGGCCTCGATGTCCCGCCACAGCGCGGTCTGCATCCGGGTCAGCTTGGCCCGGGTCGTGGCCGGCAGGTCGGTGCGCGTCAACTGCCGGGCCAAGCCTGCGGCGGTTAGCGCCTGCTGCCAGGACCACACGACGGTGCCATGATAGGCGGTGCGGGGGAACAGGTCCTGCGTTGCCGCCGGCGCGTAGGCCGGGTTGGCCACCAGCATGCCGATGCCGGTCATCAGGCCGGCGGGGAAGGGGCGGTCGGCAGCCTCCACCGCGGCGTCCAGCGCCGCGGGGCTGGGGTGGCCGAACAGCATCTCAAACCCTTCATCCGAGTGCAGGACCGGGACGGGGGTGTCGTCGGCGTTCAGCGACAGGGCGTGGAAGCGCACCGGGCCCTTGGGCAGGGCCGCCAGCGCCGCGTCGGCCGGCACGCCCACCTTGGCGGCATAGGCGGCGACGTCCCGGCGCGCCTCGGCCGGCGCCACCGTCACGTCGAACAGGGCGGGGGCCTTGGCCCGCCACACCTTCGCGAGGTCCGCGGCCTTGGCCAGGTCGGTACGGGCGGCCGCGTCCATCCAGGGGTCCAGCAGCTTGGACTTCAGCAGGGCGTCCGCCGCCTCCAGGGCCGCCGGCACCAGGATGGCATTGACGTCGTAGGGATAGACACCGCCGCCCAGGCCGGTGTTGCTGTCGCGCCATTCGCCGACCCGCTGGCCCGGCTTCAGCCGCACCAGGGTGGTGGTGCCGGGGGCCACGGCGAAGGGGGTGGCCTGGGCCACCACCTGCCGCAGGTTGCGCACCAGGGCCGCCCCCGCCGCCTCGCTTTCCCCATGCCGGCCATCGGGCGCAGCCAGGAATTCGGCGGCCGCCACCCGGCCGCGCGCGTCGTCCAACAGCCAGGCCCCCGCCACCGGCGCCAGCAGGAAATCGCTGTCCACCATCTTGTAGTCATAGACGGGCGCGTCTGACATGCCGCCGTCGGCCTTCAGATGGTCCAGGATGGCGAATTCGCCGATATCCTCCTCATGCGCCACCTCACCGGCCGGCGACAGGCGGGCGAGGACGGAGCGCAAGCCGGCCTGCACGGCATCCGGTTGCAGGGCCGGCATCAACAGCATGACGGACATCAGGGTGTCGCGCCCGAAATAGGTATGGAAGCGCCAGGACCCGGCCAGCAGCTTTTCCCGATAGCTGAGGAAGGTCAGGGCGTCGCGGCTGGCCGGCTGCGCCGCCGCGCCGGCGTTCAGCAACTGGTCGCCGGCCAGCGGGGTCAGCGGCGTCTCACCGGTCAGTGCCGTGACGCGCAGGCCGATGGTGCCGTCGGCACCGGCCTTAAACCCACCGTCCGTCAGCTGGCCGTGGGTCACCGTCACGGTCAGGCGGTAGCCAGCCTTGCCGTCCAGGCGGTCGCGGCTCCAGTCCAGCGTGTCGTTCGTGCGGGTGGGCCGCGCCTGCACCTGGGCGGGCAGGGTGCGCAGGGTTTCATAGTCGCGCAGCACCCGGGTGCTGGACAGCACGCCCTGGCGGGGCAGGGCGCTGTCGGCCTTCAGCGTCGCCTCGAACACCACCCCGCGCAGGGGGCGGCCCTGGGCGTCGGTGGTGGTCACCGGCTGGGGGGGGCCGGTCAGGGTCCAGCTGGCGGTGTCAGCCGTGTCCAGCCACAGGCCGACGCTGCTGTTGCCGGCCGGGAAAGCCACCAGGATGCGCGCGTCCTTGCCGGAACGCAGCAGCAGGTGGGCCGCCACCTCGCCCTGACGCAGGAAGGTGTTGAGGTTCCGCCCCTCCGTCAGGCTGTAGGACAGGGCAGGCTTGGCGGCCGTGTCGGCGAAGCATGCCGGCGCCCAGGCCAGCGTCAGGGCCAGGACAGAGCTGGAGAGCAGGTGCGGAAGGCGCGGCATGGGCGGGTCCTATGAGGCAGGCATGAACCAGGGGCGCGCCGCCCCGGAATTGGGAAGGTGGCAAGCTGGGGCGGCGGCGGGGTGGACGGACGGGAGGAGGGTCAGGGGTCAGGCCGGTCCCATCACGCGGCGGAGATATTCTTCGTGGCTGGGCAGGGTGGCGGCGGCCTTGGCCATCTGGTCGCGCAGGCGCAGCAAGTAGGCCAGGTTCTCGTTGGCCGGCATGGTGTCCAGCAGCGGGTTGTAGTCGGTGGCCCGCAATCCCTGGCCCATCAGCACGGCGAACCAGCTGGCCTCGCGGAACAGTTCGTCGGTCGACAGCACGATGCGGCCGGTGCGGGTGAAGTGGCGTTCCTTCAAGGACAGGCCCTCCGGCACCGCCATGGCCTGGCAGTGGCGCCACAGGGGCTCATCCCGTCCCTGGGTGCGGCTGTAGTGCAGCACCAGGAAGTCGCGCACCGATTCAACGTCGGCGCCATAGACCTGGTTGAACTGACCCGCCGTCTCCTCCGGACAGTCGCGGGTGGGGAACAGGGACAGAAGCTTGGCGATACCGCTCTGGATCAGGTGGATGGAGGTGGATTCCAAGGGCTCCAGGAAGCCGCTGGACAGGCCGATGGCCACCACGTTCTTGACCCAGGACCGCCGCCGCCGCCCGGTCTGGAAGCGGATCAGGCGCGGGTCGGCCAGCGCCTTGCCGTCCAGGTTGGCCATCAGGGTGGCGGCCGCCTCATCGTCGCCCACGAACCGGCTGCTGTAGACGATGCCGTTGCCGGTACGGTGCTGCAGCGGGATGCGCCATTGCCAGCCGAAGGCGTGGGCGGTGGCGCGGGTGTAGGGGGTGGGGTCGGCGACACGCTCGCAAGGGATCGCCAGGGCGCGGTCGCAGGGCAGCCAGTGCGACCAGTCCTCGAACCCGCTGTTCATCACGCCCTCGATCAGCAGGGCGCGCAGGCCGGAACAGTCGATGAACAGGTCGCCCTCCACCACCTCGCCCCGGTGGGTGGTCAGGCGGGTGACGAAGCCGGTCTCCGGGTCCTGCTCGATCCGCTCCACCTTGCCTTCGATCCGCTTCACCCCGCGCGCCTCGGACAGGCGGCGCAGATGGGCGGCGTAGAGCCCGGCGTCGAAGTGGTAGGCATAACCCAGGGTGGAGAAAAGGGAATTGGGGTCGGGGGCGGGCGGGCCGAACCTGTTCGCCCTGGCCGCCAGCGTGGCCAGGGAATAATCCTGGTGGCCGTGGGGGAAGCCACCCAGGTTGGCGCGAATCCAGCGGTGAAAGAACATCTGCGCGTCGGCCGGCCCGCCATAGCGGCCGAAGGGATGGAAATAACGACTATCGCCGCCATTCCAGCCGACGAACTCGATGCCCAGCTTGAAGGTGGCCTTGGTCTCGCGCAGGAATTGCGCCTCATCCAGGTCGATCAGGCGATTGAACCAGTGGATGGTGGGAATGGTGGCCTCCCCCACGCCGATGATGCCGATCTCATCGGACTCGATCAGCGTCACCTCGAACTGCGGCGGGGTGTTGACCTTGGCCAGCGCTGCCGCCGTCATCCATCCGGCGGTGCCGCCGCCCAGGATGACGACCTTCCGGATCCGGCGATCTGACACGGTTTCGCTCTCCTTCAGGGAAAAAAGCGGGCGGCGGGCCCCGAGACTGATCCGCCGCCCAGGGGAGGAAGGGGGGAGGAAGCGGGATCAGAACTTCGCGGTCAGCGACACCATGGCGTTCGGGCCGACGATGCCACGGCCATAGAAGTAGCCGTTCACGACCTGCTGGGTGAAGCCCTGGCGGGGGTTGCCCTCCGTCAGGCCCAGCTCATCCGTCACGTTGTCGACGCTGACGTTCAGCGTCATGGCCGGCGTGATGTTGTAGATGGCACCGATGGTCACGACGCCGTAGCCGGGCAGCTCCACCTGGTTGCCGTTGTCGGCGAAGATGCGGCCGACATATTTGTAGCGCAGGTAAATCTGGCCCTTGTTGTTGGGCAGGTTGTACTCCGGCGTGACGGCGTACAGGATCTTCGGGGTGCGGCCCGGGATCTTGCCATTGTAGAAGGCGGCCACCTGCGGCGCGATGTTGGTGCCGTTGACGTCGATGAAGCCGACCTTGACGTTGCTGAACGTCGGGTCCTGGTAGGTGGCCTGGGCGTGCACGCCGAAGGCGCTCAGCGGCTCGTACTGCGGGCGGTAGTACAGGTCGACATCGACGCCGTTGGTCTCGGAATCGGCGAAGAAGCCTTGGTTCAGGTTGGGATCGGCCGGATTGACGCCGCCGCCCCAGGTCTGGTTCTTGAACTCGGTACGGAAGCCGCGGACGGTGCCGGTCAGGCCATAGTCGGAATAGGTGACGCCACCTTCGTACAGGGACAGGGCGGCCGCCTGCGGGTTGGTGCCCTGGGTTTGGTAGGCGTGGGCGTAGCGGGCGTAGACCGACAGGTTCTGGGCGATGGTGTAGTTCACGCCGGCGGTGACGTGCACCGGCGACTCATGGCCCGAGGTGTAGCTGTAGGTGCCGTTGAACGCGTTCGGGTTCACCTGCACGATGCCGCCCACGCCCGCCGGGATGGGCTGGGGCGAGCTGTTGCCCGCCACGCCGTCGGTGTCCTCGCGCTCATAGCGCACGCCGAAGTCGAAGTGCAGGTCCTGGTTCCAGGCGAATTCGTCGTTCACGTAGACCGACTTCGACGTCTGGTGGGTGGCGCTGATGCCAGCGCCCCAGTTGCCGTAGGAGATCAGGCCGTTGTTGCCCAGCGTGCCCAGCACGTTGCCGGCGCTGTTCATGGCCACGATGTCATAGATGTTGGACTGGTTCTTCACGTCGTTGATGACGGTGGAGACGCCGGACTGGTCGTTGGCGATGTCGGTAGCGTAGATCATGCCGCCCACGGTCAGGCTGTTGGTCCAGCCGTCGCCCGAGGTGTCCCACTTGGCGCCGAAATCGCTGCCCCAGTCGCGCAACTTCACCAGCTGGCGGTTCAGCACGGTCTGCTGTAGCAGGCCGTTGCCGTTAAGCGCGTTCAGGGCGGCGGCGTTGGACGCCGCGGTGACCTGGCCGTTGGTCAGGTTGCGGATGCCGAACTGCGTGGTGCCGGGGAAGGCGGCCAAGCCGGACTGCAGCAGGTCGTAGATGGGCGAGGCGCTGGTGGGTGCCAGGTAGGTGAGGGCCGAGGCCAGGCCGCCGTTGCCGGTGCCGCTGCCGGCGAACACGCCGTTGAAGTCCCAATCCGTCTCGGTATAGCGGCCGCGGGCGAAGAGGGAGATGCCGTGGTCGAACTCACGCTCCCCATCCACGCGGAACTGGTGGCCGGTGGCGTGGATGCCGTCCTGCATGCTGAAATTGCGGAAGCACTGGCCGTTGGCGTAGCAGGAATCCGGCACGCTGACGTTGGCGAAGCCCTTGCCGATGATGTTGCCGAACTGCGTGTCCAGGCCCGGCACGCTGGAAATCGTGCCGTTGTTGTAGGCGTAGGGCTGGTCGGCGTAGTAGGGGTCGTGCTCGTCCCAGTCCTTGACGGTAAAGCGGATCCAGCCGTCCTCGAACTTGTGCTCCAGCTGGCCCTTGATGTGATAGGTCTCGTACCGGAAGGGCGAGCTGCGCACACCCGGCGTGCTGTCGTAATAGCCGGAGATGGCGAAGGCGGTGTCCTTCAGGTCCGGGATGGGGGACGAGAACCACAGGTCGCCGCGCCGGTCGCCATAGGTGGTGCCGGTGATGCGGGCGATGCCGCCGGCCTCGTCGAAGTTCAGCTTGCGCGAGATGAAGTTGATGGACGCGCCGGCGGCGTTGGGCGTCAGGATGCCGGAGCTGCCGCCCTGCAGCGCCTCGACCCGGTCGATCGAGATGTCGTTCTGGAAAACCTCGTCATCGTTCAGGCCGCCATAGATGGCGGGCATGCCATCCTCGATCAGGCGGACGAACTGCTGGCTGCCACCGGGCAGGCCGCGCACCGAGTAGTTGTTGGACACGGGGCCGGCCGTGCCCTCGACGAAGATGCCGGGGATCATCTCCAGCACATCGACGGTGCTGCGCGGCGCCTTCTGGGCCAGATCGGCCTCGTTCACCGCGGTGATGGCGACGGAGGCGTTCAGCAGGTTGCGCTTGGAGCGCAAGCCGGTGACGATGATTTCCTGCAGGTCGGGCGCGCCGCCCATCTGCACGGTGTCGTCGGCACCGGTCGTGGTGGCGGGCGTGGCCTGGGCCACCTGGGTCTGGGCCGCGGCCCCCTCGGTGGCGCCCCCCTGGGCGGCGGCATTACGCAGGGCCGGGGTCGCCGTGGCGGCGCGGTCGGCCTTGCGGCTGACCACGGCGGCGCCCGAGGGGTCGCGGTGCACGGTCAGGCCGGTGTTGGCCAGAATGCTGTCCAGCGCCTGCTGGGCCGACAGGTGACCCTGGGCACCCTTGGTGCTGATGCCGGCGACGTCGTCGGCCTTGTAGATCAGTTGCGAGCCGGTCTGGCGAATATAGCTTTCCAGCGCGGCGCGCAGATCACCAGCCGGGATGTCAATCATCGTTTCGGCGGCTGATGCCAAAGTGATCGCGCGCGAAGGTTGCGGCACCGCCATGGATTCAGCGGCTTGCGTTAGTGCTGGCCAGCAGACCGTCGTCAGAAGGGCGGCGGAAAGGGCGTGACGGATATTGGGGGTTGGCACGATTTCTCCCTCATTTCTGGATTGTTGTATTTGGCTATGACGAAGGACCGTGCCGGATCCCCTATTCTCAATTTGAAATTCTTATTTCCCTGCCGTCGTCGATTACCTTCAGGCCGAAACCGCTGTGCAGCAGGCGGGCGAAAGCGTCGATATTGGTGGCCTCGAAACTGCCACCGATGCGGATATCGCCCATGGGGCCCTCGGCCGGCACCACCAGCTGTTTGCGGTTGTAGCGGTTGAACTCCGCCGCCACCTCGCGCAAGGGACGGTCGGTGAAGACCAGCGTCCCGTGGCGCCAACCCAGGGCGTCCCGCACCTGTTCCTCACTACGCGGACTTTTCCGGATGGCCTTGGGCTGCGCCACCGCCGCGCTCAGCTGGGTCACCAGCGTGGGAGCCACATCGTTGGGATGGGCCATATCCTCAACCACGACGGCGCCTTCGGCCACCACCACCTCCAGCCTGTCGCCGTCACGGCGGACGGAGAACTTGGTGCCGACGTCGACGATGCGCAGGTCGCCGCTGATGACGACGAAGGGGTGCTTGTCGTCGTGCACCACCTCGAAGAAGGCCTCACCCTTGTCCAGTCGCACCTCGCGCGTCGTCTGATCGACGGAGGCCCTCAAGCGCGTGTCGGTGTTCAGCTCGATCTGCGATCCGTCCTGCAAGTGGGCGGTGTAACGATCGCCGACGCCGGTGCTGAACTTCTGCCCGGCGGCGAAGGGCCAGTCATCCAAGGCGGGAATGATGACGACCAGGGCCACCGCCGCGGCGACGGCCATCGCGGGCGCCCAGCGGCGCCACGGCCCGCGCGCCACGCTGGCGCGCGGCGGGGGCAGGACGGGGGCCTGGCGGGTGACGCGCAGCTGGTCGGCCCGCTGCCATGCCGCCTCCAGCCGCAGGTAGGTCACGCGATGGCGGGTGGAGGTGGCGATCCAGGCGTCGAACCCGGCCTTGGCCGCCGCGTCCAGGGGGCCGGCATCCTGGCGGGCCAGCCAGCGTGCCGCCTGTTCCTCGATGGGATCATGCTCCATCATGGCTGCCCCACCTTGCGCGGCCGCCGGCCGAAGCGGCCGGTCACGGGTTCGGGGACGATGTCGATCATGGCGTCGGCGATCAGGCGCACGCCCTTGGCCACCTGCTGCTCCACCGTGCTTTCGCTGATGCCCATGCGGCGGGCCACGTCGCGCTGCGGCAGGCCGTGCACCTTGCGCAGCAGCGTCACTTCGCGGCAGCGCGGCGGCAGGCGGTTGATGGCGGCCTGCAGCAGCCGCATGGCCTCGCGGCCGACGGCGCTTTGTTCCGGGTTGGGCACGGTATCGGCCACGTCCAGGTCCTCAAGATCGATGACCGTCTCGATGGAGACCACCTGCGCGCGGCGGGCGCGATCGATCAGCAGGTTGCGGGCGGTCATGAACAGGAAGGGCTTGGTCATCTCAGGGATCGCCACGGTCGCCGCCTCGTAGACGCGGGTGTAGATTTCCTGCCGAAGATCGGGGATCTCGGATACCTCCCGCCATTTGCGGCGCAGATAGCCGGTCAGCGCCGCCTCCAAGGGTAGGACTTCCTCCACAAACCATAGATCCACCGCACTTCTGTTCACCGGACGTCCTTCCTCCCTTTGGCTTTTCGCGCGCACACGGCGCCCTTTCCCTGGATGACGAACGGGCGCCAAAAATCCCTTATGGGCAATGGGAAAAATTTTCGGAGCCAGGATGTGCGGGGGCGCAGCCCCCATCGCTGGACCGGTATGCCGATCCGGACACTATCGCGTTGCGCATCCTGTGGCATAAGGGGGCCATCCCCGCCTTCGGAAACCGGTCCCCATGATCCGCCTCGAAAACATCAGCAAGCACAACGGCCACCGCATCCTGTTCATGGAGACGTCCGCTGCCTTGAACCGGGGTGAGAAGGTGGGCCTGGTCGGTCCCAACGGCGCCGGCAAGACCACCCTGTTCCGCATGATCACGGGCGAGGAACTGCCGGACACCGGCCAGGTGTCGGTGGAGAAGCAGATCACCATAGGCTACTTCAACCAGGACGTGGGCGAGATGTCCGGCCGCAGCGCGGTGGCGGAGGTGATGGACGGCGCCGGCCCGGTCAGCGAGGTGGCCAAGGAGATGGCTGTCCTGGAGGCCGCCATGTCCGACCCCGACCAAGCCGACCGCATGGATGAGATCATCGAGCGCTATGGCGAGGTGCAGGCGCGCTTCGACGAACTGGGCGGCTATGAGCTGGAAGGCAAGGCGCGTGAGGTGCTGGCCGGCCTCAGTTTCAGCCAGGAGATGATGGACAAGGACGTCGGCATGCTGTCCGGCGGCTGGAAGATGCGCGTGGCCCTGGCCCGCATCCTGCTGATGAAGCCCGACGCCATGTTGCTGGACGAACCCAGCAACCACCTGGACCTGGAAAGCCTGATCTGGCTGGAGGGTTTCCTGAAGGGTTACGACGGCGCCCTGCTGATGACCTCCCATGACCGGGAGTTCATGAACCGGATCGTCACCAAGATCATCGAGATCGATGGCGGGTCGCTGACCAGCTATTCCGGTGACTATGGGTTCTATGAGCAGCAGCGGGCGCTGAACGAACGCCAGCAGCAGGCGCAGTTCGAGCGCCAGCAGGCCATGCTGGCGAAGGAGCTGAAGTTCATCGAGCGGTTCAAGGCCCGCGCCTCGCACGCCAGCCAGGTGCAGAGCCGCGTGAAGAAGCTGGACAAGATCGACCGGGTCGAGCCGCCGAAGCGCCGCCAGATCGTGACCTTCGAGTTTCCGCCGGCCCCGCGCTCGGGCGACGACGTGGCGGTACTGAAGAATGTGCACAAGGGCTACGGCAGCCGCACCATCTATAAGGGTTTTGACCTCACCATCCGCCGCAAGGAGCGCTGGTGCGTCATGGGCGTCAACGGCGCGGGCAAGTCCACTCTGCTGAAGCTGATCGCCGGCGCCGACCAGCCGGACTCCGGCACCGTCACGGTCGGCGGCAGCGTCAAGATGGGCTATTTCTCCCAGCACGCCATGGAACTGCTGGATGGTGAGCAGACGGTGTTCGAGGCCTTGGAGGCCAAGTTCCCCCAGGCGGGCCAGGGCTCGCTGCGGGCGCTGGCCGGCTGCTTCGGTTTCTCCGGTGACGACGTGGAAAAGCGCTGCCGCGTCCTGTCGGGCGGGGAGAAGGCCCGGCTGGTGATGGCCATGATGCTGTACAACCCGCCCAATTTCCTGGTGCTGGACGAGCCGACCAACCACCTGGACCTCGACACCAAGCAGATGCTGATCACGGCGCTGGCGGCGTATGAGGGCACCATGCTGTTCGTGTCGCACGACCGCCACTTCCTGGCCACGCTGTCCAACCGCGTGCTGGAACTGACGCCGGAGGGCATCCACCAGTACGGCGGCGGCTACACCGAATACGTGGCCAGCACCGGGCAGGAGGCCCCC
This sequence comes from Nitrospirillum amazonense, assembly GCF_007828045.1. Lineage (GTDB taxonomy): Bacteria > Pseudomonadota > Alphaproteobacteria > Azospirillales > Azospirillaceae > Nitrospirillum > Nitrospirillum amazonense_C. The sequence continues at coordinate 4,870 of NZ_VITN01000014.1, read as the reverse complement.
GGCCTGCACAGCTGATCAGGCCAGCGCCACGATGGTGCCGTTGGTGTGCGAGCGCCAGGCCTGGCAGTCCGGCAGTTGGGCCAGCACCCGTTTGACACCTTCTGGCGGCATGATGCTGAAGGCGGTGGATAGGGCATCGGCCAGGGTGGCGGTGGGGGCGCGCACGCTGATGCTCATGCTGGGGTCGCTGCACGTCCCCGTAGCCGGGTCGAACAGGTGGTTGAAGCGGCCCGTGGGGTCGAACGGCGTGCCGTAGGCGCCGGAGGTGGACAGGGCCTGGTCCACCAGGGGCAGGGTCAGCAAGGTGCGCTCACCTTCGCCCGGCACTTTGATCCCGGCGGTCCAGGGCCGGCCGGCGGGGTGGTGGCCCACCGCCCGTATCTCCCCCATGTCCACCAGGGTGTGGGCGACACCCCGCGCCTTCAGCAGGGCTATCACCCGGTCGGTGACATACCCCTGGGCGATGCCGTTCAAGGTCAGCGCCATGCCGGGGCGACTCAGGGCCACCCGGTCCGCCGTTACCGACACGTGGGCGTGCCCGACAGAGGCCAGGGCACGGCGCAAGGCCGCCACTGGCGGGCCGGCCGGTTCGGCGCCGGGCTTGCCAAAATGATCGGCGTATAGCGTCCATAGCGGCTGCACCGTGGGGTCGAAGGCGCCATTGGTCAGCCGGGCGATGGACAGCGCCTCCGCCAGCAGGGCCACCAAGTCGGACGGCGGGTCGGCCAGCACGCCGTCGCGGTTCAGTCGGTTCAGCAGGCTGTCCGACCGATACAGGCTGAACATGCCCTCCAGCCGCGCCACCTCCGCCAGGCTCGCCTGGATCAGGGTATCCGCCTCGGCCGGGTCGGGGTGGTTGATGACCAGCTGGGCATCGGCGCCCAGCGCCACGCCGGACCAGCGGCGCAGGGGGGATGGCGTCTCGGCCGCCAGCGTGCCGCGCAGGCCCAGCAGGGGCAGGCCAGCGGTGGCGGCCAGGATGGTCAGGACACGGCGGCGGGAGGGCATGCTCATGACGCGCCACTCCGGTCGCCCTCGTTGAACACCTTGTCCTTGGGGATGTCGGCATAGCGCATGACGGTGCCCTGGTGCGCCGCCGCGAAGGCCTGCGCCGCCGCTTCGCTGCCGAAGGGAAACAGCTCACCACCGCCCATGGCGCCCTGCTCGGCGCTGCCCACCACGTAGAAGGCGGTACGGGCGTCGATCCAGCTGCCGGCCGGCGGATGGTGCTGGTCGTCGCTCATCAGCTCCATCGCCGTCACGTAGATGGCGGCGATGTCCTTGGGCTCCTCCGGCAGCAGGGTATAGGCCACCGTGTCGCGGACGGAGGCGAACCACACCGGCATGGGATCGCCCTTCAGCAGGACCTGACCCTTGGGGCCGCCGTGTTCCGTCACGGCCATGTTGCAGAAATGGGCGAGGTCGGCGTCGGTCAGGCTGTGCGGTGCGGGGATGGCCGCGACCTCCGCCTTGGGTTTGCACCCGCCAATGGCCAGGATGGCCAGCACGGCGATAAGGTAAGGGGCGCGCATCAGATTTGCCTCCGGGAGAAGATGAGGGCGGCGGCGCCCAGGGGTAGGGCGGTCCAGCCGGCCAGAACGGCGAGAAGGGTGACGGGACCCAGGTGGATCTGGCCGGCGATGCCGGCCATGCCGGCGAATTGGCTGACCTGGGCGGTGCCCGTCAGATTGAACAGGCGGAAGGCATCGGCCGGGTTGGCCAGTATCAGCCAGTTCAGCAGGCCCACGGTGACGGTCTTGCCCTGGTCCGCCACCAGGACGCCCAGCAGGGCCATGTCGAACACCAGCACGAACACCAGCCACAGGCCGATGGCGATGCCGCCGGCAGCGCCCCGGTCGCGCACGAGGGCGCTGACCAGATAGCCCAGGGCGATGAACACGGCGCCCAGCAGGATGCTGGACCCGATCAGCCCGGCGAAGGCGCGCCAGCCCTCCGGCCCCGTGTCGGCGCCAGTGGCCACCAGGGCGGCCCCGGCCGCGCCATATCCCACCAGGGTGGCGAAGGCCAGCGAGGCGAGGTGGCCCAGGAACTTGCCCAGCACCACCTGGCCCCGCGACACGGGGTAGGAGAGCAGCAGGCTCATGGTGCCGCGGTCGACCTCGCCCACGATGGCATCGAAGGACAGCAGCAGGGCGATCAACGGCACCAGGAAGATGGTCAGGCTGGACAGGCTGACCACCACCACGTCCAGGGCGCCCACGCCCACGGTGCCGGTGGGCACGCTGCCCAGAAAGGTGAGGCTGAGCGCCAAAGTGGCCATCAGCAAGGTGGCGGCGACAACCCATCGGTTGCGCAGGCCGTCACGGATTTCCTTGCCGGCCAGGATGAGGGGTATGGTCATGAGGGGAATGCTCATGTGGCCTGCTCCCGGCGCAGGAAATGGGCGTAAAGCTCGTCCAGGCTGGGCTCCACCACCGAGATGTCGGCCAGGGGCAGGCCGGTCAGGCGGCGCAGCACGGCCACCTTGTCGCCGCCGGCGCACAAGCATTCCACCGCGTGGCCGTTGGTTGAAACCTGGCCCAGCGTCCCGAGGGCATCCGCCACCGCGCCCGCCGGGGCCCCCGTGGCCTGGATGCGCACCGGCAGATCGGCCAGGTGGCGCAGGTTGGCCAGGGTGCCGTCGGCGATCTTGACGCCCCGGTTCATGACGATGATGCGGTCGGTCCGGCCCTCCAGTTCCGTCAGCGCGTGCGAGGACAACAGGACGGTCACGCCGGCGGTGCGCAGTTCCTGCACGATCTCGTAGAACACCTGGCGCAGGGCCGGATCCAGGCCGGTGGTCGGCTCATCCAGGAACAGCACCTTGGGCTGCCCCAGCAGCGCCTGGGCCAGGCCCAGGCGCTGGCGCATGCCCTTGGAATAGGTGCCGACGCGGCGGCGCGCCGCCTCCGCCTCCAGCCCGACGCGGGCCAGCAGGTCGGTGTTGCCGGCGCGGGCCACGCCCTTCAGCCGGGCGTAGAAGTCCAACGTCTCCCGCCCGGTGAGGGAGGGGTGGAAGGCCAGGTTTTCCGGCAGGTAGCCCACGGCCCGGCGCAGGCGGGCGGCATGCGCCCCGGCCGGATCCTCGCCCAGCAGACGCACCTGTCCGTGGGTGGGCCGGATCAGGCCCAGCATCAGCTTGATCAGCGTGCTCTTGCCGGCGCCGTTGTGGCCGACCAGGGCCACGCATTGGCCCGGGTCCAGGTGCAGGCTGACCTCGGTCAAGGCGGCGCGGGCGCCGTAAATCTTCGTGACCTGGTCGATGACGACCGAGGCGCTGGTGGGGGAAGCGCTGGTGGGGGAAGCGTTCACGGGGTGGGCGCTCATGGCTGGGCACTCGCGATGGCGGGGGGCGGCTTCATCAGGGGCGCGCTGTCGACCACCCCGCCGGGATGCAATGCCGGGAACTGGGCCTGGGCCCAACGGATCACCTGGATGGCCGGGCTGTTCAGCAGCAGTTTGGCGGCTGGGAAGCGCCAGACGACGCGGTCGACCATGTCGTTCGGGCGGTAGGCCTCATCGGCGATGCCGTCGCCGTTCAGGTCGAAGGCGGGGTTGTCGCTCCAGTAATTGCCCCGGCCATGGTCGGACCAATTCAGCGAGCGGGTGCCGACATACATGACCTGGGTGCGATTGCCGATGAAGGCGTTGCCGGTCAGGGTGTTGCGCTCCGCCCCCGCGGTGAAGTGGATGCCAATGTCGCAGCCGTCGAAGCGGTTGTCGGCGATCCGGTTCTTGTTGGCGTTGTAGACGAAGACGCACTTGGCCGTGCCGGCACGCAAGCCGCCCTCGCTTCCCGTCACCCGGGGCATCATGGCGCCGTCGCCGGCGTCGCCCCCGGACGGGCGGCCTGACTGCGGCAGCAGGAAGCGCCCCGTCACCCGGTTGCCGATGATGGTGGAGGCGTTGGCGTAGTTCAGCAGCAGGCCGTAGTCATTGTCGCCCATGGACTGGTTGTCCCGCACCTCCAGACGGTCGGAGAACATGAGGGCGAAGCCGATGTCGTTGCCCACCGACACGTTGTCCAGGATGCGGCTGTCGTTGGTGTACATATAGTGGATGGCGAAACGGACGCCTTCCATGCGGTTGCCCTGGAACAGGTCCTGGCGGCTGGCGTTGGCGAAGATGCCGTCACGGCCGCCGGTGATGCGGTTCTTCACGATGCGGGCACCGGGGGCGTTCCACACGGTGATACCGTTGCCACGCTGGCTCATGGGCAGATCGATGCGGCCGGCGATGTCATTACCCTCCACCGTGGCGTCATGGGGGCCTTGGACATAGACGCCGTAGAGGTTGCCGGTCAGCCGGTTATCGATGATCCGTGCGCCCGTGGCCGTGGGTTGCAGCAGCACACCGGCATCCATGGTGTGCTGTTCGACGCCCGATCCTGTCAGGGTTAGGCCGCGCACCGTCACCTCCGGCGCCGTTACGATCAGGGCGCTGCCCGTGCCGCCGGCGTCCACGGTGGCGGCATGGCCGGGCGGCCCTTCCAGGGTCAGCGGCTTGTCGATGGTGACACCGCCCTGGTGGATGCCCGGCGCCAGGCGCAGGACATCCCCGGGGGTGGCGGCCGCCACCGCGCGGGCCAGCCCGTTCCCGCCGGCGGGCACCTCGCGCACGTCGGCGTGCGCGGTCGGGGCCCACGGGCAAGCCAGCAGCAGGACCAGTATCACGGTGGCGGCTGCGCGCATGGCGGTCAGGCCTTGGCCGGATGGACCAGCATGCGGCCCACCATTTCCATGTGCAGGGCATGGCAGAACCACTGGCAGTAATACCATGTGTGGACGGCCCCGCCGAAACAAGGTGTTGGCGTAAGATTTTGTTTGGGTTGAAAGCGGTCATGTGTCCGGCCTTTGTGCGCGGTCGACAG
>NZ_VITN01000013.1 GCF_007828045.1 Nitrospirillum amazonense | reverse complement strand
GGGTCCGTAGAGGACTTCCACCTCCAAGTCACAAGCCGGTTACCAACCCGGCTCTCGGTGCTTACGCACCTCGCGCCATGCCTGGCGCACCGAAAAAAAGGGGCCGGCGGCATGCGCCACCGGCCCCTCGTCACACTCAACCCCCTCGCGGTGGAGGCTTACTTGCCTTCCGGCGCCAGGCCGCGGTTCCGCAGCATGGGCCCGATGTCCGGGTCCTGGCCGTAGAAGGCGCGGAACATGGGGCCGTAGTCCTCGGTATGCCCCTTGGACAGGATCATCTCGCGGAAGCGCTCACCGTTTTCCCGCGTCAGGCCGCCATGGTCCTTGAACCAAGCGTAGCTGTCGTCATCCAGCATCTCCGTCCACAGGTAGGCGTAGTAGCCGGCGGCGTAGCCGTTGCCCCAGATGTGCAGGAAATAGCTGGAGCGGTAGCGCGGCGGCACGTCGTCCACGTCCAGGCCGGTCTTGGCCAGGGCCTCCTTCTCGAAGGCATCGACATCCTGCTTGGGCGCGTCGGCCGGCAGGCTGTGCCATTCCAGGTCCAGCATGGCGGCGGCGACGATCTCACCCAGGGCATAGCCCTGGTTGAAGGTGGCGGCCTTCTTGATCTTCTCCACCAGCTCGGCCGGCATGACCTCGCCCGTCTGGTAATTCTTGGCGTAATGGGCCAGGACCTTGGGGTCCAACGCCCAGTGCTCGTTGAACTGCGACGGGAACTCGACGAAGTCGCGCGCCACGTTGGTGCCCGACAGGGTTTCATAGGTCTGGTTGGCGAACAGGCCGTGCAGGGCGTGGCCGAATTCGTGGAACATGGTGGTGACGTCGCTGAAGCTGATCAGCGCCGGCTGGCCCGGGGCGGGCTTGGTGAAGTTGCAGACGTTGTAGACCACGGGCTTGGTGCCCAGCAGCTTGGACTGCTGGACGAAGTTGGACATCCACGCCCCGCCAGACTTGTTGTCACGCTTGAAGTAGTCGAAATACATCAGCCCCAGGGGGGAGCCGTCCTTGTCGATGACGTCGTAGACCAGCACATCGGGCTGGTAGACGGGGATGTCGGTGCGGCGCTTGAAGGTCAGGCCGTACAGCTGGTTGGCGGCGTAGAACACCCCCTCCTCCAGCACGGTGTGCAGCTCGAAATAGGGCTTCAGCGCGCCTTCATCCAGGTCGTACTTGGCCTTGCGCACCTGCTCGGCGTACTTGTCCCAATCCCAGGGCTTCAGGGCGAAGTCCTGGCCGTCCTTCTTGATCTGCGCCTGGATATCGGCCGCCTCGCGCTTCTGTTCCGCCGCCAGGGCGGGAACCATGCGCTTCATGAAGCCTTCCGCCGCGTCCGGCGTCACCGCCATCTGGTCGGCCAGGACATAGGCCGCGTAATTGGGGAAGCCCAGCAGCTTGGCCTTCTGCGCCCGCAGGTTGGCGATGTCGGAGATGGTGGCGCGGGTGTCGTTGGCGTCGCCCTTCTCGGCACGGGTCCAGCCGCGCTCGAACAGGGCCTGGCGCGTGGCCCGGTCGTCGAGGGAGGACAGCGCCGGCTGCTGCGTGGTGTTCTGCAGCGGCACCAGGTACTTGCCCTCCAGCTTGCGGCCCTTGGCGGCCTCGGCGGCGGCGGCGATGGCGCCGTCGCCCATGCCGGCCAGCTTGGCCTTGTCGTCGACCACCAGGCCGCCTTCCTTGGCCGCCGCCACCAGCTTCTGCTGGAAGGCGGTCTCCAGCGACGACAGCTTGGTGTTGAGATCGCGCAGCGTGGCCTTGTCGGCGTCATTCAGCATGGCGCCGGCATGGATGAATTGCTGGTAATACACCTTCAGCAGCTGGGCCTGCTCCGGGTTCAGCTTCAGGCCGTCGCGCGTGTCGTACAGCGCCTTGACCCGCTGGAAGAGCTTCGTGTTCAAATAGATGGCGTCGTTGTGCTGGGCCAGCAGGGGCGACACCATGGTCTGCACCTTGTCCAGCGCGTCGTTGGTGTTGGCCTGCACCACGCCGAAGAAGACCTGGCTGACCCGGTCCAGCATGCGGCCGGACTTCTCCATCGCCACCAGGGTGTTGTCGAAGGTGGGGGCCGCCGGGTTGCCCGCGATCTTCTTGATCTCGGCCAGCTGGATCTTCATGCCCTGCTTGAACGCGGGCAGATAGTCGCCGTCCTTGATGATGTCGAAGCGGGGCGCTTCGAACGGCAGGGTGCTGGCGGTGGCGAAGGGATTGGCGCCAGCCGTGGCGGGCTTCTCCGCCAGCGCCGGGGTGGCGGTGAGCGTCGCGAGCGCCAGCGCGCCCACGGTTCCAAGCAGAACGGTACGTGTCATCGGGATCCCCTGACAGTCTCTTGTTTCGTTTCCCCGCCCTCGACGACCGTCGATCAACAGGGGTGACCAGGCGGATCCCCCCCGCAGGGTCCCGCCGAAGGGGAGGGTTGTATCACGTCTGGCGAAGGATCGTTGCCCCTTCCGTATCGGCGCGGGGTCGGCACGTGCGGCATTTTTCGCACCGGGACGGCACCTTGCCCCATCACGGGTGCATGCGGGCGCCCTTGGTGATCTTGTCCACCAGCTTCTTGTCGGCACGCATGCCGATGCCCACCACGCGGGCGTCCTCCGGCCCGTAATCGGCGAAGACGGCGCGGTTAGCGGCGTCATGCCCAGTGCGGAACATCTCCTCGATATAAAGGGAGGTGCGCAAGCCACGCTCCAGGGTACGCCGATGGATGGCGGCCATGGTCGCGGCGTCGGCAGCCAACACGATCACCGGCTGCACCGACAGCGGATTGTAGACGGTGCCGGAGCGGTCACGGTAGGGTTCGCCGATGATCTCCGGACATTGGGCGACGATGCCGCTGGTCAGGAAGGCGGTAACGTTCAGCGCCTGCCAGGCGGCCAGGTCTTCGCGCAGGACGAGGGCGATTTTGGTATCGAACATCAAGACGGGCTCCTTGAGGCCGGGAGAGGCCCCGACTGTGGCGGGCGTCGCCGGTGCCGGTCTTGGACGTTTGTGCGACCCGGAGCCGCGCGAATCCGCCACCGACGCGGCGGCCGACGGCATCACCGCCGCCCCGGCCTTCCCCGGTATCGAGCGGATCGAGGCGCGCTTCCATGGTGAGGCCTTCAGCCCCCACCGCCACGACACCTATGGCCTGGGCGTGACGCTGCACGGCGTCCAGACCTTCCAGTACCGGGGCCAGCGGCGCTATAGCCACCCCGGCAACGTCATCATTTTGCATCCGGATGAGGAGCATGACGGCGGCGCCGGCACGGATGAGGCCTTGCGCTATCGCATGCTGTACCTGGAACCGGCGCTGCTGCGCCGCTGCCTGGACGCCGATGGACACCCCGGCGCCGCCCTGCCCTTCGTCGGTCAGCCGGTGCTGGCCGATGCGGAGCTGCGCCAGGTGCTGCTGCCGGCGCTCAGTTCCCTGGATGAGGGGCTGGAGGATCTGGCGGTGGACGATCTGCTGGTCCGCCTGGCCCGTGGCCTGGCCCGCCATGCCAGCGTCAAGACCAAGCCCCTGGGCCTGCTGGCCCAGCGCCAGGCCCACCGGGCGCGAGACTACTTGGAGGCCAACGCCCTGGCTCCGGTGCGTTCAGAGGATCTGGAAGCAGTCACGGGCCTGGATCGTTATGCCCTCGCCCGCCACTTCCGGGCCCTGTTCGCCACAAGCCCCCACCGCTTCCTGGTGATGCGCCGGCTGCAGCATGCCCGCCGCATGATCACCGAGGGCGAACCGTTGGCCGAGGTGGCCGCCGCCACCGGCTTCGCCGACCAGAGCCACCTGCACCGCCATTTCAAGAAGGCCTTCGGCATGACGCCGGGGCGCTGGGCAGGTCTGGTGGGACCAACGGAAGCAGCCTCGTGGAGGCGAGCGACCGGCGGCTGAGGGCTCAGCCAACGGACAGCACCGCCGCATCGGGCGCCAAATCCAGCATGTTGTCCTTCAGCCGACTTACCTGGCCCAGGAGGTGCTGGATGGCCGGTGTCATGATGAGGTCGGGGCGATAGACGGCGCAGACGGTGATGTCCGGCAGCTTTTCCTTCAGGGCCAAGTCGGTGACGTTCTCCCCCGGCAGCTTCAACTGCGGCCCCATGGCGTTGGGCGCCAGGCCCGTCCACAGGGTGACGGTGTTGGGCCGGCCGGCCAGGGCCAGCATCACGAAGGGGGATTCACAGCGGGTGAAGGGCGGCAGGTGATCCACCCCCGCCTCGGCGAAGGCGCTGCGGAAATGATGGTCGAAGCTCTGTTCGGATTCCGCGAGCAACCATTCCGCCTGCGTAAGGTCCGCTAGGGACCGCGCCTTTTCCAATGGATCGCCCTTGGCCACCGTCAGCACCGCGGGCAGGCGCAAAAGCGGCTCGCACCGAAAGCCCATCCCCATCTCCTCCGGGTTGCCCGGCAGGGTAGCGATCACAAGGTCCAAGGTGTGGTTGTACAGCTTTTCGAACAACGGGCGGCGCGACCCACCCAGCACGGTCCAGGCGGTGTCCGGGTGGCGCTCTTTGAAATCCACCAGGGTGGGCGCGACCGCGACGCTGGCCAAGGTTGTGAGGCCCAGGCTGACATGGTCACGCGGGCCAGGGCCACGGAACTCATGCTCCGCCCGCGCCACCTGATCCAGGATGCCCCGGGCGCGGCGCAGCAGCGACACGCCATCCGGCGTCAGCTGAGTGCCGCGCGAACTGCGCGTGACCAACTGGCGGCCGGCCCAGATCTCCAACTCGCGTACGGTCTTGGCCACCGCGGGCTGGCTCACCGACAGCAGGCGTGCCGCCTCATTGAAGCTGTGGGAGTCGGCGACCGCGACGAACGCCTTCAACTGATGGATTTTCATGGGGATCGCCGACCGGTGCCGGATAAGGTTGACTGTACAACTCTCATCAGAAAACACCAAGGCCGGAAAGGAAATGGCGACCCCGGCAGCGGCCGGCATCTCCTTTTCCTATACGAAAGAGACTCGCTCGGCCCTGCCGGTTGCAGCGGCGCCACCACCGCCAGCGTCATGGCCGCGGATGCCCAGGAGCAGCAGGCGCGTCACCTGGAGCGGATGGTGTAACGGGTCGCTGACAGGGTGGCGGATACGGCGCTGACTTTGGTGTCCATGAAACCGGTGGCGCGCATCCAGGCACGCACCGGCGCCTCACCGAAGGTGGCCTTGGGACCCTTGCCGTGGATGAGCCACAGGGCGGCGCCCGGCGGCAGTGCCGCGTGGGCCGCCACCGCCCGTTCCAGGTCCGCCGCGTTCCTGACCACCGCCAGCGCCAAGCGGGCCTCCGCCGGGGTGGCGGCCACGGCGTCCGCCAGCGCCTCCGCCAGGGCGGGATCGTCCACCGTGCCGATGACCAGGACCGGCGTGGCCGGGCCGACACCCAGCTTCTGCGCCAGGCTGGGCGGTGGCGTGGTCAGCTTCTTGGCCCAGCGGGTGGCGGCGTCGGCCCCCAGGGTCAGGATCAGCGGACCGTCCGGCGTGGACAGCACCAGGTCATCCCCCTCCACCGTCACGGCGATGATGGCAGCCACCGGCACGGTGCGCCGGACCTCACCGCGCAGGATCAGTTCCCGGCTTTCCAGCAGGGCCTTCACCTCGCCCGCCCCTCCTTCGCCGGCGCCCCCGGCCCAGGTGGCGTGACAGACGGCCTGCAACCCCATGATGTATCCCCCATTCACGGTGGCCGGCGGCCCTCAGCGCTGGGCCGTCGCCAGTTTGATCGCCAGGCCGATGAACACCACGCCGGCGATGCGGTTCAGGATGACTTGCGCGTTGCTGGACCGGACCAGCCAGCGGTTCAGCCCGCCCGCCAGCACGGCGATGGCGGAGAAGCACACCAGCGCCACGGCGGCGAACACCGCCCCCAGCAGGAAGATCTGCACGGTGACGCCGCCCCTCTCGGGCGAGGCGAACTGCGGCAGGAAGGCCAGGAAGAAGATGGCCACCTTGGGGTTGGTCACGTTCATGACGATACCCCGGCCATAGAGGGCCATGTAGCGGTCCGCCCCCGCCTTGGCACCGCCCAGCGCCTCCGGCGACGCGCGGAAGGATTTGTAGGCCAGGTACAGCAGATAGGCGGCGCCGGCGGCCTTCAGCAGAGTGAAGGCCAGTTGCGACTGCTGAAAGATGACGGCGACCCCCAGCGCCACGGCGGTCGTGTGCACCACCAGGCCGGTGCACAGGCCCAGCGTCACCATCACCCCGGCCCGCCAGCCCCGCGCCGCCGACAGCGTCAGCACGAACAGATTGTCCGGCCCCGGCACGAAGGCCAGGATGGCAGCGGCGGTGATGAAGGTCAGCAGGGTTTCCAAGGACAACATGGGCGCGGTCTCAAGGTCTTGACGGAAAAGGTGTTCAGCCACCGATCCTTCCAGACTTTGCCCGCCCCGGCCACTGTCCTTATCAGAACCAGCCATTATACTGCGTGGATCGTATCGGATAGGGGACCACCGTGCCGCCCAGCCCCCCGCCACCCGTCCCGCAGCTGACGGTCTGGTACAACACCAAATGCCCTGTCTGTAACGCCGGCATCGACTGGCAGACCAACCGCCTGGTGCAAGCCGCCCGCGCTCGCGTCATCGCCTTCCGCGACATCAACCTGGAGCCGGAGGCGCTCGCCCGCTTCGGCGCGGATGTGGAAGCCGTGCGCCGCCGCCTGCACGGCCTGGACGCAAACGACCGCCTGCTGGTGGGGGCGGACTGCGCCATCGCCATCTGGCGCCACACGCCGGGCGACGCCTGGCTGGCCGCCCTGCTGGGCAACCGCGTGATGCGCCCCCTCACCCGCCTCGCCTACGACGGCTTCGCCGCCGTGCTGTATGCCTGGAACCGGCGCAAGGGGCATTGGTGACCCAATCGGAATGACCGCATGAAAATCCTGATCGATGTCGACGCGCTGGAAGCGGCGGGCCTTTTGACACGCGAAACGGCGACCATGCTGCGAACCCACGCGCTGCGGGGAACGGGCACCACCGCGATCAACGCGCTGCTGGCCCTAGGCGTCCTCGCCACGGCCGCCGGCATCAACGCCCTGCTGCCACGCCCCAGCCTGACGGCTGTCTTCGGCGCGGCTTTCATCCTCGCCGGCGGCTGGGTTCTCGCGGCACTCGGTCCAGTGGCGCAAGTTGGGCGCGATCTGGATGATCGTGGGTGCCCTGGTCCTGTCGGCGGCGCTGGCCATCATCATCCAGCGCCCTCTGACCGGATCGCTGGTCCCGATTCCCATCCTGCTGTTGGTGGCGTGGTACGCCGGCAGCCGCTTGCTGATCGGATTGGTTCCTTTGGCCATCGCCGCCGCCATAGGCGGCAGCACCGGCTATTGGCATGCGGTCTACGAAATTTCCGTGCAGGAACCATCGCTGACCATCGTCACCTTCACGGTGTTGGGCTGCCTGGCCTGGCACCTGGCGCTCAGAAGCGTGGGCAAGGCACAGGCCCTGACCATCGTTTTCGCCCGCGTTTGTGTCATCCTGGTCAATCTCGGGTTCTGGATAGGGTCGCTCTGGGGCGACACCCCTGGCCAGATGTGGGACCAAGCCCAGGCGGACCGCATGTTCAGCAGCGCGGGCGCCACCATCACCCCCACGGCTTTCGCCACCGCCTGGGCGGTGGCCTTGCTGACCGCTGGTGCGTGGGCCGCCGCCAAAGGGCGTCACTTCCTGGTCAATACCGTGGCCACTTTCGCCGTCATCCACATGTATACTCAATGGTTTGAGCGACTGGGCGTCACACCCATCTCCATAACCGTTGGCGGCCTGATCGCCCTGGGGGTCGGCTGCCTGGCCTGGCACTACAACAGGCAGATCTTCGGCGACGAAGACTGACACGTAGCGCGACGGTTCCCAAAACCGTTGTCCCCTACTCCGCCGCCCGCACCGCCGGCAGCGGGGCGGGCTCCAGCGTCACCGGCACGCCGCTCAGCACGGCGTTGCCGGACAGCGGGTCGCGCAGGTTCTCGTCCAGCAGGGCGTTGAGGTTGGCGCCGGGGCGCTGGCTGGCCAGCCCGAGCTTGGCGCCATCCACGTCATGGCCCCAGCCGTGGGGCAGGCTGACGACCCCGGGCATCATGTCGGCGCTGACGGCCACCTGCACCTCGATCGCCCGGCCGGCGCGGGACAGGCGGGCGTGGCCGCCATGGACCACCCCGTGGCGGCGGGCGTCATCGGGGTGCACCAGCACCGTGCAGCGGAACGGCCCCTTGGCCAGGATGGGCAGGTTGTGCATCCAACTGTTGTTGGAGCGCAGGTCGCGCCGGCCGATGATCACCAGGTCCGGTGCCGGCTGTTCCAGCGCCGCCAGGGCGCGGGCCAGGTCCGCCACCAGGATGTCGGGCGCCAGCTCGATGCGGCCGCTGGGGGTGCGCAGCACCTCCGGAATACGGGGTTGCAACGCGCCCAGGTCGATGCCGCCGACGCTGTCCGCCACCTTGGCCAGGGTCAGGCCGCCCGGCTTGCGGCCGAAGCCGTCGCCATAGGGCCCGCCGCGCAGGGCCAAATCCAGCAGGCGCTCCGGCCCCGTCCAGCGCGAGACGGCGGCCAGGACGGCGGCGGTATGGTCCCCCGCCCAACGCCCCACCTCCGCCGCCACCATGGCGTCATCCAGGGCGGCGAGGTCGGCATCGGCCCCCTTGCCTTCCGCGATGGCGGCCAGCTTCAGCAGCACCTGCCATTCCGCCAGGACGCCTTGACCCCGGGGCAACAGCGCCGGGCTGTAGCGAGCGTGGTTGCGATAGGACAGCTGCGGAAAGGCCACGTCGTAGTGGCTGTCCTGGAAGGGCGACACGCCCGGCAGGATGACGTCGGCGTGGCGTGTCGTCTCGTTCAGATAGATATCGACGCTGACCATCAGGTCCAACTGGTCCAAGGCGCGCGCCAGCCGGTCGCCATTGGGCGATGACAGGACGGGGTTGCCGGCCACGGTGAACAGGGCCCGCACCTGGCCCTCGCCCGTCGTCTCGATCTCCTCCGCCAGGCAGCCCACGGGCAGTTCGCCGAACACCTCCGGCGCGTTCGACACGCGGGAGCGGCGGCGGCCCAGGGGCACGCCCCGCCCCTTGCCGCCCGTCCCCACCGTGTTGGCGGCGAAGGCGGCGGCCTTGGGGAACATCGCCCCGCCCAGCGCGTCCAGGTTGCCGGTCAGGACGTTGACGGCATCTACCAGCCAACTGGCCAGGGTGCCGAATTCCTGGGTGCAGGTGCCGATGCGGCCGTACAACACCGCCGGCGCCGAGCCCGCCAAGTCCCGCGCCAGGGCGCGGATGGTGTCGGCCGGAATGGCGGTGTGGGCGGCGGCCCGTTCAGGGGTGAAGGGCGCGATGGCGGCGCGCAACTCCTCAACGCCGCTCACATGCTCCGCCAGCCGGCCCAGCCGCACCAGCCCCTCGTCGAACAGGGTGTGGACCAGGGCGGCCAAAAAGAAGATGTCGCTGCCCGGGCGGATGAAGTGATGCTCATCGGCCAGGGCCGCCGTCTCCGTCCGCCGGGGGTCGATCACCACCAGCCGCCCGCCGCGCGCCTTCAGGTCCTGGGCCTTGCCGCGGAAGTCCGGCACGGTCCACAGGCTGCCGTTGGACGCCATGGGGTTGCCGCCCAGGATGACCATCAGCTTGGTGCGCTCGATATCCGGCACGGGGATGCTCAGCCAATGGCCGAACATCAGGCCGCTGGACAGCTGCTTGGGCATCTGGTCCAGGGTGGAGGCGGAATAGATGTTGCGCGTACCCAGCGCCCGCGCCAGCACCGGCGTGTACAGCAGCAGGCCCATCTTGTGGGCGGCGGGGTTGCCAATATAGGTGGCCGCCGCGTCGCGGCCGTGGGTTTCCAGCAGGGGCGTCAGCCGCCGCTCGATCTCCGCGAAGGCCTCCTCGTACGTGGCCTCGACGAAGCAGCCGTCGCGCTTGATGAGTGGCGCGCGCAGCCGATCCGGATCCTCATGCAAATCCTTCAGCGCCACGCCTTTGGGGCAGATGAAGCCGTGGCTGAACACATCGGCGTCATGCCCCCGGATGCGGGAGACGACGCCGTCCACCGACGTGACCTCCAGGCCGCAGCAGGCCTCGCACAAGGGGCAGATGCGGTGGGCGACGGTTTCAGTACCAGTCACGGGCGGGCCTCCCAATTATTGTGGCCCAACTATCGCGGGTGGACGGGGCGGCTGTCCAGGCCTCGCATCCACTGGGCCTAACGTCTTTGGCCCCTCGACATCCATTCGGTTACAGCCCATCTTATGGGGCATGAGCAACCTCGCCCCCACCTTCCCCGACGGCGAAGACGAAGCCGCCGCTGAGCTCGCCGCTCTCACGGCGGCGATCGAGAAGGCGCGCGCCAACAAGCGCGGGGTCCCGCATGAGGAAATGCGGGTTTGGCTGCGCGCGTTGGCTGAAGGTCGCTTTGATGCTCCACCACCAGCGGCCCGTGACTTGTGAGTGTCATTGGGCGCGAAGACGCCCGTGACGACGTCGCCCGGATCACCAGCTATATCGCCCACGACAATCCAGTGGCCGCTGGTCAAGTAGCGCGCGCCTTGTTCATCGCCGGTGAAAGCCTTGTGGACTTTCCCCGCCGGGGACGCCTTGGGCGTGTAGCGGCAACCCGGGAACTGATCGCCTATCGACCCTACATCATCGTTTATGAGATCGATGCGGAGGGCGACGTGCATATCCTGCGCGTCTGGCACGGCGCCCAGGATCGCCTGTAACGGCAGAACGCCCGATCCACTGGAACCGGGCGCCCCTTCACCTCATTCCGCCAGCGAGGCGGTGGCGCTGATTTCCACCAGCAGGTCGGGGGAGATCAGGGGGCCCACCTGCACGATGGTGGTGGCGGGCTTGGCCCCGCCGAAGACGGCGCCGTGGGCGCGGCCCACATCCTGCCAGGTGCTCATGTCGGTCAGGTAGATGCGTGTTTCCACCACGTGCTCGGGCCCGGCGCCCAGCTCGGCCAGGGCGGCCACGATGCGCTCCAGGATCACCTTGGCCTGGCCGCCGGCGTCGCCGGGGTGGAAGGCCTTGCCATCCGGGCCACCGCTGGCGGTGGTGCCCGACACGAAAATCAGGTCGCCGGCCTTGACCGCCCGCGAATAGCCGATGGCCTCGCCCCAGGCGGACGCCACCTCAACCTTCTGCCTACCCATGAGTCAGTTCCCTATTATTCGCCGCGCTTGATGTCGGCGTAGTTTAATTGCGCGGACACCATATCCGCTGTTGGATTGTTATCCAGCGGCGGGAAAGCAGGGCTGATGCGCTTCAGGGATCCAGGGGGTCGCCGGCGTCCAGCGTCAGGGCCGACAGGGTGGGCAGATAGGCCACGTCGAAGGGCGACACCCGCTCCAGCCCGGTGAAGGGGACGGAGCCCAAATCCTCCTGGTTGCGCGTGGCGAAGCGGTCCTCGGTGATATAGCCGCTCTGGCCCAGGTCGGTGACCACCAGGGCCTTGCGGTCCATGGGCATGCCGTAGCGGTAGATCAGGCGGTCGGCGTTGCGCAGGTTGGTGGTGGTGTGGCGGGCGTGCGGCTCCACCAGGATGGCGTCGGCTGGTACGCCATAATCCTGGACCAGGGCCTTTTTCATCTCCAGCGCCTCATTATAGGGCGTCTGGTTGGGATGGACGTTCCCGCCGCTGACGATGATGACCGGCGCCTTGCCGTCACGCCAGCGCCTGGCCGCCAACTGTACCCGCAACAGCCCGGGCGCAGACAGGGCCACGCCCGCCGTCTCCGGCCCATAGCCCGGCACCACCAGGGCGGTGTAGGGATACTTGGCCCAGTTGATGGTCTTCAGGCGGGCGACCGCCGCCTTGTTCTCGCCGGCCTCCATGGGTTCGAACCGGCCGGCCTCATCCCGGCGGTTGATCTGCAACAGCAGCAGGGCGAAGACCTCCGCCGGCTCGAAGAACGGGCTGTCATCCGCCAGGCCGTCCGCCAGGACGGAAACCGTGCTCTTCACCAGCGTGCCATAGGCGGGGGCCGCCACGTCATAAGCGGGGCCGTCGATGGCGGGGCCGCGCGGCTTCTCGCCGAGGCCGTAGACCGCCAGGATGTGATGGGCGGTGGCCGCAGCCTGCGTCCAGGCGCGAACCACCACGTCGGCATCCTGGCCCGGCATCGCCGGGTAGAGACCGCTGGCGTCCAGGGCGGCCGCCAGGCGCCGCGCGGCCTCGGGATGGGCCTTGAGGGCGGCGGCCAAAGCCTGGCCGGCGGCCGCCACCTCCGCGTCCGACCAGTCGAAGCCGCGGACGTAACACCCGGTGTCGCCGCCACAGGCCTCCACCGCCCCGCGCGCCCGGGCACGGCGTTCCGCCGCCAGGCGGTTCAGTTCCGGCGCGGTCGCCACGGCCGCCAGTGCCTGCGGGTCGCGCGACAGCAGGCTCAAGCCATAGAACAGCTTGTCGCGCAGGGGCTGTTTATAGACCAGCGGCTTCGGCGCGGGCATCGTGGGCTCCGCCGCCGGCGCCGCTCCCGCCCACGCCGACCAGGCCATCACCGCAATCGCGGCCACACGCGCCCTGCACCGCATATTTCCAAGCCTTCGGTCCGTTAAAGTCGCGACACCTTATACGGGAACAGCGTCGCTTGCATGACCATGCGCGGGTCCCCCTCGCCCGAAGTCCTAGCCGCATCGGGACGTTGCGCGCGGTGGAATGTCACGGTCATAGTGCGCGGCACTCGACGACAGCCCAGCCAGGAAACACCGACCGCCTTGCCCACCCTGCCCCGCCTCACGGTCCTGTTCCTGGCCCTGGTCCTCGCGGCCCTGCTGCCGCCCCGGGCCGACGCCTGGGCGGCCAAGCCCAAGCCCCTGAAGGTGCAGGCCGATACGGAAGAGGTGGTGCCCACCGTGCGCCTGCCCGATACGGCGCGCCCCCTGCGCTACCGCCTGAACCTGGCCATAGATCCGGACCAGACCGAATACTCCGGCCAGGTGGAGATCAAGGTCGCGCTGGGCAAGGCGGCGGACCACATCTGGCTGAACGGCCGCGACCTGGACATGGCCTCGGCCGAGGTGGTGACGGCGGCGGGGGAGCATCTGCCCGCCACCTGGGACCAGGTGACACCGGACGGCGTGGCCCGCATGGGCTTTCCCCGGTCGCTGGCGCCGCAGACCTTGACGCTACGCTTCACCTACACCGCCCCTTTCGACCCCTCGCTGGACGGTCTCTACCGGGTCAGTGAGAAGGGGCTGAACTACGCCTTCAGCCAGTTCGAGGCCATCAGCGCCCGCCAGGCCTGGCCTTGCTTCGACGAGCCGCGCTTCAAGACGCCCTATGACATCACGCTGACGGTGAAGGCGGGGGACGAGGCGGTGACCAACACCCTGCCCGTGCGGGAGGAGGCGGTGCCCGGTGGCGGCCGGCGCCTGACTTTCGCCCCCACCCGGCCCTTGCCCACCTACCTGCTGGCCTTCGCGGTGGGTCCGCTGGACATTGTGAAGGGGCCGACCATCCCGCCCAGCGGCGCCCGCCGCCGGCCCATCCCCCTGCGCGGCGTGGCCCTGCATGGCAAGGGTTCGCGCCTGGCCTATGCCCTGTCGGTCACGCCGGGCCTGTTCCTGACGATGGAACGCTACTTCGGCATCCCCTACGCCTACGGCAAGCTGGACCTGATCGCGGCCCCCGACTTCGACGCCGTGGGTATGGAGAACGCCGGGACCATCCTCTATAGCGAGCAGCGCCTGCTGGTGAAGGCCGATGACACGGTGGACGCGCGCCGCCGCTTCCTGGTGCTGCACGCCCACGAAATCGCCCACCAATGGTTCGGCGATCTGGTGACGCCGGCCGGTTGGGAGGACATCTGGCTGAACGAGGCGTTCGCCAGTTGGCTGGCGCCCAAAGCGGTGGATGCCTGGCAGCCGCGCATGCTGACCGCCCGCGTGGTGGAGCAGGAGGCGCTGGAGGCGATGGACCTGGACTCCCTTGCCTCCACCCGCACCATCCACCAGCCCATCGCCACCACCAGCGACATCGAAACCGCCTTCGACAACATCACCTACCGCAAGGGAGCCGGCGTGCTGTCGATGGTGGAGGGCTATATCGGCCCCGACGCTTTCCGCAAGGCGGTAGCCACGCACCTGCGCCGCCACATCGACGGCGTGGCGACGGCCCAGGATTTCTTCGGCGCCCTGGCCGACACGGTGCATGACCCGGTGCTGGTCGATTCCCTGCGCTCCTACATCAACCTGCCGGGCGTACCGCGCCTGTCGCTGGGCTGGACCTGCCCCCGCACCGGGCTGCAGGTTCTGACGGCCCAGCGCCGGTACCGCCCCCTGGGTTCCGAGGCCGCCACGGCGGCCCACTGGACCCTGCCCTTGTGCGTGCGGCCGGGCGCGGCCGGCGCCACCACCTGCATGATGGTGACAACGGCGCGTCAGACCCTTTCCCTCAGCCAGTCCGCCTGCCCGGCGGTGCTGATCCCCAACGCCACCGGCGCCGGCTATTTCCGGCTGTCGCTGACGACCGAACACTGGCGCCGGCTGCTGGCTGTGCTGCCGCGCCTGCCGGCGGCGGAGCAGTTGGCCCTGCTGGAAAGCCTGTGGGGCGAAGTCGCGGCCGGCCACCAGCCCCAGTCGCTGTACCTCACCGCCGCCGTCAGCCTGGCCACCGTGCCGGCCTGGGACGTGGCCTCCGCCCCCTTCCCCCGGCTGAAGCAGTTGCTGGAGCAGGCGCCGACCGACAGCGACCGTGCCGCCCTGCGCCTGTTCCTGCTGCAGGCCTGGCGGCCGGTGCTGGCCCGCGTGGGGCTGACGCCGGGCAAGCTGGACCGGGTGGCGCCGGAAAACACCGCCCTGCTGCGCGACCGGCTGGTGGCTTTCCTGGCGCTGGAGCTGCGGGACGAGGATGTGCGGGCCCGCTTGATGGCTTTGATGCGGGCGTCCGACACCCAGCCGCCGGCGGAGATACGGGCCACGGGCATGGCGGTCATGGCCCAGGAACTGGGGCGTCCCTATATCAACGGCCTGGTCGATCAGCTGCGATCCTCCACCGACGCGGAAGAGCGGGAAATGGCGCTGGACGCCTTGAACCGGGTGACCGACCCCACCCTGGCGGCGGAGGTGCGCGACATGGTGTTCGCGCCTTGGCTGAAACTGAACGAGGTCAACATGCTGATTCGCGGCCAGGGGCGCGAATCCAGCCACGTCCCCGCCTATTGGGCCTGGGTCCAGGCCAACATGGCCCATCTGCGCGCCCGCGGTTCCTCCGCCACCTTGGGTGCGCTGACCCTGCCGCTGGAAGGGCTGTGCAGCGCTACCGCGGCGGACCAGGTAGAGGGCTTCTTCCGGCCCATGGCCTCCGAGCTGGAGGGCGGCGGGCGCACGGTGGATCAGGCGGTGGAGCGCATCCGGCTGTGCGCGGCCCAACGGTCCGGGCCCCCGCCCCAAACGCAAACACCGGGGCAAAAGCAATAATCCCTAAAGTGTAACCCCGAAAGTTTCGATCATCTGGCTGAATTGTTTAGGCTCATGGCTTGCTGTACCTACTGAAGGAACAGTGTTGCAATGGGGCCCTTGGGTCCCGACCTGGCCATCAGGCCTGGGCATGAGGATATGCGTGGGGCGCACGCCGGGGGGCGGCTTCCACAAGGCATCGCGTCGGGGATGACCAGTCAGGGGAAGCATGAGTCAGGCAGAAATCAACCGGGACGCCGACGACGGCGATGACGCCGCAGTCCGTTTGATGATCGTGGAGGATGACGCCCTGGTGGCCTTGGGCATTCGCCTGACGGTCGAGGATCTGGGCTATTACGTCTGCGGCATCGCGGCCTCCGAACCCGAGGCCGTCGCGCTGGCCGCCAGCAGCCATCCCGACCTGGCCCTCATGGACATCCGCCTGAAGGGCACCGTGGATGGAATCGACACGGCCCGGCGACTCAGAAACGAATTCAGCCTGCGGTCGGTCTTCCTATCGGCCTACACGGACGAGCAGACCATGGCCCGGGCCAGCCTGACCTATCCCTTGGGCTTCGTGCAAAAGCCATATTCCGCAGGACAGTTGAAGTCGGCCCTGGACTTGGCCTTGCGGCGGCTTGCCGCACCCAGGGACTAGACGGAAATCCCCGTTGAGTGGCGCCCGCCCCCGGGTCAAAAAGGCTTAGGACGAATTCCTGCTTGGAATGATGTCCAGACTGGCGTGTTATCAAGGCGGTAGCGTTCCGTCGTGGTTAACGCGCTGGCAGGGTTTCCCGCATTGGCCGGCCGCGTTGCCTTAATTCCGCCGGAAGGTGCTGCAAAATCATTGTCGTGGCTCGGGAGCCTCGGGCCACGACGTCAAGACGTGCGGAACCAATCCGCGCGTAAAGACGCATAGAAGGAGAGGAATATGCGCTTTAAAGCCCTGATGCTCGCCCCGGTTCTGTTGGTTGGCTTGGCTGCTTGCGACAAGCACGACGCCCCGGCCCCTGCCAAGACCGAAGCCCCGGCTGCCGCCCCGGCGGCGCCCGCCGCCGAACCCCCGGCCGCCGCCCCGGCTGACAGCACCGCCACCCCGGCGCCGGCCCCGTCCGACGCCACCCCGGCCCCGGCCACGCCGGAGCCTTCCACGACTGAACCCCCGAAGGGCAACTAAGCACTTCGTCGGGGCTTTGGCCTAGCGTTCACAGGCCCGTTCCGCATCGGAACGGGCCTGTTTTCGTTTGTTCGTTTTCCTCAAACGCCGGCAGGCGCATCCGCGCCTTTGGCTTGTCCTCGCTCCGCCCTGCGATGCTCGCTGCGGCGGCCCCGGTCGGGGCCTATGGATAAATCAACTTGTCGGTCGCGCCTGGCCCTAATCCGCCTCGACGGGACGGGGGCGACCGTCTTCGCCGATGGCGACATAGGTGAAGACGCCCTCGGTCACCCGCACCGCCTCGCCCGTGGCGCCCCGGCGCACCCAGGTGTCGATGCGCACGCGGACGGAGGTGCGGCCAACGGCCAGGATCTCGGTGTAGCAGTTCAACTCATCGCCCACCGCCACCGGCCGGTAGAACTTCATGGCCTCGATGCCCACGGTCGCCACCCTGCCCCGCGCCCGCCGCACGGCCTTGGCGGCACCGGCCAGATCCATCTGCGACAGCACCCAGCCGCCGAAGATGTCGCCGTTGGCGTTGGTGTCCGCCGGCATGGCGAAGGTGCGCAGCGCCGGCGCCGTGGAAAAGTCGGGGGCGGGCGGTTGGTCGTTCATGGGTCCGTACTCCAGGCCGGGCACCCCCGATTTGGGAGGGTGCCGCGGCCATCCTTACAAAATGTGGTGGTCATCGGGGCCGATCCGCCGCCCCGGTCCTTGAACTGCGGCGACGCCCGCTCCTATAATGGGGTATGAGCGACCTGTTTCAGAATACCGCCCGCAAGCAAGACAGCTATTCCGCCCAGGACATCGAGGTTCTGGAGGGGCTGGAGCCTGTCCGCCGCCGCCCTGGCATGTACATCGGCGGCACGGACGAACGCGCCCTGCACCATCTGGTGGCCGAGGTGCTGGACAACGCCATGGACGAGGCGGTGGCCGGCCACGCCAACCGCATCGACCTGGAACTGGCGGCCGACGGCACCGTGTCCATCCGCGACAACGGCCGTGGCATCCCGGTGGACGACCATCCGAAATACCCGGGCAAGTCGGCGCTGGAGGTCATCCTCACCACCCTGCATTCCGGCGGCAAGTTCAGCGGCAAGGTCTACGCCACCTCCGGCGGCCTGCACGGCGTGGGCCTGTCCGTCGTGACCGCGCTGACCGACCAACTGACGGTGGAGGTGGCGCGCGACCGCACGCTCTACACGCAAAGCTACAGCCGGGGCGTGCCCCTGACGCCGCTGGTGAATGCCGGCCCGGTGAACAACCGCCGCGGCACCCTGGTGCGCTTCCACCCCGACGCCCAGATTTTTGGCGAAGGCGCGCATTTCAAGGCGGAGCGGCTGTACCGCATGGCGCGGTCCAAGGCCTATCTGTTCCGGGGCGTGGAAATCCGCTGGAGTTGCGATCCCTCGCTGCTGGCCGACGACAGCCCCATCCCGGCGGCCGAGACCCTGCATTTCCCCAACGGCCTGCTGGACTATCTGGTCTCGGCCCTGAAGGACCGGCGCACCGTCACCCCAACCGCCTTCGCGGGCCAGGCCGACTTCCCCAACCAGGCCGGCCGCGTGGAATGGGCGGTGGCTTGGCCCGAGGATGACGAGGGCTTCAGCCACACCTACTGCAACACCATACCCACGCCCCAGGGCGGCACCCATGAACAGGGCCTGCGCCAGGCGTTGACGCGCGGCCTGAAGGGCTATGGCGAGCTGGTGGGCAACCGCAAGGGCCCGTCCCTGACGGCCGAGGACGTGGTGGACGGCGCCACCATCCTGCTGTCCGTCTTCATCCGCGACCCGCAGTTCCAGGGCCAGACCAAGGAAAAGCTGGTGAGTGCCGAGGCCGTGCGCCTGACCGAGGCGGCCATCAAGGACCACTTCGACCACTGGCTGTCGGCCGCCCCCGACGCCGCCAAGGTGCTGCTGGACCGCCTGGTGGAAAAGGCGGAGGAGCGGGCGCGTCGCCGCGCCGCCAAGGACATGGCGCGCAAGACCCCCACCCGCCGCCTGCGCCTGCCCGGCAAGCTGGCCGACTGTTCGCGCCAAAGCTCCGAAGGCACCGAGATCTTCATCGTCGAGGGCGACAGCGCCGGCGGTAGCGCCAAACAGGCGCGCAACCGCGAGACCCAGGCCATCCTGCCCCTGCGCGGCAAGATCCTGAACGTGGCCTCGGCCAGCACGGACAAGCTGCGCGGCAACCAGGAACTGAGCGACCTGGTGCAGGCCCTGGGCTGCGGCGCCGGCAAGGAGTTCTCCGCCGAACGGCTGCGCTATGAGCGCATCGTCATCATGACGGACGCCGATGTCGATGGCGCGCACATCGCCTCGCTGCTGATGACCTTCTTCTATCGCGAGATGCCGGCGCTGATCGAAAACGGCAACCTGTTCCTCGCCCTGCCCCCGCTGTATCGCCTGTCCCAGGGCAGCAACGTCCGCTACGCCCGCGACGATGCCCACAAGGACGAGCTGCTGGGCAGCGTGTTCAAGGCCAACCAGAAGGTGGAGATCAGCCGCTTCAAGGGCCTGGGCGAGATGCAGCCCAGCCAGTTGAAGGAAACCACCATGGACCCGGCGCGCCGTACCCTGCTGCGCGTGACGGTACCGGACATCCGCGACCCGGAGCAAAAGGACGACGCGGAGAGCACGGCCAGTCTGGTGGAAAGCCTGATGGGCCGCAAGCCGGAGCTGCGCTTCAAGTTCATCCAGGAAAACGCCAAGTTCGCGCAGGATCTGGACGTTTAAGCGCCGGCTGAAAGCTTAGGCGAACGCCCGGACGGTTCCCCATCCGGGCGTTTCGTTTTTCAGCTGTGCCAGACGCCGTTCAAGGCGCCGGCGTAATAGCTGTTGCCCGTGCTGCTCTGGCTGGTGGTCAGCGGGTTGAAGCCCGCGTGGCCGTTGGTGAAGGTGGTCATCTTGCCCAGCAGGGTGGTGACGTCCGCAGGCGTCAGCAGCACGCCGTCGCTGGCCTTGATGGTGGCGACCTCGGCACTGGTGCTGGTGAACCAGTTCGCCAGGCGCGCCGCCTGCCCCACCCCCAGCTGCTCCACCACCAGGTCGTTGCCCGCGCGCTGCAGCCATACCTTGTCATGGGTGACGAACAGGTCCAGCTCCCCGCTGGGGCCCACCCCGTTGCTGGACAGGGACAGGGCGGCGCCGGTGCCGGCCATGACGATCTTGTTGCCGGCGCCAGTCAGGTTCAGCGTGTCCCCGCTGCCGGTAAGGGTGATGGTGTTGCCGGGCCCCGTCATCTTCAGGCCGCCCTGGGCGCCGACCGTGACCACGTTGCCGGAGCCGTTGACCGTGTTGCTGGACTTGGCGGCCAGGGTGATGGCGTCACCGCCTGCCGTCACGCTATTGCCCGTGCCGTTGAGGGTCATGGTTTCGCCGGCGACGGTCAGCGTGATGGCGGCATTGGTGCCGTTGACCGTCTCCGTCGCACCGCCGGGTGCCGCCACCGTCAGCGTCGCGTCGGAAGCGGTGATCGTGTCATTGCCGCCGGTCACCGTCAGGCTGGCGCCGCTGGCGATGGTCGCGGTGTCGCCATTCCCGTTCAGGGTGGCGCTGGCCTTGGCGGCCAGGATAAGGCTGCCGCCCGCCGCGGTGGTCACTTGGTTGCCCGTGCCCGCCAGGGTCAACGTATCGCCCGTGCCCTGCACCAGGATGGTGTCACCCGCGGCGCTGATGCTTTCGACGCTGTTGCTGGCGGTGACGGTGATGGTGGCGCGGCTGGCGGCGCTGCCGAGCACGACGTTCTTGCCGCCGGCCAAGGTGACCTGGTCGCCCGTCCCGGTCAGCGACAGCGTGGCGCCGCTGCCCGCCATCAGCGTGTCGTTGTTGCCGGTGGCCAGCAGGATGCCCACGTTGGTCAGCGTATCGACCTTGCTGCCGCCCGTGACCGAGGCGCGCCCGCTGACCAGATTGATGGACATGCCGCTGGCGTCATAGCGGATGGTGGCGGCGGCCGAGCCCGAGAGCGTCGCGCCGGTGGCGTTGCCCACCACCGTCGTGGCGGCGGCCATCGCGGCCACGGTGGCGCCGCCCACGGCGGTGACGATATTGCCGGCGCCCTGCACGACGGCCCTGCCCCCATCGCTGACGGTCACGATGTTGTTGGTGCCGTTAATGGTGGCGGCGGCCCCTTGCGCCACGGTGACGGTGTTGGCGGTGCCGGAGATGACATCGCCGATCGCGGCCACGCCGACGACCTCACCATTACCCAGCAAGGTTTGGCCATTGGCCGCCAAGCTGACGTTAAAGCCAGGCCCGGCGACGGTGAGCGTCGCGTCGCGGCCCAGGATGGTGGTCGGGCCGGCACTGGCCGGGCCGGTCAAGGTGGCGCTGCCGCCGGACAGGAAATTCAACGATGTGCCGGCGCCATTCAGCGCCAGGTCAGACTGGGTGGTGATGGTGCTGGTCCCGGCGTAGAGGCGGTTGGCCCCTTTCTTCGAGCCGGTGACGGTCACGTTGCCGGCGCCGGCCAGGACACGGATGGTGTTGCCCGCCGCCTGGACCAGCATGTTGCTGCCGCCCACCGACAGGGCGTTGCTGGCGTAGTTCAGGAATACGGTGTCGCCCGTGCCCGTCACCGTTTCCACCAGGTTGGTCGCGGCCAGGACGATGGTGGAGTTGCTGCCCAGGTCGGTGACGGAATTGCCCGAGGTATTGAGGTTCAGCGTGCCCGAGCCGTTCATGGTGACCTGGTTGCCGGTGCCGTTGACCGTCAGGCCGCCGCTTTTGGCGATGGTCAGGAAATTCAGGCTGCCGGTGAAACTGGAGGCGAAGCCGTTGAAGAACACATGGTCGCCGGAATAGCTATCGACGACGGTGTTGTTGTTATTGATATTGACGATGTTGCCGCCGCCGATAAGGGTGATCACATCGGCGGTGGCGGTGACGGAGATCACCCCGCCCCCCACGGCGATGGTATTGCCCGCGAAACTATCGACAATGGTGTTCCCGCCGCCAACGATGCTGGTCACGCCGTTGATGGTGGACTGCAGCAGGGTGATGGTGTTGCCGGACCCGACGATGGTGTCGCGGTTGCCCTGCACGACCAGCGTGCCGCTGTTCACCAGCGTCGAACGATTATTAGCGGTAACAATGGTCGCCATCGTGCGTTCCCCAACAAACACGCAAGATGGCCATATGGCAATCACCCAGGCCGTTGTGTATCGCGCATAAGATTATATTTGGGCTCATCTTGGTCGCACCCAAGAAAAAAGGCCGCATCGCTGCGGCCTTTTTCAAACAAACCGGATGAACGGCCAGGCTGCCAGCCCGGCACCGCCCATTACCGGAAATGAGAAATGGAAAAGCTCAGTGGCCGTGGCCGCCGTGACCGTGATCGTCATGGCCGTGGCCGCCATGCCCATGATGGGCATTCGCTTCGGCCGGCTTCACGGCGGCGATGGACAGCGCGGCGAGCAGGCTGAGGCCGAGGAAAGCAGCGATGCCGATGGTGACCATGGATATCGTCCTTATGAAGCAAGGGGCGGTTGAGCCGACAAAGGAAGCCTAGACCAGTTCTCGCGGGCTGCGCAACCGGCCAGGTGACAAAGTCGTGTCATCTCTTGAGATGATGGGGCTTCCGCCGGCCAAAACAAGGGCCCAAAACAAGGGCGGCCAGGCTATCGACTCGGCGGTGGCCCGATCAGGCTTCCGTCTCTCTGCCTCGTCACCGGCCGGTGCATCGGGGAAGCGCCACGGGGCCGCGTCGCACGATTAACCCGGCAACAGGATAAGAACCGGCTTCCCTCCCGCCCCGGACTCGGGCGCGGAAGATGACACAACAGTTGACATTAAAGGAAATCCTTGCCCTTGCGGGCTGGAATTGATATCGAACGCGCGACCCTAGATCATGCCGCGACTTCCGCCAAGTCGCGCGTGGTTCGGGTATGGGCGGCGCCGGGCCGCCATGTACAGGCCTGGATGCGGCCCCGATCCCGTTTGAAGACGGGCTTGGCGTGGGATGGCGGCCCCGCCGGCCCGGCGCTTGATCCAAAGGGGGGCGCGGCGGTTCCGCCGGGTCCCGTCCTTTTAACGACGCACATCATACAGATACAAGGTCGCATGCTTTTCTCGGAAATTGGGCTAGGCCCGGAAGTCCTTCGCGCGGTTGAAGACGCGGGCTATAGCCAGCCGACCCCGATTCAGGAAAAGGCGATCCCCTGGGTGCTGCAGGGTCGCGACGTGCTGGGCTGCGCCCAGACCGGCACCGGCAAGACGGCGTCGTTCACCCTGCCCATGATCGACATCCTGGCATCCGGCCGCGCCCGCGCCCGCATGCCGCGCTCACTGATCCTGGAGCCGACGCGCGAGCTGGCGGCGCAGGTGGCCGAGAACTTCGAGGTCTACGGCAAGTACCACAAGCTGAACATGGCGCTGCTGATCGGCGGCGAATCCTTCGGCGACCAGATCAAGAAGCTGGAGCGCGGCGTCGATGTCCTGATCGCCACCCCGGGCCGCATGATGGATCTGTTCGACCGCGGCAACATCCTGCTGTCGGACATCAAGATCCTGGTGATCGACGAAGCCGACCGCATGCTGGACATGGGTTTCATCCCGGACATCGAGCGCATCGTCGGCCTGCTGCCCAAGATGCGCCAGACGCTGTTCTTCTCGGCCACCATGCCGCCGGAGATCCGGCGCCTGGCCGACGCCTTCCTGATGAACCCGCGCGAGATCACGGTGGCCCCGCCGGCCTCCCCCGCCGCCACCGTCACCCAGGCGGTGGCCATGGTGCGGGGCGAGGACAAGCGCGAGGCCCTGCGCCACCTGCTGCGAACAGAGGACGTGAAGAACGCCTTCATCTTCTGCAACCGCAAGCGCGACGTCGCCCTGCTGCACCAGTCGCTGACCAGGCACGGCTTCAACGCCGGCGCCCTGCACGGCGACATGGTGCAGTCCAAGCGCACCGAGACGCTGGAACAGTTCCGCCAGGGTGAGATCGCCCTGCTGTGCTGCAGCGACGTGGCCGCGCGCGGCATCGACATCGCCGGCGTCAGTCACGTCTTCAACTTCGACGTGCCCCACCACGCCGACGACTACGTCCACCGCATCGGCCGTACCGGCCGCGCTGGCAAGTCCGGCCGCGCCTTCATGCTGGCCACGCCGGACGACAGCCGCACCCTGGGCGCCATCGAGAAGCTGATCGGCCGCGAAATCCCGCGCATCATGATCGATGGCCTGGAAACCCCGGACATGTCCGAGGGCGAGAGCGAAGGCGGACGCCGCCGTCGCAGCAGCCGGAGCGACAGCGCCGCCAAGGGCGGCAGCCGTCGCCGCGGCAGCAGCCGGGGCGACGCCGCCCCCGAAGCCCCGCGCGAGGCCCAGGCCGAAGCCGCGCCCGTGGCGGAGGAAGCGGTGGAGGCCCGCCGGCCGGAACGCCAGGAACGGCCCGAACGCTCTGAGCGCCAGGAACGCCCTGAGCGGGGCGGCCGTGACCGCAACCGGAACCGCGACAATCGGGGCGAAGCCCGTGAGGGCGGCCGGAGCGAGGGGGGTCGCGCCGACGCCCGTCCCCCGCGCCAGGATGACCGGGGCGAGCCGCGCCGCCGCTGGCGGGATGAGGATGACGGCCCGACGGTCGTCGGCTTCGGCGATGACGTGCCGGCCTTCATGCTGCGCGTGGCGCGTCCCGTGGCCCGCGCCGTTCCACCGGAAACTTTTGACGGTTCCGACACGCCCGAGGCGTGACGGCGAACGCCGGAGGCTTGGAAGCATCCCATGCAGACCATCTTCGTGCAGATCAAGTGCGAATTGGGCAAGGCCTACGACGTGGCCGATTCGGCCGTGGAGGCCTTGGAAGAGGTTTCCGAGGTACATTCCATCTCCGGCCAGTACGACCTGATGATGAAGTGCTATCTGGGTGACGAGGCCGACATCGGCCACTTCGTCACCCAGCGCCTGCAGACCCTGCCGGGCGTCAAGGACACTTTCACCATCATCACCTTCAAGGCCTTCACCTGACATCCCCGCCGCCCCTTCGCGGGGTTGGTGCCGCCCGTGGCGTTTTCCAGGATGGTGTTTCTGGGCCACGCGCCGACGATATCGGGAGATGAGCCCGTGGAACGGGCCAGCCGTGTTGACTTGGCCCACGGCATGGGCAAGAAGGTGATCCATGAAGCGGAGCAAGGACATCGGCCACATGGCCCGGAACGGCGGCATCCCCACCCCCAGCCCCTGCGTGCACTCGGGCGCGCTGACGGGGAGTGCGACACGTTGAGCCCCCATCCCCTGATTGCGGAGCCGTCCATGGCCGCCACGCGGCGGCGTGCCGCCATCGCCGCCACCCTGATGGTCGGCCTGATGTCCAGCACGGCACTGGCGCAACAGCAGCCGACACCGCCTTCCACCGGAGCACCCGCCGCCCCCCAGGCTGCGCCCGCCCAGGCCGCCGCCCCTCAGGCCGCGCCGAAGAAGGACCAGCCGCCCGTCCTGCTGGAGGCCGACCAGGTCGACACGGACAATGAGCTTGGCATCACCACCGCGACCGGCAACGTGCAGCTGTCGCAGGGTGGCCACGTCGTGCTGGCCGACACCATCAGCTATAGCGAGCGATCCAACGTCATCACCGCCAGCGGTCACGTCGTCATGATCCAGCCGGACGGCGAGGTGATGTTCGGCGACTATGCGGAACTGACGGAGGACCAGAAGCAGGCCTTCGTCGACCAGTCGCGCATGCTGTTGCAGGACAACAGCCGCCTCGCCGGCTATCAGGCCGAGCGCATCGACGGCCGCTATACCCGCGTCACCCGCGGCACCTACAGCCCCTGCAAGCTGTGCGAGGACGATCCCACGCGGCCGCCCACCTGGCAAATTCGCGCCAAGCAGGTGACGCACGACAACACCTCGCACGACATCTATTTCCGCGACGCCACCATCGAGGTGGCGGGCGTGCCCATCACCTACCTGCCCGCCTTCTCCATGCCCGATCCCACGGTGGACAGGCGCAGCGGCTTCCTGACGCCCACCATTGGCTACAACACCAATTTGGGCATGTTCGCGCGGGTGAAGTATTACTACGACGTCTCGCCGGACAAGGACCTGCTGTTCGACCTGTTGCCCAGCGCCAACGACGGCTTGCTCATCGGCACGAAATATCGCCAGCGCTTCACCAACGGCTACCTGGAACTGCAGGGGGCAGCCACCTATACGCAGAACCCGCAGGCGACGTCCAACGGCACCATCAGCCCGACGGAGCTGCGCGGCTGGGCGCAGGGCATCGGCCGCTTCGACATCGACGATTCCTGGCGCTGGGGTTTCGACCTGAACCGGGTCACCGACAACAACTTCCTGTTGCGCTACAACTATAGCGCTGAGCAGCTGCTGACCAGCCGCCTCTATACCGAGCACTTCGCCGGCCGCGACTACTTCAACGCCGGCATCTACGGCTTCCAGGACCTGCGCCCTTCCAACACGTTGGAAGAGCCGGTGGCCCTGCCGCTGATCACCTACAGCGCCCTGGGCGAGCCGGGCGAAACGCTGGGTGGCCGCTGGTCCTTCGACGCGCAGTACCTGGACCTGTGGCGCGAGCAGGGTGTGCGGTCCCGCCGGGCCTCACAGGTCTCGGGCTGGCAGGGCGACTACACCAACAGCCTGGGCATGGTCACCACCGTGAACGCCCTGCTGCGGACCGACGCCTACGCCATCGGCAACCTGAAGGACGCGGCCAACGGCGGCCCCCGGGACGACTTCACCCGCGTCCGCATCTTCCCCCAGGGCCAGATCATGACCCGCCTGCCCTTCGTACGCGAGGACGGCACCGTGTCGGAGATGATCGAACCCATCGTGGCCTTCACCGCCGCGCCCAACTATCACAACAGCCGCGACCTGCCGAACGAGGACAGCGAGGACATCGAGTTCGATTCCACCAACCTGTTCCGCCTCAGCCGATACCCTGGCGTCGACCTTCTCGATGGCGGCCAGCGCGTGACCTACGGTGTCCGCGCCGGCGTCTACGGCAATGGCGGCGGCAGCAGCACCCTGTTCTTCGGTCAAAGCTACCGCCTGCAGCACAACACCGACTTCGCGGTCAATTCCGGCCTGTACAGCCGCCAGTCCGACTATGTCGGCCGCCTGGAACTGACCCCCAGCCCGTGGATGGACATCAGCTACGGTTTCCGACTGGATCCGACCAGCGGCGCCCAGCGCATGCACGATTTCACCGGATCGTTCGGCCCGTCCATCTTCCGCGTGTCGGGCAGCTACCTGTACATCAACAAGCTGGAACTGCAGAACGGCACCACGGCCGACACCACCTCCAACCTGCAGGAAGTCAGCGGCGGCGTGACCTCGTCCTTCCTGAAGTATTACACGGTGGGCCTTTCCACCCGGTACAACCTGGCCGAGGGCGGCGGACCCGTGTCCACCAGCCTGACCACCACCTACCAGGACGACTGCTACACCTTCTCGCTGATCATGGAGCGTGATTACGCCCAGCGTGTCGGCCTGGCGTCCGGCAACCGCATTTACTTCCGCATGATCTTCAACAAGCTGGGCACGTTCGTCAGCCCCGCCTTCACCGGCACCTCGCATTAGTTTTGCAGGTAACCCGGTTACGGGGTTTATAGTCCGATATCGCGACCAGGCGGGGCCTCCAGGCAGCGGGGCCCCGCCACCGATATCCGAGGAAGAACCCCATGCCCGCTTCCCTGCCGACCCGCCGCGTCCTGTTCCGGGGCCTGGCCATGGCCGCCCTGGCCATCGCCGGCCTGGCCGCCGCCCGCCATGTCGATGCCGCCACCCCGTTGCCCAGCTCCGCCGCAGGCTCGGCATACGATTACAAGTTCACCTCCATCGACGGCGATCCGCTGCCCCTCAGCCAGTTCAAGGGCAAGGCCATCCTGGTGGTGAACACCGCCTCCCTCTGCGGCTTCACCCCGCAGTACAAGGGCCTTGAGGCTCTCTACACCGCCTACAAGGACAAGGGCCTGGTGGTGCTGGGCGTGCCTGCCAACGATTTCGCTGACCAGGAACCGGGCAGCAATAAGGAGATCAAGCACTTCTGCGACGCCAACTTCGCCGTCGATTTCCCCATGACGGAGAAGGAAACGGTGACCGGCGACAAGGCCCATCCCTTCTACAAGTGGGTCGGCGCCGCCAAGGGCGCGCCCAAGTGGAATTTCCACAAGTACCTGATCAGCCCTGAGGGCGCGCTGATCGCCGCCTTCCCCAGCAAGGTGGAACCGGAATCGCCGGAACTGAAAGCCGCCATCGACGCGGCGCTGTCGCACAACGGTTGAGAGCCGACGTAGACACGGCGGGGTGGGCCATCCCCCCGTTCATTGGCCCAGCCGTTGGCCCGTCGTGCATATAGGCCGACAGCCGCTTGAGTTTGGGAGGCGGCCCCGCTAGGGTCAGGCCCGGGAGACGTTGTTTCCCGGGCTTACTAATTCCTTGTTCTCCCTGACCTATCTGCTGGGTGTTGGCGCCACCATGAGTTATGGCCTCTATGATCACAGCCGCCGGGCCCGCCGCCGTTTCTGGGGGCGTCTGGGCAAGTTCCTGCTGCTGGCCGGTGTCGTCGGCGTCGCCTGCGCCTTCAGCTATGAGGTGGGGCAGGAACAGTTGATCCGGCGGGAACAAAGCCTGCAGACGCAGCTGACCCAGGCCCAGTCCGCCAAGGAGGAGACCGAGCGCAAGGTCGCCCAGCTGCAAGCGGCGCTGCAGACCGCCGAAGTGCGCGTCAGCGAGCTGCAAGTGCGCTATGACCGCGACGTGCCCACGGGCGACCTGGGCCGGTTGAAGGACCTGCTGGCCAAGAAGATGGTGGAGGGTGTGGACGCCGGCCGCCTGGCGCTGATCATTGAGCAGACGGGCACCCCCCGCTCCTGCGGCAAGGCGGAGACCAAACGCTTTGTCCTGTCGACCTCGCTGTACAAGGGTCCCAACACCTCGGCCGGCTTCGCCGACGGCGCCATCACCGTCTCTGGCGAGGGCGCCACGTCGCGCAGCCCGGACGGCGCGCCGCAATCCTGGTTCGACCCGGCCAAGCCGGTCACCCTGAAGTTCACCGACAAGAACGGCAAGGAAACCCAGACCACGGGCATGCTGCCGCTGCAGCATTCGGTGATCATCGACGACACCGAGTACCGCTTCAAGATCAGCCCCGGCTCACGCTCCTTCGTGGACGTGGTGGGCGATCACTGCCCGTTCCCTTGATGCGCGCGGCGCTTGATCGACCATGGTCAAGGGCACGCTCAGGCGCCGGCGAACATCCACCGTCCGCTACTGCCGTCGCTCTGCGGCACTGGTGGCGGACAGGTCGCCGGCGTCCAATTCCAGGTCCAAGTCGACCGGATAGCCGCCATAGAACCCCGGGTTGACGCCGCGCAGCAGCAGGCGGGCGCGTGGGTCGGTCAGGATGGGGCCCTTGGGCTCCAGCGTCAGGGCTTGATAGTCGTAATCGGCCAGTGCCCGGGTCACCAGGGCCACCTTGCCGTTGTGGTCGGGGTTCAGCACCACCGGCACGCCGGCGCCGGTCGTATCCGCATAGCCGATATGGCCGGGCGCCTCCGCCTGCAGGCCGCCGTAGGCCAGCACCGGCGCCATGCCGTCGAAGCGCCCCAGCAGGCGCCCGCCCAGCTTTCCTTGCAGGGTGTAGCCGGCCGCCGCCCAGGCCGGCAACGCCTGGGCCAAATCCACCTCCGCCACCGTGGCGCTGAAGCCGCCACCCTCCTCCGGCGACAGATGCACGTGGCCGCCGGCCCAGGCCAAATCGCCGCCTTGCAGCAGCACCCGGCCCTCCGCCAGTTGGAAATCCAGCCCCACGTCCTCCAGCGCCAGGGCGGCGCGCACGGCCTTGGCCTCGATATGCTGGACAGGCGGACTGTGCAGCGGGAACAGCCCGTCCAGCGCCACCGCCCCCTTGAGGCCGTCGATGGCCAGGGACGGGCTGGCGAGGCTGACGGCATCGGCCCGCACCTCCCCCGACGCGGTCAGATGCCCCTGCTCCCAAGACAGATGGGCGCGGCCTGCCACCGTGCCCAGGCCCTGGACCGGTCCCGCCAGACCGGCGCCGGGCAGCAGGCGGCTGAGATCCGGCACGTTGGACAGTGTCAGCGGCTCCAGCACCGCCGCCGCCTCCCCCCGCTTTTCCGCCCCGATCCAATGGCCGCTGAGCCCCAGGATCAGGGGCGTGTCCAACCCGCGGGCCTGGCCCGCCAGGGTCAGCGTGGCGGCCGGATCGCCGGACAGGGTGACGGCCAAGGCCAGGGGCGGCAGCATCGCACCCCGCACACGGCCGCCATCCAGCGTCAGTTGCCCGGAATGGGCGCGGTTGGCGCGATCGAAGCCGGCGGACAGATGGGCCCCTTCCAGCGTACCGCCCAGCAGCACCGGCGCCTCCACTGACGCGGCGGACGCCTCCAGGGCACTCAAGCCCCCGGCATCCCAATCGGCGGCGATGTGCAGGCCGGTGGTGCCACCGGCGATGAGTGGCGCGGCCGCCGGCCCCAGGCGCCCCACCAGGGCACCCTGTGCCTCGGCATGCCCCCGGCGTTCCTTGCCCCAGCCACCGCGCCAGGCCACCGTGAGGTGGCCGTCGGCACCGGGGTCCCAGCCCAGGCTGACCGGCGTGCCCCGTCCGTCCCGCAACCGCCCCCCCACTTGCGCCGCACGGGTCAGATCCAGGCGCCAGGCGCCATCGCCTTCCGGCGTCAGGTTTCCGCCGCCGTTGAGGAAGGCGGCCATCAGCGGCAGTTCCGGCGCCGTCATCCCCTCCGCCGCGACGGTCACGGCCAAGGCGCCGCCCCCGGCGGTGCCGGCCACGGTCAGCAGACCCTCGCCGCTCCAGGTCCCGGCGCCCCGGGCGCGCAGGGTCGTCCCCCACGGCGCGGCGGGCATGGCGGCCTGCGTGCCGGTCCCCTGCATGCCGATCCAGGGCTTGGCGCCCTCCAAGGCCAGGTGGGCGGCGGGCGTCTCGGCGGTGGCGCTCACGGTCCATCGGTCCCCGTCGCCTTGCGCCACCAGGTGGGCGGAAATGGGGCCGCCCCAATCGCGCACGCGCAGGTCCGTTACCGTCAGTTCAGCCTTGGCCGTGCCCTTGGGGCCTGCGGCCAGGGTGCCCGACACCATCGGGGTGGCACCCGGCGCCGCGGCCAGCCGCAGTGCTGGACCATCCGCCGTCTTGGTCAGGCTGACGGTCACGGCAAGCGCCGGCCAGCCGGCCGCCGGCTCCATCACCGCCTGCCCCTGCCAAGCGCCCGCTTCCGCCCCGTCCCCCGCCTTGTGATCGAGCGTGGCGTGCAGGGCCAAGGGCATGGACCAGTCACCGTGGATCAATTGGGCCGATCCAATGTCCACATGGTCGATGGGCAGATCCGTCAGGCGCGCCAGGGCCTGCCCGTTCAGATGGCCGGCATCCAGGCTGACCCCGGTCAGCGCCAGGCGCGCCGGCTGGCCCCAGGGCACCAGGCCGGCGAAGGTCACCAGCGCGGTGTCGGCCTCCAGTCCCGGCTGCAGGCGCACGCCCGCCTCCAGCCAGCCCCAGCCGGCGTGCCGCACCGTCACCTGGGCATCGGCGAAGCCGGCCTCGACCAGGGCCGCCTTCAGCCGCTGTTCCGCCGTGGCCGGCAAAATCAGCCGGCCGGCCAAAATGCCCCCCGCGATGGCCAGGGTGAGGGGCACCAAGCCCCATAGCCAGCGGCCCCCCCATGGCGGCAGGCCGGCCTTGAACGGGATCGGCCACCGCCACCCCTCCAACGCGGCCCGCCACGACGGCAGGCGTCCCGCGCCGGGCGTCGGGCGACGCTTGGCCTTGGGCGCGCGCAGGTCGGGGGGCCGCATTCCGGGCGGCGGCCGTAACGGCGGCATGGACATAGGATGTATAAGTCCTTCCCGGCCCCGGTGGTGCCCGGAACCGTGGTGGAGAGTGGCAAGACCGCCGCCGGACCACAAGCAGCGCCACAGCCCCCTGTGTGCGGCAAGAAGGTCCGGTCACCGACCTTGATCGCCTCCTCATGCAAGGCGCTTGCCGGTTTTGGGTCCCCCACGCGCCAATTTTGCCGCGGGCGGGGGGCGGCTGCGCCAGAAGGGCGGTTCAAATCGGCCGGCGGGGGCGCTATGGTCCGCCGACCGGCAAAGCCGGACACGGACGCGCCCACCACAAGAACGAGCTTCCCAAAATGGATCTTGAGAACACCCTGTATCTCGACCTGCCGGCCGGCCGCGTCGTCATCGCGCTCCGCCCCGACCTGGCCCCCAACCATGTCGCCCGCATCAAGGAACTGGCCCGCGACGGCTTCTACAACGGCCTGAGCTTCCACCGCGTCATCGAGGGCTTCATGGCCCAAGGCGGCTGTCCCATCGGCGACGGCACCGGCGGTTCGGGCAAGAAGCTGAAGGCGGAATTCTCGGCCGAGCCGCATGTGCGCGGCGTCTGCTCCATGGCCCGCGCCATGAACCCGGACAGCGCCGACAGCCAGTTCTTCATCTGCTTCGACGACGCCACCTTCCTGGACCGCCAGTACACCGTCTGGGGCAAGGTCACCGAGGGCATGGAATTCGTCGACGCCCTGAAGAAGGGCAGCCGCCGTGACAACGGCAGCGTCACCGACCCGGACAAGATCGTGAAGATGCAGGTCGCGGCCGACGCCGCCTGACCCTGGCATCCTCCATCCGGTTCAAGGTTCGACCGCCCGCCCCTTAAGGGGCGGGCGGTCCGCTTTTAGGGCGGGCGCTGGACCGGGGGTAAAAACGGCCCCCCGGGGCGGGTTTGGCCCCCCTGGTCCGGCAGAAACTGCCGCGAGGGGAAGCCCCTGCCGCCCCTACCTCCCCCCTCCGCAGCTAAGCACTTGAATTTCCTTCACCTCGAATGTTGGCACACCCCCTGCATATAGGGAGGCGACTAACAAGCGGCCGGCATCGACCGGCAGCGACGTTCGAGGCGAAAATGGAAAACCCGATTTACGTGGCGCTGTCCCGTCAGGAGGCGCTGTCCCGGCAGTTGGATGTGGTGGCGAACAACATCGCCAACATGAACACGACGGGCTACAAGCAGCAGCGCATGCTGTTCCAGGAATACCTGGAGAAGCCGGCCCGCGGCGAACGGGTCTCCTTCGTCCAGGATTACGGCCTGATGCGCGACACCCGCGCCGGCGCCCTGCAGGTGACCAACAACACCCTGGACCTGGCGCTGAAGGGCGACGGGTACTTCACGGTGGAGACCCTGTCCGGCCCGCGCTACACCCGCGCCGGCAATTTCCAGCTGAACGACCGTCGTGAGATCGTGGACCAGAACGGCCTGCCCGTGCTGGACACCAACGACAACCGCATCACCGTTCCCGACGGCACCACCGACCTGAAGATCCAGGGCGACGGCACCGTGATGGCCGACCGCGCCCAGCTGGGCAAGCTGAAGGTCGTCACCTTCGACGACCAGCAGCAGATGCAGACCCTGGGCGGCGGCCTCATGACCACCACCCAGACGCCGCGCCCCTCGGCCAACCCGCAGGTGACGCAGGGTGCGGTCGAAGCCTCCAACGTGCAGGCCATCGTCGAATCCACCGCGATGATCGACGTGCTGCGCCAGTACCAGATGACCCAGAAGCTGGTGGACGAGGAACATGATCGCATCCGCAACGCGATCACCCACCTCGCCAAAGCCCAATAACGCCCCAGTGACGCCGAAGAAGTAGGAGAAACAGATCATGCGTAGCCTCTCCATCGCCGCCACGGGCATGCAGGCCCAGCAGACCAACGTCGAAGTCATCTCGAACAACATCGCAAACATGACGACGACCGGGTTCAAGCGTCAGCGCGCCGAATTCCAGGATCTGCTCTACCAGAACATGCGCCGGGTCGGTTCCAACTCGTCCGACGCCGGCACCATCGTCCCCACCGGCATCCAGATCGGCGCCGGCGTGAAGACGGCGGCCGTGTACCGCATCAACGAGCAGGGCAACATCACCACCACCGGCAACAGCCTGGACCTGGCGATCAACGGCAACGGCTTCTTCCAGGTGACGCTGCCCAGCGGCCAGATCGCCTACACCCGCGCCGGTTCCTTCTCGCTGAACGCCAACAGCCAGGTCGTCACCTCCGACGGCTACCTGCTGAACCCCGGCTTCACCATCCCGCAGAACGCGGTGGACATCTCGGTGGACGCCTCGGGCCAGGTGCAGGCCAAGATCGACGGCCAAGTGAATCCGGCCATCGTCGGCCAGCTGACCCTGGCGAACTTCCCCAACGCGGCCGGCCTGGAGGCCATCGGCGACAACCTGCTGCTGGAAACCCCGGCCTCGGGCCAGCCGGCCACCGCCGTCCCCGGCTCCACCGGTTTCGGCCGCATCACGCAGAACGCGCTGGAAACCTCCAACGTCAACGTCGTGACCGAGATCACCAACCTGATCCAGGCGCAACGCGCCTACGAGATGAACTCGCGCGTCGTGACCACGACGGACCAGATGCTGCAGTCCATCACGAACATGAAGTGATGACGGCGGATAGCGGAGAACAGTCATGAAAGCCTTGGCCACCATCCTGCTGGGCACCAGCATCCTCTTCAGCGCCGGCGCCGCCATGGCCGCCGACCTGCATGGCGATGTGGACGTCAATGCCGACACCATCCACCTGGGCGACCTGTTCGACGCGCTGGGCCCCAACCAGGCCACCATCGTCATCGGCCAAGCCCCGGCGCCGGGCCACCGCATCACCTACGACGCCACGGTGCTGGACCGCATCGCCGCCGCCAACGGCGTGGATTGGAAGTCGACCGGCAACGAGCGCGTGATCGTCAGCCGTCCATCGGTGGACGTGACCGCCGACCAGATCCAGGCCGCCTTCACCAAGGCCCTGGCCGACGCCGGCGCGCCGGCGGGCATGGAAGTGCAGCTGGACAACCCCGGCACCGTCCTGCGCCTGCCGGCCAACAGCGACAGCAGCATCGGCTTCGCCAACGTGAACTACGACGCCGCCCGCGGCCGCGCCACCGGCGACCTGGTGATCCCCGCCAAGGGCGAACCCGTCATCCGCCAGAGCTTTGGCGCCCGCGTGGCCGTCATGGTCACCCTGCCGGTGCTGAACCGCCGCGTGGCCCCGGGCGAGACCATCGCCGCCAGCGACGTGGAATGGACCAAGGTGCCGCGCACCCGCATCAGCGGCGACGTGGTGACCGAGGCCCGCGACCTGATCGGCCTGACCGTGCGCCACGGCGCCAGCCCCTACCAGCCGGTGCGCGCCGACGAGGTGCGGGCGCCGGTGGTGGTCACTCGCGGCGCCCTGGTCACCATGATGCTGCAGTCCGGCAACATGATCCTGACGGTTCAGGGCCGCGCCCAGACCGAAGGCGGCGTCAACGAGATCATCCGCGTCACCAACACCGCCAGCAACCGGACCATCGACGCCCGCGTGGCCGGCCCCGACCTGGTCATGGTGCAACCAACGGCCCAGGCCCCCCTAGGGCAGTTCAACACCACCACCGCCCGCGCCACCCGCACCGCCCTGAATTGAGGAGAGACATCATGCCTGTGCCTTCCACCATCCGCGCTCTCCTCATCGCCACCGCCGCCACCGTGGCGCTCAGCGGCTGCGGCGCCGTCGACCGCATCAACAACATCGGTAAGGCGCCGGACATGAGCACCCTGTCCGACCCCACGACGCAGAAGGGCTACCAGCCGGTGCGCATGCCCATGCCCACGCCGCCGGTGCTGGAGCGTCAGGCCAACTCGCTGTGGCGCCCGGGCGCCCGCGCCTTCTTCAAGGACCAACGCGCCAGCCAGACCGGCGACATCCTGACCATCGCCATTTCCATCAACGACAGCGCCAACGTGTCGGATGAGACCAAGCGGTCGCGCGCCAATTCCGACAGCATGGGCATCCCCAACTTCTTCGGCCTGGAGGCCCAGATCCCCAAGGTGCTGAACTCCGCCACCTCGGCATCCAGCCTGGTGTCCACCACCAGCGCCAAGGCGTCGGACGGGAAGGGCACCGTCGCCCGTTCCGAACAAATCGACCTGAAGATCGCCGCCCTGATCACCCAGGTACTGCCCAACGGCAACCTCGTCATCCAGGGCAAGCAGGAAGTGCGCGTGAACTACGAACTGCGCGAGCTGACCATCCAGGGCATCATCCGGCCCGAGGACATCGACAACACCAACGCCATCTCGTACGAGAAGATCGCCGAAGCCCGCATTTCCTACGGCGGCCGCGGCCAGATCACCGACGTGCAGCAGGAACGCTACGGCCAGCAGCTGCTGGATGTCCTCCTGCCCTTCTGATGACCGCCTGATCCAACGGCCCGGCGGTGCCCCCGCCGCCGGGCTTCCCATCAGCCTTCCGGTCCGCAACCTTCCAGCCGGCGCGGCCGCAGCGGATCACCCGAGTTCCATTTTCGCCTGTTAGTCCCCCGCGTCCACGGGGCCTCTGTGGACCTTTGTTGACCTCGAACAAACTGAAAAGGGCCGGTGTCGCGTGCACCGGCCCTTCTTTTATCCAGGTACTGGTATCCGGCCACTGCTGGTCAGCCACTGCCAGATCGGTGGCGAATCAATCGTCGCGCTGCGTGCGCTCCATCCGCTCATGCCGCTCCTGGGCCTCCACCGACAGGGTGGCGATGGGGCGGGCCTCCAGGCGGCGGACGCCGATGGGCTCCCCCGTCTCCTCGCAATAGCCGTATTCGCCCAGCTCGATTCGTTCGATGGCCTCATCGATCTTGCTGATCAGCTTGCGCTCCCGGTCCCGGGTCCGCAGTTCCAGGGAACGGTCGGTTTCCGCCGAGGCGCGGTCGGCGATATCCGGTTCCTGAATGCCGCCATCCTGCAGATTGACCAGGGTTTCGGTGGACTCTTTCAAAAGCTCCGCGCGCCATTGCAGCAGCTTCTGACGGAAGTACTCCGTCATCACGGGGCTCATGTACGGCTCATCCTCGGACGGGCGGTAA
This sequence comes from Nitrospirillum amazonense, assembly GCF_007828045.1. Lineage (GTDB taxonomy): Bacteria > Pseudomonadota > Alphaproteobacteria > Azospirillales > Azospirillaceae > Nitrospirillum > Nitrospirillum amazonense_C. The sequence goes on along the minus strand of NZ_VITN01000013.1, from coordinate 155,117 downwards.
TCCGGGGGAAGTATCGGAGACGACATATGTTTTGGTCCGAATCCAGTGTGATCGAGACGGCGCGGAGTATAGGGAGACGCAACGCAACCCGCAATACTGCGCGCAGCGCCGGCATGCGATGTTTAAGTCACTGAAATGGATGGCGATTTTGCCCACTCCCGCCCAAAGCGAGAAGGCGGCCGGCCATTCGGATTACAGGTATAAGCGTATAAGAATAGGACGGGCTCTCCGTCCGCGGGCGCCCGCGTGAGCCGCCCCCTTCCCCGCGCCCTAGCGCGAAGCCGATTCGAACTTGGCCAATTCCACCTGCGCGCGCAGGTCGATCTCATCCAGCACTTCCTGCAGGCGGGGGTCGGCCACCGTCTCGCGCCGGCTCTGCACCATGCGCACCAGGTCCTGCAGACGTTCGCGCGGGAAGGTGCCGGCCAGCAGGCCCAGCCGCAGCTCGTCCAGCTTGTCCAACAGGTTTTCCGCGCGCTGGCGGGCCTTGCGCTTGGAGTTCAGCGCGTCGTCGACCTCCTGCAAGGCCAGCAGCGGCGTGATGGCCATCGCGGTCTGCGCGCCGGTCACAGACTTCACGCCCTCATCACCGTCGCCTTCCGACACCTGGGTGCGGAAGCTATCGCCACCGGCCCGTTGCGTTTTGCGCGTCTGGCTGGAGGGAAGGGAGGAACCGGGACCTTGAATCTTCATGTCGTGCCGCCACCGCAATCTGGGCCAGCCGCCCGGTACATCCGGACCTCTTCACCCATTCCTCCCCCGACGAAACCGGAAAAAGGGGGCGATTCCGCCGGTTTGGCGGGCCTGCGGCCTGTCTTATTGTTACCACCCGCAGGGAAGACGCGCATAGGGCAATTTTTGCCGGGGATATTCGGCCGCCTCTGGTCATAACGGCGGGCTGACGGCCCTGGTTCCAGCGGCTGCCCCTGGGAAACCGCCAGCTTTGGGCGCATGCTGCGGTTGGCATGAAGTTCGCTAGGGGAGCGGCATCTGTTTCAGGGAGTATCCCCCCCGTGTTCACGCACGACCCGTTCACGAACGCCCGCATCCGTTCCGCCACAGCCTCGGGCACCGCCCTGGGCCGCGCCCTGAAGCGCGCCGCCGTCGTGCTGGCCGCTGTCCTGGCCCTGGGTGCCGCCCAACCGGCCGGCGCGCAGTCGCGCCTGAAGGACATCGTGGATGTGGAGGGCGTGCGCGACAACGTCCTGGTGGGCTACGGCCTGGTCGTCGGCCTGAACGGCACCGGCGACACCATCAACAACGCGCCCTTCACGCAGCAGAGCCTGTACGGCATGCTGGAGCGCCTGGGCGTGAACATCCGCGGCACCACGCTGACCACCAAGAACGTGGCGGCCGTCATGGTCACCGCCACCCTGCCCCCCTTCGCGGCGCAGGGCACGCGCATCGACGTACAGGTGGGCACGCTGGGTGACGCCAAGAGCCTGCAGGGCGGCATCCTGGTGGGCACGCCCCTGCTGGCGCCCGACGGCGACGTCTATGCCGTGGCCCAGGGCCCCGTGGCCATTTCCGGCTTCACCGCGCAGGGTGCCGCCGCCAGCGTCACGCGCGGCGTCCCCACCGCCGGCCGCATCGCCGCCGGCGCCCTGGTGGAACGTACCGTGGACTTCCGGATGTCCGACATGCAGGCGCTGCACCTGGCCCTGCACAATCCCGACTTCACCACCGCCAAGCGCATCGCCGACGCCATCAACGCCGCCATCGGCATGGGCACGGCCATGGCCATGGACCCGTCCAACGTGACGGTGAACGTGCCGGCCGGCCGCAAGGCCGACCTGGTGGGCTTCATGCGCGACATCGAGCAGCTGAAGGTGGCCCCCGACAACCCGGCCACCGTGGTCATCGACGAGGCCTCGGGCGTGATCGTGATGGGTGAGAACGTGCGCATCAACACGGTCGCCATCGCCCAGGGCAACCTGACCATCAAGATCACGGAGACGCCGCAGGTCTCCCAGCCCGGCCCCTTGAGCGGCGGCACCACCACCACCGTGCCCCGCACCAACATCCAGGTGGACGACGGACAGGGGAAGAAGCTGGCGATCCTGCCCTCCGGCGTGTCCTTGCAGGACCTGGTGCAGAGCCTGAACGCCCTGGGCGTCAGCCCCCGCGACATGATCTCCATCCTGCAGTCGATCAAGGCCGCCGGCGCCCTGCAGGCCGAACTGAAGGTGATGTGATGAGCGACGACATGAAGCTGTCGCCCCCCGGCTACGATGCCAAGGCCCTCATGGACGCAAAGGGGACGCCCAAGCCGCAGGCCGGGCCCGGAAACGGCATGAAGGACGACGCGGCCATCGAGAAGGCGGCCAAGGAGTTCGAGTCCGTCTTCATCAGCCAGATGCTGCAACACATGTGGGAAGGCGTGAAGGTCGATGAGAACTTCGGCGGCGGCCATGCGGAGGAGATGTTCCGCGGCATGATGATCGAAGAGCAGGCCAAGGCCATCACCAAGGGCGGTGGCCTGGGCATCGCCGATGAGATCAAGAAGGAAATGATGCGCATGCAGGAAAAGGCGGCCGGCGCCGACCCGCTGCATCGCCCCCAGAACGCCGCCGCGGGGGCCGCGGCGCCCAAGAACGCCTATGCCCAGGCGCAGGCCACACTGGCCCAGCACATGCCGCTGGATGCCGCCACCAGCCCCGCCATCAGTTCCGACGCCGCCTCGGATGACACGCCATGACCCCCAGCGACACCCCCTCCCTGCCCCCGCCCGCCCCGGCCATGGCCAGCCCGGCCGAAGCCCGCGCCCTGTCGCTGATCGCCGCCATGGAGCGGCTGATGGCCCTGTACCAGGAAGAGACGGCGCTGCTGAAAAAGCGCGACATCAAGGCCATGCTGGCCCTGGTGGAACGCAAGCACCTGCTGACCAAGAGCTATGAGGACGCGGTGCGCATCATCAGCCTGGACATGGTGGGCTTGCGCGCCCTCAGTCCGGAGCTGAAGGCACGCATGAGGAACTTGGCCGAACTGTTCCACAAGGAATCCATGGAGAACGCCACCACGCTGCGGGCCGCAGCCGCCGTGGCGCAGTCGGTGGTCAACATCATGGTCAACACCATCAACAAGCAGCGAAACCAGGAACAGGGCTACGTCGCCAAGCATGGCGCCGCCCGTCCGGCGGGCTATCGCCGGGCCGGCATCCCGCCCCTGGCCGTGAACCAGTGCCTCTGACCTGACCCGACACCTCCCGGCATTCGCCCGCCCCGCCCTGGCCGCCACGCCGGTGGCGGGCGCTGGCGCATGGGGGCGCCCAAGGGGCGGCAGATTCTTCCCCCTGCGGCAAGAAGCTCCCATCCCCGGCGGGCGTTTTTCCCGTCATCCAACAGTTCCATCCTGAAAAACCGTTGAAAAACCTGGGCTGGGCCCTTTCGAAGGCCTGGCACGTCGATTGCTTTCCCAGGCGGTGGGCGTCTTGCCCGCCACCGTCCCCGCCATCCGGCGGTGGACGTGCCCAGGCCCGAGGAAGCGACACATGACCGGTTTCCAGTCCGTTCAAAGCCTGTTCCCCACCCAGGGGACCACCGCGTCCGGCATCCTGGGCGGCACGGCGGCGGGCGGCGAGGCGGCGGACCTGTTCACCCAGTTGCTGAGCGGTATGGTCGACGCCAACACCGCCGCCGGTCAGTCGGCGGGCCAGGGTGGCGCCTTTCTCACCGCCGGCCAGGGCGCGGGCGGCGCCAATGGCGCTGCGATCCCCTCCCCCTTCACGCCGTCCACCATTCCCTTCGCCACGGGCAAGGGCGGCGTGCAGGCCAAGGGCGGGCTGGTTCCGGCCAGCGCCACCACGGGCACGGCCGTGACCGCCCTCATGACCGGCATCACCGCCAACACGCCGTCGGCACTGCAGCCCGCCACCGGCTGGACACAGACCCATTGGTCGGCCAAGACCGCCATGGCCGATGCGGCCGACGGCGCCACCGACGGCCAAACCGCCGCCGCCACGCAGGACGGCGCCGCCACCGACACCACGCTGGCGGCATTGGCCGCCGCCATGGGCGGGCAGCAGCAGCCCACCCCTCCCGTTCCGGTCGCGCAGACCACCGCCGGCCAGATGCCATCGGACGCCATCAAGGCGGATGCCGCCACGGCCACGAACGCGACGGCCGCCGGTCAAGCGGCCGCCCAGGCCGCTACCGCCCAGGCGGATGCAGTCCAGGCCAACGCCGCCAAAGCCGATGCGGTCCAGATTGGTGCGCCCCAGACGAATGCGGTCCAGATCGGCGCGTCCCAAACGGGCCCATCCCAGGCCAGCATGGCGCTCCCCGGCATGACGCCGGTGACCGAGCCCACCGCCGCCGACGCGGCGCTGGCGGCCCAGGCCATGCAGGCCAGCCCAGTCCCATCCGCCAAGGGCAGCGCCGCCTCCGCAGCAGCAGCCAGCCTGGCCGTGGCCGACCAGAAGGCCGCGGCACTGGCCGCCGGCGCCCCGCCGGTCACCAGCCGCGCATCCACCGCCGCTCCGCTCGTCAACGCCGCCCCGACCCAGACCCAAACAGTTCAATCGCAGGCAGCCCAGACCCAGGCGGCCCAGGCTGTTCAATCGCAGGCTGTTCAGGCCCAGACCGTCCAAGCCCAGGCGACCAAGGCCCAGGCCGGCACCGTGGCCGATGCCACCGCGCTGGCCGCCACGGCCGCCGCCGCGGCGACGGATGGCGCCACCAAGACGGGCAAGGCCGACGGCGTGGCCGCCTCGGGCTCCGGCCTCAAAACCGGCGCGCCCAAGGGCGCCAAGGGCGACACGGCGAAGCCGCAGGGCGCCACCGTGACCGCCACGACCCTCTCCGACCAAAAGTCCGGGGCCGCCACCGCGGACCAGGCCCGGCAACAGACGGCCGGCAGCGCCACCGACGACAGTGGCAGCAACGGCGTCCTGGCGGCACCGGCCGACGATGGCATGATCTACGCCGACGCCCATGCCGCCGCCGCGGCCCCCCTGGCCAAGGTGGGCGACGCGGCCACGCCGGCGGCGACGGCGCCCATGGCGACGCTGGCCAACGCCGCCGCCAATGGCAACACTGCCGCCAACACCGCCACCTCGGCCCAGGCCACCCTGCAGGCGCTGCTGCAACAGCAGCAGGCCGGGCGGGCCAACACCGCCAGCAACGGCCTGCTGACCACGACCGAGAACGGCCTGCTGCCCGCCGCCACGGACGGCGCCAGCGGCTCGGCCTCGGCCAGCGACGCGGCCCTGAACGCCAGCGGCTTCATGGGCCTGGTCGATGGCCAGCACACCTTCCCCACCGGCTTCGCCGCCCAGATGGCCGGCACGGCCCAGACGGCCCGCCCGGCACAGTACCCACCGGTGCTGCAACAGGTGACGATGGGCTTTCAGAAAGCCGCCAGCAACGGCATGGACAGCGTCACCATCCAGCTGACCCCGGACGATATGGGCAGCATCGACGTGAAGCTGGACTTCCACAAGGACGGGAAGGTGCGGGCCAGCGTGACGGCGGACAACGCCAAGACGCTGGACCTGCTGCAGCGCAACTCCGACGACCTGAAGACCGCCCTTCAGGATGCCGGCTTGCAGACCGACAACGACAGTCTGTCCTTCAACCTGAAGGACGACAGCCAGGCCCAGCAGCAGCAGGAACGCCGCGGCGGGCAGAACGGCGCCCAATTCTCCATGGACGACACGGCCGCCCCCGAGGAGGCCGCGTCAGAAGACACCATCATCCCGTCGCTCGGCCGCGTCGACGTGCGGATCTGACGATAGATTTGAGGGAGTAGCGATCATGACCGATGCCGTCAGCGGTTCCAGCAACACCAACAACGTCAACCCCAGCGGTTCGTCGGGCAGCAACACGCCGGCCAGCAACCCGCTGAGTGACCTGACGAACAACTACACGACGTTCCTGACGCTGCTGACCACGCAGTTGAAGAACCAGGACCCGACGTCGCCCATGGACACCAACCAGATGACGCAGCAGCTGGTGCAGATGAGCTCGGTCGAACAGCAGATCGAAGCCAACAACCAGCTGAAGTCCATCCAGTCGACGCTGGCCGGGGGCCAGTCCAGCCAGGCGCTGAACTACCTGGGCAAGTATGTCGAGATGGAAGGCGACAAGTTCCCGTTGCAGAACAGCACGGCCAACGTCTCCGTCACCTATGGCGGTACCGCCGCCTCCGCCACCATGTCGGTCTATGACAGCACCGGCGCCCTGGTCAGCAGCACCGACGTGTCCGGCGCCGCCGGCACCCACAACTATTCCTGGGACGGCAAGGACAGCTCCGGCAAGGTGCTGCCCGACGGCACCTACAGCGTGAAGGTCACCGCCACCGACAGCAGCGGCAAGGCGGTGGACACCACCGTGAAGGTGGCGGGCAAGGTGACCGGCGTCGACATGTCCGGCACCACCCCCACCCTGCAGATGGGCGACATGACGGTGAACATGAGCGATGTCACCACCGTGCTCGCCGGCGCGTAGCACCCAAGGGAACCTGCCTGAAAGTGATAGGGGCATTCAGCTCTTCTTAACGCCCCCGCCCTTATGGTGCTGCAGGTCCTGGTGGAGTCCAGGGCGCACAGGCACCGTATGAGGTAAGGCATGTCGGCACAGGAAGCCGGACGCGGCCCCCGCGCGCCGTTTAACGGGGGGATCGGTCGTCATGCGGCCAAGGCCTCCGCGCAGGGCAGAGGCCTGACCCTGGATGACCTTCCGCCGCCCGACACCAAGCGATGGGTGATGCGGCGCAAGGCCCAGGTGGTGGACGGGGTGCGCAGCGGCCTGCTGACCATGCAGGAGGCATGCGCGCGTTATACCTTGTCGGAGGAAGAGTTCCTGTCGTGGCAGCGGCTGATCGATGCCCACGGCCCCCGGGCCCTGCGCACCACCCGCCTGCAGGATTACCGCCGCGGCATGGACGGCGCCGACGACCAGGATCCCTTGGCGGCCGCGGGCTGAGCGCCCTTCCCAAAGGCGCCTCTCCCGGGCGGCTTTGGGCTGCCTGCGTCAGTTCGGCTTGAGACTGTCGGCGATCATATGCAGGCCCTCGCCGCGCAGGGTCTGCTGGCGCTGGATCAGCCGGCGCGCCGCCAGCGCCTGTTCCACGACCTCTCCCCCGACGATGGCGCCATTGGCCGTCAGCGCCACGGCGACACGGGTAAGCTCGCTGCCTTCGCTCTTGGGGTCGTGACGGTTCAGCGGATGCTCGCTGGCCAGCTCCGTGGTCAGCCATTCCAGCAACACTTCCCGGCCCTCCGGCAGCCGGTCATCGGCCAGCAACTTGGCCAGCAGGCCCATGGGCGTGGGCACCTTGCTTTCAGCCTCAGCCTTCGCCGCTACGGCCGCCGGGTCGCGCAACAGGTCGGTCAGCGCGATCAGAAAATCGGACAGGCAGCGCTGGTTGCCGAACAGGTCCTGGATGACGTCGGAAAAACGCAGGAGGTCGGCGGCGATGCCGCCCAGCATTTCCTGCAATCGCCAGGGCGTTTCCGGCGTGGCCAACCGCATCACCTCCTCCAGCTTGCCGCCCAGGGTGCGGATGCCCGCCAGGCGTACGGTCAGCAGGCTGTAGAAGGCATGGTCGTGGCCTTCCGGTCCCACCAGCCGCTCCACCGCGGCGCTGAGCTCCGCCGCGCCGCCGTTCAGGGGCACGGACCACTTGCGGCTGTTCGCCTGGAAATCGCGGGCCTTCTGGGCGACGGCATCGACATAGCGGTCCAGGTCGGCGATACGGGCGCGGGCATTTTGGCCCGTCACCTTGGACTGTACCGTGGCCGCCTTGTGCAGGGCCGCCTGCAACATGGCGCCGGTGTCCTGCAATCGGCGGAGGTGGGTGGCACCGTGCAAAAGCTCGGTCGGGCTGATCTGCTGGCGCGTCAGGTAATCCCTCAAGATCAGCGCGATGGCGCGGCGCGACTGGCGGCCGTACAGATCCTCCGGCGCGGAGCAGAGCGGCGTGCCATCCGGCGCCTCGCGCAGCACGCTGGGCTTGACCACCTCGGGCGCGGTCTTCTCGAACACCAGGGTGCCGGTGGGAAAGGCGTTCATGACCGTGCGCACGGCCATGACGCGCACGGCCTTCAGCTTGCCCTGGGCCAGCCGGCGGTTGGCCTCGGCCACCGCCATTTCCTCGGTGTCGCCAATGAAAAGGATGGTCCAGCGGCCCTCTTCCAGGCCCAGCAGCTCAAACTTGCAGCTGCGGAATTTCAATCCCATGTCCCAGCCCTGCGTCCCCAGCCTCGCGACCCGGCGGCCCGGATTCGACTTCCAACGACACTATAGGCGATCCCCCCCGTCCCCAGAAGAAAATAGAAAAGCCGCCCCCCTCACGCGCGTTCCAACAAAAAAGGGAAGCGGATGACCACTTCCCTTTTTACGATGGGCAATCAATCCCAATAACCGGGCCACTAGAACTGGCCGCCTGGTCAGTCGAACGGGTTGTCGCTGCCCTTGCGCAGCAGGAAGCGCAGGGGAACGGCCGGCAGCTTGAACGTCTCGCGCAGGCCGTTGATCAGGTAGCGCGTGTAATGTTCCGGAATTTCCACCGGGCGGCTGCTGAACAGGGCGAAGGTTGGCGGGCGGGCCTTCACCTGGGTCATGTAGCGGATTTTCAGACGGCGGCCGTCCACCAGGGGCGGCGGGTGCGATTCCAGCATGCCCTGCAGCCAGCGGTTCAGCTGGGCCGTGGGGATGCGGCGGTTCCACAGGCGGTAGACCTCGAACGCCGCGTCCAGCAGCACGTCCAGCTTCTGCTGCTTCAGGGCGGAAATGGTGATGGTGGGAATGCCCCGCACCTGCGGCAGCGACGTCTCCAGCCGATCGCTCAGCTGCTGCAGGGCCTCGGCGCGGTTGGCCACGGCGTCCCACTTGTTGACGGCGATGACCAGGCCGCGGCCTTCCTCGATCACCTGGCGGGCGATGGTCAGGTCCTGCTTGTCCAGGATGGCATCGGCATCCAGCACCAACACCACCACGTGGGCCATGCGCACGACCCGCAGGGTGTCGGCCACCGCCAGTTTTTCCAGCTTGTCTTCCACGCGGGCGCGGCGGCGCAGGCCGGCGGTATCGACCAGCTTCACCGGCCGGTCGCGCCACGTCCACTCCGCCGCGATGGCGTCACGGGTCATGCCGGCCTCGGGACCGGTCAGCACACGCTCCTCCCCCAGCAAGCTGTTCAGCAGGGTGGACTTGCCCACGTTGGGCCGGCCAACGATGGCCAGTTGCAGGGGCTTGGCGTTGTCCCGGGCCTCGGCCGCCTCGTCGTCCAGGGGGCCTTCGGCCTCCTCCTCCTCTTCCTCCGGCTCGGCGGGGGGCAGGTAGGGGGTCAGGGCGTCCACCAGGTCGGCCATGCCCTCGCCATGCTCGGCGGACAGGGGCACGGGATCGCCCAGCCCCAGCTCATAGCATTCCATGAGCCCGGGCTTGCCGGCGTTGCCCTCGCACTTGTTGGCCACCAGGATGATGGGCGTCTTGCCCTTGCGCAGCCAGGCAGCGAAGTGGCGGTCCAGCGGCGTGATGCCGGCACGGGCGTCCACGATGAACAGGCCGACGTCGGCCCGTTCGATCGCGCGTTCCGTCTGGCGGCGCATGCGCGCCTCCAGACTGTCGTCGAACGCCTCTTCCAGGCCGGCGGTGTCCACCACCGTCAGCTCGATGCCGGCCAGATAGCCGTCGGCGGATCGCCAGTCCCGGGTGACGCCCGGGGTATCGTCGACAATGGCCAGCTTCTTACCGGCAAGTCGATTGAACAGAGTCGACTTGCCGACATTGGGCCGGCCGATGATAGCGACCGTCAAGCGGCGGGGACTCGCCATAACTAAAACGCCTTATCGATACGCGAAGAGATCGCCGTCGTCCGTCAGCACAAACAGGGTGTTGTTGACCACAATGGGGGCAACGCTGATCGGGTCGTCGAACTCCATCTTGTTGAGGATGTCGCCGTTGGTGGGCGACGCTTCCACAACCTGCCCCAGGCTGTTGGCCATAATCAAGCGTCCACCGGCTGCGATAGGACCAACCCAGTTAATCGGATCCTTGCGCTTCTCCGGATTCTCCCAGCGTTCCAACTGCTTGATCCAGCGGACACGGCCGGTGTCGCGCGTCAGCGCGACCAGCTGGGCCTCGTTGTTCACGACAAACACCCAGTCGCCGACCAAGGCCGGCTGGTTCTGGCCGCCCACGTCCTGTTCCCAGACGTGCTGGCCGGTGCGCTGGTCGATGGCGACCATGCGGCCGGAATAGCTGATGGCATAGACAAGCCCGCGATCCACCACGGGCAGGCCCTTGATGTCCGCCAGGTTGGCCAGGTTGGCGCCCCGGCGCGACGACGCCAAGTTGTCGCTCCACGCCGGATGGCCGTTGTCGACACGCAGGGCGTACAGCTCACCCGAGGAATAGGGGATGATGGTGATGTCGTTCTCGACCGCGGCGCTGGCGCCGCCCAGCAGGGCCGCCGGCTCCGGGAAACCGGCGTGCGTCCACTGCAAAACGCGGTTGTTGGAGGCCAGGACGATGCACTGGTTATCGATGGTCACGACGAACACGCGGCCGCCGGCGACCGTGGGGCCAGAGCGGATGGGGGCGGCGATACGCTGCCGCCAGGTGACCTTGCCGTCCTTGGGATCGACCTTGATGGCTTCGCCGTAACCGGTGGTGACGAACACCGCGCCGTCGCCAACCGCGACACCGCCCCCCATGGCGGAGCCTTCCTGATCCGGCCGCTTCATCTCGCTGTCCCAGATCTTCTTGCCGGTGGCCTCATCAAAGGCGTGCAGCACGAAGTCGGTGTCCAGCAGATAGACCTTGCCCTCGGAGACGACCGGGCCGTCCAGCAGCCGGTTATCGCTGGAGGAGCCCTCGATGCTGACCTTCCAGGCCTCTTTCAGGGTCTTGGGCAGCGCGACGTGGCCCGGATTGTGGGCCGCGTTGCCACCAGGCTGGGCCCAGTCGGTGTTGGTCACCGCGTCCGGCAGGGTCACCTGCTTGGACTGGGCCTGGCTGTCCGGCTCGATCTGCTGGTCCAGCTGCAGCACCGAGATGCGGTTGCCCGCCAGCTTTTCCTTCGGCTTGTTGTCATCGCCGAAACCCAGCCAATCGAACATGCCGCAGCCGGTCAGCAGCATGCAGGCCACCAGCGCGGTGCTGAGGCCGACGGCACGGCGGACCCGCATGGGGCGGGTGGACGACGGCCGGGCGGCGGGGGCACGGGCGAAGGCCTCGGTGGAGGGCAAGCCGGTGACGGCGTTCTTGTTGGTCATTTCTGCTCGGCGTAGAGGGCGACGAGATCGGCGGCGCGGGCGCGGACGCCCTGGGGTGCGGCCGGATCGACGGACAGGGACTGGAAAATCTCCCTGGCCTTGGCCAGGTCGTTGGCACGCAGATACAGCAGGCCCGACAGCTCCTGCGCGGTGTAGCGCCACGGCCCCTTGGTCAGGCCCGCGATGCGGGACTGCAGCTGCGCGGGGTTGCCGGTATCCACCTGCTGCATCACGGCCAGGATCTGCGCCAGATCGCGGAACAGCGGATCGTTGTCGGCGCTGCCGGCGATCTGGTCGTAGATGGCAATGGCGCCGGCGGCATCGCCGCTGGCGGCCTTCAGCCCGGCCTCCTGCAGACGGGCCAGCGTGGCCGGCGCGCCCCCCAGCTTGGGCGTCACCGCCGCCAGGGCGGCCAGCGCGTCCTTGGCGTTGCCGCTCTCAATCGCGGGCGACACCTTTTCCGTGGCGGATATCAGGGCGCTGGTGCGCTCGATCGCCTGGCGGGTGCGGTACTGGTCCCAAGCCACGTAGGCGGCCGTGCCCGCCAGGATGGCCACAGCCCCCGCCAACAGGTAAGGCCCCACCTGGCGCCACAGTTTTTCCAGTCGTTCACGGCGAAGGTCGTCATCGACCTCGCGAAAAATATCGCTCATCAGCTCACTCTTCGACACCGAGGCCGGCACCATAACAGCAATCCGCGCCGATACCAGAGGGGCGCGTGACGGTCAAGGAAAGTCCGGATCGAATGTCCCCCAATCCCCTGCCCGCCATCCCCTGCCCGTCATCCCCTGAAGGCCAGCGGCGTCGCCCCGCCAATCGCGGCCGGGCGGGCAGCATAGATTAAATCAATCGCCCTTGGCACGGGCGGAGAGGGCATTTCCTATCGGTCCGTTGTTTTTGCCCCGCGAAATAATCCGGTCCTGTGGATAAGTCTGTGGAGTGACACACGGAAAAACGTCCCTCCCCTATCCGAAAGAGAAAGGCCGGCCGGCAAGACGCCCCAGGAATAGTGGCGGATGCCCTGAAACAGCCATCGGTGGTGCGTGGGCGACCGGCCCGATTCCCTGCCCGAAAGGTGGATAATCCCCGTCCGAGGGAGTAGGCGCAGCAAAGACTGGCGATCCACGCCGCGTCGCGGTAATGAGCCTGGGTCCCCCGCCCGGGGGCTCCCGCGCTGCCACCACGCCTGATTCAAAGCCGCCATGACCGATACCGCGCGCCGCATCGTCGGCCTTATCGCCACCGAACTTTCCGCCCGCCCCGAACAGGTGGCGGCGGCGGTCGCCCTGCTGGACGAAGGCTCGACCGTGCCCTTCATCGCCCGCTACCGCAAGGAGGCGACCGGCGGCCTGGATGACACGCAACTGCGCACCCTGGATGAACGCCTGCGCTACCTGCGTGAGATGGAGGAGCGGCGCGCCGCCATCCTGAAATCCATCGAGGAGCAGGGCAAGCTGACGCCCGAGTTGCAGACCCAGATCGCCACCGCCGACACCAAGACGCGGCTGGAGGATTTGTACCTGCCCTACAAGCCCAAGCGCCGGACCAAGGCCATGATCGCGCGGGAGGCGGGGCTTGAGCCCCTGGCCGACCTGCTGCTGAACGATCCGACCCACGATCCGGAAACCGGCGCCGCCCCCTACGTCGATGCCGAGAAGGGCGTGGCCGACACCAAGGCGGCCTTGGACGGCGCCCGCGCCATCCTGGTGGAACGCATGGGCGAGAACGCCGAGTTGCTGGGCTTCCTGCGCGGTTATTGCCAGGAGCACGGCCGCATCGTCTCCACCGTCGTAGAGGGCAAGGCTGAGGAGGGCGCCAAGTTCTCCGACTATTTCGACAAGGCGGAGCCCCTGACCAACCTGCCCTCGCACCGCGCCCTGGCCCTGTTCCGCGGCCGCGCCGGCGGCATCCTGGACCTGGCCCTGAAGGTGGGCGAGGACCCGGCCCCCGGCCAGCAGCACCCCTGCGAGGCGGCCATCGCCAACCGATTCGGCATCCAGGACCGGGGCCGGCCCGCCGACCGCTGGCTGTTGGACACCTGCCGCTGGGCCTGGCGCACCAAGATCGCGCTGCATCTGGAACTGGACCTGATGGGCACGGTGCGCGACCGGGCGGAGGATGAGGCCATCGCCGTCTTCGGCCGCAACCTGAAGGGCCTGCTGCTGGCGCCGCCCGCCGGCCAGCGCGCCACCCTGGGCCTGGATCCGGGCATCCGCACCGGCGTGAAGGTCGCCGTGGTGGACGCCACCGGCAAGCTGCTGGAAACGGCCGTCATTTATCCGCATGAGCCGCGGCGCGACTGGGCCGGCTCCATCGCCACGCTGGCGGCCCTAGCCGGCCGGCACAATGTCGGCCTGATCGCCATCGGCAACGGCACGGCGTCGCGCGAGACGGACAAGCTGGCCGCCGATGTCATGGCCCAGTTCCCACAGCTGAAGCTGACCAAGATCATGGTCTCTGAGGCCGGCGCCTCGGTCTATTCCGCATCGGAAGTGGCGGCCAAGGAATTCCCCAACCTGGACGTCAGCCTGCGCGGCGCCGTCTCCATCGCGCGGCGCCTGCAGGACCCGCTGGCCGAGCTGGTGAAGATCGACCCCAAGTCCATCGGCGTCGGCCAGTACCAGCATGACGTCAGCCCCGCCAAGCTGGCCCGCACCCTGGACGCCGTGGTCGAGGATTGCGTGAACGGCGTGGGCGTGGACCTCAACACCGCCTCGGTGCCCCTGCTGGCCCGGGTGTCGGGCCTGAGCGACAGCATCGCCCGCAATATCGTGGACTATCGCGACACCAACGGCGCCTTCCGCAGCCGCCGCCAGTTGCTGGACGTGTCACGCCTGGGCCCCAAGGCCTTCGAACAGGCCGCCGGCTTCCTGCGCATCCGCGACGGCGACACCGCCCTGGATGGGTCCGCTGTACACCCCGAGTCCTATGCGGTGGTGGAGCGCATCCTGGCCAAGACCGGGCGCACCCTGGCCACGCTGATCGGCGACGTGCCCTTCCTGCGCAGCCTGGATCCGGCCGACTATGCCGACGATCGTTTCGGTATCCCAACGGTCGAGGATATCCTTAAGGAACTGGAGAAGCCCGGCCGCGACCCGCGCCCCGAGTTCAAGACCGCCGCCTTCAAGGACGGCGTGGAGGAACTGAAGGACCTGCAGCCCGGCATGGTGCTGGAAGGCGTGGTCACCAACGTCACCGCCTTCGGCGCCTTCGTCGACGTGGGCGTGCACCAGGACGGCCTGGTGCACATCAGCCAGTTGGCCGGCAAGTTCGTGAAGGATCCGCATGCCGTCGTCACTGCCGGTGACATCGTCAAGGTCAAGGTGCTGGAGGTGGACTTGAAGCGCCGCCGCGTCGCCCTGACCATGCGGCTGGAGGAACAGGCGGCCCGTCCGGCCGGCAACGGCGGTAGCCGCGCCCAGGGGGGCCAGGACGACACCCGCCCCGGGAACCGCAACGACAATCGCGGTACCAGCGGCAGCCGCCCTCAGGGTGCGCCGGGCAATGGTCCCAAGGGCAATGAGCGTGACCGCAAGCCGGGCGGCGGCCGTCCCAACCAGGGCGGCGGCAAGGCCCAGGAATCGCGCGGCGGCAGCTTCGGCAACGCCTTCGGCGGCGCCCTGGCCGACGCCTTCGCCCGGGCCCGCAAGGACAAGTAAGCAGGGAGGAACGCCCCCAGGCGCATGAGGCTAGTCTTCATGCGCCCGCCCGGCGCCTGTGGGGCCCCCGTTAACGCTTATGAATCAGCTTGGCGCGGGCCAGGGCCAGCGATTTGGTCAGGGCCTGCCCCAGTTCGCCGCCGTCGCCCTTGATGTCGTCGCGCACCACGACATGCATGGCGTCGATATGCAAGCCCACCACCGTCAGCAGGGCATCCGTGGGGTTTTCCAGATCCACCAGGAAGTGGTTCATGGAATTGGCGAAATCGGACAGCAGGTTGTAGCCGAAGGTCCGGCCCAGGGTCATGATGCCGTCGGAAATCTTATAGACCTTGCGCAGATGCTGGACGCGATGCTCCGCGTCGCGCTTGGCCTGTTCGAAGGCGGCCTGCAAGGTGGTCAGGTCGATGCGGGTCTGGGCCTGGTGCGCCTCCGCCATGCGGGCCACGTGGCGGCTGGCGCGATCAATGGCCGCCGGGTCGATCTGCCCGGGCTTGCCCGCCGCCCCGCCGACCTTGGCGCGCAGCTTGTTCGGCAGCTCGATGATCTCCACCACCCGGGTGCCCTTCCCAGGCAGGCCTTTATCGGACTTGTCCGTCATACCTGTCCTCCCATAAGGGATCACAACTTTTCAAAAGCCGGCCGGCATGCCCCGCCATCGATGTTAATCCAAAGTTCCCGACGGCGGCGGTGCGGCTTCCGCTCCAACGGCTCCGCCCGCCTCCTGGGCGGCCACCTCGGGCACGGCCTGGCCGACGGGCGGCAGCGCCTCGTCCTCGATGGGCGCCTGGGCCCCGTCCAGCGTCACGCGGTGGCCCGTCATCACGCGGCGGTCGTCCCCCGCATAGGGCAAGGTCCGCCGCCGCCGGTCAGGCCCGATATAGCCGGGCGCGCGTATGAAGGGCCGCGGCTTGTCGACGATGGCCACCAGGCGTGAGGCGACATTGGCCACCGACATGGGCTTGGCCAGGTATTCAGTGACCCCGCCGTCGCGCGCCAGGCGCACGGCGTTCTCGTCCGCCTCGCCGCTCATCATGATGTAGGGCATGAACTTCAGCTTGTCGTGGTCATGCTCACGCACCCACTTCAGCAACTCCAGCCCATCCACCGGCGCCATGAGATGATCGGCGAAGACGAGGTCGATGTCGCTGGCCCCCTGGATCTGCGTCGACACGTCCAGGATGGCGGTCGCTTCCTCGCCATTCTCCGCCTGCAGCACGCGGCCGACACCCAGGCCCCGCAGCACCGTGACCAGGATGGTGCGCACGAAGCGGTTGTCGTCGGCCACCAGAACGCTCAAACCGTCCAGGCGGTAGTATTTTCCGGATTTCGCTGATGCCATGTCGCCTGATGCCAGCCGGCCCCTGTTTGGCCGGCCCCTGTTTGGCCAACAGTGTAGACCCTTCCTGTGTCCCGCGCGCGGGTTAATGCGGCAGGAACATACCGCGCGCCGCGCCCGATCCTCACCCTATCCCCTCGCACAGTGCGGCCTACACGCCGTTCTCGCGCAGTTAACGGTTTGGTGACGAGCGGCGGCCTATGGTTCGCTCATCCCCGGATGGATCCGCCGCATGCGGCTCCCTGCACCGGGCAGGTGTTGATAAGGAGCGCCAGTCCCATGTCCCGGCCTATCCCCCAGAACAACCTCATCGAACGCACGTCCGTCCTGACCTACACGCTGATGGAACAGCTGCACGATGTATTGAACACCCCCAGCGCGCCGGACGACGTGACCTTGGGCATGCTGATGGGACTGTCCATGTTCCTGGATGATCAGATCGGCCCTTTCCGCATGACTCAGCTGCTGCAGGCGGCCCCCGACATCATCCTGCGCACGGACGCCCACGTCACCCGCGACCAGATCGACCGCTTCCTGCCGGTTCTGCGCGCCTTCGGTGACAAGCTGGCCGCCCTGACGCCGGAAACCGTGGCCGAGCCCACGACCAGCCTGTCGTGAGGCGCCGCCGCACACGCGGCCTTTTCACCAGACGGTGCCACGCTTATTTGTAGAAAAGGTCACCGCCCCCTACGACCGCCGCCCCTTAACCGCGGCCGCCATGGTTGAACGCACATGCTTTCGCAGTTGGACAACGCCCACCCCACCCTGTTCCTGGTCTTCGCCTGTGCGGCCGTGCTGGCCGCCACGGGCATGACCATCGGCTATGTCTGGCGCCGCCTGGGCCGCCTGGCCGTGCGCCAGTCAAACCTGGCCCGTACCGCCTCGGACCACCTGACGCGGCTGCAGCGCGACCTGACCGACCTGGCCGGCCAAGTGGAACGGCTGGGTGAATTCAACCAGCGCCTGACGGAAGAGGTGGACATGCTGCGCCACCGCCTGGCCGACGGCGGCTATGAGCCGCAGGACCACCACCCCAGGGTCTTGCATTGAGCGCCGGCGGTCCCCCGGCCGCCGACCCGCATCCCGTCCGCGAACGGGAAATCCGCCGCTGGCACGACAGCGGCCAGGCCTGGGACCGCTGGGCCGACAGCATGGCGGACCCCGCCGCGCGCCTGAACCAGCCGCTGCTGGCCGCGCTGGCGCTGCAGCCACACCACACCCTTCTGGATTTGGCCAGCGGCGCCGGCGAACCGGCGATCACCGCGGCAAAGGGCATGAGCCCGACCGAAGGTGCCAAAGGGGGCCGCGTCCTGGCCAGCGACCTGGTGCCCGCCATGCTGGCCGGCGCCCGCCGGCGCGGGGCCGGCGTCGCCGCCCTTTCCTTCCTGGCGGCCGACATGACCGCCCTGCCCCTGGCCCCCGCCAGCGTGGACCGGATCAGCTGCCGCTTCGGCCTGATGTTCGTGCCGGATGCAGCCGGCGCCGTGGCCGAGATGCATCGCGTCTTGCAGCCGGGTGGCATCGCGGCCTTGCTGTGCTGGGGCCCGAAGGCCGACAATACGCTGTTCCGCCTTTTGGATGAGGCGCTGGGCGGCGTGCCGGAGTTGGCCGTGCTGTTCCGCTTCGCTGAAGAGGGCGCGCTGGGCCGCCTACTCCTGGATGCGGGCTTCGACACCGTGTCGGAAACCTCGCTGGAGCAGTCGGCCCTGGCCGACGCCGCCAAGCCATTCTGGCGCCCCACCCTGGACATGGCCTTCACCCCCGCCCTGGCCCGGATGTCGGCCGAAGGGCGCGCGGCGGCGGAGGTGCGCATCGCCACCGCGGTGGCGCTGGAAACGGAGATGGACGGGAAGATACCCGTCCATCTCCATGCCCGTTTGCTGGTGGCTCACAAATAAGGGTTGGTCAGGGCCGCGGCGCCGTCCCCTCCGGCGGCGGCACCGGCGGTTCGCCGGCCACCGGGTCCACCACGCTTTCCGGCGCCACGGCGCCCTCTGTCACCACGCCCTCCGTCATCACGCCCTCTGTCACCACGCCCTCTGGCCCTTCCGGCCCGGCGCCCACCAGCGATTCCGCCTGGGTCATCAGGCGCTGGTACTGGCGGACGCTGAAGGGCAGCGTGGCGAGATAGCCCACGCCCAGGATCAGCAGGGTGGTCCAGGGCGCGCTGACCACACCGGCCGCCAGCAGCACCAGGCCCAGGAAAATGAAGACGACATAGCGCGGGTGGATGCGCAGGCCCTTCAGGGAAAAGGTGGGGATGGCGCTGATCATCAGCGCCGCCATGCCCACGGTCCACACCACGACGAAGGCCGGGTGGCCCACGACCGTGCGCCCCATCTCGAAACTGGCGACGATGGGCAACAGGGCCAGACCGGCGCCGGCCGGGGCCGGCACGCCGGTGAAGTAGTTGTAGGCCCACACCGGCTTCTGCGCGGCCGAACCCAGGGCGGTGTTGAAGCGCGCGAGGCGCAGGGCGGCACAGGCCCCAAACAGCAGGCAGGCGATCCAGCCGAAGCTGCGCGCCTCGTTCAGGCCCCACATGTACAGGATCATGGCCGGGGCCACGCCGAAGCTGACCACATCGGACAGGCTGTCCAGCTCCGCCCCGAACTTGCTCTGCGCATTCAGCAGGCGGGCGATGCGGCCGTCCAGCGCGTCCAGCACGGCCGCCACCACGATGGCGACGACCGCGTGTTCCCAGCGCTGCTCGGTGGCGAAGCGGATGCCCGTCATGCCGGCCGACAGGGCCAGCACCGTCAGCATGTTGGGCAACAGCTTGTTGATGGTGAGGCCACCCAGGCGCGGCGGCCGGATGGCCCGGCGGCGCCGTCCCAGCGCCCCCCCGCCTGTCCTCGGGGGACGTTGCACCATCAGCGCACCACGCCCTGACGCTGCGGCTCCGTGCTGGCCAAGTCGGCCAGGATGGTCTCGCCACCCAGGGCCTTCTGGCCCACCACCACCAGGGGCTGCACGCCATCCGGCAGGTAGATGTCGGTGCGGCTGCCGAAGCGGATCAGGCCGTAGCGCTCACCCGTCGATACGCTCTGCCCCGGCTTAAGGGTACAGATGATGCGGCGGGCCACCAGGCCGGCGATCTGCACGAAGGCGATCTCGCGCCCGTCGGGCATGGCCAGGCGGATGCTCATGCGCTCGTTCAGGTCGCTGGCCTTGTCCAAGGCGGCGTTCAGGAACTTGCCCGGGTGGTATTCGGCGCGCGTCACCGTGCCCTCGATGGGGGTGCGGTTGATGTGCACGTTGAACACGTTCAGGAAAATGCTGATGCGGGTCAGCGGCTCCGGCCCCATGCCCAGCTCCGGCGGCGGCACCGCCTTGGTGATCATCTGCACCAGGCCGTCGGCCGGGCTGACCATCAGGCCAGGGCGGGTGGGCACCACGCGGTCGGGATCCCGGAAGAAGTAGGCGCACCACGCCGTCAGGATCACCCCGATCCAACCCAGGAAGGTCGAGAGCCAGAACAGGATGAGGGTGACCACGGCGAAGGCCAGGATGAAGGGCCAACCGGCGCGGTTGATCGGCACGATCACGGTGCTGAGAGCGGACATTTGCACTTTCCAAAGGCGGCCCCGGGGATGGGTCCGAGGGATATAGGCGGGCCCCAGGGAGATGGGTAGACCGCCGCAGTGTAGACAGGGCCGGTCCGGATTTTAAGTGCCAATGCATATCGTTTGGGTTACCGGAGAAGCCGTGCCGGCTGTTCAAGGCCTTTTTTGGCCATACGCCAAGGTCGTCAGCTGCACACTGCGCTCGACCCTGTGAACTATGACAGGTTGCCTACCGGTCTCTTCCGCAAGGGCGGATACCCTTTCACGTCGTTTTGCGGAAAAATGTAGTCAATCTGGGTCGGCCCCTGGCAACGGCGCGCCCTGATGTTTCTTGCGAGGTTGCTGCGCCGTGCGTGCCGAACAGACAATTGATCGGGAACTGACCCAGCGGTCCTCCACGGCCCGTCATCCCCGTTATCGCATCGTGGTCGTCGAGGACGAGGCGCTGATCGCCCTCGGCCTCCAGCAAATCCTGTTGCAGCAGGGCCACGAGGTGTGCGCCCTGGCCGCGTCGGTGGAAGAGGCGGTTGACGCGGTGGATCATCACCGTCCCGACCTGGTGCTGATGGACGTCATGCTGCGCGGAGGTGACGACGGCGTTGAAGCGGCGGAGCGCATCTGGAAGCGCTTCGGCATCCGCAGCCTGTTCACCAGCGCCGTCGACGCCAACATCCTGCGCAACCGCGCCCATTCCATCTCCCTGGGTTTCATCACCAAGCCCTACCGGGCGGAGGACTTCCAGCGCAGCCTGGACACCCTGAGCCTAGCCTGAGCTAGCCGCGCCCCATGACGTGCAGCGGGCTGAAGCAGCCGTAGATCAGCCGCTTGGCATCGAACGGCATATCACCAGGGATGTCGAAGCGCGTATCGTCGCGCATCTTCTCCTCGGCCGCGTCCAGCGTCTCCTTGTCCGGCCACACCTGCCAGGAAAAGACGATCTTCTCCCCCGGCTGGGCCGCCACCGCCCGGCGCATGTCGGTCTGCTTGCCGTCCGGGACGTTATCCTCCCAGGATTCGACGATTTCCAGGCAGCCAAATTCCTTGAACAGCACGGCGCTGTTCTCCGACCAGGCGCGATAGGCGTCCTTCTTGTCCCCAGGCACGGGAATCACGATGCCGACGATGTACATGGTCCAGCCCTCCCCTGCGAATGAGATGCCGACCGCATCATAGCAAAGCATCGCAAGGGCTGGCAGTGGCCGCGGTCGCGCGCTATGACGGCACCATGCCGCCCATCGACCAGATCGCTCTTCCCATCGATGCCGTGCTGCCGGACCTGCTGCGGGTCCTGGCCGGCACGCCCAACGCCGTGCTGCAGGCCGCCCCCGGCGCCGGCAAGACCACACGCGTGCCCCTGGCCCTGCTGGACCAGCCCTGGCTGGCCGGCCGGAAGATCATCATGCTGGAACCCCGGCGCCTGGCCGCCCGCGCCGCTGCCAAGCGCATGGCCGACACCCTGGGTGAGGCCGTGGGCGGGACGGTGGGATACCGGGTCCGCCTGGACACGCGCGTCGGGCCGGCGACCCGCATCGAAGTCGTGACGGAAGGCCTGTTCCTGCGCCAGCTGCAGGGCGATCCGTCGCTGGACGGCGTGGGTGCTGTGCTGTTCGACGAATTCCATGAACGCAGCCTGGACGCCGACCTCGCCCTGGCCTTTTGCCTGCAGGCCCAGGGCCTGTTGCGCGAGGATCTGCGCCTGCTGATCATGTCCGCCACCCTGGATGGCGCCGCCGTGGCCAGGCTGTTGGCCAACGAGGGACAGGACGCAGCCCCCATGGTGAACAGCGAGGGCCGCGCCTTCCCGGTGGAGACGCGCTGGGTCGAGCCCGCGCCCACCGACCGGCTGGAGACCGCCGTGGCCCGCGTGGTCAAGCGCGCGCTGATGGAGGAACAGGGCAGCGCCCTGGTCTTCCTGCCGGGAACCGGCGAAATCCGGCGCACGGAAAAGGCCCTGGCCGACCTGGGTCTGCCCCGCGACGTGATGGTCGCCCCCCTCTATGGCGACCTGGCGCTGGACCAGCAAGAGGCGGCCATCCGCCCGGCCACGGCCGGCCAGCGCAAGGTGGTGCTGGCCACCGCCATCGCCGAAACCAGCCTGACCATCGACGGCATCCGCATCGTGGTCGACGCCGGCCAGGCCCGCCTGGGCCGCTTCGATCCCGGCAGCGGCATGAACCGGCTGGAAACGGCCCGCGTCTCCCGCGCATCCGCCGACCAGCGCCGGGGGCGCGCCGGCCGCTTGCAACCCGGTGTCTGCTATCGGCTGTGGAGCGAACAGGCGGACCGGGCGCTGACGCCCTACGCCCCACCGGAAATCCTGCGCGCCGATCTGGCCCCCCTGGCGCTGGAACTGGCCGCCTGGGGGATCGACGACGTGACCGCCCTGCCCTGGCTGGACCTGCCGCCGGCGGCCCCCCTAGCCCAGGCCCGCACCCTGCTGGGCCAGCTCGGCGCCTTGGACGAGGAATCCAGGATCACCGCCCACGGCCGGCGCATGGCCACGCTGGGCATGCATCCCCGCCTGGCGCACATGGTGCTGACGGGCGTGGAGCTGGGACTGGGCGCGGCGGCGGCCCACCTGGCGGCCCTGCTGGAGGAGCGTGATCCCCTGCGCGGCATCTCCCGGGACGCCGATTTGCGCCGCCGGCTGGACCTGCTGTCCGGCCACGACGGCGGGGCGGCCGATCGCAACGCCCTGCGCCAGATCCGGGAAAGCGCCCGCCAAACCATGCGCCAGTTGCGCATCACCGACCGGTCGTTCACGGGAGAGGACGCCGGCCGCCTGCTGGCGTTGGCCTATCCCGACCGCCTGGCGCAGAAGCGCCCCGGCGGCCAGGGCCAGTACCGCCTGGCCAACGGCAAGGGGGCGGTGCTGGACAGCGCCGACGCCCTGTCGCGCCAGGATTGGCTGGCGGTGGGCGACCTGGATGGCGACGCGCGCGAGGCCCGCATCTACCTGGCGGCCCCCATCACGCGGGAAGAGATCGAGGAGGTCTACGCCGACCGCATCGTGACGGAAGATCTGGTGAGCTGGGACGGACGGGAACAGGCCGTGCTGGCCCGCCGCCGCCGGCGCCTGTTCGGCCTGGTGCTGAAGGACGAGGTGTTGAGCCAGCCCTCGGCCGAGGCCATGGCCGCCGCCATGATGGCCGGCATTCGCGAGATGGGGCTGGCGGCCCTGCCCTGGACCAAGGCGTTGGAGGCGTGGCGGGAGCGTGTGCGCTTCCTGCACCGCTCCGGCGGACAGGATGTCTGGCCGGACCTGTCGGACGAGGCGCTGCTGGCCACCCTGGAGACTTGGCTGGCCCCCTACCTGACCGGTATCAGCCGCGCCAGCCATTTGCCGCGCCTGGACCTGCACAGCGCGCTAACCGGCATGCTGGACTGGCCCCAGGGCCAGGAACTGGAGCGTCAGGCGCCCACCCATATCGACGTGCCCAGCGGGTCGCGGTTGCCCATCGACTATTCCGGTGAAATCCCCACCCTGGCCGTGCGCCTGCAGGAGCTGTTCGGCCGGCCGCAGACGCCGACGGTGGCGGGCGTGCCCGTGCTGCTGCACCTGCTGTCGCCGGCTCATCGCCCCATCCAGGTCACCCGCGACCTGGCCTCCTTCTGGGCCAACACCTACCGGGACGTGAAGAAGGATCTGGCGGGCCGCTACCCGCGCCACTACTGGCCCGACAATCCGCTGGAGGCGGAGCCTACGGCCCGGGCCAAGCGCAGGGGAACCTAGGGCCTCCAGCTTTCGACCACCGCCCGCGCCACGCCGGCGATGAAGGCGTCCGCCCGCTCCCGGGGGCCTTGCACGCTGGCGACGTAGACCGCCACGGCGTAGCGGTGACCGTCCGGCGCTGTCATCAGGCCCACGTCGTTGTTGGCCAGGGTCACGCCCTCGACGGAGGGCCCCGCCCCCGGCTTGTGCGCCACGGCCCAGCCTGCCGCCAGGCCAGCCTTCAGACGGTTGGGCTGGGTGGTGGTGTGGTCCAGGATGTCCAGCAGGCGCCGGGTGCTGGCGGGGCTCAGCAGCTCGCCCTTGTCCAGCCGGTCCAGCAGCAGCGCCATGGTGGCCGGCTGGGCCGTGTCGCGCGGGTCGCTGAGATAGGCCTCACGCTTGGCGAGGCGGGTGGCGACTGGCACGGCGTCGGCCGCGGCCCGGAACACCCCCGGCTCGACATAGGCGTCCTTCCAGGTCAGGCCCAGGATGTCGCTTTGCAGGTGGCGCTCATCCCGGTCCACGCGAATGCCATCCAAGCCCCGGGCCGTCAGCGCGGCCTGCACCACCGCCGGCCCGCCGACCAGGCGCAGCACGGTGTCGGCGGCGACGTTGTCGCTGTCCGCCACCATGCGCGCCATCAGGTCGCCCAGCGTGGTGGTCCAACCGGCGGGGGTGATGTTCTTGGCCAGCGGCTGCCAATAGACGGAACGGTCCTGGGGGTAGAGCGTGACCTTTTGCGCCAGGTCCATGCGGCCGTGATCCACCAGATCCAACAGTGCGATGGCCACCGTCAGCTTGAACACGCTCTGCTCGGGAAAGCGCTCCCGCGCCTTCACCCCCACCTCGGCACCGGTGACGCCATCGCGCACGGCGATGCCAGCCCGGCCAGGGAAGTCGTGGGTCAGGCGCTGCAGGCGCGCCTGCAGCGCCGGCATGTCCAGGGAACCGGCGCCGGCGGGCGCGGGGGCGGCAAGGCACAAGGCAGCGGCGGCGCAGGCCGCGCGCAGCGTCGATGTCAGCATTGGAAAGGTCCCCATCCCTCTCGGGCCCACCGAAGATCGGCGGCCACGGAGGAGTGCCCGTGAACTATGGTGGAAGCGTGGCGGCCAGGCCGGCCAGGATCAGACCTTGGTGGTCAGGTCGGTCAGCTTGCTCAGCAGATAGTCCAGATCGTCGCTGGCCATTTCCTCGAACTGGGTGAGGATGCGTTCCAGCATCTTGCGGCGGTGGCGCTCCAGGTCATGCTCGCCGCCGTCGAACTCCGTCTCGCTGGCGACATCCAGCGCCACCTTGATGGCCGGGTAGATCGACTGCGGCATGCCGGTGCGATCGAACAGCGCCTTCATGCCCAGCTTGCCGGCATCATGGATCAGCATGCGGGCGTTCGGGGTGGGGATGCGGGCCAGCTGGGCCAGCGCCACCTCGAAGAAGGCTACGTCGCCCATGCACAGCGACCGCAACAGCAGCGACGGCGACAGGCGGCCGTTGCGGTACAGCTGCTCCACCAGCGTTTCCAGCTGGGCGTCGGTGGCGACCCCCACCAGCCCGTAGGTCGCCTTTTCGCGGCCCTGCAGGACGATGTCGCTGGCGACGTCGGCCGGCAGCTCATGCCGTTCCACCAGCCGCTCACGCAGCTGTTCCGACACCATGGTCACCAGGCGCTCGGCAATGGTGACGGGCAGGCTGCCGCGTTCGATCAGGGGGGCGTGGACGGCGTCGCTCTTGGGGAAGCGGTTCAGCACACGGGTCAGCGCCGCTTCCGTCACCTTGGCGGCCTCGTTCGCCATCAGCGTGGCGACCGCGGTCTCGGCGCCATCATCCACCAGCGCGTCGACCACGCCCTCGGACACGTCGGGACGCTTGGCCACGGCCGATTGTTTGGCTTCCGAACCGGTCTTGATCAGCTCGATCAGGTCGGCGTCGGTCAACACCGACGACAGTTCGATAAAGGGCAGCGACACCTCTTCCACGTCGCGCGCCAATTGCAGGGCGACGTCGCGGGGAATCGCGGGATAGCTCTTCAGGCTCTCCGACAGGGCGGAACGGACGCGCACGGCGGCGTCGCGCGCCATCAGGCGGACGATGTCCTCGGCCAGGGCCCGTTCGGAAGGGGAAAGCTGATCGGCGCCGAACTGGGCGGCAACCTTGGTGGCCATTTCGGCCCGGGTCGTGGCGGACGGATCGGCCAGAAGCCGTTGCACATCCTGATGCGTCAAGGTCTCGGACATTGGCAGGGCAACCCGCTCCCTTCGCTACCGACCGGCCACCTGGCTTTCCATCCCCACCCCCCGGCCGTCATACGCGGCCGGACCGGGGGTACCAGGCTTCACCACCATTCAGGCCCCCGATCCACGCCGGGTGACCATTGCCCACTAATAATACAGCCTTCCCCGTCTTGGCCAACGCCATTTGGGTGATATTCCCCGCCTATCCCCCAGGGGCTGCTACGCAGGATCAGCCATAGGGGATTGTTGACGGTTGCGCCGACGCAGCGCGCGCTCCAACTCCTGGATGCGGCCCTCCACGTCCACCAGCCGTTCCGACGTCACCTCGAGATCGCGGTCGTCATAGACGTAACTGCCGGGGTGTTCCGCCTGCCAGCGATCGACAGCCGCATCCCTTTCCTGCAAAAGCTCAATGATTTCATGGCGGTACAGGTTGACGACCGCAGTGATCCAGCGGTTCAGCGGCCAGGATGGCCGGGCGTGGTCGATCTGGAAGCCTTCCAGCATCCGCACCACGTCGGCCGCCGTGTACCAGGTCTCCCCCGTCACCCAGCGGTTGGTGGTGAACAACCGTGTCACCCGGCCCATGCCGTCGATCGAAATCCCCACCAGGTGGCTGAGCGCGGCGTTGCCGTCCGTATCGGGCTGGAGATCGGGCAAGGGCGCCGGCGCCACCCCGGCCGGCATGCCCAAGGGCCGCATGAAGGTGTGAAAGTGCCCCATCTCCTCACCAACCAGTTCCGACTCCGGGTGGGCGTGGAAGTAGTATTGGGCGTGGTATTCGCTGTCGTAGACATCCCCCGGCGGATGATGGTGCCAGGGATCCAGCGGCGGCACCGCGTCGCGCAAGACCTCGCTCAGCACCGTGTCGCCGGTTTTGGCCAGCACCCGCGTGCACAAGCTGACTTCACGCGCGGCCTCCACCAGCCGGGTCAAAGTCTCGTACGGCAGGCCATCGACAACGGAACTGCCGCGCGCGGGGCCCCGGAGGAAGGGCATGGCCGTTCCCTTCCCTTAGACGCCGCCGCCGGCGCGCCGCCCGGGCTGCAAGGCCCACTCGGCCACCTGCCGGGCCAGCGTGTGGAAGGCCTCGTCATAGGCCGCCAGCACGGCGGGAAAGCCCGTGGACTTGGCCGGCACCCGGATCTCGAAGCCCTGGCTTTCCTGGATGGTGCGGCGGGGCAGCGTCACCATCTTACACTGGACGCGAACATGCACGGTGGGCACGTCGTCCACCGTCGCGTGGGGATATTCCGCCTGAAAGTCACGAATGTCGGTCAGCAGGACATAATCGGCGCGCAGGCCGGAGCCCTCGCGCGCCACGCCCGGGACGCGGCCGGAATACTCGAAAGACTCGATCAACAGGCCCTGCACCATCTCCGGCATCGGGTCCTGCCACTCGGCATCGAAATAACCGAAGTCCCCCTCCAGGCGGCTCAACGCGATCCGCGTGGTGTTCAGCACCGAGGTGGTGGTGGGCACCCCCACCAGCAGCTGCCAGCCCACGGGCGGGGCCGGTGAGAACTCGCGCGCGGCCGTCAGCCGCACCACGTGCGGCGGGCTGTCGAACACGGAACAGGCGGGCAGCGCCCCCAGCGCCAGGCCGCCGCCCATCACCCCCATCCCGCGCGCCAACAGGCGGCGGCGGCTCATCGCACCCTTGTGGGCCCCCCTCATTTCACCTCCACCCCACGCTGCCGGCCACCGAACAGGAAGCCGGACGGATCGTTCTCGATACGGTTGGTCACCCGCGACAGGTTGTTGCTGAGCGTGCGCAGGTCACCGATCAGCTGGGTCAGGTCGTAAAGACCGCTGGAGGTGAAGTCGCGGATGGGCCCGCGATTCTCCTCCACCATGCCGCGCAGCTGCTCCACCGTCTGGTTCAGGTTGCGGGTCAGGACCTTCACGTCCTCCGCCGACTGGTTCAGGTTGCCGCTGATGCGCTTGGCGTCGCTGCCCACCGTGTTCACGGTGGTGCGGGTATCGACCAGCAGCGCCTCGGTCTGCTTGCTGATTTCGCGCACGCTGCCGCGCAGCTCGTTCACCAGATGGCCGGCGTCCTGCACCGTGCCGTTGGCGGCCCCGGCGGTGGACGCGAGGTTGGCCAGCATGGAGGCGAAGGCCTTCTGGTTGTCCGGCGTCATGAAGCCCGCCAGGCTGTCCGACAGCTTGATCAGGTTTTCCAGCAGGTGCGGCGCCTCCTGCAGCAGCGAGGCGATGTTGCTGGGGCGCGAGGGGATGACGGGCACGTCGACATCGTTCTGCGTCTCGCGCAGCAGCGGCGCCTCCTGGCTGCCGCCGGCGATCTCGACATAGACGCCGCCGGTAACCCCCACCGGCTCCAGCGAGGCCACGGCGTCGGACTTGATGGGGGTGTCCTTGGGTACCTCCACCTTCACCTCGATGCGTTCCACGTTGCCGGGATCGATGCGGATGTCGGTGACCCGGCCCACGGCCACGCCGCGATAGCGCACGGGGCTGCCTGCCACCAGGCCGGTGACGGAGCCGGAGAAATAGATGCGGTAAGGGGTCGACGCCTTGTCGAACTGGACCTTGGCCAGCCAGACGATGGCGATGAACAGGGCCGCCGTCAGTGCCAGGATGAACCCGCCGACGAGCGCGTAGCTGGCGCGCGTTTCCATGTGAATCAGCCCCTAACTGCTCAGCTCTTCACGGCCGCGCGACCGCGCGGTCCATGGAAGTAGTCGTGGATCCAGGGATGCGTGTCCGCCAGCAACATGTCAATGGTTCCCACCCTCATCTTACGGTCGACCAGCACCGCGATGCGATCGCAAATGGCATAAAGGCTGTCCAAATCATGGGTAACCATGACGACGGTCAGGCCCAAGCTGCGCTGTAATGTCCCGATCAGCTCATCGAAAGCGGCGGCACCGATGGGGTCCAGGCCGGCCGTCGGCTCATCCAGGAACAGGATTTCCGGGTCCAGCGCCAGGGCGCGGGCCAGGCCGGCCCGCTTGCGCATGCCGCCCGACAGTTGGGACGGGTATTTGGAACAGCTGTCCGGCGGCAGGCCCACCATGGAAATCTTGATGCGGGCCAGTTCCTGGATCAGGCAGTCCTCAAGATCCGTATGCTCCTTCAGCGCCACCATGACGTTCTCCGCCACGGTCATGGAGCTGAACAGCGCACCGTCCTGGAACAGCACGCCCCAGCGGCTCTGGATGTTGCGGCGGGCGGCGCTGTCGGCCGTCCACATGTTGGTGCCCAGCACCTCCACCCGGCCGGCGGTGGGACGCAGCAGGCCGATGATCTCCTTCAGCAGCACCGACTTGCCGGTGCCCGACCCGCCGACCACGCCCAGCACCTCGCCCCGGCGCACGTCCAGATCCACCCCGTCGTGCACCGTCTGGCGGCCGAAGCGGGTGACCAAGCCGCGCACCTGGATGACCGGTGCGACGTTGTCCCCCATCGGGCTGGCCCCCTCTGAGTTGCCAAGGCTCATCAGCGCCCTCAGATCTTGAGATAGGAGAAGAGGATGGAGAACAGCGCGTCGAGCACGATCACCAGGAAGATGGACTCGACCACCGACCGGGTGGTCAGCTTGCCCACGCTCTCGGCGCTGCCGGTCACGTTCAGGCCCTCGAAACAGCCGACCAGCGAAATGACCATGGCGAAGACCGGGGCCTTGATCAGGCCCACCAGCATGGTGGTCGGGCTGACGGCCACCTGCAACTGCCGCAGAAACTGGCCCAGCGTGATGTCCAGCGTGCCGTAGGACATGACGGCGCCGCCGAACAACCCCACCACGTCGGCGTAGAAGCTGACCAGCGGCAGGGCCACGAACAGGGCGGCCAGGCGGGGCAGCACCAGCATCTCGATGGGGTCCAGCCCCAGCACCTGCATGGCGTCCACCTCCTGGTTCACCTTCATGGTGCCGATTTGCGCGGTGAAGGCGGAACCGGAGCGGCCGGCCACGATGATGGAGGTGATCAGCACCCCCAGTTCGCGCAGGATGCCGATGCCCAGCAGGTTGACGACGAAGATTTCGGCGCCGAATCGCCGCAGCTGGTCGGCGCTCTGGTACGCCAGCACCACGCCGATCAGGAAGGTCAGCAGGCCGATGATGGGCAGGGCGTTCAGGCCCACCTGCTCCAGGTGGAAGAAGAAGGCCGTCCAGCGGAAACGGCGCGGATCGCGGGCCACGCGGGCGATGGTGATGAACACCAGCCCGAAGAAGCTCAGCAACTGGAACGCGTCCTGCGCCAGGCTGAAGGCGCCCTTGCCCACCCGCTCCAGCAGGTCATGGAAGGGCTGATGCGGCGTGGTGACCTCGGGATGGCGCACCACGGCGCGCCGCACGTCGCGCAGCAGGGTGCACTGTGCCGGCGTGGCGCCGACCACGGCCACCGTCTCCCCCTCCGCCCGCAGGCGCTCGATCAGGCGGTCCAGCACCAGGGCGCCGGCGGTATCCATGCCCGACAGGCCGGACAGGTCCAGCAGCACCTGGCCCGGCTTGCGCTCCGGCTTCAGGCGGGTCAACGCCATGTCCAGATGCTCCGCCCCCGCCAGATCCCAACGGCCCAGGGCGGCCAGCAACCAATGGTCGCCGTCCCATGCCGTCTTGATCACGCCGCTGCCTGCCGCCGCCATCTCGCCCCTTCGCCGTCCCACTCCATTACCGGGCCGGCTCCTGCCGGCCCCCGCCCCCATCCTGACGGGGGCGCCGGGCGGCCTTGCTCGTCCTTCACTTGACAGAAAGGTCCGCTGCGGGTCAACAGCAGCGGCCGTTAGGCGCCCATCCGGATCATCCGGACGGGGGCGGCGCGGCTTGGCGCTGGCATGCCAGACCAGCCTCCCCTATGATTTCGCGCCCCGGGACCGGGGCGCATCCGTTTCCCCGAGGCCTTCCCCCATGGACCTGAAAAGCCACATCCGCGGCGTCCCGGACTATCCCAAGCCCGGTATCCTGTTCTACGACATCTCGCCGCTGCTGGCGCACGCCGACGCCTGGGCCGTCGCCATGGGCCGCATGGCCCGCCTGATCCAGGAGACGGGCGTCGACTTCATCGTGGGCATCGAGTCCCGCGGCTTCCTGATGGCGGCCCCTCTGGCGCTGAAGCTGGGCCTGGGCTTCGCCATGGTGCGCAAGAAGGGCAAGCTGCCGGGCGACGTGGTGCGCCACTCCTACGACCTGGAGTACGGCAGCGACACGGTGGAAATCCAGGCCGACCTGGTGCAGCCGGGCCAGCGCGTGGTGGTGGTGGACGATCTGCTGGCCACCGGCGGCACCATGAACGCCGCCATCAAGCTGTTGCGCGACGTGGGCGCCGACGTGCGCGCCGCCGCCTTCCTGATCGAGCTGGACTTCCTGGAAGGCCGCAAGAAGCTGGACGTGCCGGTGCTGTCGCTGCTGAATTACGACAAGTAATCCAGCGGGTTCCCTCAAACGCCGGGCGCGGCCATCCGGCCGCTTGGCCGACCCTCGATTCAGGGCCTTGGCCCCAAAATCTCCGGCGGACGCGGTCGCGTCCTACAACGGCATGAGCCAGCGTCTCACGCCGTTGATCTAAACGTTAGCGATGTCAGCCTCGCTGTCGTGCCAGCGCCTGAGCGCCAGGCGCTGGACCAGCGACAACAGGGCGAAGATGGCCACACCCAACAGGGACAACAGCGCCAGGGCCGCGAACATGCGCGGGGTGTTCAGGCGGTTGCTGGCATCCACGATGCGCCAGGCGAGGCCGCTGCCCGTCCCCGACCCGGCCACGAATTCCGCCACCACCGCGCCGATGAGCGCCAGGCCGCCCGAGATCTTCGTGCCCGCCAGCAGGTAGGGCAAGGCCGAGGGCAGCTCCAGCCGCCACAGCACCTGCCACTTGCTGGCGCCATAGAGGCGGAACAGGTCGCGCAGGCCCGCGTCGGCCGAGCGCAGGCCCAGGGTGGTATTGCCCAGAATGGGGAAGAAAGCGACGATCCAGGCTAGGATCAGCTGCGCCAGATCCACCCGCTCATACCCCACCCAGACCAGCAGCAGGGGCGCGATGGCCATCACCGGCGTCACCTGCAGGATGACGGCGTAGGGATAGAGGGCGGAGGCCAGCAGGGGGGAACGGGTGAACAGGATGGCCAGCGCCACGCCACCTGTCACCGCCAGGGCGAAGGCCTGCAAGGTCACGGTCAGCGTGAACCACAGCGATAGGCCCAGCGTGTTGGGATCGGCCAGCAGGGCCGCGACCACGGCGCTGGGCGGCGGCAGGACGAAGGCAGGCACGGCCAGCAGGCGCACCAGCCCCTCCCACGCCGCCAGCACGATCACGCCGAGGATGATGGGGGCCAGGCGACGCAACGTGTTCATGCCGCCCTCAGGATAGCGTCAGCCAGGGCCAGGGAGACTGCGCGGCACGCGGCGGCATAGCGGGCATCGGTGCGTAGCGCCTCATCGCGGGGATAGGGCAGGTCCAGCGGGATATCGGCGTGGATGCGGCCCGGCCGGGGCGCCATGACGATGGCGCGGTTGGCCAGGTACACGCCCTCATAGACGCTGTGGGTGACGAACATCGCGGTGAAGCGCTGCTCCCGCCACAGGGCCAGCAGGTCGTCGTTCAGCTTCTGGCGCGTGATCTCATCCAGGGCCGCGAACGGCTCATCCATCAGCAGCAGGCGCGGGCGGGTGACCAGGGCGCGGGCGATGGAGGCGCGCATCTTCATGCCGCCCGACAGTTCGCGGGGATAGGCCTGGGCGAAGTCGGCCAGCCCCACCTGGGCCAGCAGGGCGGTGACGCGGGCGTCGGCCTCGGCGCGCGGCACCTTGGCCAGATCCAGCGGCAGGCGGACATTGTCCCGGATGCAGGCCCAGGGCATGAGCGTCGGTTCCTGGAATACCATACCCACGCCGCCAGTGGCCGGCGGCTTGGACCAGCTGATGCGGCCGGCCGTGGGCGCCACCAGGCCGGCGACATGGCGCAGGATGGTGCTCTTGCCGCAGCCGCTGGCGCCGACGATGGCCAGGAACTCCCCCTCGCCCACCGCCAGCGAGATGCCGGTCAGCGCCAGCGTCCCGTTGGGATAGCGCTTGGTCACGCCCTGCAATTCCAGGAAGGGTGCCGGCCCCTGCCCCATCATGTGTTTCCGTCTCCAGCCATGCCGGCCTTAACCTTTACCTATGCCGGAGACGACGCGCCAGTCTTGCCCAAGTGGATCGCGGGCCCAAGTGGATCGCGGGCCCAAGTGGATCGCGGAAAGCCGGAAACGGCTTGAAGCGTGAATCCACGCATCCGGACTTGAATAGACCGGCCGGGGTAGCCGATCATGGTAAAGCCGTTCTGTCACGGGCGGGTTGAATGGGGCGGCGAATCCCGCTACCTGATAAGGGTGGCCGGATGGGCCGCCGGTTCGGCCCCCCGTCTTGTTCGTTCCCATGGAGATCCTGGTGACCCTGCCGATCCGCTTCGACGACGAAGAACCCGATGACGCCCCCGAGACCGCTCCGGAAGGCGGCAAGGAGGAAAAATCCAAGGGCGCGCCTTTCTCCCCCGTGGCGCAGAGCCTGTTCAAGAGCCGCACGGTCCTGATCTTCGGTGAGATCAACCAGAAGATCGCCGAGAGCACCATCGCCCAGCTGCTGGCCCTGGCGTCGGAAAGCGACGACCCCATCCGCCTGGTGATCAACTCGCAGGGCGGTCACGTGGAAAGCGGCGACAGCATCCACGACATCCTGCAGTTCATCCGTCCGCGCGTCCTGGTCCTGGGCACCGGCTGGGTGGCCAGCGCCGGCGCACACATTTTCCTGGGCGCCGCCAAGGAAAACCGCTTCTGCCTGCCCAACACCCGCTTCCTGATCCATCAGCCGATGGGCGGCACCGGCGGCCAGGCCACCGACATCGCCATCGAGGCGCGCGAGATCGTGAAGATGCGCAAGCGTCTGAACAGCATCATCGCCCGTGAGACCGGCCAGCCGCTCGAGAAGATCGAGCAGGACACGGACCGTAACTTCTGGATGTCGGCGGAAGAGGCCAAGGATTACGGCATCGTCACCCACATCATCAGCAAGGCCGACGACCTGAAGTAAGGTCCAGCACCTTGAGACGTTGATCAAAGCCGCCCTCGCCCCACCGGCGTCGGCGGCTTTTTTCATGGCCCCCAACCCGCCCCGCCCCGCCAGGTCTGGAGTTCCGCATGTCCGACACCGCCGCCTTCCCCTTGTTCTATCCCACCTACCAGCCCTTCATGGGGGAACGGTGGGAGATGCGGCTGGCGGCATTGGTCATCTGCCCCGGCTATTGGTCGGGGCCGCGCATGGTGGAAAACATGGCGGCGCTGATCCGCCACGACAGCGGCAACACCCGCGCCTGGATGTCGATGACGCCCATGGAAACGGAAAGCCAGGAGATCGGCTGCCAGCTGGCCAGTGGGCGTACGGTGGTGATGGGCATGGGCATGGGCTGGGCCGTCGCCAACGCCGCCCTGAACCCTGCCGTCACCGCCGTCACGGTGGTGGAATTCGATGCGGAGGTGCTGGCGGTGGTGGAACAGTCCGGCATCTTCCGGCAGTTGCCGTCCGAGGCCGCCGCCAAGATCACCATCCACCAGGGCGACGCCTACAGCTGGACGCCGGTGGACGGCCAGCCCTTCGACACCCTGCTGGCCGACATCTGGCTGCCGCTGCACGGCCTGGACCGTGAGGCCCAGGTGCGGACCATGGCCGCCAACACCGGCGCCACCCGGATCTATTTCTGGGGCCAGGAGATGAACATGGCCTGGCGCTTGAAGGAACTGGGCCTGCCCATGGACGCCGACGGCATCGCCCGCGTGGTGGCGGAATGGGGCCTGCCCCTGCTGGGGCCCGACCAGCCCGACTATGCGGAACGGGCGGCGGCGGCGGCCGAGCGCTGGCTGCGCGCGCCGGAATAAGCGGCCTTCCCCAAGAGTTCCCGCACGGCATCCCGTGGCGTCATGCCTCCTGCTGCAACGCAGCATGACAGCGCTTACCTATTTTCGGCGATGCTAAGGGCATCCACGATAGCATCGCCGATTCCGGAGTGGTTCCAGTGCCCTTGCCCCTGCTCGCCCTCGCCATCGCCTCCTTCGGTATCGGCACGACCGAGTTCGTGATCATGGGCATGCTGCCGGATCTGGCGCAGGATCTGCGCGTCACCATCCCGCAGGCCGGCATGCTGGTCACCGCCTATGCCTTAAGCGTGGTGGTGGGCGCCCCCATCCTGGCGGTATCGACCGCACGGCTGCCGCGCAAGAGCGCGCTGATCGGCTTGATGGGCATCTTCATCTTCGGCAACTTCTGCTGCGCGGTGGCGCCCACGTACGGACTGCTGATGACGGCGCGCATCATCACCGCCCTGTCGCACGGCACCTTCTTCGGCATTGGCGCCGTGGTGGCGGCCGGCCTGGTGCCGCGACACAAGCGGGGCCAGGCCATCTCGTTGATGTTCTCGGGATTGACGTTGGCCAATGTGCTGGGCGTGCCCCTGGGCACCGCGCTGGGGCATGAGCTGGGCTGGCGCGCCACCTTCTGGGCCGTGGTCGCCATCGGCGTCATCGCCGCCGCCGCCCTGGCCCTGTGGCTGCCGCGCGGCCTGCAGGGGAGCAGCGGCGGTAGCCTGCTGGGCGAGTTCCGCGTGCTGGGCCGCCCCCAGGTCGCCATGGCCATGATGATCAGCGTCATCTCCTCCGCCAGCCTGTTCAGCGTGCTGACCTACATCACCCCGCTGCTGGAGCATGTCACCGGCTTCAGCCCTGACCAGGTCACCTACGTCCTGCTGTTGTTCGGCGTGGGGCTGACGGTGGGCAACCTGGTGGGTGGGCGCCTGGCCGATTGGAAGATGATGCCCGTGGTCATGACCACCTTCGGCATCATCACCCTGATCCTGGTGGCCCTGGTATGGACCAGCGCCACGCCGCTGGGCGTCGTGCCCACCTTGGTGCTCTGGGGCATCGCCGCCTTCTCCGTCGGCTCCCCCTTGCAGATGCGGGTGGTGGACCAGGCGCGCGGGGCGCCCAACCTGGCCTCCACCCTGAACCAGGGTGCGTTCAACATGGGCAACGCGCTGGGCGCCTGGTTCGGCGGCATCGCCATCGACCACGGCGTGGCCTACGGGAATTTGCCCTGGCTGGGCGCCGGCCTGGCCGTCTGCGCCCTCAGCCTGACCGCCATCGCCGCCGCCACGGACAAGGGCGGCACGCAGGCGGATGGCGTGCAGGACGACGACGCCTGCCCCGGCTTCGCGCATTAGCCCCGCTTCGAAAAAATTTCCGCCCCGCCTGGAATAATCCGGCGGCGGCGGCGTCAATGGGGGGTGCGGCCCCCTAGGGGGCCCGTTTCCAAGGCCGAAAGGGACCCCGCCCATGCCTGGCTACCGAGTTCAGGACATCCTCAGCCGCCGCAGCCTGGTGTCGCTGCTGGCCATCGCCACCGTCGCGGGCGGGGCCACCGCCGCCTTCGCCTATGCCGGCGGCTGGCTGTCATCCGGCCGGCTGAAGCCGACGACTATCGTGAATGCGCTGGAGGGCCATGACGGAAAGCACGAGGGCTTCCGCCGTGCCCATGCCAAGGGCCTGTGCGTGGTCGGCCATTTCGACGGCAACGGCCAGGGCTTGGCCCTCAGCAAGGCCAGCCTGTTCCGCCAAACCACCACCCCGGTCATCGGCCGCTTCTCCCTGGCTGGCGGCGTGCCCAATGCCGGTGATGGCCGCGTCACCTTCCACAGCCTGGCGCTGAAGTTCGATCTGCCGCGGGGTGAACAATGGCGCATGGCGCTGAACCATGTGCCGGTGTTCCCCGTGGCCACGCCGCAGGCCTTCCTCGACTTTCAGCTGGCGACCACGCCCGACCCCGCGACGGGCAAGCCCGACCCGGCCAAGGTACAGGCCTATATGGCGCAGCATCCGGAGACCAAGGCCTTCGCCGACTACATGGCGAAGGCCCCCCTGCCCAGCAGCTTCGCCAACGCCAACTACAACAGCGTCAACGCCTTCCGCTTCACCAACGACCAGGGCCAGACCCGCCTGGTGCGCTGGATCTTCACGCCCGAGGCGCCGTTCGACGAATTGGACAAGGCGACCCTGGCCGACCGGCCGCGCGACTTCCTGTTCGATGAGGCCGCCAGCCGCCTCGCCCAGGGCCCGCTGGTCTGGCATCTGTCCGTTATCCTGCCCAACGCCGGCGATCCCACCGACGACGCCACCAAGCCCTGGCCGGACGACCGCCAGCGGCTGGAGGTTGGCACCCTGACCATCGATCGCGCGGTGACCGAGGAGAATGGGCCCTGCCGTGACGTGAACTTCGACCCCACCATCCTGCCGGCCGGCGTGTCGCCCTCCGACGATCCGCTGCTGGCCGCGCGTTCCTCCGTCTACGCCGTGGGCTACACCCGCCGCACGGGTGAACCCGTGGCCGCCAGCGCGTTGGCCGCCGACAAGGCTTTCCCCGCCCCCGCTTCCAGTCAGCCCGCCGCCAAGGAGTCCGCCCAATGAAGTCGACCACGTTCAGCGGCGCCGCCCGGCTGCTGCACTGGCTGATGGCCGTCCTGATCATCGCCATGCTGTTCATCGGCGTAGGCATGGTCTCCACCGTCGGGGCCAGCCACAATTGGCTGGTGCCGCTGCACAAGTCGGTGGGCGTCACCCTGCTGCTGCTGGCGCTGATCCGCCTGGCGGTGCGAGCCACCAAGGGTACGCCGCCCCTGCCGGCGGACATGCCGGCGCCGCAGAAGGCCGTCGCCCACCTGTCGCACCTGGTGCTGTACGCCCTGATGATCGCCTTGCCCCTGGTGGGCTGGTCCATGCTGTCGGCCGGCGGCTACCCCATCACCGTCTGGGGTGCCGTGCACCTGCCGCCGCTGCTGTCGCCGGACAGGGGGCTGTACGCGTCCTTGCGCCACCTGCACACCTATCTGGCGTACGCTTTGTTCCTCACGGTGATCGCCCACTTGTCCGCCGCCCTGATGCATGGCCTCCTTTTCAAGGATGGCGTGTTCCAGAGCATGGCGGCCTGGCGCACCCGTCGCTGACGGTGGACCCCGGGCCCAGGGATGCGTGCCATGAACGACATGATGCTGCTGATCGAGCCGCTGATTCCACCGCTGCGGCGCTACGCCCGGGCGCTGGTGAAGGACCACGCCACGGCGGACGATCTGGTGCAGGATTGTCTGGAGCGGGCCATCACCCGCTGGCACCAGCGGCGGCAGGACGGTGACGCCCGCACCTGGCTGTTCACCATCCTGCACAACCTGGCCGTCAGCCATATGCGCCAGAACCGGCGGCGCGGCAGCCACGTCACCCTGGACGACGGGGTGGACGAGGCCATGATCGCCCGGCCGGCGACACAGGAGGACGCGCTGCACCACGCCGACGTGATGCAGGCCCTGCAAACCCTGCCGGAGGATCAGCGCAGCGTGCTGCTGCTGGTGTCGGTGGAAGACCTGACCTATGCCGAGGCGGCACGGGTGCTGGACATCCCCATCGGCACCGTCATGTCCCGCCTGGCCCGGGCGCGGGAGAAGCTGTTACGGAAGATGGAGGGCGCCCCCGCGCAGGAGGCCGCGAAGGGCGGCGCCACCATCCATCGCCCGGTTTTTGGCGCTGGAATTTTCAGGAGAGTGAAATGAACCCCGGCCGCCCCATCACCGAGGAAGACTTTCAGGCCTATGTCGACCATGCCCTGGACGAGCGGCGCCAGGAGGAGGTTGAGGAGTATCTGTCCACCCACCCCGACGCCGCCCGGCGCGTGGCCGCCTACACCGCCCAGCGTGAGGCCCTGCGCGCCGCCCTGGCCCCCATCGCGGAAGAGCCGGTGCCCGACCGCCTGAATCTGGCCCGCCTGGTCGAGGCGCGGCAACACCGGCAGGCGCGCTCGTGGCTCTCTGTTCCGGGGGCCGGCCCCTGGCGCACCATCGCCGCCGCCGTGGCCCTGGTGCTGATCGGCGGGGCCGGCGGCTGGTCCATGCACGGCATCACCGCCGGCAAGGCGTCGATGAACCCTGAGAGCATGCTCACGCAGGAGGCCATGGACAATTACCGCGTCTACGCGGCCGACGCCGTGCGGCCGGTGGAAATGCACGCGGGCGAGCAGGAACAGCTGCTGCGCTGGGTGTCACAGCGGCTGGACCGCAAGGTGGCGGTGCCCGACCTGTCGGCCTCCGGCTACCGGTTCATGGGCGGGCGCCTGGTCGCCACCGCCCACGGCCCGGGTGCCATGTTCTTCTACGACGACAGCAGCGGCAACCGCATCGCCATGCTGGTGCGGCCCATGAAGCAGGATGGCGACGCCCCCATGACCGAGCACCAGAAGGACGATGTCGGCGGCGTCACCTGGTGCAACCGCGGCATGGGCTATAGCCTGGTGGCAGACGCCTCGGCCCAGGCGCTGCACCCCTTGGCGGATGAGGCGCGACGGCAGCTGCGCACCAAGATTTGATCTTTCGCAGGAGCGGCACCGAACCAAACGCCACCTCGGTGCTTGTACAGATCGGATACAGGACCAGAAAGGCAACCAAATGGTTGCTGTTCTCGTTTGGACAGGCTATAAATTGGCAACCAGGAGGTTGCGAAAAATGTCCGATCACATTCGCAAGCACATCGAGCTGAAGGCCCCCATCGAGCGGGTGTGGCGGGCGCTGACCGATCATGAGGAATTCGGCGCCTGGTTCCGGGTCAAGCTGGACGGGCCTTTCGTGCCGGGCCAGGAGGCGACCGGCCGCATCACCCATCCCGGTTATGAACATGTGAAATGGCGGGCGACCGTGGTGCGGATGGAGGCGCCGCACCTGTTCTCCTATACCTGGCATCCCTATGCCGTGGATCCGGAGAAGGATTATTCCAGCGAGACGCCCACCCTGGTGGAGTTCACGCTGGAGGAACGGGACGGCGGCACCCTGCTGACCATCACCGAAAGCGGCTTCGACACCTTGCCCGACAACCGCCGGGTGGAGGCGTTGCGCATGAACGAGGGCGGGTGGACGGCCCAGGCGCACAACATCCGCGCCCATATCGAGGGGCCGCTGGATGACTGAGGCCGCCGCGGCGGCCAACCCCGCCACTGTCTTCGCCGCCTTGGGCGATCCCACCCGCCTGTCCCTGTTGTCCCGCCTCAGCGATGGGCATGCGCGATCCATTGCCGCCCTGTCGGCCGACACCACCTTGACCCGCCAGGCGGTGACCAAGCATCTGCACGTGCTGCAGGATGCCGGCCTGGTGGCCTGCGTGCGGGTGGGCCGGGAAAGCCGCTTCGCCTTCCAGCCGGAACCGGTGGCGGCGGCGCGCGGCTATCTGGACGCCGTGTCGGCGCAGTGGGACGGCGCCCTTGCCCGCCTGCGCGCCTTCGTCGAAGGCTGAGTTTTCCCGCCCTCAAAAAAAGTTCAAAAAAAATTGCATGCCCGGGAATAAAGCCCCCTGGCCGGCGTCTTATTGGCATCCCCCGTGCGGGAAAAACAAACCCCCTCAACGCGATGTCAAATTGAAGGAGCTTAGGCCATGAACACCCGGACTCTGTCTGCGTCGATCAAGACCACCGTCGCCGCCGCCCTGATGGGCGCCGCCACCTTCGCCGCCCCAGCCTTCGCCGCCCCGGCCACCGCCCCCGAGGCCACCACCATCCAGCACACCTGCGAACAGACCCTGGGCCTGACCGTCAACGACAGCGGCTATGCCGCCTGCGTCGCCACGCTGGCCCAGGCGCGGGCCGCCAGCGCTCGGCCGCAGACACCCGCCAACACCGCCTGCGCCGACGTGGGCCTGACCCCCGGCAGCGCCGACTACGGCCGTTGCGTCGCCAACCTGGATGGCGCCCTGAACCAGGTGCTGCTGGCCCCGAACTGACCGCTCCCCTCGGCCCCGCGCCCTATCCTAGGGCGGGGGGCCGCCGGCGGTCACATCAGGACGTGGTCCTTGGGCTGCGGCAGGGCGGGCAGGTCCGTCTCCCCCAGCGCCTCGCGCAAATTGATCTCCATGGTATCGGCCAGCGCCTCGATGGGCAGGGCGTTGGGCCGGGTGCCGAACGGCTCCTCCAGTTCATCCCCCAGGGCGTCCAGGCCGAAGAAGGTGTAGGCCACCAGCCCGGTGATGAAGGGCGTGCCCCAATGCAATACATCGGCGAAGCCGAAGGGCAGCAGGAAGCAGAACAGATAGGCCGTGCGATGCAGCAACAGGGTGTAGCCGAAGGGAACCGGCGTGTTGCGAATGCGCTCACACGCCGCCAGGACGGCCGACATGCGGCCCAGCGTGCCTTCCAGCACCGTGTACTGGATGTCGCTGACATGGCCATCGGCCAGCAGCTCCGCCAGCACCTGGCCCATCTGGCGCAGCAGGAAATCCGGCCGGTTGCGGGAGGATTCGAAGCCCACCAGCTGGCCGGCCGACAGGAAGCGGCGGGGCTTGGTGGCGTCGCCGCCGGGCCGCAGGTGGCAGACCAGGGCGTGGCCGAAGGCCATGGCCAGGCGCAGCAGCTGGCGCCGCGCGGCTCTCGGCTCGCCGTCCCGGTCCAGCATCAGCGTCTGCCGGCCCAGGTCGCGCACGGCATAGAGCAGTTGCCCCCAATCCTTGCGCGCCTCCCACCAGCGGTCGTAGCAGGCGTTGTTGCGGAAGCCCAGGAACACCGACAGGGCGATACCCAGCAAGGCGAAGGGCGCGCCATTGAAGGCGGGCGCCCAGCCCGGATGGGTGCTGCGCGCCCACACCACACCCGCCGACAGCACGAGGATGACCAGCACCTGGGGCAGGATGCGCAGGACGATGGAGCCGCGCAGGATGAAGAACAGCCGCAGCAGGCCGGGCCGGTCCCGGACGATCATGGTGGATGCTTTCCATTGACGAACGCCGGCGACAGCCAGCGGCACCTAGGACGATGCACCCGCCGCCGCGCCGAATCCAAACGCAAAATCAAGCGGCTGCCATCCGTATCCTTGATACGGGCGCCTTGATGGTGACCATTTCAGTGGAAATATAAAAATAAAGCCGGATCCTACAAATATTCATAAAAATAAAACCAGTGATTGTTCCATAAACAACTGAATCATCCAATCCAGTAAACGCTCCTACTCTTACAAAAGACCCACACACCCGTAGCGTGCCAGACACCAGGCACGCCTAACCTTGAAGGATATCATGCTATGTTGAAATCTTCCGTCGTCGCGATCACCGCCCTGTTCGCCCTGGCCGCCCAGCCGGTCCTGGCCGCCGACACCATGCCGACCGTCACCGTGCACCCGTCCATCGACCGCGCCTGCCAGGACGCCCTGCACGTCAGCCCCGCCGACACCCAGTATGCCGCCTGCGTCGCCAGCCTGAAGGAGACGCTGTCCATGACCAAGAAGATGCATGAACAGCGCAGCCAGACCGCCTGCGGCGAAGCCGGCCTGACCGCCGGCACGGAAGCCTACGACCGCTGCGTCACCAACCTGAGCGGCGCGCTGCAACAGGCCCAGACGACGGTCAATTGATGAGCGACGCATGCCCACGCCGCAGCCGCGCCCCCCCTCAGGGGCGCGGCTGCTGCTGGGTGATGCAGTGGATGCCGCCGCCGCCGCGCACGATGTCCAGCGCCGGGACCTGCACGATCTGGCGGTCGGGGTAGAGGCGGCTGAACAGCTTAGCGGCCTCCGCATCCATGGGGTCTTCGAAGGCGGGCAGGACCACGCCGCCGTTGGCCAGGTAGAAGTTGGTGTAGGACAGGGTCAGGCGCACGCCCGCCTGTTCCTGGCGCGCCGGCGTGCGCAGGGTGACGATGTCCAGCTCCCGCCCTTGGGCGTCGGTCGCCATGGACAGCCGTTCGATATTGTCCTGGAAGGTATCGAAGTTGGGGTCGTCGGGATCGTCCGTGGTCATAGCCAGCACCAGGCCTGGGCGGATGAAGCAGGCGATCTCGTCGATGTGGCCGTCGGTCTCGTCCTGCTCATAGCCCCGGCCCAGCCAGATGATCTGGCGCACGCCCAGGAAGTCGCGCAAATGCCCCTCGATCTCCCCCCGCGTCAGGCCGGGGTTGCGGTTGGGGTTCAGCAGGCATTCCTCGGTGGTGATCAGCGTGCCCTCGCCATCCACATGGAAGGACCCGCCCTCCATGACCAGGGGCGCCTTGAA
Organism: Nitrospirillum amazonense; assembly: GCF_007828045.1. Classification (GTDB taxonomy): domain Bacteria; phylum Pseudomonadota; class Alphaproteobacteria; order Azospirillales; family Azospirillaceae; genus Nitrospirillum; species Nitrospirillum amazonense_C. The sequence continues at coordinate 112,349 of NZ_VITN01000013.1, read as the reverse complement.
GCGGGGAATGTCCTGGCCCTTCAGGATTTCCGCCGCCACGTGGGTGTCGGCCTCGAAATCATCGTAGTTGCGGCCCCAGGCATTGAAATCCCAATCCACCCCGCCGATGCCGCCCTTGCCGTCGATGACGAAGCTGGGGCCGTTGTCGCGAATCCAGCTGTCGGACAGGGGCACCGGGATGACGCTGACCGGCGCGCCCGAGCACAGGATGGAGGCGTCGGCCACCTCCCCCGGCGGGGCCGCTATGGTCACCGGTTCGAACTGCGCGATGGCCTTGGCCACGGCGGCATAGGCCTGACGGGCGGCGTCCAGCCCGTTGGGAAAGGTCTCCGCCCGGTTGGGCCACGCCATCCAGCAGCGGTCGTGCGGGTGCCACTCACCGGGCATGACGAAGCCCGCCGCAGCGGGGGAACCGGGGGTGTAGGTCATGGGCGCAACATCTCCGCCACCGCCCGGATCAGGCGGCATGTATCCGAAAAAGAACAGTATCCGGCCGGGGGGACGGCCTGGCAATCAGCGCTTTGGATGAGCCCGCCTCCGAGCCGCCGAGGGGAGGTCAGGCCTTGCCGGCCTGGCTTTCCTCACGCTCGCGGACGCGGGCGCGGCGGGCCTCCAGGAAACCCGCCAGACCGATGCCGGTGGCGACCACCGCCACCACGATGGTGGCCAGCGCGTTGATCTCCGGCTTCAGCCCCAGGCGGATGGACGAGAACACGATCATCGGCAGGGTGGTGGAGCCCGGGCCGGAGACGAAGCTGGTGATGACCAGGTCGTCCAGCGACAGGGTGAAGGCCAGCAGCCAGCCGGACACGATGGCCGGCGCGATGATGGGCAGGGTAATGACGAAGAACACCTTGGCCGGACGCGCACCCAGGTCCATCGCCGCCTCTTCCAGCGAGACATCCATGCTGACCAGGCGCGACTGGATGACCACGGCCACGAAGGACATGGTGAAGGTGATGTGGGCCAGGACGATGGTCAGCACCCCGCGCCCCGCCGGCCAGCCGATCAGCTGCTCCGCGCTGACGAACAGCAGCAGCAGCGCCAGGCCCATGATCACCTCGGGCATGACCAGGGGGGCGGAGATCATGCCGGCGAACAGGGCGCGGCCGCGGAAGGCGCCGAAGCGGGCCAGCATCAGCCCGGCCACCGTGCCCAGCACCACGGCCCCGCAAGCGGTGGCGAAGGCGATGCGCAGCGACAGCCACGCCGCCTCCAGCATCTGCCCGTCCTGGATCAGCTCGTGGTACCAGCGCAGCGAGGCTCCGGTCCAGACGGTCAGCGAACGGTTGTCGTTGAAGGAATAGACCACCAGCAGAAGGATGGGCAGGTACAGAAAGGCCAGGCCCACGCCCAGCAGCACCATCGGCAGGCGGGACTTTTTCATCACGCGGCCCCCTTGTCCTGGTCGCGGCCCTGGAAGTGCTGGAAGATCATGATGGGCCCCACCAGGAAGGCCAGCAGGGCGATGGCCACGGCCGAGGCCGACGGCCAGTCACGGCTGTTGAAGAACAGGTTCCACAGCTCGCGCCCGATCATCAGCGTATCGGACCCGCCCAGCAGCGAGGGGATGACGAACTCACCCACCGCCGGGATGAACACCAGCAGCGAGCCCGCGACGATGCCCGGCAGCGACAGCGGCAGGGTGATGGTCAGGAAGGACTTCCACGGCCTGGCGCCCAGGTCGGCCGCCGCCTCCAGCAGCGTGTGGTCCATCTTTTCCAGCGTCGCGTACAGCGGCAGGATCATGAACGGCAGGTAGGAATAGGTGATGCCGATGTAGACCGCGAGGTCGGTGTACAGGATCTTCAGCGGCTCATGGATGATGCCGAGGCTGAGCAGCAGGTTGTTCAGCAGCCCCTCGTCCTTCAGGATGCTCATCCACGCATAGACGCGGATGAGGAAGCTGGTCCAGAACGGCAGGATGATCAGCATCAGCAGCGGCCCGCGCCGCTTTTCCGGCGCCGTGGCGATGGCGTAGGCCATGGGATAGCCGATGAAGAGGCAGCACAGCGTCGAGACGAAGGCAATCTTCAGCGAGTTCAGATAGGCCAGCAGATAGAGGTCGTCGTCGAACAGCGCCTGGAATCCGCTGAAGCGGATGTGCACGTCCAGCCCACCGTCCACCCACTCGATCAGCTTGGTGAAGGGCGGAATACCCACCGCCGGCTCCGCCACGCTGATCTTGAGCACGATCAGGAAGGGGATGAAGAAGAACAGGACCAGCCAGGCGTAGGGGCCCAGGATGACGCCCCCCCGGCCGGTGAGGCCCAGGCGTCGGGTGACGCGCAGCACGCGGTCCTTCACGGTGCGCGGCGCCACGGGGGGCAGGGCGGGAGAGGGCTGCGGTGCGGCGGCGGTCGGCGGAGGCATGGCCAAGGCGGGTCCCCTCCCCTCAGTCCGTCAGGACGACGCCGGCGAATGGCCGCCAGCTCAGCCAGACCTCGTCGTCCCAGGTGATGGGCAGCTCGGTGCGGCGGGTCACGTTGGGCGCCGTCGCCCGCACGCGCTTACCGCTGGCCAAGTCGATCTGGTAGATGGAGATGTCACCCAGATAGGCGATCTCGCGCACCACGCCGCGCGTGACGTTGCGGCCGCCGTCGGCCTCCGCCGGCTTTTCCTTGGTGATGCTGACCTTCTCCGGCCGGATGGCGACCCAGCAATGGCTGCCCGCGGCCAAATGGGCGGCGTGGGTGACATAGAGGTCGCAACCGGCCTCCGCCGAGCGGATAAGGGAGTGGTCGGGCTCCGATTCCACGATGTTGCCCTCGAACATGTTCACCGACCCGATGAACTCCGCCGTGAAGCGGCTGTTGGGGTATTCGTAGATCTCGGTGGGCGTGCCCACCTGGGCGATGGCGCCATGGTCCATGACCGCGATGCGGGTGGACATGGTCATGGCTTCTTCCTGGTCGTGGGTCACGACCACGAAGGTGACGCCCAGCTTCTCCTGGATGTTCACCAGCTCGAACTGGGTCTGCTCGCGCAGGCGCTTGTCCAGGGCGCCCAGCGGTTCGTCCAGCAGCAGCAGCTTGGGCTTCTTGACCAGCGAGCGGGCCAGCGCCACGCGCTGCCGCTGGCCGCCGGACAGCTGGTGCGGCTTGCGCTTGGCGAAGGGGGTGAGCTTCACCAGCTCCAGCATCTCCGCCACGCGGGTGCGGATCTCATCCTTGGGCACGCCGTCCTGGCGCAGGCCGAAGGCCACGTTGTTCTCCACCGTCATGTGGGGGAACAGGGCGTAGGACTGGAACATCATGTTGACCGGGCGGTCGTAGGGCGGGATGCCCGCCATATCGACGCCATCGATGAAGATGCGGCCCTCGGTCGGCTGCTCGAACCCCGCCAGCATGCGCAGCAGCGTCGTCTTGCCCGACCCCGACCCACCCAGCAGCGAGAAGAACTCCCCCCGGTAGATCGACAGGCTGACATTGTCCACGGCCGTGAAGTCGCCAAAGCGCTTCGTCACCTTTTCGATGCGGATGTACGGCTTGGCGGCGGGATCATGCCAGGGCTCGAACTTCACGGCCGGTGATTTGACAGCCGGTGATTTGCCGATGGGACCGGTGGCGGCCGGCCGGGGACGAGGGTCGGGGGCGTCGGACATGAGGCGGCGGATCACGATGCTGGAAGTGGGCCCGATGGCGGACGTCCGATGGGCGCTTCCTGATTGCTGGAACCGCCTGCCCGGAATAGCGTTCCGAACCTGCTGAATGCCAGGGTGCGCCCCCGCTGTCCATAGGAACTATGCGGTCTGCGGCCCTGGGCCGCGCGTTTTTTCGCAGGTGCGATTTTGCGCGAAAATGCCAAAAACGTGAAACAAGCCAAAGCTCAAGAAAAAGGGGCGCCTCCGGCGGGCGGCGCCCCTGTTACCCTCACCCTGGCCGGACGGCCTAGCGGCCGGTCTTGATGCGGGTCCAGGTGCGGTTACGCTCCTGCTCCGCCCGCTGGGCCAACTGCTTGATGGTGAACAGCTTGTCCATCACGTCCTTGGGCGGATAGATGCGCGGGTTGTCCTTGATCTCCGGCTTCAGCAGGGGCAGCGACGCGGGCACGGCATTGGCGTATGAGACAGCGTTGCTGATGCCGGCCATCACCTTGGGGTCCAGCATGTAGTTGATGTAGGCGTAGGCCTCGGCCACGTTGGGCGCCCCGGCTGGGATGGCCAGGGTGTCGAACCACAGCTGGGCGCCTTCCTTCGGGATGGCGTAGTCGATCTTGACCTTGCCGCCGGAGCGGGCCTGCGCCTGCAGCACGTCGCCGGAATAGCCGATGGCGACACAGGCGTCACCGCTGGCCAGCGGGTCGATGACGGACGGGACGAAGGTCTTGATGTAGGGGCGGATGCTGGACATCAGTTCCCCCGCCTTCTTCACGTCATCCGACTTCTCGCTGCTGGGCGGCAGGCCCAGGTAGTTCAGGACGGAAGGCAGGATGTCGGCCGGGCTGTCCAGCACGACGATGCCACAGCTGGCCAGCTTCTTGGCGCTCTCCGGATCGAACACCTGCTTCCAGCTGTCGATGGTCGCGGTGCCCAGCGCCGCCTTCACCTTGTCCGGGTTGTAGCCGATGCCGACGGTGCCCCACTGGTAGATGGCGGCGTACTCGTTGCCCGGATCCACCTCCGCCAGGCGGGCCATCAGGACGGGGTCCAGGTTCTTCAGGTTGGGGATCTTGGACTTGTCCAGCTTCTGCACCGCCTGCGCCTGGATGAACTTGCGCAGGGTGGGCTGGGCCGTGGGGACGATGACGTCGTAGCCGGAATTGCCCGTCAGCAGCTTGGCCTCCAGGGTTTCCAGGTCGGTGTAGACATCGTACTTGGTCTGGATGCCGGTGGCCTTGGTGAAATCGGCCAGCGTGGTCTCGCCGATATAGTCGGTCCAGTTATAGACGTGGACCGTCTTGCTCTGCGCCCAGGCGGCACCGGCCACCGCCACCACCAATCCCGCCAGCAGCGGCACCAGCTTCTTTTTCATCCACTTCCCCGTTCTTGGAAATTGGCCAGGCCCCACCGGGCATCCCGTTGCAGGCCCTGGTCGGGGGCATTTGCACCCCATGGGACAGGCCCTGTCAAGCAGCCGGGGCGGCCTGTCGCCCATTTGTACTACATGCTGCGCGCCGATCCGCCCTTTTGGGGCAAGCCCCGGAAAACACAAGCACCTTTGCCACCCCCCCGGCATCAGGTCGGCGCGCCCCGCGCCGCGATCTCCCGCGTTTCGGGTGTGAGCGGCCGCGCCTCCTTGCCAGCCTGGAACAGGGGCATGGGCTTGGGCTCCCTGGGCCGGAACTGATTGAAGCCCTCCAGCTGGCCGCTGGCCTGCTCCAGCGCCAGGCGCTCCTGGTCGCGGCGCCGCACCTCCTCCGCCGTCTCGCGCGCCTCTTCCTCCGGCAGTCCCAGGAACTCCAGCGCGCCCTGGCCGAAGGCCAGCGCCGATTCCAGGGTTTCGCGCACCTGCAGGTCCACCCCGGCTGCGATCAGGTGCAGGGTGTGGCGGCGGTCGTAGGCGCGCACCAGCAGCCCGGCGTGGGGGAAGCTGGACTTCACCAGATCCACGATCTTGTTGGCGGTGTCCTTGTCGTCCACGCACACCGCCACCGCCCGGGCCCGTCCGGCGCCGGACGCGTGCAGCACGTCCAGGTTGGTGCCGTCGCCGTAATAGATCTGGAAGCCAAAGCCGGCGGCCGCCTGGATCATCTCCACATCCGTGTCGATGATGGTGACGTCCAGCCCGCGCGCCAGCAGCGTCTGGCTGACCACCTGGCCGAAACGGCCGAAGCCGATGATCAGCACCGCGCCGTTGAGGCCATCGGGCCGCGCCAGGCCGGCGGTGTCCGGCGCCGGTTCGGGCAGCAGGTTCCACACCAGCCGCACGGTCATGGGCGTCAGCACCATGGAGAGGATGACGGTGGCCGTCATGACGGCGTTGACCTGTCCATCCAGCACGCCGACACCCATACCGGCGCCGTAGAGCACGAAGGCAAACTCGCCGCCCTGGGCGAACAGGGTGGTGCGCTGGACGGATTCCCGGCAGTCGGCACCCGAGACGCGGGCCACGGCATAGATGCCCGCCGCCTTGGTGGCGACGCAGCCCGCCAGCACCAGCAGCACCAGGCGCCATTCCGCCGCCACCACCGAAAGGTCCAGCGACATGCCCACGGCCATGAAGAACAGGCCCAGCAACAGGCCGCGGAAGGGTTCGATATCCGCCTCCAGCTGATGGCGGAAACCGGAACCGGAGAGCAGCACGCCGGCCAGGAAGGCGCCCATGGCCATGGACAGGCCGGAGCTTTCCATCAACAGCGCCGCCCCCAGCACCACGGCCAACGCCGCCGCCGTCATCGCCTCGCGGACCCGGGACCCGGCCAGCAGGCCGAACAGCGGGTTCAGCACCCAGCGCCCGGCCACGATGACCAGGGCCACGGCGGCGGCGGCCACCGCCACGCCCACCCAGCTGCCGCGCAGATCATGGCTGGCCTCCGGCGCCAGCAGCGCCACGACGGCCAGCAGCGGTACCACCGACAAATCCTCCAGCAGCAGGATGGACATGGCGCGCTGGCCGAAGGGGGTCGATATCTCCCCCTTCTCCTCCAGCGTCTGGATGATGGCGGCGGTGGAGGATTGGGCGAAGCCCATGGCGGCGACGAAGGCTGCCGCGGGCGGAAAGCCGGCCAGCACCCCGGCGATGGTCATGAGCGCGCCGCAGACGGCCGCCTGCGCCACGCCCAGGCCGAAGATCTGGCGCCGCAGGGTCCACAGCTTGGCCGGCCGCATCTCCAGCCCGATGAGGAACAGGAACATGACGACGCCCAGCTCGGCGAAATGCAGCACCGCCGCCGGATCGGCCAGGATGCCGAAGCCGAAGGGGCCGATGGCAAGGCCGGCGGCCAGATACCCCAGGATGGAACCGAAGCCCAGCCGCTTGAACAGCGGCGCCGCCACCACGCCGGCGCCCAGCACGGCCACGATCTGCATCAGGTCGACGCCGGACGAGGTGTCGGTCACGCGGAATACCCCCCAGGCTTGCCCCAAAAGGCCCCCGCCCGAATGGTTCGGGGCCCATGCGGTGGACCCTAACAAGGATGCGATGACCGGAGCAAGGCGGCCCCGGTCATCGCGCCCGATTAGCGGAAGTAATGCGGCAGGAAGCGTGAGGCGCCGGTGATGATGGGCCCCGAATCCTCGCGCACGCACAGGCCGGCGGCCTCATCCCCAACCACCCAGGCGCCCAGCACCACGTGCCGGCCGTCGTCACGGGCCAAATCCACCGCGCGCTGGTAAACCACGGGCCCTTGGTCGTAGGCGCCGGCGGTGCGCACCACCTCCCGCCCCCCACGCACCAGGCGGATGTTGGCGCCCTCGCGCGCCTGCACCGGCTTGGCGATCCAATCCGGCCCCACAGCCTCGGCGGTGAAGCCGGCGGGCAGCAGGTTGGGATGGCCGGGGAACAGGTCCCACAGCACGGTCAGGATGGCCTTGTGCGACAGCAGCATCTTCCACGGCGGTTCCACCACCGTCAGAGCGGCCCCCGTCATGCCCGCGGTCGGCAGATGGGCGCCGAAGCGTTCCGCCGCCAGCCATTCCCAGGGGTAGAGCTTGAACCACAGCGCCAGCGGCCGGCGCCGCTCATCGACGAAGCGGTTATCATCCTTGTCCCAGCCCACCTGGGTGATGGGCAGGTGGACCGCGTTCAGGCCGGCCTGGCCGGCCGTGTCCACCAGATACTCCACCGTCCGCAACTCCTCCTCATAGTCGGCGTAGGACGACAGGTGGACAAGGGCGCCGGACGGCTGGCGCCGGCCGATTTCCCGCCAGCGCGCGATCAGCCGCTCGTGGATGGAATTGAACTGGTCGGCGTCGGGCAGGACATCGCGCAGCCAGAACCATTGCACCACCGCTGATTCGATCAGGGTGGTGGGCGTGTCGGCGTTGTATTCCAGCATCTTGGGCTCGGCCAATTCCTCCCGGTCCGGATTGAAGGCCAGGTCGAAGCGGCCGTACAGGGCGGGATCGCCGCGCCGCCAGCTGTCGATGACATAGGCACGGTAGGCCGGGCTGAGCCCGAAGCGGTCCATCAGGCGCGGCGTCGCCACCACGGCCGCGACCGCCTGCAGGCATAACTGGTGCAGCGTGTTGGTCGCGGCTTCCAGCCTGTCGACTTCCCCGGCGGTGAAAGCGTAAGCGGCGGATTCATCCCACCACAGCCCATCGGCCCCGCCGCTGGGGGATAGGCCCCCAGGCGGCAGGCCCAGGGAGTGATAGGTCAGGCCCTGGGATTCGATGCGGGCGATCCAGTCGGCCCGGGGGATGAAGCAGATGCGTTCCATGATCGCGAGCCTCCCTACTCTCCGCCGCCGCCGCCGCCGCCGCCGTGGCCGCCACCGCCCTCGCCGCCGCCGCCATGCGCGGCGGCGCTTTCGCCAAAACCGCCGGTTTCAACGCCGCTGGACTTGGAGCCTATAGACATAGCTTCCGCCGCCATGGCCGCCACCGCCGCCGGATCGGCAGTCGGCCTGCTGGCTCTGGTTCGCCTTGCAATCCTGATTGTGCTTTGAATCACACCCGCTCAACGACAGCGTCGTCGCGGCGGCCAAGGCCGCCAGCGTGATGTGGTGACTGCGTTTCATGGATTTGTTCCCAAAGGGTTGGCACCGGGGGTGCACCCAATCAGCCGGCTCCACTTCGAAAGCCCCTGTTCCACGGGGCAACCCCGCGGGACGGAGGGTGCGCCGGTGGCTGCCCCCACACCAACGGCACTGCGACATGTCAGGCCGTGCATAATTGTGCGAGACAGCGGTTTGGTCCCGCATGCCGAGCGCCCCCATCGCCCCTTGACGCCGGGGCGCGGGTGACGCACATGGCATCCCCATTCCTGTCCCACCCGGTGCCCATCCCATGCCGTGGCGTCCCATGACGGTGGCCGACCTAGCCCCCGCCTTCACCCTGGCCTGCGCCATCCACATCGACTTTTTCGAGGCGTTGGAGGTCATGGCCGACAAGCTGGCCGTCTACCCCGCGGGCTGCCTGACGCTGGCGGCGCCCGATGGCGAGCTCACAGGGTATGCCGTCAGCCATCCCTACGCGCGGGGCCGCGTGCCCAAGCTGAACCACCTGCTGGGCGGCCTGCCGGCGAACGCCGACATCTACTACATTCACGACATCGCCATCGACGCCGCCGCGCGCGGCAAGGGTCACGCCGAGATGGCCGTCGACCTGTTGGCGGCGCATGCCCGGCACGCGGGCTTCCGCGAAATGCGGCTGCTGTCCGTCAATAATTCCGGAGCTTTTTGGCGGCGACGCGGTTTCAGCCCCGTGCTGAATGAACAAGTGGACGTGGCGTCATACGGCTCTGATGCCACTTATATGCGACGGTTTTTTAAACCATTCGCCCCGACGTGATGGCAACGATGTCAATATAGCAACGGTGCCTTGTCCAACGTCCGGGTATAGCCAGCTGTTAGAGCGGCGGCATTAAGCCGCACCCCTTTCTGGTTGGTGGTAACCGATGTCATTCCTGAAATCGCTGCGCGGCATCAGCGGCCGCATCCTGATTATTCCGCTGCTGGCCGTGATCGCGCTGGCGGCCGTGGGCGCCGTCACCGTCGTCGCCTCCAGCCGGACCCTGATGGAGGAGCGGCAGGCCCGCGCCCGCGTGGCGGTGGAGGCGGCGATATCGCAAATCCAGACATTGGAAGCCAAGGCGAAAGCGGGCGAATTGCCGGAGGACAAAGCCAAGGAGCTGGCCTTGGACCTGGCCCGCGCGTTCCGCTACGACGGCGATCATTACCTGATCATCCACGATGACACGGGCCTGACGCTGGCCAGCGGGCAAAGCCGCGCGCTGGAGGGCAAGCGCAACATGGACAGCGTCGACGCCAACGGGGTCCATTACGCCCAGGAACAGTTGCTGCGCGCCAAGGAGGGTGGCGGCTTCAGCTACTACGTCTGGCCGCCCAAGACAGGTGCGCCGCCGGCGCCCAAGGCCACGTACAACAAGCTGACCGGCGGCTGGGGCTGGGTCGTGTCCTCCGGCATCTACATCGACGACGTGGACGCGGCCGCCCGGGCCAGTGGCTATCGCACCGCCGGCACGGTGGGGCTGCTGGCGCTGGCGACCTTCGGCCTGGCCCTGTGGCTCAGCCGGGGCATCACCGGCCCCCTGCTGCGCCTGACCAACACCACCAACCGCCTGGCCGATGGCGATCTCAGCGTCACCGTGCCGGGCACCGGCCGCACGGATGAGATCGGCACCCTGGCCCAGGCGGTCAACGTGCTGCGCGACCGCTCGGCCGAGGCCGTGCACCTGCGCGAGCGCCAGGAAGGGATGAAGGATGAGGCGGAGCGGGAGCGCAAGGCCGCCTTGGCCCGCCTGGCCGACGAGTTCGAGGGCAGCGTGAAGAAGGTGGTGGACGGCATCGCCGCCGCCACGACCGAGATGGCGGCCAGCGCCGACGCGGCCACCACCGCCGCCGCCCGGGCGGAAAGCCAGACCACCTCTGCCGCCGCGGCTGCGGAGCAGACCAGCGCCAACGTCGCCACCGTGGCCGCCGCGACGGATGAGCTGAGCGCCTCCATCCATGAAATCGCCCGCCAGATCACCCAGTCGTCGGAGATCGCGGCCAGCGCCGTGGCGGAAGTCGGCCGCACCAGCACCGCCATGGGCGACCTGGCGGACTCGGCCGCGCGGGTGGGCGACATCGTGGCGCTGATCACCGGCATCGCCGGGCAGACCAACCTGCTGGCGCTGAACGCCACCATCGAGGCGGCGCGGGCGGGTGAGGCCGGCAAGGGCTTCGCCGTGGTGGCGTCAGAGGTGAAGAACCTTGCGACCCAAACCGCCAAGGCAACGGAGGAGATCCAGGCCAAGGTGGCGGAAATCCAAGGCATGACGGATGCCGCGGTGGACGCCATCGCCGGCATCGGCCAGACCGTGAACCGCATGAACGAGATCACCGCCGCCGTGGCGGCGGCCGTGGAGGAACAGGGGGCCGCCACGGCGGAGATCGCCGGCAACGTCCAGCAGGCGGCCACCGGCACGCAGCAGGTCTCCGGCAACGTGACCGCCGCCCGCCAGGCGGCGACCGAGACCGGCGAAGTCGCCCACACCGTGCGCACTGCCGCCGGCGAACTGTCGGCGGAGGCCGAACGCCTGCGCGGCCAGGTCCACGGGTTCCTGGCGAATATTCGCTAGGAAGCGAGACCAGCGGCAAGAGCAACGGCTCTTGCCGCTGTAGGCCCCGACGGGGGCCGCCGGAGATTTCCGGGGAGCGTCAGCGGACCGGAAATCGAGGATGCGAGCCGGCGGATGCCGGCGCCCGCAGGGCATCAAACGTTAAGTAATAAATTCTCCCGCTCCCAGCTGGAGATCACCTGCTGGTAGGCGGCGTCCTCGGCTTGCTTCACCGCCGTGACGCAGGCGACGAAGCGCTCGCCGAAGATCTCCCGCAAGGGGCGGCTGGCGTTCAGCTTGGCCAGGGCGTCCCCTTGGTGGCGGGGCAAGGTGAAGGCCAGGCGGTGAGCGGTACCCTTCACCGGCTCCGTGGGTTCCAGTTCCTGCACCATGCCCAGGTAGCCGCAGGCCAGGCTGGCGGCGATGGCGAGGTAGGGGTTGGCATCGGCGCCGGCCACGCGGTTCTCCACCCGCCGGGCCTCCGGCTGGCTCAGCGGCACACGGAAGCCGGTGGTGCGGTTGTCCCGCCCCCAGTGGACATTGATGGGCGCGTCCGACCCCTGCACCAGCCGGCGATAGCTGTTCACGTTGGGCGCCAGCAGGGGCATGGCGCTGGGCAGGTACTTCTGCAGGCCGGCGATGTGGCTCATGAACAGGGGCGTGTCGCCGCCATCGGGGTGGCCGAACAGGTTGCGCCCCGTTTCCGCGTCCACCAGCGACTGGTGGATATGCATGGCGCTGCCCGGCTCGTTCTGCATGGGCTTGGCCATGAAGGTGGCGTAGATGCCGTGGCGGATGGCCGCCTCACGCACCGTGCGCTTGAACAGGAAGACCTGGTCGGCCAGGCTCAGCGCGTCGCCATGGTTGAAGTTGATCTCGATCTGGGCGGCACCGGCCTCATGGCTCATGGTGTCGACGTCGATGTCCTGCTGCTCACAGTAATCGTAGACCGCCTCGAAAATGGGATCGAACTCGTTGACGGCGTCGATGCCGAAGGCCTGGCGCCCACTTTCCTGCCGGCCGGAGCGGCCGACCGGCGGAACCAGTGGATAGTCCGGGTCCTTGTTCACCGCCACCAGGAAGAATTCCAGCTCGGGCGCCACCAGGGGCTTCCAGCCGCGCTCGGCATAAAGCTCCAGCACGCGCCTCAGCACCCAGCGCGGGCTGATGTCGACGCTGGTGCCGTCGGCGTAGACGCAGTCACAGATGACGGCGGCGGTGGGCGCCTCATACCAGGGGACGAAGCGCACGCTGCCGGGGTCGGGCAGCATGTAGACGTCGGAGTTTTCCGGGTTGGTGACGCTGTTGGGCGGCGTGTCGCCCGTCACGGTCTGGATGAAGACGCTCTCGGGCAGGCGCAAGCCGCGATCCCGCAGGATGCGCAGGAACTTTTCCGCCGGGACGATCTTGCCCCGGGCGATGCCCGAGAGGTCGGGCACCAGGCATTCCACCTCGGTGATGCGGTTGCTGCGGATGAATTCTTCCAGGACGGCCATGGGGTCGTACACCTCGATATCGGGGATGGGAACGCCGCTCTCGGGCGATCCGAACCGGACAAAATCGACAGGGACCGTCCCATCATATCGGGGCGGGAATGCGGCATGGCAGCGGCCAAAGCTGGCGGGAACCCTAGCGCTTGCGGCCTATGCCGAGGTGACAGCGCCCCCATCGGATGATATGTGCGGACGGGTGCGTCCCTTCATTCTTCCGGATCGTCCCGCCGCCATGCCGTCCCCAACCCTTCCCCGCGCCCTGAGTTTCATGGCGTTGATCGGCCTCGCGGCATTGCTGGCCTACGCGACGGTTTCGCCCACCCTGGACTTGGCCGCGGCCGGCTGGTTCTGGACGCCGCAGGGGGGCTTCGCCTGGCGGGCGAACCCGGTAGCCAACCTGCTGCACGAGGCGGTGCAGGTGGGCGCCCGGGTGATGGCCGGCACGCTGGTGCTGGGCACCGCCTGGACCGCCTGGCGCCGCCGGCCCCCACGGGGTGCCACCCTCTTGGGCGCCGACGCGCGCGCCTGGGGCTTCCTGCTGCTGTCGCTGGCCATTGGGCCCGGCCTCCTGGGCAATGCCGTGCTGAAGGACCATTGGCACCGCGCCCGCCCCGTCCAGGTGGTGGAGTTCGGCGGGGCCGCCCCCTACACCCCGCCGGTGCTGCCGGCTCCCAAGGCCAATTGCGGGCGCAACTGCTCTTTCGTGTCGGGGGACGCCGTGCTGGCCTTCTTCCTGCACAGCTTCGCCTACACCGCGCGGCGACGGCAGCGCCTGTGGCTCTATGGCGGGCTGGGCGTCGGCGCCGGCGTGGGCCTGCTGCGCATCGGCATGGGCGGCCATTTCTTCAGCGACGTGATGTACGCGGGCCTGCTGGCCGTGCTGACCAGCGCCTTGCTGCACGCCGCCCTTTACGGCCGCCGGGCCACCTTGGCGCTTTGGTGCCGCTGGCTGCCCGGCTGACATGAGCATCTGCTGGCCAAATAGCTGGTACGTCCATTCCTCCCCGCCCGGCGCCGCCGTTCCGGCGCTCGCCGGCGATACCGACTGCGACGTCTGCGTCGTCGGCGCGGGCTACACCGGCTTGTCCGCCGCCCTGACCTTGGCGGAACGCGGCTACGACGTGGTGGTGGTTGAGGCGGAGCGTGTGGGCTGGGGCGCCTCCGGCCGCAACGGCGGCCAGCTGATCAGCGGCTATAACAAGCCCGTCAGCGCCATCGCCCGGCTTGGCGGCGCCGACGACGCCCGGCGCCTGTGGGCCTTGGCGGAGGAAGCCAAGGCCCTGCTGGTCCAGCGGGTGGAACGACACGGCATCGACTGCGCCCTGCGCTGGGGCTACATCAACGCCGCCGCCAAGCCCCGCCACCGCCGGGATTTGCTGGCCCAGCTGCGCGACGCGGACACCGTGGGCTATGACCGGTTGCGCCTGGTGGAGGGCGAGGCGCTCCGCGCCCTGCTGGCCAGCCCGCGCTATGACAGCGGGCTGGAGGATAGGGGCAGCGGCCACCTGCACCCACTGGCCTACGCCCAGGGCCTGGGACGCGCCGCGCGCGAGGCCGGCGCGCGCCTGTACGAGAACACGCCCGCGCTGGCCATCACCACGGGCGCCGCCCCGGTGGTGACCGCCCCCCACGGCCGCGTGCGCTCGCGCTTCCTGGTGCTGGCCGGCAACGCCTACCTGGGCAAGCTGGCGCCAGCGTTGACGCCCACGCTGGTTCCTATCGTCACCTACATGCTGGCGACGCAGCCCCTGGGGGCGGAACGGGCGGCGGCCCTGTTGCCGGGCGACCACGCGGTGTCGGACACCAACGTCGGCCTACACTATTTCCGCCGCAGCGCCGACCACCGACTGCTGTTCGGCGGCGGCGTGAACTTCGCCAACCGGGCGACGCCGGACGCGAAGGCCAAGCTGACGCGTCGCCTCCACCATTGCTTCCCCCAGCTGACGGGCGTGGGCATCGACCACTTCTGGCACGGCAGCGTAGGCATGACCGTCAGCCGCCTGCCCCAGTTGGGCCGCCTGTCGCCCTCCACCTATTACGCCCATGGCTACAGCGGCCACGGCGTCGCCCTGACCGGCATCTGCGGCCAATTGCTGGCCGAGGCCATCATGGGCCAGGCCGAGCGCTATGACGTGTTCGCCCGACTGCCCCAGCAAACTTTCGTCGCCCCCCCTTGGCGCGTGCCCCTGCTGATGCTGGCCAGCCTGTGGTACCGCCTGCGCGACCTGCTGTGAGCCGGAGATTCCGGGAAGCCGAAGGCGGACTGGAAATCGAGGGTGAGCCAAGGGCCGGACGGCCCGCCGGCGCTTGAGGAATCAGAAAAACGGCAGCTCCGCTTCCACCGGCTCCGGCACCGGCGCCCTGGGCATGTCCGACAGCGGGATGTCGAAGGTGACGACGTCGGCCGGGATGCCGATCAGCAGCAGCGGGCACGGGTTGCCCACACCCCGGTGCACGCGGTCCTCCAGCTTGCGCCAGTGGGTGGTGGCGGCCCCGTATTTGTCCTGGCAGAAGGAGGCCGCCCAAGCCTCGGCGAAGGACGGCGCGCCGCCGGCCATGCGGCGGGCCACGTCATCCTGTTGCCGGGTGGTGGGGCGCAGGCCCAGGGCCAGCACGTCGGCGTCGCAGGTCAGGCCCCGGCCCTGGGCGAAGCGGCGCACCATGGGCACCATCTCATCCTGCAGGCTGCGGCCCCGGGTGACGATGACGCCGACGGAAATGACACCCTCGGCATGCAAGCGCTTGAAGTTCTCAAGGTCGCGGTCGAAGAACGGGTCCTTGTTGTTCCACTCGATCTCCAGCGCGATGACGCCAACGCCAGGCACGTCGCGCACATGGTCCACCTCGTGGCTGATGGACTCGCGCCGCTTGCCGTTCACCCGTTTCTCGATGGTGAAGTGCGCCTTCTCCCATCCATGCTCGGCCAGGGAACGGCGCAGACGCTGGGTGATCTTGGCCTCACCGCCGCCGGACCCGACGATTTCCGTGACGGGGATGGACAGCGCGCCGATAACGGCGTCCAGCTCGGCCATGGCGTCGGGGAAGTCCACGCCCAGGATGGCCCGGGCATGGGACAGGAACTCCACCTGGAAACCGCGCTGAAGCAAGGTAGGGAACATCTGGAGGTAACGTCCGCTGGCGAAAACCGAGGCGGGGACCCTACCCGATCCTGCGGCCCTGTCGATACCGGATCCGGCACCGGCGCCTCTGACGCGTTCAATGGCCGCTAGCAGAGGCCGCTGGCCAAGGCGGCGGCCGTCGTCACCGGGATACGTCGGCAGGGCATCTATCTCCATCGGCCATACGGCTTCCGGCCCCTTGCTGTCCGGGAGATGCGTAGTCGCCCGCAGCGGGTGTCGTCTAAGGTCTGCGCCGCGAAGCAGAGTCGCGTGGGCGACTCGGGAAACAGTCCCGCCGGCCGCCCGGCAAACCGTCCCTGGTCGCGAGATCGAGTGGGACGCCGGGATGATCATGCCTGATCCGTTCAACCAGGAAATGACCTGAGAGGCGAGTGTGAGCGCGCAGCAAGATTTCACGACAACACTGCAACTAAGCTCAGCCGGCGACATGGACAAGGCGGAAGATTGGATCCGGGCCAATATTCGAGGCCGGTGGGCCGTCGAGTTTCTGGGCATGGAAGAAAAACTGGATCCCGGCCTGAACCGCCGTTCCCAGGTCTTGCACGTGTCTTTCCGTTTCGGCCTGCGTGAGGATCTGGAGCGGTTCAAGCGCGACTACGCCGGTATTAAAACGCCCGGCTCTCCCACCCCTGCCACGGCGGGGGCCAAGCGGCCGGTTGGAAAAGCCGCCGCGGTGAAGCCCAAAAGCAAAGGGATTTTCGCGTGGCTGCGCTCGTGAGGGCGCACCCCAGACCCATCCCCTTATCGCTTCCCTTCTAGTCGGAAAGACCTATTTTCCGAGCCGCGCGCGTCTCTAGATTCCCAATGGTTTCATGCTTCTGACCACTATCATCCGGAAGCTTTCAGGAGTACCGCTAACAAGGATTTGGGGACTGGATGTCCTTACTGCCTGCCGCTGGGCCAATGCAGGACGTTGAAAAACGACCTGCCTAATGGAGTAGGCATATGCCCTGCCAATCCTTTTTCGCACTTGCAGCAGAGTATCGGATGGTGTCAGGATCACGTCAGGCGTTTAGAAATACATCCTCGGACATGCGATTTCAGTGCCTCCGTCACGCTCTGTTAATCGCCCATAAACAATCAACCGCAGGCTGGAGCCATGCGTAAACTAAAAGAAATCTTCCGGCTGCCGCTTATTTTTGATCGGCGCTTCCTTGCATACTTTCATGACATTTTGGTTGCCGGGGTTTCGTTTATTGTTTCGCTGTACCTGAGGGTTGGGGATGGGATCACCCACTACACCCAAGCCCTGGTTCCCGGCGTCGCGCTCTTCACCATCATCGCCGCCGCTGCTTATCGCCTGTTCGGTATGAACTCGGGCGTCTGGCGCTACGCCTCGTTGCGCGATCTGATGGCCATCGCCCGCGCCGTCACCACCACCATCCTGGTCTTCCTGCTGCTGATGTTCCTGGTGACGCGGCTGGATGCCCTGCCCCGCTCCGTCCCGCTGATCAACTGGTTCGTGCTGGTGGTGCTGTTGGGCGGCCCGCGCCTGCTGTACCGCCTGGCCAAGGACCGCCGCCTGGCCGGCATCCTGGAAAGCAACGCCCGCGACCGCATCCCCGTGCTGCTGGTCGGCGCCGGCGATGAAGCCGAGATTTTCATCCGCGCCATGGCCACGGATCGGGACGCCGCCTACCGCGTCGTCGGCATCCTGGACGACAAGGGCGGCCGCATCGGCCGCGAGATCCATGGCGTGAAGGTGCTGGGCCGTCTGGCGGAGTTGTCGTCCGTGGTCGGCGACCTGGCCGCCGGGGGGCAGTGCCCGCGCCGCCTGATCCTGACCCGCCCCCGCGCCCGCCTGTCGGGCACCAGGCTGGGTGCGCTGGTGGAAAAGTGCGAGGCGCTGAATCTGGTGCTGGCCCGCCTGCCCGACCTCACCGACTTCCGCGACGCCGTGAACGAGGGGCCCATGACCGTGCGCCCCATCGTCATCGAGGACTTGCTGGGCCGTCCCCAGGTGGCCCTGGACAAGGGCGCCATCGACGGCCTGGTCGCCGGACGCACCGTGCTGGTCACGGGCGCCGGCGGCACCATCGGGTCGGAACTGACCCGCCAGATCGCGCAGTTGAAGCCGCGCCGCCTGATCCTGCTGGATCATGGCGAGTTCAACCTCTACTCCATCGAGATGGAGATGCGGGAGAACTGCCCGGACCTGGACTGCCGCGCCGTGCTGGCCAACATCCGCGACCGCAACCGCCTCATGGAAGTCTTCCATGAGGAAAAGCCGGAACTGGTGTTCCACGCTGCCGCCCTGAAGCATGTTCCCATGGTGGAGTTGAACCCGGTCGAGGGCGTGCTGACCAACGTCATGGGCACGCGCAATGTCGCCGACGCCGCCATCGCCGCCGGCGCGGCCGCGATGGTGCTGATCTCGACGGACAAGGCGGTGCGGTCCACCAACGTCATGGGTGCCACCAAGCGCATCGCCGAGTGCTATTGCCAGGCCCTGGACATCGTGGCGTCAAGCGGCGCCGGCAAGGGCTGGCAAACCCGCTTCATGACGGTGCGGTTCGGCAACGTGCTGGGCTCCACCGGGTCGGTGGTCCCGCTGTTCAGCCGCCAGCTGCGTGCCGGCGGCCCGCTGACCGTCACCCACCCCGAGGTCTGCCGCTACTTCATGACCGTGCGCGAGGCGGTGGAGCTGGTGCTGCAGGCCTCCGCCTACGGCATGAACGCCGGGCGCGACGACCGGGGCCGCATCTTCGTTCTGGACATGGGCCAGCCGGTGAAGATCATCGACCTCGCCCGCCAGATGATCCGCCTGGCCGGCCTGCGCCCGGACAAGGACATCAAGATCACCTTCACCGGCCTGCGGCCCGGCGAGAAGCTGTATGAAGAGATGTTCGCCGCCGCCGAACCGCCGGAACAGACCTCCGCCGAGGGCGTGCTGGTGGCCTCGCCCCGCGCGGTGGACTTGGCCATCCTGCGCCGCTCGCTGGATGAGCTGGACGCGGCCTGCGCCACCGCCGACGCCGACCGCCTGCAGGCCCTACTGCACCACATCGTCCCCGACTACAGCCAGTTGGAGCCGGTTCCCCTACCCTCGGAAACCGTGCTGCCGCATCAGGCGTAAGACGGCGACACCACAACGGACAAAGGCCCGGAACCGCCAAGTTCCGGGCCTTTTGTTTTGGTTGGGCAACGCTCAGTGGCGAGGCGTGTCGGGCCAGCGCACCGGACTTCTCAGGGGGCCTCAGGGCACCCGGGCGAAACGCACCGGCGCGTCCGACCAATCCACCAGGACGATGGCGTAAGGGCTGGTCAGGCTGCCGGCGGCGGTGTTGCGCGAGGACTGGTCGAACTCGTGATATTCGACCACCAGGCGGTCGCGCATGCCATCCCGGTGTTCCACGCGGGTGTTGACCACCTCCACCCCGGCGCCGGATGAGTTACGGGACCCGAGGAAAACACCCAACGCCATCAGCCGTTCCGGCAGGGCGCCCGGGACGCGCGTTCCCACCAGGTCCCACAGCGACTGCCATTCGGCGGCGTTGCGGGCCACCAGGTATGTCGTGCTTTGCGCCCGGCTCAGCCCGCCGTGCCATTCGCCGCGCCCAACAAGGCTGGGGGAAACGGCGGGGGGAAGGGCGTTGTCATCGGGCGGCGGCTCGCCCCCCAGCCACGCCATGCCGCCGGAGCAGCCTGTCAAGGCGGCACCCATGCCCAGGGCCAGCCCCAGCGCGGCCATGCGGCGCGCCGGCCCCGCAAGGCGACGACGACGACCGCCCCCTGCCCGGCTGTCACAGCGGGCGGAAGCCGCGATCCGGGACCCCTCCCGGCGGATGGGCCAGGGCCGGATCATGCCACCCGGGGCAGAACGGTTTCCACCAGGGTCGCCCAGTAGCTGGCGCCCATCGGCAGAACGTCGTCGTTGAAGTCATAGCGCGGGTTGTGCAGGGAGCAGCCCAGCGCGCTGCCGCCCTGGCCCAGCCAGACATAGGAGCCGGGACGGGCATTCAGCATGTAGGCGAAGTCTTCCGCCCCCATGCTGGGCCCCATGTCGCCCAGCACGTTTTCCGCCCCCGCGACCTTGGCGGCCACGGCGGCGGCGATGACCGAGGGTTCGGCGTGGTTGATGGTGGGCGGATAGCCCAGGTGATAGACCAGCTCACCCGTGGCGCCGAACACCGGCGGCAGGGTCCGCACCAGATTACGCAAGCCATCCTCCAGCTGCTGGCGAATCTCGGGCGTCAGCGCGCGGACGGTGCCGGCCAGCTTCACCTCGTTGGGGATGATGTTGAAGGCGGTACCGGCATGGATGCGGGTGATGCTGACCACGCCGCATTCCACGGGCGAGAGGCCGCGGCTGACCAGGGTCTGCGCCGCCACCACCAGCTGGGCCGCGACCACCACCGGGTCCACCCCCAGGTGCGGCTGGGCGGCGTGGCCACCGCGCCCCTGGATGGTGATCTCGAACCGGTCGGCGCCGGCCATGACCGGCCCGGGGCGAACGCCCATCTTGCCTGGCGGCAGTTCCGGCCAATTGTGCATGCCAAAGGCCATGTCGCAGGGGAACTGGTCGAACAACCCTTCCTCCACCATGCGCTTGCCGCCGCCGGCCCCTTCCTCGGCCGGCTGGAAGATGAAGTTCACAGTGCCGGAGAAGTTGCGGGTCTCGGCGAGATAGCGGGCGGCGCCCAGCAGCATGGTGGTGTGGCCGTCATGGCCGCAGGCATGCATCTTGCCCGCCACCTTGGAGGCGTGGGCGAAGGTGTTCTCCTCCTGCATGGGCAGGGCGTCCATGTCGGCGCGCAGGCCGATGGTCTTGCCGGTGTCCCGGCCCTCCCCCTGCAGCACGCCCACCACGCCCGTGCCGGCCAAGCCGCGGTGAACCTCGATCCCGAACTCGCTCAGCTTCCCGGCCACGAAGGCGGAGGTCTGCGTCTCTTCGAACGCCACCTCGGGGTTTTCGTGGATGTGATGCCGCCAAGCCGTCATGTCGGCGTGGAAATCGGCGATGCGGTTCTGAATGGCCATAACGGAATCTCAAGGGCACGCGAAAGCGAGGCGCACGGGTTCGATCACCGCATCATAGCCACGGCCAGGGGGGAACCGCCAGGGGCTTCACCCGCCGTTGAGGCGCCCCCCGACCGTATGGGCCGCCTCAACGGCGCCCACGGCCTACGGAAAGACGCCCCCCGCACCCGCGCCTGTGCGGTTTTATCGCGCCGTCTCCAGCGGCAGGTGCAGGATGACCTTGAGGCCGCCCTCCGCCTGGTTCTCCAGCCGGATTTCACCGCCGTGGGCACGCACCACGTCGTTGGCGACCGACAGGCCCAGGCCGGTGCCGCCGGTGTCGCGGGAGCGTGAGGCCTCCAGCCGGTAGAAGGGGCGGAAGACGTTGTCCCACTCCGCCTCCGGGATGCCCGGCCCCTGGTCGGTGACGGATACGGCCACCGTCTCGCCCTGCACGGCCACGGCTACGTCGGCGCTGACGCCGTATTTCAGGGCGTTTTCCACCACGTTGGTGAAGGCGCGTTTCAGCGCCGTGCGCCGCCCGACCACGCGCACCGGTCCCGGCGCCGGGCTGAAGCCCACGGGCTTGCCGGCGTCCCGATAATCCTCCGCCGCGCGCGACAGCAGCAGGTTGAGGTCCAGGGGCTCCAGCGTTTCCTGCGCCGCCTCGTCCCGGGCGAAGGCCAGCGTGGCGCCGATCATCGACTCCATCTCGCCCAGATCCTCCAGCATCTTCTCGCGCACGCCGTCGTCGTCCACGAACTCGGCGCGCAGGCGCATGCGGGTCAGCGGCGTGCGCAGATCGTGCGACACGGCGGCCAGCATGCGCGTGCGATCCTCAACGAAGGCGCGCAGCCGGCGCTGCATCTTGTTGAAGGCGGCGGCGGCCAGCCGCACCTCGCGCGGGCCTGTCTCATCCAGCGAGGGGGCGTTCATGTCCACGCCCAGCCGGTCGGCGGCGGCGGCGAAGCGGCGCAACGGCCGGGTGGTGAAGCCCAGCACCCAGGCCGACAGCAGGATGGCCACGGCGGCGCTGCCTGCCAGCGAGGCCAGGAAGCCCGGTTCCGACAGGGCGTCGGCCCCGGCCATGGGGATGTGCACGTTCAGCCAGCTGCCGTCGGCCAGCTGGTGGCTGGCCATGACGTACTTGGGCTCCGGCGGGGGGGTGGTGATGGTGCCGAAGGGCGGCAGGGCGATCATGTCCGTGTGACGGGGGCCCGGCGGATTCACCTTGGGCTTCTCATACACGTCCAGCGACACGTCCTGGGTGGTGCCGGCGACATTGACCTTGAAATTGCCGTCGCGCAGGCCCGCCAGCATCTTGTCGCGGATGTCTGCCGGCTGGTGGTCCACCACGCCGGCGATGCTGGCCAGGCAGCCGGCCAGCTGCCCGCTCTGCGCCGCGGCCACGGCCTCGGCCCGGTCGGTCCGGTAAAGCCCCAGCGCGATGGCCTGGCTCAGCAGGATGCCGCCGACCAGCACGGCGAAGATGGAATACGACATGCGGTCGGTGACGGCCCTCATGGCGTGCCGACCTCGGCGGAGAAGATATAGCCGCCGGATCGCACCGTCTTGATGATGGCGGGGTCGGCGGGGTCGGTCTCGATCTTGCGGCGCAGGCGGCTGATCTGCACGTCGATGGACCGGTCGAAGGGGCCGGCGGCGCGGCCGCGGGTGATTTCCAGCAGGTCGTCGCGCGAGAGCACGCGGCGCGGCCGCTGTACCAGGGCCAGCAGCAGCTCATACTCCCCGGCGGTCAGCGCGATCTCCTCGCCCGAGGCGGCGCTGAGACGGCGCTGGGCGGGGTCCAGCATGTAGCCGGCGAAGCTGAAAGCGCCCGCCGCCGGGCCGCCGCCCACGTTGGCCGCCTGCGACCGGCGCAGCACCGCCTTGATGCGCGCCACCAGCTCGCGCGGGTTGAAGGGCTTGGGCAGGTAGTCGTCGGCCCCGATCTCCAGGCCCAGGATGCGGTCGGCGTCCTCGCCCATGGCCGAGAGCATGACCACCGGCGGGCCGGACTCCGCGCGGATGGCGCGACAAAGGACCAGGCCGTCCTCACCGGGCAGCATCAGGTCAAGGACGATCAGGTCGATGTTCCGGTCAGCCAGGAACCTGCGCATCTCCTGCCCGTCGCGGGCGGCGGTGACGCGGTAGCCGTGGCGGGTCAGGTAGCGGGTCAGCAGATCACGAATTTCCCGGTCGTCGTCGACCACCAGCAGATGAATGTTCTCAGACATCTCTCGTCCCATATGCGGGCCCGAACCCGCCCGCTGGGCAATGCCCTCAAGGGCGTTTCCCAAAGGGCGTATCCGGGCATGGACAACTGTACCGGCAATCCCCGCCGCGTCCGATGGGGATGTTGTAACGACACTGTAAATGCCCGCAAGGCCGGTTACGCACTGTTTCATTCGACCGGCCCGGCGGAAATCTCGGCGAAACAGGGCCATGGTCAGATGGGACCGTCAACGAAAACAGGAAAGCCTGAGGCCCCGGGGGCCAAACTTCAGCCAAACCCACCCGGCGGCCCGCTCAAAGCCCCCACCCGAGGAGAACCACCATGAACCGTTTCGCCGCCCTGATGACCGCCACCGCCCTGCTGGTGGGCGCTGCCGCCCCGGCCTTCGCCGACGATGCCATGGTCAGCAGCTCTGACGCCCGCAAGGCCGTCCAAGCCTATCTGCAGGCCCACGACAAGGCCAACCTGCGTGTCGGCAGCGCTACCCGCAAGGACGAGTACTACAACGTCCCCGTCGTCACCGCCGAGGGCATCCCCGTGAAGTCCTTCCGCGTCGACGCCGCCAGCGGCAAGGTCCTGGACCGCTAACCCATCCCCTTTCGCGGAGCCCCCACGGGGAAACGCGGGCCGCCCGGCGGCCCCCTCCGCACCGATGCGAGACCGGCGGTGGTGGCGCCCCTTCCCCGCCGCCGGTTCGAAACGGGATGGCCTGATGGTCGTGTGGCCATCCCCGATCGCACCCGGCGGACGGCGAGCGCGTACCGCCGTCCGCCGGTTCCCCTCCGGCCGATATTCCGGCCCCCTGCCTCCCCCCTCGGAGACGCCTCATGAAAAGCCGACGCGGGCCCCTGCTCACGCTGACGGACGGCGGTGAAGGCGGCTCCCTGCAACAGCGCCTGTTCGACCGCCTGCGCCATGCCATCGCCACCGGCGTGGTGGCACCCGGCGAGCGCCTGCCCTCCACCCGCACCCTGGCCCGCGACATGGGCCTGTCGCGCAACACCGCCGTGGCCGCCATCGAGCGTCTGACGGCCGAAGGCTACCTGGAATCCCGCGTGGGCTCCGGCACCTTCGTGGTGGAAAACCTGCCCCCCGATTACGCCCCGGCGGAGGTTCGCGCCCCGTCGCCGCGCGCCCAGGGCTCGGCACCGGCGGAAACAGCCCTGCCGTCGCCCACCCTGCCTTTCCGTCCCGGCATCGCCGCTGGCGACCAGCTGGACATCGAGGCCTGGCGCCGGGTGCTCAGCCGTTCCTGGCGCAGCCTGTCGGCCCGCGCGCTGGAGCGGGACAGCGCCCCCGGCTGGCGCCCCCTGCGCGTGGCGCTGGCCAGCTTCCTGGAGGCCAGCCGCGGCCTGCGCTGCCATCCCGACCAGATCCTGATCCTGCCCGGCCGCGCCGCCGCCCTGGACCTGGCGGTGGGCCTGGCCGCCAGCCCGGGCGAGCGGGTGTGGACGGAGGATCCGGGCTGCCCGCTGACGCAGGCGCTGGTGCGCCGTCTGGGCATGACGCCCGTGCCCGTTCCGGCCGATGCCGACGGGCTGGATCCCGCCAAGGGCGTGGCCCTGGCGCCCGACGCCCGGCTGGCCGTGGTCACCGCCAACTGCCAGATGCCGCTGGGCACGGTCATGAGCCTGGAACGCCGCCAAGCCCTGCTGGACTGGGCCGCGCGCGCCAACGCCCATGTCATCGAGGATGACGGCGACGGCGGCTTCACCTTCGAAACCCGCCCGCCGGCCACCCTGATGAGCCTTGATCGCCTGGGGGATCGCCTGGGGGATCGCCCGGGTGAGCGCCTGGGGGACCGAACCGCCCAGCGGAGCGGCCGCGTCCTGCACGTCGGCGGGTTCGAGCGCATCCTTTATCCCGGCCTGCGCATCGCCTACCTGGTGGTGCCGGAGCATCTGCTGGAGCGGGCGCTGGAGATGCGCGCCCTGTTCGAGTTGCACGCCCCCGTGGTGGAGCAAAGCGCGCTGGCGGAGTTCATCGACGAAGGGCACCTCGCCTCCCACCTGCGGCGCTCTCGTCTGACCTACCAGGAACGGCGCGAGACGCTGATCGACGCCGCCCGCCGCCTGTGGGCCGGCGCGCTGACCCTGACGCCGGCGGCGGCCGGGCTGCAGATGGCGGCCAAGCTGGCCGACGGCCTGACCCTGAAGACGGCGCCGGGCATTTCCCCCACCCTGGCCCCCGACATGGCCCTGCGCCAGGCGGCGCGCGCCCGGTCCATCGACGTGACGCCGCTCAGCAGCTTCCACGCCGGCCGGGGCGGTACCCAGGGCCTGGTGCTGGGCTACGCCGCCTTCCCCCCACCCCTGATCCTGAAGGCGGCGCAGCGCCTGGCCGAGACGCTGGAGGCGCATGCCAGTGGTACCGCCTGCGCCTGTTGATTACCCATCATCCCAGCCCATGGCCAGTCCATGGAAAATATCGTTGCGCCCGCTCGAGGCGGCCGTGTCCGACCAAAGGCGGACCGCTTGGGCAATTTGTCCAGCGGATCCGGGCTTTTCACCCCGGGATTTCAGGGTTAAGGTCCATTTGCCCGCCGAATTGATCAACATCAAAGCTGATGGCCTCGGTCCACTGGCATGGTACATCTGCTCGGTCGCGGCCTGCCGGCACTTGCCAGCGGCGATTTCGCTGCCCACTATGAGGACAGCGAGCGCTTGGTCGGTGATGGTTGTCGTATCGACCGGTAGCTTGCCTCCGGTCTTCTAGGATTAGAGGACCGCTCCACGAAGGAGCCATCGGACAGATGGATTACGAAGCCTTTTTCCGCTCCCAGATCGATGGCCTTCGCCGCGAGGGCCGCTATCGCGTGTTCGCCGATCTGGAACGCCGTGTGGGTGAGTTTCCGATCGCCTCCTACTACCCTTCCCCGGATGAGCCGCCGCGCGACGTGACCGTGTGGTGCAGCAACGACTATCTGGGCCAGGGTCAGAACCCGGTGGTGCTGGCGGCCATGCGCGAGGCGCTGGCCAAGTCCGGCGCCGGCGCCGGCGGCACCCGCAACATCTCCGGCACCAACCACTACCACGTGCTGCTGGAGCGGGAGCTGGCCGACCTGCACCGCAAGGAAGCGGCGCTGCTGTTCACCTCGGGCTACATCTCCAACGAGGCGTCGCTGTCGACGCTGCCCAAGCTGTTGCCCAATTGCGTCGTCTTCTCCGACGCGCTGAACCACGCCTCGATGATCGAGGGCATCCGGCACAGTGGTGCTGAGAAGCACATCTTCCGCCACAACGATCCCGAGCATCTGGACCAGTTGCTGAGCCGCTACCCGGCCGACCGCCCCAAGCTGGTGGCGTTCGAAAGCGTCTATTCCATGGACGGCGACATCGCCCCCATCGCCGAGATCTGCGACGTGGCGGACAAGCACGGCGCCATGACCTATCTGGATGAGGTCCACGCCGTGGGCATGTACGGCCGCCGTGGCGCCGGCGTGGCCGAGCGTGACGGCGTGCTGGACCGCCTGACGGTCATCGAGGGCACGCTGGGCAAGGCCTTCGGCCTGATGGGCGGCTACATCACCGGTTCGGCCGCCCTGGTCGATTGCGTGCGCAGCTTCGCCTCCAGCTTCATCTTCACCACCTCCATCGCCCCGGTCATCGCCGCCGGCGCTGCCGCCTCCGTCCGCTACCTGAAGGAGCATGACGAGCTGCGCGTGCTGCACCAGGAGCGGGCGGCCACGCTGAAGCGCCTGCTGACGGAGGCCGGGCTGCCGGTCATGCCGTCGGTCAGCCACATCGTGCCGGTGCTGGTGGGTGATCCGCGCCTGTGCAAGCAGGCCAGCGACGATCTGCTGACCAAGCACGACATCTATGTCCAGCCCATCAACTATCCCACCGTCCCCAGGGGCACGGAGCGGCTGCGCATCACGCCCACGCCCTTCCACGACGACCATCACATGGCCCGCCTGGTGGACGCCTTGCTGGACGTGTGGAGCCGGCTGGAACTGCGCAAAGCGGCCTGAGGCCGTTCACCTGATGAAAGGCCGCCCACACCGGGCGGCCTTTTTCATTCAAGCATCATCAACCGATACCAATGCACTGGAGCGCCGCGACGGTCCGCGTCTTGCGCTCCGGCGCGCCCGCGGGCTAGATCCACGGAATATGTTTGAGGGGCGCCATGGTTGAGCAGACCGATTTCGACGATCTTGTTGAACAGCTCAAGGTCGAGTTCCGCGACGACGTCCATGACCGCCTGGGCGCGCTGTATGAGACGCTGAAGGCCGTGTCGCTGGGGCGCATCCCCACCGCCGACGGCCTGCTGGCCATCCGGCGCGACGCCCACAGCCTGCGTGGTTCCGGCACGTCCTTCGGCTTTCCGCTGGTCAGTCTGATCGCCCAGCGTCTGGAGGCCTACCTGACGGGCCTGAAGGATCTGACGGAAAACCAGATCGTCGACCTGCACACTTTCGCCGATCGCATCGCCGAGGCCGCGGACCGGGACGACACGCCGGACCTGGCGGCCACCAATGCCGTCATCCGCGCCCTGCCCTCGCGCTATGAGTTCGACATCGCCGACGTGGAAGTCCACGACGTCGACATCATGCTGGTCAGCCCCAACAAGATCGTGGCCCGCCGGGTGGCGGCGGAATTGGCGGCCTGCGGCTTCAAGGTCAACACCCTGGCCGATCCCATCGAGGCGCTGGCCGTGGCCGTGCGCGTGCCACCGGACATGATCATCGCGTCGGCCGTGATGGACGGCCTGGGCGGGGTGGACCTGATCCGCGCGCTGAAGGCCATCTCCCTGACCGAGGGCGTGCCCATGGCCTTGCTGACCAGCCTGGACGCCGCCAGCCTGAAGGGCGTGCCCGGCGAGGTGGCGACCGTGCGGCTGGGCCCCAGCTTCGGCGACGACATCGCCGCCGCGATCACCCATTTCAACTTGGGCTGAGGCAAGCCCACACCCAAACGCGCCGCGCCGGAGGAAGATGCCTGCCGCCAAAATGGGGGTTCTGGCTTCGGGGCGAGCGTAAATCGCCCTACTGCCGGCGGCGAAGACCTTGTACCTTCAAGCTATGCTTCAAAAGCATAGCGAGGGGGTTCGATGGAACTGCGGCATCTCCGGTATTTCATCGCCGTTGCGGAGGAAGGCGGCCTGCTGACCGCCGCCCAGCGGCGGCTGAACACCTCGCAACCGTCCCTGAGCCGGCAAATCCGCGACCTGGAAGCGGAAGTCGGCGTGACGCTGCTGGAGCGGCAGGCGCGCGGCGTGACACTGACCCCTGCGGGGCGCGTTTTTCTCGATCATGCGCGGCTGGCGCTTCTACAGGTCGAGGCGGCGACCGACGCCGCCCGCCGGATGGCGCAACCGGAAAGGCCCGTGCTCACCATCGGGTTCATGGTGGGGCTGGAGGTCACGTGGCTTCCCCATCTGCTGCGCATCATCCGTGAAGAGGCGCCAGACGTTGAGATCACCCTGAGCAGCCTCTCGTCCCCTGATCTCGCCCTCGCCCTGATGCGCGGCAGGCTGGACGTCGCCTTCCTCCGCCCCGGGGTGCAGAGCGTGGGCCTATCCTTCAAATTGCTGGCGAAGGAGCCTGTGATCGCCGTGCTGCCGGCGGGCCATCGCCTGGCATCCCTCAGGAAGATTCAGCCGCAGGACCTTGCCGGCGAAACCTATGTCAGTTCGGCCAGAACCTCGCCGGTCCTGCAGTCGGTGATCCAGGACTACGCCACCAAGGTCGGGATCACGCTCAAGGCGAAGTACGAGGGCGAGAACATATCGTCGGCAATGTCGCTGGTCGCGTCCACGGGCGGCGTCACGCTGGTGCCGCTGTATGCGCAAAACATACTGACACCGAACGTCGTGGCCAGGGCGCTGGATGGCGTGCCCCCGACCGTCGACCTGACCTTGGGATACAATCAGGCCAATCCCTCGCGCCTGCTACGGCAGCTTCTGGCCCGTACGGACGAGCTGGTCGCAAGCGTCCAAAATCAAAGCATCATCCGATACGCCGAGGCGCCGTCGTGACCTGACGCGGCCAACAGCCTCCAGCGGGGCCGGCTTATCAGGCGCCGCCCGTCATGGGGAGCCGGCGGCGCGCAGCCAGGCCAGCGCCTTGCCACGGTCGCCGAACACGGCCTCTGCCAGCGCCAGCGCGCCGGCGGCGCGGAAGGCCTGTTCGCTGGCCTCCAGCGTCGATAGGCGGGGTAAACGCCGCAGCTTGGCCAGCAGCAGCCCCTGACGGGCGGCGGTGGCACGGAAACGGCGTTTGGTATGATCGGTTCGCAGTGACGGCTTGGTCATGGAGAGCCCTCCACCAGGTCACGTGAGTGATGCGCGGGGGACGCCCAGACGGCTTATCGATGCCGCGTCCCCACGCGAAAGGATCAACGCGCCTCCCATTATGCAACGCGCGACCCGGCTGACCATGACTCAAATCAGCCCATCCGGCAACCCATCCCGGCTCACCCTATCTCGTCGAGGTATTGCCGGGAGAGACGGACGTAATGCGGCGCGGTCAGGGGCAGCGTGGCCTTGTCCTGTTCCGTCAGGGCGCGCAGCAGGCGCGCCGGGCTGCCGCCCCAAAGCTCCCCCGCCTTGACCCGTTTGCCCGGGGTCACCAGGGCGCCGGCGGCGACCATGGCACCGCTTTCCACCACGGCGCCATCCATGACGCAGGCCTTCATGCCGATGAAGGCGCCATCCTCGATAACGCAGCCGTGCAGCAGCGCCATGTGCCCGATCGTCACATTGTCGCCGATGACCGTGGTGAAGCGCTCATGCGTGCAGTGAACGGTGGTGCCGTCCTGGATGTTGGTGCGGCGGCCGATGCGGATCTGGTTCACATCGCCGCGCACGACCACGTTGTACCAGAGGCTGGACTCCTCCCCGATCTCAACGTCGCCGATGACGATGGCGTTGGCCAGGAAGGCGCTGGCGTGGATGCGGGGCAGCACGCCCTTGTAGGGCAGCACCGTGGGCCGCACGGCCGTGAGGGCCTCGCTGACATTGGTCATGGTCGTCTCCGCACGCAGAATGAAAAAGGGCCCGGGCGCTTAACACCCGGGCCCCATACATAAGGCGGTTTCCCGAAGACGGAAACCCGATTGGGGAACCCCCATCACGGGAATAGGGGCGCCTGTTCCAGGCCGCGATCCTCGGGATAGCCCATCATCAGATTCATGTTCTGAATAGCCTGGCCCGAGGCGCCCTTCACCAGATTGTCGATGACCGACAGCAGGATGGCGCGGCCGGGGACGCGGTCGGGGAAGACGCCGATCAGGCAGTGGTTGCTGCCCTTCACATGGCGGGTCTGCGGCGCCACGCCGGCGGGCAGCACGCGCACGAAGGTCTCGCCCTTGTAGGCATCCACCAGGGCGGCGCGCAGGTCGTCGGACGTCTTGCCCGGCGCCAGCTTCACATAGATGCTGGCATGGATGCCGCGGCTCATGGGCATCAGGTGGGGCGTGAAGTTCAGCACCACCGGCTTGCCGGCGGCCTCACTGACACCCTGCTCGATCTCCGGCGCGTGGCGATGGCCGGCGACGCCGTAGGCGTGCACGCCTTCCGCCACCTCGCCATACAGGTTGGCCTGCTTGGCGTCGCGGCCGGCGCCGGACACACCCGACTTGGCATCGATGATGATGTCGTCGGCCTGGATCAGGCCCTGGCGCAGCAGCGGCAGCAGCGGCAGCTGCGACGCCGTCGGGTAGCAGCCGGGGTTGGCCACCAGGCGGGCGGCCTTCACCGCCGCGCGGTTGGCTTCGACCAACCCGTAGACGGCCTCGGCCTGCAGCTCCGGCGCCTTGTGGGCGTGGCCGTACCAGGTGGCGTAGGTTTCGACATCGTGCAGGCGGAAATCGGCGGACAGGTCCACCACCTTCAGGCGCGGCGGCAGGCTGGCGATGACCTCCTGCGTGGTGCCGTGCGGCAGGGCGCAGAAGACGAAATCGACGCCGTCCCAGTCCACCTGGTCGATCTTCACCAGGTCCGGCAGCTCATACCCACCCAGATGCGGGAAGACCTCGGCCAAGGGCTTGCCAGCCTGTCGCTCCGCCGTCAGGGCCACCAGGCGGACGTCGGGATGACGGACCAGCAGGCGGACCAGTTCGGCGCCGGTATAGCCGGAGGCACCGAGGATGGCGACGCGCAGGGCGGTGGACATGGGATGTGATCTCCTAAAAAAGGGCGGGCGCGAATGGCGACCGTAAGGCCACATAATCAATCGGGCCCGATACTGCAACCAAGGGAAACGCATGGCCAAGGACACCTCGTCCCCTCAGCCATGCGTTATTGTCCGCCCCCAATGGTCAGGGCGTCGTCAAAGCGTAACGCCCGCCTTCTTCAGGGCCTGCTGCATCATGGTCATGCTGTCCTCGTTCATGCGGAACTGGATGCGCACGACGCCGTCCACGATGCTGGCGACACGGCCGGGAATGGCGTGGTCACCCTGGCCCCCCACCAGCAGATCGTCGCCCGGCTTGTTGGCCATCTGGCCGATGCGGGCCGCCAGGCCGGCGGCCGAGAGGTCGATGGTGCGGCCCGGGTAGGTGGGGCCGGGCTTGCCCGTGGCCATGCATAGCACGGTGATGGGCAGGTCCGCCGGGACGCGCTCGAACTGCCGGCGGTCGCCCGCCCGCTCCATGGCGCCCAGGAACTCCTCCACCTATCAGATCCCCTTCAATAGATGTACATCCATGCGATGCTTATTTTTGATGGAATATCCGACGCGCCGCCGTTCTTCAACCTTCGACGGGTTACGCTTTCGCTGAGTTTCCCTCTCGGCGCCTCCCGCCCGAACCGGCCGCGAGCCCCCAAAATCAACTGGCAATCAACGGCCGGGTATTACACCGGCGTCGCAAAAGCCACGACACATTAACCTGTCGTGAATCGGCCACCCGCACCGGGGGGCGGCCAGCACAGCCAAGTGGCGGTTCATCCTGTTCTTCGGGGTTGTCTACGAAACTAGCCTTGAGGTTAACTTTTATCCAAATTAAAGTGCTTCCGTATATCCAGGTTGGGTAAGTCGGCATCGGATCAATACTCGCGCATCCCTGGGCACCGGCGGCTCCAGAACGGGGCGGCCGTCCTGGGACACAAAGTACTTCCGCTGTTTCCATAAGGGGCATAGCGGGGGGTTGAAGACCCGCGTGGCTGTGGGTGCGCCCAGAAGGGGCGTGGTGATGCCGAGTGTGAAGCATCTCAAAGAGATGTGATCGGAGAGGGTGATGGTTTCGTCTATCGGTACTGTACCGCCATCGCAGATCGCGGCTTATTCGACAGCGGCTATTCAGGCCCTGACCACTCAGGACGTCGCGGCCCTTACCACCGCCCAGATCGCTGTTCTTTCCTCCACCCAGGTCACGGCCTTCTCGGCCAGCCAGATGGTGTTCAGCGCTCAGCAGCTGCAGGCGTTCAGCGATGAGGACATCGCCGCCTTCAGCCCCGCCGATCTGGAGGCGCTGAAGTCCAACCAGGTGCAGGCCCTGACCTCCAGCCAGGTGGAGGCCATCACCGTCAGCCAGCTGTCGGGCCTGTCCACCACCGCCATCCGCGATTTCAGCCGCGCCCAGGTGGGCTACCTGACCACCGGCCAGCTGAACGCCCTGTCCACCAGCCAGATCCAGGCCATCAGCACGGCGCAGGTGCCGGGGTTGACGGCCGACCAGATTTCGGGCCTCAGCACGGCCAACCTGTCGGCGCTCAGCAGCAGCCAGGTGGCGCTGCTGACCGCCGCCCAGGTCCGGGCACTGACCACCGATCAGCTGAACGCCCTGACGACCGCGGACATGCGGGAATTTTCCGGCATACAGTTGGCGGCACTCAGCACCGACCAGGTGGTGGCGCTCAGCACCCGCAACCTCTCGGCCCTCAGCGCCGGACAGATGCTGGGCCTGACCGCGGCCCAGGTCAACGTCTTCACCACCAGCCAGATGGCCGGCCTGACCACCCAGCAGTTGGCCAGTCTGAGCGCAACCCAGATGCGGGTGCTGGATACCGCCCAGCTGAACGCGCTCAGCACCAATGACTTCCGCGCCCTGACCACGGCACAGATCGCCAACCTGACGACGGAACAGATTGCAGGCCTGAGCGTCGCCAACCTGTCGGCGCTGAACAGCGCCCAGGTCGCCCGGCTGAGCCAGCCCCAGATCCAGGCCCTGACCACGGACCAGTTGAACGGCCTGACCTCCACCGATGTACGGGAACTGTCCGCCACGCAGATCCTGCAGCTGTCCACCGCCCAACTCACCGGCCTCAGCACCGCCGGCGTGGCTGCCCTGACCACCAACCAGACCTTGCTGATGTCGGCCGCGCAAATCCGGGCGCTCAGCACCAACCAGTTGAACGCCTTGGCCACGGCCGACGTGCGCCTGTTCAGCGCCTTGCAGTTGGGCGCCCTGACCACCGATCAGATGGGCGCCCTGGCCACCGCCAGCCTGGCGGCGCTGAGCGCCACGCAGGTGACGCAGCTGACGACGGCGCAGGTCAGCGCCCTCGGCTCCAGCCAAGTGCAGGTCTTCTCCTCGGCGCAGTTGGCGGCCCTGAGCACCGGGCAAATTCGCGCCCTGGGCGCGGATGGCTTGGCCGCCCTGGATTCATCCCAGGTATCGCGCCTGAGTTCGGCCCAGATCCGGGCGCTCAGCACCGACCAGCTGAACTCCCTGTCCACGGCGGACATCCGGGCCCTGACCTCCGGCCAGTTGACGGCCTTGACCACGGCGCAGCTGGCCAGCCTGGAAACGGACAGCCTGGCCGCCCTGTCCACCAGCCAGGTGACGCAGTTGGCCGCCGCCCAGGTCAAAGGGCTGACCAGCGACCAGTTGAACGCCCTGGGCACAGCCGACATTCGCGCCCTGACCACGGCGCAGATCGCCGGCCTGACGACCGACCAGGTGGGCAACCTGACCACGGCCAACGTGGCGGCGCTCTCCTCCCTCCAGGTGGCGCAGCTAACCTCGGCCCAGATCAAGGCGCTGACCACGGACCAGCTGGGCGCCCTGCCTTCCGCCGACGTCCGCGCCTTCACCTCCGGCCAGCTGCGGGCGCTGACCACCGACCAGCTGTCGGCGTTGAGCGGCAACGCCATTTCGGGCTTTACCACCACCCAGCTGAACGGCTTCACCTCCGACCAGCTGTCGGCGCTGACCACCGACCAGATGGCCGGCCTGACCACCCTGCAGGTGGCGGGCTTCGGCTCAGCCCAGGTGCGCGGCCTGACCAGCGACCAGCTGAACGCCTTCACCACCGCCGACATCGCGGCACTGACCACCGCGCAGCTGTCGGCGCTGAGCACGGACCAGCTGTCCAACCTCACCACCCTGAACGTGGCGGCGCTGACCAGCGTCCAGGTTGCGCGCCTGACGACCGCGCAGCTGAAGGCGCTGTCCAGCGACCAGATCAACGCCTTCGACACGGCGGACGCCCGGGCGCTGACCTCCACCCAGGTGAAGGCGCTGACCACCGACCAGGTGGCAGGCCTCAGCACCACCAACCTGTCGGCCCTGACCTCCGCCCAGATCGCGAGCCTGACGGCCGACCAGGTGGGCGTGCTCAGCACCAGCCAGGTGGCGACCCTCACCACCAACCAGGTGACGGGCCTGTCCAGCCTGCAGCTGAAGGCGCTGAACAGCGATCAGATCAACGCGCTCAGCACCGGCGACGTGCGCGTCCTGGCCACCGCCCTGACCGCGGCCCTGACCACCGACCAGGTGGCGGGCCTCAACACCGACAGCTTGGCAGCACTCAGCACCGCGCAGGTGGCCGCGTTGTCCAGCGGCCAGATCCAGGCGCTGGGCAGCGACCAGTTGAACGCCCTGTCCACGGCCGACATCCGCGCCCTGACCACCGCCCAGATCGGGGTGCTGACCACCGATCAGCTGTCCACCCTCAGCACCGCCACCCTATCCGCCCTCAGCAGCGCGCAGATCAACCGCCTGTCGGCCGCTCAGGTGCGATCGCTGGGCAGCGACCAGCTGAACGCGCTGAACAGCGCCGACCTGCGGGAATTCACCTCCACCCAGGTCGGACAGCTGACCACCGACCAGCTGACGGGCCTGACCACGGCCAGCCTGTCCGCCCTGTCCAGCACGCAGATGCTGGGCCTGACCACCGCACAGGTCCAGGCGCTGACCACCGACCAGGTGGCGGGCCTGGCCACCAGCCAGGTGGCGAGCCTGACCACGGCACAGGTCCAGGCGCTGAACAGCGACCAGTTGAACGCCCTGTCCGCCGCCGACATCCGCGCCCTGTCCACCGCCCAGATCGGGGTGCTCAGCACCCTCCAGCTCACCAACCTGGGCACCGACGCCCTGGGCGCCCTGTCGACGGCCCAGGTCACGCGCCTGACCAGTACCCAGTTGCGGGCGCTCAGCAGCGACCAATTGGGCGCGTTGTCGACCGCCGACGTGCGGGCGCTGGGCTCCCAGCAGCTGGCGGCCCTGACCACGGACCAGCTGTCGACCCTCAGCACCGCCAACCTGGCAGCACTCAGCAGCACCCAGGTCATCGGCCTGTCCAGCACGCAGCTGCGGTCCCTGACCAGCGACCAGCTGAACGCCCTGTCCACGGCCGACATCCGGGAATTCACCTCCGCCCAGATCGCGCAGCTGACCACCGACCAGGTGTCCGCGCTGGCATCGGATAATCTGGCGGCGCTCAGCACCAGCCAGGTGGCAGGCCTCAGCAGCAACCAGCTGCGCTCGCTCACCAGCGACCAGCTGAACGCCCTGGGCAGCGCCGACATCAGGGAATTCAGCTCGGCCCAGCTGGCGACCCTGACAACCGACCAGATTTCCACCCTCGGCACCGCCACCGTGGCGGCGCTGTCGACCACGCAGCTGGCCGGCCTGGGCACGGCCCAGGTGGGGTCGCTGACCACCGACCAGGTGGGCGCGCTCACCACCCTGCAAGTATCCAAGCTCAGTACGGCCCAGTTCCGGGCGCTCAGCAGCGACCAGCTGAACGCGCTGAACAGCGCCGACGTGCGCATCCTGACCACGGCGCAGGTGGGCGCGCTGACCAGCGACCAGCTGTTGTCCTTCAGCAGCGACACGATGGCCGCCCTCAGCACCGCCCAGGTGGCCAGCCTGTCAGCGGGCATCCTGAACGCGCTGACCAGCGACCAGTTGAACGCCCTAAACACGGCCGACATCCGCGCCCTGACCACCGCCCAGGTGGCGGCCCTCAGCACCGACCAGCTGTCCACGCTCAGCACCGACAACACCGCCGCCTTGACCACCGCCCAGGTGGCCAGGCTGTCAACCACCCAGGTGGGTGCGCTGACCAGCGACCAGCTGAACGCGCTGTCCACCGCCGACGTGCGGACGTTGAGCAGCGCGCAACTGCGGGCGCTCAACACCGGCCAGATCGCCGCGCTGAATTCCACCAACCTGTCGGCCCTTGGCAGCACCCAGGTCATCGGCCTGTCCAGCACCCAGGTCCAGGCCCTGACCAGCGACCAGCTGAACACCCTGACCACCGCCGACATCCGCGAGTTCACCTCCGCCCAGGTCGCGCAGCTGACGACGGACCAGATCTCCACCCTGGCCACCGCCAACCTGTCGGCGCTGACCACCCAGCAACTGGCGGGGCTGGGCACCGATCAACTGGTGACGCTGACCACCGACCAGGTGGTGGGCCTGACGACCCAGCAGGTGGCAGGCCTCAGCACCAACCAAGTGCGGGCGCTGACCACCGATCAGCTGGGGGCCTTCACCACCGCCGACGTGCGCGCCCTGACCACCGCGCAGCTGGCGGTGCTGTCGTCCGACCAGCTGGCGGCCTTCGGCACCGCCGCCGCCAGCGTGCTGACCACCGCCCAGGTGGCGCAGCTGACCACGGCGCAGGTCCGCGCCCTGACCAGCGACCAGCTGAACGCCCTGTCCACCGCCGACATCCGCGCGCTGACAACGGCGCAGGTCGCGGTGCTGACCACCGACCAGCTGTCGACCCTCAGTTCCACCAACCTGTCGGCGCTCAGCAGCACCCAGGTGGGCAAGCTGTCCAGCGCCCAGGTGCAATCGCTGACCAGCGACCAGCTGAACAGCCTGACCACCGCCGACATTCGCGAATTCACCTCCGCCCAGCTCGGCGCCCTGACCAGCGACCAGGTGTCCAACCTCAGTTCGGCCAACCTGTCGGCCCTGGCCAGCAACCAGGTGGTGGGCTTTACCAGCACCCAGGTCCAGGCACTGACCACCGATCAGTTGAACGCCCTGTCGACCGCCGACATCCGCGAATTCACCTCGTCCCAGGTGGGAACCCTCACCACCGATCAGCTGGCGGGCCTTTCCACCAGTGTGGTGACGGCCCTCAGCACCACCCAACTGGCCGGCCTCACCACCGCGCAGCTCGGGGCCGTCACCAGCGACCAGGTGGCGGCGCTGTCCACGCTGCAGGTGGCGACCCTGACCACCGCCCAGGTGCAGGCGCTGAACAGCGATCAGCTGGGCGCGCTCAACAGCGCCGACGCGCGCGCCCTGACATCCGGCCAGCTGGCGGCCCTCTCGACCGACCAGATCATCACCCTCGGCACGGCCACCGTCGCCGCGCTCAGCACCTTGCAGGTGACCCGCCTGTCCACCACCCAGGTGCAAGCGCTGACCAGCGACCAGCTGAACGCCCTGTCGACCGCCGACGTGCGGGCGCTGACCTCCACCCAGGTCGCGGCGTTGACGACCGAGCAGTTGTCCACCCTGGGCTCCGCTAACCTGTCAGCGCTCGGCAGCGCCCAGATCAACAAGCTGTCCAGCAGCCAGATCCAAGCGCTGGGCAGCGATCAGCTGAACGCGCTGACCACCGCCGATATACGGGAGTTCACCTCCACCCAGCTGTCGGCCCTGACCACGGACCAGCTGTCCAACCTCAGCTCCGACAACCTGTCGGCCCTGGCCAGCAACCAGGTGGCGGGCTTGACCAGCGCCCAGGTGCGCGTCCTGACCACCGACCAGCTGGGCGCGCTGACCTCTGCCGACATGCGGGAGTTCACCTCCACCCAGGTGCAGGCCCTGACGACCGACCAGATCGCCGGTCTCAGCACGGCAGCGGTTTCAGCGCTGACGACCACGGAACTGGGCGCCCTGACATCATCCCAGCTGGCCGCGCTGACCACCGACCAGGTCGCCAGCCTGACCACGCTGCAGGTGTCCAAGCTTTCCACGGACCAGATCCAGGCGCTGAACAGCGACCAGCTGAACGCGTTGACGCCGACCGACGTCCGGGCGCTGACCACGGCGCAGCTGCTGGCGCTGACCACCCGCCAGGTGTCAGCGTTGGGCAGCGACACGGTGGCGGCCCTCAGCACCCTGCAGGTGGGCAAGCTCTCCACCGACCAGGTTCAGGCGCTGAACAGTGACCAGTTGAATGCCCTGTCCACGGCCAACGTGCGCACCCTCACCTCCACCCAGGTGGCGGTGCTGACGACGGATCAGCTGTCCACCCTCAGCTCCACCAACCTGTCGGCGCTCGGCAGCGCCCAGGTGAACAAGCTGTCCAGCGCCCAGATCCGGGCCCTGACCACCGACCAGCTGGACGCGCTGACCACCGCCGACATCCGTGAATTCACCTCCGCCCAGCTGTCGGCCTTCACCACCGACCAGCTGTCCAACCTGACCTCCGACAATCTGGGCGCCCTGGCCAGCAACCAGATCGTGGGCCTGACCAGCGCCCAGCTGCAGGCCATCAGCAGCGACCAGTTGAACACGCTATCAACCGCCGACATGCGGGAGTTCACGTCCGCCCAGGTGGCGGCGCTGACCACGGATCAGGTGGCCGGCCTGAGCACCACCAATTTCGCCGCCCTGTCGACCCTGCAGCTGGGAGGGCTGACCTCCGACCAGGCGGCCGCGCTGACCACCGGCCAGGTGGCGGCACTCAACACCCTGCAGGTGTCCAAGCTCAGCACCACCCAGGTGCAGGCGCTGAACAGCGACCAGCTGGGGGCGCTGTCGACTGCCGATATTCGCGCACTGGGCACCGCGCAGCTGGCGGCCCTGACGACGGTCCAGGTGTCGACCCTGGGCAGCGACAACGTGGCGGCGCTGTCCAGCGCCCAGATCAGCAAGCTCAGCACCGACCAGGTGGCGGCGCTGACCAGCGACCAGCTGAACACCCTGGGTTCCATCGACCTTCGCGCCCTCACCACCGCCCAGGTCGCGGCGCTCGGCACCGGCCAGTTGTCGACCCTGACGGCCGCCGCCCTGTCGGCGCTGACCAGCGCCCAGATCAGCAAGCTCAGCACCGACCAGGTGGGGGCGCTGACCAGCGACCAGCTGAACGGTCTGACCACGGCCGATATCCGTGAATTCACCTCGGCCCAGCTGTCGGCCCTGACCACGGACCAGCTGTCCAACCTTGGTACCGGCAACTTCGCGGCCCTGACCACCACCCAGCTGGCGGGCCTGACGGGTGCGCAGATAACGGCGCTGACCACCGACCAGACCAGCGCCCTCAACACGCTGCAGGTGGCGAAGCTCAGCACCACGCAAACCCAGGCGCTGACCAGCGACCAACTGAACACCCTGAGCAGCGCCGACGTGCAGGCGCTGACCACGGCGCAGCTGGCGGCGTTGACCACCGACCAGCTGTCCAACCTGGGCACGGGCGCGGTCTCGGCCCTCAGCAGCGCCCAGGTTTCCAAGCTGTCGACCGACCAGCTCCAAATCCTGAACAGCGACCAGTTGAACGCGCTGACCACCCTGGACGTGCGGGCGCTGACCACCGCCCAGGTCGCGGCCCTGTCCACCGCCCAGCTGTCGGCCCTGGGTTCCGACAACCTCTCGGCGCTCAGCAGCGCGCAGATCGCCCGGCTGTCCAGCGACCAGCTGCGGGCCCTGACCAGCGACCAGTTGAACACCCTGACGACCGCCGACATCCGCGAATTCACATCCGCCCAGGTGGCGACGCTGACCACCGGCCAGCTGGCCGCGCTCACCACCGGCAACTTCGCCGCGCTGACCACCACACAGCTGGGCGGGCTGACCAGCGCTCAGGTGGCGGCGCTGACCACGGACCAGACGGGGGCCCTCAACACGCTGCAGGTGGCCAAGCTGACCACCACGCAGGTGCAGGCGCTGACCAGCGACCAGCTGAACACGCTCAACACGGCCGACGTGCGCGCGCTGACCACCGCGCAGTTGGGCGCACTCAGCACGGCTCAGCTGTCCAGCCTGGGCAGCGATACCGTGGCGGCGCTGACCACCCAGCAGGTGGCGAAACTGACCACCGACCAGGTGCGGGTGCTGAACACCGACCAGCTGAACGCGCTCAACACCGCTGACATCCAGGCGCTGACGACGGCGCAATTGCAGGCGCTCAGCACCGGCCAGCTGTCCAGCCTGAACACCGACGCCACGGCCGCGCTGACCAGCGCCCAGGTGGCCAAGCTGGGTACCGACCAGGTCGCGGCACTGACGACCGACCAGGTGAACGCGCTCAATACCGCCGACATCCGCGCCCTGAACACGGCCCAGGTCGCCGCCCTGACCACGGCCCAGCTGGCCGCCCTCAGCACTGACAACGCCGCCGCCCTGACCAGCGCCCAGGTGTCCAAACTCGGCACCGACCAGGTGCGGGCGCTGACCAGCGACCAGTTGAACGCCCTCAGCACCATCGATATCCGCACCCTGACCACAACCCAGGTGGCGGCGCTGACCACGGCACAGCTGTCGACGCTCGGCACCACCAACCTGGCGGCGCTGAGCACCGCCCAGCTGGGGGTGCTGACCACCGATGAAGTCCAGGTGCTGACCACCGACCAGCTGCCGGGCCTGACCACGCAGCAGGTGGCCGGGCTCAGCACCGCGCAGCTGCAGGCGTTGGGCAGCGACCAGCTGAACGCGCTGACCACGACCGAAGTGCGGGCGTTGAACAGCCTGCAGGTGGCGGCGCTGTCCACCGCCCAGGTGGCGACGCTCAGCACCGACAACGTCGCGGCGCTGACCACCGCCCAGGTGGTCCGCTTGACCACCGACCAGGTGCGGGCGCTGACGACCGACCAGCTGAACGCGCTCAACACGCTGGACGTGCGGTCGCTGACCACCGCCCAGATCACGGTGCTGAGCACGGCCCAGTTGTCGGCGCTGAACAGCGACAGCGTGGCGGCCCTGACCACCGCCCAGGTGGCGCAGCTGACCACCGACCATGTGGGGGCGTTGACCACCGGCCAGCTGAACGCGCTGACCACCGCGGACGTGCGGGCCCTGTCGGCGGCGCAGCTGAACAGCCTGTCGACCGACCAGGTGCTGGCCCTGGACACCCTGCACGTGGCGGCGCTGACCAGCGCGCAGGTGTCCCAGCTGGGCACCGGGCAGATCCACGTGCTGACCAGCGACCAGCTGGTGGCCCTGCCCACTGCGGACATCCGCAGCCTGACCTCAGCCCAGATCGGGGCGCTGACCACCGATCAACTGGCCAATCTCGGCACGGCCAACCTGGCGGCCTTCACCACCAGCCAGCTGGCGGGTCTGACCAGCGACCAGTTGAATGCACTGACCACCGACCAGCTGGGGGCGCTGACCACGGCCCAGGTGACCGGCCTGAGCACCACGCAGATCCAAACCCTGACGACGGACCAGCTGAACGCCCTGGCCACGACTGACGTCAGGGTGCTGACCATCGCGCAGGTGACCGCCCTGACAACGGACCAGCTGCTGGCGCTGAACAGCGACAGCGTGGCCGCGTTGACCAGCACCCAGGTGTCCAAGCTGACCACGGACCAGGTGCAGGTGCTGCACAGCGACCAGTTGAACGCCCTGCCCTCCGCCGACCTGCGTGCCCTGACCACGGCCCAAATCCGGGCGCTGAGCACGGCGCAGCTGGATGGGCTGACCACAGACCAGGTACAGCGGCTGTCCACCACCCAGGTGGCGGCGCTGGCCACCAGCCAGGTGGCGGGCCTGACCACCGACAACCTGTCGGCCCTGACCAGCGACCAGGTGCAGCGGCTATCCACCGCGCAGCTTCAGGCCTTGACCACCAGCCAGGTGCAAGCGCTGACCACCGATGATGTGCGGGAGCTCAGCACCAGCCAGGTCGCGGCCCTGACCACCGCCCAGGTCCACGCGCTGACCACCGATCAGCTGTCCACCATGGGCCAGAGACTGGCTCTCGCCGTCACCGGCGCCCAGGTCGCCGCCTTCTCCAGCGACCAGGTGAACGCCTGGATGAACAGCATCCTCGGCACCACCCCCAGCTAAGCCTTCAGGCCAAGCGGCACGGCGTCGGTTCCGTGGCCGTACAATGCCCAGCCTTTCCTGGATCACGCCTAAAAAGAAACGGCCGCCCCGGGTGGGGCGGCCGCTCTTGCACTCATTGCCTATGAAATCAGGCTCAGGCGGCCTTGCCGCTCTTCGCGATGATCTCGTCGGCCACGTTCTTCGGCACCGGGTCGTAGTGCGAGAACTCCATGGTGTAGGAGCCACGACCCGAGGTCATGCCACGCAGCTGACCGATGTAACCGAACATTTCGGACAGCGGCACGTGGGATTCGACGGCGATGTTGTGGCCACGCTCCAGCTGGCCCAGCACCGTGCCGCGACGACGGTTGATGTCGCCGATCACGTCACCCAGGTAATCGTCCGGAACCACCACCTCGACCTTCATCACCGGCTCCAGCAGGATCGGACCGGCGGTCCGGATGCCTTCGCGGAAGCAGGCCTTGGCAGCGATTTCGAACGTCAGGGCGTTCGAGTCCACTTCGTGGTACTTACCGTCCAGCAGGGTGGCTTCGAAGTCCACGGTCGGGTAGCTGGCCAGAACGCCGTCTTCCTTCTGGACGGTCAGGCCCTTTTCCACCGACGGGACGTATTCGCGCGGCACGGTGCCGCCGACGACCTTGTCGGTGAACTTGAAGCCCTCGCCGCGCTCCTTCGGCTCGAAGCGAATCTTCACTTCGGCGAACTGGCCCGAACCACCGGTCTGCTTCTTGTGGGTGTAGGTGTATTCGACGGTCTTGGTGATCGTCTCGCGGTAGGCGACCTGCGGACGGCCCATCACACCTTCCACGCCGAACTCGGTGCGCATACGGTCGAGCGTCACTTCCAGGTGCAGCTCGCCCATGCCGCGCAGCAGGGTCTGGCCGGTATCGCGGTCCGTTTCCAGACGCAGCGACGGATCCGCGCGGACCATCTTGCCCAGGGCGGCGCCGAACTTGTCCTGATCGACGCGGTTCTTCGGCTCCACCGACACGCTGATCACGGGATCGGGGAAGCGCATGCGCTCCAGCACCACCGGGGCGGTGGGGTCGCACAGGGTGTCACCGGTATCCGTCTCGGCCAGCGAGACGAAGGCCACGATGTCGCCCGCGCGGGCTTCTTCCAGGTCGTTCGCTTCCTTGGCGAACATTTCCACGATACGGCCGATGCGCTCACGCTTGCCGCGGGTGGTGTTCAGCAGGGAGGTGCCCTTGGACACGACGCCGGAGTAGACGCGCACGAAGGTCAGGGCGCCGTACTTGTCGTTGATGACCTTGAAGGCCAGGCCGGAGAAGGGCTCGTCGTCCGACGACTTGCGCTCGCCGTTCGGGTTGCCGTCCGGATCCACGGTCTTGATGGCCTCGACTTCCGTCGGGGCCGGCAGGTACCAGATCACCGCATCCAGCAGCTGCTGCACGCCCTTGTTCTTGTAGGACGAACCGCACAGCACCGGGGTGAAGGCGCCGCTCAGGGTGCCCTTGCGCAGGCATTCCTTCAGGACCTCGACCGCCGGCTCATCGCCGCTTTCCAGGTACTGTTCCATGGCCGCATCGTCCTGCATCAGGCAGGTGTCGATCAGGTTAGCGCGGTACTCGGCGACCTTGCCCAGCAACTCACGGTCGTAGGCGTTGGTGATCTTCAGCTTGTCGGCCAGGT
Organism: Nitrospirillum amazonense; assembly: GCF_007828045.1. Classification (GTDB taxonomy): domain Bacteria; phylum Pseudomonadota; class Alphaproteobacteria; order Azospirillales; family Azospirillaceae; genus Nitrospirillum; species Nitrospirillum amazonense_C. The sequence continues at coordinate 68,561 of NZ_VITN01000013.1, read as the reverse complement.
CGTCGGTGACGTCCCAGATTTCCCACTGGCTGTCCTTTTCCTCGGAGAACCAGACGTAAGCCTTCATCTCGACGAGGTCGATCATGCCCTGGAAGTTGTCTTCAGAGCCCAGCGGCAGCTGGATGACGGCCGGGGTGGCGCCCAGGCGCTTCACGATCATGTCCACGCACCGGCTGAAGCTGGCGCCGGAACGGTCCATCTTGTTGACGTAGCACATACGCGGAACGTTGTAGTTGTCCGCCAGGCGCCAGTTGGTCTCGGTCTGGGGCTCCACACCGGCCACGCCGTCGAACACCACCACGGCGCCGTCGAGCACGCGCAGGGAGCGGTTCACCTCGATGGTGAAGTCCACGTGGCCTGGGGTGTCGATCAGGTTGATCTTCTTGTTCTTCCAGAAGCAGGACACGGCAGCGGACTGAATGGTGATGCCGCGCTTCTGTTCCTGTTCCAGATAGTCGGTCGTGGTCGACGACTTCAGGTCCTTGGTGTCATGAATGTCGACGATCGTGTGCTTGCGACCCGTGTAGTACAGGATGCGCTCAGTGGTCGTCGTCTTGCCGGCATCGACGTGGGCGATGATGCCGATGTTGCGAATGTCGTCCAGCGGTGTGCTGCGGGGCATTAGAGGGCTCCGTCGTCCAACGTCCGGTGCAAAAGAATGAAGCCGGCGCGGGGGGTGTTCAAAAACGAGCGCGGGCCCTGAAAGGACCCGCATGAAAAAAGGCCGGGGGGTCGACGGCACGCCGCATTACCTCCCGGGCGGGCGGATATCTAGCGCGTTCCGCCACCTTTTCCAAGGGCTCTTGCGGCATGTCACCCCTGAGCAGGGGAGATTCACGCGCATGGCCGGGGCCCTTCTCCCGCCACCTACCCGATTCCCCAGGGCGGCGCGCCGGGATCGGGGCCGGATCCAGCATGGCCTAGGGCTAAAGTATCCCCCAAGTTCGCGAAATCCTGACCGAATGCACCCTTGGTGATCGTCCCCAAACGGCGTGGAATCAGCGCCCGGCACGAGGCCCCCCGGGCCCCGGAAACCATTGCCCCGCCTACCCGCAATGGGTGCCCCCATAGTGGAATTGTTAACGTTTAGGGCGCAAGCCTGCTTGTCAGCCGCACCCATGACCGGGGGCGTCCCCGGACGGCAAGACGAAAGCGTATGATCCTGGACCTCAACGCCCCGGCCGACAACGCCGCCCACGGCGGCACCGAAAGAACGGGTCCGCAGCAAAGCGCCCGGCCGTCACCGGACGCGACCATCGCCGACGCGCACACCGCCGGCGCCGACATCCCCATCCCACCCGACGACACCCCGGCGCGCCCCCTTCAGGGCCTGTCCATTCCCCGCCGCCTGTTCCTGGCCTTCACCCTGCTGTTCGTCCTGGCGGCCGCGGTCTGCCTGTGGGGCATGCGCAAGATCGACGTCATCGTCGGCACCACCCGCGACAGCCAGCAGGCTCTGGCCGTCATCCAGGCGGTGGAGGCGGTGCGCACCACCATGCTGGACCAGGAGACGGGCCTGCGCGGCTATATCGTGGCGGGTGATCCCACCTTCCTGGAGCCGACCCGCCAGGCCATGCAGTCGCAGGAAAGCCGCCTGGCAAGGCTGGAGGCGCTGATTCAGGGCGACACGGACCAGCGGCGGCAGGTGGATACCCTGCGCGCCGAGGTGCGCGATTGGCAGGACGGCTACGCCAACCCCACCTTGACCATGGCGGCGGACCCCACGACGCGGGCCCTGGCCCGCGACCAGGCCCGGGCCTTGGGGGGCAAGCGCTCCATGGATGCGGTGCGCGGCACGTTGGACGCCATCGCGACGGCGGAACGCGAAATGCTGGACCAGGATCTGGTGCGCCAGCAGAACGCCCAGTCGGAGGGGGTGCGGGGCATCCTGGTGGGCGGCCTGATGATCGTCGCCACCGCCATCGGCATCTGGGTCCTGCTGTCGCGCAGCCTGGTGCTGCCCATCCTGGCCCTGACCGCCGCGCTGCGCGCCATCGCCCGGGGCGACGCCAGCGTCACGGTCACCGGTGCCGGACGCAGCGATGAACTGGGCACCATGGCGCGCGCCCTGCAATCGTTGAAGGAACAGAAACAGGCGCGGGAGCGCCAGCAGGCGGACCGCGAGGCCCTGGAACGCCGCATGCTGGCCACCGTGCAGGAAAGCCGGGAGCGGCTGGACAGCATCCTGAACAGCCTGGAGGACGGCGTCCTGACCATCAACGAGGCGGGCGTCATCCTGTCCGCCAACCGCGCCGGCGCCACCATGCTGGGCCGCGACGTGCGCCAATTGCTGGGCCTGCCGGTGGACGAGTTCCTGACCCTGCCCAGCCTGGCCGGGGCCAGCGCCGCCGCCAGCGCCGTACTGGAAGAGGCGGCCGGCACCCTGTGGCTGCCCCTGGCGCTGGAAGGGAACAGCCCCCGCGAGGTCGAGGTGCGCGGTGAGGAACGCCGCTTTCCGGCGGAACTGACCGTCACCACCACCCAGCTGGATGACCGCCCCCTCTACACCCTGGTGCTGCGCGACATCACGCATCGCAAGGAGGTGGAGCGCATGAAGGACGCCTTCATCTCCACCGTCAGCCATGAATTGCGCACGCCGCTGACCTCCATCCATGGCTCCATACGCCTGGCGCTGGGCATGCCCGACGCCCTGTCCGTCCAGGCGCAGAACCTGCTGCGCATCGCCGACCGCAACAGCGAGCGGCTGATCGCCATCGTCAACGACCTGCTGGATATCGAGCGTATTGAATCCGGCACCCTGGATCTGAAGGCGGACAAGCTGGACCTGGGGGAATTGGCGGCAGAGACGGTGGCCACGCTGCGCCCCATGGCCGAGGAACACACCGTCACCCTGCGCCACATTTCAACCGGTCCCCTTCCCGTGGTGGGCGACCCGCGACGCCTGCGGCAGGTGCTGGCCAACCTGGTGTCCAACGCCATCAAATATTCCAACCCCGGCGGCGCCGTGACCGTGCGGGGCGAGGTGGAGGATGGCCGCGTCCGCCTCTCTGTGCACGACAACGGCCCCGGCGTGCCGGACTGGTTCAAGCCGCGCCTGTTTCAGAAATTCGCCCAGGCGGACTCGTCGGACAGCCGGCAGAAAGGCGGCAACGGCCTGGGCCTGTCCATCGTCAAGGCCATCGTGGAGCGCCACGGCGGAAACATGACCCTGACCAGTCACCCGGGCGACACGGAATTCGTGCTGATCCTGCCGTCCAGGCGCATTGATGCCCGGTCCGACGCCCCTGCGGGCGCCGACATCCCGCAGTCCCCCTGACCCAGCCCCCTTGATCCCACCCCCCTGAACGGCACCTTGGCGGCCCGGCAGCCTGTGGCCGACTGTCGCCCGAACTCCATTTGCGCCCGCTGGCCCCGGCGGCTACCCTGGTGCGCACTGTAGCGCCACGGGGACGCCGGCATGTCCCTCCCGAGACCATGGCACCCAAGTCCATCGCACCAGACCACCGCGAGGCAGCATGGCCGAGTCACTGAACCGCATCCTCTATGTCGATGACGAGCCGGACATCCGCGCCATCGTCGAACTCAGTTTGCGCCATGTCGGCGGCTTTGACGTGCAGATGGCCGAATCCGGTGCCCACGCCTTGGAAATCCTGGATGGCTGGACGCCCCAGCTGATCCTGTTGGACGCCATGATGCCCGGCATGGACGGTCCCGCCACGCTGGACGCCATCCGCCAGCGCCCGTCCCTGGCTGGCGTCCCCATCGCCTTCATGACCGCCAAGGTCCAACCGTCGGAGGTGGCACGGTTCAAGGAGCTGGGCGCGGTGGGCGTGATCGCCAAACCCTTCGACCCCATGAGCCTGCCCAACACCGTGCGCGACCTGTGGGGTGGCGCCGGCCCGACATGATCCAGAACACCCCGCCCATCATGCCGACCCCGCCAGCGGACCTGCTGGCGCGGATGGAGAAAATCCGCCAGGACTTCATGGCCGGCCTGCCGGATCGCCTGGCGCAGATCCGCCACGCGGCGGAGATGCTGGAAGGTCTGGATGGCGACGACGCCACCGCCACCCGCGCCGACCTGGCGCGGCACGCCCATTCCCTGGCCGGCTCCGGCGCCACCTTCGGCCTGCCGGACCTGAGCGTCGCCGCCCGCGCGCTGGAGGAGGTGGTCGACCAGATGGGCGCCATCGCCCCATCGGTGCTCCACGCCGCCATCGACGGACTGGCGCGAGCCATCACCGACGCCGCCCCGACCGCCACCGCCGTCGATGCCCTGCCCGCCGCCCCCGCCCTGTCCAGCGAGGGGCCCTACCGTTCCGTCTACCTGATGCTGGCCGATGGCGCGGAGGCCGAGGATCTGGCCGACATCCTGGCCGCCTACGGCTATAAGCTGACCGCCTTTCCCGATGGCGACGCCCTGACCGCCGCGGTGGCCGAGGCGGCGCCGGAAGCGATCATCCTGGACATCAACCCGCAGGGCACGATCCCCAGCGCCACGCAGATGACGGACGCCAAGGGGCGCAAGATACCGACCCTCGCGCTGTCGTCCGCCACTGGCTTCGCCGCGCGGCTGGCGGCGGCGCGGGCCGGTTGCGACGCCTATGTGGTGAAGCCGCCCGACGCCAACGCCCTGGTCGGCCATCTGGACCGCCTGACGGAACGCGACCCCGACCAACCGTTGCGCATCCTGATCGTGGACGACGACGCCACCCTCGGGGCCTATTACGAGATGGCGCTGCAATCCGCCGGCATGCAGACGCGGCTGGTGACCGACCCGCTGCAGACGGTCGAAGCGCTGTATGACCACAACACCGACCTGATGGTCACCGACCTGATCATGCCCCAGTGCACGGGTTTCGAGCTGGCGTCGGTCCTGCGTCAGTATGATGGCCTGCTGGCCCTGCCCATCGTCTTCCTGACAGCGGATCTGGACGCGGAAACGCACCGCTCCGCCGTGCGTACGGGCATCGACGCCTATCTGACCAAGCCCGTCGACCTGGGCGACCTGACCGAAACCGTGCGGGCCCGTGCCCGCCGCGCCCGCCAGCTGAAGGCCCTGATGGTGCGCGACGGCCTGACCGGCGCCTACAACCATCCGATGATCCAGGATTTGCTGGTGACCGAGGTGGCCCGCGCCCAGCGCGACGGCACGGACCTGTCCTTCGCCATGCTGGATATCGACCATTTCAAGAAGGTCAACGACCGCTATGGCCACGGGGCCGGGGACCGGGTGATCAAGAGCCTATCACGCCTGCTGCAGCAGCGGCTGCGGCGTAGCGACATGATCGGGCGCTATGGCGGGGAGGAGTTCGCCGTGCTGATGCCCCAAACCCGGGCCGAGGACGCGGCGGCCCGGCTGGACACGCTGCGCCAGCAGTTCAGCGAAATCCCCTACGTGCACGGCGACACCCAGTTCCAGGTGACCTTCTCCGGCGGCGTGGTGGGCCTGAAGCCCGGGCTGGATGCCAAAGCCCTTAACCTGACGGCCGACGCCGCGCTCTATCGCGCGAAGAATGCCGGCCGCAACAGGATTGAGCTGGGCTGAACGCCAGAGCTATGAAACGCCGTTTCACAGCTTGGTTCCGATCGCGCCCGGCGTTTGCTGGGAAACTTATCTCACAGGCGCGGTGACGACCTTGGCCGTGGTGCTGACCGCGGTGCCGGCCACGTCGGCCGCCGTGCCCACGGCGGTGCCGGCGGCATCAACCACGACGCAGCCGCTGAGGGCGCCCAGCGCCAGGCCCAGCACCAGCACGCTTCTGCCCACCCGGTAAATCTTTCCCTGGAACAACGACACGCCCGACATGGCGAACCCCCTTGGCTGGCCTGGCTTCCCGTCTGATCCGGGAATCCTGGGGGCCGGCCGCCGGCCCCCTTCCCTTTATACGGAAGCAAAGGGCGGGCCAGGTGGTCTCTGTCAGGCTATGCCGTCTGGGGCGGATTGGTCAGGCTATGCCTTCCGGTCCGGTCTGGTCAGGCGACGCCTTCCGGGGCGGTCATGTCGAAGCCCAGGGGTGTCACCGACACCAGGCCGTGCTTCAGCGCGCCGGCGTCCGTGTCCGGCCCCAGGATGGGCATGTGGCGGCGAAAGGCCATCCAGTAATAGGTGCCGCCGCGCATGTCGGCGCGTGGCTCCACGTCGATGCGGTCCAGGGTGCCCCGGCTCTGCCGTGTCAGCACCACGTCACCCACGTCCGCCGCGTCCACGTCGGGAAAGTTCACGTTCAGCACGGCGTTGGCGGCGACCCGCAGGTCCAGCGCATAGTCCAGCGACCGGGCGAAGACCGCCCGCGCCGTCTCCCAGCGCACCTGGCCACCCCTGGCGAAGGATTGGCTGAGGGCGATGGCCGGAACGCCCAGCAGGCGCGCGGTCAGGGCCGCCGCCACGGTGCCGGAATATGGCACCTCGTCGCCCACATTGGCGCCCCGGTTGATGCCGGACAGCACGATGTCCGGCGGATTGTCCTTCAGCAGGTGGCGCAGGCCGAAGATGGCGCAGTCGCTGGGCGTGCCGGTCAAGGCGTAGCGGCGTTCCCCCCGTTCCTCCACCCGCAGGGGTGTGGTCAGTGTGACGGCGCGCGACATGCCGCTCTGGTCCTTCTCCGGCGCCACCACCCAGACCTCCTCCGCCACCCCGGTCACCAGTTCAGCCAGCAGGGCCAGGCCGGGCGCGTTGATGCCGTCGTCGTTGGTGAGCAGCACGCGGCCCAGGCGACGGGCGGGCGGTACGGATGACGTCATGACTCTGGCCTCGGAAGCGGTGGAACCCTATAGATACGGACGCACCTTTCCGGGCGGCGGCACGGATGGCAAGCCGCAATGTCGCGCCCGCTCCGCTTTGACCGCTTTTCCCGTCCAATTCTTCAGGAACCCCGGGACCATGTCCGACGACCGGCTGTCCACCGCCCTCTGGGTCCAGCTGCACCTGCGCCGCTGCGCCGCCGACAGCATCCCGGTCTACGTTCTGCGCAAGGGCGAGGCGGAGAGCGGCCTGATCCTGCTGAAGGTCGTCATCCCCTTCCAAGGCGCCAAGGTCTACACCCAGAGCCGCGACATGGACGGCAAGCTGGGCTGGTTCCCCGGCCTGAACGGCGCCCAGGTACCGGAATCGGAAGCCGACGCCTTCATCGAGCGCGCCACCCGCCGCGACCCCGACCTATGGGTGATCGAGGTTGAAAGCCGCGACGGCAGCCATCCGTTCGAGGGTAAGGTGATCTGACCCCTAAGCAGGTTCCTCCAGATCGGGCCACACATGGCCCGGCCTGGAGAAACCTGCCGACTCTATAGTTTAGCAGATTTCCGAGCCCGCCCATGTGTGGGCGGAGTTCGGAAAGTCTGCTTAGGTGCCCAGGGGGACAGACTATTGGGTTTGGCCGCCCTGCCCGGATCGGGCAAGTTTCGATGGAATTCACACGACGTATATTTAAATTATTATTTACAAACTGACCCGGCAACCTTGAACAAGACCTCCGAACCGCCCTAATCCCCTTTATAAAACAATCCATAAGGGAGAGCGGCATGCCAAAATCCGTGAGCGTCAGGGTTAAAATCTTAGCGGCCGTCCTTTTGCCGGTCGCCGCGATGATCATCGTCGCCATCCTGAGCACGTTCCATGAGCGCACCCTGATGCTGGAAGGCCGCAAGGAACAGATGGTGCGACAGGTGGAGTCGGCAACCAGCCTCCTGGCCTATTATCACGACCAGTCGACCAGCGGAAAACTGAGCGAGGCGGAAGCGCTGGAGCGCGCCAAGGCCGACATCCGCGCCATCCGTTTCGCCAACGGCAATTACATCTTCGTCTACACCGATACCGGCATCGCCCAGGTCGTCGGCCCGCAGCCGCAGATGGAAGGCAAGGACCTGATCGACCTCAAGGATCCGAACGGCGTTCCCTTCATCCGGCTGTTCATCGAGGCTGCGCGGGCCGGCGGCGGGGACGTGGCCTACGCCTTTCCCCGCAAGCAGGGCGACCCGCCCGTGGCCAAGGTGGCCTCCATCCGTCCCTTCGCCCCGTGGGGGCTGCTGGTGGGCGCCGGGGTCTACATCGACGACATCGACACGGTGTTCCATCAGCGCCTGATGACGTACGGCGTCGCCCTGGCGGTGGTGAGCCTGGCCATCCTGGGACTGTCGCTTTACCTGGTGCGCACCATCACGCACCCGCTGGAGGCCATCACCGATGCCATGGTGCGTCTGACCGACGGCGACCGGAACATCACCATCACCCACGCCGCGCGGGGGGACGAGATCGGCAAGCTGGCCCGGGCCCTGACCGTGTTCCGCGACAGCCTGATGGAACTGGACCGCAAGGAGCAGGAACGGCGTGAGGTGGCCGACCGTGCCGCCGAAGCGCTGAAGTCGGAGCGCGAGGCCATCGCCAATACCTTCCAGCAGAGCGTTATGGGCCTCATCCAGCGCAGCGCGGAAGCGGCCAACGAAATCCACCACACGACGGAGACGATGAGCGACGTGGCCGACCGGGCCAGCATCCAGGCCCGTGACGCCGCCAGCGCCGCCGGCCAGGCCAGCACCAACGTGCAGACGGTGGCCGCCGCGTCGGAGGAGTTGTACGCGTCCATCAGCGAGATCAGCCGCCAGGTGGCGGATGCCGCCCGCATCGCGGTCGAGGCGGCGGACCAGACGGGCAGGGTCAACACCATGATGCTGAGCCTGTCGCAATCGGCGGGCCGGATCGGCGAGGTGGTTCAACTGGTGGCCGGGATCGCCAGCCAGACCAACCTGCTGGCCCTCAACGCCACCATCGAGGCGGCGCGCGCCGGCGAGGCGGGCAAAGGCTTCGCCGTGGTCGCCAGCGAGGTGAAGACCCTGGCGACCCAGACGGGCCGCGCCACGGAGGAGATCACGGCCCAGGTCGCCGACGTCCAGCAGGAAACGGCACAGGCCGTCGCCGCCATCCGCACCGTCAGCGGCGTCATCGACCAGATCCGCACCATTTCATCCGGCATCGCGGCAGCGGTCGAGGAACAGGGCGCCGCCACCCGGGAAATCGCCCGCAACGTCACCGAGGCGGCCAGCGAGACCCAGGAAATGAGTGCCAACATCGGCGGCCTGACCGAGGCGGCGGCGACCACGGGATCGGTGGCGCAGAAGCTGCTCTCCGCCTCCAGCGACCTCGCCCGCAATGCCGAGCGGATGCGCGGCGACGTGGACAATTTCCTGCGCGGCATCCGCGCCGCCTGACCCGGCGGGCGCCTGCGCGGCGGGGGTGCCTACTCCGCCGCGTTGGCGCGGCCGTCGGTGTTGGCGGGCACCAGGCGGCGGGCGGCGCGGCGGGTCTTCTGGCGGTGCAGCTGCCGGTCGATCCAGCGGCTGAAGTCCTCCATGTAGAGGTACAGCACCGGGGTGATGTAGAGCGTCAGCAGCTGCGACACCACCAGGCCGCCCACCACGGCCACGCCCAGGGGCTGGCGCAGCTCGGCGCTGGCGCCCGACGCCAGGGCGATGGGCAGCGTGCCCATCAGGGCCGCCATGGTGGTCATCATGATGGGGCGGAAGCGCAGCAGGCAGGCGCGGTAGATGGCGTCCTGCGGGGTCGCGCCGTCGCGCCGGGCCTCCAGCGCGAAGTCGATCATCATAATGGCGTTCTTCTTCACGATGCCGATCAGCATCAGCACGCCGATGATGGCGATGACGCTGAGGTCGAAGCCGAACAGCATGAGCGAGCCCACCGCCCCCACCGCCGCCGAGGGCAGGCCGGACAGGATGGTCAGCGGGTGGATGAAGCTTTCATACAGCACGCCCAGCACGACGTAGATGACCAGCACCGCCGTCAGCAGCAGCAGGCCCTGGTTGGCCAGCGCCTGCTGGAACACCTGGGCGGTGCCCTGGAAGCTGCCGGAAATGCTGTCCGGCATGCCGATGTCGCGCTGCACGCCCTCGATGGCGGTGACGGCGTCGCCCAGCGAAACACCCGGTGTCAGGTTGAACGACAGGGTGACGGCGGGCAGCTGCCCCTGGTGGTTCACGCTGATGGGGCCCGAGGTGCGGTCGATGCGGGCCACGGCGCCCAGGGGGATCAGCTTGCCGCTGTCGGAGCGGATGTAGATGCGGTTCAGCACGTCCGCCGACTTCTGCGCCTCCGGCGACAGCTCCAGTATCACCTCGTAATCGTTGGTCGGCGTGTAAATGGTGGAGATTTGGCGCGTGCCGAAGGCGCTGTAGAGGCTGGAACGCAGGTTCTCCGCCGTCAGGCCCAGCATGTAGGCCTTGTCCAGGTCGATATGGATGGAGGCGTTCTGGCCGGACAGCTGCAGGTCGCTGGTCACGTCCTGCAACTGCGGCATCTGCGCCATCTTCTGCATCAGCCGGTCCGACCATTGGTACAGCTGCGGCTGGTCCAGGCCCTGCAGCGTGTACTGGTACAGGCTCTTGGACTGGCGGCCGGAGACGTTCAGGTTCTGCACCGGCTGGAAGAAGACGTTGATGCCCGGGATGTCGGCCACGTCCTTGCGCAGGCTTTGCAGCACCGCCTCCATCTTGGGGCGATGGGCGCGGTCCTTCAGGGACATGAAGACACGGCCGGCGTTGGTGACGTTGCCGCCGCCGCCGACGGAGGAGATGAAGGTCTCCACATAAGGGTTCCTGGCCACCGCCGCCGCCACCTGCTGCTGCAGGGCGATCATCGCGTCGAAGGAAATGTCCTGCCGGGCCTCCGTCTGGGCGAAGATCTGACCGTTGTCCTCGGTGGGGAAGAAGCCCTTCTGCACCTGCTGGAACAGCACCACGGTGCCGACCAGGGTGGCGAAGAACACGGCCACCACCACGCGGCGATGGCCCAGGCACCAGGTCAGGGTACGGTCATAGCCCCGGAGCCAGGCCTGGAACCCTGCCTCCGTCACCCGCTCGAACCGGTTGGGCTTGGCATGGTGGTCATGGGTGATGAAGCGGCTGCACAGCATGGGCGTCAGCGTCAGCGACGTGATGGCGGAGGCCGCGATGGCCAGGGTCACCGTCACCGCGAACTCATGGAACAGCCGGCCCACCACACCACCCATCATGAAGATGGGGATGAACACCGCCACCAGCGACAGGGTGATGGAAACGATGGTGAAGCCGATCTCCCGGCTGCCCTTCACCGCCGCCTCGAACGGGCTCATCCCCTCTTCGATGTAGCGGACGATGTTCTCCAGCATGACGATGGCATCGTCCACCACCAGGCCCACCGACAGGGTCAGCGCCAACAGCGAGATGTTGTCGATGGAAAAGCCGAAGGCCTTCATGGCGCCGGCGGCGCCGATGAGGGAGATGGGGACGGCGATGCCGGGGATCAGGGTGGCGCTGACCTTGCGCAGGAACAGGAAGATGACCATGACCACCAGCCCGATGGTCAGGATCAGCGTGAACTGCACATCCTCCACCGCCGCGCGGATGGACAGCGACCGGTCGATCAGCACGTTGATGGCGATGGAGGGCGGCAGGCTGGCCTTGAAGGTGGGGATCACCCGTTTCACGGCGTCCACCACCTCCACCGTGTTGGCGTCGGGCTGGCGTTGGATGGCCAGGACGATGGTGCGGGTGCCGTTGAACCAGCTGGCCGTCCGGTCGTTCTCCACCCCATCGATGACGCTGGCGACGTCGCCCAGGCGTACCGGCGCGCCGTTGCGGGTGGCGATGACCAGGTGGGAGAAGCTCTGGGCGTCGAACAGCTGGGTGTTGGTTTCCAGGATCAGCTGCTGCGCCGAGCCCGAGACCACGCCGACGGGCGAGCTGGAATTGGCGGCGACGATGGCGTTCTGCACCTCATCCACGCCGATGCCGCGCGCGGTCAGCGCCTCCGGGTTCAGGCGGATGCGCACCGCGAATTTCTGCGCGCCCCAGACCTGCACCTGGGCCACGCCGCTGAGGGTGGACAGGGCGGGGCTCAACAGGGTCTCGGCGTATTCGTCCACCTGGCTCAGCGGCAGGGTGGCGCTGCTGAGCGCCAGCAGCAGCACCGGCTGGTCGGCCGGGTTCACCTTGCGGTAGCTGGGCGGGGTCGTCATCTCGATGGGCAGGCGCCGCTGCACCCGCGACAGGGCCGCCTGCACGTCCAGGGCGGCGCTGTCGATGTCACGGTCCAGATTGAACTGGATGTTGACGTTGGTGCTGCCCTGCACGCTGCTGGAGGTGATGCTCTCGATGCCGGCGATGGTGGAGAACTCACGCTCCAGCTGGATGGCGACGGAGGACGCCATGGTGTCCGGGCTGGCACCCGGCAGGCTGGCCGACACGCTGATGACGGGGAAGTCCACGCGCGGCAATGCGGCCACCGGCAGGTATTTGTAGGCCAGCACGCCGCTGAGGATCAGGGCCGCCGTCAGCAGGACGGTCATCACCGGCCGGCGGATGCAAAGCTCGGAAATGTTCACGTGCGCGCCTTTCCGCTGGCCTGCGCGGCGCCCGCGCCGGGATTGGCGCTGTCGGCCTCGACCCCGCCCCCTTGAGGGACCGGGCGTTCCACGATCCTGGCACCGGGGACCAGGCGCAGCTGGCCTTCGGTCACCACCCGCTCACCCGCCTCGACACCGCTCGCGATCACGGCACCTTGCTCGGCGAAGCGCCCCACCGTCACCGGGCGCATGTCCACCGTGTCGTCAGCCTTGACCACGAACACGTAGGGGCCGGCCTGGCCGCGCTGCACCGCCACCGCCGGCACCGACAGAACGTCGGCCTCCATGCCCAGGTGCAGGGTGACGTCCACGAACTGGCCCGGCCACAAGGCGCGGTCCTTGTTGTCGTACAGGCCCTTCAGCTGGATGGTGCCGGACTGCGCATCCACGCTGTTGTCGATGAAGACCAGGCGGCCCGTGGCGGCCACCAGGCCGTCGGCGGTCTTGCCCGAGACCAGGGGCGGCCGGCCGGAGCGCAAGGCCTGGCGCACCGCCGTCACATGCTTCTCCGGCACGGTGAAGGCGACGTTGATGGGCGCCACCTGCACCAGAGTGGTGAGGGTGGAACCGCTGTCGCTGCCCTTCACCAGGTTGCCGGGGCGCAGCTGGATGCTGCCCACCACCCCGTCGATGGGGGAGCGGATTTCGGTGAAGGCCAGGGTCAGGCGCGCCTGGTCCACCGCCGCCTGGTCGGCCAGCACCGTGGCCTCCTGCGCCTTGGCGGTGGCCGACGCCTGCTCGTTCTGCTGCAGGGAGACGGCGCCGCGGGCGAACAGGCCGGCGTTGCGCTGGGCGTCCGACCGCGCCTGGGCCAGGTTGGCCTGGTCGCGGGCCAGGTTGGCCTCCGCCTGCATCAGGGCGGCCTTGGCCGGGCGCTGATCCAGCAGGAACAGCAGGTCACCGGACTTGACCTCCTGCCCCTCCTCCACCTTCGCTTCCATCAGCTGGCTGTCGATGCGGGCGCGCACCTGCACGGTGGAGATGGGCTGCACCGTGCCCACCGCTGCCACGTCGATGGGCATGGCGCCACGCCGCACGCGCGCCGTCACCACCGGCACCGGGCCGTTGTTGTTAGTGCCAGGACCATGCTTGTTGCCCGGCGTGGCCGAGGCCTCCGCTTCGGACACCCCGGACTTGGCGTCCCACACGCGGTAACCGCCGTAGGCGGCGACCAGGACCAGGGCCAGCGCGGCGGCGGCCGTGCGACGATTCATCGGGACTTCTCCGGGAACAAACGGGTACAGGCGATATCGGGACCGGTGGCATCATGGGACAAAACGATGACAGTTGCCTTAACGCGATTGAAAACCACGCCAGCCACCGCCCGTCGGACGACGGGCATCACGCCCAGCCCTGTCAGCCCACGCGTCGGCATCTGCGGCCCAACCCCACGCCTCGTCCGTACGACCGCCAACCCCCAGGCCCCGCACCTAAGCAGGTCCCAAGAAGGCAAAACGTCGCGGATCCCGGTTTTCGCAGTCTTATAAGATATACAGCGGCCCCAGGCATTATCCTTAAAGTCTGAGGCCCGTCCCACGGGGCGGAATGGCCCGCACGGACGGTGGGACATACCGCCCATCTCCGGCCGCGGCGCGTTCATGCCTTCGCAGTTTGCGACGGATGGGGTACACCGGCGCCGTTTTCCCACATTTCCGCATTCAAAGACCTGAGGAGGCTTCTGAAACGATGCGCCGCCTGCTGCTGCTGTCCACCATCCTGGCGGGTTCGCCCGTGCTCTCGGCTTCGGCCGCCCTGGCTGCAGACGTTTCGTCCTCCTATACCGCCGACCATACCACCGGCCGACATACCGACGACCCCCATACCACCGGCGGGCAGACGCCCGCCTCCGCGGGTCCCGCCGCCGACAGCGACTCTCCGCTGGACCAGATCATCGTCACCGCCACCCGCCGGGCCGAGGCCTTGCGCGACGTGCCCGCCAGCGTGTCCACCGTGTCGCGCGACGAGTTCGAACAGAAGGGTGTGCTGTTCATCGGCGACGAATTGACGGACCTGCCGGGCGTGCTGGTGTCCAAGAACGACATGGGCACCTACACCTCGATCACGCTGCGCGGCGTGCCCAGCAAGGTGCACAACGACACGCTGGTGGTGATGATGGACGGCATCCCCTACGTCACCGGGGATGACGAGGTCGACCTGGAACAGCTGCCCTACAGCGCGGTGGGCCGGGTGGACGTGGTGCGCGGCCCCATGTCGGCCCTATACGGCCGGGGCGCCATCAGCGGGACCATCAACTACCTGACCCGCGAGGTCACCGACGAGACCAAGGGCGAGGTCACCTTGCAGGCCGGCAGCGACGGCTGGCTGCACGGCGACGCCCTGCTGCAGACGCCCACCGTGAAGGGCGGCGCCCTGCTGCTGGACGTGGGGCATGAGCGGGGCGACGGCTGGCGCGACCGCACCGGCCGCAACGAGACCAACCTGTTCCTGAAGCACCAGCTGGACATGGGCGACGCCGGCCGCCTGACCGTCACCGCCACCTGGGTGGACACCCGCCAGCAGCTGGCCGGCGAACTGCCGGTGGACGGCCGGGGTGAGCTGATCAACCTGCCCGGCGGCCGCGAGGCCAACTGGAACGAGGACAACGCCGGCTTCTACAAGCGCATGGCCACGGCCACCGCGACCTATGAGCGTGACCTGGCCGACGGCTTGGTGGCCACCACCAAGCTGCACGTCCGCCAGGCCCTGACCTCCGCCCTGCAGGGCTTCGCCAACGAGTACGACCCCAGCGCCGGCTCCGTCACCTTCACCGGCTTCCGCGTCGACGGCAACACCATCACGGGGTATGGCGAGCAGCAGCTGTCCTGGACCCACGGTCCCTGGCAGGTGCTGGGCGGCGTCAGCGCCGAGCAGGTGCGCGCCCACCATACCGAGCATTGGACCGGCCAGCTGGACGACACCTACTACTACGGTGAGCAGCGCAGCATCCTGACCGGCCGGAACATCGACACCGATCAATGGGTGACGGACACCCAGTTGAACGCCTACGGCCGCGAACGGGCGTACGCCGCCTATCTTCAGGTGGACCGGACCTTCAGGCCCATCACCCTGGACGTGGGCGGGCGCTATGACTACTTCGAGCGGCATGTCGTCTACGGCGACACCACCAGCGGCGGGCCCAATGGCGCCATCACGCCGGGGGGCACCGCCTACGACGACAACGCCCATTTCAGCCCCAAGGCGTCGGTCACCTGGAAGGTGACGCCCGAGGTCAGCGCCTATGTCGCCTACGGCCAGGGCTTCTCGGCCGCCTTCGGGCCGCTGTGGTCCTTCCGCACCCGCCAGACCGGCCTGAACCCGGAACTGGCGGACAATGTGGAGGCCGGCGTGAAGGCCGACGCCTTCGGCGGCCTGCTGTCGGGCAGCGTCACCGTCTATCGCCTGCAGCGCCACGACCTGTTGCAGGTGGTGGAGGTCAACGGCGTGCCGCAGACCTTCAACACGGGTGAGCAGCTGTCCCAGGGCGTGGAACTGGCGGGCAGCGCCCGGCTGGACAGCCTGGTGCCCCACCTGTCGGCCGACGTCACCTATGGCTATACCGAAGCCTACTGGCTGGACAACCGCTTCGTGGAAAGCGACACGCTGATCCAGCGCGACTTCACCGGCAAGCGGGTGCAGGGCGTGCCCCGGCACACGGGCAGCGTCGCCCTGAACCAGGGCATCCCCACGTGGGGCCTGTCGGGCAAGCTGTGGGTAGAAATGTTCGGCGACTATGCCTACGACAGCCAGAACAGCCGCGTCAGCGGCGGCTACGCCCTATGGAACACCACCTGGACGTGGACGCCGCCCCGTCAGGACACCGTGGATTTGAGCCTGACGGTGCGCAACCTGTTCGACCGCAAGGTGAACCTGATCGAGGCCGACGACAACGGCCCCCTGGGCGCCTTCCCCCAGCCGCCGCGCCAAATTCTGGGCACGGTGAAGGTGCGGTTCTAGTCAAGCAAGTCTTACGGGACGTTCAAAGACCGGCGCGCGGGACCTTCCCGCGCGCCGTTTCTTTATGGCCATCGGCCTAAGCGGGTGATCGGGCTTCCAGTCGCCCTAAAAAGCCGTAACTTGTTCTTGACGCTTTCTCTGCGCGACGGATGGCCATGACAAGCAGCATCGCTTTGTTCTTCCCCATGCTGGTCCTGTTCCTGTTCACCCTGCTGGTGGGCCTGCGGCTGTTCATCATGCGGGTGCGGGCGGTGAGGCGGGGCAATGTCCGGCTGTCCTACTTCCGCAACTTCACGGCAGGCACCCAGACGGACGGTTGCGCCACGGCCCAGCGCGCCTTCAACAACCTGCTGGAGGTGCCGCCGCTGTTCTACGTCATCTGCGTGGTGCTGATGGTGCTGCGCCAGGGTGACCATCTCTATGAGGCGCTGGCCTGGGTCTTCGTGGCGCTACGCATCATCCAGAGCGCCATCCACCTGACCTACAACAACGTCCTGCACCGGGCAGCGGTGTTCATCGTATCCATGGCCGTGCTGGCGGCGATGTGGGTGCGGCTGGGCCTGACGCTGCTGATGTTTCCGGCCTGACGCTCAGCGGTTGGGCCGGACGCGCCAGTAGAGATAGGAGCGGAGGACCGAGATCAACGCCAAGGGCAGCAGCACCGCCATCGTCAGGCGGGGCCCCCGGATCAGGGCCGGCGGCAGCCAGAAGGTCAGGGCCAGCAGCAGGAAGCCGCCGGCCACAAATAGTCGGCCGCCGAAGCGGTGCGTCTGGTCCCACACCCATTCATCGTTGCGCGTCCACGGCGTGCGGATGCCCAGCAGACCGTTCGGCCGCACCTTGCCCATCACATTGCCCATCAGAACCAGGAACACGCCCATGATCAGCGCGTGGGTGCGGCCCATGTCCACCGGGTGGCCCAAAAAGCCACCCACCAGGGCGAAGTGGGTCAGTGCCAGCATGCCGGTCAGCGACAGACAGGCCGTGCGCCAGGCGGTCCCCGAGCGCGCCAGGGCCGCCGCGCTGGGCGAAAACTGGGCCAGCACAGCCATGAGCGCCACCCACCCCACAACGGTCAGAGGCAGGATCGCCAGCGCCCAAGGTGCCGGGGCGACCCCATCGACCTGACCGTTGGCGCCCCAATGGATGGGCAGGGTCGCATCCATTCCAACCCGCGTCAGCGTATAGATGCTGACCAGCGCCATGACGGCCAGGATCTGGGCCGTCATCAGCCAATAGAACCGAGCGGACATATGCATGCTCCTTGCGGGACCGCTATTTCCCCGGCTTAACCAGACCGGGGCTATGGGCCGCCCGCTCCCCCTGCCCTATCCCCATGCTGTCCATGAGGCCCGACAGCGCCTCTTCCAGCACCGACAGGTTCAGGCGGTAGTAGATGGTGGTGCCCTGCCGCTCCTGGTCCACCAGGTCGGCCTCGCGCAGCACGGCGAAATGGCCGGATAGGGTGGGCTTGGCCAGGTCGAAATGGCGGGCGATATCGCCGGCGGACAAGGGCCCCTCGCGCAGCAATTGGAGGATGCGGCGGCGGCTGGGATCGGCCAGGGCTTTGAAGACGCGATTCATGATGACGGTATTTAGCTAATTAACAAAATATAGTCAAGCCACCTTGGCGACATTCTCCACGGCCATTGCATTTTGCAATTTTTACCGCCGCGGCAGCTCTTGTTGAATGCAACACTCCGTCAACTGGCAAAATGCGTGACGCAAATGACACACTTTGCGGGGTGTAGGAAATTTTTGCCCACCACCCCCTATTCCATTCCCTGAACGTTCCCACAATCCTGGCAAACGCGGAAGCGACGCTATAGACTCCGCTGTGATTTTTCGGTGACCGCCGGCCCGGGAGCGGACCTTGGAAAACCTGTTGCAGACCTTGCGTAATCTTGGGCCGGTGCGGCTGGGCGCCATCGGTGGCGTCGCGCTGCTGATCCTGGCCCTGTTCGGCTTCCTGCTGTTCAACGGCTCCTCGCCCAACATGGCCCTGCTGTACAGCGACCTGTCGCCCAGCGACGGCGGCGCCATCGTGCAGCAGCTGGACCAGATGCAGCCCAAGGTGCCCTACCAGGTCAGCCCGGACAGCACCCGCATCGAGGTCCCGGCCGACCAGGTTGGCCGCATCCGCATGCTGATGGCCCAGCAGGGCCTGCCCACCGGTGGCAACGTCGGTTACGAGATCTTCAACCAAGCGGAAAGCCTGGGCACCACTAGCTTCATGCAGTCCGTCCAGCAGCTGCGCGCGCTGGAGGGTGAGCTGTCGCGCACGGTGAACACCCTGGCCCCGGTGCAGCAGTCCCGCATCCACCTGGTGCTGCCCAAGCGCGAGCTGTTCAGCCGTGAGACGCAGAAGGCCACGGCCAGCGTCGTCCTGCGCCTGCGGCCCGGCCAGCAGTTGAAGAAGGAACAGGTGGCCAGCGTCCAGCACCTGATTGCCGCGTCGGTCCCGGGACTGCAGCCGGATATGGTGTCGGTGGTGGACGACAAGGGCAACCTGCTGGCCCGGGGCATGGGTTCCGACAGCAAGGAAGCCATGATGGCGACGGCGGAAGAGAAGCGCCTCGCCTATCAGCAGCGCCTGACCGACAAGGTCGAGGAGATCGTGGGCCGCACCGTGGGCATGGGCAAGGTGCGGGCCGAGGTGACGGTCGACATGGATTTCGACCATATCACGACGAACAGCGAGATCTTCGACCCCGACAGCCAGGTCGTGCGCTCCACCGAGACCAACAACGAGAACTCGGAAGACATCAACAAGGAAGGCCAGGACCCGGTGACGGTGGCGAACAACCTGCCCTCCGCCAACGCCGAGAACACCACCAACGGCTCCTCCAGCTCCAAAACCACCAAGACCAACGAGCGTATCAATTACGAGATCAGCAAGACCGTGAAGGTCCATGAGCGCGAGGCCGGCCAGGTGCGCCGCCTGTCGGTCGCCGTGCTGGTCGATGGCAATTACGTGCCCGACGACAAGGGTGTGGCCCAGTACCAGCCGCGCTCGGACGACGAGCTGCAGAAGCTGGGGTCCCTGGTCAAATCATCCATCGGCTTCGACGGTTCGCGCGGCGATACGGTGGACGTAGTCAGCATGAAGTTCGCCACCCCCGAGGGCGAGCTGGAGGCCAAGGAAGAGACGCTGTTCGGCCTGCCCAAGCAGGATGTGTTCCGCATCGCCGAAACCATCGTGCTGGCCATCGTCGCCATCCTGGTCATCCTGCTGGTCATCCGGCCGCTGGTGGCTCGCGCCCTGGACCGCACCCCGCAGCTGGATGAGGAGCCCGACCTGCTGTCCGACCAGAGCGGCGTGCCGCAGCTGGCCGGTCCCGGCGGCGGCGCCCTAGCCCGCGAGCTGGCGCTGGAGGCCGCCCAGGCCAACGAGGAACTGGAACAGATGATCGACATCAACCGCGTGGACGGCCGCGTGCGCGCGTCCTCGCTGCGCAAGGTGGGCGAGATCGTCGAGAAGCACCCGGAAGAGGCCGTGTCCATCATCCGGAACTGGCTGTACCAGGAAAATTGAGCGCGGACGTAACCCATGACCAACATCCGCAGATTCCTGTTCGACAATTCCTTCGATCCCGAGGGCCGCCGCGTCGAGGTGCCGGAGGAACAACTCCCGCCCGCGCCCGAGCTGCCGCCGGAACCGCCACCCCCGCCCCCACCGCCGCCGGAACCCACATTCAGCCTGGCCGACCTGCAGCAGCAGGTGCGCATGGCGCGCGAGGCCGCCTACGCCCAGGGCCATGCCGAGGGCATGCAGGCCGGTGCCGACCAGTCGGCGCTGGCTTTGGCCAACGTGCTGGCGCAATTGCAGGGCAGTGTCGGGCAGCTGATCCAGGCGGAAGCCCAGGGCCGCGCGCTGCGCGCCCAGAACACGATCCGCATGGCGCTGGCCATCGTGCGCAAGCTGTTCCCCGCCATGGTCAAGCGCCACGGCCTGGTGGAGGTGGAGGCCTCGGTCAACGCCTTCCTGGCGGAGCTGTCGGACGAACCGCGCCTGCTGGTCCGCGTGCATGAGAACTGGCTGGCCCCCATCAAGGAGAAGATCGAGGACATGGCGGCGCGCCAGGGCTTCGCCGGCTCCGTCGCCGTGGTGGCCGATCCCCGCGCCGGGGAACTGGACTGCAAGGCCGACTGGGGGGATGGCGGCGCCGAGCGCGACGTGGCCGCCCTATGGGCGGAAATCGACCGCATCGCCGGCAACCTGGGGCGCCCCCTGGAAGACGGCCGCGAGGCGGCGGAATGAGCGTATAGGCCGTCATAGGCCAACATGGTATGGGCCAGTGTTGTTAGGATGCGTGACCGGGCGACGCCCCGGCGGTGAGAAACGAGGGAAGCGATGAGCCTGGACGATTTCGACGGCCAAGCAGGCATGGACGCCGATGGCGCCCCTATCGTGAAGGACCTGGAGGCCGTCTACGACATCCCGGTCCAGATTTCCGCCGTGCTGGGCAAGTGCACCATGCAGGTGAGCCAGCTGTTGAAGCTGGGCCGCGGCGCGGTGGTGGAACTGGACCGCAAGGTGGGCGAGGCCATCGACATCTACGTCAACAACCGCCTGGTGGCGCGCGGCGAGGTGGTGGTGGTGGAAGACCGCCTGGGCGTGACCATGACGGAAATCATCAAGTCCGAACGCACCTGATCCGTAGTCGAGAAAGAGAGACCGTTGAACAGCCGCCCCCCTTCCCCGACCTTGCGCGCCGCCGGCACCGCCGCCGGACGGGTGGCTGCGGCCGCGCCGGCGCCGGAGGCGGCGAACGAGGCCAAGGGGCCGGCCCACCCGGCGGGAGCCCAGGCGCCGGCGTCCGCCCCCCTGCCGGAACCGGTGCGGGTGCGCCATGGGCTGGACCTGACCACGGTGCTGGGCCTGACGGCGGGGTTCGCGCTGGTGTTCTCGGCCCTGGCCTTTGGCGGGCACGCGCGGGCCTTCATCAACGTGCCCTCGCTCATGATCGTGGTGGGCGGCACCATCGCCGTCACCATCGTGTCCTTCGCGCGCGAGGACTTGGCGGCCTGCCGCCGCCAGTTGGCCCGCGCCCTGATGCGGCCGGTGGCCGACATCGCCGATGTCTCCGGCTATGTCCTGCAGATGGCGGAGGCGGCGCGCCGCAACGGTCCGCTGACCCTGCAGCCGCTGATGAAGGACAAGGGGGTGGAACCCCTGCAGGCCCGTGCCATCGAGCTGGTGGTGGACGGTATTGCGGCGGAAGATGTGGAGCGCATCCTCCGCACGGAGATCGAGGCGCAGCAGGCCCGGTCCCGCCATGGCGCCGCCGTGCTGCGCCGCGCCTCGGAAGTGGCGCCGGCCATGGGCCTGATCGGCACCCTGGTGGGCCTGGTACAGATGCTGGGCAACCTGCAGGACCCGGCAGCCATCGGCCCGGCCATGGCGATAGCCCTGCTGACGACCTTCTACGGCGCGCTGGTGGGCAATATGGCCCTGGCGCCGCTGGCCGGAAAGCTGGAACGCAACACCGACGCCCAGGCCATCGTGGACACGCTGTTCATGCTGGGCGCCATCTCCATCGCCCGGCAGGAGAATCCGCGCCGGCTGGAAATGATGATGAACACGGTTCTGCCGCCGGAGCTGCGGCTGAACCATTACGATTGATGGTTGGACGACGGACGCGTCCCCGGTGGGGCGTCCCGGTTTGAAAGGGTTTTGAGCGATGCGGTTGCTGATCGTAGGAACGCTGGAAGGCTACATCACGGCGGCGGGCAAGATCGCGCTCCAGAAGGGCGCGAAGGTCGCCCACACCGACAGCATCGGCGGTGCCCTCAACGCCCTGCGCGGCGGCCAGGGCGCCGACCTGGTGATGATCGACGTCAAGCTGGACGTCGGCATGCTGATCGAGGCGCTGAAGACCGAGCGCATCACCGTGCCGGTGGTCGCCTGCGGTGTTGCGACCGATGCGCAAGCGGCGGTGAAGGCCATCCGCGCCGGCGCCAAGGAATACATTCCCCTGCCTCCGGACGCGCAGCTGATCGCCGCCGTGCTGGAGGCGGTGGCCGAGGAAAGCCACGCCATCGTCAGCCGCGACCCCTCCATGGGTAGCGTGCTGCGCCTGGCCGACCAGATCGCCCCCAGCGACGCCAGCGTGCTGATCACCGGCGAGTCCGGCACCGGCAAGGAACTGATGGCCCGCTACATCCACCGCAAGAGCCGCCGGGCCAACGCAGTGTTCGTCTCCGTCAACTGCGCCGCCATCCCGGAAAACCTGCTGGAATCCGAGCTGTTCGGCCATGAGAAGGGCGCCTTCACCGGCGCCGTGGCGCGCCGCGTGGGCAAGTTCGAGGAGGCCAACGGCGGCACCCTGCTGTTGGACGAAATCTCGGAGATGGACATCCGGCTGCAGGCCAAGCTGCTGCGCGCCATCCAGGAACGGGAGATCGACCGGGTGGGCGGGACCCAGCCGGTGAAGGTGGACATCCGCGTACTGGCCACCAGCAACCGCCTCCTGGAGGAGGAGGTGCGGGCCGGCCGCTTCCGCGAGGACTTGTTCTTCCGCCTGAACGTGGTGAATCTGGTCCTGCCGCCCCTGCGCGAGCGCCCGGCCGACATCGCCATCCTGTCGCAGCACTTCGCCACCAAATATTCCGAGGCCAACGGCCTGCCGGAACGCAAGGTGAGCCCGGAGGCGATGGCCATGCTGCAGGCCCACCGCTTCCGCGGCAACGTGCGTGAGCTGGAGAACACCATGCACCGCGCCGTGCTGCTGTCGCGCGGGACGGAAATCGGCACCGACGCCATCCTGCTGACCGGTGCGGAACCGGCGGCGGCGGCGCAAGGCTACAGCGCGGTGGCCCCGGTGGCCGCCCGCGCCACCGCCGCCGCCCAGCCCCCGGCTGGCGAGCCCGGCGCCTCCGGCACCGCCGGCCTGGTGGGCCGCAGCGTGGCGGATGTGGAGCGTGACCTGATCATCGACACGCTCAGCCATTGCCTGGGCAACCGGACGCATGCCGCCAACATCCTGGGCATCTCCATCCGCACCCTGCGCAACAAGCTGAAGCAGTACAGCGACGAGGGCGTCGCCGTGCCGCCGCCGGCGGGTGGCGAGCTGGACCGGGCGGCGATGTAAGGCGAGGGAACGGACACCTGACAGGCACCGGAAAGAGAGACCATGGCTGACCAGACCGCGGCCTCCGGCGGCAACATGCTGCAGTCCCTGTTCGGCAACGCGCGGACGGCCGGTCCCGCGCTGCTGAAGCGGACGGAGATTCTGTTCGCGCTGGGCATCGTGACCATCCTGGTCATGCTGGTCATCCCGCTGCCGACCTTCCTGCTGGACTTCGGCCTCGCCGTTTCCTTCACCTTTTCCGTCCTGATCCTGATGACGGTGCTCAGCATCCAGAAGCCGCTGGAGATGAGCTCCTTCCCCACCATCCTGCTGGTGTCCACCATGTTGCGCCTGGCGCTGAACATGGCGTCCACCCGCCTGATCCTGGGGCACGGGCATGAGGGCACCCAGGCCGCCGGCCACGTCATCCAGGCGTTCGGCGGCTTCATCATGGGCGGCAACTTCATCATCGGCGTGACGGTGTTCGCCATCCTGGTGATGGTGAACTTCACCGTCATCACCAAGGGTTCGGGCCGTATCGCCGAAGTGGCGGCGCGCTTCACCCTGGACGGCATGCCCGGCAAGCAGATGGCCATCGACGCCGACCTGTCGGCCGGCCTGATCGACGAGGGCGAGGCCAAGAAACGCCGCCGCGAGCTGGAGGAGGAAAGCCAGTTCTTCGGCGCCATGGACGGTGCATCCAAGTTCGTGCGCGGCGACGCCGTGGCCGGCATGGTCATCACCTTCATCAACGTCGTCGTCGGCATGATCATCGGCGTCGGCCAGAAGAACATGTCGTTCCTGAAGGCGGGTGCCACCTACACCCAGCTGACCATCGGCGACGGCCTGGTCAGCCAGATCCCGGCGCTGATCGTCTCGCTGGCCGCCGGCCTGATGGTGTCGAAGTCGGGCCAGTCGGGGTCCGCCGACAAGGCGCTGTTCGGGCAGCTGAGCTTCTACCCCTCGGCCATGGGCCTCAGCGCCTTCCTGCTGTGCGCCCTGGCGCTGCTGCCTGGCCTTCCCTTCCTGCCCTTCATCTCGCTGGCCGTCGCCCTGTTCGCTGGCGCCTATTACCTGCCGCGCCTGCGCAAGGCGCGCGGCGATCCGATGGCCGGAGGGGAAGCCATGGCCGGCGGCGCGCCCGGCGCCCCAACCGGCCCCGGTGGCGCCCCCCTGCCGGCGCCGGAGGAGCCCATTTCCTCCGCGCTGGCCATCGACCTCATCCGGCTGGAGCTGGGCTACGGCCTGCTGTCGCTGATCAACACCGACGCCGGCCACCGCCTGACCGACCAGATCAAGGGCCTGCGCCGCCAATTGGCCAGCGAGATCGGCATCATCATGCCGGCCGTGCGCATCCAGGACAATTTGCAGCTGCCGCCCAACAGCTACGTCATCCGCATCAAGGAGATCGAGGCCGGCCGCGGCGACGTGCGCCCCAACATGCTGCTGTGCATGGATCCGCGCGGCGAGCCCATCCAGCTGCCGGGCGAGGTGACGACGGAGCCCACCTTCGGCCTGCCCGCCATGTGGATCGAGCCGGCCTATCGCGAGGAGGCCTTGTTCAAAGGCTTCACCGTGGTGGACCCTCCCACCGTGCTGACCACCCACCTGACCGAGGTGGTGCGCGACAACATGGCGGACCTGCTGTCCTACGCCGAGACCCAGAAGCTGCTGGACGAGCTGAACAAGGAACAGCAGAAGCTGGTGGCCGACGTCATCCCCGGCCAGATCGGCGTGGGCGCGCTGCAACGCGTGCTGCAGAGCCTGCTGGCCGAGCGCATCTCCATCCGCGACCTGCCGGCCATCCTGGAAGGCGTGTCGGAGGCGACGGGCTACACCCGCAACATCACCCAGATCACGGAGCACGTGCGCGCCCGCCTGTCGCGCCAAATCTCCGACAGCCACACCAACGACCAGGGCTACATCCCCCTCATCACCCTGTCGCCGGAGTGGGAGCAGGCCTTCGCCGAGTCCGTCGTCGGCGAGGGGGATGAGCGCAACCTGGCCATGGCGCCGTCGCGGCTGCAACAGTTCATCACCGCCGTCCGCCAGACCTACGACCGCCACGCCATGATGGGTGAATCGCCGGTGCTGCTGACCAGCCCGGGCATCCGGCCCTTCGTCCGCTCCATCATCGAGCGGTTCCGGCCGGCCACCGCCGTCATGTCGCAGAACGAAATCCACCCCAAGGCCAAGATCAAGACCTTGGGACAAGTGTAAGAGCCGCGGGGGCGGCCGGGGATATAGAAATAGCGGGGCGGCGGCAGGACGAAGCGGCCTTCCGCCGGATGATGTGGGGCGTCACCGAACATGGCTAACGCAAAATTAAGCAAGCGCGGTGTAAATGACACGGCGGGCCGGAAGCTGCGCCAGCACGCCCTTATCGCTGATGCAACGGTCCGAATAAGATGCCATCTTTGGGTCCTTGACGTATTTGTCCTTTTGACGGCAGACAAGCCGGGTTAATGCCCGCATACGCGCAAATGACCTGGCGCAGCGCCCTTAATGGAGTGCCGTGCCAGGATAGCCGAACCAGGATGGCCGAACCGGGAAGCGTTCGGCCGCTTCGGTGCAGGGTTCGGTTGAGGTTGGGGTTTCAGATGCCGTGGGCGGCGGGTGCGGCCGCGGCGGTTCCGGTGGCAGGGTCCCTCGGGGGTGGGCCCCTGTGGGGAGGTGGAGTGGATATGGCCCCTAGGGCAGGACAATCATGCGGCTGAAGTCCTTTCATGCCCCAACCATGGGTGAGGCGATGCGCCTTGTCCGGGAGGTGCTGGGGGATGACGCCATCATCGTCGCCACGCGCGAGGAAGAGGGCGTCGGCGTCCGGGTGACGGCGGCGGTGGAGGAGTCCATCCCCGTTCCGGGCATGCCCGCCATCAATGATCGCTACCACGACCCGCTGGCCCCCGACCCCGCCGACCAGGTGACGGACATCCTGTTCCGCCACGGTCTGCCGGCCGACCTGAATCAGCGGCTGATGGACAGCATCGCCGATTTCGACGCCAAGGACGCCCAGACCCTGCTGGCCGCTGCCCTGGAGTCCGTCTTCACCTTCCAGCCCCTGCCCGAGGGGCGTTTTCCCAAGCCGCTGATGCTGGTAGGCCCGCCGGGTGCGGGCAAGACGCTGACGGTGGCCAAGCTGTGCGCCCGCGCCGCCTTGAAGGGCCGGCCCGTGGGCGTCATCTCCACCGACACGGTGCGCGCGGGCGGCATCGACCAGCTGGCCGCCTTCACCCGCGTGCTGAAGCTGCGGCTGATGACGGTGGAGGATCCGCTGGCCCTGGCCGACGCCCTGGATGTGCAGCGGGGGGCGGAGCAGGTGCTGGTCGACAGCGCCGGCCGTAACCCCTACAGCCAGGCCGACCTGAACGACCTGCGCGATTTCCTGGTGGCCGCCGACATCGAGCCGGTGCTGGTGCTGCCCGCCGGCATGGATCCGGTGGAAGCGTCGGAGATGGCCCGCGCCTTCCGCGCGCTGGGCGCCCGCCGCCTGCTGACCACCCGCCTGGACATGGCCCGGCGCCTGGGCAGCATGTTGACCGCCGCGCACGAGGCCGGCCTGGCCCTGTGCGACGCCAGCACCAGCCCGCGCGCGGCCGAAGGCCTGACGCCCCTCTCACCCACATCGCTCGCCCGCCTGATGATGCCCGGCTCTGAAACCAGCGAACGCCGCGCCAAGCAAACGGGGACCCACGCATGAACGACCTCCTCTCCCCGACCGGCGCGCCGGCGGCCCTCGCCACCGCCGACAACGTCATGCCCCTGCGGCGCCAGAACATCCTGGCCGTGGCCAGCGGCAAGGGCGGCGTGGGCAAGACCTTCTTCTCCGTCACCCTGGCGCACGCCCTGGCGCGCAGCGGCAAGCGCATCCTGCTGTTCGACGGTGACCTGGGCCTGGCCAACGTGGACATCCAGTTGGGCCTGATGCCCAAGCGCGATCTGGGCCAGGTGATCGACGGCATGGTGACCCTGCAGGGCGCGGCCCAGCGCTTCCCCGAAGGCGGGTTCGACATCATCGCCGGCCGCAGCGGTTCCGGCAGCCTGGCCAACCTGCCGCCTGCGCGGCTGACCCAGCTGCGCACGGAACTGGCGGACGTGGCCAAGAGCTATGACTGGGTGGTCATCGACCTGGGCGCGGGCGTGGACCGCATGGTGCGCACCTTCTCCGGCCCGGCCGGCACCACCCTGGTGGTGACGACGGACGAGCCCACCTCCATCACCGACGCCTACGCCTTCCTGAAGCTCAGCTACCAGGCCAACCCCATGGCCGACCTGCGCGTGGTCATCAACATGGCCGACAGCAAGGCGCTGGGCGAGAGGACGTATGAGAAGCTGCTGACCGTCTGCCAGCGCTATCTGAAGATGTCGCCCAAGCTGGGCGGCATCGTGCGGCGCGACGCCAAAGTGCGCGAGGCCATCCGCAACCAGTCGCCCCTGTTCATGCGCTTCCCCACCTCAGATGCCGCCCATGACATCGAGATGGTGGCCAACCGCCTGAACCAAGGGGGCTGATCCGGCGTGGCCCCCGGCTGGATGGCACTGATCGGACTGGGCTCGCCCCCTGAGGGACGGAGCGAGGGACGGAGCCTTCGGCCATGAGCGGCGTCCAGACACCCTCCATCATCACCCAAACGGCTGGCACCGGGGCCGGTGCCGCCCCCACTGTGTTGGGGCAGGTGACGGTGACCCAGCTGCCGGACAAGCTGGCCGGCCTCGCCCGGGCTTTAGCCGTTAGCGGCATGGTCACGGAACAACAGGGCGACCAGGCCACAGTGCGCACCGCCGCCGGCGACGTGCAGGTCCGCACCGAAGCCCCCCTGCCCACCGACCGCCCGGTCACCCTGCAAATCCCGGCGCAGACCACGGGCACCGCGCTGACGGCCACCGTGGTGGCGCAGGCGGCGACACAGGGGGCGGCCCAGGGGGCGGCCCAGACTGGCGGCAGCGGCCAAGCCGCAGCGGCGGTCCAACCCCAGCCGCAGCCTGCCGTCCAGTTGACCAGCCCCGCCGCCAGCCTGCCGGCCTTGCAGGTGGGCACCACGCTGGCCGCCGTCCTGCTGAACCCCGCCCCCGCATCCAATACCGCCAGCACGCCGGCACCCGACACCCAGGCGCCGGCGTCCGACATCAACCAGGGCCAGGGGCTGGGCCTGATCGTCGGCGCCCGGGGCGACACCGGCGACCAGCCCGACCTGACGGACGACTCCCCGCAGCAATCACCGAACCAGCCGGCACCGAACCAGCCCGCGCCCAGCCCAGCCGCCACCGCGGCCAGCGGTAGCGGCGCCACGGCCCCACAGACAGGCGCCACCGCTCCGGATACGGATACCGGCCAGCCCCCATCGACCACCCCGTCTGGGACAACCCTATCTGGGGCAAGCCCATCCACGGCCCTGCCGGCAGCCGGCGGCCAGGCCCCCCCCACCCCCACGGGCGCGCCCATTCCCGCCTCAGCCACCAGCACCCTGGCGAATTTGCTGTTCGCGCAGACGACAGCCGGCCTGCCCGGCACTGGCGCCGGCGCCAACCCGCCCTCGTTGGCCGACCTGCTGCCCGGCATCGCGCCGCCACCCACGCCTCAAGCATCGGTGCCAAGCGGTGGCGGCACGCCAGCCACCGCCACGCCAGCGCCCAACGGCCAGTCCACCACGGGCGTGTCGTCGCCGGTTCCATCCCCGGCGAACCCGTCCCCCGCCCAAACCGCCATACCGTCAACCGGGGCTCCGGTGACGCCCGGCACCGCCGCACCCGACACCGGACCGGCAGGGATGCAAGCATCCCCCACCGCCGGCGCCCCCGCTCCCACGTCAGCGCAACAGCCCGCCCCACCAGCGGCGTCCCAGTCGCTCGGCCGTGCCGCCACCCTGCTGGCCGCCCTGGGCGTGCCGGAGTTCCTGCCGGACCTGGGGCCGTCCAAGGCAGTGCCGACGCAGTCCGGGACGCCATCGCAGGCGCCGCAACCGGACGCCGCCCCCTCTCCCACCGTCGTGCCCCCGGTGACGGATGAGGCGTCCTTCGTCAGCGGCGGCCTGTTCCTGAATGCGACGCGGCCCAGCTTCGTTCGCACCGGCTTGCCCTCCGGCACCGCCGCCCCCTTCTCCCCCCTGCCCGCTGGCACGCCGCCGCAGGAGCAGCCGACCACCTTGGCCACACCGGCGGCGGCGGCGCCCGTCCCAAACGCCCAGGCATCACAGACCCCAGCGCCACAGCCCCCACCGCCACAGGCCACCACCATCGCGGCGGCCCCCCTGACGAATCTATTGGCGCAGAGCGCACCGGCACCCGCAGGCCAAGTTCCGCCGCCGCAGGCCCCGACCGGCCCCCCGGCGCTGGCCGTGCCCGCCGGCCAAGCCGGGCCATCGGCGGCTATGGGTGGCGGCGTGCCCGCATCGCCCTTCGGCGCGCCATCAGAACCTCCAGCCATGACACCCGCGGCCGCTTTCACGCCCGGCGCCTCGCCCCCTCAGGCGGGGTTGCCCGGCACGCCCCTTCCGGCCGCGCCGGCCGGTGCCTACACTCCCGCTCCGCGCGCGCCCACCAGCCCCAGTCCGGGGCAGACGCTCAGCCTCACGCTGCTGTCCGTGCAGCGGCCGGGCATGCCCTTGGAAGCCGCCCCCGCTGCCGGCCCCGGCATCCTGCCGCCGGAGGATGCGGCGGAGGCGCCGCTGAACCCCGCCCTGGCCCGGCCGGGCGTCCTGCCGCCCCTGCCCGGCACGGTGGTGGCCCTGACCCGCAGCGGCCAGCCGGTGGTGGAAACGCCCCGGGGCACCTTCCTGTTGCAGGCCCGCGCCGACCTGCCCGTGGGCACCAAGGTGCAGCTGGCGCCGGCCGCCACCGCGGCGCCGGAGTTGGATGCCGTGCCGCCGCCCATAGACCCGGCGCGGGGCCGCGACTGGCCGGCCCTGCGGGAGGCCTTGGCGGTCATCGCCGCCAGCGACCCGGCCCTGGCGCACCAATTGATCAACAGCGTGCTCCCCCGCCCGACGCCGCAGCTGACCAAGACCCTGGTGGTCTTCCTGGCGGCCCTGCGCGGCGGCGACGCCAGCGGCTGGCTGGGGTCGGAGGCGATGTCGACACTCAGCAAGGCGGGGCGTGGGCGCCTGTCCGCCCGCCTCAGCGATGATTTCAACAGCATCGCCACCCAGGCGGCGGAACCCAACAAGGAAGGCTGGCGCACCTTCGCCGTGCCCTTCGGCGATGAGGTGGGGCGCCTGCAAGTCCATGTCCGCGCCATCAACGACGAGGAGGGCGAGGAAGAGGACGGCGGCGCGCGCGGGGTTCGCAACCGCCCGCTGCGCCGCTTCCTGATCGACCTGCAGCTGTCGCAGCTGGGGCCCATGCAGCTGGACGGCCTGATTTGGACTGGCCGCTTCGACCTGGTGATCCGCACCCGCCAGCTGCTGCCCAGCAGCCTGACGCGGGAACTGCACGGCATCTACAGCAACAGCCTGGCGGCCGTGGGCTACAGTGGCGGGTTGGCCTTCCAGACCGGCGCCCACGGCTGGGTCGATCATGCCGCCGGCGTCGGCAGCGGGGGCGTGGGTCCCACCACGCGGATATAGCGCCCCTTGTTTCGGGGCCAGGCCGCCCCACCTTGGTTGACGCCTCGGACGTGAACAAGCGGGATCCGCCCCATGGACAGCCAGCCCACCCTCACCCTGAACGACGGCCGCGTCATGCCCCAGCTGGGCCTGGGCGTCTGGCAGACGCCGGACAGCCAGGCCGCCCCCGTGGTGGGAACGGCCCTGGAGGCGGGGTACCGGCTGGTGGACACCGCCGCCATCTACGGCAATGAAGCCGGTGTGGGCCGGGGCCTGCGGAGCACCGGCATCACCGCCCGCAGCCTGTTCGTGACCACCAAGCTGTGGAACGACAGCCATGGCACGGAGGCGCCGGTGGCGGCGCTGGACCACAGCCTGTCGCGCCTGGGGCTGCCCGCCGTGGACCTCTATCTCATCCACTGGCCAACCCCGGCCCGCGCACGCTATGTGGAGACGTGGCGGGCGCTGATCGCCCTGCGGGAAACGGGCAAGGCCCGGTCCATCGGCGTTTCCAACTTCACCACCCCTCAGCTGGCCCAGCTGATCGAGGAGACGGGCGTGGTGCCGGCCGTGAACCAGATCGAACTGCATCCCCGGTTCCAACAGCGCGAGCTGCGCGCGTTCCATGAGGAACACGGCATCGTCACCCAGTCGTGGAGCCCGCTGGGCCAGGGCAAGCTGCTGGACCATCCGGTGCTGGTGGAAATCGCGCGCAAGCACGAACGGACGCCGGCGCAGATCGTCATCCGCTGGCACCTGGACCTGGGCCTGGGGGTCATCCCGAAGTCCGCCACCCCGCACCGCATCCGCGATAACATCGCCGTCTTCGACTTCCGCCTGGATGAGGCGGACAAGGCCCGCATCGCTGGCCTGGACGACCCGCGCGGCCGCCTCGGCCCTCACCCCGATGATTTCAACTGAAGGCTATTTCGCGAAGGGCAACTCCGGCCCCGACAGGTAGGTCGAGACGGTATCGGAGACCTTGACCTGCCCCCGGCCGGAGCGGTCCAGGTCCCAGGCGTAGGTCTTGCCGTCCGCCGTCGTCAGCGTGCCCTTGGCGAAGCACTGGGTCCAATCCAGCTCCTCCCGCCAGGCATGCTCCGTCACCTCCTTGGCCTTGGCGAACCAGCGCGTGGCCGCCTTGTCGCTCAAATGGAAACGGGCGCACCTCTCCCTGGTTTCGTCACCATCCGACTTTTCCTGCCAGATTCCGGCCTGCTCGACATGCACGCGCTTGATGACAAAGGAAGTGGGCTTGGCCTGGACGGGGGCCTGCGCAGCCAGCAGCAGGGTCACCAGAAGGGCCGAAAACCTTACCATCGCGCGGACTCCGCCTCGTGCTCGTTCTTGCGGGACACGGCGGGATGGCGGAACACCTCCGTCATCGGCACACCGAATTTCTCCGTCAGTTCCTTGACCAGCCAGGCCAGGGACGCGTTCTGCTCCGCCGTCACCGTCTCATAGCCCTGATTGGGCGCGGTGCCCGTGGGAGCGCCGACCAGCTCGATGCCGATCGAATCGTCATTCGACGGATAGCGGTCAGGCACCGCCTTCTGCGTCTCATAGCTGTTGATCTCGGCGTAGGTCATATGGGCGAAATTCTTCACCTCGACCGGTGTGCAGCGCTTTTCCAGCATACAGCGGGGCTTCAGCTTGCCCACATGCCATTGCCGCCAGAAGACGGACCCGGTCTGGTAGATGTCGCCGTTCTTGTCGATCAGGAAATGCGCGCCGTTGGCGCCATCCTGCAGATAACTATTGAGGGTGGACGACGCCGTGGGGGCGCCCGT
This sequence comes from Nitrospirillum amazonense, assembly GCF_007828045.1. Taxonomy (GTDB): domain Bacteria; phylum Pseudomonadota; class Alphaproteobacteria; order Azospirillales; family Azospirillaceae; genus Nitrospirillum; species Nitrospirillum amazonense_C. Next base: position 35,850 of record NZ_VITN01000013.1, on the reverse strand, counting down.
CTGATGGACGATGATGCCGCTGACCGTTGTCATGCGGCCATGCGCCAGATTGGGCCGGCGCGCTACCGTGATCTTGGGATCCACCGCCCAACCGTCCTTGTCGAAGGCCAACACGTTCACCTCCACCGCCGGGAAGGTTCAACCTGGGATATCGGGACACATTCTCCCGCTGCACCGATGTAAAGGACGGAGGAGCGGTTTCAACCAGCGGCGGGCCGGGAAATATCTGGGTATTCCTTCCGAGCGGGCGTCCTACTCCTCCCCCATCCCGCCCTCTTCCTGCTGGCGCAGGTGGCGCTGGGCGGCGACCTCGTCCAGCATCATGGCCTCCTTGCGGGCCAACTCCGCCTTCTCCTTGCGGATGCGCTCCTCCTCCGCCAGTTCGAAGCGCTTCAGTTCCTGGAAGGCCTGGGCCAAGTCTTCTTCCGCCCGCCGGATGGCGATCATCAACTGCTGCCGGGCGATTTCCATGGCGTTGCGGCGCAGCTTGATCTGGGGAAGGTAGCTGGCGAAGGCCATCGCCATGTCGACGGAGGTGCCGGACAGCTGGCGCTCCATCTCCACCTGGGCCTCGAACTGCTGGCGCTGCAGGGTCAGCCTGTCCTCCTGGTCGCGCAGCTGCGTCAGGTGGCGGCGCTTGTCGTCCACCTGGTTCTTGTGCAGCCGGATCAGGGCCTTCAGGCTTTTCATGGGTTAGGGTGATCCTGGTTCGGCTCAGACGGGCCAGCTGGCGCCGTTCAGGATGGCCTGCAGCTGAGCGTAGCCGGTGGCGAGGTCGCTGCGCTCATGCCGCCCCTGGCGCAGGAAGCCTTCGATATGGGGGTTCAGCTCGATGGCGCGGTCCACCTGCGGATCGCTGCCCCGGCGATAGGCGCCGAGGCGGATCATCTCCTCCATATCGCTGTAGGAGGACATCAGCCGGCGGGCGGCGATGACCAGCGCGTTCTCCTCATCCGTGTTGCAGTCCGGCATGGTGCGCGAGACGCTGCGCAGGATGTTGATGGCGGGATAGCGCCCGCGCTCGCCGATGCGGCGCTCCATAACGATATGGCCATCCAGGATGCCGCGCACGGCGTCGGCGATGGGCTCGTTATGGTCGTCGCCGTCCACCAGCACGGTGAACAGGCCGGTGATGGTGCCGTCGCCCGCCCCCGGCCCCGCCCGTTCCAGCAGGCGCGGCAGCTCGGCGAACACGGTGGGCGGATAGCCCTTGGTGGTGGGCGGCTCGCCGGCGGACAGGCCGATCTCGCGCTGGGCCATGGCGAAGCGGGTGACGCTGTCCATCATGCACAGCACGTCCAGCCCCTGGTCGCGGAAATGCTCCGCCACCGCGAAGGTCATATAGGCGGCCTGCCGGCGCATCAGCGGCGGCTCGTCGCTGGTGGCCACCACCACGACACTGCGGGCCAGGCCTTCTTCCCCCAGATCGTCCTCGATGAACTCCTGCACCTCGCGTCCGCGTTCGCCGATCAGGCCGATGACGGTGACGGAGGCGGCGGTGTAGCGCGCCAGCATGGACATCAGCACCGACTTGCCCACGCCGGAACCGGCGAAGATGCCCATGCGCTGCCCGCGGCAGCAGGACAGGAAAGTGTTGATGGAGCGCACGCCCAAATCGATCTTCTCCCCCACCCGCTTGCGGGTGCTGGCCTGCGGGGGCGCTGCCTTGATCGGGTTGCCCACGGGGCCCAGGGGCAAGGGCCCCTTGCCGTCCAGCGGCTCACCCAGGGCGTTGATCACGCGGCCCAGCCAGGCGGGCGTGGGGTGGATCTCGGGCTGGCCCTCCGACACCTCGGCGCGGCAGCCCAGGCCGATGTCCTCCAGCGTGCCGTAGGGCAGCAGCAGAGCCTTGCCGTTGCGGAAGCCGACCACCTCGCACGGCACGGGCCGCCCCCCGCGCGAGATGACGCGGCAGCGCCCGCCGATGGACAGGCGGCGTTCCACGCCGCCGACCTCCACCAGCATGCCCAGCACCGATGTGACCCGCCCGAAGATCTTGAAGGGAGCAAGCGCCTCGATTTCGGGGATCAGGAGGTTGGGGTCGTACATCATGGCCGGTCTCTCGCGCCCTAAATCCGGATTTATCAAGCCGTTACGGCCCCGAATCATCCCAATCGCGGGACGGGTTCCGGAGTGGTGCCCACAACGGGTGAGATAGCTAAAGGATAGCCTTACCCGCGTAGCATAATGCCGCGGCATCTGTTAACCTAGTCGGCAGTTAACCTCCCCGCTCCCTTGAGACTACACCCCTTTCAAGGAAGACGCCCATGAGAGTACTGGTCGTAGAAGACGATCCGTCGATGGCCAAGAGCATTCAATTGATGCTCAAATCCGAAGGGTTCATCGTTGACATAACCGATCTTGGCGAAGATGGCCTGGAGATCGGCAAGCTGTATGACTACGACATCATCATCCTGGACCTGATGTTGCCCGACATCGACGGGTATGAGGTGCTGCGGCGCCTGCGCTCGGCCCGGGTGACCACGCCCATCCTGATCCTCTCCGGCCTGACTGAGCTGGACGCAAAGCTGAAGGGTCTGGGCTTTGGTGCCGACGACTACCTGACCAAGCCGTTCGACAAGCGCGAGCTGCTGGCCCGCATGCAGGCCATCGTCCGCCGCAGCAAGGGCCATTCGGAAAGCGTCATCCGCACCGGCGCGCTGACCGTGAACCTGGACACGCGCTCGGTCGAGGTGTCGGGCCAGCCCCTGCACCTGACGGGCAAGGAATACGGCATCCTGGAGCTGTTGTCCCTGCGCAAGGGCACCACCCTGACCAAGGAGATGTTCCTGAACCATCTCTATGGCGGCATGGATGAGCCGGAGCTGAAGATCATCGACGTCTTCGTCTGCAAGCTGCGCAAGAAGCTGGCGCAGGCGACGGACGGCAGCAACTACATCGAAACCGTCTGGGGCCGCGGCTACGTCCTGCGCGATCCCAACGAGGCCCGCCAGCAAGCGGCGGCGGCCAGCTGACCCTGGCCGTGATGAGAACAAGGCCGCGCCGCTCCAGCCGGGTTGCGCGGCCTTTTTTCTTGGGCCCCTCACACGCAGGGCGGTCGCGTCCCACGGCATGAGGGTGAACCTCATGCCGCTTGACCATACGCGGCCGCGGTAAGCGCTAAACCGTCGGCAGCTTGTGGAAGCCGGTGGCGCCGGGATCGCTGCCCGGCGTGGCGTCCACCTCGGTTACCCGGGCATGGGTGGGGCCCCGATGGCACCGGGTCACCATGTCCGCCACGGCGGCGGGCGGGCCGGCGAACAGCGCCTCCACCGTGCCGTCGTTCCGATTGCGCACCCACCCGTCCAGGCCCAGTTCCAGTGCTTGCTCCACCGTCCAGTTGCGGTAGAAGACGCCCTGGACCCGGCCCCGCAGGACGACATGGGTGGCGACACGGTCGGCGGGTTCGGCCATGGCAGGCTCCATCATCGAAGTAGGCGGGTCTAAGAAGACAGGGGCGAAGGATCAACGGGGCCAAGGATATAGCGTCAGTCATCGGGCGCGCCAACGCCGCGATGGACAAGGCCGGCCGGCCTTCGGCATCATCGCCGCCAACGGCCCGGTGGGCCTGCGACCAGGGAACGGAGGAAGGCGATGCGGCGCGCGGTACTGGAATGGGGTCGCTTCATCCTGATCTGGGGCGTCTGCGTCCTGTCCTTCCGGGCCTTCGCCTTCGGCAGCTACTACGTGCCATCGGAAAGCATGCTGCCCACCCTGGCGGTGGGGGATCATTTCATCGCCGCCAAGTACGCCTACGGCTACAGCCGCCATTCCCCGGATATCACCCTGCCGGAAGGGTTCATCCCCACTGCCGATGGCCGCCTGCTGTCCCACCTGCCGCAGCGGGGCGACATCGTCGTGCTGAAGCCGGAGGGCGCGCCGGAAGCGCTGGTGAAGCGGGTCATCGGCCTGCCGGGCGACACGGTGCAACTGGCCCACGGCCGGCTGGTGCTGAACGGCCAGGTGATCAGCCGGCATGAGACGGGCGCCTACGACTATCGCGACGACCACGGCCGTACCGTGCATGTGACGGAATATGTAGAGGATCTGCCGGCCACCGACGGCGGCCTGGCCCGCCATGCCGTCCTGCAGCGCAGCGATGAAGGTCCGGCCGACAACACCGGCGTCTATACCGTGCCCGCCGGCCATGTCTTCCTCATGGGTGACAACCGCGACAACAGCCAGGACAGCCGCTTCCCCTATCCCGACCTGGGGTTCGTGCCACTGGACCGGGTGATCGCCCGCGCGCAGTTCACCGCCTACACCAACCATTTCTGCAAGGCCGAGAGCGACCTGACCTGCCCCGGCGGCGACTGGAGCACCCGCTTCGGTCGCAGCCTGAAGCCCTGACCCTCCCTCCCCTTTTAGGAACCGCCTGCCCCCATGGCCAAGCCTCCCAAGCCGCCCGCCGGCCCCACCGTCCCCGCCGAGGAACTGTTCGCCCAGGGGGTGGAGCACCAGAACCAGGGCCGCTGGGCGGAGGCGGAGGCCGTGTACCGCGAGGTCGCCCGCATGCTGCCGCGCGCCTCGGCCGTGCACTGGAACCTGGGCACGGTGCGCAAGCATTTGGGCCAGTGGAAGGAGGCGCTGGACGCCTTCCGCAAGGCCGTCAGCCTGGACCCCACCTGGCGGGGCCGCGACTTCAACATCGGCCTCTGCCACCAGAAGCTGGGCCACGCCAACGAGGCGGCGGAGAGCTTCGCCCGCGCCGTGGCGGCGGAGCCGGACGATCCCATCAACCGCTTCAACCTGGCGGCGGCCCTGCGCGACCTGGGCCGCCTGGCGGAAGCGGTGGTGCATACGGAAACGGCGCTGGAGCTGAAGCCGGACTTCATCGAGGCGGAACTGCAACTGGCCAAGCTGCGCACCGCCCTGACGCCGCGCTGGCACGTGCCGATGATGAACGACATCGAGCGCAACGCGGCCTATGAGGCCGCCATCACCGCCGCCGTGCGCCCGGGCGATATCGTGCTGGAGATCGGCACCGGCTCCGGCTTGCTGGCCATGATGGCGGCCCGGGCCGGCGCCGCCCATGTCTATACCTGCGAGGCCGATCCCGTCATCGCGGAGACGGCGCGCGCCATCATCGCCACCAACGGCTACGCCGACCGAGTCACCGTCATCGCCAAACCGTCCGGCACCGTGACCGTGGGCAAGGATCTGCCGCGCCCGGCCGACCTGCTGGTCTCTGAAATCCTGTCCAGCGACCTGCTGTCGGAACGGGTGCTGTCGGCGGTGCGCGACGCCAGGGACCGGTTGCTGACGCCCGAGGCACGCATCATCCCCCAGGCCGGTGGCGTGCGCGCCCTGCTGGCCGAAAGCCGGGCGATGGAGCGGGCCTTCTTCGTGGAGGAGGCTTGCGGCTTCGACCTTGACGAGTTCAACCGCCTGGCCCCCCGCGCCGTTCGGCTTGACCGGATCATGCCCTTCACGCCCCTGTCCGCCCCCTTCCAGGCCCTGACCGTGGACCTGGCCGATCCCCAGCCGGGTCAAAGCTGGCGCGGCCACTTGGCCGTGCCGGTGACCGCCGACGGCCGCTGCGTCGGCCTGCTGCAGTGGATATGGTTGAAGCTGTGGGATGGGGTGGAATTCGAGAACAGCCCCCTCACCCCCACCGAGGCGTCCGGCTGGCAGCCCGGCCTTTACCTGCCGCGCCGGCCGCTGGACTTGATGGCGGGGGAAACGGTGGAGGCCACTTCCTTCCACGACGGCCATAACGTCTGGCTCAGCCTCAAGCGCTGACCCCTTGCAACGCCGGCCCAAATAGGAGAATTACTAGATAAGTAATTCTCGGTTAAGGGGAGGTGCGTGGTGGGGGCATTCGAGACGGCGACAGCGCGGCGATCCATCCTCAAAGGGCTGGGCGCCTTGGCGGTGGGCGCCAGCCTACCGATGCCGGTCAGGGCGCAGCAGTTTCTGGCCGACCCCGGCGTGGAACTGCACCCACAGACGCACAATCCCGGCAAGGGCGCCTGGGCCGACCTGGCGCGCGAGCTGAAGGGCAACGTGGTCCTGCCGGACGACCCGTTCTTTGGCGATTATTCCCGACCCAACAACCTGCGCTACGCCACGCGGCCGGCCGGCATCGCCCGCTGCACCAGGGCGGAGGATGTGAGTGCCTGCCTCAAGTGGGCCAAGAAGACCAACACACCCTTTGCCGTACGCTCCGGCGGACACAACTACGCCGGCTTCTCCACCACCCATGGCCTGCTGATCGACATGTCGCCCATGGCCGGCATCACCAAGCTGGATGACCAGCGGGTGGAAATCCGGGGCGGCACCATCAACAGCCTGGTCTACAAGGCGCTGGAGCGCATGGGCCGCACCGTCACCCACGGCCGCTGCGACGGCGTGGGCGCCGCCGGCTTCTTGCTGGGCGGCGGCATCGGCTTCAACATGCGCCTCTATGGCATCGGGTCCGACCTGATGCGCGGCACCGAGCTGGTGCTGGCGGATGGGGAACGGGTCAGCGCCAGCGCGGACAGCCACAAGGAATTGCTGTGGGCCTGCCAGGGCGGCGGCGGCGGCAATTTCGGCATCAACACCAGCTTCACGGTGGAAACCTATCCCGTCAGCACCGTCACGGTGTTCGAGATCACCTGGACCCGGGATCTGGAGCGGGTGCTGCACGGCCTGCTGCACCAGTTGCAGACCGCCCCCAACGGCTTCGGCAGCAAGATTTCCGTGACCGTGCCGTCACGCGAGGATCGCGCGCTGGGCAAGGGCCTCAGCGTTTCCATCCTGGGCCAGGCGCATGCCGGCACCCCGCCCCTGCCGGAGCTGTTCGGCCCCTGGCTGTGGGAGCAGGCGGAGAAACGCAGCATCCACGCCGACATGCCCTATTGGCAGGCGCAGGACATCCTGTCGGAAGAGACCTTCCCCTATTACTACCGGGAACAGTCGACCTTCCTGAACACCAGCGACCTGACGGAAACCGTCGTGGCGAACTTGATCGCCAGCGGCAAGGCCATGCCGGGCACCAGCATGGCCTCGGCCTTCAAGTTCTTCCAGGTCGGTGGTGCCGTCAACAAGGTCGGCCGCAAGGACACGGCCTTCGTCCACCGGGGATACGACTGGCTGTTCTCCAGCGAAGTCAACTGGTGGGCGCTGAAGGACAGCCCCACCCTGGTCACGGAGAACCTGGCCTGGCAGGACAAATTCTATGCCGGCGTACGCGCGCTGACCACGGGCGGCGGCGCCTACCAGAACTTCCCCGACGCCTCGCTGAAGGACTGGAAGGCCGCCTATTACGCGGAAAATTATCCGGATCTGCAAAAGGTGAAGGAAGCGGTGGACCCAACCTCCCTCTTCCGCTTCGCCCAGGCCATCACGCCCGCTTAAGTCAATTATCCCTCAAGCGGCGGGAGCCGGCATCCGCCGGCTTGCCTTCCTCGATTTCCAGTCCGGTGGCGCTCCCCGGAAATCTGCGGCGGCCACGGTCGTGGCCTATAGCGGCATGAGGGTCGGTTTCATGCCGCTGATGGCGTCGCGCCCTCAATCGTCCAGCATGCCGGCCAGCTTCAGGGCCACGCCCATGTCACCCTGGACCTTCAGCTTGCCGAAGGTGAAGGCCAGGGTGGGGCTGAGCTTGCCTTCGCTGAGCTTCACGAAGTCGGCCAGCGAGATCTTCAGGGTGGTGTTCACGTCCACCGGGTCGCGCGACACGGTGGGCACCTTGGTCGCATCCAGGAACAGGGCCCCGTCGGTGCCGAAGTCGAACTTCACCTTGGCGCCCAGTCCGGTGAATTGGGAAAGCGAGGCGCGCATCTTGGCTTCAAGCTGGTCGAAGGTCATGGGGGAACGGATCCTTGGTATGCGGGGCGGAACGGTTGTTGCACCGCATATAAGGGGGCGCCGCGCGCCCAGTTCCAATGTTTTCTGATGGCCGCCGACTCAGGCCTTCAGGAACTCCAGGTAACGTAAACTGGCAGCGAGGTCGGCCTTCAGCGACGCGCGCCGGTCCCTGGCCTCATCATCCTCGCCCCACTGCTCGATTTGGAACGACTCGTCGAGTTCGGCCAGGTCGAAGGCCTGGTCGGCATCGATGCGCCCCTCGAACAGGGCCAGGCCCAGCACCAGCGATCCGGTCAGCGCCACGGCGTTCTGCACACCGGTCAGCTGCCAGTCGTCCAGTGCCTCCAGCGCGCGCTTCAGCGCGTTCAAGGCCACCGGGTCCTGGGCCCGGTGCATGATGCCGGTGGTGGTCTGCAGCAGGGCGTCATAGCGCAAGGCCGCCCAGTCCAGCAGCGGCTGCCAGGCGCGCCCCTGCCGTTCGGCCAGCGTCGCCGGCTCGGCGACGCGGTAGCACAGCAGGTCGGTGCCGCCATAGGCGGCCGCCCCATCCAGGATGGTGGCGCGCTGCGGCCCCACCCGGTCGACGCAGGTGGACGCCAGCTGCATCATGGGCATGGAGTCCGGCACCACGGTGTCGCCCTGGGCATCCCACTCCGCCGCCACCGCCCGAGCCAGCGCCTCGGTCGGCAACACCAGGTCGGCCTTGGCCGGCGACTTCAGGATGCGGGCGTCCAGCTGAACCTGCCAGCCACCATGCATGCCAGGCACCACGGCCACCGTCTTGTAAATCCGCTTCATCAGATTGTTCCTAGCTCACGCCGTCACCAGGGCGGCGGCCGCCGCCGGCACCTCGGCATAATCGTGGCAGACGCGGGCGGCACCAGCCGCCAGCAGGCTCTGCGGCGCGTGATAGCCCCAGGCCACGCCCAGGGCGGCGGCCCCGGCGCTGCGCGCCATCTGCATGTCGTAGCTGGTGTCGCCGATGACCACGGTGGTGGCCGGATCGGCCCCCGCCTCCGCCATGGCGCGCAGGGCCATGGCCGGCGCGGGCTTGCCCTGGGCACGGTCGGCCGTCTGCAGGGTGATGAAACGCCCGCCCAGGCCGTGATGGTTCAGCGTGGCGACCAGGCCCCGGTGCGACTTGCCCGTGGCGATGCCCAACAGGAAACCCGCCGCCTCCAAGGCATCCAGCGCGGCCACCAGGCCGGGGTAAAGCGGTTCTTCCGCGATGCCGTTGGCCCGGTTCGCAAAGAACGCGTTCTTGTAGGCCGCGACGATGCCGGCCACGGCACCCGCCCCCACCCCTTCGGGCAGCAGGCCCAGCACGGCGACCTCCAGCGACAGGCCCACCTGGCGCCGCACGGCCTCATCGGTCGGCGGCGTCAGGCCTTGGCTGGCGAAGCCCGCGGCCATGGCGGCGATGATGGCGTGCTGGCTATCCACCAGCGTGCCGTCACAATCGAACAGGGCCAGGCGGTTGAAGGCGGACATGAGGTCAGACGTAGCTGGCGAAGGGATCGCCGTCTTTCATATCGAAGCCGAAATATTCCCAGGTCTTGGCCATGTGCGGTGGCAAGTTGGCCGTCACGTCGATGGGTTTGCCGCCGCGCGGGTTGGGGATGACGATGCGACGGGCGTGAAGATGCAACTGGCGCGGCAGCTCGGCGCCACCGGGCAGAAAGGCCTCCTGCCCCGCGTACTTGCCATCGCCCAGGATGGGCGTGCCGATGGCCACCATGTGGGCGCGCAGCTGATGCGTGCGGCCGGTCAACGGCCATAGGGCGACGAAGGCGGCCTGCCGGTGCGCGTTCTCGATCACCTGGTACAGGGTGACGGCGCGCGCGCCCTCATCCTCGTCCACCGCCATGCGCTCACCGCGCGTGCCGGCTTCCTTGGCCAGGGCCGCGTCGATCTTGCCCTGGTACTGCTTGGGCACGCCCACGGTGACGGCCCAGTAGTACTTGCGTGCTTCCTTGCCCCGGAAATAGCCGGCCAGGCGGGTGGCGGCGAAGCTGGTGCGGGCCAGCACCAGACAGCCGCTGGTGTCCTTGTCCAGGCGGTGGACCAGCTTGGGCCGCTCCTTCCCGTCGAACATCAGCACGTCCAGCATGGCATCCAGGTGCTTGTTCTGGCCGGTACCGCCCTGCACCGCCAGGCCGGCGGGCTTGTTCAGGACGATGACGTCGCCATCGCGGTACAGCACCGCATCGCGCAGGGCCTTCACTTCCTTGTCCGACAAGACCGGCCGTTCCTTGCGCGTCACGGCGCCCGGCGCCAGGGGCGCCAGGTCGGGCATGGGGGGGATGCGCACGGACTGCCCGGCCTCCAGCCGCGTGGCGCCCTTGACGCGGCCGCCATCCACCCGCACCTGACCGGTGCGCAGCAGCTTTTCCAGCTGGATATGGCTCAGCGCCGGGAAATGCCGCTTGAACCAGCGGTCCAGGCGCATCTCCGCCTCGTCGGCGGTCACGGTCCGCGCCTCGACCTTACGGCCACCCTCATCACTCATGACATCACCGCACGTACCAGGGCCATGCCCACAAAAAGACCGCCGACGCCGACCACCAGCGTCGCCATGAAATACAGCATCGTCACCGGCCAATCCCCCCGCGACACCAGCGTGCCGATGTCCAGCGAGAAGGATGAGAAGGTGGTGAACCCGCCCAGTATGCCCACCGCCAGGAAGGCGCGCAGCTCCGGCGAAGGATGCCACACCCGGCCCGCGGCCTCTGCCAGCACGCCCATGAGCACGGAGCCCACGACGTTCACGAACAGGGTGCCCCAAGGGAAATCCAGCCCCAGCCAACGCCCCAGCCAAACCTGCGTAAGGTATCGCAGGACCGAGCCCAAGGCGCCGCCCACGGCGACGACGATAACTTGGTTCATCCCCCACCCCTGGCCCCACCCCTGGCCCTACCCCTGGCGACGGCACTGCTCTCAATGGCGGTGGCGTCCCCCGACATATCGCCGGTGACGCCAAAAATCCATCCTTCGCGCCGCGCCGTGCCGGTGTCCAGCCCCTTGGGCGCCCAGACATCGTCCAAAGGCGCCCAGCGCATCATGCCGGCGGCGGCGATCATGGCATCACCGGCGTGGTCATCAAAGGCCGCCGGCACCCCGGCCCCCGCATGGCTGCCCATATGGCACCCCAACTGGGCCAGCGCCGCCGCCATGGCGCCGTGGTCGCGAATCTTGGCCAAGCCGTGCGCGCGGCGCCGGAACAGGGTGGGATAGATTTCCGTGACCACCGACCGGGCGGCGCCGTCCGGCCCTGTCAGCGCTTCCGCCGGCCACACCGCCAGCGCATCACCCAGGCGCCGCTTCAGATGGCGCAGCGACCGCATGCCGGCCAGCGAGGCCTTGCCCACCTGCTTGGACGCCGCCGCCAGGTTGAAGACGGAGACGGGGGTGCCCACGCCGGTGCGGGCGGCGACCAATTCCACCCGGCGCCGCTTGCCGCCACCTTCCGCATCCGTCCAGTGCGCGGGCCGCCGTCCCGCCAGCCAGAAGCTGGGGCCCAGACGCGGATCGGCCAGCGCCGGGGTACCGCAGAAGTCATCGGCGCCAATGCCGTCGCCGGCGGCCTCATCCACCAGGTCCCACAGGCCCGCCATGTCGTCCACCCCGGCGGCGCGGCCATCCAGGTAGCCCACGTCCGGCACATAAGGCAGGGAAAAGCCGCAATCGATGCCGACCAGGGCGCGGACGCCGGCGCGGTGATGGTCCGCCAGGCGCTGGGCCACCCAGTCCATGGCCTCGCGACGGCTCCAGTGCCGGCCGGGCGGCGGCACCAGGTGAACCGCGCCCTCATCCGGCCGGACGCGGGCGATGGCGATACCCCGGGCGGGCAGTGCCCCCGTCCAGTCGATACCGATATACTCATCAAAGACCGGCACCAGCCTCTCCTTAACCCTTGGCCTTAACCCTTGGCGTTCGCCATCCTTCACCCGTCGCGGTACCGCGAGGCGGCGGATGGCCGCTTTTCAACCACCCCACCCCTGCCCTGTCTGCAACGGACGCGCGCACGGTCGTTGGGCAGGCAACAGTTGGCAGGGCGGTCCCACGTGGTAAGCTATATGACCGTCGCTGCGGAGTTTTTCCCGTGTTCGCCCGTAATTGGCTCTCTACCGCCCGTCCCCTGCCCGCCCTGCTGGGCACGGTGGCGCTCGCCCTGACGGTCCTTGCCGGCCCCGCCCGGGCCCAGACGGCGCCGGCCCAGCAGCCCGCCACCGCGCCCTCGACTCAATCCGACGCGCCGCCCAGACCTGACGCGCCCAAGCCGGGCCTGGATAAGAATGGCCTGCCCACCTCGGTGGTCAAGGTGGCCGCCCCGCCCAAGGATCCCGACGCGGTCGAGCCGCCGCGCACCGATGGCCCCATCGACGAAATCATCATCACCGCCCCCCAGTTCGGCAACCGGGAGGAGGTCGAGGCCTTCCACAAGGCGGAGTTTGAGCGCCTGGACAAGATCTACGGCAAGCATGAGGAAAAGCGCAGCCGGGGCGACACCCTGACCAAGGCGCCCGAGGCCAACACGGGCACCACCCGTGACGGGCCGATCACCCTGGACCGTTAACGGACGCGTCCGCGCCCGTTCTCCTCGATTTCCAGTCCGCTACGCTTCCCGGAATCTCCGGTGGCCGCAGTCGCGGCCTACGGCGGCGCGACGTGCGCCGCTGTTCGGGTTGTACTTCAGTCCAGCGCGATATCGCTGATGTCGCGGCCCAGCACATGGGCCAGGGCTGCCATGGCCAGCGTGTGATCCTCACGCTGCGGCAGGCCGGAAACGGTCAGCGCGCCGATGCAGCCGGCGCCCTTCACCATCAGGGGCACCGCGCCGCCGTGGCTGGCGTAGTCGCGATGCGGCAGGCCGCTCTTGACCTCCAGCGTCGTGCCTTGCTGCGCCAGGCCCAGACCGATGGCGTAGGAGCTGCGGGCGAAGTGCAGCGCGGTGGCTCGCTTGCGGCGAATCCAGTCGTCATGGTCCGGCGTGGCCGGCCCCACCGCCAGGCGCAGCAGCTGCTGGCGGTGCAGCGACACATCGACCACCAGCGCCCCGCCCCGCTCCAGCCCCGCTTGGCGCAGCCACACGCCCAGGGTCCAGGCCTCATCCTGCCCGAAGCGCTCGAACACCAGCCGCTGTTCCTGCAAGGCGATGCGACGCAGATCTTCTTCAGGGGGCATGGGGGCCTTCCGGGGAAAGTGGGCTCAAGAGTGGAATGGAGATTAACGATCCAGCGCGCGCCCACGATAGAGCATCCGATCAATCACCACATCTAGTCCCTGCGCATGGAACGCGATGACCGTGGATCGGTCGGCCCCCAACCATGCGCAAGCCCGGCCGGATATCCGCCCGCGCCGTTCCACGGTTGGGAATGGTCTTGAGGCCGGCGCGGAAGGCGCCAATCCGCTCCATATGGCGCAACGCGACATCCTCGCCGGTCTCACCGGCGATGTAGTCATGTGGTCGCGACAGGTCAGCCTTCTTGTCCCCCATAACGCACCCCATCCCCTTGCGCCGCAGGGGGCGGGGTGGCCTATCCTTTGGGAGCAAGGTATTACTAAACCCATGGAGCAGGAACGCGTCAGGACCCGGAGTATGCGCACCGTCGGGGAGGTCCTGGCGGTGGCGCTGGAGCATCACCGGGCGGGCCGCCTGGCGGATGCCGGCGCGCTCTATTCCTCGCTGCTGGCGCAGGAGCCGGAGCAGCCGGACGCCTTGCACCTGCTGGGGGTCGCCACCGCCCAGGCGGGACAGGCGGCGGAGGCGGAGCCCCTGATCGCCCGGGCCATCGCGCTGCGCCCCGGCGTGGCCGACTTCCACGCGAACCACGCCCAGGTGCTGGACACGCTGGGCCGCACGGATGAGGCGCTGACCGCCTACACCCAGGCCCTGCGCCTGAACCCCAGCCATGCCGACGCCCTGCGCAACATGGCCCGCCTGCTGGCCCGGCTGGAGCGGCTGTCGGCCGCCGCCGACGCCTTGCGCGCCTGCGTGGAGCGGACGCCCGACGATCTGCCCACGGTGACGGAGTTGGCCCGCCTGTGCGAACGGCTGGGCCGGGGGGGCGAAGCGGAGACCTGGTACCGCCACATCCTGGCGCGCGATCCCTTCAACACCCTGGCCCTGAACAACATGGGGGAATTGAAGCGCCGCGCCGGCGACGTGGCCGAGGCGGTCAGCCTGCTGTCCCGCGCCGTCAGCGCCGCCCCCGACGCCCCCCTGCCCCGCTGCGCCCTGGCCAGCACCTTGACCAGCCTGTTCCGTTTCGAGGAGGCGGAGGCCCATCTGGTGGAGGCGGCGCGCCGCCGGCCGGACGCCCTGCTGCCCCACCGCGACCTGGGCGTCCTGCTGCGCCTGCTGGGCCGGTCGGAGGAGGCGTTGGCCGCCTTCCAGGTCGCCGCCGCCCTGGCGCCGCAGGACCCGGTGGCCAATTTCGGCGTGGCCCTGTGCCTGTTGCGCCTGGGCCGCTACCGCGAGGGCTTCGAGCATTATCGCTGGCGCTGGCCCTCCGCCGCCAAGCCGCCCCGCCACCAGGGGCTGCCCGCCTGGACCCAAGGCGCACCGGCCGGCCTGCGCCTGCTGGTGTGGCATGAGCAAGGGGTGGGCGACACGCTGATGTGCCTGCGCTTCCTGCCCCAGCTGACCGCCGCCGGCGCCCGCCTGACCATCGAGGTGCCGGCCGGCCTGGCCCCCCTGGTGGCGGCGCAAGGGTATGGCGCCGTGGTGGTGGACGCACAAACGCCGGCACCGGGCACCACCTCCCTTGCACCGCTGCCCTGGGACGCCCAGGTGCCCTTGATGGACCTGCCCGGCCGCTTCTGCCCCACGCCCGCCGCCGTGCCCTGGACGGGCCCCTATCTGAAGGCCGACCCCGGCCGCAAGTTGCGCTGGGCGCAGATGCTGGGCCCGAAGCGGGGCCTGCGCATCGGCCTGTTCTGGCAAGGCAATCCGGATTTCCCGGACGACCGCTGGCGCTCCCCCGGCCTGGCCGCGCTGCTGCCGCTGCTGGACGTGCCGGGCGTGGAGTTCGTCAGCCTACAGATGGGTCCGGCCAAGGCCGCCCTGACCGACCCCGCCATCCCCCCCGGCCGCATCCGCGACGCCGCCGCCTCCATCCGCGACTGGGCCGACACCGCCGCCCTGGTGGCCGGACTGGACCTGGTCATCGGCTCCGACAGCGCCTGCATCCACCTGGCGGGCGCGCTGAACATCCCAGCCTTCCTGCTGCTGTCCCCCACTACCGACTGGCGCTGGCACGACAGCGGCGACACCAGCCCCTGGTACCCGTCCCTGCGCCTGTTCCGGCAAACCCGCCTGGGAGACTGGACGGCGCCGGTGGCGGCGGTGAAGGCGGCGTTGGAGAAGAGGATCGCCGCAACCTGACGAGGGCCTTCGCCTTCGTCCTTGGCAATACCGCATTGCACACACCAATGCTGCATCTGCGAACGGGTTTGAGATACCGTTGCCCTGGCCACCCGTTCGCCTAATTGAGTTTCCATGTCCCACGCCCACACGGTGCCCACCGACCGCTCCTCACCGCTGGCCCGGCTCGCGCGCTGGCTGCAGGCGCGCTCGTTCGCGCTGACGCCGGAGCAGATCGGCATCACCGAAGGCCTGCGCGCCGCGACTGCGGTGGCGCTGATGGTCACGCTGGCGCTGTACCTGGACCGGCCCATCCTGTCCTGGGCGGCCTTCGCCGCCTTCTGGGCCTGCCTGGCCGATCCTGGTGGACCTTTTGGCGTGCGCCTACGGGCCATGGGCGGCTTCGCCCTGATCGGCACCGCCATGGCGGGCGTGATGAGCGCCGTGGCGGCGCTGGGAACCGTCTGGGCGGCGGCGGCCCTATTCGGGGCGCTGTTCCTCTGCTGCCTCAGCCGCGTCTACGGGCCCGCTGCCACCCAAGTGGGCGTGCTGGCCTGCTGCGTCGCCGTGGTGGCCGTGGGCTATCCCATGGCGCCCCTGGACGCCCTGCGCCTGTCCGGCGTCTTCCTGGCGGGGAGCGGCTGGGCCGTGGCCCTGTGCCTGGTGCTCTGGCGCATCCATCCCTATGCCCCCGCCCGCCGCGCCGTCGCCGCGATCTATGCCGAACTGGGCGACATGACGGCCGAACTGCTGGCCCTGCACGCCAGCGGCGCCACCCAGGACGCGCGCTGGAAAGCGCATGCCGCCGAGCATCGCCGCGCGGTGCGCGACACCATCGAGCGGGCGCGCGCCGCCGTGGGCCGCTTCTCCGCCGGCCGCGGCAACGGGCGCGACATCCGCCGCGCCTTGCTGGCCGCCATCGAGGCGGGCGAACGCATCTTCGCCGGCCTGATCGCGCTGGGCTATGACCTGGAGCCGCATGCCGCCGGCACGCCCACCGATGCCGACACGCTGCCCTTGCGCCAGCTGCGCGCCGCCCTGACCCGTACCAGCCGCCAGGTGATGCGCTCGGCCCCCGACGGCGCCCTGGTGGTGTATGAGGCGGAGGTGCTGGATCGCGTCGCCCGGCCGGCGCATGACCTGGTGGGTCGCGTGGCCCAGGTCTGCGCCCAGGCCCTGACCGACCTGACCCGCGCCTGGGCCCCGCCGGTGGATGACGGCGCGCTGGCCACTGTGCCTGAAAATGACGAGACGCCGCGCCGCCGCCTGACGCCCGCCCGCGCCCTGCGCCTGGCCCTGGCGCCCTCCTCCCCCATCGCGCGGCACGCCCTGCGCGTGGCCCTGGTGGTGACGGCCACCTACGCCGTCACCGCCTATCTCGATGTCGCCTATGCCTACTGGGCCACCATGGCGGCGGTGGTGGTGATGCAGCCGCAGGCGGCCACCACCTGGCCGCGCACCCTGGAACGCGTGGTGGGCAGCGTCATCGGCGGCGCCGCGGCCGCCTTCCTGGCCGTGGCCCTGCCCACGCCCCTCGCGCTGCTGGCCGCCATCTTTCCCCTGGCGGCCGCCACCATCGCCCTGCGCTCCGTCAGCTACAGCCTGTTCGTCACCTTCCTCACACCCCTGTTCGTGCTGGTGGCCGACCTGCTGCATCCGGGCCTGAACGCCCATGGCGAGGGCATCGCCCTGGCCCGCGCCTTCAACAACACGCTGGGCAGCTTCATCGGCCTGGCTGGCTGCCTGGTCCTGTGGCCGGAGCGGGAGCCCAAGGGCTTCCCCCACAAGCTGGCGGCGGCGGTGGAGGCCAACATGCGCTACGCCACGCTGGTGGTCCGGGCGGGCCAGACGCCCTATGCCGAAATCGACGCCGCCCGCCGGGCCGCCGGCTTGGCCAGCACGGCGGCCGAGGTCACGCGCCAGCGCATGGTGCTGGAGGGCCGCCGACGCAAGGCGCACCTGGACGAGGCCGGGGCGGTGCTGGAGACGCTGCGCCGCCTGGCGGGCGCCGCCACCGTCGCCTGGCTGGATGAGCGCACCATCCCCGGCCCGCCCGACGCCCGGCGCATCGGCTATTGCGAGGCCGCCACAGTGCGGCTGGGCGCCCTGGTGCGCGGCGTGCCGACGGAGGATGGCGCCCTGGACCGTGAGGGCGAGCCGCCGGACGATATCGCCCGCGCCGTCACCCACGTGGTGCAGGCGGCCAAAGACTATGCCCGCGCCATGGCGATGGACGCCAAGGCACCGGCATAGTCCCAGCCGCGCCGGCGCGGTGCCTACACGCTCTTCAGGAACGGGATCAGGTTCTTGAAGTAGAAGTCCTGGTCATATCCTCCGGATCCATCTCGTCATGGGTGGCGCCAATGGTCAGGGTCTTCACCTTGATCCGGGGCAGCGCGTCCCAACGCTCCCAATCCTTCAGGTTGCCCGTCACCTCCAGTTCGCTTTTGATTTCAAGGGCATAGCCCATCAGGGCAGGCGTCAGTCCTCCCCGCCACCCTCGGCCGCCCGCTGGCGCAGCTTGGCCCAATAATCCTGGCGCTTCTTGATCTCGCGCTCGAAGCCGCGTTCCACCGGCTGATAGAACTCCCGCCGCGCCATGCCGTCGGGGAAATAGTTCTGGCCGGAGAAGCCGTCGGCCGTGTCGTGGTCGTAGTTGTAGCCCTTGCCGTAGCCCAGGTCCTTCATCAGGCGGGTGGGCGCGTTCAGGATGTGCATGGGCGGCATCAGGCTGCCCGTCTCCTTGGCCGCCCGTTGCGCCTGCTTGATGGCCATGTAGGCGGCGTTGGACTTGGGCGCGGTGCCCAGATAGATGACGCATTGGGCCACGGCCAACTCACCCTCCGGACTGCCCAGGCGCTCATAGGCGTCCCAGGCGGCAAGGGCGATGGTCAGGGCCTGCGGATCGGCCATGCCGATGTCCTCGCTGGCGAAGCGCACCAGGCGGCGAGCGATGTAGCGCGGGTCCTCCCCTCCCGCCAGCATGCGGGAATACCAGTAGAGGGCGGCATCCGTGTCCGAGCCGCGCAGCGACTTGTGCAGGGCGCTGATGAGGTTGTAGTGCCCCTCCTGCGCCTTGTCGTAGAGGGGCATGCGCCGCTGCACCGCCACGGTCAGGGCGTTGGTGTCCAGCGGGTCCTCCCCCGCGCGCGCCACGGCAAAGATCTCCTCGACCAGGTTCAGGAAATAGCGGCCGTCGCCATCGGCCATGGCCTTCAGCGCCGCCCGCGCATCCTCGGTCAGCGGCAGGGCGCGGCCCTCCTCCGCCTCCGCCCGGCCGATGAGCTTTTCCAGCGCCTCCTCCCCCAGCCGGTTCAGGACGAAGACCTGCGCACGGGAGAGCAAGGCGGCGTTCAGCTCGAACGACGGGTTCTCCGTCGTGGCGCCCACCAGGGTGACGGTGCCGTCCTCGACATAGGGCAGGAAGCCATCCTGCTGCGAGCGGTTGAAGCGGTGGATTTCATCGATGAACAGCAGGGTGCCCTGGCCCGCCTGGCGGCGCTGCTTGGCCGCTTCGAACACCTTGCGCAGGTCGGCCACGCCGGAGAACACCGCGGACAGGGGCTCGAACGCCAGGGTGGTGGCCTGGGCCAGCAGGCGGGCGATGGTGGTCTTACCGCAGCCCGGCGGTCCCCACAGCACCATGGAGCTGAGACGGTGGGCCGCCACCATGCGGCCGATGGGCCCCTTGGGGCCCAGCAGATGCTCCTGTCCCACCACCTGGTCCAGCGCGGTCGGCCGCAGCCGGTCGGCTAGCGGGCGCGGCGCCTCCGCCTCGAACAGGGAACCCGATCCGCTCTTCACCATGACGTTCCATACACCCCGGATACAAACCCGGAACACCATGCCAGAGCGGGGGGCGGCTTGGCATCGTCCTTTTGACCAGTACCGGACCTGTATGCCGACGTTTCCATGAATGACGCGGCGGGAAACCGCGTCAGCCGCCCATGTCCTCAGCCGCCGACGCTCAGCGTCAGCACCTGGTCGCCGCGCCGCACGGCCAGGTCCCAGCGGCGCTGGGGCTGGCTCACCACGCGCTTCAGGTCGGCCACGCGGGAGATGGCTTGGCCATTGACCTTCACCACCACGTCGCCTGGCTGGAAGCCGAGGGCCTGGGCGGTGGTGCCCTGCTGCACCTTCAGCACGATGACGCCGTCGGAATTGCCGGCATAGCCGACCTCCTCCGCGAGCGCCGGGTTGATGTTGGCCACGGTGGTGCCGGCGAAGGGCTGACGGCCGTCCAGCGCCGTCTCATCCCGCGGCGGGTCTTCCGGCGGGCCGATCAGCTTCACCGGCAGCTTCGTTTCCGCGCCCTTACGGATCACGGTCACGGTGGCGGTGCCCCCCACGGGCAGCAGGGCGATGCGGTAGCGCAGGCTTTCCGGATCATCGACCAGGTGGCCGTTCACCGCCGTCACCACATCACCGACCTTCACGCCCGCCTGCTCCAGCGGGCCCTTGGGGTTCAGTTGGTTGATCAGCACGCCCTGGGGCCGGGGCAGGCCCAGGTTGGTAGCCAGTTCCTGCGTCACCGGCTGGCCGCTGGCGCCCATCCACGGCCGCACCAGCTTGCCGCCGCCCTCCACCGCGGTGACGACGGAGCGCACCATGTCCGCCGGGATGGCGAAGCCGATGCCGACCGAGCCGCCGCTGCGCGAATAGATGGCCGAATTGATGCCGGCCAGCTTGCCGTCCATGGTGATCAGCGCGCCGCCGGAATTGCCGGGGTTGATGGCGGCATCCGTCTGGATAAAGAAGTTGAAATCCGACACGCCCACGCCGGTGCGGGCCAGCGCCGAGACGATGCCGCTGGTGACCGTCTGGCCCACGCCAAAGGGGTTGCCGATGGCCAGCACCAGGTCACCGACCTGGATGCTGTCACTGTCGCCCAGTTCCAGGGTGGGCAGCTTCTCGCCCTTGGTGTCAATGCGCAGGACGGCCAAATCGACCTTCTCATCCGCGCTCATGACCTTGGCCGGGAACTCCCGCCGGTCGGCCAGCACCACGGTGATCTGGTCGGCGTCCTTGATGACATGGTCGTTGGTGACGATCAGGCCGTCGGGCCGGATGATGACGCCGGAGCCCAGCGAGGATTCCACCCGCTCCCGCGGGACGCCCCGGAAGGCATCGCCGAAGAACTGGCGGAAGAACGGGTCTTCCATGAAGGGCGATACGCGTTGCTTGATCACCCGGCGGCTGTAGATGTTGACCACCGCCGGCGCCGCCCGCTTCACCAAGGGGGCATAGCTGAGCGTGATCTGCTCCTTGCTTTGCGGCACCTGCTGGGCGACGGCGCCCAGGGGCGACAAAGCAAGACCGGCGGCCAGACTGGTCAGGACCAAGCGGGACATCGAGCGGCGGAACGGCGTTTCAAGCTTCACGGGAACCAACTCTCACGTCTGATCGAAACGAAGGGGATTGGGGTGAAATAGGGTTCAGCCCGGGTCGCCGCAACGGTTCAGGCAGGATTTCAGGTCGCGCTGGCACATGCCGTTGTTCAGTTCGGGCGTATGATCGCTCTGCCCGGCCTTGGTATCGCCGCACACCTGGCTGTCGCGGTTGCAGCGCGCCACGCAGGCGGCGTGGGTGTCCAGCTTGCCCTCGCGCTGCGACGGCAGCCCCAGGCAGCCCGTCAGCCCCAGCAGCAGCACGCTGGCGGCAGCCGCCTTGATCCCCCAAATACGCACCGGTTTATCCTCCTGTCCGTCACACGGGCGCGCCTGTCGCGCCGGCGATGGACGGGCGGCAGGATGCGCGATTTGGCCCCCGCCCGTCCACACGCTTACACGGGGTCTGCGTCCCCGCCCGCCGGCCGCCCAATGAAAAAGGGCGAACCCTCGCGGATCCGCCCCTTTCCTTACCATTCCGGAAGTGGAACAGCCTAGACTCAGGCCGCTTCTTCCTCGGTCTCCGTCACCTGGACCGGACCGCTGTCCTGGCCCTTGGCGGAGACGTCGCGGTCCACCAGCTCGATGACAGCCATGGCGGCCATGTCACCGTAGCGGAAGCCGGCCTTCAGGACGCGGGTGTAGCCACCCTGACGGTCCTTGTAACGCTCGGCGATGGTGGTGAACAGCTTATCGACCATGGCGTTGTCGCGCAGTTCCGCGAACGCCAGGCGACGGTTGGCGAGGCCGCCCTTCTTGCCCAGCGTGATCAGCTTCTCGACGATCGGCCGCAGGTCCTTGGCCTTCGGCAGGGTCGTCTTGATCTGCTCGTGCTTAATCAGGGCATTGGCCATGTTGGAGAACATGGCCAGACGGTGGGTAGAGGTCTTGCTGAACTTACGCCCGGAAACGCCGTGACGCATGGTGCTTCTCCTTTCATGTCCGGGTGTCGGATGCCGACACCTATGACGATCCCCGAAACGCCCGTCCTTGCCCGTAAGGGGCGCCGGCCGGCACGGCGGGGGTGGGCCCTATGCCCTGTACCCTGCACCCGGCCGTAGCCGGATGCGGGTAACCTCAAATCAAGCTCAGTACGGCTCTTCCAGACGCTTGGCCAGGTCCTCGATGTTCTCGGGCGGCCAGTTCGGGATTTCCATGCCGAGGTGCAGGCCCATCTGGGACAGCACTTCCTTGATCTCGTTCAGCGACTTGCGGCCGAAGTTCGGGGTGCGGAGCATTTCCGCTTCCGTCTTCTGCACCAGGTCGCCGATGTAGACGATGTTGTCGTTCTTCAGGCAGTTGGCCGAACGGACCGACAGTTCCAGCTCGTCCACCTTGCGCAGCAGGTTCTTGTTGAACGGCACCTCGTCGGACTTCTCCGATGCGGTAACGGCCTGCGGCTCCTCGAAGTTGATGAACAGCTGCAGCTGGTCCTGCAGGATGCGGGCGGCGATGGCCACGGCATCCTCGGGCGTCACGGCGCCGTTGGTCTCGATCGACAGCGACAGCTTGTCATAGTCGGTGCGCTGACCCAGGCGGGTGTTCTCCACCTTGTACGCCACCTTGCGGATGGGGCTGTACAGGGCGTCGATCGGGATCAGGCCGATGGGGGCGTCTTCCGGACGGTTCTGGCTGGCGGGGACGTAGCCCTTGCCCTTCTCGACCGTCAGTTCCATGTTCAGGCGGGCGCCGGCGTCCAGGGTGCAGATCACCAGATCCGGGTCCATCACCTCGATGTCGCCCGTCACCTCGATCATGCCGGCGGTGACTTCCTTGGGGCCTTCGGCGCGCAGGCGCAGCCGCTTCGGGCCCTCGCCCTCCATCTTCAGACCCATGTTCTTGATGTTCAGAACGATGTCGGTCACGTCCTCGCGGACGCCGGGAATGGAGGAGAATTCGTGCAGGACGCCATCGATGTGGATGGCGGTGACCGCCGCCCCCTGAAGGGACGACAGCAGGACGCGGCGCAGGGCGTTGCCCAGGGTCAGGCCAAAGCCACGCTCCAGCGGACCGGCGATGATCGTGGCCTCACGGCGCGGATCGGCACCGACGTTCACGTCGAGCTTGCTGGGCTTTTCCAGGGTCTGCCAGTTCTTCTGAATCACGGGTAGTTGCCTCTAATGCCATCGGGAGGACACGACACCCGGTTTCACCGCTGTCGGGTGCGGATCAGGGCGCCGGTCTTGCGACCGGCGCCCTGTCCTGAACCTGACCACCTCCCCCATGCATGGGCGATCGCGATGGCATGCGAAAGCCGGTCCCGGGGCGGCGGGGAAACGCGGAAGCGTTTGGACCGGAAGCGGCCACGGGGGCCGCCTCCGTAATCGGTAGAATGATCAGACGCGACGCTTCTTCGGCGGGCGAACGCCGTTGTGCGGGATCGGCGTCACGTCGCGGATGGACGTGATCTGGAAGCCGACCGACTGCAGGGCGCGCAGGGCGGACTCACGGCCCGAACCCGGACCCTTCACTTCCACTTCCAGGGTGCGCATGCCGTGTTCCTGGGCCTTACGGCCCGCGTCTTCGGCGGCCATCTGGGCGGCGTAGGGGGTCGACTTGCGCGAACCCTTGAAGCCCATCATGCCCGACGAGGACCAGGCGATGGTGTTGCCCTGGGCGTCGGTGATGGTGATCATGGTGTTGTTGAACGAGGCGTTCACATGCGCCACGCCCGAGGTGATGTTCTTGCGCTCGCGGCGACGAAGCCGGGCGGCAGAAGCGTTGGGCTTTGCCATTTCTTATCAGTCCTTCAGCTTACTTCTTCTTACCGGCGATCGGCTTGGCCGGGCCCTTGCGGGTGCGCGCGTTGGTGTGCGTGCGCTGACCGCGGACCGGCAGGCCCTTGCGGTGACGCAGGCCGCGGTAGCAGGCCATGTCCATGAGCCGCTTGATGTTCATGGCGACAGAGCGACGCAGGTCGCCTTCGACCGAGTAGTCGCTGTCGATGACTTCGCGGATACGCAGGACTTCGTCGTCGGTCAGCTGATGCACGCGGCGCTCCAGCGGAATGCCGACCTTGCCGCAGATCTCCTTCGCCATGAAGGGACCGATGCCGTGAATGTACTGAAGGGCGATTTCCACCCGCTTCGCGGTGGGAATATTAACGCCAGCGATACGCGCCACGCGCTTTCTCCATCGTTCATGCCCGCCCCGGCGTCACGCCCGGGCGATGCGATCTTCGTCCACACCCCGCCTGATCACCGGCTCCCGTGGCGGGGACGTCCAATGACCTTCGGGGCATCTCATCCGAAGAAAACCTGGAAACTCCAGGATCTCCAAATGCACATATGAACCAACCCCGTCCCGCCACCTCATGGGGTGCCAGGGCCGAGAGCCGGTTTCATCCGCACCCGCCGGGCCAAAAGCCCATAACGGATCGGATGCGGGAGTATACGCAGGCGCGACTGGATGTCAACCGCGCCCACGCGGACAATGCCCAACACCGGGCATGCAGCCAGCGGAGGGCACGAAAGGGAAAAGGCCGCCTCTCCTACCCGGAGAAACGGCCCTTCCATATTCGGATAAGCGCGAGGCCTCCAGCTCAGGCGGCGATGATGGCCTCCAGCTGACGGGTGACCTCGTCAATCTCCGCCATGCCATCCACCTGCTTCAGCACGCCCTTGCCCTGATAGTAAGGCAGGATGGGCGCCGTCAGCGCGTGGTATTCCGCCAAGCGCTTGGTGAAGGTCTCGGCGTTGTCGTCGGCCCGGCGCTTGAACTCGGTCGAGCCGCAGATGTCGCAGACGCCCGCCACCTTGGGCTGGTGGAACTTGTCGTGATAGCCGGCGCCGCATTTGGCGCAAGTATACCGGCCGGTCACACGCTCCACCAGGGCCGCGTCGTCCACCACCATCTCGATGATGTGGTCAAGCTTCAGGTGCTTTTCCGCCAGCATACGGTCCAGGGCCTCGGCCTGCGGAACCGTGCGGGGGAAACCGTCGAGGATGAAGCCCTTGGCGCAATCCGGTTGGGTGATGCGGTCGGCGATCATTTCGACCATGATCGCGTCCGGCATCAGCTTGCCGGCGGCCATGATCTCCTTGGCCTGCTGACCCAGCGGGCTGCCGCTATCCTTCAGCGCCCGCAACATGTCGCCCGTCGACAACTGCACCAACCCGAACTTCCGTTCAAGCCGCTGCGCCTGCGTTCCCTTGCCGGCGCCCGGCGGTCCCAGAAGAATCAGGTTCATCCACGCCTCCCCCTCAGCTTTGCCTTCTTGATGAGGCCTTCATATTGATGCGCCAGCAGATGCGAATGGATCTGGGCGACCGTGTCCATAGTCACCGTTACCACAATTAGCAGGCTGGTGCCGCCAAAATAAAAAGGAATAGCGTTCTTGGCCATCAACAGTTCGGGCAATAGACAAACCACCACCAGGTAGCCGGCGCCCAACACCGTCAAACGGGTGAGAACAAAGTCCAGATAGTCCGCAGTGTTCTTACCCGGACGGATACCGGGGATGAAACCGCCATACTTCTTCAGATTCTCCGCCGTCTCGGTCGGGTTGAACACGACCGCGGTATAGAAGAAGCTGAAGAACACGATCAGCGCCATGTACAGCACGATATAGAGCGGCTGGCCATGGGTCACATAGCGGGCGATGGTCTGCAGGATTTCCGGGCCGGTGCCGCCGGAGAAACCGGTGACGGTGGCCGGCAGCAGCAGCAGCGAGCTGGCGAAGATCGGCGGGATGACGCCCGAGGTGTTCAGCTTCAAGGGCAGATGCGAGGCTTCACCCCCATAGACCTTGTTGCCCACCTGGCGCTTCGGGTACTGCACGATCAGCCGGCGCTGGGCGCGTTCCATGAAGACGATGAAGAAGATCACGCCCACGGCGACGGCCAGCAGCAGGGCAAGGATGCCGAAGCCGATGGCCCCGGTGCGGCCCAGTTCCAGCAGTTGCATCAGCGCCTTGGGCAGCGCGGCCACGATGCCGGTGAAGATGATCAGCGAGGTGCCGTTGCCCACGCCCCGGGCGGTGATCTGCTCACCCAGCCACATCAGGAACATGGTGCCGCCCACCATGGTGACCACGGTGCTGATGATGAAGAAGGGGCCGGGATCGATCACCGTGCCGCCCTTGGCGCCCTGCAGCGCCACGGCCAAGCCGTAGGACTGGAAAATGGCCAGGATCACCGTGCCATAGCGGGTGTACTGGTTGATCTTCTTGCGGCCCGCCTCGCCTTCCTTCTTCATGGTTTCGAGGCTGGGGATCACCGCCGTCAGCAGCTGCACGATGATGCTGGCGGAGATGTAGGGCATGATATTGAGCGCGAAGATGCTCATGCGCTCGATGGCGCCACCCGCGAACATGTTGAACATGCCCAGGATGCCACCCTTGGCCTGGTTGAAAACGTCGGCAAAGGCCTGGACGTTGATGCCCGGCAGGGGAATATAGGTGCCCAGGCGGAAAACGATGAGCGCTCCCAGGGTGAACCAGAGCCGCTTCTTCAGTTCCGTGGCCTTGGCGAAGGAGCCGAAATTAAGATTGGCGGCGAGCTGCTCGGCGGCTGAAGCCATGGAATCCGTTCCTATCGAGGCGCCTCACAGGGGCGCGGCACAGACGGTATCAAAAAGACAAAAGAAAAGGGACCGTCGCCGGTCCCCCTAACGGGTCCCACCCCAGATGGGGAGACCTGCGGCAGAAAGAAAGACGGCCGGCGCTCGCTTTTAACACGAACGCCGGCCGCACTTCCTTAATTACTCGGCAGCCGCTTCGACCGCGGGCACCTTGACCGAGCCACCGGCAGCTTCCACGGCGGCCACAGCCGCGGCGGAGGCGCCGGCGACATCGAACGCCACCTTGGCGGTGATGCTGCCCTTGGCCAGCAGGCGCACGCCATCACGGGACGGACGCACCAGGCCGGCGGCGACCAGCACCTCGGCGGTGATCACATCGGCGGCGTTCAGGCGGCCCTCATCGAGGGCCTTCTGGACGGTACCGATGTTCACCACCGAATAGTCGGTGCCGAACAGGTTGTTGAAACCGCGCTTCGGCAGGCGGCGATGCAGGGGCATCTGACCGCCTTCGAAGCCATTGATCGACACGCCGGAACGCGAGGTCTGACCCTTCACGCCACGGCCGCCGGTCTTGCCCTTGCCGGAGCCGATGCCCCGACCAACCCGGGTGGGCGCCTTGCGGGCGCCCGGGTTGTCGCGAATATCCGTAAGCTTCATGACTTTATCCCTTCAAGCCGTATCGGGAAGGCCTCAGGAGGCCTTCTCGACGCGCACGAGGTGCTGCACCTTGGCGATCATACCACGGACCGAAGGGGTATCCTCCAGCTCGCTGGTACGGTGCAGCTTGTTGAGACCAAGACCCACCAGCGTCGCCCGCTGGTCCTTCTGGCGGCCGATCGGGCTGCCGATCTGGGTCACGATGACGGTGTTCTTCTCGCTCATCACGCGCTCTCCTTCGCCTCGGCACCGGCCTCGCGGCGGCCCAGGATGTCGCTGACGCGACGGCCACGGCGGGCGGCGACGGCGCGGGGGCTGACGCACTGGGACAGGGCGTCGAAGGTCGCCTTGATCATGTTGTGCGGGTTCGACGTGCCGACCGACTTGGTCACGACGTCCTGGACGCCGAGAGCTTCGAAGATCGCGCGCATCGGACCACCGGCGATGATGCCGGTACCGGCGTCGGCGGTGCGCAGCACCACCTTGCCGGCGCCGAAGTGACCATGCACGTCATGATGCAGCGTCCGGCCCTCACGGAGCGGCACGCGGATCATGGAGCGCTTGGCCTGATCGGTGGCCTTGCGGATGGCTTCCGGCACTTCGCGGGCCTTGCCCGAACCAACGCCGACGCGACCCTTGGCGTCACCCACCACGACCAGGGCGGCGAAGCCGAAGCGACGGCCACCCTTCACCACCTTGGCGACGCGGTTAATACCAACGAGCTTTTCTACCAGCTCGCTTTCCTCACGGTCCCGGGGCGTACGATCCCGGTCCCCGCCACGCTCGCGACCGCCGCTGTTGCCGCCGTCCCTCTCGTTACGTGCCATAATCGCTACCCCTTAGAACTGCAGGCCGGCTTCACGCGCGGCGTCGGCCAGGGCCTTGACCCGGCCATGGAACAGATACGAACCGCGATCGAACACCACTTCCGTGATGCCGGCTTCCTTGGCCCGCTCGGCGATCAGCTTGCCGACCGCCTTGGCCGCCTCGATGTCGGCACCGGTCTTCAGCTGCGCGCGCAGGGTCTTGTCGATGGACGAGGCAGCGGCCTTGGTCTGGCCGGCCACGTCGTCGATGACCTGGGCGTAGATGTGCTGGCTGGAACGGAACACGGACAGGCGCGGACGCCCCTGGCCCAGCTTCCGGATCCGCGTGCGCACCCGCTGTTGGCGGCGCGCGCTCAGAACTTTTGCATTGCTCATGATCGTGCGCCTTACTTCTTCTTGCCTTCTTTGCGGATGATGACCTCATCCGCGTACCGGATGCCCTTGCCCTTGTAGGGCTCGGGCGGACGGTACGCGCGGATCTCAGCCGCAACCTGGCCAATCTTCTGCTTGTCGAAACCGGTGATCGAGATGGAAGTGGGCTTGTCGCACTTCATCGTGATGCCGGCCGGGATCGGGAAGCGCACGTCATGGCTGAAGCCCAGGTTCAGGAGCAGTTCCTGACCCTGGACGGCGGCCTTGTAACCCACGCCGGTGATCTCGAGGTTCTTGGTGAAGCCGGTGTCGACACCCTTGACCATGTTGGCCAGCAGCGTGCGAGAGGTGGCCCAGTTCACGCGAGCCTTGCGGCTGTCGTTCGCGGGCTTCACCACCACAGCGCCGTTTTCCAGCGTGGCGGAGATGTCGTCAACCAGGGTCAGACTGAGCTGGCCCAGCTTGCCTTTCACGGTGACGTCCTGGCCGGTGACCTGAACGGTCACGCCGGCCGGAACGGGCACCGGATGCTTGCCGATACGAGACATGTGGCCAGCTCCTTAGAACACTTTGCAGAGGACCTCGCCGCCAACATTGGCGGCACGGGCCTCGCTGTCCGACATGACGCCACGGGGCGTCGACAGGATCGAAATGCCGAGGCCGTTAAAGACCCGCGGCAGATCGGCGATCTTGGAGTAAATGCGGCGGCCGGGCTTCGACACGCGCTGCACCTGCTTAATGACAGGCTCGCCTTCGTGATACTTCAGCTCGATACGCACGCTATGGACACCCGGACGAACCGTGTCCAGGGAGTAGCCACGGATGTAACCCTCGCGCTTCAGCACCTCCAGAACGTTGGTGCGCAGCTTCGAGGCCGGGCTGGTGACAGACTGCATGCGGGCCCGCTGTCCATTACGGATGCGGGTCAGCATATCGCCCAAGGGATCGCTCAACGCCATTTCCCGAACCTCCGATTACCAGCTGGACTTCGTCATGCCCGGGATCTGGCCGGTCGAGGCCAGGTCGCGCAGGGCAATGCGAGACAGCTTAAACTTGCGGTAAAAAGCACGCGGACGACCGCTCAGCTCGCAGCGATTCCGAATACGGGTCGGGCTGGAGTTGCGCGGCAGCTCAGCGAGCTTGAGGCGAGCGGCGAACCGCTCCTCGGGTGGCAGGGTACGATCGGACGCGATGGCCTTCAGAGCATTACGCTTGCCGGCGTACTGCTTCGCGAGGCGCTCGCGGCGCTTGTTCTTCTGAACAGAACTGGTCTTGGCCATGGGAAGCTCCTGCCGCTCAGTTCGCGAACGGCATCTGGAAGCCCTTCAGGAGGGCCTTGGCCTCCTTATCGGTCTTCGCCGTGGTGACGATGATGATGTCCATTCCCCGGATCTCGTCCACGCGGTCGTAGTCGATTTCCGGGAAAATGATCTGCTCCTTGAGACCCATGGCGTAGTTGCCACGACCGTCGAAGCTCGTGCCCGACACGCCGCGGAAGTCGCGGACGCGCGGCAGGGCGATCGTGATCAGACGGTCCAGGAACTCGTACATGCGGTCACGGCGCAGGGTCACCTTGCAACCAATGGCCATGCCCTCGCGCAGCTTGAACTGCGCGATGGACTTGCGAGCGCGGGTCACCACCGGCTTCTGACCGGACAGGGCGGTCAGATCGGTGACGGCGGCGTTGATCTTCTTACCATCGGACGTGGCCTCGCCGACGCCCATGTTAATGATGATCTTCTCGATCCGCGGCACTTCCAGGTCGTTGGCGTAGTTGAACTCGCTCTTCAGCGAGGCGCGAACGACGGAATCATAATGTTCTTTAAGCCTGGCAGCCATAACGCGCCTCACAGGTCGATGACTTCACCGGAAACCTTGGCAAAACGGACCTTGCGGCCGTCTTCCAGGATCCGGTAGCCGACGCGGGTCGGCTTGTTGGTCTTGGGGTCGACATGGGCGACGTTGGAGACGTCGATGAACGCCTCGAGCTCAACGATGCCACCCTGCTGGGTCGGAGTCGGACGCTGGTGCTTCTTGACCAGGTTCACGCCGCGCACCTTGACGCGGTTCTCCTTCGGCAGAACGGCGATCACCTCGCCCTGCTTGCCCTTGTCCTTGCCGGCGATGATGACGACCTTGTCGGCCTTCTTAATCTTCGACATTTACAGGACCTCCGGCGCCAGGGAGATGATCTTCATGAACTTCTTGGCGCGCAGCTCACGCGTGACCGGCCCGAAGATACGGGTCCCGATCGGCTCACCCTGCTTGTTGATGAGCACGGCCGCGTTGCGGTCGAAGCGGATGGCGGAACCGTCGGTGCGACGGATTTCCTTGGCGGTGCGAACGATGACGGCGCGGTGCACGTCACCCTTCTTCACGCGGCCCCGCGGAATGGCCTCCTTGACCGAGACGACGATGACGTCGCCAACGGCCGCGACCTTCCGCATGGAGCCGCCCAGCACCTTGATGCACTGCACCCGGCGCGCGCCGCTGTTGTCAGCGACCTCCAGGTTGGTTTGCATCTGGATCATGGTTTGGCTTCCTTAAGCAAAACAGTTAGACGGCGGCGCCCGACGGGGCGGCGCTTTCCACGACGACGGCCCACCGCTTCCGCTTGGAAATCGGACGGCACTCTTCGATCGTCACCGTGTCGCCAGCCTTATAAGCATTCTGCTCGTCATGAGCAGCATACTTCTTCGACTGCTTAATAAACTTCTTGTACACGGGGTGCATAACACGACGCTCGACCAGCACGATGACGGTCTTGTCGCCCTTGTCGCTCACAACCGTGCCCTGCAAAACACGCCGGGGCATAACGCTTCCCCCTGTCAGGACACGGGCGCAGCGGTTTCCCGCTGGCCCAGGATGGTCTTAATCCGAGCGATGTCGCGCCGAACCTGGCCGACACGCGCGGTATTCTCCAGCTGCCCGGAGGCGCGCTGGAAGCGCAAATTGAACTGCTCTTTCTTCAGCTGCAAGAGCTGGTCCTGCAACTCATCCACGCTTTTGGTGCGCAGGTCGACGGCTTTGGTCATGCCTCAGCTCCCTCACCCAGGCGGGTGATGAATCGGGTCTTAATCGGCAGCTTGGCAGCGGCCAGCTCGAAGGCGCGCTTGGCGAGGTCCGCCGGCACACCATCCAGCTCGAACATGATGCGGCCGGGGGCCACGCGGGCCGCCCAGAACTCGGGCGACCCCTTACCGGAGCCCATGCGGACTTCGGCGGGCTTGCTCGACACCGGCACGTCCGGGAAAATCCGGATCCAGACCCGGCCCTGACGCTTCATGTGACGGGTGATCGCGCGGCGGGCCGCCTCGATCTGGCGCGCGGTGATGCGCGCCGGTTCGACCGCCTTCAGGCCAAAGGCGCCGAAGTTCAGCTGGCTGCCGCCCTTGGTGGCGCCGTGGATGCGCCCCTTGTGCTGCTTGCGGTACTTAGTACGTTTCGGACTCAGCATGGCAATTGCCCTCTAGTATCCGTTCACCCTCAGCGCGCCGCGACGGGCTGCTGATCGGCGCGCTTGTCCTGGGCGAACGGATCGTGCGCCAGAATTTCGCCCTTAAACACCCACACCTTGACACCGCAGGTGCCGTAGGTGGTCTTCGCCGTGGCCGTGCCGTAGTCGATCTCGGCGCGCAGCGTGTGCAGCGGCACGCGACCTTCGCGGTACCACTCCATACGAGCGATCTCAGCACCACCCAGACGGCCGCCGCAGTTGATGCGGATGCCCTGGGCGCCGAGGCGCATGGCCGACTGCACGGCGCGCTTCATGGCGCGACGGAAGGCGACACGGCGCTCCAGCTGGCTGGCGATGTTCTCGGCGATCAGCCTGGCGTCGAGTTCCGGCTTGCGGATTTCGACGATGTTCAGGCTGACCTCGGAGCCGGTCATGCGGCCCAGATCAAGGCGCAGCTTCTCGATGTCGGCGCCCTTCTTGCCGATCACCACACCCGGACGAGCCGTGTGGATGGTGACGCGGGCCTTCTTGGCCGGACGCTCGATGATGATGCGCGACGCGCCGGCCGCGGCCAGCTTGCCCTGCAGGTGCTTGCGCAGGCGCAGGTCCTGGTGCAGCAGCGTGGCGTAGTCGCGGCTGGCGAACCAGCGGCTGTCCCAGGTCCGGTTGATACCGACGCGGAGCCCGATGGGGTTGACTTTCTGACCCATGTTACGCGGTCTCCCCCGTGGCTTCCTCGGCGCGCTCGCGCACCACCACGGTCAAGTTGCTGTAAGACTTCTCGACACGGGCGCCGCGACCGCGGGCCCGGGCATGGAAGCGCTTCATCACCAGGGCGCGGCCCACGGTGGCGTAAGCGACCACCAGACGGTCAACGTCCAGCTGGTGGTTGTTCTCGGCGTTGGCGATGGCCGACTGCAGAACCTTCTTCACTTCGCCGGCGATGCGGCGCTTGGAGAAGGTCAGCATGGCCAGCGCGGTGCCGGCTTCCTTGCCGCGGATCATCTGGGCGACGAGGTT
This sequence comes from Nitrospirillum amazonense, assembly GCF_007828045.1. GTDB lineage: Bacteria > Pseudomonadota > Alphaproteobacteria > Azospirillales > Azospirillaceae > Nitrospirillum > Nitrospirillum amazonense_C. The sequence goes on along the minus strand of NZ_VITN01000013.1, from coordinate 3,450 downwards.
CAGCTTGCGGGCACTGGACTTGATCATCCGGCCGTGCGCCGCAGCCTCGTTGTCGGCGAAAGGCCGTTCAGATTGAGGCTTGCTCATTTTACTTCCTCTTCGCCTTCTTGTCGGCCGCGTGGCCGTAGAAAGTCCGCGTCGGGGAGAACTCACCGAACTTGTGTCCGATCATGTTCTCGGTCACGAGCACCGGCAGGAACTTATGGCCGTTGTAAACGCCAAAGGTCAGACCGACGAACTGGGGCAGGATCGTGGAACGGCGCGACCAGATCTTGATGATCTCGTTGCGGCCGGACGCGCGCGCCTTCTCTGCCTTCTTCAAAAGGTAGCCGTCAATGAACGGCCCCTTCCAGACGGAACGGGTCACGGGTCCTACTCCTTACTTAGAGCGACGACGACGGATAATCAGCCCGTCCGTCTTCTTGTTGCTACGCGTCTTCTTGCCCTTGGTCGGCTTGCCCCACGGCGTGACCGGATGACGGCCACCGGAGGTACGGCCTTCACCACCACCGTGCGGGTGGTCGATCGGGTTCATGGCGACGCCACGGACGGACGGACGACGGCCCAGCCAACGGTTGCGACCGGCCTTGCCGATCACGGTGTTGGACTGGTCGGGGTTGGACACGGCACCGATGGTGGCCATGCACTCGCCCCGGACCATGCGCAGCTCGCCCGAGGGCAGCTTCAGCTGGGCGTAACCCTGGTCGCGGCCCACCAGCTGCAGGAACGTACCGGCGGAACGGGCGATCTGCCCGCCCTTGCCCGCACGCAGCTCCACATTGTGGACGATGGTGCCGACCGGGATGTTCTTCAGCGGCATGGCGTTGCCGGGCTTCACATCGACCTTCTCACCGGCGACGACAACGTCACCGGCCTTCAGGCGCTGCGGAGCCAGGATGTAGGCCAGGTCGCCGTCCTGATAACGGATCAGAGCGATGAAGGCCGTCCGGTTGGGATCGTACTCCAGACGCTCGACCGTCGCGGGGACGTCGAACTTGTTGCGCTTGAAGTCGACCAGACGGTAACGGCGCTTGTGGCCGCCGCCCATGCGACGCGCGGTGATGCGACCGGTGTTGTTACGACCGCCGGTGCCGCTCAGGCCCTCCGTCAGACGCTTAACCGGCTTGCCCTTGTACAGCTCCGAGCGGTCGACCAGCACCAGCTGGCGCAGGCTCGGGGTAATGGGACGGTAAGTCTTAAGTGCCATCGTTAATGCCCTCACACGCCGGTGGTGACGTCGATCGTGTGCCCTTCGGCGAGGGTCACGATGGCCTTCTTGAAGTCGGACCGGCGAGCCACGATGCCCCGGAAGCGCTTGGTCTTGCCCTTCGAGACGATGGTGTTGACGGCCGTCACCTTGACCTTGAACAGGCCTTCGACGGCCTGCTTGATCTCGGGCTTCGTGGCATCCAGGGGCACCCGGAAGGTGACCTGGTTATGCTCGGAGCCCAGGGTGGACTTTTCGGTGATGACGGGCGCGACGATCAGATCGTACATGCGCTCGGCGCTCACAAACGGCTTCGCGTTCTTGCTCATTTCAGGCGAGCCTCCAACTGCTCGACCGCGTTGCGGGTCAACACCAGGGTGTCGCGCCGCAGGATGTCGTACACGTTGGCGCCCTGCTCCGGCAGCACATCCACGTGGGGGATGTTGCCAGCGGCCCGGACGAAGTTCTCATCCAGGTTGGCGCCGTCGATGATCAGCACCGAGCTGAAGCCCAGGGCGCCGAACTGCTCGACCAGCGCCTTGGTCTTGTGCGTCTCGGCACGGGCGTCGTCGAGGATGATCAGCTTGCCTTCGGCGGCCTTGACCGACAGGGCGGTCTTCAGGGCCAGCTTGCGGACCTTCTTCGTCAGGTCGTGCTCATGGCTGCGCACCACCGGACCGAAGATCACCGCGCCGCCGCGGAACTGCGGCGAGCGCAGGGAGCCCTGACGGGCACGGCCGGTGCCCTTCTGCTTCCACGGCTTCTTGGTCGTGCCGGAGATCTCGGAGATCCCCTTGGTCTTGTGCGTGCCCTGACGGCGCTTGGCCAACTGCCAGTTCACCATGCGGGCCAGCAGATCGGAGCGGGCCGGCAGGCCGAACACGGCATCGTCCAGCTCGATCTCGCCGACTTGCTCGTTCTTCAGGTTCTTAACGGTCGTCTTCATGATGCTCAACCCTCCTGCGCGGCAGGAGCGTCCTGCGTCGGCGCACGGAAGGCGGCCGGGAAGGGAACGCCCTCCGGCAGCTTCTTCTTCACGGCGTCCTTGACCAGGATATAACCGCCTTCGGAGCCGGGGACGGCGCCGCGGACGAGGATCAGGCCGCGCTCGACATCGACCGAGACGACCTTCAGGTTCTGGGTGGTGACCTGCTCAACGCCCAGGTGACCCGCCATCTTCTTGTTCTTGAAGGTGCGGCCGGGATCCTGGCGCTGACCGGTCGAACCGTGCGAACGGTGCGACACGGACACACCGTGCGTGGCGCGAAGGCCGCCGAAGTTCCAGCGCTTCATGCCACCGGCGAAGCCCTTACCGATGGTCGTCCCGGTGACGTCCACGAACTGGCCAGCGACGAAGTGATCGACGGTGATCTCCGCACCGACCTCGACCAGGGCGTCCGGGGTCACCCGGAACTCCACGGTCTTCTTCTTCGGCTCCACCTTCGCCTTGGCGAAGTGGCCGCGCTCAGCCTTCGTGACGTTCTTCACCTTGGCCTTGCCCACGCCGACTTCCAGGGCGGTGTACCCGTCCCGGTCTTCGGTCTTGTGGGAGACGACCTGGCAATTGTCGACTTTCAGCACAGTCACCGGCACGTGCTCACCCTCATCCGTGAAGATGCGGGTCATGCCGAGCTTCTGCGCGATCAAACCGGATCGCATTTTAGTCTCTTCTCCTAACAGGGGACATCCTCAGGGGGAGAGGTCCCTCAACTCAAACTTACAGCTTAATCTCGACGTCGACGCCGGCGGCCAGGTCGAGCTTCATCAGCGCGTCCACGGTCTGCGGGGTCGGATCGACGATGTCCAGCAGGCGCTTGTGGGTACGGATCTCGAACTGCTCACGCGACTTCTTGTCGATGTGCGGGCTGCGGTTCACCGTGAACTTCTCGACCTGGGTCGGAAGGGGGATCGGACCGCGCACCCGGGCACCGGTCCGCTTGGCCGTATTCACGATCTCGCTGGTCGACTGGTCGAGCACGCGATGATCGAACGCCTTCAGGCGGATCCGGATATTCTGGCTTTCCATCGTCCTAAACCTTGGTTGGAAGCGGTGCCGAATAGCATCGGCACCGCACACCGTCAATCAAATCAGTTGGTACTTATCAGGCGATGATCTTCGCGACCACGCCGGCGCCGACGGTGCGGCCACCCTCGCGGATGGCGAAGCGCAGGCCTTCGTCCATGGCGATCGGGGCGATCAGCTCCACGGTCACCTGCACGTTGTCGCCCGGCATCACCATCTC
>NZ_VITN01000012.1 GCF_007828045.1 Nitrospirillum amazonense | reverse complement strand
CCATCGCCGGCAGCTACACCGACACCCTGACAATCACCATCCAGGGCCGCTGATCCCGCCCCCACAACCGCACCGCTTCGGCCGACAAATACGGCCCCGCCTGGAGCACCCGGGCGGGGCCCTCGCCGTTTTTGCGGTCTAAATCCTTGATCTTCTGAGCGGGGTGTTTTCGCTGGGGCCACTCGGTTAATCTGTGGCTTGCGCCGCCGGGGCAGGCGGCACCTATACCGTTGTTATTAGGGGCAAGGGCGTGACTGTGAATGAACGCGGCGCGCGCCCGGTGCGCAACGCGCCGGCCGCCAGGCCCGGGTCTGGCAATCGCGGGCCCGGTAATCGGGGACCCGCCAAGGGGGGCGTCACCTCCCGCTTCATCGGCACGACGCTGGCGGGGGTGCTGGCCACCGTCGCCCTGCTGTGGTTCGTCGTTTCCGCCGGCGGCAACTGGCACTTCTACTACAATCCCGAGGGCCTGCTGATCGTGCTGGGTGGCGTCGTCTGCGTGGCGCTGCTGGCCTTCCGCGGCGATGAGATTCGCGCCGCCCTGGGCGCGCTGGTCGGCATCGTGCGCGACCGCGACAGCATCCGCGCCGACGTTGCCGAACTGATGGAGGTCGCCCGCCATCTGCATGAGAAGCGCATCCAGGCGGCCGACGAACGGGCCCAGCGCGTGGCCCACCCCTTCCTGCGGCTGGGCCTGCAGATGGTGGTGGACGCCCAGCCGCTGGAAGACCTGCTGCAGGTCATGAACTGGCGCATCCAGAAACAGATGGAGTTGGAGGCCGGGCAGTCGCGATTCTTCCGCACCCTGGCCACCTTCTCCCCCGCCTTCGGCCTGCTGGGCACCCTGGCCGGCATGGTCGGCATGCTGAAGCACCTGGGCGAGGGCGACATCGGCCTGATCGGTGGCAGCATGGCGGTGGCGATGCTGGCCACCCTCTACGGGCTGGTGCTGGCCAACCTGGTGTTCAAGCCCATCGCCATCAAGCTGGAACAGCGCACTGGCCGGCGGGTCGCCCTGATGAACGTGCTGCTGGAAGGCGTGGTGCTGACCCATCTCGGCCGCTCCCCCACCATCATCCAGGACAGCCTGGACCATTACCTGCGCGACGCGCGGGAGGAGGACTGGGGTGGCGCCTAGCGACCAGTCCGGCAGTGGGGCTGGCGGTGGCGGCGATCTCCCTCCCCCGCCCAAGCCCCGGCACACCGCCCGCGTCTATGCCTCCGGCCTTCCCGTGCCACCGCCGGTGATGCCGGGGGCGGCCGGTGCCAAGCCGGCGGTGGAGGCCAAGTCCGCCGGCCGGCCGGATATCCGGGCCCGGGGTGGTCGTGTGGTCCAGAACCGTACCGTTCCCGGCCGCATGCCCGGCGAACCGGCGGAAGAATCGGAGGAGTGGGTCATCAGCTACATGGACATGGTCACGCTGCTGATGATCGTGTTCCTGGGCATGGTGGCCATCCTGGGCATCAACGGCCGGCTGAAGCTGAAGTCCGACAACAACCAGCCGGGCGCCGGCCGCGTCGCCGTCTCGGCCAATCCGGTGGGCGCCCCCGCCCGCGACATGGCGAAGAATCCCACGGCCGCCTCCATGTCCAGCCCCACCTTCCCCCCTGTCCCGCCCTATCCGCCGCAGCGCCCGCCGCAGGATGCCCTTCCGGAGGCCGGTCCGGCGGAGGAGCCGACGGAGGAGGCCAAGCGCCTGGCCCAGGACCTGGAGGCGCAGGACCTGCCGCCCGACGTGCAGGTCACGCCCCGGGGCAAGGGCTTGTCCATCGAGATCAAGGACCGGGTGCTGTTCGCCTCCGGCCGCGCCGACCTGGGCGACGAAGGGCAGCAGATCCTGTCCCGCCTGGTGCCGGTGCTGCAGTCGCTGAAGGGCATGGTGACGGTGGAAGGCCACACCGACAGCAACGCCATCAGCACCGCCCGCTTTCCCAGCAACTGGGAATTGTCGGCCGCCCGCGCCGCCGCCGTGGTGCGCATGCTGATCAGCGATGGCGTGCCGGCCAACCGCCTGCGGGCCGTGGGCTATGCCGACACCCGGCCGCATCTGTCGCCGACCGGTACCAATGCCGACCCCAACGCGCCGGACCATGACCGCGCCGCCGATCGGCGCGTCACCTTGATCGTCGAAACGCCTTAGGCGGTGCCTTGACCGGTGCTGGCCGAGGGGGGGAGGGCCGGGCGGGAAAGGGCACGTCGCGCCACTGCCCGGGCGCCAGGTCCTCCAGCGTCCAGTCGCCCACGGCCCAGCGCACCAGGCGCAAGGTAGGGAAACCCAAGGCGGCCGTCATGCGGCGGACCTGGCGGTTGCGCCCCTCCCTCAAGGTCAGCTCGATCCAGCTGGTGGGAATGGCGGCGCGGTAGCGGATGGGCGGGTCACGGGGCCACAGGGCCGCCGGCTCGTCCATCAGCCGCGCGCCCGCCGGCAGCGTGGGGCCGTCCTTCAGCGTGACGCCCCGGCGCAGGGCCGCCAGCGCCGCCTCGTCCGGCACGCCCTCGACCTGCGCCCAATAGGTCTTCGCCAGCTTGTGCTTGGGGTCGGCGATGCGGTGGATGAAGGGGCCGTCGTCGCTCAGGACCAGCAGGCCCTCGCTATCCCGGTCCAGCCGCCCCGCCGGATAGACGCCGGCCACGTCGACATAATCCTTCACCGTCGCCCGGCCGGTTTCGTCGCTGAATTGCGACAGCACGTCATAGGGCTTGTTGAACAGGATCAGCCGGGGCATCTCAGGCCCGCCGGTCCCCAGGGGTCGCCGCCCCAGGGGCCGCTAGAGCGTGCACCAGAATGGCGGCGGTGGCGGAGACGTTCAGCGATTGCACCTGGCCGCTGCCGCGCAGGGTGACCAGCTGGTTGCAGGCCTGCAGCGTGGGGGCGGGCAGGCCGATCTCCTCATTGCCCAGGATCAGGGCGGCGGGCTTGGGGTTGGCATTGCCGCCGGCGGCGGCCGGCAGCACCGTGGCCGGGTCGGGATGATCGCCCAGGGCGGTACCGACGATGCGGTAATGGGCGCGCAGGTGGCGCAGGCTTTGGGCGAAGCGCGGCAGTTGGTAGAGCGTCACATACTCGAACCCGCCCTCGGCCACGCGGTAGGCGGCCTCGGACGGCAGGGCCTGTTCGGCATGGTCGGAGAGCACCAGGCGGTTGATGCCGAAGAAGGCGCAGGTGCGGACGATGGCGCCCAGGTTGTGCGGGTTGCCCACGCCGTCCAGGATCATCAGCGGCTCGCCCGCCGCCGCCCATCGCGCCGCCTCGTCGATGTCCAGGGGCAGGACGGGGCGGGGGGCGGCGACAGCCACCACCCCGCCATGCAGGGGCGTGCCCGCGACCTTCTCCATCTCCTCCGCCGGCAGCAGGCGGTAGACCTTGCGCGCCTGCGCCAGGCCGGCGCAGTAGGAACCCACCTTCTCCTTCATGCGATCGTCGAAGAACAACCGCTCCACCCGGCCGGGGTCGCGCGCGAACAGGGCGGCCACGGCCGGCAGGCCCAGGATGCGGAAGGCCTTGCGCCGGATGCTCTCACCCACTGCGCCTTCGGCGGCGGGCTTGCTGGGGGCGGGCTTGCTGGGGGCGGCCTTGGACGGCCCTTTGGCGCTGCGGGGGTCCGGCATCCCTGGTCCTCGATCGCGAATGGCTGTGATGGGGCCGCATGAAGCGCGCGGGGCCTTACGGGGTCAACCCGTTTTGTCTCAACCCTGCAAGCGCCCCAGCCTTACTCCCATTTTCTCCAGCAACCGGGCGAAGGCGTCGCCCGACAGATAGGCCTGTTCCACCTGCCGGCTGGCCACCACCGGGTCCAGCCCGGCCAGCACCTCATCCGGCAGGGCCGGGTGCACCATGATCAGCACGCGGTCGCGCGCGGGCGCCAGGAACTTGGCCATCAGCGCCGGGAAGTCGCGGCCGGGGCCGAAATCATAGACGCCGCGGAAGCCCCGGTTGGTGGGGATGCCGCGCCGGACGGCGGCGGCGCCCAGGCCCCGCGCCAGGCTGGCGATGATCAGGGCCTTCACGCTGTCCACCCCGCGCGCCAGCACGGCGGCCATCGGCTCGGCGCAGTCGCGGATATAGACGCTGCCCCGGGAGTAGCGGCGGGCCACGGCGTCCAGCACCAGGCCGCGCACGCCGGGCAGCAGGTGGACATGCTGGTGTCCATCGACGTGAGAGGGCGGCCGGCCGGCATGGGCCTCGAACAGGTCCAGCTGGCGCTCGATCTCCGCCCTCAGGTCGGCCTGGACGGCGGTGCCGCTCAGTCGGCCGGTCAGGGACCGGATCATCAGGTCGCCCACACTGCCGAAGCGGCCGCCGGGCGCCAGGGCCGGGCAGGGGCCGGCCGGCTGCTGGTCCGTCAGGGTCAGGTGCAGGCCGATATCGGCCCGGTCCGCCACCTCGGTCAGCCAGGGCGCGTGCTGCGGCCAAAAGGGCGTGGCGGTCATGCAGCTGGTGCCCGACAGGCGCCCCTGGCGGATCAGGGCCAGGATGCCTTGCGAGACTCCCGGGGACAAACCGTAGTCGTCGGCGTTCAGGATGACGGTCGCGGTCATGGGGTGCGTCCCTCGGCCAGCAGCGTGGGGATTTCCGGATTGACGTCCGCGCCGCTGGGCAGGGGGGCGGTCTGGTCGGCGATCCAGGCCAGGATGTCCTGCCACACGATCTGGGCGTGCAGGTCGCGCAGCATCATGTGCCAGGCCGTGGGATAGAAGGCGATGCGCGGGCCGCCCTGGCTGGCGTCCGGCAGGCGGGCCAGGGCCTGGGTCATGGGCTCGCGCGGGATCAGCTCCTCATGCTGGCCGTACATCACCAGGGACGTCACCTTGAAGCGGGGGGCCGCATCCATGGCGGCGTCCATCAGGTCGGTCAGGCCCTCCAGCGCGTCCACGCGCGTGGCCTTCACCACCAGGGGGTCGCGGCCCAGCGCGATCATCATGGGGATGTTGTCCGACGCCTGCACATGGATCAGGCCGCGCGGCGGCGTCAGGCTCAGCCAGGGGACGGTCCAGTTGGCGATGGCCAGGGCCCAGCGCTGGTAAAACGGCATGGTCCCGCGCGACCACACGGCCGGCGCGGTCAGGATGACGCCCTTGAAGCCCGCCGGCAGGGCGTGCCCCGCGAGGCCTGTCATCAGCACGGCCCCGCCCATGCTTTCCCCCGTCAGGAACAGCGGCGTGTCAGGATAGCGGTCGTGCAGGGCGGCGGCGGCGTCCCACATGTCGCGCACCATGACGTCGCCGCCGGCCCAGACGCCGGGGCGCGGGGTGCGGCCGAAGCCGCGCTGATCATAGGCGTAAGTCGCCACGCCATGCTGTGCCCACCAGCGGCCGGGCGCGTCATAAGAGTTGGCGTAGTCGTTGAAGCCGTGCAGCGCCAGGATGACGGCGCGGGGCGGACCCTCCGGTGGCAACCAGGACTGCGTGGGCAGGATCGTGCCGTCGCGCGCGGTGATGCCCGCCGCCGTCAGCTGCGGGGTGACCACCACCGGCGGCCCGGCCACCCGGGCGGTGGGGGCGCAGGCCGTGACGGACAGGCCAAGTGCCACCGCCGCCAGCCAGCGGGGGCGCCAGCGCGGTGCGGTGGGGGGAAGGGCGTTGTCCTCAGCCCGCGCCATTGCCGGTGGCGGGCGCGCGGGTCAGCTGCAGGAAGATGTCCTCCAGGTCCGATTCCTTGGTGCTGAGGTCCACGATGGTCAGGCCGGCGGCGGCGATGGCGTTCAGCACCTCCCCCACCTTCACGCGGCTGGGCGGGTACTGCACCGTCAGCTGGCGGCCCTTCAGCGTCACCTCGAAACCCGCCAGGGTGGCGGGCACCTCGGTCAGGTCCTGGTCCACCACCGCCACCAGGTCCTTGCGGTCCAGGGTGCGCAGCAGGCGGTCGGTGCTGTCACACGCCACCACCTGGCCGTGGTTGACGATGGCGATGCTGTCGCACAGCTCCTGCGCCTCTTCCAGGTAATGGGTGGTCAGCACCACGGTGGTGCCGGCGCGGTTCAGTTCGCGCACATGGGCCCATAGCGACTGGCGCAGTTCCACGTCCACGCCGGCCGTGGGCTCGTCCAGCACCAGCACCGGCGGGGTGTGCACCATGGCCTTGGCCACCATCAGGCGGCGGCGCATGCCGCCCGACAGGGTGCGGGCATAGGCGTTGGCCTTGTCCTTCAGGCCCACCGCCTCCAGCAGGCGGTCGGTCTGCCGCTCCCGCTTGGGCACGCCGTACAGGCCGGCCTGCAGGTCCAGCAACTCACGCGGGGTGAAGAAGGGGTCCATGTTCAGTTCCTGGGGCACCACGCCGATGGCGGCGCGGGCGGCCCGCGGGTCCTGGTCGATGTCGATGCCCCAAATCTTGGCGGTGCCGCCACTCTTGGTCACCAGGCCCGCCAGGATGTTGATCATGGTGGACTTGCCGGCGCCGTTGGGCCCCAGCAGGCCGTAGACCGAGCCGCGGGGAATGGCCAGGTCGATGCCTTTAAGCGCCAGCTTGGCCGGCGCCTTGCCGGAGGCCTTGTAGGTCTTGGTGAGCCCACGCAGTTCGATCGCCAGCTCGGGTGGGCTGCCGATGGGGGCGGACGGGATGGGGGCGGACGGGGCGGGATGGGCGTCGGGCGCGCGCGTGTCGGGCATGGGGTCGGGACGGTCCATGATGACGGGGCCGGAAACGTGCGGGCCCGAAAAAGGGGAAAGCCCGGGAAAGCCGGGGCCAAAAAGGCGTACACCCCCGCCTTGACCATGGTCAACCGCGGCCGTCACACCCCCCACCAAGGAGGTCCGCCCCCGGGGGGATCGGCCGGGGAACCGGGCGGGGCGCCTCACGCTTGATCCGGCGGCGCGCTTGGCTATGATCCGGGCGTCGGCGGGACGGTCGTCCCGCCCTGGACCTTTATTATGGAGCGCCCGAGGCCATGCAGCCGATTGAGACGATCTATGTCGATACCCCGTCCGTCGGGTGCGATGGCGGGGGCGGCGCCCTGGGCCATCCGCTGGTCTATCTGACCATGGAAAAGGAAGGCAAGATCGACTGCCCCTACTGCGGCCGCCATTTCGTCCTGTCCGAGGCCGGCAAGGCCCACGCCGGCCACGGCCACTAAGACGGCGGTCCCGGCCGGAATTTTCAGCGGCGGCCGGGCCGGTGGGCCCGGCATGTCATGCGCCGGGGAGCGGCTGTCCGGCGCCCCGGCGCGGGGACCTATTCTTCCGCATCGATAGCGGGCCACGACTCGCCGGGTTATACCAGGGCCAGTAGGTTCGCTGGCTCCGCACCTCAATGCTTGGGGCTTGAACCATTCCTTGTCATGGCAAGCGATGGCCCCCGCCCCACCCCCGTCCAAAGCCGCGCGCCCCTCCGGCACCCCGGCCCGACTGCCGTTGGCCAAGCTGCCCTTCGTTGGGCTGCGCCGCGACGGCGCCCTGGGCTATTGGGTCATGCCGACGGACAGTGACGTCGCCGTCGGCCTCGCCGCCGTGGGCCTGGGCCGCACCTACGCCGCGTGGTTCCTGCTGTATGCCGAGATCAACGGCCGCGACGCGGCGCGCACACTGCTTGATACGATCGAGCGCGAGATGCCCTCGCGCTATCCCGCCGTCGACCGTGCCTTCCTGAGGGAGATCGCGGGGCGGGGATTCTCACAAAGCGCTGCGTGAGGTAGTACTATAATCTCCCGCTGAGGTTGCTTTCGGTCTACTCAACCGATATCGTTACCCATGATAACCATTTGTGAACGGCCGGCCTGACACGCTCGGCGGAGTGGCTTGGCGGCGCCATCGGCAATTTGTGGAAAATTGTCGGCAATGCTAGGCTCTATAGGAACGCCGAAAGGATCGCTGCGGTCGTGCTTGAGGAATTCAGCATCAGCCTGTTCGTGATCGCGCTGCTGGGCGCGGTCGGCATGGTGGCCATGGTGCTGTTCCGCCAGACCCTGCTCTACGCCACCCGCAACGCGGTGGCGGAACTGGAGGGCAAGGTGGCCAGGACCCGCGCCGCCTTGGATGAGGCGGTGAAAGCGCATGACCAGAACCTGGCCCGCGGTCGCGACCTGGCGGAAGAGCGGCGCATGATCCAGAACCAGTTGGCGGAGGCGCAGCGCCGGCTGATCGCCGCCCAGGCCGATAATTTCGAGCTGATTCATGAGGTGGGCGAGCCGGGGACCGGCCGCCGCCTGTACACCGGCAGCCTGGCCCTGGGCCCGACGCTGACCATCAATCAGACGGCCACCACCCACAGCCATCTGCGCGGCTGTCCCCACGTGGTGGAGGTGTGGGCCGAGAACCAGGCGGAGGCCATGCGCCTGGCCCGCCAGGCCTTTCCCGAGTTGGCGGGCTTCATCCTGTCCAGCATGCTGCCGGTGCCGGATGGTGCCGCCCAGCAGGCGGTGGCCTCCTGATGTCGGCGGCCCTTCTTGCCAATATCGGCCTCATCATCCTGCTGCTCTATTCGCTGATCCAGTTCGCGCTGACGGCACGCACCATCGAGGATGACCGCCGCGTGCGGGAACGGCGCCTGGGTCGGCTGGAAGAGGAGCTGGGTCACGCCACCGCCGCCGCCAACGATGCCAAGGCGACGGCCGAAGGCAGCGCCCGCGAGGTCGCCGGCCTGGAGGAGGCGGTCGCCACCCTGCGCGCCACCCGGGCCGAGGCGGATGCCAAGCTGCGGGAACTGCAGTCCACGCCCCGCCGCCGCTTGATCGTGCCGGACAAGACGGCGCTGGTGCACGGCCGGCTGTGGGAGGTGACCGTGATCCCAGCCGCGAACAGCGTCGCGGCCAACACCGACGGCGCGGGCGCCGCCAGCGTGATCGAGGGGGCCCAAGTGGGGGCACAGGTGGGAGCCCAGGTCTACCTGTTCGGCGCCACCACCGACCGTGATGCCCGCTTCCGCGCCGAGCAGCGCTTTCCCACCAGCCTGGGCTATCGTGTCCAGAAGGTGGAGCGTTTCAAGCGGGGCTGAATCCCATGTCCGTGCCGTCCGACCCATCGTCGCCCGGCGATGAAGGCGACTTCGTCATTCCCGCCACCGTGCCGCCCTTCTTCGGCCGGCCGGGCATGGAACGCGCCCTGCTGCTGGCGCGCGGCGTGCGCCGCATGCTGGTCCACCACGGCATGCGCTCGATGCTGGAGGTGCCGCTGGCCAACAACCGCCGCGCCGACATCCTGGCCCTGGCCGGTGACGGCACCGTCACCATCGTCGAGATCAAGAGCTCCGTCGCCGATTTCCGCGCCGACCATAAATGGGGCGATTACCTGGAGTTCTGCGACCGGTTCTACTTCGCCGTGGGTGAGGACTTTCCCCAGGAACTGATCCCCGAGGAATGCGGGCTGATCGTGGCCGACGGCTACGGCGCCGAAATCCTGCGCCAGGGTCCCGAGGTCAAGCTGAACGCCGCCCGGCGCAAGACCCTGCTGCTGCGCGTCGCTATGCAGGCCTTCCAGCGCCTGCACCAGGTGGAAGACCCGAGACCGACGGCGTTGTAAGAGCAAGGCACCAGGAACGGAGGGGATGCATCATGTCCACCAAGCCCCCAATTGAAGGTACGGGTGAACCGCCCGTCCCCAAGGTGCCGAACGCGGAAACTCGTGCCGCGATGGCCGAGGCGGAAGAGATGATCAGGAAACGGCGGATGCCTTTTACGTCAGGCATGGATCGAAGCGACGGAATAGCTTTGCTTGGTGTGGCCCTCGTTTCGCTCGCCGGCGCTGATTTCGCCATCTCATACGCTAACTTCCCTTACTTCTCTGGAATATCGCTTGGAAGGTTATCGGGAGTGGCAGCGGGATGGGCGCTTGCGACTTACGGCCCTATTGTCGCGGCTGTCTTGTTCTGGAAGCGTGCGAAGCAGTCTACGTTGCCTTGGTTATTCCATGCCCTTCTTTTGCCGGTCTTCTATTGCCTACTTCTGGTGGGGAGCAAGATCATGCTGTCTATGCTCAATGTGTCTGATTTCGACGACTCATTAGGGGCGCCAATTATGCCTGCCCTATTCTGCGTGATGGCTGTGACAATTATCTATTTTTCGGCACTGGCAACACGACAAGCACTACGGTGGTCAGGTGGATTCAAAGGCAGATAAACGCCCATCTTCACCATTTCAGCCCGCCGTCCGGCACTGACATTTACGCCCGATCTCGAAAAGGCTTTTCAGGAAAGGGGCTGAAAAAGAAAAGGCCGGCCAGGTCGCCCCGGCCGGCTTTCCCAAATCAACGCTTCGACCCTCAGCCCCGGTTCATGCGGCTGTCCACCAGGTCGGTGACCACGGTGGGGTCGGCCAGGGTGGAGGTGTCGCCCAGCGCCTCATGCTCGTTGGCGGCGATCTTGCGCAGGATGCGGCGCATGATCTTGCCTGAGCGGGTCTTGGGCAGGCCCGGCGCCCACTGGATCAGGTCGGGCGTGGCGATGGGCCCGATCTCCTTGCGCACCCAGGCCACCAGTTCCTTGCGCAACTCCTCCGACGGGTTTTCCCCGGCGTTCAGGGTGACGTAGGCGTAGATGCCCTGGCCCTTGATGTCGTGCGGATAGCCCACCACGGCGGCCTCGGCCACCTTGGGATGGGCGACCAGGGCGCTTTCCACCTCGGCCGTGCCCAGGCGGTGGCCGGAGACGTTGATGACGTCGTCCACGCGGCCGGTGATCCAGTAATAGCCGTCCTCGTCCCGGCGGCAGCCGTCGCCGGTGAAGTACTTGCCGGCGAAGGTGGAGAAGTAGGTCTGCTTGAAGCGCTCGTGGTCGCCGAACACGGTGCGCATCTGGCCCGGCCAGCTGTCGGCGATGCAGAGGTTGCCCTCGGTGGCGCCTTCCAGCACGTGGCCCTCGTTGTCGACGATGACCGGCTTCACCCCGAAGAAGGGCAGGGTGGCCGAGCCCGGTTTCGTGGCGGTGGCGCCGGGCAGCGGGGTGATCAGGATGCCGCCGGTTTCCGTCTGCCACCAGGTATCGACGATGGGGCAGCGCTCATCGCCCACCACGGAATGGTACCACAGCCAGGCCTCGGGATTGATGGGCTCACCCACCGAGCCCAGCAGGCGCAGGCTCTTGCGGCTGTGGCGCTTCACCGGCCCCTCGCCCTCACGCATCAGGGCGCGGATGGCGGTGGGGGCGGTGTAGAAGATGTTGACCTTGTGCTTGTCGATGACCTGCCAGAACCGGCCGCTGTCCGGGTAGTTGGGCACGCCCTCGAACATCAGGGTGACGGCGCCGTTGGCCAGGGGGCCGTACAGGATGTAGCTGTGGCCTGTGACCCAGCCCACGTCCGCCGTGCACCAGTAGACGTCGCCCTCGTGGTAATCGAAGACGTACTGGTGCGTCATGCTGGCATAGACCAGGTAGCCACCGGTGGTGTGCAGCACGCCCTTGGGCTTGCCGGTGGAGCCGGAGGTGTACAGGATGAACAGCGGGTCCTCCGCGTTCATCGGTTCCGGTGGGCAGTCGGGGGAGGCGGCGGCGACGGCCTCGTGATACCAGATGTCCCGGCCCTCGACCCAGTTCACCGCGCCGCCGGTTCGGCGCACGACGATGACGGTGTCCACGCCGGGGCAGGCCTTCAGCGCCTGGTCGGCGTTGACCTTCAGGCCGACCTTGCGGCCACCGCGCAGGCCCTCGTCCGCGGTGATGACCACGGTGCTGCCGCAGTCCTGCACCCGGTCCTTCAGGCTGTCGGGGGAGAAGCCGCCGAACACCACGGAATGGACGGCGCCGATGCGGGCGCAGGCCAGCATGGCGTAGGCCGCCTCCGGGATCATGGGCAGGTAGATGGTGACCCGGTCACCCTTCTTCACGCCGCGCGCCTTCAGCACGTTGGCCAGGCGGGTGACGTTGTCGTACAGCTCGGAATAGGTGATGTGCTTGTGTTCGGACGGGCTGTCGCCCTCCCACAGGATGGCGGTCTGGTCGGCGCGCGCGGGCAGGTGGCGGTCCACACAGTTCGCGCAGGCGTTCAGCACCCCGTCCTCGTACCAGCGGATGGAGATGTCACCGGTGAAGCTGGTGTTCTTCACCTTGGTGTAGGGCTGGATCCAGTCCAGCCGGCGGCCATGCTCGCCCCAGAAACCGTCCGGATCGCTGATCGAACGGTCGTACATCTGCTGGTATTTCGTCGCATCGACCCAGGCGTCTGCCGCCACCGCGTCGGGAACGGGGAACAGGGTGTTGTTGCTCATGGGACCTTGGTTTCCTTCCCTGATGTGTTGTCGCTGGCCGGGGCCTGCTGAGGCCGCCACCCGTGTCCGGCCTGGCCCCTCCGCACCGGGGGGCTCTGGCCGGCCCTGTCTGTCGGGCCTGGCACGGCGATCGCCATCGCTTGCCGGGCCGAGTATCCCTCTTGCCCCCGCATTCCACAAGCACGGGGCCGTTGCGGCCGCCGGTAAATTCACGGCAATTCACGGGTTTGCCGACTTCTCCGGGGCTGTGGATCATGAAAAACCAGACCGGGACGGCGGGGCCATGACATGGATCACCCCGCCAACCATTCAGGGTGACGCGAAAGGGTGGTTTTCCCCACAGGCTTTCCCCTTCGGCGCCGCTCCCGCCCGTGTTCATCTTGTGTTATTCATAATGCCGCTATTGTCATTCGGGGCGGGCCACCTTCCGGCCCGGACGTTGCGCGGATAGGGATGCCCATGACCACGGGTGTTGGGGACAACGGTGCGGGACACGACACGACGGACCTGATCGGCCGGCTGAGCCAGATCAGCAGCCGCACCAGCCTCATGGCCATCGACAGCGTGTTGCGCGCGCTGTCCCATCCGGCCGTGACCCGCACCACCTCGGGCCTGGCCACGGTGGAGGGGGGCTCGTCCTCGGCGGCTGTCGCCAATGACGCCGCCGACGCGCTGTCCGCCCCCACCGTCGCCGATGTGGCGCGCGAGGTGGGCGTGATCGCCCGCCGCATGGTCACCACGACCGAGGACTTCGCCGCCACCATGAAGACCCGGTCGGCCTGATAGGTCCGGCGCGCAATCACCCGGTGATCAGCGGGGCCTTGCGCAGCCAGGTGTCGCCGCGCACCTGTTCCAGAACGAAGCTCGCGACATCCGCCCGCGCTATGGTTCCGCCGTGGACGCCGGTCAGGTCGGTCAGCGCGCGGACGTCGCCGCGGCCCGGCTTATTGTTAAGGACGGACGGGCGGACAAGAACCCAGTCCAGCCCGCTCTCCCTGACGACAGCCTCCTGGCGGTCCTTGTCCGCGTAGACCTTGCGCAGCAGCAGCGGGAAAATCAGGCGGTCGAACAGGAAGCCGCCGTGCCCGGCGCTGTCGCCGGCGCCCATCCCGGTGATGCAGACCAGGCGCCGCACCCCTTCGGCCTTCATCGCGTCCACCAGGGCGCGCGTCGCGGTCGAAAGGGATGTCACCTCGCGGAACGGGCTGGCCGGCGTGCCCAGGGCGCTGATGACGGCGTCCCGCCCCTTGAGAGCCCGGCGCAGGACGGTCTCATCGCGGGCATCACCGATGATGAGCGCCGCCCCCTCAAGCCCCCGCGCCTTTTCGGCGGAGCGCGCCAGCACGGTGACATCATACCCCTGCGCGATTGCCTGGCGGACGATCAGGCGGCCGGTGGGGCCGGTGGCACCCAGGACCAGGATCTTGGGCTGGGGGCTGTCCATTACGGAATTTTGCATGATGGCTGCCTCGGATAAGGGGGGCCGGCTGGGCGGCGCCCTGTCGTTGATGGTCGGGATGATGATCAAAGCCGGCCTTCCGCCAGCAACTCGCGGGTCCGCTTCAGCGTCGACAGCAGGGCGGCCTTGTAGCCGCGCTCGCTGTCGAACTGCGTCTGCTCGGCCTGTTCCTCGGGCCCGTTGGGTTCCTTGCCGCGCAGGCCGATGTAGCAGTAGAAGCGGAGCTGAAGCGTGCCGTCGGCGTCCTCGAACAGCTCGTTGACGATGGCGCCCTCGCGCGGGCCGGTGGCCTGGAAGAAGGTGACCTTGCTCTCGGGCTCGAAGGTGATGATCTCGCGCAGGTCGGCACCGCCGATCGTGGCCTCCCGCACGATGTGCGTGGCGCTCTCCTCCACCACGTCGCAGCGGGTGCACAGGTTGGGTGGCAGGAACAGGCGGGCGTCGCGGGCTTTCAGGACCAGGCCCTTCCAGACCTGGGCGCGGGTCAACGGGGCCTCGCCCTGCGGGTTCACGGGGCCGGTGGCAGTCGAATAGATCATGATGGCCTTCCTTGCTCGGGGGATGGATTTGCCTGGGCGTCCAGCCGGGGCCGTGCCCGGTGCCAAAAGACATCCTTAATTTAATGATCCATATTCAGGCCGATAGGCGGTAGATTTGGACATCCTGTCTCGCTGGTGGAACAGATGGACCTGCTTGCCCTCACCGATTTCAATCTTGTCGCCCGGCACGGCGGGTTCGGCCGGGCCGCCCGCGCCTCAGGCCGCCCCAAGGCGACCCTGTCCCGCCGGGTTGCCGAGTTGGAGGCCGCCCTGGATCTGCGCCTGTTCGAGCGCGGGGGGCGGGTGCTGAAGCTGACCGAGGAAGGGCGGGCGCTGTTCCAGCGGACGGGGGCGCTGCTGACCGAACTGGACGAGACGGCGGCGGCGATCGCCTCCGGCGGGGATCGGCCGCGGGGGCGGTTGCGGATCAGCTCCCCCCTGTTGTTCTCGCAGACCGCCATGGGCAAGGTGGCTGCCGGCTTCGCGCTGAAATATCCGGAGGTGCGGCTGGAGGTCACGACGGAGGACCGGCCCGTCGACATGGTGGAGGAAGGCTATGACCTGGTCATCCGGGTGAACCCCGATCCGGACGAAAGCCTGGTCGGACGCAGCTTCCTACGCGACCGCCTGGTCGTCGTCGCCGGCCCGCACTTCCCCCGGCCGGTGGACGGTCGCCCGGTTCCGGTCGTGGTGAGGGGTTCGGCGGACGGGGGTGGAACCTGGACTGTCATGGGGCCGGCGGGACTTTCGCGCCTCGCGGTGGACCCGGTGCTGTGCCTGTCGTCGCTGGTCATGGTTCGCGACGCCGTCCGGGCGGGCGTCGGCGCCGCGTGCCTGCCCATATCCCTGGTGAGCCACGACCTGGCCGCCGGCACGCTGGTGCATTGGGGGGATGTGGACGGGCCGGAGATCGCCCTGTGGGCGCTCTATCCCTCGCGGCGGTTATTGAGCGCGCGAGTCTCCGCCTTCCTGGATTACTTGAAGGAGGCTTTTCCCGCCGGCACGCCGGAGGAACTGGCGGCTTATATCGGGGGCGCCTGATCAATCATCCAAATGGACGGCGCCGTCCCCGACCCGCACCCGCACCGGCGTCAGGCTGCGGCCGGCGCAGGGGCCGTGGATGCACAGGCCGTCCTCCACCCGGAACAGGGCCCCGTGGGTGGCGCACTGCAGGTGGCGGCCATCGGCGCTCATGAACCGGTCGGGCGTCCAGTCCAGGGTGGTGCCGACATGGGGACAGCGGTTGTGATAGGCGAAGGCCCGGTCGCCCCGCCGCGCCACCAGGATTTCCTCGCGCGCGCTGCCACTGCCCCAATTGATCCCCTTGGCCTGGCCGTCCGCGATGTCGGCCAGGCGGCACAGGGGAGAGGCGATGGTGTCAGGCATCGACGCCCATGCGTTGGCAGGCGCCCTTCCACTCCGCATCCGTAATGGGGCAGACGGACAGGCGCGACTGGCGTACCAGCGCCATGCTGGACAGGTCCGGATCGGCCTTGATGTCCTTCAGCGTCAGGGGCGTCTTCACAGGCATCACCGGCTTCAGATCCACCATGACGAAGCGGCCGCTTTCATCCGACGGGTCGGGATAGGCCTCGCGCACCACCTCGGCGATGCCCACGATCTCCAGCCCCTCGTTGGAATGATAGAAGAAGGCGCGGTCACCCACCTTCATGGCCTTCAGGTTGTTGGCGGCCTGGTAGTTGCGCACGCCGTCCCAATGGGTGCGGCCGTCCGCCACGAACTTGTCCCAGGAGTACTTGAAGGGTTCCGACTTCACCAGCCAGTAGGGCATCTCTTATTTCCTTGTTCCCTCAGGCGCCGGGCGCGGCCGTCCGGCCGCTTGGCTATCCTCGATTTCCAGTCCGCCTCCGGCTCCCCGTAAATCTCCGGCGGACGCGGTCGCGTCCTAGGGAAATGCGGGGAGCTGCCGGGGCGCTGTTGCCTCAAGCCTTCGGATAAACGACGCGGAAGGGCTGGATCGTTACGGATGCAAAAAGGCCGACTTCGGCATAGGGGTCGGCGGCGGCGAAGGCCTGGGCGGCGGCCTCGTCGGGGAAATCCACGACCAACAGGCTGCCCACGGGCTTGCCCTCGGCGTCCAGCAGGGGGCCGGCCACGACGATGTGGGCCACCTGGGTGTCCAGGTACTCCAGGTGCTTCGGGCGGGTAGCCAGGCGCAGGTCCAGGTTGCCGGGCTTGTCGGTGCAGGTGATGGCGAAGTGCATGGGAACGGCTCTCCGGTAAGGCTTACGTGCCCTCGGGCTTGAGGGGGCGGGACAAAAGGGATTGGATGGTGGCGTTGACGTCGGCGCCATGGTTCAGGATGGCGTCCACCGCCTGGCAGATGGGCATGTCCACGCCCTGGCGGGCGGCCAGGCGCACCACCGCCTCGGCGGTATAAACGCCCTCGGCCACGGAATTGCGGCCGGCCAGGATGGTGGCCAGCGGCTGACCCTGGCCCAGGGCGTGGCCCAGCGACATGTTGCGCGATTGCAGGCTGCCGCAGGTCAGCGTCAGGTCGCCCAGGCCGGACAGGCCCATAAAGGTCTCGGGCCTGGCACCCAGCGACTGGCCCAGGCGGGCGATCTCCGCCAGTCCGCGGGTGATCAGGGCGGCGCGGGCGTTGTCGCCCAGGGCGCGGCCGGCGACGATGCCGCAGGCGATGGCCAGAACGTTCTTCACCGCCCCGCCGATCTCCGCGCCCACCAGGTCGTCGCTGGCATAGGGGCGGAAAGTCAGGCTGCCCAGGGCCTGGGCCAGGCGCTGGCCCAGGGCGGCGTCGCGGCAGGCCAGGGTCACGGCGGTGGGCAGGCCGCGCGCCACCTCGGCGGCGAAGGTGGGGCCGGACATCACGGCCAGCGGGGTATCGGGCAGCTCCCCCGCCGTCACCTCGGTCATCAGGCTGCCGGTGGCGATCTCGATGCCCTTGGCGCACAGCACCACCGGCGTGCCGGCGGCCAGCAGGGGCTTCAGCTTGGCCGTGGTGGCGCGGATGTGCTGTGCTGGCGTCACCAGCAGCACGGCGTCGGCCCGCACGGCCTCCGCCAGGTCGCCGGTGGCGCGGATGGCGGGGTCCAGGGCCACGCCGGCCAGGAAGGGGGTGTTCTCGTGGGCGCCGTTGACGGCGGTCACCACCTCGGGCTCCCGCGCCCACAGCACCACGTCGCGCCCAGCCCGGCGGGCGGCCATGGCCAGCGCCGTGCCCCAGGCGCCCGCCCCGATGACACCGATCCGCTGCATCTCCATCCCCTCCGGACCCTATAAGCGATTGCTGGCCTTGGCTTACCCCGGATGGGCCGGCTTCCGCAATGGGCCGGTGGCGGCGGTGCCGAGGCGATGATACCGTGGCGCCCAGCCGACCGGGCGGTGAACCGGCGGACGAAACAGGGACATGGCTTCTGAATAAGGGGATGCCGAAATGGCTGTTGGTACGATAACGACGGCGGGCCGCGCCCGTCGCGCCGCCTATTCCTTTGCCCTGCTCGCCGGTTGCGCGCTGGCGCCGTTAGGTGCTCAGGCGCAGGATGCGGCTCCGGCGGCCAAGCCGGTGGTGCTGCACTGCCCGGCGCTGCTGGACTCCGTGGCCGGCAAGATGCTAGGCCAGACCAGCGTGGTCATCCAGGGCGACCGCGTGACCGAGGTGGTGTCCGGCTATGTCACCCGGCCCGAGGCCGACGTGGTGGACCTGGCGGGTGAGACCTGCCTGCCCGGCCTGATCGACGCCCATGTCCATCTCAGCAGCGAATTCACCCCCACCGTCTACAGCGACATGCTGCACTTCAACCTGGCCGACTGGGTGGTGCGCAGCACGGTGTGGGCCAAGCGCACCCTGCTGGGCGGCTTCACCACCGTGCGCAACCTGGGCGACAGCCATTATGAGACGGTGGCCCTGCGCGACCAGATCAACAAGGGCTGGGTCGCCGGCCCGCGCATCCTGACGGCCGGGCCCGCCATCGGCTCCACCGGCGGCCATGCCGACGATGGCGACGGCCTGCGCATGGACCTGCAGCCCGACGTGGGCGCGCACGACAGCATCATCAACGGCACGGCTGATGCCTGGAAGGCGGTGCGCGAGCACTACAAGCAGAACGTCGACACCATCAAGATCATGACCACGGGTGGCGTGCTGGACCTGTCGGGCAGCGTCGACAACAGCCAGTTGACGGAGGAGGAGACCAAGGCCCTGGTCGCCGCGGCCCATGAGTACGGCTACATCGTCGGCGTCCACGCCCACGGGGCGGAGGGCATCCGCCGCGCCGTCGTTGCCGGCGCCGACAGCATCGAGCACGGCACCTTCATGGACGCCCAGGACATGAAGCTGATGAAGGAGCACGGCACCTACTACGTGCCCACCATCTACACCGGCACCTATGTGACCGAAAAGGCCAAGGGCAACCCCCACGCCTATCCGCCGGCGGTGCAGGCCAAGGCCCTGCTGGTGGGCCCGCAGCTGATGAAGACGGTGGGCGACGCCTACAAGGCCGGGGTGAAGTTCGCCTATGGCACCGATGCCGGCGTGTTCCCGCACGGCGACAACTGGAAGGACTTCCCCCTGCTGGTCCAGGTGGGCATGCCGGCGATGTACGCCCTGCAGATGGCCACCATCAACGCCGCCACCCTGCTGAAGAAGGACAAGGACATCGGCAGCGTCGCCGCCGGCAAGTACGCCGACATCGTCGCCGTCCCCGGCGACCCGACCAAGGACATCACCCTGATGGGCAAGGTCGACTTCGTGATGAAGGGCGGTGTCGTTTTCAAGAAGGGTGGCGCCGAGCAGGTGTTCATCAGCACCGCGCATTGAGGTGGGGCGGCTCCCTGGCCGGTGACGGCTGGGGGCCGGCCAACGCGACCGGCCGAGAATCAGTGTGAGCCGGTTTCCGGCCAAAAACCCTCATCCATAATTGCATCGAAGGGCCAGGGGCAGGTGGCGGGAAAGGTCGACCGCGCGAGGCCGGTTTCGCGCTCAGCCTCTACAAGAGCGAGGCGGTAGGCGTTGGCGGTCGTTTCCGGCAAGGTCCCTTTGAGGCTGGGATTGTCGGCCAAGTGGTCGGCAAGCCGGTAACGTTGTTCCTCGATAGTCAAACGCCAGCTATTGCCGCGAAAGCTGGGCTGAAACTGCCATTTCAGGAGATGCAGCAGCAGAACGGCCAGCCGGTTCACAAGCTCTCGCTTCTCGCTGCGGCCCATGCTCTCGATCTCCTCGGCAATGTGCGCGATATCGGCCGCCGCCAGCTTGCCGGCGCGGAGCAGCGACGCCTGTTCATTGGCCCAGGCATAAAAATCGCGGTCGTACAGCGGGGATTTGCTCATGGCTATGCCTCGTTAAGGCGGCTGGTAGGCAGATGCTCAGGAGTTCATGTGCCTTCCGATATTAGACACTCAAGCCCATAGGGTCGCAACCTCGCGCCGGCGTCGCGCCGTTACGCCTTAGCCCCCGCGAACTTCATCGGCTTCGCGGCGGGGTCCAGCGGCCAGCGGGGGCGGGGGGCGAAGTCCAGGCCGTCGGTCTGGCCCAGGCGGAAGCGTTCCAGCCCCGCCCAGGCGATCATGGCGGCGTTGTCGGTGCAGAGAGATAGGGGCGGGGCGGTGAAGGTCAGGCCGCGCTTGGTGGCCAGCTTGCTCAGCTGGTCCCGCAGATATTTGTTGGCCGCGACGCCGCCGGCGACCACCAGGTGGCGTCCGTCCGGATGCCGGTCCTTGAAGGCCTTGATGGCGCGGTCACAGCGGTCCAGCAGCGATTGGCCCACGGCGTGATGGAAGGCGGCGGCGAGATCCGCCACGTCGGCCTCGGTCAGCGTGCCCAGCTGTTCCACATGCCGCCGCACGGCGGTCTTGAGGCCGGAGAAGGAGAAGTCGCAGTCCGGCCGCCCCTTCATCGGGGCCGGCAGCTCGAAGCGGCCGGGGTTGGTGGCGCGCGCGGCCGCCTTTTCCAGCAACGGCCCGCCGGGATAGCCCAGGCCCAGCAGCTTGGCCGTCTTGTCGAAGGCCTCGCCCACCGCGTCGTCGATGGTGGTGCCCAGCCGGCGGTACTGGCCCACGCCCTCCACCTCCAACAACTGGCAATGCCCGCCGGACACCAGCAACAGCAGGTAGGGGAAGGGCACGTCATCGGTCAGGCGCGCCGTCAGGGCGTGGCCTTCCAGATGGTTCACGGCGACGAAGGGCAGGCCGCGCGCCGCCGCCATGGCCTTGGCGGTCATGACGCCCACGATCACCCCGCCGATCAGGCCGGGCCCGCCGGTGGCGGCGATGGCGTCCACCTGGCCCAGTTCCAGGCGCGCCTCATCCAGCGCTTGCCGGATCAGGCCATCCAGGTAATGCAGGTGGGCGCGGGCCGCCACCTCCGGCACCACGCCGCCATAGGGGCGGTGCTCATCCAACTGCGACAGCACGACGTTGGCGCGGATGCCCCGCGCGTCATCGACGATGGCGCAGGCGGTCTCATCACAACTGGTCTCGATACCCAGGACGATCATCACCCAAAACCCCTGGCCGCTCCGGTGGACACCGGACCTAAGCCATATCAAATCGGCATCATTTCCGCCGTTGTCACCGACCGGGCCCTTTCCCGCAACCGCAAAGGGGGATAGACAGGCAAGCATGACGACCGCGACGCCCCCTCTCCCCCCGGCTCATGCCTCCGGCACCCCCTTGCGCATCGGCACCCGGGGCAGCCCGCTCGCCCTGGCCCAGGCGCATGAGACGCGCTTGAGGTTGGGAATGGCCCACCCGCACTTGGCGGCGCCCGGCGCCATTGAGATCGTCGTCATCAAGACGACGGGCGACCGCATCCTGGACCGCACCTTGGCGGAGGCCGGCGGCAAGGGCCTGTTCACCAAGGAGATCGAGGACGCCTTGCTGGCGGGGGAGATCGACCTGGCCGTCCATTCCATGAAGGACGTGCCCACGGTGCTGCCCCAGGGGCTGGACATCACCTGCCTGCTGCCGCGCGAGGATCCGCGCGACGCCTGGTTCAGCCGCGACGGCACCACGCTGTTGGACCTGCCGGCCGGCGCCGTCGTCGGCACCGCCAGCCTGCGGCGCCAGGCGCAGGTGCTGGCCCGCCGTCCGGACCTGACCGTGGTGCCCCTGCGCGGCAACGTCCAGACCCGCCTGCGCAAGCTGGCGGAGGGGGAGGTGGACGCGACCCTCTTGGCCATGGCCGGCCTGCGCCGCCTGGACCTGGCCGACAAGGTGACGGCGGTGCTGGAGGCGGAAATGATGCTGCCGGCCGTGGCCCAGGGCGCCATCGGCATCGAGACGCGGGTGGCCGACGCCGTGACCAACGGCCTGCTGGCACCGCTGAACTGCGCCGACACCGCCCTGCGCGTGACGGCGGAGCGGGGCGTGCTGACGGCCCTGGACGGGTCCTGCCGCACCCCCATCGCCGCGCTGGCCCGTGTGGTGGGGGAGGGGGTGCTGGAACTGGACGCGATGGCGCTCAGCCCCGACGGCCGCACCATCGTCACCACCAGCCGCCGCTTCCCCGCCAGCGACGCGCTGGCCGCTGGCCTCGACGCGGGTGCGGAGCTGAAGGGCCGCCTGCCGCCCGGCATCTTCGCCGTCTCCTGACCACGACAGCGGACGGCACCCATGGCCACCGTCCTCATCACCCGCCCCCAGCCGGAGGCCGACCGCACGGCGGCGGCCGTGGCAGCCTTGGGCCACGACATCCTGATCGATCCGCTGATGACGGTGGAGGATGTGGCGGCCACCCTGCCGCCGCCGGACACGGTGCAGGCCGTGCTGATCACCAGCGTCAACGGCGTACGGGCCCTGGCCCGGCAGGGTGCGCCCCGTACGTGGCCCCTGTACGCGGTGGGCGACCGCACCGCCGCCGCGGCGCGCGACCTGGGCTTCACCACCGTGTGGTCCGCCGCCGGCGACGCGGACGACCTGGTTCGCCTGGTGGCGGCTGAAGCCCGGCCCGACGCGGGCCTGCTGCTGCACGCTGCGGGAGCCGACGTGGCGGGGGATCCCGCCGGCGCCTTGGCGGCCCAGGGCTTCACCGCCCGGCGCCTGGTCCTCTACCGCGCGGTGGCGGCGGATGCCCTGCTACCCGGCGTCCGCGACGCGTTGGCGGCCGGGGCGGTTAACCATGTGCTGCTTTTTTCTCCCCGGTCGGCGCGTACGTTTGTTAACCTTGCGGTACAGGGCGGCGCCGATCTGGGCGCCGTTTCAGCCCTGTGCCTCAGCCCGACGGTGGCGGGCGCCCTGGGGGATGCCCCCCTGTTCCGCCACGTGGCCGTGGCCGCCCATCCCAACCAGGCCGCCCTGTTGGACCTGCTGGCCCTGGCGCCCGACGGGCCCGGACGCGTTTTTTAGGATGAAAGGATCGCCGTATGAGCGGTGAAGGTTCGGACGCCCCGTCCCCCACCCCCGGCATGGGGCCCGCCCCTGCTATAGGACAAGGCGGTTTGGCCCAGTCCGGTGCCAATCTGGCGGGCGCCAATCTGCCGGGTACCAATCCGCAGGTGGACGCCATCGTCGAGCGGTTCGGCGGCATCCGGCCCATGGCGGCCAAGCTGGGCATTCCCGTGACCACGGTCCAGGGCTGGAAAAAGCGCGGTCATATCCCACCCAACCGCCGCGCCGACCTGGAGGCGGCGGCATCGCGCCTGGGGCTGGTCCTGGAGGCCGCCGAATTGGACGCCGTGATGGGCGCGCCGGAGACACTCGCCAATCCATCCGCCAGCGCATCCGCCGCTGCGGTCATCGCGTTGCCGGGGCCGGACGATCGTCCTCTGTCGCCTGGCCCCGTCCCCCTCGCCGACCAGCCCTCCCTGAATAGGGAGCCGCCGGCCCCCGCCAGCAGCTATCGCCTGGGTGCCCGGCCAGACGACGCCGTGCCGCCCCCCCCGCAGCCACCGGGCGAACCCTTCCGCGTGGATCGCCCCCGCATGGAATTGCCCAAGACGGATGTCCCCAAGGCGGAGCCGCCCCGGGTGGACGCCCCGCGCAGGGAGACACCCAAGCCTGACGCCATCCGCCGCGATGCGCCCCGGCCCGCCGCCGCGCCGCCGCGCCGGGGTGGCGGGGCCGTGTCGGCCCTTGCCCTGTTGATCTCCCTGGCGGCGCTGGGGGCCGGCGGCTGGTCGCTGTACCGCGCGGGCGTCTTGGACCCCTGGCTGAGCCGCGCCGGCCTGCCCGCCGCCCTACCGACCGGCCAATCAGGGCCCGCCCAGCCGGCGCAATCGGCGGAGCAGGCGGGGATGGAGGCGACCTTGACCGAGATGGCCCGCCGCCTGAACGCCGCCGGTCAGCGCCAGCAGGCGCTGGAACAGGAGGTGGCCGACCTGAAGGCCAGGCTGGCCGCCGCACCGGCCGTGGGCGGCGACGGTACCGCGGCTCCGGCGACCCCCGATCCCGCCCTGGCCGCGCGGCTGGAGCAGATGACGGACCAGTTCAACCGCCTGACCGACCGGCAGCGGGCGTTGGAGCAGGCGCTGGCCCAGTCGGCGCAACAGCGTGAGGAATTGAGCGGCCGCCTGGCGGCGCAGACGGCCGCCGCCGGTCGCGGCCAGGCCCTGCTGGTGGCGACCAACCAGTTGCAGGCGGCCCTATTGTCCGGCCGGCCCTATGGGGTGGAGCTGTCGGCCGTGCGCAGCCTGGCGCCGGAGGACGACGCCCTGCGCCAGGCGCTGGATCGGCTGGCGCAAAGCCAGGCCACGGGCCTTGCCGGCCCCGTGGCCCTGCGCGAGGGCTTCGACCGCGCCGCCACCGCCGCCCAGCAGGCGGCCCAGGTGCCGGAGGGGGCCGACTGGCTGCAACAGCTGTGGGGCCGTATCAAAGCCCTGGTCACCATCCGCCGCAAGGACGGCCGCGTCGAGGGCAATGCGCCCGACGCCGTGGTGTCGCGCGCCGGCGCCGCGTTGGACCGGGGCGACATCGGCACGGCGGTGGCAGAGATGTCGGCCCTGTCCGGCCCGCCGGCGGCCGCGGCCGAGGTCCAGGCCTGGCTGCGTGACGCCCAGGCGCGGCTAAGCGCCGACGATGCCATGAACCGGCTCTCGCGCCGCGCCGTCAGCGATGTGCAGGCCGGCTTGCCCCCGCCCAAGGAAAAGCCGGCCGGGGGCGCGCTGGCCCCGTCCCCCGATGCCGGCAAGGGCGATACGGCCAAACCTGAGGACGCCAAGCCGGCGGAACCGGTGCCGACCGAGGGGGGCGCCCCTGCGCAACCCCAACCGGCCGATGGGGGCCATCCATGAGGCGGACGCTGTGGTTCCTGCTGCGCCTGGGCCTGGTCATCGCGCTGGCGGTCTGGGTGGCGCAGCGGCCGGGCACCCTGCGGCTGGATTGGCAGGGTTACATCATCCAGACTCAGGTGGGCGTGGTGGCCGTGGCCCTGCTGCTGCTGGCGGTGGTGGCCTACATCCTGGTGCGCCTGTTTGTGCTGGTGTGGCGCAGCCCCGGGCGCTTTGGCGCGGGACGCCGCACCAGCCGGCGCACGCGGGGATATCAGGCCCTCGGCCGGGGCTTCCTGGCGGTGGCCAGCGGGGACGGCGCCAACGCCAGCCGCTTGGCCGCCAAGGCCGACGGCCTGCTGAACGAACCGTCGCTGACCCTGCTGCTGTCCGCCCAGGCGGCGCAACTGGCGGGGGACGAGGCGGCGGCGGCCGGCCATTTCACCGCCATGCGTGAGCGTGGCGTGGCGCTGAAGCAGCCGGACATGGCCTTCGTCGGCCTGCGCGGCCTTGCCCTGCAGGCGTTGGCCGCCGGCCAGACCCAGCGGGCGCTGGGCCTGGTGCAGGAGGCGGCAGCCCTGAAGCCCAAGGCGCGCTGGCCCCTGCTGACCCAGTTCGACCTGCAGGCGCGCGCCGGCGACTGGACCGCGGCGGCGGCCACGCTGGACGCCCTGACGGCGGCCAAGGCCCTGCCGGCGGAAGCCCTGCGCCGCCACCGCGCCGCCTTGCTGGTGGAACGCAGCCGCGCGGCGGAGGCCGACGGCAACCAGGACCAGGCGCTGGCGCTGGCGCGCAAGGCCCACGATCTTGAGCCCGCCTCCGTGCCGGCGGCGGTGCAGGCGGCGCGCCTGCTGGCTGCCACCGGGTCCGCCCGCGCCGCCACCCGCGCCCTGGAGCAGTCGTGGCAACTGGCGCCCCATCCCGAACTGGCCGCCGCCTGGGGCGTGGCGGGAGAGAAGGCCGGCGCCGCCGCCGACCCGCTGGCCCGGGTGAAGCGGTTGGAGGCCCTGGTAGCCTTGGATGCCAGCGTGCCGGAGGCGCACGTCGCCCTGGCCGACGCCGCGACCGAGGCCCGGCTGTGGGGCCTGGCGCGCGGCCACCTGACCCGCGCCCTGGCCCTGCGGCCCACCGCCCGCGTCTATCGCCGCCTGGCGGCGCTGGCGACGGCCGAGCATGGGCAGGGTGCCGAGGAGCGTGGCCACCTGGCCCAGGCGGCCAGGGCCGCCCCCGATCCCGCCTGGGTGTGCCAGGCCTGCGGCGGCGTGAACCCCGCCTGGGGAGCCTTGTGCGGCCATTGCGGCGGTTTCGACACGCTGTCATGGCGCGCGCCGGGTGCCGCTGCGCGAAGTGCCGCCGCCGAGACGCTGGGCTTCCTGCCGCCGCCGGAACCGCCGGCGGGCAGCGGGAAGGGCAGCGGGAAGGGCGGCGGGGCGGAGGGCGGTGGCCTGCGCCGCCTGTCGAACCGGCTGCCGACGTTCACCCTGGCCAGCCTCAGGCCCGGTAGACGGACATGATTCCCCTGCCGTTCGCCCCGCCCCGGGCGGAATCGCTGCTACTGCTGGCGTTGGCCCTGGTGCTGAACGCCTTCATCGCCGGCTTCCCCGCCGTCGACCGCTGGCTGGCGACGCCACAAGGGCAGCTGGCCGGTGCCGTGCGCTGGGCCGACAAGCGCCTGAACCGGATCGAGCGGTTGGACAGCGTGCGCCTGGCGCGCGGCGCCCTGCTGGTCCTGGTCCTGGCTGGCGGGGTGGGGCTGGCGGCCCTGGTGCTGACCATCGCCGCCGTGCATGTGCGCGTGGCTTGGCTGCTGTCGCTGCTGCTGGTGACGCGGGCGCTGCTTTTCGGCCGCCTGCTCGTCACCATGCGGGGCCTGCTGGCGGCCGCCACGGCGGCGGAGGAGGAGGTGCTGCGCCAGGCGGTGGCGCCGCTGACGCACAAGCCCGTCTGGTCCATGGACCGCCACGCCGTGCTGCGGGCGGGGATGGAGGCGCTGGTGGGCCAGGTCAGCCGGGGCCTGGTGGCGCCCCTGTTCTGGTTCGCGCTGTTCGACCTGCCCGGCCTGATGATCTGGGTGACGGTTGAAACGGTGGCGGTGACGGTGGGCCACACCTCGCCCCGCTACGCCGCCTTCGGCCGGCCGGCGCGGCGCGCCCTGCTGGTCATGGATTGGATCCCGGCGCGCCTGACCGTGCTGTTCCTGGCGGCGGGCTGCCTGATGGTGCCCGGCAGCCGCCCGGGCACGGCCCTGGCCGCCCTGCGCACCCAGCACATCCAGGGCACGGCCGCCCTGCCCGTGGCCGCCGTGGCCCGCGCCCTGAACCTGGCCCTGGCCGGCCCGCGCAAGGAGGGTGAGATGGTGGTCTACGAGGACTGGCTGGGCACCGGCCGCGCCCGCGTCGACGCCAGCGACATGCGCGCCGTCGTGGCCCTGACCGCCGCCGCCGGCCTGCTGGCCGTGTGTATCGCACTGCTGGCGCTGGTCTGGGCTTGAGTGCTTCTCACACAGTGTTTCTCGGGCGCCGGCGGGGCATCCGCCCCTTGGCTATCCTCGATTTCCAGTCCGCCTTCGGCACCCCGTAAATCTGCGGCGGACGCGGTCGCGTCCTTGTCGCTGCGCTCGATAGCGCTTCCCGGGCGAAGAAGGGCGCAGCGAGGACGAGGCAAGCGGGGGGATGCTCGCGTCCGCCGTTTGAGGGGGCGCTTTACTGACTTAAAACACTCGCCAGCGCCTGGGCTTCCGGCCGGTAGAAGGCGCGGTCCAGCAGGATTTGCTCAGGGGTGGTCTGCTGGCCGTAGAAGATGTCGTTCCATTCCTTGCGCGGGGTGATGACCGAGCCGTCAACGGCTAGGCCGCCGAACAGGCCGCTGGTCTTGGCATAAACGTACATGTCGGCGTCCACGCCCACGCCAT
Source organism: Nitrospirillum amazonense (assembly GCF_007828045.1). GTDB lineage: Bacteria > Pseudomonadota > Alphaproteobacteria > Azospirillales > Azospirillaceae > Nitrospirillum > Nitrospirillum amazonense_C. The sequence continues at coordinate 170,521 of NZ_VITN01000012.1, read as the reverse complement.
AGCCGGCGCCGACCTGGGTGCCCAGCTCACCCACCGCCACCTTGGCGTCGGCGCCCAGCTTCACGCTGCGGTCCATGACGGCGTTCAGGCCCTTGTCGGTCATGATCACCAGCATCATCTGCGCCTGCTGGCCGCCGAACTGCAGGCCGAAGCTGGCCTCGGCCATGGTGTAGAAGGCGGGGCCGCTCCACGACCCGTCGGTGCCGCGCGCCACCAGCACGCCGGTGCCGCCGCCCCCACCCAGGAAGAATCCGGCCTGGATGACGTTGGGCAGGATCAGCACGCCCTTGGCCCGGCCCAGCAGGCTTTTCAGCGGCGCGTACTGCGGATCGCCAAGCAGGGTCATGGCGGTCAGCCGCGCGCGCTCCACCATCAGTTGCGCTTCCGTCACCTCCGCCCGCGCCGGCATCGCGGTTCCCAGCGCGAGCGCCATGCCCGCCGCCGCACCCGCCAACACCTGCCGCCGATCGATCATCTTCCTCATCCTCATTAGTCAGGGTTCAGCGTGGCTGAACCACCTTTTGATGTTGTTGGCAGAATTCCTACCATATCTGGGTGCCGCCGCCCATGCCCCAGACGGGCACGCCCCATCAGGCCCTAAGCCGCGGACACCGTGGTGGTGACCCTAAAGGCGAAGTAAGGCGGCCGTGCGGCAAGTTGGGTCAGGGGATGCGGTTGATCCAGCGCACGGCCCAGGCGGGGCCATCGGCGGTGGCGATGCGGTCCAGGCGGGTCAGAGACAGGGGCGCCACGTCCAGCGACAGGGCCGTGGCGGGCGTCAGGGCCAGGGCCTGGGCGATGGCGGCGCGCACCGGGCCGGCGTGGCTGACGCAGATGATGTCGCGGTCGCCGGTTTGCCGGGCGCTCCACTCCTCCACCGCCTGGGCCACGCGGCGGCACACCTCGGCGAAGCTTTCGCCACCGGGCGGGGCGACGCCGGCCGGGTCGGCCCAGAAGGGGGCCAGCTGCGGGTCGCCCGCGTCCTCCAGCTCGGCATAGCTGCGGCCCTGCCAAGCGCCGAAATGCTGTTCCATCAGCCGGGGGTCGGTCGCCGGTTCGGGCGGGGTGGCGGGGACCAGGGCCGCCAGGCGCGCGGCCGTCTCGCGCGTGCGGCCCAGGGGGCTGGCCAGCCACAGGGCGCTGGTGGGCAGGCGCGCCGCCGTCAGCTGGGCGCTGGGGCCCGGCCACAGGGCCAGCTCCACATCCGCCTGGCCGGCGATCTGGTGCGGCTGCGCCAGGGGGGCGTGGCGCACCCACCACCACCGCACCGTCGTCGCCAAGGGGGGCGTCGCCAAGGGGGGCGGTGCCGAGGGAGGAAAGGACGTGCTCATGGCATGGCGACGGCGGCGCCCAGGGCGCCGGTCACGGCCACCAGGAACAGGATCTCCACCACCTGTTCCGTTGCCCCCAGCACGTCGCCGGTGATGCCGCCCACCTGGCGCCGGGCCAACTGACCCACGACCAGGACGCCGCCGGTCGCCACCGCCAGGATGGCAATGCGGGTCATGCCGCCATCCAGCGGCAGCTTGGTCAGTGTGGTGGCCGCCAGGACGAAGCCGGCCAGCAGCGCCGCCAGGGCGCGGGCGCTGTTGGGCTTGCCCACACTGGCGCTGTTGCCCACCAGCCGCGCCTCCGGCAACAGCAGCTTCATGCCCGGCAGGAAGGCGCGGGAATAGGCGTGCGCGCCCATCAGGGCCACAGCCACATGGTGCGGGCTGGCGATCGCCGCCAGGGCCAGCGTGCGGGCGGCGACGCTCAGCACCAGGGCGGCGGCGCCATAGGTGCCTACCCGGCTGTCCTTCATGATGGTCAGCTTGGCCTCGCGGTCGCGCCCGCCGCCGAAGCCGTCGGCCACGTCGGCCAGTCCGTCCTCATGCAGGGCGCCGGTCAGGCCCATCAGCGCCCCCACCGTCAGCAGGGCCGCCAGCAGGGGCGGGACGTTGACGCTGCTGAGGCCCCAGTAGACCAGGCCGCCGATGGCGCCGATCAGGGTGCCCACGATGGGGAACCAGGTCAGCGCCCGGGAATCCAGGTCTTGCGGCCAGTCGCCGCGCCAACGGATGGGCAGCCGCGTCAAAAAGATCACGGCGGCTATGAATTCGGCGAAGACACCGCCCAGGCGCGGCCCCGTTGCATCAGTCATGGTTCCGGTATACGGGAAGTCCCGTCCGCCCGCCAGCGCCAGTCCGGCGCCTGATCGCGGGTCCCATTATCGGGCCGGAGCATCATGAGCGACATCCCCTCCTTCGACGAATTCCGCCGCGTCCTGGCCGACCTGCCGGGCCCGGATCTGGAGGCCGCCACCACCGTCATGCAGCGCGAGGTGCAGCTGACCAAGCCGCGCGGCGCCCTGGGCCGGTTGGAAAGCCTGACCGAATGGCTGGCCACCTGGCAGGGCCGCACGCCTCCCCGGGTGCAGCATCCCCGCGTGGCGGTGTTCGCCGGCAACCATGGCGTGGCGGCCCTGGGCGTGTCGGCCTATCCGGCGGCGGTGACGGCGCAGATGGTGCATAACTTCACCCAAGGCGGTGCGGCGGTGAACCAGCTGTGCGGCCAGGCCGACGCCGACCTGCGTGTCTATGAGCTGGACCTGGACAACCCCACCGCCGACTTCACCCACGGCCCCGCCATGAGCGAGGAAGCCTGCGCCCGCGCCATGGCCTACGGCATGATGGCGGTGGAAACCGGCATCGACGTGCTGTGCCTGGGGGAGATGGGCATCGGCAATTCGACATCCGCCGCCGCCCTGTGCCTGGCCCTGTTCGGCGGCAATGCCGAGGACTGGGTGGGCCCCGGCACCGGCCTGGATGCCGACGGCATGGCCCGCAAGGCGGCCGTGGTCGCGGCCGGCGTGGCCGCCAACGCCGACCTGCTGAGCGATCCCTTCCACGTGCTGCGGGCCCTGGGCGGCTATGAACTGGCCGCCATTGTCGGCGCCATCATGGCGGCCCGCATGGCCCGCACCCCGGTGGTGCTGGACGGCTACGCCTGCACCGCCGCCGCCGCCGTGCTGTACAAGCTGGACCCCCGCGCCCTGGACCATTGCATCGTCGGCCACCTGTCGGCCGAGCCGGCGCACCGCCGCCTGTTGGACATCCTCGGCCAGGAACCGCTGCTGACCCTGGGCATGCGCCTGGGCGAGGGCTCCGGCGCCGCCCTGGCCCTGCCCCTCCTGCAGGCCGCCGTCGCCTGCCACACCGGCATGGCCACCTTCGCCGAGGCCGGCGTGTCGACCCGGGGCGCCGAGGGCCGGGCTACGCATTGACGTTTTCCTCAAGCGCCGGGGCCAGCATCCGCTGGCTTGAGGGCCCGGTGGCCCGCCGGCGCCTGAGGCGAACCAACCGGCCCCTCACGGCCGGTGATACGTCACCACCCACATGACGCCCACGGCCACCGCCACCAGGCAGGCCAGCATCCAGGTGCGGATGGGCACCGCCACCTTCTCGCCCGGGCCCTTGCCCTTCTTGGGCTTGATCGGGCGTTCCGATCCCGCCACCACCGTGGGCTTGGGCCGGCCCTTGCCCTTGTAGGGGTCGTGCAGTTCCACCAGGCGCCAGTCGTAGTTGGACAGCGCCTCCTCACTCTCGAAATCCACCTGGATCAGCCGGACATAGCCCCGGCCGTGGCTGCGCACCGCTTCGCTGAATTCCCGCTTGCCGGCCGGCAGGTTGTCGACCAGGGCCAGGGTTTCCCACTTCTTGCCCTGGGGCTTCTGCACCGCGAATTTGCGCTGGCTTTCCAAGGCTTGCTCTCCATTGGCCGAGCCATGGTCCGGCTCCGCGTTCCCAGCCATTATCAATGCCGCGCGCCCGGGGGCAAGGGCCTGCGCGGGGCCCGTCGATGGCGACAGGTGCGACGCCGTGCCCCGTGCGCTATAGCTTGACGCCCGGCATGGTTGCCGCTGGCCTATCCAGGCCAATCTTCACCCGGCCAACATTTACCCAGGACGATCAGGTCGATGACGCGGCAGGCGTGGACAGCAACGACGGATGACGGTGCGGCCGACGCGCGGCCGGAGGGGGGACGCTGGGCCGCAGCCCGCATCAACCTGCGTACGCTCAACACCATCCGCTGGATCGCCATCGCCGGTCAGACCGTCACCTTGCTGACGGTGGAGGATCTGGTCGGCATCGACATCCCGCTGCTGCCGGCCCTGGCGGTGACGGCGGTGTCGCTGCTGATCAACCTCTACGCCATCGCCCGGCGCCGGCGCAGCCCCTTCCTGACCGAACGGGGCGCGGTGCTGTTCCTGGGCTATGACACGGTGCAACTGACCGTGCTGCTGATGCTGACCGGCGGGCTGGAAAATCCCTTCGCCGTGCTGGTGCTGGCGCCCTTGATGGTGGGGGCCAGCATGCTGGGCCGGCGCCTGGTCACCGGGCTGACCACGCTGACCACCGCCTGCCTGACCTTGGTCTGGGTCCTGGCCATGCCCCTGTCGTGGCCGGCCAGCAACGGCGTCACCCTGCCGCCCATCTATCTGGGCGGCATCTGGGCGGCGCTGACCCTGTCCGCCATCTTCATCGCCACCTACGTCTACAAGGTGGCGCAGTCCGGCCGCGACCTGTCGCAGGCCCTGATCGCCAGCCAGGTGTCGCTGGCCCGGGCGCAGAAGGCCTCCGCCCTGGGCGCGCTGGCCGCCGCCGCGGCGCATGAGCTGGGTAGCCCGCTGGGCACCATCGCCGTGGTGGCCAAGGAACTGGCCCGCGACATGCCGCCCGACAACCCCTGGGTGGAGGATATCCAGCTGCTGCAGAGCCAGTCCGATCGCTGCCGCGTCATCCTGGCCGATCTCGCCCGCCGCCCGGACGCGGAGGGCGAGATGGAGCCCTACGCCCCCCTGGGTCCGGTGCAGGTGATCGAGGCCGTGGCCGCCCCCCACCGCCGGGCGGACGTGGCGCTGGAAATCACCGTGACCGGGGCGGAGGAGGGCGCGCCCTCCCCCCTGCCGTTGTCGCCGGAACTGCAGCACGGCCTGGGCAACATCCTCCAGAACGCCATGCAGTTCGCCACCACCCGGGTGGACGTGACCCTGCATTGCGACCCCTCCGCCCTGGTGCTGACCGTGGCCGACGACGGCCCCGGCTTCCCCGTCAGCCTGCTGGAACGCCTGGGCGAACCCTACGTTTCCGACCGGGACGAGCGGCTGGAGCAGGTGCCGGTGCGCGCCGGCGGCGGCGGCACCATGGGGCTGGGCCTGTTCATCGCCCAGATCCTGCTGGAACGCACCGGCGCCGTCGTCTCCTACGCCAACGGCCGGCCCGGCAGCACGCCCGTGGGCGCCGGCGCCCATGTCACCGTGAACTGGAGCGGACCGCTGCCGGCGGCCCAGTGACTTGGTCGAGGTGACTTGGCCGCGCAGGTGACTTGGCCGCGCAGGTGAGGGGGCCGCGCGAGACGAGGCCGCCGGCCGTCGGAACGGCGCGAAAGAATGGGAAACCTTCGTATGGTGAACAATCGCGTATTGCCGCCCTTGGATGGACATAATCCCGTGTCCATCTCTCCGGCCATGACGGGGCGTCCTTTTGCCGCGTGTCGGAATTGCACGGAAGCGTCCAAACACGGCGTAGTAAGGTCGTTGGTAAGTTTGCAACCGTCCTGCGGCATGGCCGGAAAATAAGGGGTTTTCGAGAATGAACGTTGAGACCGGTGACGTGATCGATCCCATGCGCCTCGGCTTCACCGGGGACGCGTCGCGCAGCCTGCTGGTGGTGGACGATGACGCCCCCTTCCGCATCCGCCTGGCCCGCGCGCTGGAAAAGCGCGGCTTCGACGTGGTGGCGGTGGACAGCGTCGCCCTGGGCGTGGACGTGGCGCAGGAGGCGGCTCCCCGCTACGCCGTGGTCGATCTGCGCCTGGCGGACGGCAGCGGCCTGGACGTGGTGAAGGCCCTGCGTGACGCACGGCCCGAGGCGCGCATCGTCATGCTGACCGGCTATGGCAACATCGCCACCGCCGTCGCGGCCGTGAAGGCCGGCGCCGTCGATTACCTGCCCAAGCCCGCGGACGCCGACGCGGTCGAGGCCGCCCTGCTGACCGACGGCCCCCTGCCGCCGCCGCCGGAACATCCCATGTCGGCCGACCGCGTCCGCTGGGAACACATCCAGCGGGTGTTCGAGCAGTGCGACCGCAACGTTTCGGAAACCGCGCGCCGCTTGAAAATGCACCGCCGCACCCTGCAGCGCATCCTGAACAAGCACGCGCCCCGGACCTGAGCGCGGTTTCCCAAAGGCGGCCTGAAAGGCCTCAGGCGCTGCGCCTGAGGCCTTTCAGGCCCTGGCGCAGGCGCGTCCAGGGCCGTTCGTTGGGTGTCAGGTCGATGCCGACCTCGGTCACCCGCGTCTCGTCCATGGACGCCACGATCAGCGCGACCTCGCCCACCTTCAGGCGTACGCCGACGGAGGCGCGGCGGCCCAGGCGGCGGGCCAGGTGCTCGCCGATGGCGATGTCGCCGTCGACGGGCGGCGCCTCGAAGCCATAGAGCCCGGCCACGGCGGCCAGGGGCGTGTCGCCCTTGACCTGGAAATCGCCCAACCCGGCGGCGCGGCGGCCGTGGTCGCGGCGGCCGAACAGGCGTTCCATGGCGGTGAGGGCCGCCGGTTCGCCCAGCACCAGCACGGCGTCACCGGGGTAGAGCACCCGCACCTCCTCCGGCGCCACGGGATGGCCCTCGCGGATCATGGCCAGCACGCGCACGGATTCCGGCACCACCAGCCGGCCCAGGCCGCGCACCGCCGCCTCGCTCTCCGGCGCCACCGTCAGCATGGCCAGCTGCTGCGGCCCGTCCACCGGCAGGTCGATGTCGGCGCGGCCGGGCGGTTCGGGGTCGGCCGGGATTTCCACGTCCAGCAGGCGCGCCGCCGGGCCGATGGTCCAACCCTGGGCCAGCAGGGACAGCAGCACCACGGCGAAGGCGATGCCGAAATAGGTTTCGGCCCCCGGCAGGCCCGACAGCACCGGCAGCAGGCCCAGGAAGATGGGGACCGCGCCGCGCAGGCCGACCCAAGAGATGAACAGCCGCTCATTCCAGGCGAAGCCGAAGAAGGACAGGCACAGGGTGACGGCCAGGGGCCGCGCCACCAGGATCAACGCCACGGCCACCACCAGGGCCGGCAGCGCCACCCGCACCAGCGTGTCGGGCGAGACCAGCACGCCCAGCATGAGGAACAGGGAGATCTGGCTGAGCCAGGCCAGACCGTCGTGGAAACGCTCGATGATCTGGCGCGCCTTGACCCGGCGGTTGCCCATGATGAAGCCGGCCAGGTACACGGCCAGGAAGCCGGAGGCGCCGATGGTCTGGGTGGCGCCGAAGATGAACAGGGTGCCGGCCAGCGCCAGGATGGGATAGAGGCCGGCCGACAGCTCCAGCCGGTTGATGATGGCCGACAGGGCGAAACCGCCGGCGATACCGATGATGCCGCCACCGCCCATCTCCAGCGCGAACTGGCCCAGTTGCGCCCAGCCGAAGCCGGCCCCCTGCACGGCGTGAATGGACAGGAGGGTCAGGAACACGGCCATGGGGTCGTTCAGGCCCGACTCCACCTCCAGCAGGGCGGAGACGCGGGGGCGCAGGCGCAGGCCCCGCTGGTGCAGCAGCAGGAACACGGCCGCCGCGTCGGTGGAGGCGACGATGCTGCCGATCAGGAAACCCTGGGCCCAGCCCACGCCCAGCAGCCAGCGCGCCACCACGCAGGTGACGCCGGCCGTGACCAGCACGCCGGCGGTGGACAGGACAAGGGCGGGCCATCGCGCCACCTTGAACACCGCCTTGGGCGTGCGCAGGCCGCCATCGAACAGGATGACGGCGATGGCGATGGACCCGACCAGCGAGGCCAGGCGGTAGTCGTTGAACTGGAAGTTGGCCAGCTTGTCGACGGCGATGCCCAGCGCCAGGAACACCAGCAGCAGGGGCGCGCCGATGCGGGAGGAGGCGCGGCCGGCCAGGATGGCCAGCATCAGCAGCGATCCGAGCGCGAAGATGATGGTGTCGACGTGATGCACTGGCCGACTTGCTCCCCCCGGGCGTCCGTTTCCGGCGCCCCGTTGACCCGATCCGCCTGAGGCTTACCCTAGCCCCAAGCCCTTGGACTAGCTGTCCGTTGGGCCAGCGTCCCTTTCGGGTCCCATCCGCCGGCCTCCTGGTTCTTCTCGCCGCCCATTGTGTCCGCCTTGCGGCGCCCGCTGGCAAATTTGGGGGCGGCGGATCCGGGCGGGCTAGAAGGCGGCGTCCACCGACAGGTGGTGGATGTCGAAGCCCCAGCCGGCCGCCATGTCGGCCGCGACGCGGGAGCGGTGGCAGATGTGCGGGTCATCCTCCAGGCACAGCAGGCAGGCGGGCCCCTGGTTCAGCGCGGTGGCGGCGGCCACCCCCAGCTCATACTGGGCCTCCGGCCGGGCCAGGGCCTGGTCGACGATGGACCAGAACAGCGGCTGGTTGCCGGCCCGCCCCGCCAGGCGGCCCTCCTTGGGCGTGCCCAGCGCCTTCAGGTGCAGGTATTCAATGCCGGCCTGGCGCAGGGCCGCCGACAGCGGGCCCTTGGAAAAGCCGGCCCGGCGCGACAGCGGCAGTTCGCGCACGTCGATCAGGGTGCGCACGCCGGCCCGCACCAGGCGCTCCACCAACGCCGGCTGGCCCGCCTTCTCATACCCTATGGTGTAAAGCTCGGGCATGGGCGGGCGCTCCCTTTCAAGGAATCGGTGGCGTTTTTAGAAGTGGGGCCGCTGCCGGAGCACGGCAAGAGTAAACGGCGCCCCCTCGACAGCCCAGGATGGCAATGCCATCTTATAGTCATGAGCGACCCGACCCGACGCCCACTTTCCGACTTGATCGCCGACCTCGACATCAGCGAGGCGGAATACGCTGCTGGTGACCTTGTCGTTGGAGAAGCCGTCCTGGAAGAGTTGCGCGCCAGCATCGCCCGACTTGAGGCCAAGCGGCAAGACGCACCATCCCGCGGAGCGGCGACCCGACGGTGATTCCGCTTACCCGGCGCGCCGCGCAACATGTCGCCGACCTTCGGGATCACTATGAAGAGCTTGGTCGCGCGGAAGCGGTTCGCAACCTTTATGCGGCCCTGGAACGTGCATCCGATGCCATTCTAGCCGGAACGGCCATTGGCCTCACGGCGCCAAGGTCCTACCCCATTCTCGCGCGGCGCGGCTGGCTGTGGGTCAAGTCCGGGCGCTATTGGATCGCCTTTCGCCATTTGCCCCGGCCCGCCATTTTGGCGGTCTTCCATGAAATGGCGGACATCCCCGGCCGGCTATGATGGCCGCCCCGCAGTTTTGAAGGGCGGCCCCGACACTCATGCAGGCGTTCCGCCGCGCTCGGCCCTTGCCATACGCCCCGCCCCCGTGTACAAACCGCGCTTCATTTTGGCGGCGAGGCCGGACCGAAAGGTCCAGGGCATGCCCACCCGCTCAAATGGATCCACCGCCGTCCCCAGGGACGTCCCCCAGGGGCGGTTATTCTTTCGTGAGGAACCAAAATGCCCAAGCTGAAGAATCACAGCGGGACGAAGAAGCGGTTCAAGCTGACCGCCTCCGGTCTCGTTCGCGCCCAGGCCGCCGGCAAGCGCCACGGCATGCGCAAGCGTCCGCAGAAGATGAAGCGGAACGCCCGCGGCATGATGACCCTGTCCAAGCAGGACGGTATCATCATCACCAAGAATTTCATCCGGGTACCGTAAGGAGGGCTGAACCATGGCTCGCGTTAAGCGGGGCGTGACCACCCACGCCCGTCACAAGAAGATCCTGAAGCTGGCCAAGGGCTACCGGGGTCGTTCCAACAGCTGCTTCCGTATCGCGATCGAGAAGGTCGAGAAGGCGTTGCGTTACGCCTACCGCGACCGTCGCGCCAAGAAGCGTAACTTCCGCGCCCTGTGGATCCAGCGCATCAACGCCGGTGCCCGCATCCACGGCCTGACCTACAGCCAGTTCATGCACGGCCTGAAGCGCGCCGCCATCGACGTTGACCGCAAGGTCCTCGCCGACATCGCCGCGCGCGAGCCGGAGGCGTTTAAGGTCCTGGTCGATCAAGCCCAGGCCGCTCTCAAGGCCGCTTGATCCTACCCGGATCAACGGCGCTGATAAGAAGGGGAGCAGGCCCGGCGGGCCCGCTCCCTTTTTTTATTCCCTCAAACGCCGGGCGCGGCCATCCGGCCGCTTGGCTTCCTCGCTGCGCCCTGCGGTGCTCGCTCCGGCGGACGCGGTCGCGTCCTACAACGGCACGAGTCAAAGCCTGGTGCCGTTGATAGTATCGCTCCGAGTTTGCCCCACTGCCCCCGAGAAGACGGATCGTCGCGATGAACATCCTCGACAGCCTCAAGGCCGACCTGCTGGCCGCCGCTGCCGCCGCCCCCGACCTGGCCGCCCTGGAAGAGGTGCGGGTGGACGCCCTGGGCAAGAAGGGCCGCATCACCGGCCTGATGAAGGACATGGGATCGCTGACGCCGGATGAGCGGCGGGAACGCGGCCAGGCCCTGAACGCCGTGAAGGAAGAGATCTCCCTGGCGCTGGACGCCCGCCGCCAGGTGCTGAAGGCCGAGGCGCTGGCGCAGAAGCTGGAGGCGGAGCGGATCGACGTCAGCCTGCCGGCCCGCCCCGAGGTCGAGGGCCGAGTCCACCCCATCAGCCAGACGGTGGAAGAGATGATCGCCATCTTCGCCGACATGGGCTTCACCGTGGCGGAGGGGCCGGACATCGAGACCGACTTCAACAACTTCACCGCCCTGAACATCCCGCCGGAGCACCCGGCGCGCCAAATGCACGACACCTTCTACCTGCCCAACGGGCCGGACGGGGATACCCGCGTGCTGCGCACCCACACCAGCCCGGTGCAGATCCGCACCATGCTGGCGGGGGAGCCGCCCATCCGCATCATCGCGCCCGGCCGCACCTACCGGTCCGACTACGACCAGACCCACACCCCCATGTTCCACCAGATCGAAGGCCTGGTGATCGGCGAGAATATCCACATGGGCCACCTGAAGGGCACGTTGCTGGAGTTCTGCCGCGCCTTCTTCCAGGTGGACGACCTGCCGCTGCGCTTCCGCCCCAGCTTCTTCCCCTTCACCGAACCGTCGGCGGAGGTGGACATCGGCTGCTCGCGCAAGGGCGGCGAGCTGAAGCTGGGCAACCATGGCGACTGGCTGGAGATCCTGGGCTGCGGCATGGTCCACCCCAAGGTGCTGGAGAATTGCGGCATCGACAGCACCCGCTGGCAGGGCTTCGCCTTCGGCATGGGCATCGAGCGCGTGGCCATGCTGAAGTACGGCATCCCCGACCTGCGCACCTTTTTCGAGGCCGACCTGCGCTGGCTGAAGCACTACGGCTTCGTGCCGCTGGACGTGCCCAGCCTGGCCCAGGGTCTCACCCGCTAATGGGTCTGACCCGATAACCCACCCTTAAAGAGCGGCAGCCGGCCTTGAGGCCAGGCGCCCCACCCGAAGAACGGCAGGTAGCGATGAAGTTCACCCTTTCCTGGCTGAAGCAGCACCTTGAAACCGACGCTCCGCTGGACGTCATCACCGACAAGCTCACATCCCTGGGCCTGGAGGTCGAGGGCGTGGAGGATACCGGCAAGGCGCTGGCGCCCTTCGTCATCGCCAAGGTGCTGTCGGCGGAGAAGCACCCCAACGCCGACAAGCTGCGCGTCGCCATGGTCGACACCGGCACGGGCGGGCCCATCCAGGTGGTGTGCGGCGCCCCCAACTGCCGCGCCGGCATCACCGTGGTGTTCGCCAGCCCGGGCGCCGTCATCCCGGCCACGGGCGACACGCTTAAGGTGGGCGCCATCCGCGGCGTGGAAAGCCGGGGCATGCTGTGCTCCGAGCGTGAGCTGAACCTGTCGGATGAGCACAACGGCATCATCGAGCTGCCGGAGGAGGCGCCGGTGGGCGCCAGCTTCGCCGCCTGGCGCAAGCTGGACGACGCCGTCATCGAGATCTCGCTGACCCCCGACCGCGTGGACTGCGCCGGTGTCCACGGCATCGCCCGGGACCTAGCGGCGGCCGACGTCGGCACGCTGAGGCCTCTGAACACCGCGCCCGTGCCCGGCGTCTTCCCCGCCCCGGTGAAGGTGGCGCTGGAAACGGCGGCCTGCCCGCAATTCGCCGCCCGCGTGGTGCGCGGCGTGCGCAACGGCCCCAGCCCGCAGTGGCTGCAGGACAAGCTGACCGCCGTGGGCCTGCGCCCCATCTCTGCCCTGGTGGACATCACCAACCTGATGACCATGGACCAGGTGCGTCCCCTGCATGTCTTCGACGCCGCCAAGGTCCGGGGCGACCTGACCGTGCGCGACAGCAAGGCGGGTGAGACCCTGTTGGCCCTGAACGGCAAGGAATACACCCTGCCCGCCGGCCTGGCTGTCATCGCCGACGCCAGCGGCGCCGTCCTGTCCCTGGGCGGCGTCATGGGCGGGGAGAGCACCGGCGTGTCGGAGACGACCACCGACGTCATCATCGAGGCGGCGCTGTTCGAGCCCGCCAAGGTGGCGGAGGCCGGCCGCGCCCTGCAGATCGACAGCGACGCCCGCTACCGCTTCGAGCGCGGCGTGGACCCGGCCACGGTGGTCAGCGGCATCGAGCAGGCGACCCGCCTGGTGCTGGAACTCTGCGGCGGCGAGGCGGGGGAGGTCTTCGTGGCCGGTGCCGAGCCCGCCTGGCGCCGCCCCTTGACCCTGCGCCCTGCCCGCGTGGCCCATCTGGGCGGCGTGGACGTTCCGGAAGCCGACCAGCTGCGCATCCTGACCGCCCTGGGCTTCGAGACCAGCCGCAAGGACGGCCTGATCCACGCCGTGCCGCCGTCCTGGCGCGCCGATGTGCAGGGCGAGGCCGACCTGGTGGAAGAAGTGCTGCGCATCCACGGCTTCGACGCCATCCCCACCACCAGCCTGCCGCGCGACGAGGGCCTGCCCAAGGTCGCCGTCACGCCCAAGCAGCGCCGCACCGCCACCGTGCGCCGCCTGCTGGCCGGCCGGGGCATGCTGGAGGCCATCACCTGGTCCTTCCTGGCGCCCGAGACGGCCAAGCTGTTCGGCGGGGCGCCGGAGGAGCTGGCCCTGCTGAACCCCATCAGCGCCGATCTGGCCATCATGCGCCCATCGGTGCTGGCCAACCTGGCGGCCGCCGCCGGCCGCAACGCCGCGCGCGGCTATGCCGACCTGGCGCTGTTCGAGGTGGGCCCCGCCTTCCGCGACGGCAGCGAGAAGGGGCAGGACCTGGTGGCCGCCGGCGTGCGCGCCGGCCTGGCCGTGGCCCGTCATTGGGCCAAGGGCACCCGCCCCGTGGACGCCTATGACGCGAAGGCGGACGCCATCGCGGCGCTGGAGGCCGCCGGCGCCCCCACGGCCAACCTGGTCGTCTCCACCGACGCGCCCGGCTGGTATCATCCGGGCCGCTCCGGTTGCCTGCGGCTGGGCCCCACCGTACTGGCCCGCTTCGGCGAGCTGCATCCGGCGGTGCTGGAGGCCTTGGACCTGACCGGCCCGCTGGTGGCGTTCGAGGTGTTCCTGGACGTGATCCCGCAACCGAAGAAGAAGGGCGGGACCGAGAAGCCGAAGCTGGAGCTGTCGGCCTTCCAGCCCATCAGCCGCGACTTCGCCTTTGTGGTGGAGGCCGAGGTGGAGGCGGATCGCCTGGTCCGCGCCGCCAAGGGGGCCGACAAGGCCCTGATCACCGGCGTGCAGCTGTTCGACGTCTACCAGGGGCCCGGAGTCGAAACGGGCTTCAAATCCATCGCCCTGTCGGTCACGTTGCAACCGGTGGACAAAACCCTGACGGATGTGGAAATCGAGGCCGTGGCCGCCAAAGTCGTCGCCGCCGTCACCAAAGCGACCGGCGCCGTGTTGCGCGGCTGACACAGAGGCCGCAAGCTTGCAGTAGGCGCCCCTTGGCTTTCAGGGGGCGCCTTTCTTTTTAACCAACTTATTGTGAATTTTAGACGACTTTAACCACTTGCACCGCCCGTGCCCCCACCCCTTACTATCTTTCCAAAGATAAAAAGCGGAAACTGACGCCTACACTTATGGCGTCACCCGTTGGGGGAGGACAGACGGCATGAAGTTTTTCCGGGATCTGCCCATCATCCAGAAGCTGCTGCTGCCTCTGATCCTGATGGGTCTGGTGACGCTCGGCACCTCCCTCTATACCCTGTCGCAGATGAACACGGGTGCTGCGCAATACCAGCACCTGCTGCGCGGCGAGGCGGAGGCCCTGAAGGCCATCGACCGGGCCAATGGCGCCGCCGCCAACATCGGCCGCATCAGCTACATGATGCTGGCGGAAACCGACAAGTTCATCATCGACAGCATGAAGGATGAGATCGGGCAGCAGGCCAGCGACCTCTCCAAGTACCTGGACAGCGTGGCCAAGCTGAACCCCGGGTCCAAGGACGACCTGGCCATGGCCCGGGACGAGTTCAAGGCCATGATGAAGTTCGCGGAAGAGGCGCGCGAACAAATGGCGGCCGGCAACATCAAGGCCGGCGCCGCCACCCTGACCGATGAGTTCGACATCCGCCTGTCCAAGCTGCTGGACCGGCTGACCGTCATCACCAAGGCGGTGGACGAGAATCTGAGCAAGGGCGAGGCCGCCGCCAAGGCCCGCAACGAGCGCACCTATTGGGTGACGCTGGTGGCCGGCCTGTCGGGCGCCGTGCTGATCATGGCGCTGGCGCTGTGGATCGCCTGGGCCAGCGTATCGCGCCCGCTGAAGCGCATCGTCGATACCATGACGGCCCTGGCCGACGGCGACCAGAACGTGGAGGTGCGGGCCACCGACCGCCGGGACGAGATCGGCGCCACCGTGCGGGCGCTGCGCATCTTCCAGCGCACCATGGTGGAGGCCGACACCCTGCGCCATGAGCAGGAGACGATGAAGGCCCAGGCCCAGGCCGAGCGCCTGGCCGCCTTGGCCCAGCTGGCCGACGAGTTCGAGGCCAGCATGAACCAGGTGGTTGAGGGGGTGGCCGGCGCCGCCGACCGCATGCAGGGCAACGCCAAGGGCCTGTCGGCCATCGCCGAGCAGACCAACCACCAGACCCTGGCGGTTGCCGGCGCGGCGGAGGCCGCGGCCGGCAACGTCAACACCGTGGCGGCGGCGGCCGAGCAGCTGTCCACCAGCATCCAGGAGATCGGCCGGCGGGTGGAGGAATCCTCGCAGATCGCCCAGAACGCCGTGGTGGAGGCGGAGCGTAGCAACCACACCGTGGGCGGCCTGGTGGAGGCGGCGCGCAAGATCGGCGACGTGGTGCGCCTGATCAGCGACATCGCCAGCCAGACCAACCTGCTGGCGCTGAACGCCACCATCGAGGCGGCGCGGGCGGGTGAGGCCGGCAAGGGCTTCGCCGTCGTGGCCAGCGAGGTGAAGACCCTGGCGACGCAGACGGCCAAGGCGACGGAGGAGATCAGCGCCCAGATCGGCGAGATCCAGGCCGTGGCCGGCAGTGCCGCCGGCGCCATCCACGGCGTCAGCGGCACCATCGGCCGCATCAGCGACATCGTCACCACCATCGCCGCGGCGGTGGAGCAGCAGGGTGCCGCCACCAACGAGATTGCCAGCAGCGTGGCCCAGGCCGCCGCCGGCACCTCCGACGTGTCCAGCACCATCGGCCAGGTGACCCGCGCCGCCAGCGAGACCGGCACCATGGCCGTGGACGTGCTGCACGCCGCCCAGGACCTGGTCGCCCAATCCGACCATTTGCGCCACCAGGTGGCGGGCTTCCTGACCAAGGTGCGGGCGGGGTAGGATTGTCCCTCTGGTGAGGGAGGGTCCCGATGACGGCGACACTGGCTTTTGATGTCTACGGCACGCTGATCGACACCCACGGCCTAGTGGCCATGCTGGGGGGTATGGTGGGCGACCGCGCGGCGGATTTCTCCCGCACCTGGCGGGAGCGGCAGCTGGAATACGCCTTCCGCCGGGCCCTGATGCGGGCCTACGTCCCCTTCAGCGTCTGCACCGCCCAGGCCCTCGACCATACCAATGCCTTTTATGGGGCGCCGCTGAGCCTGGACCAGCGCACGGCCCTGCTGACCGCCTACCGCACGCTACCGGCCTTCGCCGACGTGGCGGACGGGCTGGCCCAGCTGCGCGCGGCCGGCTTCCGCCTCTACGCCTTTTCCAACGGCGCCGCCGAGGCGGTGCACACCCTGCTGGACGCCGCCGGTATCAGCGGCCTGTTCCTGGGGGTGGTCAGCACGGACGACCTGCGATCGTTCAAGCCCGACCCGGCCGTCTACGGCCATTTCCTGAAGACGGCGGCGGCGGCGCGGGCCGACACTTGGCTGGTCTCCAGCAACCCCTTCGACGTCATCGGCGCCCTCTCCGCCGGTTGGCGCGCGGCCTGGGTGAAACGCTCGCCCCAGGCGCTGTTCGACCCCTGGGGCATTCCGCCGACGGTGACCGTTTCCGGCCTGCGTGACCTGGCGGCGGCCATCGCGTCCTAAGCACCCAACCCGCACATGAACGCCCCGCCAACCCCGCGGTTGCGCGGGGACGCCGGGCATCCTATGGTCGCGGTCAGTTTCCCCAGACCGGCCCGTCATGACCGACCTTTCGCACATCCGCAATTTCTCCATCATCGCCCACATCGACCACGGCAAGTCGACCCTGGCCGATCGCCTGATCCAGTATTGCGGCGGCCTGGACGCCCGCGAGATGCGCGAGCAGGTGCTCGACAGCATGGATATCGAGCGCGAGCGCGGCATCACCATCAAGGCGCAGACCGTGCGCCTGACCTACAAGGCCGATGACGGGCGCACATATCAGCTGAACCTGATGGACACGCCCGGCCACGTCGACTTCGCCTATGAGGTTTCGCGGTCGCTGGCGGCGTGCGAGGGCTCGCTGCTGGTGGTGGACGCCTCGCAGGGGGTGGAGGCGCAGACGCTGGCCAACGTCTACCAGGCCATCGACCACAACCATGAGATCGTCCCAGTCCTGAACAAGATCGACCTGCCGGCGGCCGAACCCGACCGCATCAAGCAGCAGATCGAGGACGTCATCGGCCTGGACGCCAGCAACGCCGTCATGATCTCGGCCAAGACCGGCCTGAACATCAAGGACGTGCTGGAGGCCATCGTCACCCGCCTGCCGCCGCCCAAGGGCGACCTGGACGCGCCGCTGAAGGCCCTGGTGGTCGATAGCTGGTACGACCCTTACCTGGGCGTGGTCATCCTGGTGCGCGTCGTGGATGGCGAGCTGAAGGTCGGCCAGAAGATCCGCATGATGGCCACGGGCGCCGCGAAGGAGGCCGACCGCGTCGGCCACTTCACGCCCAAGGCCGTGCAGTCGGGCCGCCTGGGCCCGGGCGAGATGGGCTTCATCACCGCCGGCATCAAGGACATCCGCGAGACCAAGGTCGGCGACACCATCACCGAGGAGCGCCGCCCGGCGGCCGAGCCGCTGGAAGGCTTCAAGCCCAGCGTGCCGGTGGTGTTCTGCGGCCTGTTCCCCACCGACGCGGCGGAGTTCGAGCATCTGCGCGAAAGCCTGGGCAAGCTGGCCCTGAACGATGCCAGCTTCCAGTTCGAGGCGGAGACATCGGCCGCCCTGGGCTTCGGCTTCCGCTGCGGCTTCTTAGGATTGCTGCACCTGGAAATCATCCAGGAACGCCTGGAGCGCGAATTCAACCTGGACCTGATCACGACGGCGCCCAGCGTCATCTACAAGGTCCACATGACCGACAAGTCGGTCATCGACATGCACAACCCGGCCGACATGCCGGACCCCATCCGCATCGACCACATCGATGAGCCGTGGATCCGCGCCACCATCATGCTGCCCGACGAGTACCTGGGCGGCATCCTGGCGCTGTGCACCGAGCGGCGCGGCCAGCAGATCGACCTGACCTATGTCGGCGGTCGCGCCATGCTGGTCTACAAGCTGCCGCTGAACGAGGTGGTGTTCGACTTCTATGATCGGCTGAAGTCCATCAGCCGCGGCTACGCCAGCTTCGACTACCAGATGGACGGGTACGAGACCGGCGACCTGGTCAAGATGTCCATCCTGGTGAACGCCGAGCCGGTGGACGCCCTGTCGACCATCGTCCACCGCAGCCAGGCCGAGCATCGCGGCCGCCTGCTGTGCGAACGGCTGAAGGAGCTGATCCCGCGCCAGCTGTTCAAGATTGCCGTGCAGGCCGCCATCGGCAGCCGCGTCATCGCCCGCGAAACCATCAGCGCCATGCGCAAGGACGTGCTGGCCAAGTGCTACGGCGGCGACATCAGCCGCAAGCGCAAGCTGCTGGACAAGCAGAAGGAAGGCAAGAAGCGCATGCGGCAGTTCGGCGAGGTCGAAATCCCCCAGAGCGCCTTCATCGCCGCCCTCAAGATGGGTGACGGCTGATCGCCGCCCTCAAGACGTGCCCATCGCTCCGGCCGCCCCCTCAAGGGCGGCCGGTTTGCGTTTCAGAGGGATCCCATCTCAGGGCGTGTCTTCTGCCGGAAGGTGCTGTTCCACGTCCATGGCATCGTGAAGGACACGCACGATGCCAACCACACCGGGTTCCAGGCGATAGAGCAACAGATGGCGGGGATTGTGGACGGCTGCGCCCGCGACACAGGCCCTCGCTCGGCTATACCGTAAATGATAGGTTCGGCCCCGCAGCTCCGGTCGTTCGACGCTGCCCAGCCGATGCGGTGCCGCGGCAATGTCGCGAATGGCTTGGACTATGAGCGCCTCATATCGCCGGCGCGCCAAATCGCCGAACGTCAGATTCGAATGTGCCAAGATGGCCCGTATGTCCGCGCGGGCCAGGGGCGTGATCCGATAGCGCAGCATGCGTCAGGGACCGCCAGCCGCTTCCCTGCCAAGCGCGGCCACGTATTCTTCCAAACCGTCGTCCGTAACCTCGTCGAACCGCCCTTCATCCATTTCACGGTGGCCGGCTTCCGCCGCCTCGCCCAGCGCCTTCAACTTGGCGGCGTGCTCATTTTCCACTCGCTCAATGAGCCTTAGGCCGGCCCGCAGCACTTCGCTGGCATTCTGATAACGCCCTGTCCGGACCAAGTCTTCGATGACCCGCTCATTGTGGTCGGTCAGCACCACGTTGCGTGTCGGCATGGGAATGCTCCTGCCATCAGTTCGGAAACCTTAGCTTAAGCCCAATTGGCATATTATGCCAACGTTGCTCACCCCAGCGGGAACCGTAGCGTGAATCGCGTGCCCGGCGTGGTCGCCTCGTAAAGGAAACTGCCGCGCAGCTGGCGGGTGAAGGCGTCGATCAGCAGCAGGCCCAGGCTCTTGCGGCCGCTTCCGGTGGCGGTATCCGGCATGCCCACGCCATCGTCGGCGACAGTCAGCATACCCTCCGCCCCCTCCCGTCGCAGGGTCACGGCCAGGGTGCCGGTGCCATCCCCGGGATAGGCGTGCTTGAAGGCGTTGGACAGCACCTCGTTCAGCACCAGGGTCACCGGCACGGACGCCGTCAGGTCGCTCTCCAG
Organism: Nitrospirillum amazonense; assembly: GCF_007828045.1. Classification (GTDB taxonomy): domain Bacteria; phylum Pseudomonadota; class Alphaproteobacteria; order Azospirillales; family Azospirillaceae; genus Nitrospirillum; species Nitrospirillum amazonense_C. The sequence goes on along the minus strand of NZ_VITN01000012.1, from coordinate 151,077 downwards.
CGGCATGAGGTCCAGCACCACGGACACGCGGCGCGGCCCGCCCGCCGCGTGCCCCTCGCCCTGGTGGATGTTGTCGATCTCGCGCGTCAGGGCGGTGATCACCCGGTCCAGCTGCACCACGTCGACGTCCGACGCGTGGTGCAGCTGCTCGTGCAGGATGCCCATGGCGTGGATGCGGCGCAGGGCGTCGCCCAGGGCGGGGCGCAACGCCGGGTTCATGCCGGCCTGAAGCTGCAGCAGGCTGGAGACGACCTGCAGATTGTTCTTCACCCGGTGGTGGGTGTCGCGCAGCAGCATTTCGCGTTCCGCCAGCGCGCGGTCCAGGTGGCGGGTGCGGTCGGCCACCCGCGCCTCCAGCAGGGTGTTGGCATGGCGCAGGATCCGGTCGGCGCGCGCCAGGTCGCGTGACCGGCGGATGGCGATCCAGGCCACCAGCATCAGCGCCAGCGAGGCCGGAACGGCCACGGCGGCGTAGACCAGGGCCCTGTCTTCCCATTCCTTGGCGATGCTGGCCGTGTCGATGCCGTAGAGGACGTACAGCGGCAGGTTGGGCACCTTGCGCCGGGCGTACAGCCGCCGCACCCCATCGATGGAAGAGGTCAGGATGAAGGTGCCGGTGGGGTCCTCCGGCGTCTTGAGCAGCTCGGGATAGAAGCCCTGCTGCAGGTCGCCATCGGCGGGGGCGGGCTCGCGCAGCAGCACGGCGCCATCCTCGCGCACCAGCATCATGGTCTTGGGATCGGCCGAGAACAGCGACCGGTAGAAGGCGATGAAATAGTCCGGCTTCAGCGATAGCTGGGCAACGCCGTTGAAACGGCCATCCCGCGTTTCCATGCGCTGGCTGATGGGCAGGAAGGCTGCGCCGGAGATGCGGCCGCGCAACTGTTGCCCGATGAAGATGCCGGCGCCCGGCTTCAGCTGGGCGCGGAAATACTCCCGGTCGCCGACGTCCAGCGCGGGCGTGGGCCACTGCACCGTGTTCACGCGGATGATGCCGGTGGGGTCCACCACCCACACGCTCTCCAACTCCGGAGAGGCCTGCCAGATTTCCCGCAAGCGGTCGTAGAAACGGCTGTCACCGGCGATGTCCTTCCAGCCGGCGTCATCCACCAGGCGCTCGACATAGCGCAAGCTGGTGGCATGGATGCTGAAGATCTTGCCCGCATGCTCTTCCAGTACGTGGGTCACGTCCACCACCTGCTCACGGGCATCGTCCCAGACGCGGCGGTGGTGGTCCCATGCGGCCCAGGCGAAGACCAGCAGGGTCAGCACCAGGCTCATGACCAGCAGGGCCGCCACGGGGCGACCGGCGGACGGGATCAAGGGAACGGCGGTCGCGTCGGAATGGACGCCGCCATCCGGGGCCTGGACGCCGCCAGCCAGAAGATCAGGGAGAGAGGCGCCGGCCGAAGCAGTATGGTCTGGCGCGGAGGCGTTCATACGGGCTGCCCTGGTTTTACTTCGCCCAGGTTACCGCATGCTTCGCGGTCCTGGGCTTACCCCATCGGTTATCGCCATCCCTGAACACCCGCCTTTCAAGGATAGGGGCGGGGTGGAAGGGGGATGGTCCCTGATACGGAACCGTCCCCCCTGTCCCTGCCGCCGTCAGTGACGGAAATGACGCATGCCGGTAAATACCATGGCCAGGCCGCGCTCGTCCGCAGCGTCGATCACTTCCTGGTCACGCATGGAGCCGCCGGGCTGAATGACGGCCGTCACCCCGGCTTCCGCCGCCGCGATCAGGCCATCGGCGAAGGGGAAGAAGGCGTCGGATGCCACCACGCTGCCCTTGGTGCCCGGCTCGGCCAGGCCCGCGGCCTCCGCCGCCTCCCGGCTTTTGATGGCCGCGATGCGGCTGCTGTCGACTCGGCTCATCTGGCCGGCGCCGATACCCACCGTGGCCAGGTCCTTGGCATAGACGATGGCGTTGGACTTCACATGCTTGCCCACACGGAAGGCGAACAGCAGGTCGGCCAGCTCCTTCGCCGTCGGGCCGCGCTTGGTCACCACCTTCAGGTTGCCCGGCAGAACCCGGCCATCGTCCCGGCTCTGCGCCAGGAAGCCGCCGGCCACGGTCTTGATCAGGGTGCCGGCCTGGGCCGGGTTGGGCAGGTCACCGGTCAGCAGCACGCGCAGGTTCTTCTTGCCCGCCAGCACGGCGCGGGCGGCCTCGTCCGCGTCGGGGGCGATCACCACCTCGGCGAACAGTCGGGATATGGCCTCGGCGGTCACGGCATCCAGGGTACGGTTGGCGGCGATGATGCCGCCGAAGGCGGACACGGGGTCGCAGGCCAGGGCACGGGCGTAGGCGGTGGGCAGGTCATCGCCCTCGGCCACGCCACAGGGGTTGGCGTGCTTGATGATGGCGATGGCCGGCCGGTCGAACTCGGCCACCAGCTCGAACGCCGCGTCGGTGTCGTTCAGGTTGTTGTACGACAGCTCCTTGCCCTGCAACTGGGTGGCGGTGGCAATGCCGGGGCGGCGCTCCCCGGTCACGTAGAAGGCGGCTGTCTGGTGCGGGTTCTCGCCATAGCGCAGGGTCTGGCGCAGGGTGCCGGACACGGTCACGCTCTCCGGCCAGGTCTGGCCCAGGCGGTTGGCGAACCAGGCGCCGATGGCGGCGTCGTAGGCGCCGGTGCGGGCATAGGCCTTGGCCGCCAGGCGGCGGCGCAGGTCCAGCGTGGTCTGCCCATCATGGGCCGCCAGCTCGGCCAGCAGCGGGGCATAGTCGGACGGGTCGGTCACCACCGCCACGAAGTCGTGGTTCTTGGCCGCACCCCGGATCAGGCTGGGGCCGCCGATGTCGATGTTCTCGATGCAGGTTTCGAAGTCGGCGCCCTTCGCCACCGTGGCCTCGAAGGGATAGAGGTTCACCACCACCAGGTCGATGCCGGGGATGTCGTGGGTGTTCATGGCGGCCACGTGCCCCTCGTCATCACGGCGGGCCAGGATGCCGCCGTGGATGCGCGGGTGCAGGGTCTTCACCCGGCCGTCCATCATCTCGGGGAAGCCGGTGTGGTCCCCCACCTCGGTCACGGGCACGCCGGCCTCGGCCAGGCGCTGGGCGGAACCGCCGGTGGACAGGATGTGCACGCCGCGCGCGGCCAGGGCCTGGCCCAGCTCGATCAGGCCGGTCTTGTCGGACACGGAGATGAGGGCGCGGCGCAGGGGAACGAGATCGGGGCTGGTCATGATGGCAATCCGGCTTGGATGGGACGTTGGGAAAAGAGAAACCCGGGCCAAGACACTCAAAATGTTTTGAGCATGATGCGATCGCATCATGCTCAAAGGGCCGGGCTCAAGAGGAATTCAGACGGAGTGGGTCAGGGGTCGGCGCCCTCGGTCTTCTTCTCGCGGCGCAGGGCCCACTTCACGGTGGCGCCGCCGGGGGCGGTCGTGCCGCGCACGGTCACCTGCAGGGTGCCGCGCGGCTCGGGCCCGTCGCCCAGGTAGACGCTTTCCTCCAACCCCACCGTGCCGCCCGACAGGCGCAGGCGCCAGCCGGCGCCCGACGGCAGGCGCAGCAACACGCCGTCGCCGCCCTGGGACAGGCTGGCGTGCACGCCCGGATGCAGGTGGAAGCGCAGGGTGTAGGACTGGCCGCCGGATCCGCCCTCCAGCTTGTCCTCGCCACGCAGGTCCTCTCCATTCTCGGCCAGGTACAGGCGGCGGTGGTGGATCAGGCCGAAGCCGTCGCGATAGCCGTCGTGCGCCGCCTCGACCAGGACGGCCCCGCCCGTCTCGCGCCGCTTGGCCTCCACGGGATGCGGGCGGCGGCCCAGGCCGCCATCCTCGCGCACGGAGGCGGAGTTGGTGTCGGCCACCACCAGGGTGGAGTGGGCGGCGGTGGAGGCCAAGGCCCCGCGCCAGGCGCCGGTCTCGGACGGATGGCTGCCGCAGTTCACGATCAGGCGCTCACGCCCCACGCTCATCTCGAACGACAGGCTGCCGGCATGGGCCCGGGCGTCCAGGCCGGCCGGCGGCGGCGCGCCGGCATCGAACAGCACGCAGGCGCGGCCCGCCGCCAGCCGTTCGAACCCCACATGGGGGGCGGAGCGCAGGGGCCGGCCCCGGGCGTCGGCCTGGCTCAGCACCGTGTCGATGAAGGCGGGGTCTTCCGCCCAGCCGCCGTTGAACAGGGCCAGGCCCCCGTCGCCATGGCGGAAGAAGCGCAGGGTGGGCGTCAGGCGGTCGATGGAGTGCTGCACGGCGTCGGGCACGTCGGCCCGCGCGGCGCGCAGCACGCCCCGGATATCAATCAGGTGGCGCAGGACCTGCAATTGCAGGGAAGGGCTGCGCTGCACGTGGCCACCATCGGGCATGACCTGGCGGGTCAGCTCGCGGTTCAGCAGCCACAGGGCGCGCTGGGCGGTACGGCCCCGGCCCGGCAGGCAGAAGCCGCCATAGACCAGGCCCTTGATGCCCAGGATCAGGTCCACGCCGCGCAGGCGGCCGGGCACCAGCCGGGCCAGGTGCCGGATCTGGCGGGCCAGGCTGTCGAAGACGCGGGCGCGCAGGCCATCGTCGGCGCTGGCCAGGAAGAAGTCGTGGGCGCCGATCCAGGCGACGATGCGTTGCGCCGTCACCTCCGGCGCCCAGGCCACGGCATGCCAGGAGGAAAAGCCGTCCAGCCAGCTGGTGACCAGCACGCGGGCCTGGCGGCGGGCGGCGTCGCCACCGGCGGCCTTCAGGTGGCGCAGCCAGTCGAAGCCGTGCAGGGCCGTCAGCCAGGCGGATCCGGCGGACAGGTCCAGCCAGGGCGGCAGGTCGGCCTGGCGCTCCTCACCCGCGAAGGCGAAGCGGCCGGCCAGCAGCGCTTCACCCTGACGGGGGTCGCCCGGCCACGGGTCGGCCGGCACCACGCCCAGCGCCTGGGGGGCGCGGCTTTTCAGCAGCACGCCGTACAGCGGCGTCCGGTAGACCAGCGCGCCAGGGCCGGCGCGGAACCGTCTCATGCCGGAAATGACACGGGCCATGCGCCGTTCGACCCCTTAAACCAGCGGGCCGCGCAGGCGGCGGATGTTGTCGGCGTAGGCCTCCGGCCCATCCTGGAAGGTGGCGGTACCGGCCACCAGCACGTCCGCGCCGGCGGATATCGCCACGGGCGCCATCTCGGCATTGATACCGCCGTCGACCTCAAGGTCGATGACACGGGACGTGCCGGCCGTCACGGCGTCGATGCGCTGGCGGATGGCCCTGATCTTGTCCTTCTGGCTGTTGATGAAGGACTGGCCGCCGAAGCCGGGGTTGACCGACATGACCAGGATCATGTCGACGTCGTCCATGATGTAGTCCAGGACCGAGATGGGCGTCGCCGGGTTCAGCGCCACGCCGGCCTTCTTGCCCAGGCTGCGGATCAGCTGCAGCGTGCGGTGGGTGTGGGCGCCGGCCTCCGGGTGGACGGTGATGATGTCGGCGCCGGCCTTGGCGAAGGCGGTGACGAAAGTGTCCACGGGGCTGATCATCAGGTGCACGTCGAACACCTTGGCCGAATGCGGGCGCAGCGCCTGCACCACCATGGGACCGATGGTCAGGTTGGGCACAAAATGCCCGTCCATGACGTCGATATGGATGTAGTCGGCGCCGGCAGCGTCCACGGCCCGCACCTCCGCGCCCAGGTTGGCGAAGTCGGCCGACAGGATGGAGGGGGCGATGCGTACCGGCTGCTGCATGGTGACTATGGTTCCTATCAACTAAGGGCCGCTTTGCCAACCGCTAGGCGGTGCGGCGCAAGCGGGTCATGAAGAATCCGTCGAGGCCGCCCAGTTCGGCCCAATGGCCGGGCGTGGTACGCACGTCGCCACTATCGGTCACCAGCGGCGCCAGCGCCGTGGCGTCGGCGTCCGGACCATAGGCCAAATCCACGGGGATGACGGGTTCAACCATCACGTCCAGGCGGCGCGACAGCAGCTTGGACAACTGCTCCTCGCCTTCCTCCGGCTGCAGGGAGCAGGTGCAGTAGACCACCAGGCCGCCGGGCTTCACCATGTCGATGGCGCGGTCCAGCAGGCGGCGCTGCACGCCCGACAGGCGGCCCACGTCTTCCGGCGTCTTCAGCCGCGCCACGTCGGGGTGGCGGCGGATGGTGCCGGTGGCGCTGCACGGCGCGTCCAGCAGCACGGCGTCGACCGGCTCGTCCGGCAGCCACTTGGTGGCGTCGGCCACCGCCGTGGCGACCGACAGGCCCAGGCGTTCCATGTTGCGCGACAGCCGGTCCAGCCGGGGGGCGGAGCGGTCGACCGCCGTCACCTTGGCGCCGGCGGCGGCCAGCTGGGCGGTCTTGCCGCCCGGCGCGGCGCACAGATCGATGACGGTCAGGCCGGCGACATCGCCCAGCAGGCGGGCGGGCAGGGCGGCGGCGGCGTCCTGCACCCACCAGGCGCCCTCGTTGAAGCCCGGCAGCTCCGTGACCGATCCGCCGGCGGCGCGGCGCAGGGTGCCGGTGGGCAGCACTGTCGCCTCCAGCCGTTCCGCCCAGGCGTGCGGGTCGCCCTTCACGGTGATGTCCAGCGGCGCCTCCACCAGGTGGGCGTCGACGATGGCGCGGGTATGGCCGGTGCCGTAGTGCTGGCGCCAGGCCAGCCACAGCCAGTCGGGCGTGTTCAGGCGGCCGGCGTCCTGGGCGGCCAGCAGGTCGGCGCCCTCGCGCGCCAGGCGGCGCAGCACGGCGTTGATCAGGCCCTTCATGCCGGCCAAGCCCTTGGCCACGGCCAGTTCCACGCCGGTGTCCACGGCGGCGTGCGCGGGGGTGCCCAGGAACAGCAACTGGGCGGCGGAAACGCGCAGGATGTCCAGCACGCCGGCCTTGGGCAGGTCCGGCCGGGCCAGCAGCGCCATGACCACGGCATCGATCTGGCCCAGGCGGCGGATGACGGTGGCGGTCAGCAGGCGGACGAAGGCGCGGTCGCGCGGCTCCAAACCGGGCAGGCCCCGGTGCTGGTCCAACGCGTCATCCAGCGGCACGCGGCGGCGCAGCACGCTTTCCAAGAGATCCAGGACCACCCGGCGGGCGGCCAGCGTTTCGGTATTCATGGGGCCGGGGTGTACCCCGGAACGGGCCCGCTGTCACCGGCCCCTTTCGGCCACCCGCCCCCCGTTTCCGGCATGGATTCGGGCGGGAAAGGCAGGCCCCCGGCAAAAGCCCTTGGCGGCGGCGGGCACCGGGGCCAATTATAGCCTCATGAGCAAGCCGCCCCCCCACATGCCCGATCCCAAGGCCCCGGTATTCAAGACGCACGTGGCGCCCACCACCCCGGCCACGCCTGAGACGCAGCCCGAGCCTGCCAAGGGCCCGGCGGCGGAACAGCCGGCCGTGCGCGAAATCGGCGGCCCCAGCGGCCCCGAGCCCACTCGCTATGGCGACTGGGAACGCAAGGGCCGCTGCAGCGATTTCTAAACCGGTGGCGCCCCGGGAGGTCAGAGGGTCTTGAACCGCTCCGTCGCCTGCACCAGGGCGGAGCGGATGCCCGGTTCCATGGCGCTGTGGCCGGCGTCCGGCACGACGATGTAGTCGGCCTCGGGCCAGGCGCGGTGCAACTCGTCCGCCGTGCGGATGGGGCAGACCACGTCGTAGCGGCCCTGGACGATGATGGCCGGGATGTGCCGGATGCGGTCGATGTTTTCCAGCAGGGCCGCTTCCGGCGACAGCTTGTTGTTGCGGAAGTAGTGCGCCTCCATGCGCGCCAGGCCCAGGGCGTGGTTGTCCTCGCCCGACGCCGACACCAGTTCCGGGCTGGGCAGCAGGGTGGAACAGGCGCCCTCATACACGCTCCACACCCGGGCTGCGGCCATGCGGGTCTGCGGATCGGCGGAGGTCAGACGGCGGTAGTACGCTTCCAGCAGGTCGCCCCGCTCATTCACGGGGATATGGGCCACGAAGGTGGACCAAGCCTCGGGGAAGAAGGTGCGCATGTCGTAGAGGAACCAATCGATCTCCTGCTGGCGCATCAGGAAGATGCCGCGCAGGACCAGGCCCTTCACCCGTTCCGGATGGGCCTGGGCGTAGGCTAGCGCCAAGGTGGACCCCCAGGAGCCGCCGAACACCAGCCAGCGGTCGATCTCCAGCACCGAGCGCAATTGTTCCAGATCCGAAATGAGATCGGGAATGCCATTCTCGCGGATTTCGCCCAGCGGGGTTGACCGGCCGGCGCCGCGCTGGTCCAGGATGACGATGCGGTAGTGCCTGGGGTCGAAGAAGCGGCGGTGCGTGGGCGAGGCGCCGGCACCGGGGCCGCCATGCAGGAAGACCACGGGCGCGCCGTCGGGGTTGCCGGCTTCCTCCCAGTAGATGGTATGCAGGCCGCTGACGGCCAGCGTGCCCGTCCGGTAGAGTTCCAGGGGTGGGAAAAGATCGCCGCGCGCCATGGGTCGGTACACCAGATTGCTCGAATAAGGGCCGAAGTGTAGGCCAAGGCCGGCCCCCAGCGCAAACCCAACCAAGCCCGGCCGGTTCCGCCTGGCCTGTTTTGCGGGAGTTTTTACAGCGATGTCACAACCATTTGCCGCCTTCACGGAAGAGTCGCTGACCGTCCTGGTGCGGGCTTTCTACGACCGGGCGCGCCGGGATGCGCTGCTGGGTCCGGTCTTCGAGGGCGCCGTCGGCACCACCGAGGAGGCATGGGACCGCCACCGCGCGCGCATCGTGGATTTCTGGTCCTCCGTCCTGCTGTCCACCGGCCGCTACGATGGCCGGCCCATGGTGGTGCACGCCGGCCTGGCCATGATCGGGCCGGATCACTTCCGCCGCTGGCTGGCCCTGTTCCAGGAGACGGCCCGGGGCCTGTTCACGGCGGAGGCGGCGGACCGCCTGGCGGAGGTCAGCGCCCGCATCGGCCGCAGCTTGCAGATGGGCATGGCGGTGGCCCGGGGTGAGGACGCGGGCGCCTACCTGCGCTAGGTGTTGGCGTTGACCGTGACGAAGGCGTCGCGGGTGTCCTCCGTCGCTCAGGGATCCGATGCGGCCGGCGCCGTGTCGCCCCCGTCCTTGTCTTCCTTCCGGCCCCGCACCGGGCGGCGGCGCGGCCAGCGGCCGTCGGTGGTGATGATCTGGTCGGGGTTGGTGACGCGGATCATGGGGCCGTTGTGATCCTCCACCCAGCCGCGCACCTCCACCAATCGGTCCTTCAGGTCCAGCGGGCTCAGATGGCGGGCGCGGAAGGCGGCCATATCACGGCGGTCGATCTCCACCGTGAAGTCGGTGCGCCGGTCGGCGCCGAAGTTGAGGTAGATGCGCTCGCGGGCGTCGGCCGCGTCCAGCACGCGGCCGGTGACGACGGCGTAGCGGCCCTGGGCCCGGAAGGCTGTGTCGGGGTCGCGCACGGCGTAAAAGCCGTCGGCCCACAGACCCAGCTGCCCTTCGCGGGCGTGATCCTCCGCCCGGCGCAGGGCGGCCAAGCCCCGGGGCGCGTCGGGGTGGGGCGCCAGTTCCGCCCAACCCTGGCGCAGCAGGGCGTCCTGCACCCACACCTGGTGGCGTCCGTCGCGCACCATCAGGTGGGCCAGGACGCGGCCGTAGCGGTCATGGTCCACCCCGCCCAGCATCAGGTTGACCGTGCGGTTCAGCACCAGCTCCTCCAGCGCATGCCGCGACTCTTCCGCCAGGGGCCAGGGGGTGCGGCCTGCCTTCTCGTCCTGGGAGCTGCTGGCGTGGGCGGTGCGCGCGGCCTTGGTCGCCCCCATTTTGGGTGCCAGGATACCGGCCAGGCGAACGACCCGGCCGTCGCGCAGTGTGACGGTGTCGCCGCTGAGCACGCCGATGACCACGCCGTTGCCGGCGGGGATAAGGCCGTGGGCCCCCTTCGCGGCGCGTTCCTTGTGCGGCTTGTGGTGCGCCCGATGCGTCCGGGCCTCGGCCGGCTGGAGGGCCGCCGTCAGGATCAGCAGTGGCAACAGGGCGAGTCGCCAAGCGTGCATCGCGGTGGGCTTCCGGCAACCAGGGCGCGATGACGATACGGCACGGGGGATGCGAAGAAAAGAGACGGCGCGGACCACCTGGATCCGCGCCGTTGGATAGTTTACGCGTTCTGCCAGAACCGATTGATGGCACGGCCGCGTATGCCGGTGATGGGGCGTCAGGTGTTCCTGCCTCTCCAGAGTCGCCTCGACCCTGGGGCTATCAGGGACGCGAAGCCGAAAACGCTGAATAGGCAAATTCCGTCGGTTCCACCGTCTGCGGGTCCCTTACCGGGGTTGTTCTGCGAGACATGGCAACCTCTGCAAGCTGTGGGCCAAGGATGCGGCGCGTCGTCGCGTTAACCATTTATTGGCCTTTTCCAGCCATTTTCGCCGAGGTTGCGATCTGGTGTGGAGTTACCCGCGGCACACGGCATCAGCAAAATCGATGCATTATGTATTGCTTAATGCAATATGCGCGGCGTCACAGAGTCTCGTTTGCACTATGCAATATGCTAAGTAGGAATTAGGCCCATACCGGCGGCAGGGGGGCCTGCACGCTTGCCGCAGTTGCCGTCGGCCTGCCCGACGGCTACCGTGCGGTCATGAGCGAAACGACACAGGCTCTGGAAAGGCCGGCGGAGGGATGCCCCATCCGGCGGTCCGCCGTGCGCGTCTCCATCGCGACCGCGCTGCTGCTGGGTTTCGGCACGCTGGTCCTGGTGGCGGTGGCCAGCGTTCTGATCCTGGGCTTCAGCACCTCCACCCGCAACACTGCGGCGCTGCTGACCGACAAGGTCATCCTGGCCATGGACGGGATGACGGTGCGGGTGCGCGCCCAGCTGGACCCGGCGCAATACCAGGCGGAATTCCTGGTGGCGTCCATTCAGCGGGGGGAGATCGACACCAGCGATGAGGCGCGGCTGGGCCAGAACCTGCGCTCGGCCCTGGCGGCGTCGCCCCAGATCACCGCGGTCAGCTTCCTGTCCGCCGACAGTCATTGGACCGTGGCCCGTCGCACGGGCCCCAACGACGCCGAAGTCATCACCGTGCCGCCGCCGCCCAACAGCGATCTCCTGATGCAGGAGATGAAGGCGGCGCCCGTCGCCCGCTGGGTGGACCCGGTGTGGTCTGAGGATGAGGGCACCAGCTTCCTCACCGTGCGCGCGCCGGTGCGATCCAAGAGCGGCAAGTTCCTGGGCGCCGTGCTGGTGGGCGTCAGCTTCGCCGACCTGTCGGGCTTCCTGGGCGAACTGGACAGCAGCCAGGGTGTGACCGCCTTCATCCTGTTCGATGCCGACCACGTGCTGGCCCATCCCGCCCTGATTGGCCGTACCTTCAACCTGGCCGGTCGCAACCCGCCCCTGCCCACCCTGTCCGACCTGGGCGATCCCGTGGCCGCCGGCATCTGGCAGCGCCAGCCCCCCGGCCGCGTGGTGGCGCGCGACGGCATGGGCGGCAAGCTGCGCGACCTGGACTTCCGCCAGGCCAGCGTCGGCGACGTCGACTACGTCTACCTGCTGCGCGACCTCAGCGGCTACGGTGCCCAGAACTGGACCCTGGTCATGGCCCTGCCGCAGCGCGAGGTGGACCAGGAAATCCGCCGCGTGCGCTGGTTCGGCCTGGGTGGCGTCGCCATCCTGCTGGTGTCGGTCGCCCTCAGCCTGATCCTGGGCAAGACCATCAGCCGGCAGATCCGGGGCCTGTCGCACGCGGCGTCGTCGCTGCGCGACCTGGACTTCCACGCCGTGCCCTACCTGCCCGACAGCCGCCTGCGCGAACTGTCGGACGCGGCCGCCGCCTTCAACACCATGCTGACCGGCCTGCGCTGGTTCGAGTCCTACGTGCCCAAGGCCCTGGTGCTGCGCCTTATCCGCCGAGGCGACCACGCCGGCTCGATCTTGTCCGAGGAGCGTGACGTCACCGTCATGTTCACCGACATCAAGGGCTTCAGCACCCTGGCCCAGAACATGACCCCGGCGCAGACCGCCTCGCTGCTGAACGAGCATTTCACGCTGCTGTCCGCCTGCATCGAGGCCGAGGGCGGTACGGTGGACAAGTTCATCGGCGACGCCGTCATGGCCTTCTGGGGGGCGCCGGACGAACAGGCGGACCATGCCGCGCGCGCCCTGCGCGCCGCCGCCGCCATCAACCGCTGCATCCGCCAGAGCTATGACGAGGCGGTGGCCCAGGGCCGGCCCGCCATCCGCCTGCGCGTCGGCATCCATTCCGGCCCGGTGGTCGTGGGCAACATCGGCACCAGCAGCCGCATCAACTACACCATCGTGGGCGATACGGTGAACGCTGCCGCCCGCCTGGAGGCGCTGGGCGCCGACCTGGCCGACCCGGCCGCCGCCTGCATCGTGCTGGCCAGCGCCGACACGGTGGACGCCGCCGCCGACTGCGGCGTGCCCATGACCGACGTGGGCGAGTTCAGCCTGCGCGGCCGCACCGGGCAGGTGCGGGTTTGGCAGCTGGCCGACGGCGTGCACGGTCCCCGGGACCCCGTGGGACCCACGGGCCAGACCATCGGCGACCCGGGCTTGGAGCCTGTCTGTCCCCAACTGCCCGTCACCACCCCGTCTTAAATTTTTATGACGGGTGGGGGAAAGTCCCCCGCCGGTGCATCCACCCCCTAGTATCCCGGCGCCGCCCCACCCCGAGGCGGCCGTTGAGGGATGCACCTCCAGTGGATGACGCCCCCGTGCAGGATCGACACGACGCGATCACCCGGCCGCAGGACGGGCCGCAACGCGCGCCCCTCGGCGATGCCCCGTTCAGGGATGCCCCCTTCAGCGACGAGAGGGCGCGGTGGCTGGCCGCCCACATCCTGCCGCATGAACACGGGCTCAGGGCTTGGCTGCGCTCGAAGTCCTTCCTGGGCTTCGATGCCGATGACGTGGTGCAGGAGACCTACGCCATCCTGGTGGCCAAGGCCTGTGTCGCCGGGATCGAGAACCCGCGCGCCTATGCCTTCCAGACCGCCTATTCGGTCGTGCTGCGCCTGGTGCGCCAGTCGCGCGTGGTGCCCATCGCCGCCGTGGCCGACCTGTCGACGCTGGAGGCGGTGGTGGACGCCCCCTCGCCGGAAGAGGTGACATCGGCGCGCCAGCAACTGCGCCTGATCCAGGACGCCATCGCCGACCTGCCGCGCCAGACCCGCCGCGCCTTCGTTATGCGCCGGGTGGAAGGCCTGCCGCAGCAGGAGATCGCGCGGCGTATGCGCCTGTCGGAAAACACCGTGGAAAAGCACATCACCCGGGGACTGAAGTTGCTGTCGGAGCGCTTCGGCCGGGGCGAACGGTGATCGGTTGGCAAGGGACCCGATGAGCGTGAGCGTAAGACAAACCGCCGGGGCGATCGATCTGGCCGCCGCCGCCTGGGTGGCCCGGATGGACGCCCGCGCCCTGACCGCCGATGAACGGCGGGAGCTTGACGCCTGGCTGGCCGCCGACCCCCGCCATCTCGGCGCATTGGCCCGCGCCCGCGCCCTGCTGCTGAGCCGGCGGGACCTGACGCCCGCTCCCATCGGGGAGGCCGCTCCCCGCGACCGCGCGCCCCTCCACAGCCGCCGTCGCCTGCTGGCGGCGGCGGCCAGCGTGGCCGGCCTGGCGGCGTTGGGGGCGGGGATGCGCCAGCCGGCGGCCCGGCAGACCTACAGCTCCGCCGTGGGTGAGGTGCGGCACATTCCGTTGGATGACGGCTCCACCCTGACGCTGAACACCGACTCGTCCGTCACCCTGGCCTATACCGCCGGCCGGCGGCTGCTGTACCTGGATCGGGGCGAGGCGTTTTTCGACGCGGCCCCCGTTTCCGACCGCCCCTTTGTCGTCCGCAGCCCGCTCGCCCAGCTGGCCACCACCGGCGGCGCCTGCTGCGCCCGCCTGAACGGTGACGGCGTCATGACCGTGGCCGTGCTGTCGGGGAAGGTGGCGGTGGAAGGCGCGCCCTCGCCCCTGGCGGAAACGCTGGACCGCGTCACCGGCCGCGACTGGACCCTGCACCTGGTATCGCGGGACGCCGTGCTGGTGAGCGGTGGGCAGGAGGTCAGCGTGCGTCCCGGCGGCGCCGGGCACGGCAGCTTGGTCAGTTTCGAGGCGGTGGTCCCCGGCGCCCTCGACCGCGCCTTGATGTGGCGGGAAGGGCGCCTGGCTTTCGCGGGCGAGACGCTGGCCCAGGCGGCGGCGCAGTTCGCCCGCTACTCCCACCGGCGCATCGTGCTGGCCAGCGACCGCCTGGCGCAGCGCCATATCTCCGGCCTGTTCCAGGCCACCGACCTGGACGGCTTCGCCCGGGCGGTGGCTGTCGGCTTCAGCGCCAAGTATCGGGAAGATGGCGATTCGATAGTTCTTTATGATTGAGGTGGCCGTGGCCGGTTCGCGGCGACTCAGGTTCACCTGTTAAACTTAAATGACGCAGTGGCGGAAATATAATCCGACCGATCTCTCCCCAGTATGAACGCGGAAACGAGTGCGATAGGCGGCAACGACCGGCCAAATCGCCAACCATTGTTGGGGAATGATCGTCATGATTAAGAAATATGGCAGTTTCTTTGCTCTGTGCAGTACGGCGTTGATGGGGTGGGCGGTTCCGGCCTGGGCGCAAAGCGCGCACTTCGACCTGGCGGCCCAGCCGGCCGTCCGCTCCATCCCGCTGTTCGCCCAGCAGGCCGGCATCCAGATCCTGGCGCCCACCGACCAGCTGGACGGCATCTCCACGGCGGCGCTGCAAGGGGACCTGGATCGCCAGCAGGCCCTGGCACGCCTGCTGAAGGGTACGCCCCTGGTGGTGGCGTCGGACGATGGCCACACCGTGGTGCTGAAGCTGGCACCCACGCCGGTTTCCACCGGTGCCCCGCCGCGCAAGGTCCAGGCGGCACCCGCCCCGGCCGAGGTGCAGGTGGCCGACGCCGCCGGCGGCAGCCTGGACGAGGTGGTGGTGACCGGCACCCGCGACCGGGGCCGCACCCAGTTCACCACCATGACCCCGGTCGACGTGCTGTCGGCCAAGGACCTGCAGGACGGCGCCTCCAACCAGCTGCTGGAGAACCTGACCCAGGTCATTCCCGGCTTCAACGTGCAGAAGCTGCCCAGCTCCGACGGCGGGCAGTTCATCCGCCCGGCCCATTTGCGCGGCCTGTCGCCCGACCAGACCCTGGTGCTGATCAACGGCAAGCGCTTCCACCGCACCGCCTACCTGGGCACGCGCGGCGCCCAGGGCCCGGATCTGGCGCAGATCCCGGACTTTGCCATCGGCCGGGTCGAGGTACTGCGCGACGGCGCCTCGGCCCAGTACGGGTCCGACGCCATCGCCGGCGTCATCAACATCCAGCTGGATGACCGGCCCGGCGTCTACGGCTACATGCAGGGCTCGCAGTACTACGCTGGCGACGGCACCACCTGGAACGGCGGCCTGCGGGGCGCCACCGAGATCGGCGACGGCGGCCACCTCATGGCCACGGCCGAATGGTCCGACGGCACGCTGACCTCGCGCACCCACCAGCGCGACGACGCCAAGGCCTTCCAGGCCGCCAACCCGCAGCTGACCATCGCCAACCCGGTGCAGCGCTGGGGCCGGCCGGATGAGAGCAGCTATCACTACGCCGTGGACGGCCTGCTGCCCGTGGGCGCCGTGGAGCTCTATGGCTTCATGACCATCGCCACCGGCGAGGGCATGAACGACATCAACTGGCGCATCCCCGACCCCAAGAACAACGCCAGCGTCTACGGCCTGGCGCCCAGGGTCTTCCCCGGCTGGGACCTGCGCAGCGTCTATCCCAACGGCTTCACGCCCAAGGAAGGCATCAAGTACACCGACTACCAGGCCGCCTGGGGCGCCCGGGGCCATGTCGGCGGCGACCTGGACTGGGATTTGAGCGGCAGCTACGGCGAGAATGAGAGCCGGTTTTTCCTGAACAATTCCATCAACGCCTCCCTGGGCCCGACCAGCCCCTACAACTTCAACCTGGGCACCCAGCGGCAGGATGAGTTCAACCTGAACGCCGATGGCGTCTATCGTCTGGACGCCGGCCTGGATGAGCCGCTGAACATCGCCTTCGGCGCCGAGCGCCGGCTGGAGATCTACACGGTGGAGGCGGGCGACACGGCCTCCTACCAGGTGGGGCCGGGTGCCGCCGCCGGGCTGGCCTCGGGCGCCAACGGCTTTCCCGGCTTCAGCAACCTGCAGGCCGGGTCCTGGTACCAGACCAGCTATGCCGGCTACCTCGACATGGAAGCGAAGCTGACCCCGGACTGGACCGTGGGCGCCGCCGGCCGCTACGAGACCTATTCCGGCTTCGGCGACAAGATGACCTACAAAGCCTCCACCCGGTATGAGGTCACGCCGGACCTGGCCTTGCGCGCCTCCTACTCCACCGGCTTCCGCGCGCCCACGCCGGGGCAGATAAACTCGCTCAGCACCTCGCAGGGGCTGGACACCAAGACCCTGCAGCTGTTCACCAGCGGCCGCCTGTCGCCGGACAACCCGCTGGCCGTGGCCCTGGGCGCCAAGCCGCTGAGCCCTGAAACGTCGCGGAACTACAGCCTGGGGGCGGTGTGGCGTACGGATGTGGGCCTGTCGGGCTCCGTCGATGCCTATCAGGTGGATGTGGACCACCGCTTCTCCAGCTCCCCCACCATCAACCTGACGGCGGCGCAGAAGGCGCAGCTGGTGGCCCAGGGCGTGCCCGGGGCGGACAACTTCACGTCGGTGTATTGGTTTACCAACGACTTCAACACCCGCACCCAGGGTTTGGACGTGGTGCTGGATTACACCCAGCCGGTGTTCGACACGGCCCGCATCGACATGAAGCTGGCGTACAACCACAACCTGACCATGGTCACGGGCGGCAGCCTGAACGCCAACCCCACGCAGAAGGTGCTGTATGAACAGGGCCTGCCCAAGAACAACATCACCGGCAGCCTGACCTACAGCGACAATCCCTTCGATTACCAGGTGCGCGTCCGCTACTACGGCGGCTGGACTGACAGCAGCGGCAATTCCACCGGCGACATCTTCCAGACCTTCGACGGCATCACCTTCGTCGACCTGTCGGTGACCTACCACATCACCGACAATCTGGCGGTCAAGGTGGCGGGCGAGAACATCTTCGACACCTATCCGGCCAAGGCCATCTACCAGGCCAGCCGCGGCATCGAATATTCGCGCAACGCCCCTTACGACACCTACGGCGGCCGCTACTACGTCCGTTTCAACGCCGCCTTCTGAGTATTATCTGTCGAGTCTGTTCGGGGTGCCGTCCCGACCTCCCATCCGGGGCGGCACCCAGGGAGTGATTTTCCATGCATCGACGCACCCTGCTTCAAGCCGCCCTGGCCGGCGGTGCCGGTGGCCTGCTCAGCGGGTCCGCCGTGCCGGTGTTCGCCCAGTCCAGCCCTGTGCCGGGTCCCTTGCCCAGCCCCCTGGCCCCCGGCGTCGCCCCGCCGGCGGCGGATGACGAGGCCGGCTGGGCCGCCGTCGCGGCCGCGTACCCCGCCCGGCTCCAGACCGGCATCATCAACCTGGAATACGGCGCCTTCGGCCAGATGCCGCTGGCCATCCAGGCGGCGTACGAGCGCTACACCGCCAAGGTGAACCAGGAAGGCGCCACCTTCGTGCGCCGGGATTTCGTCGGCTATTACCAGACGCTGCGCCAGCGCATCGCCGCCATGGTGCATGCCGACGCGGGCGAGATCGTCATCACCCGCAACGCCACCGAATCGCTGCAGGCGGTCATCGGCGGCTATGCCCGGCTGAAGCCCGGTGACGCCGTCTTGATGAGCGACCATGACTATGACAGCGCCCGCATGGCGGCCTCTTGGCTGGAACGGCGGCGGGGTGTCACGGTCATCAGCATCGACCTGCCGTATCCGGCGACGCACCAGAACCTGATCGACGCCTACGACCAGGCGCTGGCCGCCCACCCCCAGGTGCGGTTGATGCTGCTGACCCATCTCAGCCACCGCGACGGCCTGCGCCAGCCGGTGCGCGAGATCGTGGCCATGGCCCGGCGGCGCGGCGTGGACGTGGTGGTGGACAGCGCCCAGGCCTGGGGCCAGGGCCTGGTGGACGTGCACGGCGACGGCGTCGACTTCGCCGTCTTCAACCTGCACAAATGGATCGGCGCCCCCCTGGGCGTCGGCGCCCTTTACATTCGCAAAGACCGCATCGCCGACATCGAGCCCTTCATGGGCGAGGAACCGTCGGAGCGTGACCCCATCCTGGGCCGCGTGCACACCGGTATGGCCAACTTCGCAGCCCAGATGGCCGCCATTGACGCGCTGGACTTCCACCAGGCCCTGGGCACGCCCATCATCGGCGCCCGCCTGCGCCACCTGCGCGACCTGTGGGCCCTGCCGGCGCGGGAGTTGCCGAAGATCGAGGTGCTGGCCCCCGATGATCCGCGCCTAAGCGCCGGCATGACCAGCTTCCGGGTGAAGGGCCAGACCACGCCGGCGGCCAACACCGCCCTGGCCGCCCGTCTGCTGGAGAGGCACGGCCTGTTCACCGTGGTGCGCACCGGCCTGGCCGGCGGCGCCTGCCTGCGCGTGACCCCCGGCTTCAGCACCACGCCCGACGACATGGCCAGGCTGGTACAGGCGTTGAGGGAAGTCTGAAGCTTCCAATAAAACGGCCGGGCAGCTATGACCCGGCCGTTATCTGGTTCGGAGCGGAGCAACTAGGACGCGACCGCGTCCGCCGCGAGTTTCCGGGGGGGCGTTAGCGGACTGGAAACCGAGGATAGCCAAGGGCGGATGCCCCGCCGGCGCCTGAGGCCAGCGACTAAGCCTCCACGAACAGCTCTTCCGGCCGGCCCACATGGCGCATGATGCTCTGGCGCAGCTTGCCCATGGCGCGGTGCTCCAGCTGCCGCACGCGTTCCTTGCTGACGCCCAGGGTGTGGCCCAGCTCCTCCAGCGTCGCGCCGTCCTCGCGCAGGCGGCGGGCGGAGATGATGGTGCGCTCGCGGGGCGACAGGGTGTCCATGGCCTCGCTCAGCCAGGCGGTGCGGCTGCGGCTGTCCTTCAGCCCGATGACGATCTGCTCGGGCGAGGGGCCGTTGTCGGCCAGGAAGTCCTGCCACTCGCCGCCATCCTCGCTCAGCGGGTGGTTCAGCGATTGGTCGGTGGCGGTCAGGCGGATTTCCATGGTCTCCACCTCATGCTCGCTCACGTCCAGCTCCTCGGCCACGCTGCGGCGGCCCTCGGCGGTCAGCGAGGTGGCGGAGGGGTTGTTGTCGATGCGGGCGCGCAGGCGGCGCAGGTTGAAGAACAGCGACTTTTGCCCCGCCGTGGTGCCGGTGCGCACGATGGACCAGTTGCGCAGCACGAATTCCTGGATGGTGGAGCGGATCCACCAGGCGGCGTAGGTGGAGAAGCGCACCTCCCGCTCCGGCTCGAAGCGGCTGGCGGCCTGCATCAGGCCCAGGTTGCCCTCCTGCACCAGGTCGCCCAGGGGCAGGCCGTAATTGCGGAAGCGGCTGGCGACGGCCACGACCAGGCGGGTATGGGACGAAACCAGGGCGTGCAGCGCCTTTTCGTCCCGGTTCTGCTGCCAGCGGCGGGCCAGCTCGAACTCATGGTCCCGGCTCAGCAGCGGCGCCTTCATGGACGCCTTGATGAAGGACAGGTTGGCCTTCTGGGTGTGAGGATCGTCAATGTGCGCCATGCTCCCCTCCATCTTGGCAGTCCCGGCATCGACCTCTGTCGGGGGACCCGGCATTGCGCCAAGGCTTCCGTCAGTGTCGGTCCCGGATGGGGCGCCCCGGTGGCCTATTCCTCCGGGTCAACACCCCACGTGGATTTGCGGGATCGGTGAGACAGTAATGACCGATCGGAGCACTGAAATATCGCGGGAAAAAGTCGATCACCCACAGGGCATAACCCAAGCTTGCCTTAGGCTGGCCCAGGTCCTAGGCGTCTATTACCACCACCAAAGGGTCTAATTTCTCTAATTTGATATAATCGGGCGTCATCGACCGGGCTTATTCGGGGGATAGCCGGCCCTGCCAATAGGCCCTTCGTCACCCTGGCGGAGGGCGTAGGCGCACGGCCTAGCTTCCGCTTCTGTTAACATTGGACCCCTGGTATTGGAATGGTCTGGGGCGCCCCATGTTAACAGGCAGCGGGAAGGCGGCCGGGCGCCCCAAGGCCTTGCCCAGGCTGGCGGAAACCCTGGGGTCGGGCGATATGTCGCACGTCCTGTGGTTGAGCGCCCCGCCGCCCCGCAGCGGGGCGTGGTGGCGCGGTGCCGTCCAGCCTCGGGTGCGGCCTATGCCTTCCGGCACAGAGCGGGGCGCGGGCGCGACGCGCTAAGGGCGCGGGAGAACCCGGCCCCTATCTCTTTCGATCAATGGCCGGCCGGCGTCGGGGAACAGGGCGATCAGCCGCAGCGGGAATAGCCGCAGGACAGGCAGGTGTCGCACCCCTCCTGATGCACCAGGCTGGCCTGGCCGCAGCGGGGGCATTGGACCGGTGGCTGCCGGTTTTCGGGCGCCGTTTCCGCCGGGGCGGGTGTGCCGGCGGCATCCTCGTGCACCGCGGGCAGGCCGCCGGCGCGCATCAGGAAGCCGGTCTCCAGCATGTGCCGCTCGATGACCTCGCCGATGGCGGCCAGCAGGGAGGGGACGTAGCGGCCCTTCATCCATTGTCCGCCGCGCGGGTCGAACACGGCTTTCAGCTCCTCCACCACGAAGGCGACGTCGCCGCCCCGCCGGAACACGGCGGAGATCATGCGGGTCAGCGCCACCGTCCAGGCGTAATGCTCCATGTTCTTGGAGTTGATGAAGACCTCGAACGGCCGCCGCCGTTCCTCGATCACAATGTCGTTGATGGTGATGTAGAGGGCGTGATCGCTGCCCGGCCAGCGCACCTTGTAGGTGGCCCCGACCAGCGTTTCCGGCCGATCCAGGGGTACGGCACCGCTGGCGGTGGCCGCCAGGGTGGCCATCGGCGCCGGCGTTGCGGCAGCGGCAGGCGGCGGCGCGGTATCGGCCACGGGCGCCGACAGCACCGACCCGGTGATGGCGTTGGGACGGTAGGTGGTGCAGCCCTTGCAGCCCAGGTCATAGGCTTGCAGATAGACGTCCTTGAACGTCTCGAAGTCCATGTCCGCCGGGCAGTTGATGGTCTTGGAGATGGAGCTGTCGACCTCCCCCTGTGCCGCCGCCTGCATCACCAGATGGGCGGCGGGGGGCAGGGTGCCCGCGTCGACGAAGCTGTCGGGCAGGGGCGCGTCGGGGCCGAAGGTGCGGCGGAAGCGGCGATAGGCGTAATCCGCCACCCGCTCGACCTTGCGGCTGCCATCGGGCTGCAGGACGGCGCGGTCGTATTCCCAGGTGAACACCGGCTCGATGCCCGAGGACACGTTGCCCGCCAGCAGCGAGATGGTGCCGGTGGGCGCGATGGAGGTCAGCAGGGCGTTGCGTACGCCGTGGCGCTCCACGGCCGCGCGGGTCACGTCGTCCAGGCCACGGATCATGGGACGGGTCAGGTATTGCTCCCGGTCATAAAGCGGGAAGGCGCCCTTCTCCGCCGCCAGGCCGGCGCTGGCGCGGTAGGCGTGGCGACGCACGGCGCCCAGCCATTGCCGCGTCAGATCCACCGCCTTCTGCGTGCCATAGCGCACGCCGCATAGGATCAGGGCGTCGGCCAGCCCGGTCACCCCCAGGCCGACGCGGCGCTTGGCCTGCGCTTCCTGCCGTTGGGCCGGCAGGGGAAAGCGCGAGACGTCGATGGCGTTGTCCAGCATGCGCACCGCCACCGGCACCAGGCGCGCCAAGCGGTCCAGGTCCAGCCGCGCGTCGGGGGTGAAGCCGTCCACCACCAGGGCCGCCAGGTTGACGGAACCCAGCAGACAGGCGCCGTACGGCGGCAGCGGCTGTTCCCCGCAGGGGTTGGTGGCGCTGATGACCTCCACCCCGCCCAGATTGTTCTGGGCGTTGATGCGGTCGATGAAGATGACGCCGGGCTCGGCGTAATCGTAGGTGGCCCGCATGATGCGGTCCCACAGCTCGCGCGCCCGCACGGTGCGCCAGACCCTGCCCTCGAACACCAGGTCCCAGGGGCCGTCCTCGCGCACCGCCGTGATGAAGGGGTCGGTCACCAGGACCGACAGGTTGAACATGCGCAAGCGGCCGGGGTCGCGCTTGGCGTCGATGAAGGACTCGATGTCCGGATGGTCGCAGCGCAGGGTGGCCATCATGGCGCCCCGGCGGTTGCCGGCGCTCATGATGGTGCGGCACATGGCGTCCCACACGTCCATGAACGAGATGGGGCCGGAGGCGTCCGCCCCCACACCGGCGACCGGCGCCCCCCGGGGCCGCAGGGTGGAGAAGTCATAGCCGATACCGCCGCCCTGCTGCAGGGTCAGCGCCGCCTCGCGCAGGCCGGCGAAGATGCCGCCCATGTCGTCGGGCACCGTGCCCATGACGAAGCAGTTGAAC
This sequence comes from Nitrospirillum amazonense, assembly GCF_007828045.1. Classification (GTDB taxonomy): domain Bacteria; phylum Pseudomonadota; class Alphaproteobacteria; order Azospirillales; family Azospirillaceae; genus Nitrospirillum; species Nitrospirillum amazonense_C. The sequence continues at coordinate 128,744 of NZ_VITN01000012.1, read as the reverse complement.
AGGGTGACGCTGCGCCCCGTGCCGGCCCCGGCCAGGATGCGGCCGGCGGGCAGGAAGGCGAAGTCCTTCAGCGCCTCGTGAAACTGGGGCTCCCACAGCGCGGGGTCGCGCTCCGCCTCCGCCAGGGCCTTGGCCACGCGGCGCCAGCTGTCGTCCACGGTCTGGTCGATGGGGGCGCCGTCCGGTTGCTTGAACCGGTACTTCATATCCCAGACCTGGGACGAGATAGCCGGCCAGTCGGGACGCGTCCCGGAGTCGGGGAGCGTCTCGGAGGGAGTGTCCGCCCCGGGGACTGTCGTCGCCTGACCTTCACGCCCGACCATGCGCACCCTCCGCTTCCGGATGATTGCTCCGGTGAAGGGTAGGCCGGCGGCCGGGGGCGGTCAATCGCGCCCCCAGCTTATGCGGAAAGGCCCGTTCAGCCGGCGGCGGGCACCTCGGCCAGGGGCGGGGCATTGGGCGGACGCTCCGTCGCCGGGCCGCCGGCGGCCATGACCAGGCGGTCGGTCGCGGGCTCCAGCACCGCCTCCAGGTGGGCCAGCGCCTGGCCCTTGGACAGGCCGGGGGGGATGGGGGGCAGGAACTCGATGACGATGGTGCCGGGGCGGCGCAGGAACTTGTGGCGCGGCCAGAACAGGCCGGAGTTCAGGGCCATGGGCACCAGCGGGATGTCCAGCGCCTCATACAGCAGGGCGATGCCGATCTTGTAGGGCCGCCAGGCGCCCACGGCGGTGCGGGTGCCCTGGGGGAAGATGACGATGGGCCGGCCCTCGGCCACGCGCTCCCGGGCGCCGCGCAGCAGCGACTGGATGGCGGCGCCGCGCTTGCCCCGATCCACGGCGATCATGCGCGCCTTGGCCGCGTACCAGCCCCAGATGGGAATGTAGGTCAGCTCCTTCTTCAGGACGATGGCGGGATCGTCCATCAGCAGGTGCAGCTTCATCGTCTCCCACATCGACTGGTGCTTGGCGCCCACCAGGAAGGCGCCGGTCTTGGGCAGGTGCTCCAGCCCGCGCACCTCGTACTTCAGGCCGATGATGGCGCGTTCCCAGAAGTTCAGGGTGCGCATATAGCAGCGGATGGCCCAGATCATGGTGCGGTGGGGCACCACCAGGGTCCACAGCAGGCCGAAGCACCAGAGCATCGTCCAGATGTAGAAGACGATGTTGAAGACCAGGGATCGCAGAACCAGCATCGCCCGTAACCGTCATGACCAGGGTTGATGGGTGCAGGGATAGTGCCTGCGGGCCGGCCTGTCCACTCTCCCCCAAGCGTCGAAGGGGGCCCCAGAGGTGGTTAGAGGCCAAGGGCGTGGCGCAGGAAGGCCACCAGGTACTTGTCATATTCGCTGACGATCAGGCCGGCGGTGCCGCGCCAGTGCCACCAGCCGTCCAGGCGCACGTTGGGTGGTTGCACCGCGTGGGGCACGATGCGGGCGTCGGGCAGGGCGTGGCGGAACTCCACCAGGCTGCGTGGCATGTGATAGTTGGCGGTGACCAGGCGCAGGGAATGGAAACCCTCCGCCTGCATCCACCGCGCCGTTTCCGCCGCGTTGCCCACCGTATCGTCGGCGCTGTAGCCCAGCACCACGCAGCATTCCAGGGCGGCGGGCGTCGCCTGCGACATGCGCAGCAGGGCCCGCACGTCCACCCCGCGATAGACGCCGGAGATGAACAGTTTCCGCGCCCGGCCGGCGGCCAGCAGGTCGAACCCGGCCTCCAGCCGCTCGCTGCCCCCCGTCAGCACGACGATGGCGTCGGTGGCCGCGGTCTCTTCCTCCGGGGCGCGGGGGATGTGGGCGGCGAAGGTCAGCAGGCCCGCCAGCCACAGCGCGCCCAAGGCGGCGCCCACGCCCGTCAGGCGGCGCACGCGCGCCCACAACAGGGCGCCATGTCCCACCAGGGCGGACGGTTCCGCCTGCGGCGGGCGCGTCCCTAGGGGCGCCCCGGGCAAGGTCACGGCAGCCGCTCCAGCGCGCGCAGCACGGTCAGCCGCGCGCTGATGGCGGCCAGGGCGCCGGCCACCACCGGCACGGCGGCCAGCACAAGCCATTGCAAGGGGGCGAGCGTCAGGGGCGGCAGCAGCGTGCCCTCCACCGTACGGGACAGCAGCGACAGCACGGCTAGGGTAACCAGCGCCACGGCCGTGCCGCCCACGCCGCCGGTCAGCGACAGGCGCAGGATGTGGCGCTGGAACTGGCCCGCCACATGGCTGTCGGTGGCGCCCATGACGTGCAGCAGATCGACGTCGTCCTGGTGCATGGCCAGGCCGGCCTTGGCGGCGAACACCACCACGGCCACGGCGGCCCCGCCGATCAGGGCCACGATGACCAGGGCCACGGCCTCCACCAGGCGGGCCAGGCGGCGCAGGTCGCGCAGCCACACGCCCGGCTCCTCCACCGATGTGCCGGGCACGGCGGCGGCCAGGCGCTGGCGCAGGGCGGTGACATCCACGGCCGGGCCGGCGGTGACGTCGATCAGCGCGGGCAGGGGCAGGTCCTGCAGCAGGGCGCCATCGCCCAGCCAGGGCTCCACCAGGCGGGCGGCGTCGGCCATGGGCACCGGGCGGGCGTTGATGATGCCGGGCACGCCGCCCAGCGCGTGCAGCACCATCTGCACCCGCTCATCCAGCGGGGCGGGGGTGCCGTCGCCTTTTTTCACGTCCCCCACCGGGCTGACCTGGATGGTCAGGCTGCCGTCCAGGCCGCTATCCCAGCGCTGCGCCCAGCCGGACAGCAACTGCGCCGCCGCCACCGCCAGGGTGGACAGGAAAACCATCAGGGCGATCAGCCAGGGCAGGAAACGGCCCGTGGCATCGCGGCGTAGGGACAGGACGGCGGGGCCGCGCCGGCTCATGGGGACTGCCTCTCCAAGGGAACGGGCCAGGGGAACGGTATTGGTCCTAGTGATGGCACGGCGGGGTGGCGGGCGTCCAGCGCGTCGGCCGGACGGCGGGGCTGCGGCATCAGTGCCGCCTGCCAGAACGGGATAGGCCGTTTCGCCGTCGGGGCCAGGGCCGGGGCCCACCTTGCGCATCCCCGACCTTTTCGTTTAAGTCTAAGGCGCCTCTTAAGGATTTCGGCCTGGCCCTGCCTCCCATGATAACAACCTGCCCGTCCTGCGCCACGCGCTTCCGGGTCGACGACGCCTTGCTGGGGCGGGGTCGCCGCGTGCGGTGCAGCGCCTGCGGTTCCGTCTGGCATCAAGTGCCGGAAACGGCCGGCCGCCCGGCGGCGGCCGCCCCGCCGGCGGACGACGATGACGACTGGATGTCGTCCGCCCCGTCCTCGTCCTCCTTCGCCGACCTGGCCGCGGCCATGGAGCGGGAGACGGCATACGACACCCTGACCATGGCGGCGGATGAGGCCCCGGCCCCCCTGTCGCTGGGCCGCCTGCGCCAGCCCTCATCCACGATGGCGATCCCGGAACCGGAAGAGAAGCCCCGGCGCCTGTTCGCGGCGGTGCGCTGGGGCGTCCTGGCCGTGGTCATCGCCGGCGGCATCACTGGCCTGGCGGTGGAACGCGACGCTGTGGTCAATGCCTGGCCCGCCGCCGCCCGCCTGTACGACGCCTTCGGCTTCGGCGTTGAACCGCCCGGCACGGGGCTGGAGATGGTGGACAGCAAGACGGAATTCCGCGACGTGGAAGGCACGTCCATGCTGTTCGTCGATATCACCGTGCAGAACAAGTCCGACCGCCAGCGCGACGTGCCCGACCTCATGGCCTCCGCCCTGGGCGCCGACGGCAAGCCTTTCCAGCGCTGGCGCATGCAGCCCAAGGCCCGCCGCCTGTTCCCCGGCGAGAAGACCGTCTACCACGGCAACATCGTGGAAAAGGGCGGCCAGGCGGCGCAGATCCGCCCGGAATTCGTGCTGCCGAACTGAGGGTGGCCTCAGAACCGCTTCAGCAGGCGGTCGATATAGTCCAGCTCTTCCTTGGGCCGGCCGGCCTCGCTGGCGCGGCGGCGCAGTTCTTCCAGGATTTCGCGGGCGCGCTGCAGGTCGCCATGGTCGGGGATCTTGACGCTGTCGGTGCTGGCGGCGCCCTGGCCCGTCATCTGGCGGCCCAGCGGGTCGGTGTTCTGGCCCCGGCCGTTGGTGGCGTTGCGGGGGGCCACGCGGGTGCCCCGGCCCATCTGGCGGCCCATCTGCTGCGCCATGCCCTTCAACCCGTCCTGCAGGGCCTCCAACGCCCGGCCCTGGGCCTCCACCGCGTCCTCGGGGGATCCTTCCGACAGGGCGCGCCCGGCCTGGCCCATGGCCCGGTCCGCCTTGTCCAGGGGGGAGGGCGCCTGGCCGGGGCCCTGACCGCCGCCGTTGCCGTTCTCCTGCCCGCCGGGCTGGTCCTGGCCCTGCTGGGCGTCCCCCTGCTGGTCCTGGCCTTCATCGGATTGCGGGCCGGCCTGCCCCCCCTGCCGCTGCATCAGGGCCTGCAACTCGCGGCGCAGGGCGTCCTGCTGCTTGGCCAGGTCGCGGGCCGTGGCATCGGCGGACGGGTCGCGCTGAGGTTGGCGAGGGGCGGCACCCTGGCGGTTGGGGGTTGAGCGGTTGGGACCGTCGCCCCGGGTGCCGGGCTGTGGTGGGCTGTCCTCAGGTTCGCCCCGGTCGCCCTGGCGGAAGGTCTGGTCCATCAGCTCGCGCTGGCGCTTGGCCAGGTCCTGCAGTTTTTCCAGCATCTGCAGGTTCTGGCGCATCTGCTGTTGCTCCGCCTCCGTCGGCGGCTTCTGCGGGCCGGTCTGGACGCTTTCCATCAGGTCCTGCATCTGGTCCAGCATCTTGCGCGCGGCGTCGCGGGCGCCGGTCTGGGCCATCTGCTCCAGCTGCTCCATCATCTGGCCCATGTCCATGGTCTGGGCGTTCTGGTCGTCCGGCGGCGGGGCGCCGTTCTGGCCCTGCTGCTGGTCGCTTTTCTCCGCCAGGGCCTGCATGTAGCGGTTCAGCGCCGACTTCAGCGCGTCCAGGTCGCGGCGGATTTCCGCCTCCGAGGCGTTGCGGTCCAGGGCGTCGGCCAGGCGCTGGCGGGCGTCGCGCAATTCCGTCTCCGCCGAGGCCAGGCTGCCGTCCTCGATCTTCAGCGCGGTGTCCCACAACAGGTCGGCCACGTCGGTCAGCGACCGCCCGTCGTCGTTCAGGCCCAGGTGCCGGGCGGCGGCGTACAGCGCCATGAACACGGTGGGATCGCCGGCATAGCCGTCCAGTTCACCCGCCAGGCTCAGCAGGGCGCTGGCGGCGGGCTTGCGCGCCTCCTCCCCCTGGTCCAGCAGGGCGCGGCGCTGGGCGATGACGGCCTTGGCCGTGGGGTTGTTGAACACCCGTTCCGGCAGGGTGGTGGTCTGGGTGTCGCTGGTCGCCGTCTGGCCGGCGGTGTCGGTGGCCGCCAGCTGGATGGTCACGGGCTGCCCCGCCCAGGGGCTGGCCGTCAGGTCGAAATAGCCGGTGGCGTTGGCCACCACCGGCGTGCCGGCGGCGGACGCCTCGCGGCTGGGCCGGGGGGGCACGGGCAGGGTCAGGACCAGGGGTTCCACCGTCGTGCCTTCCGCGCGCGTGGTGGGGGTCACGGTGGCGGTGACGCTGGCGATGCCGTAGTCGTCGGCGGCGGTGTAGTCCAGGCGCAGGGCATAGCGCTCGGTGGCGCTGGGCTTTTCGCGGAAGGCGATGGCCGGCGGGTCGTCGGCGACGATGCGGATGGGCCAGCTGCCCAGGGTGCGGCCCCGGTCGGCGACGGTGATGCGCTGGCCCTTGGTCACGGTGCGGCTGGTCTGGAAGCCGCCGGTCGCGGCCGCGTCCAAGGCCACGGCGTCCTCATCCAGCGACAGCGTGGGCGCGCGATGGTGGGGGCCCAGGCGCGCGGTGACGGTGGCGCCCGCCGGCACGGAAATCGCGCCCTTGATGTCGCCCCGGGAGTCAACCGCGCCGTCGCCCTGGGGGGCTTTGCCCCGGCGGGTCAGGAATTGCGGCGGCAGGCCGGTCGATTCCGGCGGGGTGATCCAGACATCCAGGTCGGCCTCGGCGCCGGCGGGCGGCGCCTCGAACCCCGGATCCAGCGCCTCGATCAGGCGGGGGCGCCAGTCACCCCAGGCCATGATGGCCGCGATCGCCAGCAGCAGCGCGGCGACGTGCCGCAGGGCCCAGGGGTCGCGGCTGGGCAGATCCAGGGTGGGCCACCCGGCGCGCACCCCCGCCAGGGCGCGGCGCGCGCGATCCTGCGCGGCGGCCCACAGGGTGGCGGCGGGGCCGGCCTGGTCCACGGGCGTGTCGATCAGCAGGTCGAAGGGCCGATGGCGCAGGTTGTTGTCCCGCTCCAGCCGGCGGAACACGGCGTCGCGGTCGGGCAGGCGCAGGCCGCGCAGGCGGCGGACCAGCAGGGCGACGACAGCGGCGGCGAAGGCGGCCAGCGCCAGGCCATGGGCCCAGGGCGGCAGGTGGGGCAGGGCGCCCGACCAGGCCAGCGCCAGGCCCAGCATCAGCAGGCCGGGCAGGGGCCACAGCCGCAGGCCCACCCGCTCCGCCGCCAGCGACAGCCAGGCGGCGCGCAAGGGGCGGCGCCAGGGTTTCAGCGGCGGCGGGACCAGGGGCAGGTGCGCGCGATTCGGCAGGGACACGACAATGCCCCTGGGCACGGGCGCGGCGGCATCGGATGCCCGTCGCCCGTCCTTGCGGGAGGTGAGTGCCCTCTCAGCCATGCCGTCGGTACCCTTTCGGCTGCCCCGTGCCCTCTGGTGTGGGCCCTATGCCCTGCGCCTTAAACGTGGCGCCATTGGGGCGCCACGTCCAGGGCCAGCATTTCCTCGAACGTCTGGCGGCGGCGGATGACCGCCCACCGGCCCTCATCCACCAGCACCTCCGCCACCAGCGGGCGGGAGTTGTAGGTGGACGACATGGCGGCGCCGTAGGCCCCGGCGGTCATGAAGGCCACCAGTTCGCCCTGGGCCACCGGCGGCAGCTCCCGCTGGCGGGCGAAGGTGTCGCCTGTCTCGCAGATGGGGCCCACCACGTCCATGGGGGAAAGCGGGGCGTCGGCCGCTGGCTCCAGCACCGGGCGGATGCCGTGATAGGCGTCGTACAGCGTGGGGCGCATCAGGTCGTTCATGGCCGCGTCCACGATCAGGAAGCGGCGGTGCAGCCCTTCCTTGACGTAGATGACGCGGGCCAGCAGCACGCCGGCGTCGCCCACCAGCGACCGGCCGGGCTCCAGCGTCAGGCGGCACCCCAGGTTGCCCAGGCGCTTGCGCACGATGCCGGCATAGGCGTCGTGGTCCGGCGCCGCCTCGTTCTTGTAGGGCACGCCCAGGCCGCCGCCCAGGTCCAGCCGCTCGATCTTCAGGCCGGCCTCGCGGGTGGCGATCACCAGGTCCGACAGGTGGCCGTAGGCGTCGTCATAGGGGCTGATGTTCAGCAGCTGCGACCCGATGTGGACGGCATAGCCCTTGGGCGCCAAGCCGGGCAGGCCGCTGGCCTTGGCATAGGCCGCCACCGCGTGGCCCAGGTCGATGCCGAACTTGTCCTCCTTGCGGCCCGTGGCAATCTTGCCATGGGTGCCGGCGTCCACGTCCGGATTGATGCGCAGGGCCACCGGGGCCACGCGGCCCATCTCCGTCGCCACGGCCGACAGGGCCTCCAGCTCCGGCAGGCTTTCCACGTTGATCTGGTGGATGCCGGCCACCAGGGCCGCCGCCAGCTCGTCCCGGGTCTTGCCCACGCCGGAGAACACCACCTTTTCCGGCGGCACGCCGGCGGCCAGCGCGCGGCGCATCTCCCCTTCCGACACGACGTCGGCGCCGGCGCCCAGGCGGGCGAACAGGCTGATGATGGACTGGTTGGAATTGGCCTTCAGGGCGAAGCAGACATCCACCGGGTCACGGGCGAAGGCCCGGGCGTAAGCCTGGTAATTGGCCCGCAGGCGGCTGGCGGCATAGACATAGACGGGGGTGCCGACGGCCTCGGCCAACCGGTCCAGGGGAACGCCGTCGGCGGTCAGCACGCCGGAAACATAGGAGAAGGCCATCGAAATCCAAACCGTCGCGTCTGCTGGGGCCCTTTACTGGGGCGTTGAGGAACCGGAGGAGGAAGGGGTGGTGGTGCCGCCCATCATCGGCCCGCTGTTGGTGATGACGGGGCTGTCCGGCATGACGCCATAGGGCGCGCTGGGCTGTATGGTGGCGGGCGACCCGGCCGGCTGGTCGGCCGAGCTGGGCAGCGCCTCCTTCACGTTGGGCTGCGGATCCAGTTTGGGGCTGGGGTAGAAGTTCAGGGGATGATCCTCGCCGTCCGGGGTGTCCAGGGTGTGGGCGATCTTGCCGCAGGCCGACAGCGCCAGGGCGGCGGCGGTCAGACCGGCGATCAGCAGAACCTTTTTCATATGGCTTACCCTCACAGGAACCGTTCCCGGGCGGCGGCCACGGCCGCGCGCACGCGTTCTGGGGCCGTCCCGCCGAAGCTGGTGCGGCTGGCGACGGAGGCTTCCAGGCTCAGCACGGCATAGACCTCCTCGGTGATGCGGGCGTCCACGCCGCGCATGACATCCAATGGTACGTCCGACAGGCCGCAGGCCCGTTCCTCGGCCAGCCGGACGATGCGGCCGGTGACATGATGCGCCTCGCGGAAGGGCAGGCCAAGACGGCGCACCAGCCAGTCGGCCAGGTCGGTGGCGGTGGGGAAGCCCGCCTCCACCGCGCGGCGCATGGCCGCCGGGTCGGGCGTCATGTCCTGGATCATGCCGGTGGTGGCGGCCAAACAGAGGGCCAGCGTGTCGTCGGCCTCGAACACCGGTTCCTTGTCTTCCTGCATGTCCTTGGAATAGGCCAGCGGCAGGCCCTTCATCACCACCAGCAGGCCCGACAGGGCGCCGATGACGCGGCCGCACTTGGCGCGCACCAGCTCGGCCGCGTCCGGGTTCTTCTTCTGCGGCATGATGGAGCTGCCGCTGGTGAAGGCGTCCGACAGGCGGATGAAGCGGAACTGGGTCGTGCACCACAGCACGATCTCCTCCGCCAGGCGCGACAGGTGAACGGCGCAGATGCCGGCGGTGGCCAGGTAATCCAGGGCGAAATCGCGGTCGGACACGGCGTCCAGCGAATTGGCCGTCGGCCGGTCGAAGCCCAGGGCGGCGGCGGTGGCGTCGCGGTCGATGGGATAGGGCGTGCCCGCCAAGGCCGCGCTGCCCAGCGGGCATTCGTTCAGGCGGGCGATGGCGTCGCGCACCCGGGCGCGGTCGCGGCCCAGCATCTCCACATAGGCCAGCAGATGGTGGCCGAAGGTCACCGGCTGGGCCGTCTGCAGGTGGGTGAAGCCCGGCATGATGGTGTCGATGTTGCGGTCGGCCTGCTCGATCAGGGCCGCCTGCAGCGCCTTCATGTCGCCGTCCAGGCGCTGCAGGGCGCCGCGCACCCACAGCTTGAAGTCGGTCGCCACCTGGTCGTTGCGTGAGCGCGCGGTGTGCAGGCGGCCGGCCGGCTCGCCGATCAGTTCCTTCAGGCGGGACTCCACGTTCATGTGGATGTCCTCATGCTCGGTCTTGAAGACGAAGCGGCCGTCGCGGATTTCCTCGGCCACTTGGTCCAGGCCCTTCAGGATGGCGCCAGCGTCGTCCTGGGTGATGATGCCCTGGGCCGCCAGCATGGTGGCGTGCGCCTTGGACCCGGCGATGTCCTGCGCCCACAGCTTCTTGTCGAAGCCGATGGACACGTTGATGCGCTCCATGATCTCCGACGGGCCACGGCTGAAGCGGCCGCCCCACAGCTCGTTTACCGCGCCGTTCGCTGCGGCATTCTGGTCGGGCGTGGCGTTTTCCGGGGTCGCGGGAGTTGACGTCATCAGGGGTCGGGGACCAATTGTAGCGGGGCCGGCGTAGGGGCCCGGTGAACGAGGGTGATGGCAAGAATGGCGATTTTGCGGTTTCTCGCAAGGATTGGCGTGGTCGCGTCGGTCGTTTTCTGCGCTGGTGCGGCATGCGCGGCCGGTAATGCGGCCCCGGTGCTGAAGGGCGGCATCACCCCCTTCACCGAAACGCCGGACCATCCCCAGGTTCCCGACCTGGCGCTGACCCGCCCCGACGGCAGCGGCATCCACCTGTCGGACCTCAAGGGCCACCTGGTCCTGCTGAACCTCTGGGCCACCTGGTGCGGCCCCTGCGTCCAGGAACTGCCGTCGCTGGATAAGCTGCAGGGCGCCATGGGCGACAAGAGTTTCGAGGTCGTGGCCCTGTCGCTGGACCGGGGCGGCGCCCGCGTGGTGACGCCCTTCATCCAGAACCACGGCATCACCCACCTGTCGACCTGGCTGGACCCCAAGAGCACGGCCATGTCGGTGCTGAAGCCACGCGGCCTGCCCACCACCCTGCTGATCGATGCCCAGGGGCGCGAGATCGGCCGCCTGGAAGGCGATGCCGATTGGAATTCCCCCGAAGCGCAGGCGCTGATCAAGTTTTATAAGAAATAAAAAACCCGCCCCCCTGCGAAGGGGGGCGGTTTTTTTGTTGAAGTGAACCTAGCGCGTGGGGCCCCTTAACGGGTAGGCCTGGGCGTATCGCCGGAATAGTCGTAGAAGCCACGGCCCACCTTGCGGCCCAGCCAGCCCGCCTCGACATACTTCACCAGCAGCGGGCAGGGCCGGTACTTGCTGTCGGCCAGGCCCTCGTACAGCACCTGCATCACCGACAGGCAGGTGTCCAGGCCGATGAAATCCGCCAGTTCCAGCGGTCCCATGGGATGGTTGGCGCCCAGCTTCATGGCGGTGTCGATGGCCTCGACCGAGCCCACGCCCTCATACAAGGTATAGACCGCCTCGTTGATCATGGGCTGCAGCACGCGGTTGACGATGAAGGCGGGGAAGTCCTCCGACACGGCGGGGGTCTTGCCCAGCTTGAACGTCAGTTCGCGGATGGCCTGATAGGTTTCCTCATCCGTGGCGATGCCCCGGATGATCTCCACCAGTTGCATTACCGGCACCGGGTTCATGAAGTGCATGCCGATGAACTTGTGCGGCCGGTCGGTGCAGGCGGCCAGCCGGGTGATGGAGATGGACGAGGTGTTGGTGGCCACCAGCGCGTCGGCCTTCAGGTGCGGCACCAACTCCTTGAAGATGCCGCGCTTGATGTCCTCGTTCTCGGTCGCGGCCTCGATCACCAGGTCGCAATCGCCCAGGGTGGACATCTCCGTGCCGGTGGAGATGCGGGCCAGGGCCTCATCCTTTTCCAGCTCGGTGATCTTGCCCTTTGAGACTTGACGGTCGAGGTTCTTCTCAAGGGCTTGCATGGCCCGAGAGAGCGACTCCGGGCTGGTGTCCATCAGCCGGACCGTATGGCCGGACAGCGATGTCACGTGGGCGATGCCCGTGCCCATCTGCCCCGAACCGATGATGCCGATCGTGCGTATCATGGTGTCTGTCCTTGCAAGGCCACCCTGGCGGGGTCCCCCGATACTGCCAGGGGACCCTTAACAAGAGATAGAGTAGGGTGTTGAACGGGCTTGGGTCAGCCCGCCTTGCCCAATTCCGCAGTCAATTCCGGCACGGCCTTGAACAGGTCGGCGACCAGGCCGTAGTCGGCGATCTGGAAGATCGGCGCCTCTTCGTCCTTGTTGATGGCGACGATGACCTTGCTGTCCTTCATGCCGGCCAGGTGCTGGATGGCGCCCGAGATGCCCACGGCGATATACAGCTCCGGCGCCACGATCTTGCCCGTCTGCCCGACCTGGTAGTCATTGGGCACGAAGCCGGCGTCCACCGCAGCACGAGAGGCGCCCACGGCCGCCCCCAGCTTGTCGGCCAGGGCCTCCAGCAGCGGGAAGTTGTCGCCCGACTGCATGCCCCGGCCGCCCGAGACGATGACGCGGGCCGACGTCAGCTCCGGCCGCTCCGACTTCGACACCTCCTGGCTCACGAACGTGGACAGGCCGGCGTCCGCCGCGCCCGACACGGCCTCGACCGCCGCGCTGCCGCCGGTGGCCGCCACCGCCTCGAACGCCGTGCCGCGCACCGTCGCCACCTTCACCGGGTCGCTGGACTGCACGGTGGCGATGGCGTTGCCGGCATAGATGGGCCGGGTGAAGGTGTCGGGGCTTTCCACACCGGTGATGTCGCTGATCTGCGCCACGTCCAGCAGGGCCGCCACGCGCGGCGCCACGTTCTTGCCGAAGGTGGTGCTGGGCGCCAGCACATGACTGTAGCCGCCGCTCTTCACCAAGTTCACCACCAGCGGGGCCACGTTCTCCGCCAGGCCGTGCGCCAGTTCGGCGGCATCGGCCGTCAGCACCTTGGCCACGCCGGCCACCTGGGCGGTGGCGTCCGCGACAGAGGCAATACCCTGGCCGATGACCAGGACGTGGACGTCGCCGCCCAGCTTGGCGGCCGCCCCCAGGGTGGTCAGCGTCGGGGTCTTCAAACCTTCCGTCGAGGGCTCAGCGATAACAAGAGTCGTCATGGTCAGATCACCCGCGCTTCGGTCTTCAGCTTGGCCACCAGCTCCTGGACGGAGCCCACCTTCACACCCCCGGCCCGCTTCGGCGGCTCCGCCACCTTCAGCGTCTTCAGGCGCGGCGTCAGGTCCACGCCCAGACCGGCGGCGTCCACCGTCTCCAACGGCTTCTTCTTGGCCTTCATGATGTTGGGCAGCGAGGCGTAGCGCGGCTCGTTCAGGCGCAGGTCGGTGGTCACCACCGCCGGCAGCTTCAGATCCACCGTCTCCAGGCCGCCGTCGATCTCACGCGTCACGGCAACGGTACCTTCCGCCGGCACCACCTTGCTGGCGAAGGTGCCCTGGGCCCAGCCCAGGAGTGCGGCCAGCATCTGGCCGGTCTGGTTGGCGTCGTCGTCGATGGCCTGCTTGCCCAGGATCACCAGGCCGGGCTGTTCCTTCTCCGCCAGCGCCTTCAGCGCCTTGGCCACGCCCAGCGGCTGCGTCTCCACATCCGTCTGCACCAGGATGGCGCGATCGGCACCCATGGCCAGCGCCGTGCGCAGCGTCTCTTGCGCCTGTGCCGGGCCCACGCTCACCACCACGATCTCGGTGGCCCTGCCCGCCTCTTTCAGGCGCACAGCCTCCTCAACCGCGATCTCGTCGAACGGGTTCATCGACATCTTGACGTTGGCCGTTTCCACACCCGTGCCATCCGCCTTCACACGGACCTTCACGTTGTAGTCAACGACCCGCTTGACCGCGACCAGTATCTTCATGTCTCAAGCCATCCTTTGGCACTTCTTGGGAAGGGCGCCCGCCCGGTGTGACGCTCCACCCTCGATCTGGCGGGTTCTGGTTATTTTCCCCGTCCGGCGGATCGAGCCATCGGACGTGGTCGGCAAAAATAGGATTGTCCCACAAAGCTGTCAACGCTGCCCTGTTGCACTGCAATATGGCCTAAACCCAAGGGTTTAACGTCCCTCGCGGTTGGCGCCGGGCACCCATAGGACATCGCCGGCCCCCCTGTCATTGACATGGCGCGACAGCACGAACAGAAAATCTGAAAGTCTGTTCAGGTACTTGAAGGCCGCCGGGTTCACTGGTTCCCGCTCCGCCAGGCTGGCCACCAGCCGCTCCGCCCGGCGGGTGACGGTGCGGGCCTGGTGCAAAAAGGCGGCGGCGGGGGTGCCGCCCGGCAGGATGAAGGACGACAGCGGCGCCAGATCGGCGTTCAGCGCGTCAATCTCCCGCTCCAGCCGGTCGACCTGGGCATCGACGATGCGCAGGGGGGGGTATTGGGGGTTTTCCTGTTCCGGCGTGCACAGGTCGGCGCCCAGATCGAACAGGTCGTTCTGGATACGGGACAGGTGGGCGTCCACCGGCGTTCCGGCGGTGTGCAGGCGGGCCAGGCCGATGGCGGCGTTGGCCTCGTCCACCGTGCCGTAGGCCTCAACCCGCAGGTCGTGCTTGGCCACGCGGCGGCCATCCCCCAGCGAGGTCCGGCCCGTGTCGCCGCCCCGTGTGTAGATGCGGGTCAGTGTGACCATGCCGCCCCGCGCGCCGTCATGCGTGGTGACTCAAGGCCAGCGCCGTCAGGATGAACAGCACCACCGCCAGGATCTGCAGGCGGATGCGCCACCACATCAGGCGGTTACCCGTGGTGCCGGCCTTGTCGCCGCCCCGGGCCATGGTGAACAGGCCCAGGATCAGGACGCCCAGCACGGCCAGCATGGTGGCGCCCAGGCAGAAGAAGAGGAATGTGCCCATGGCCGCGATTATAGCGTGCGCTGGCGCGCTTGCCCATCGGCTTGGGGCCATTCCTCCTCGGGGGATCACGCGCTTTCCCGCAAGCGGGCGGCGAAGGTTTGCGCCCCCTCACGCAGGCGCTGGGCCTGAAGCCCCAGGTCGCCGGACGATTGGCTCAGACGGCCGGCCGCCGCCCCCGTCTGGCGGGCGGCGTCGGCCACGTGGCTGATGTTGGCCGAGACGCTGGCGGTGCCCGTGGCCGCCTGGGCGATGCTGCGGGCGATTTCCCGGGTGGCGCTGCTTTGTTCCTCCACCGCGCTGGCGATGGAGGTCGCGATCTCATCCATGCCGGCGATGACGCTGCCGATCTGGCTGATCGCCGAGACGGCTTCTTCCGACACGTGGCGGATGGCGCCCACCTGGGCGGAAATCTCCTCCGTTGCCTTGGCGGTCTGGGTGGCCAGGGTCTTGACCTCGCCCGCCACGACGGCGAAGCCCTTACCCGCCTCGCCGGCTCGCGCCGCCTCGATGGTGGCGTTCAGGGCCAGCAGGTTGGTCTGGCTGGCGATGGTGTTGATCAGGCTCAGCACGTCGCCGATGCGGGCGGCGGCGGCCACCAGGCCGCGCACCGCGCCGTCGGTGCGCCGGGTCGTTTCCAGGGCCTGTGCCGAAATCTTGTTGGATTGCACGACGCGGGCGCTGATCTCGGTGATGGAGGCCGACAGTTCCTCGGTCGCGCTGGCCACCGATTGGACATTGCTGGCGGCGCTGCCGGCAGCCGTGTCGGCCTGCGTGCTTTCCGCCAGCGACTGGTCGGCGGCTTGCGTCAGCAGGCTGGCGTCCTGGCGCAGCCCGCCCACGGCGCCGCCGATGCCATCGATGACGCCGGCCATGGTGTCGGTGAAATTCTGGGCCAGGCCTTCCAGCACCCGCTGCCGGTCCTTGCGCCCTTCCTCGATATAGACGGAGATGGCCAGATCCATGTCCAGCATGACGGCGCGCAGCAGGGCCTGTTGCAGGCGGGCCACGTCCAGGCGCGGCCGCAGCCAGGCGAAGGGCCCGCGCCGGTCCATGCGCGTCACCATGGCCAGCAACTCGCCGGTGATGAAGGCATAGCCGCCGATGTACCAGCGTGGCTCCAGTCCCAGGCGGTTGTGGGCGCGGCCCACGCGGATGACGCTGTCCAGGTAGGTGGCGTCGAAGGTGCCGGTGACGATGGCCGCCCAATGCCGCATCTGCATGTCCTTCACGTGCGACAGGTGCTTGTCGCCGCCGAAGAGTTTGAAGATCGCCGGCTGGGTCCGCAGCTTGGCGTAGAACCGGTCCAGAATGGTGGGCAACTCGCGTTCGACATGCGGGCGCAGGCCGCGCAGGGCGTCCCGGGTCACGGCGTCGATTTCCAGAAAGGCCAGGCGTTCCTGGAACTGGCGCTGCATGGAGTCTTCGTCAGCAGTCATGATTTTCTCCGGGGCGTGTATGCGGCGCTCGGCTGGCACCGTGCGGACGCATCAAAGTCATGCCAGGTTGATGAATTATCCGTAAAGACAACCGGCCGGCCAGCCCCACCCTAACCATTTGGCAATAGTAATTGATGCAGATTGACCGCGACCGTTTGGCCGCCACGGGCGGCATTGCGTCCGCGCCTTGTCCGGGCTAAACCGGGGCATGGCCTTCATTCGACACATCCAGGCGTGCAACACTCACGACGCGGCGGCCTTCCTGCCCTTTGCGGTCAATGGCCGGCCGGTGGGGCAGGTGCGTCCCGCCTTCGCCGACCGGGTGGCCGGCCTCAGCGACGCCTTCCGCCTGACGGGCGGGGCGGCACCCCTGCTGGACCTGCTGCCTCCCGATCCCGCGCGCCGCAGCCAGGCCGTGGCCGAGGTGGTGGCGGTGCTGGCGGCGGAGGGGATGGTGCCCCCCTTGCGCGGGGAGGATTTCCCGGTGCTGGCGCAGTGGGGCCAGCCGGAACTGCTGAAAATCGACCGTGCGGCCGTTCCCGGTTTCGGCGCGCGCGGCTTCGGCCTGCACGTGAACGGCTATGTGCCCGGCCTGGATGGGCGTATCGAGATGTGGGTGGGCCGCCGCGCCCGTGACCGCGGCGTGGCCCCAGGCAAGCTGGACAACATGGTGGCGGGCGGGCAGCCGGCCGGTCTCAGCCTGGCGGAAAACCTGGTGAAGGAGGCGCATGAGGAGGCGGGGCTGGATCCCGGCCTGGCCCGTGCCGCCGTGCCGGTGGGCGCCATCACCTATGTCTTCGACACCGTGGCCGGCCTGCGGCGCGACACCCTGTTCTGCTATGACCTGGCGCTCAGCCGCGACATCATCCCGCGCAACACGGACGGCGAGGTCGAGGCCTTCGAGCTCTGGCCCCTGGCCCGCGTGGCCGACAGCGTGCGCACCACCGACGACTGGAAGTTCAACGTCAACCTGGTGGTGATCGATTTCCTGATCCGCCACGGCCAACTCAGCCCGGATCACGAGCCGGATTACATGGATTTGGTGACGGGTTTGAGGGCGGTGGATTGAAGCGCGACAGCTTCTCCCGCCCAGCGTTCCTTCAGGACGCGACCGCGTCCGCCGGAAGTTTCCGGGGAGCGTAGCGGACTGGAAACTGAGGATAGCCAAGGGGCGGACGCCCTGCCGGCGCCTGAGGACTCAGAAAAGCGCGTCGATCGCGTCCTGGTCCAGCGTGGCCTGTTCGGTGGCGCCGTGGACGATGGCGCTGCCCCGGTCCACCAGCTTCTGCAGGCGCTGCCAATAGTCCGTCGCCAGGAAGCCCAGCATCTCCGGCGAATCCTGTTCCGTCTCCAGCGCCATCACCGCCTCGGCGATAGTCGCGTCCAGCTCTTCCACCACGCGGTCGAAGGGCTGGCGGTATTCCGGCGGCACATGGTCGTAGGCGTCGATGGCCAGTGCCGCGAAACCCAGGCCGCTGCCCTCAAAATGCTGCTTGTAGGTCTTGGGGTGCCAGGCGCGGATCTCTTCCAGCATGTCCGGCATGTCGCCCAGCATGGACAACAGCATGATCACTTCGTTGAAGTGATTGAAGTAGTCCGTCGACAGCAGGGTGTTGCCGTCTATCGTCGTGTCTTTGACGAGGGTGCGGTAGTGGGCGAGGGTATCGGCATCAGGCATGGCGCGTTCTTACCACGGGGCCTTCCGTCTGGGTGGCGAAAAATTCGCTCAAAAGCGAAGCGTGTGCGCATGGCTAAATGAGCGCGACCCATTGTTGATCAAGTCGTTTCGCGATCAAGGCGTTTCCATGCCCAGGCGATGACAGACCTCGGCCGGTGTGGCGCCCCTGTCACGCAAGGCCGCCAGGCTGGCGGCGCCGTCGCGCTTGGCCAGCCTTTCGCCCCGCTCGTTCACCAGCAGGCGGTGGTGGTGCCAGGTGGGCACGTCCAGGCCCAGCAGGGCCTGCAACAGGCGATGCACGTGCGTCGCCTCCATCAGGTCACGCCCCCGGGTCACCAGGGTGACGCCTTGCAGGTGGTCGTCCACCGTCACCGCCAGGTGATAGCTGGTGGCGACGTCGCGGCGGGCCAGCACCACGTCGCCCAGGATGCCGGGCTGGGCCGCCTGGGGACCGGCCTCGCGGTCGGTCCAGGTCAGCGGCCCGGTCTGACGGACGGCCGCCGCGACATCAAGGCGCAGGGCGTGCGGCGCGCCGGCGGCCAGCAGCTCGGCCCGGCGGCCCGGGTCCATGTGGCGGCAGGTGCCGGGATAAAGCGGTCCCTCCGGCCCATGGGGCGCCGCCCCGGCCCGGGCGATCTCATCCTGGATGTCCTTGCGCGAACAGAAGCAGGGGTACAGCACGCCCCGGCCCGCCAGCCGATCCAGGGCGGCGCGGTAGTCGGCCATATGCCCCGACTGGCGGCGCACCGGCGCCGGCCACCTCAGGCCCAGCCAGCCAAGATCGCGGATGAACGCCGCCTCGAACTCCGGCCGGCAGCGGTTGGGGTCGATGTCCTCGAAGCGCAGCAGGAAGGTGCCGCCCGCTTCCTTCGCGGCATTCCAGCCGAACAGGGCGGAATAGGCGTGGCCCAGATGGGGCAGGCCGGTGGGGCTGGGGGCGAAACGGGTGACGGGCTGGTCCATGTCCCCTGATACCACCGGCGGGCGGCCGTTGCCCACCCCCACCCCCCGTCCCGAGTCGTGGGGGTGGTGTGCGGGGGGCGGGCCTATAAAAAGGGGTAGGCCGGGACATCGACCCCACATCTTGTGGGTAGCGGTATGACGTTATCGTGAAATACCGGGCTCCCCATGAAGGCGAGGATTGCCGAGACGGGCGGGAAAGGCTAATAAGACGGTGATTTCTGGCCGTGGGTTCGGCCCGCGGCCGTCCTCGGGAACGGTGCGGGGGTGGTATTGTCTCCACCACTAGACAGTTGTCCGGCCTTGGTGCTGAACGCCGATTTTCGGCCGCTCAGTTACTTCCCCTTGTCCCTCTGGTCCTGGCAAGACGCCGTCAAGGCGGTCTTCCTGGACAGGGTGAACATCATTTCCGTCTACGACCGCGTCGTCCGGTCGCCCACGGCGGAAATCCGAATACCCAGCGTCATCAGCTTGAAGGAATACATACCGGCGACGCGAAGGCCGGCCTTCACCCGCTTCAACGTTTTCCTGCGCGATCACTTCTGTTGTCAGTATTGCGGTGAGCCTTTCCCCACCCAGGAACTGACCTTCGACCACGTCATCCCACGCTCCCGCGGCGGACGCACCACCTGGGACAACGTCGTCACCTCCTGCTCCGCCTGCAATCTGGCCAAGGGCAACCGGCTGCCCCACGTGTGCGGCATGATCCCCCGCAGCCCCCCCTTCCAGCCCACGGTCTTCCAGCTGCAGGAAAACGGCCGGGCCTTCCCGCCCAACTTCCTGCACGAGAGCTGGCGCGACTTCCTCTATTGGGATACTGAGTTGGACCCGTTCTGATGCCCGGTCATCGGTGGGGCGCCGTGCAGGCCAGGATCCAATCCTGGAACGCCCTCACGCCCGGCGTCAGCGGCTTGGAAAACAAGCGGGTCAGCCAATAGCACCCGGTATCCACGGTCACCGGGAACGGCTGCGCCAGCCGGCCCTCGTCCAGCTCCCGCCGGAACATGGCGGGCGGCGCCAGGGCGACGCCTTCCCCCAGCATCGCCGCCTGGATCATGAGGGTGGAGGCGTCGAACAGGGGGCCCCGCGCCGGGATGCCGGGCACGCCGGCGGCTTTCAGCCAGGCCGGCCAATCCTGGGCCCGATAGGACCGCAGCAGCGGATGCGCGGCCAGGTCGGCCGGCGTTTTCAGGACGGCGGCCAGGGCCGGCGCGCACAGCGGTGTCATGGGCGCGTCCATCAGGCGATGCGCTTCCACCCCATGCCAGGCGCCGTCGCCGAAGCGGATGGCCAGGTCCAGGCTTTCGGTCCACAGATCGACCTTGTTGTTGTTGGTCATGATGCGCAGGTCGACGCGCGGATGGTGGGCCCGGAACGTGGCCAGGCGTTCGAACAGGAAGCCCACGGCGAAGGTGCCGACCACGCCCAAATTGACGATCTCCGCCGGGCCGGTCGCGCTGACGGCGTCCAGCGCCCGCTCCATCATGGCGAAGGCCTCCAGGATGGTGGGCGCCAGGGCTTGCCCCTCATCGGTCAGGATCAGGCCCCGGGTGCTGCGGCGGAACAGGCTGACGCCCAGCTGCTCCTCCAATCCGCGCACCTGATGGCTGACCGCCGATTGCGTGACGTGCAGTTCCGCCGCCGCGCGGGTCAGGCTCAGATGCCGGGCCGCGGCCTCAAAGGCCCGTAGCGCGTTCAAGGAAATGGCGCTGAGCGGCATGGGGACCGTCCTTAGAAAAACTCAGGATAGCGCCAAGGTATCGTCGTTTGCGTTGGCGATCAAAGGCTGGAATTTTAAGGCATTACCGACCGACGGGGGCGGAGCGGCCTGAGAAAAGCGCGGGGAGTGCCCCGTCTTTCGCGAGTGCCGCTCCCCTCGTTTCCAGCCATGCGCCCACGTTTGTGACCTCCCGGCCCACGCCGGCGGGGAAGTGCGCCCATGTGCCTGTGCCAAGACCATATGAAGGGGGAACGGGGTGAAGGTCAGGGGGGTTCGAAACGCGGTCATCGCCAGCCTCGCCGTCGCCGCGCCATCGGCGCTGGCGCAGACGGAAATCACGGTTACGGCCACCCCGCCGGAAGCCGTGCGCCTGGACGACCGCACGGTTTATGACCTGGCGAACAACCTCCAGGCCAAGGGGGGCGGCAGTGTCACCGACGTCCTGACCGCCCTGCCCGCCGTCGGTGTCGATGCCGCGGGCAAGGTCCGCGTGCATGGCGCCGCCGTCACGGTCATGGTCGATGGCAAGCCTTCCCCAGCGTTGCGCGGCATGCCCCTGGCGACCGCCCTGCAGTCCATGCCGGCCAACACCATCGCCAAGATCGAGGTCATCACCGACCCGGGGCCGGAGTTCCGGGGGGATGCCGGCATCGTCGTCAACCTGGTCACGCGCAAGCCGCGCAGCCCGGTGGCCAAGGCGGACCTGGGGGCGGGTATCGGTCCGCAGGGGCGGCGCAGCGGCTCCGCCGCCGGTTCCTTCGGGCTGAGCGCCTGGACGTTCAGCGGCTCGGCCGACGTGCGGGACGACATCCGCTATGATCTGCTGGATATCGACCGGACGGCCAAGAACGCGGACGGATCGGCCGCCGGCCGCCTGGTGGAGCATCGCGCCACCTTCGTGCCCTACACCAACACCACCGGCACCCTGACCGTGTCCTATGCCGCGTCGGACCACGACACCGTCAGCTTCGCCGGGGAAGGGGCCCTGCGCCACCGGCCGCGCCAATACCAGGACGATCTGGACGTCTATGGCCCCGACGGCGGGGTGACCGGCCGCAACGTCACCCAGGACCGCGCCCCGCAGCATTTCGACCATGCCTCCGTGACCGGCGATTACATCCGCAAGGGGGTGGTCGGCGGCGACACGCTGACCGTGAAGGCCAGCCATGAGGATCATGAGACGCTGCGCGACCAGACCGACGACCAGCTCTTCCAGGTTCCGGCCTCCGTGGAGGACATCTATCGGCAGCGGCACACGGAACGTGAACTGATCGATACCGTCGGCGGCGACTATGTCCTGCCGCTGCCCCGGGAGGGGCAGGTCAAGCTGGGTTTCGAGGTCGAGTCGGACCGGGTGCAGTCGGCCTATCAGGCGGGGGCGGTGGGTGATCCGGGCGGTGGCGGGTTCGGCGTCCCCCCCGCAGCGCGCTTCGGCCTCAACCGCACCCTCAGCGCCGGGTACGCCAGCTATCAGCGCCTGCTGGGGCCTTGGCTGGTCAAGGGTGGGCTGAGGGTGGAGTCGATGGCGATGCGGTTCCTGGCGGGGGCGGACGGCATGCCGGATTCGGATGACCTACGCTGGCTGCCCAGCCTGTCCCTGGGCCGGGACCTCAGCCCCGAGAGTCGCCTGAGGCTCAGCTATACCCGGCGCATCGACCGGCCGACGACGGAACAACTGAATCCCCTTCAAACCATCGTCGGGTCGGTCACCATCCTGGGCAATACCGGCCTGCGGCCCAGCCGCACGGACTCGGTGGAGGCCGGCTACACCTATACGGCGGGGAAGGTGACGGCCAGCGGCACCCTGTATGCGCGCCATCTGACCGACGATATCGTGGACTACCGCTATGCCGCCGCACCGGGCGCCACGACGCTGGTGTCCACGGTGGAAAACGCGGGCGGCGGCAGGTCGGCCGGCCTGGACCTGGCGGTGGACTTCCATCTCGGGCCGGACTGGGCGGTCGGCCTCAGTTCCGACCTGTCCCACGTCCGGGAATCCATGCCGGTCGGTGGGGGGGCCGCCGGTGGCAGGGAGTACAGCGGCGCCCTGTTCACGCACCTGACCAAGGTCAACCTGACCTGGACGCCGGAGCAGGGCGACAGCCTGCAACTGCAGGCACAACTGCATGGCCGG
This sequence comes from Nitrospirillum amazonense, assembly GCF_007828045.1. Taxonomy (GTDB): domain Bacteria; phylum Pseudomonadota; class Alphaproteobacteria; order Azospirillales; family Azospirillaceae; genus Nitrospirillum; species Nitrospirillum amazonense_C. The sequence goes on along the minus strand of NZ_VITN01000012.1, from coordinate 106,657 downwards.
TCGCTGGAAGCGGGCGGCACGCGGTCCGGCTATCAGTCACTGACCCTGTCCTATGGTCATGACGTGACGTCCCGCCTGAAATTGATCGTCACCGCCAACGACGTGTTCAATGGCGTGCGGCATGTCACGTGGATCGACACGCCGCAGTACCGGGAACGGTCCGAAGTGGCCGTGCCGGGGCAGATCGTCTATCTCAGGCTGACCTACAAGCTGGGCGGAAACGGTGAAGGGACGTGATCAGACCCGCTCCGCCACCCAGATGACGGCGCGGGTGCCCGCCTTGATCAGGGTGTACAGCACGGGGTAGCCGGTGGTCAGCTCGGCGTCATGGGCCAGGCCGATGTCGCGGTGCTCCAGCTCTTCCGCCCGGAACCGCTCGATGGTGGCCCTCAGATCCGATTCGCCGGGGCCCAGCCGCTCCGCCTGTTCGGCGTAGTGGGCGTCGATGGCCTCCTCCACCGCCACGGTGCAGGCCATGGCGGCGCGCTTCCCCATCAGGGCGGTGGCGGCACCCAGGGCGTAACCGGCCACCTTCCACAGCGGCTGCAGGGCCGTGGGGCGCACGCGGCGCTTCACCATCATCTGGTTGAAGGTGTCCAGGTGGACGCGCTCCTGCTCCTCCATATGGCGGATAGTGGCGCCCACCGGGCTCTTGCCCAGCACCGACAACTGGCCGGCATAGATGCGGGCCGCGCCATACTCGCCCGCCTGGTCCACCCGGATGATGCGGGCGATCTGCGCCTCGGTGCCCAGGTCGCCCGGCAGGGGGCGGCGGGCCAGGCGCTCGGCCGGCTTCGGGGTGTCGGTCGTGGCGGTGGCGGTCATGGGTGCCCTCCCTCAGGCGCGCTTGGCGCCGGCGCGGGCGGCGGCCCAAGCCAGCAGGCCCAGGATCAGCGAGGCCGGGAAGTTGAAGGCGGCCATGGAGATGCCGTGGAAGGTCCACTGCGCCTCGTCACAGCGCACCAGCGGGGCGGACAGCAGGCGTTCGCGCAGCTGATCCAGCGTCAGGTTCTTGGGCATGCTGCTGCTGCAGGTGGTGAAGCCTTCCCACCAATGCTGCTCCACACCCGTATGGAAGCCGGCGATGGCCGCACCGGCCAGGAAGGCCACCCCGCCCAGGACCAGCGAGGCGGTGCGCAAGCGCGTGTTCGCCAGGCCCGGCAGCAGCGCCACGATGGCGGCGACATAGGCCCAACGCTGCCAGATGCAGAACTCGCACGGGTGCAAGCCGCCGACATATTGCGACAGCAGCGCCGTGCCCAGGGCCCCGACCGACGCCAGCACCAGCGCCGCCTGCGGCAGGCGGGGGTGGGCCAGCGGGGACGGGGCGGCGGTCGGGCTGGGCGCGTAGGCGGTCATGGGGGCGGCTTCCGGTTTGGGCGGCGGGGACTCAGAGATGCAGGTACTTCACCAGGATGAAGCCGCTGATGACCAGCAGCAGGGCCACGGTGGTGACCAGCGTCAGGCGCTTTTCCACGAATGTGCGGATAGGCTCGCCGAATTTCCAGAGGAGTGCGGCGACAAGGAAGAAGCGCAGCGCGCGGGAGATGAGCGAGGCGCCGGCGAAGGTGGCCAGATCGAACTGGAAGGCGCCGCTGGCGATGGTCACCAGCTTGTAGGGGATGGGGGTCATCCCCTTCAGGATGATGATCCAGGCGCCCTTCTCGTCGAAGCCCTGCTTGAACTCCATGTACTTGCCCATCAGACCATAGGCCTCGATGACGCGATGGCCGATGGTGTCCCAGAAATAATAGCCGATGGCGTAGCCCAGGAAGCCGCCCAGGACCGAGGCGACGGTGCAGACCGTGGCCAGGAAGAAGGCCCGGCGCCGGTCGGCCAGGATCAGCGGGATCAGCAGCAGATCCGGGGGAATCGGAAAGACTGAGCTTTCGATGAAGGAAATACCCGCCAGGGCCCAGACGGCGTGGCGGTGGCCGGCGAGGGCGAGGGTGCGGTCATAAAGGCTACGCAGCAACGGGCATCTCCGACAGCGGGGCCCCATTCCCTGTGGCGACAGGCCAAAGGGCGGCGGGGCCGGGCGCTACCCGTCTATCAGGTGCGCCCCGCGCCCGCAACCGCCGCCCCCGTCCCGCCGCGTGTCAACCGCGTGGCCTGCGCATGATCCGCCGGCCTCATGCGGCGCTTGACCCCCGGCTTTCTATCGCTATGATCCCCCGCACGCTTGAAAGCGCCCGGTGCCTCCGTGGCGAAATGGTAGACGCGGCAGACTCAAAATCTGTTGGCCGCAAGGTCGTGTTGGTTCGAGTCCGACCGGGGGCACCAATGACTTAGCAGATTTCGGCTTAGCGCCTGAAACTGCTCCAGGACTCACTGGGGACTCACGGTAGAGTATGGGGGCGTATACGGCCCCGCACCCATTGGAGCTGTGGAAGCGTTCGAACGCTTGGCGTCAGATGGCCGCTGGATGGCTTGCAGTCGTGTGCAAGGGGGGGGCTCTCGGGTTGTCAGTCTCGTTCGCACGAGGCAGCCCGCTACGCTTGGCGGCCTGGGGTCAGATGAAGAGCAAACCGTCTGGCCTGCTGGTCTGATAGATGCTGGGGCCCTGGTCGGTGGCCAGGATTCGCCCTATCGCCATGGCCGCCGCTACTGCCCCGACCCGGAGAGCGCTACCTTGACATGGTGGGAGATACAGCTTTCAGCGTGCCGCCGCGTCGGTTAGCCGGGTTTACGGCTGGCAAGCACGCCTACTTCCTGGCAACCGACTCCCACGGAGCATCAGCATACGAAATTGCAATGAATGGGCAAGGGCATTGTGCGTCTCGAGGTCAATGCTCATTGACGTAAGAACATGGGTTATTACATAGTAGCGCACGTAACGACGGAGCGCGCCATGCACACCACCAAGCTGACCAAGGTCGGGAATTCTACCGGGATCACCATCCCGCGTGATGTGCTAGCCGAGGCGCACCTTGATCGCGGCGATGAGGTCACGCTGTCGGTGCGGGATGGCCGCATTGAAATCGCCAAGTCGGACGACACCTACAGCAAAGCCATGGACGCCGGCCGGGCCTTCTCCACCCGCTACCGCCGCGCCATGGCGGTGCTGGCGAAGTGACCGAGTTCCTCGTCCCGCCAATCGAAGCCATTATCGACCTGCATGCGGAATTGCTGGCGGAGCATGGTGGCGCCTCGGGCTTGCGGGACCGTGGCGCCCTTGAGGCGTCGCTGGCCCGCGCCCACCAGATCATTGCCTATGCAGAGGGGTCGGTCACGGTGTTCGACCTGGCCGCCGCCGTGTGCGTCAGCATCCTGCGCAACCATCCCTTCGTGGACGGCAATAAGCGGGCCGGGTTCGTGGCGCTGGGTACGACACTTATCCTGAACGGCCTGTTTCTGGACGTGAGTGAGCGCGAGGCGGCCGACATGATCCTGGCCGTCGCCGCCAGCGAGCGATCGGAGGAAGAGTTCCGCCGGTGGGTGGCGGACAACAGTGTGAAAGGGTGAACTATCACTCCGCTGATGACCGACCGCTGCGCTTGGTCGGCATTGGTACTACCTGGCCGGTATCCTCCGCTTGCCCCGCCTTCAGCGCCGCCATGATCCGTCCCTCCACCTTGTTCGACAGCTCGCGGAGTGGGTTGGCGTCCTTGCTGACATAGCGGCCGGTCATGGCCAGGGTTTTGTGTCCCAGCTTGTCGCGGACCAGGAAGGCATTGGCGCCGGCCTGGCCGGCATAGGTCCCTACTGTGTGGCGGAGATCGTGCAGGCGCACGTCCTGCAACTCCGCCCGGGCGCGGATGCGGGACCAGGCATGGCCCAGCGTGTTCGCCGCCAGCGGCTTCTTGGTGTCCTTGATGCCGAGGAGTAGCCACGGTGAGGTGTGGTCCATCTCCGCCAGGAAGGCCGCGGCGACGGCGCCGATAGGGTGCGCCCGGGCGCCGGCCTTGGCGTCGCGGATATAGAGGGCACCGGCCTCCAGGTCGATGTCAGCCCAGCGCAGCGCCAGAAGCTCACCCACGCGGCAGCCGGTGAGGAGCAGGAGGCGAACGGCGTTCAGGACGAAGCCCTTTAGGAGGGTATCGAAGACCAGCATGTCGGTCGGCCCAGGCTGCATCTGGTCGACCAGTTTCTTGGTGATTTTCGTCTGCATCAAACCCCCCAGGACTCACGGCGAGGGACTCACGCAGTACCCACGGTGGGGAAAATTCCGGCGCATCCGGCCCGATGTCGGAAAACAGGAGAAGGCAATTACCTATTATAAATCAGTGTGATAGCCTGTCACCGATAATCGACGCTCTCCCGGGAAAATTCTGTTGGCTAAGACTCAAAATCTGTTGGCCGCAAGGTCGTGTTGGTTCGAGTCCGACCGGGGGCACCACTTCCATCCTTTGAAATCGCTGACTGCCAAAGATGGCCCTTCCCGGGCCAATTTTTGTGCCAGCATCCCGTGCCCCGCTGTCGCACCCGACATGACAGCGCAATGTTAAGCGGTTAATTTGGCGGCCTTCTCCAGATCGGGACCCCCCATGACCGCCTTTCGCCGCCTCGCCATCGCCGCCGCCATGTCCACCGCCGCCGTCGCCCTCACCGCCGGGCCGGCGCTGGCCTGGGGCCCCAATGGGCATGCCATCGTCGGCGCCATCGCGCAGGACCGGCTGACGCCCAAGGCCAAGGCGGTGGTGGACCAGCTGCTGTCGCTGGAAGGCCACCACACCCTGGATGAGGTGGCGAGCTGGCCGGACACCGTGGGCCACCTGCCCAAGGACAAGGGCGGCCTGCCCGACACGCTGCCCTGGCACTATGTCGATGTGCCCACCGACCAGCCGGCCTACGACCCCGCCCGCGACTGCGCCGACGACAACTGCGTCCTGGCCCGCCTGCCGGAACAGGCCCGCCTGCTGGCCGATACCAAGGCGGCGCCCGAGGCGCGGCTGGCCGCGCTGAAGTGGGTGGTCCACCTGGTGGGCGACCTGCACCAGCCCCTGCATGCCGCCGAGCGCAACCACGACAAAGGCGGCAACGACGTCAAGGTCCGCTATTTCGATGAGGACCGGAACGGCCACCTGAACCTGCACTCGGTCTGGGATGGTTCCATCGTCGACCGTGAGTTGGGCCTGTCGGTGAACAAGGACTATTCGATCGACCTGGCTGCGGCCAAGGCGGCCGCCGCCACGCTGGAACCCGGCATCACCGCTTATGACGCCAAGGCCTGGACGCCCAAGACGCCGTCCACCAAGCCCCCGTTCAAGGGCGCCGGTCTGGACAAGGCGGTGCAGGCCTGGGGCGAGGAAAGCCATGGCCTGGCCCGCGACGTGGTCTATGGCCTGCTGCAGGCGCCGGAATCCGATGGCGTAGAGCGCCTGGCCCAAGGTTACGAGACCGCCGCCTGGCCGCTGGTCCGCATGCGCCTGGAAATGGCCGGCGTGCGCCTGGCCTGGGTGGTGAACCAGGCGGTCGGGCACTGAACCCACGGGCCGTCCGCACCTGACGGACGCGAAGATTCGACACGGCGGCGCCAGGTGGGCGCCGCCATTGCCGCTCGTCATACGATATTGAACATGCTGGGACCAGGGTGCCGGGCATAGGGCCGCCGTCGCGGCCGTTCGCCGGGGGAGAAGCAGTCAGAATGAAGGCGGGCTGTTCTCCAAGGCGTTGGAGCGGCCGCAGCGGCCGGATGTCGATTTGCGTCCCCTGAGCCGCCCCCTCGGGCTGGCGGCCCACGGTGATCGACGCCGGCGGCTGAGGCCATGGTTTGGCGATCGATCTGCTTTATCAGATAATATTCGCGCCAATTACTTGATGTGCGTCAAATAGGGGGACCAATACGAGAGAACAGTTGCGAAGGGGCCGGCGCGGGATTTTCATGGAGGCACAAAGGTGGAGGTGTCCCATGACCCAGTACAGCACCTATTCCCTCGTCTTGAGGGAGCACATCGCTGATCTCGACCCCCTCATTGACCGGTGGACCAGCGGGCATTTCCGGCTGACCGGCGCCGCCCAGGGCGAGGCCGAGGAATTTGTGGGCCGTCTCAAGGAGTTGCGGGCCGACCTGGTCAGCCGCATGACGCGACCGGATCTGGACGGCCGCATAGCCTCCCAGGTCGCCGACGGCATGACGGTCCGTTAGCGGCGGCTGAGGAATTCCCATCGCCCGCGCTCCGCCCCGATGGCGGACGCGGGGCCGGGTGGTTTTGCGTCCGGCGTCCGCATGCGTACCTAATCGTCAGCGCGCCGGATCGGCGGTCAGGCCCAGGTAGCGGTCGGCGCGGTGGTTCATGGCCACGATCATGTTGGCGACAACCGCGCCCATAACCGACAAGGCCAGGCGCTGCGGCGTCAGCACGAAGCAGGCGGCCGTCAGGATGGCCGCGTCCAGGCCCAGTTGGACATAGCCGGCGCGAATGCCGAACCGTTCCTGCAGATACAGCGCCAGGATGTTGATGCCGCCCAGCCCGATGCGGTGGCGGAACAGGATCAGCAGGCCGGTGCCGATCAGCCCGCCGCCGGCCAACGCCGCGTAGACCGGGTTCAGCACGGCGAAATCCACCCAGCCGGGTGTCAGCCGCGTTTCCACCGTGACCAGGCAGACGGCGGCGAAGGTGCGCGCCGTGAAGCGCCAGCCCATGCGCCGCCAGGCCAGGACATAGAAGGGCAGGTTCAGCACAAAGAAGAACAGCCAGAATCCCTGGTCGGTTACATAGTGCAACAACAGGGCCAGGCCGGCGATGCTGCCCACCAACAATGTCGCCTTGGCATATAGCACGGTGCCCAGCGAGACGAGCAGCGTGCCGATGCCCAGCGCCGCCAGGTACTCATAAGATTTGTGGCGCTGTTGATTGACCGAATTCATCATTTATCAGCCGACGAATACTGAGAATTTCCTATCTTATATTGAAATTTAACGCGACGTGATCTTCAATGATCACACGGCAGGTTATCCGCCGGGACGGCCCTCGCGACGTCCGCCATAGGTCATCGCTCCCCTGGCCAAGATCGTCCGCCGGACGTAACCGTCCGCACCTAGTCGGACCGCATAGGGGCCGGGGGACGTTACGGGCTTTCGGCGTAGGGGCCTTGAACCATTGCCCCGTTGCCCATCTCCCCGGTGTTTGAAAGGCTTGAGGGACGCATCACAGCAGGAGGAAAGCCATGAGCACGAACCAGAGCGCCGCGTACGCCCGCGTCCTGCAGGAGCGCATCGCCGACCTGGATCCCCTGATCGAACGGTGGAGCAGCGACAGTCTGATCCTGACCGACACCGCCGGTGACGAGGCCGAGGAATATCTGGAACGGCTGAAGGTGGTGCGCGCCGAAATGGCGGGTCGCCTGGGCCGCCCGGACCTGGAGGTGCCCACCCCGGGCATCACCAACAGCATGCTGGCGCGCTGACCGCCGTCAGCGTGTCGTCTGGTATGAGGAAGCGGCCCGGACGCCTTCGCCCGGGCCGTTCGCCTTCCTATAGGCCCGTCTCCGGCAGCACACCGCCGGCCGGCTGGCGCAAGACGGTCAAGCGGCAGTACAGCCAGCCCAAGGCCAGCAGGGCCGCGAACACCCCAAACAGCAGCAGATTGTAATAGACCATGGCCGCCAGGCACAGGCAGGCCAGGCCCAGCGCCACGGCCGGCACCAGGGGATATCCGGGTGCCCGGAAGGGGCGCTGCATGTCCGCCTCGGTGCGGCGCAGGCGGAACAGGCTGGCCATGCTGATGATGTACATGACGATGGCGCCGAACACCGACAGGGTGACGATGTTGGCCGTCAGCGGCTGGCCGCCGAAGGCCAGCACCTCATCGGAAAAAATGGCGGCGATGCCCACCACGGCGCCCGCCAGGATGGCCCGGTGCGGTGTGCGCCGCGTGGCGTGCAGGCGGCTCAGGCCCGCCGGCAGGAAGCCCGCCCGGGCCAGCGCGAAGATCTGGCGGGAATAGCCCATGATGATGCCGTGGAAGCTGGCCACCAGGCCGAACAGGCCGATCCACACCAGCATGTGCAGCCAGCCGCTGTCCGCCCCCACCACCGCCTTCATGGCCTGGGGCAGGGGGTCGTTGATGTTGGCCAGGTCGCGCCAGTCGCCCACCCCGCCGGCCAGCACCATGGTGCCGAAGGCCAGGACCACCAGGGTCAGGATGCCGGCGATGTAGGCACGGGGAATGGTGCGGGCGGGGTCCTTGGCCTCTTCCGCCGCCATGGCCGCGCCCTCGATGGCCAGGAAGAACCAGATGGCGAAGGGGATGGCGGCGAAGATGCCACCCAGGGCCGGGGCCGCAAGGGGCCCGGCCTCACCCGACCAGCCGTGGGCGGCGAAGTTGCCCCAGGTGAAGCCCGGCGACACTACGCCCATGAACACCAGCAGTTCGGCGATGGCCAGCAAGGTGACGCACAACTCGAACGTGGCGGCGATGGTGACGCCCGCGATGTTCAACGCGGCGAAGACGCCATAGGCGCCCACGGCCGCCAGCTTGGGGCTCAGACCGGGGACCTGGACATTGAGGTAGGCGCCGATGGCCAGCGCGATGGCCGGCGGGGCGAAGACGAACTCGATCAGCGTGGCATAGCCGGCGATGAAGCCACCCAGGGGCCCGAAGGCGCGGTGGCTGTAGGCGAAGGGCCCACCGGCATGGGGAATGGCGGTGGTCAGTTCCGTGAAGCTGAAGATGAAGGTGGTGTACAGTACCGCCACCAGGACGGTGGTAACCAGGAAGCCCAGCGTGCCGGCCTGGGCCCAGCCATAGCTCCACCCGAAATACTCGCCAGAGATCACCAGCCCGACGGCGATGCCCCAGAGATGCCACCCGCCCAGGCTCTTGCTCAGCCCGGCCCCGTCCGTCGCCATGCTCCACGCCCCCGTTTGGTTTTCCGGATCAGTATGCCCCGGAAACCTCGATGTGGGGGAGGGTGATTTGCCCCGGTTTTAGGCGAAGGCCAGAATGCCCAATGATTGGGCGTCGGTGGCGCCCGTCATCAGTTGCGCCAACTGCCGGCGTAGGGCGGCGTTCTCCTCCTCCAGCCGCGTCAGGCGGCGGCGCAGGTCGGATTCATCGGGCGCGCCGGCCTGGTCGCGGCGCCAGCGATAATAGGTCATGCGGCTGACGCCCAGGATGCGCGCCACGTCCACCACCTTCACGCCCTGCGCCAGCAGGCCATCGGCCTTGGCCAGGCACTGTGCGATTTCCTCGGCGCTATGATTCCGTTTCATTGCCCCTCTCCCGTTCCTGGCCCCGTTCGTCTTCTTTGGCCCTATCGTTCCGCGCCGGCGCTCCACACCCGCCGCACGGTCAGGGCCTGCGACAGCTCCACGAAGTCCGCCCGCGCGCCCGGCGTGATGCGGCCCAGATCGTCCAGCCCCAGGAAGGTGGCCGGCACGCGCGCCGCCATGGCCAGGGCCGTCTCCGGCCCAACGCCCATAAGGCGGACGGCCCCGCGCACGGCCGCCGCCATGTCGATGTCGGCCCCCGCCAGCACGCCGTCCGCCGTCACCAGCCGTCCGTCGCGGCGGTAGATGGTGTGGCCGTACAGCTCGAAGCTGTCGACGTCGGTGCCGGTGGGCGACATGGCGTCGGTCACCAGGAACAGCCGGTCGGGCCCCTTGGCCGCCAGGGCCAGGCGCAGCACGGCGCCGTGGACGTGCACGCCGTCGGCGATGATGCCGCACCAGCCGCGCGGGCTGGACAGGGCCGCGCCGGCGATGCCCGGTTCCCGGTTCATCAAGGGGGGCATGGCGTTGAACAGGTGGGTGAAGCCGGTCAGGCCCTGGTCCAGCGCGCTATCGGTGCGGGCGTAGGTGGCGGCGGAATGGCCACCGGCCAGGATAAGGCCGGCCTCCGCCAGCCGGGCCAGGGTCCCGTCGTCCACCACTTCAGGCGCCAGCGTCAGCAGCACGCGGCCCCCGGGAAAGCGCGCGGGCAGGCCCAGCAGGAACGCGATGTCCTCGTCCGTGGGGGCGCGGACATAGGCGGCCTCGTGCACGCCCCGGCGTTCCATGTTCAGGAAGGGGCCTTCCAGATGGATGCCGACCACGCCGCCGCCGGGGACCTGGGCGGCCTCGGCGGCCGCATCCACCGCCAGGCGCCACTTGCCGGCGGCGTCGGTGATGAAGGTGGGCAGCAGGGACGTGGTGCCGAAGCGGCGGTGGGCACTGGCGATGGCCAGGGCCGCCGCCGCCGTCGGCGTCTCATTGAACAGCACGCCGCCGCCGCCGTTCACCTGGGTGTCGACGAAGCCCGGCGCCAACAGGCTGTCGGGCTCCAGCGCCACTTCCTCCACGGCCCCGGCGGGCGGCCGGGGCAGCAGGTCCAGCACGCGGCCCTCCTCCACCAGGACGCCGATGCCCTCCAGTGTCTGATCGCCGGTGAAGACCGGGCACCCGTGGAAGAAAGTCCGCATCACACCGTCTCCGTCACCTTGCGCAGGTTGGGCGGCACGTCGGGGTCCAGGCCCCGGGCCCGCGCCACCTTGTGGATGGCCATATAGAAGCTGGCGACCGCCGCCAGGGGGCCCACCTCGGCCGGCAGGCCGGCCACCACGGGCAGGGGCTCGACACCGTCGATGCCGGTCTCGGTGGCCAGGATGGGGGCGCCCAGGACGGCGGCCTTGGCCAGGGTGCCGCGCGTCACCTCCGCCGTCACGTCATCCTGGGTCAGCGCCAGGATGGGGAAGCCGGGGCCCACCAGGGCGAAGGGGCCGTGCACCACCTCGGCGGCGCTGAAGGCCTCGGCATGCAGGCGCGACGTCTCCTTGCACTTCAGGGCGATTTCGGCGGCCGCCCCACTGCCGATGCCCCGGCCCAGGACGTAGAGGCCGGTGGCCAACTCCAGCCGGCGCAAGGCCGGATACCAGTCCAGGGCCACGGCGGCGTCCAGCCAGCCGGGGACCTTGGCCACCGTGTCCAGCAGGCCGGCATCCTCCCGCCAATGGGCCACCAGCTGCAGGAAGGCGACGCAAGCAGTCAGATAGGATTTGGTGGCGGCGACGCTTTTCTCCGGCCCGGCGCACAGCGGGATAAAGACGTCGGTCAGCGCGGCCAGGGGGGAGGTCTCGTCGTTGACGAAGCCCACCACCAGGGCGCCGCCGGCCTTGGCCGCCTCCGCCAGGCGCAGCAGGTCGGGGCTGCGGCCGGACTGGGACACCGCCACGAACAGCGCGCCCTCCATCTGCAGCGGCGCGTTGTAGAGCGAGATGACGGACGGCCCGACGGAGGCGACCGGTACGCCCACCCGGGTTTCGATCAGGTACTTGCCATAGGCGGCGGCATGATCGCTGCTGCCCCGGGCGCAGGTGATGACCACCTTGGGTTTCAGCGCGCGCAGGCGGGCGCCCAGGTCGCGGAACAGGGGGGCGGCACGCTCGATCTGGCGGGCGCTGGCGGCACCGGACTCGGCGGCCTCAAGGGCCATCAGCGGGCCCATTGGATGTTTAGGGGGGGTGGCGGCGGCGGTCATGATGGTTCCTGTGTGGCGATATCGGTGTGTGTCGTCATGCGGCGCGCTCCGCCGGGCGCCGGGCGGCGGTGCGGGCCAGGTGCAGGCCGCCATCCAGGGCGTCGCCCCGCGCCGGCACCAGCAGGCGCCGGGCCCAGGGGGCCATCCACGGCTCGATCGCCGGGGCCAGGCCGCCCATCAGGCAGACCTTGGGGGCGCCCAGCTCCACCAGGCGGCGGACATGGGCGGTCAACTGGCCGGCGGCGGCCTCCACCAGCTGGGTGGCGACCGGATCACCGGCGGCGGCGAAATCCAGGGTCAGGGGCGCCAGCGTGCCGTAATCGCCGGGCCTGGCCGTGCCGGCCCAGGCCACCACGGCGGCGGGATCACCCCCCAGCCGCGTCAGCACGTGCAGGGTGAAGGGCGTGTGCGGTCCCAGGCCGTCATGGCCGCGCAGCGCGGCGCGCGCCGCCTCCCGCCCCAGATGGGCGCCGCTGCCCTCATCCGACACCTCGAAGCCCCAGCCGCCCACCGGCCGGCCGCTGCCACCCACCAGGGCGTAGCCGATGCTGCCGGTGCCGGCGATCAGGATGGCGCCGTCCGCTCCGTCGAAGGCGCCCAAGCAGGCGGTGTGGGCATCGTTGCGGGCGGTCACGCCGGCGCAGCGGACGGGCGCGGCAGCCTCGACCGCGCGCTCGTCCTCCGCCCGGCAGATGCCGGCCAGGCCCAGGCCGACATGGGCGCGGGACAGGGCGTCACGGTCCAGGCCGGCCTGGGCCAGCGCCTGGTCACAGGCGGCCAGAATGGCGGCCCAGCTGACATCCAGGCCCAGCCGGATGTTGGCAGGGCCGCCCCGGCCCTCGCCCAGCCGGTCGCCGGCGGCGTTGGCCAGTCGCGCGCGGCAACCGGTGCCGCCGCCATCCACGCCCATATAAAGAAAGTCGCCCATGCCCAGACCCGTTCGTTTGGTGATGGTATGATACCAGATGCGGACCAGATCAGAAGGTTGAGCTTTCGACATTCACATTCAGCTGCCTGATCTCATCCGCAAAATAACGCTGAAACCGTCAAAAATGTCATGCTTATGACATGAGAAACAACGCACTAATGCAAATTGCCCCGGGGGGCCATTCGTCGAGCCGCGAGACTGGGCTGTATAAGGCCAGGAAAAGACCACATCAGAATGACCCCGCCGAAAGGGCCAGTCGCAGCCGGCCGCCGGACCGCGTCAGGGAGGTCCCGGCGCTCATGCGGCAACCCTTTCATCCACGGTCCGGGCCTTGTGCCCCGGTCCCACATAAACCAGGTTTCCCGGCCCTTCGCTCAGACGCCGCACGGCGTCGGCGCGGCTGATCAGCGACCCTCCCGTGTCGAACGGCCGGTCGGCGTCGGGCACGGCCGACAGCAGCAGGCGGGTGTAGGGATGCCGGGGGCCGTCGATCACCGCCGCGGTGGGGCCGGACTCCACGACACGGCCCCGGAACAGCACCGCCGTCTCCTCCGCCACATAGCGGGCGGTGGCGATATCGTGGGTGATGTACAGCAGGGCGATGCCCCGTTCGGCCTTCAGGCGCTGCAGGGTGTCCAGCACGCTGAGGCGGATGGAGACGTCCAGCATGCTGGTGGGCTCGTCGGCGATGATCACGGACGGGTTCACCGCCAGGGCGCGGGCCAGGTTCACCCGCTGGCGCTGGCCGCCCGAAAGTTCATGCGGGAAGCGGTGCAGCAAGGAGTCCGCGTCCAGTTCCACCTGGGTCAGCAGGGCGCGCACCTCGGTGCCCCGGCCGGCACGGTCCAGGTCCGGCCGGTGCAGGGCCAGGGGGCGGGCCAGATGATGGGCCACGGTGTGGGCGGGGTTCAGGGCGGCGAAGGGGTCCTGGAACACCATCTGCACGACGCGGCGGTATTCCAGCAGCTCCCGCCGGCGAGACAGGCCGGTGACATCGCTACCCTGGAACAGGATGCGGCCGGACGTGGGCCGCAGCATGTGGGTCAGCAGCTTGGCGCAGGTGCTCTTGCCCGACCCGGATTCGCCCACCAACGCCAGCGCGCGGCCAGGGTGCAGGGTCAGGTCCATGGCGTCCAGGGCCTTGTTCCCATTCGGGAAAACCATGGAAAGCTTCTCGGTCTCAAGGACGGGCGCTGTCATGGCATCACCAGGTCGGGCCGGGCGCGCACGGGGGTGGCCGGGTGCAGCGGCGGGATGCTGTCCCACAGGTGGCGTGTATAGGGATGGTCCGCACCGCCTTTTCCGTCCTTGGGCGCGATGGCGGCCGGCGTGGTCAGGTCCACCAGCCGGCCCTGCAGCATGACGCCCACCCGGTCGCAGAACTGGCTCATCAGCGCCAGGTCATGGGTGATGAACAGGACGGAGAAGCCCAGGCGGCGGCGCAGGTCGGCCACCTGTTCCAGGATCTCTCGCTGTACCACCACGTCCAGGGCGGTCGTCGGCTCATCCATGATGACCAGCTTGGGCTTCAACGCCAGGGCCATGGCGATCACCAGGCGCTGGCGCATGCCGCCGGAGAACTGGTGGGGATGGTCGCGCAGCCGGTCGGGCGAGATGCCCACCAGGCGGAGCAGGTCGGCGCTGCGCTCCGCCACCTCGGCCCGGTTGGTGATGCCGTGGGCGCGGAACATGTCGCGGAACTGGTCGGACACGCGCAGCACCGGATTCAGCGCGTTCATGGCGCTTTGCAGCACCACGCTGACCTCGCGCCACCGCCACCGCCGCAGGTCCTTCGGCGTCAGTGCCAGCACGTCGGTGCCGGCCAGGGTGACGCAGCCGCTGGTGATGTAGGCCGGCGGGCGGTGCAGGCGGGCAATGGCGAAGGCCAGCGTGCTCTTGCCCGACCCGGACTCGCCGGCCAGGCCCATGACCTCACCGGCACCCAGGTCGAAGGACACGCCGTCCACGGCGCGGGTGGCGCCGGCCGGTGTCGCGTAATCGACCGTCAGGCCGCGAACCTGAAGCAGGGGCGCGATCATGCCACCGCCCTCAGCTTCAGGCGCAGGGTGCGCAGGCGGGGGTTGGCGACCTCATCCATGGCGAAGTTGATCAGCGACAGGCCGCTGCCGAACAGCACCAGGGCCAGGCAGGGGCAGGCAACCTCCCACCAGGCGCCCACCTGCAGGGCCGACGTGGTCTGGGCGTTGTACAGCAGGGTGCCCCAGGAGACTTTCAGCGCGTCGCCCAGACCTAGGAACTCCAGGGTCGCTTCCGTCACCACGGCGTATAGAACGCTGCCGATGAAGTTGAAGCCGATGATGGAGACCAGGTTGGGCAGCAGCTCGCAGGCCAGGATGCGCCAGGTGGGCTCGCCCAGCAGCTCGGCGGCATGGATGTAGTCGCGGTTGCGCAGGCTCTGCGTCTGGGCGCGGGTGACGCGCGCGCCCCAGCCCCAGGCGGTGCCGGCGATGATCAGGGCGATGGTGGCCGGGCTGGCGGCCCCGATGAAGGCGGCCAGCACCAGCATCAGGGGCAGGTTGGGGATGACCAGCACCACGTTGGTGATCAGGTTCAGGGCCTCATCCACCCGGCCGCCCAGGTATCCGGCGGTGACCCCCACGGCGGTGCCGATGGCGGTGATCATCAGGCCGGCCGACAGGCCCACCAGCAGCGAGGTGCGGGTGCCGTGGATGGTCTGGGCCAGCACGTCGCGGCCCATGCGGGTGGTGCCCATGATGTGCGCGGCGCTGGGCGCCTCGTGCGGGCGGCCCACGCGCTGGTTGGGGCCGGCCGGCGCCACCAGGGGCCCGAACAGCGCCAGCGCCAGGAAGAACGCCACGATGCCGGCGCCGATGCTGGCCTTGCGGTTGGCGAGAAGCGAGGTGAAGAAGGCGCGCATGGCGCTCAGGCCCTCCGCAGGCGGGGATCGAGGGCCAGGCACAGCAGGTCCGCCGCGAAGTTCGCCGTCAGCATGGCCAGCGTCATGAGCATGAGCTGGCCCTGGATCAGGGGATAGTCGCGGGCGGTGATGCCCTGGTACAGGGTGTAGCCCAGGCCCGGATAGTTGAAGACGATTTCGGTGATCAGCGCCCCGCCGAAGGTGGCGCCCAGGGTCATGGCGAAACTGGTGACGGTGGGCAGCAGGGCGTTGCGCGCGGCGTAGGCGTAGCGCACGCGCCCGTCAGACAGGCCCTTGGCCGTGGCCAGGGTGATGTAGTCCTCGCCCAGCAGGTTGATCATGCTGTTGCGCATGGTGATCAGGTAGCCGCCGATCTGGGCCACCACCAGGGTCAGGATGGGCAGGGCCGCGTGCGCCAGCACGCTGCCGATGAAGGCCAGGGTGAAGCCGGGGTCCAGCTCCGGCGCCCAGGCGTAGCCGGTGGGCAGCCACTTCAGCCGGATGCTCAGCACGAACAGGGCGACCAGCGAGGTCACCAGCGGCGGTACCGCCTGGATCATCAAGGCGGCCGGCGCGCCGAAGCTGTCGAAGGCCCCGCCCCGCCGCCAGGCGGCGCGGATGCCCAGCGCCGAACCCATTAGGAAGGCGATGAGGGAGGAGGTCAGGACCAGCAGCAGGGTCCAGGGCAGGGCCTGCATCAGCACCGCGTTGACCGTCAGCGGGTGGAAGCGCACCGACAGGCCCAGATCGAAGGTGAAGACGCTGGCGAGATAGTGGCCGAACTGCACCGGCCAGGGCCCGTCGACGAAGCCGAAGGTGGCCTTCAGCGCTTCCAGGCTTTCCGGCGGCAGCACGGTGCCGGCCTGGGCGAACATGATGTCGATCGGGTTGCCGGGCATCAGCCGCGGCAGCAGGAAGTTGAAGATCGCGGCCACGACGAAGGCAACGACATAGAATCCGGCCCGGCGAAGCAGGAAGGACATGGGATATCAGCCTTGGCCTTGAGTGTCTGAGGGGCGGCCCGAAAGCGCCGCGGTCTCATCTGATGGGGGGCGGCGGGATCACCCACCGCCGGCGGTGGGGGGTGACGGTGCCGCCGCCGCGGCCTGGCCCTTCACCGGTTCCAGCGCCAGCAGATGCAGCAGGCGTTCGGGCGTGCCGTCGAAGACGTCGGGCCGGGCCACCGGGTTATCGGCGTTGAACCAGCCCTTGAAGCGGCGGGTGTTGTATTCGTACCAGGTGGGGTTGCTGAACAGCGGCACGTAGGGGCTGTTGGCCGCCACGATCATCTGCACCTTGTCCATGGCGCGGCGCTGCTCCGTCGGGTCGATGGTGGCGACGAACGCGTCCAGCGCGCCATCCAAATCCGGATCGGTGAAGCGGGTGGGGGCGAAGCGCGTCTTGCCGCTGTAGCGGGAATGGAAGCCGGTGTCGAAGCTGCGGTAGGGCGTCTCCCCCGGGAACAGGCCGTTGATGGCCATGTCATAGTCGCCACTGATCAGCTTCTGCGCCCAGGACGCGGGCTCCACGGTGGAGACGCGGACGTTCAGGCCCAGGGCGTTCAGGCTTTCCGCCACCAGCTGGGTGGAATTGACCCAGTCGGTCCAGCCGGTGGGCACCAGGATGTCGAAGGCGATGGGGCTGCCGTCGGCATTGTCGATGTAGCCGTCGCCGTTGATGTCGCGGAAGCCGCTCTCGGCCAGCAGGGCCTGGGCGCCGTTCTTGTCGAAATGGGCGAACTTGCCGTACTGGCGCTCCGCCTCCGGGTTCACCCAGTCCTGGTAGGTGCGGCCGATGCCGCTGGCGTACTCGTTGACCTCGGGATAGCCGTAGCCGGCGATGTCCACGATGGCGCGCCGGTCCACCGCCATGCTGACGGCGCGGCGGAAATTGACGTTGCGGAAGGCGGCGCGGTTGCCGCGCGAGGGGCTGTTCAGGTTGATGTCGATGGCGACCGTGCCGCCCGGCGGGAACCAATAGCGGTGGTGCTTGGGATCGGCCGCGACGTAGGTGCGCTCGATATCCGGCAGGAAGGCGCCGAACCAGTCCAGCCGCCCCTCGGCGGCGGCGGTCAGCAGCTGCTCGTTGTTGCGCACCTGGGGGAAGCTCATGCAGTCGACCTTCAGGTCGGCGCTGTCCCAGTAATTGGGGTTGCGGCACTGCACGTAGACCTGCGGGGTGAAGCGCCTCACCTCCGTCATGGGGCCGGTGCCGACGGGGGTGTCGTTGGTGAAGGTCACGGGGTCCGCGACCTTTGACCAGACATGGCGCGGCACCACGGGCACGCGCACGATCTCGAACACGATGCTGGTGTTCACCTTCTTCAGGGTGAACACCACGGTGTGGGCGTCGACCGCCTCCACCGCCGCGACGCGGTTGCCCATGTCCAGCGTGTCCAGCGCCCGGAACCGGCGCAGCAGATCGAAGGTGTAGGCGACGTCGGCGGCGGTGAAGGGCTGGCCGTCCGACCATTGCACCCCGTCGCGCAGCTTGAAGGTCAGCTTCAACAGGTCGGGGGAGAAGGCGTAGTCCGTGGCCAGGCGGTATTCGGGCCGGCCGCCGTACATGGAGTTAAAGACCACCAGCGGCTCATAGATGAACTCGCGCACGCTGGGCAGGCGGCTCGTCTCGTTGAACGGGTTGAAGTTGCGCACCCAGCCGCTGGACATGGCGGCCAGCACGGTCAGCGTCGTCGGGGGCAAGGTCGCCGGGGCCGGCTGGCCGTCCGGCGTGGCCGGTGCCGTCGCGGGCGTCGTCACGGTGGGGGCCGCCACCGCCGTCGCGGCAGCCAGCGCCAGTGCCACACCCGTGATGGAAACGAAACGTCGGATCAAGGCCGTTCCCCCAAAGTACCGCGCCCAAAGTGCGGCGACGGGTACCGAAGCTCCCGGACGGAAGCGCTGATCGACTCTAACCGGTCTCCGGCGCGCCGTCCTTCCCTCACTGTCGCCGTCCGCGCCGCCCCAGGCCAGGGCGCAAACTCGTCAGTTTCGTCAGAGCGCCGTTAAGACGCGTCATGCCAGCTGGGCCGCCAGGTCGCGGGCGGCCGCGGCCACGTCGCCGATCAGGCCGCCGGGGGCGCCATTGGCGGGCACGGTCGCGCGGGCCAGGCGCGCCAGGCTGTCGGGCGTCAGGGGGCGGGCGGCGGCGGCGATGGGCCGCCACTCTTCCACGTCGCCATGGCTGGACAGGCAGATGTCGATGCCCGATGCCAGCACGGCGGCGCAACGCTGGGCCAGGGTGCCGGCCAGCGCCTCCATATAGATGCAGTCGGAAATCAGCACGCCGTCGAAGCCGATGCGCCCCCGGATCACCTGTTCCACCACGGTGGGGGAGATGGAGGCCGGGCGGGCGGGGTCCACGGCGCTGAACACGATGTGCGCCACCATGGCCCAGGGGGCCGCTTGCGAGAGACGGCGGAACGGCAGGAAGTCGCTATCGGCCAGGGTGTCCAGGTCGGTGTCCACCACCGGCAGGCGCTCATGGCTGTCCACCATGGCGCGGCCGTGGCCGGGGATGTGCTTGATGATGGGGGTGACGCCGGCGGCGATCATGCCGGCCATGAAGGCGCCGGCCAGTTCCGCCACCTCGCCCGGCGTGTCGCTGAAGGCGCGGTCGCCGATGACCTCATGGCTGCCCGGCGCCGGCACGTCGGCCAGGGGCGCGCAATCGACGGAAATGCCATGCTGGCGCAACAGGCTGCCGATGGCCGCCCCGTCCAGGCGCGCCGCCGCCAGGCCGGCCGCGCGGTCGCGGCGATACAGGGCGCCGATACGGGCGGGTGGGGGGAAGGCCGGCCACACCGGCGGGTCCATGCGCTGGTGCTGTCCGCCCTCATGATCGATCAGGATGGGGGCGTCCGCCCGGCCCACGGCGTCGCGGAAATCGTCGCACAGCCGGCGCAACTGATCGGGTGTACCGCAGTTGCGCTTGAACAGGATCAGGCCCAGCGGGTCGGCGTCGCGGAAGAAGGCTTTCTGGTCGGCCGTCATCTTCAGCCCCGGCACCCCGAAGACGACGGCGAGCGGCGGTTGGCGGGTGCTTACGGTCATGGGACGTCACCTTTTCACGGGTCGGGTCATGGGTTGGGCGCGGGCGCGGCTGTGCCAGCGGCGCGGGATGGGCGCCGGGGGTGGTGCGGGGCTGGAATATCGAGGAAATCCGCGCCTCGGCAGGCCGGTCACGGTCATCGGCAGGGGAGCGCGGGCGGCCCCCGGCGATCAAGGGCCGCTTTGCGGATTGACGAAATTGACGGTATGGTGGCGATCGTGCGCCGGTAAAGCCGATTTAAAAACAGTGATGTCGGTGGATTTGGATGTATTCCTGTCCCCATCAAAAAACAGGGGGTGATCGGGGTGGTCGGGTTTGAGAGGTGGGCTATCAAGGCGCCGGCCAGCCTCGTCACGCTTGGGGTGCTGCTCTGCCTGTCGCTGATGACGGCGCTGTACGCCGTCATGGATCGCACCGACACGGCCGTGGCCACCGCTCGCGACATGGCCGCCCATGATCTTGGCATCCTGTATGAATCCGCGCGCGACCAGAGCGCCGCCTTCTCCAGCACCAGCTTCATCGGCTACAGCGTGGGCCGCTACTACGGCTTCGCCTCCGCCTTCGCGCAGATTTCGCCCAATCCCGAACGGGCCGCCGCCCTGTTGCGCACCGCCTTCGCCCAGGGCGATGCGCAGCAGCAGGGCGCCTCCTCCGCATTGGCCCCCTATATGGCTGTGCACGACCGCTTCCATGCCAGCTTCGTGGATATGATCGGCTCCTCCGTCTTCAACGACCTTTACCTCATCGACCGGCTGGGCCGCGTGGTCTACAGCCTGCGCAAGGATGGCGCCTTCGGCCAGGATCTGAACGACGCCCACGCCCGCGACACCCCGCTGGGCGAGGTGTTCCGCGAGATCATGGCCCGGCTGCAGAAGGTGGACGACCCCACGCAGGTGCTGGTGGTGACCCCGCCCAAGGATCTGGACGGCGCCACCGCCAGTGATGGGCCGGAAGGGGTGGGCATGCTGGTGGCCCGGCCGGTGGTGCGCCATGGCTCGGTCGAGGGTGTCGTGGCCTTCCGCTTGCCGCTGGCCACGGTGGACCGCCGCCTGGGCACGCTGACGCGCCACGGTGTCGGTTTCGCCCTGATCGATGCTGGCGGGCACCCGGCCGACCAGCCGGCATCGGCCCGTGGCCTGTCTCCTTATGGTGTGTATGGCGTGCCCGGGTCGCCGTGGCAGTTCCAGGTGCTGTCCAGCGGCTGGGCCCTGTCGGGCTGGCTGGGCTGGTGGACCTGGGGCCTGACCCTGGCCAGTGCCGCTGCCGGCGGCTGGACTTGGCGCCAATCCCGCCGCGCCGTGCCCAAGGCCCCCGCGGTGGCTGAGGTGCCGGTTCCCGTGGCGCCGCCCGTCCTGGTGCCGGCGCCCTTCCGGCCGCCGCCCGTGGTCGCCGCCGTCATGGCGGCCCCCGAACCGGTGCTGGAGGCGGCAATGCCGGCACCCGCCCCGGTGCCGGAGGTCGAGCCGGCCAACGATCTGGACGCCAATGAGGAATTCCGCCGCTGCATCGTCGATGTCATGACCCTGGCGCTGGACTTCTGGCACCACGCCAAGCGCAAGGGAAAGATCGAGCTGGCGGAGGAAAGCGGGCTGTGGCGCGTCTATATGGACCGCAGCTCGTTGCAGACCCGCACGCTGGACAAATACCTGCTGGTGGAAACGCTGCCCCGCAACCCCCGCTGGCGCGATGTGGTGCGCACGGCGGAGTTCGTGCTACGGCATTGTCCCGACACGGGTGTGGAGCGGGAGGGGGTGCGTGAGGCCCTGGGCCGCCTGAAACAGCACCTGCGGCATGCCGAGCGCATATAGCGCCGCCCCAATCCGCCGCCCAGTCCATAAGTAATACATTGTAATGTTACAGGTTTCACCGGCCGCGGCAGTCAAAATCCCCGGTTTTGCCGTCATTTTCGACATTCTGCCGGAACCAGCCTTTCGCCCCCGCCGCCCTCTCATGCCTGATATGCCGGAACGCACGGCCACCCCGGGTTGCCCCGGTGGGCTCCCCAATCGGGCAAAAGGGGGGTGGCGGTGTCTGGTTCCAGGTGTGGCGCCGTCAGTTGGGTCTGACGGTTGGCTGCGCCGGTAAACACAAAAGATGGGCCAGAGGAGGGTTTGATGGGTTTTGGGAGAAAGATGCTGCGCGGTTCCGCCAGCGTGGTGGCGGTGCTGGCCATGTCGGCCACGGCCTATGCGGCCGACGCGCCCGCCCCGGCGGCGGACTCCGGCCTCGATGAAATCGTCGTCACGGGCTTCCGCAAGTCCATTCAGGACAGCATCGACGTCAAGCGCGACAAGACCGCCGTGGTCGATGTGGTCAGCGCCGAGGACATCGGCAAGCTGCCCGACAAGAATGTGGCCGATGCCCTGCAGCGCGTGCCCGGCGTCATGATCCAGTCCGCCGCCTCCGGCGAGGGCGGCTTCGACGAGGCCGACCGCGTCAGCATCCGGGGTTCCAGCCCCTCGCTGACCAACACCACCATCAACGGCCACGGCGTGGCCACCGGCGACTGGTTCCTGCTGGACCAGTTCTCCACCGTGGGCCGCTCGGTCAGCTTCTCGCTGCTGCCGTCGGAAATCGTCTCCCAGACCCTGGTGTACAAGAGCCAGCAGGCGGACCTGGTCGAGGGCGGCGTCGCCGGCTCCATCGACATCATCACCCGCAAGCCGCTGGACTTTAAGGAGAGCTTCACCGCCGCCGCCGACATCGAGGGCGTGTACGGCGACATGGCCGAGAAGGTGTCGCCGCAGTTCAACGGCCTGGTGTCGTGGAAGAACAAGTCCAACACCTTCGGCGTCCTGGCGCAGGCCTTCTATGAGGAGCGCGACGTTCAGCGCGAAGGCCAGGAGGTCCTGGGCTATTCGCAGTTCGCGGCCACCGACGCCGCCGTCAAGGCGCATCCGGAACTGAACGGCGTCTATTACCCCACCCTGATCGGTTCCGCCCTGTTCCAGCAGAAGCGCAAGCGCATGGGCGGCGACATCGACGTGGAGTTCACGCCGACCGACAAGCTGACGGTGGATATCAACGGCTTCTACTCTCACATGGATGCCGACAACTCCAACCGCAACTTCATGTACTGGGGTTCCAGCATCTTCTCGACGCAGCAGGCGGTGCCCACCGCCTACACCGTCAAGAACAACACCCTGACCTCGGCCACCACGCCATCGGTCACCAACGCCATCGTCTACGACCAGATCTCGCGCCCCGGCGCCTCGGCCGAGACGTCCTACATCGATGCCGACGTGACCTACCAGGCGACCGACCGCCTGAGCTTCACCGGCAAGGTCGGCTACACCTATGGCCTGGGCGACACGCCATCCGAGCCGGCGTATGAGGCGGTGGCCGCGTCATCGGCCAGCTACGCCCTGAACGGCCTATCGTCCCCCGCCACCGTCAATTTCGGCATTCCCACCGGTACCCAGAACGGCAACTACGCCACCGGCTGGGCCTGGACCGACGTGCTGACGGCCGTGGACCAGGAATACTACGGCCAGTTGGACGCCAAGTACGACGTCAAGTCCGGCATTTGGGACTCGGTGAAGGCCGGCGTGCGCGTCAGCGCCCACCAGCGCAACACCCAGTTCAAGGTCGACGGCGGCTGCTGCGCCAACGGCGGCTGGGGCGTGGCCACGCCCTCGTCCAGCGGCACCTATCCCGCCGGCTTCGGGTCCAACCTGGGCGGTTCCATCCTCAACAACATCTGGACCCTGTCGAACGACCAGGTCGCGGCCTTCTTCAACGCCTATGGCATCGGCAACGCCGACCCGATCAACGGCGCCGACGGCACCTCGCGCTACTACTGGCCGGGCTCCTTCAAGGTGTCGGAGACCGACAGCGCCGCCTATGTCATGGCCAATGTCGGCGGCGCCGGCTGGTCGGGCAACTTCGGCGTCCGCTTCGTCGATACCAACCTGACCAGCCTGGTCTACTTCGCCTCCACCGCCGGGGCCGCAGGCGCCATCAACAGTTCCGCCTTCGGCCCCTATGTGCCGACCAACATCAGCCACGACTACGTCAACGTCCTGCCCAGCGCCAACCTGAAGCTGGAGGTGACGGACGACGTGGTGGCCCACCTGGCGGTGGCCAAGACCATGGCGCGGCCCGACTACAGCGCGCTGGGCGGTTCGGTCAGCCTGAACGACGTGGCCTCCTCCGGCTCGGGCGGCAACCCCGACCTGAAGCCCATCGAGTCCACCAACTACGACGCCTCGCTGGAATGGTACTACGGCCCGCAGTCCCTGCTGTCGTTCGCCGTGTTCTACAACGACATGAACTCGTACGTGACCTACGGCGTCACGCCGCAGACCTTCTATTCCGACTTCTACAAGGCCAACCACACCTATCAGGTAACCCACCCGTTCAACACTTCGGCCAAGAACCGGGGCTTTGAACTGGCGATCCAGCAGCCGATCTACGGCGGCTTCGGCGTCCAGGCCAACTACACCTACGCCTACGGCACCGAGGAGAATGGCGCGCCGATGATCGGCAACTCCCGTCACACCTACAACCTGACGGGCTATTACGAGAACGACTGGATCAGCGCCCACCTGTCCTACACCTTCCGCTCGCACTTCGTGGTGGGCCTGGACCGCAGCACCCTGGAGAACCAGGATGACTTTGGCACCCTGGACGCCTCCATCAACGTGCCCGTCAACGATTACATCAGCCTGACCTTCTCGGCCCTGAACATCACGGACGAGCTGATGAAGTACTACGCCAACAACACCGACCAGCCGCGCGCCCTCTACGATAACGGCCGTCAGTTCTACTTCGGCGCCCACTTCAAGTACTGAGGTTCATGAGTGTGTGGCGGCCGGCCCAGGGGACGTTCCCCTGACCCCCGGCCGCCGCCAGTGCCCCGTCGGCCGGTTTCGTCGCGGACGGCGGGTTGTTTCCGTGAGGGCGCGCTTTCTTTGGATTGTGCTCTCGATCTCCCCGAACTTGGAAAGGGCCCGGGCGTCCGTCCGGGCCCCTTTTTCCCCGGGGCTGGAGTTTCGCGGGATGAGGCGTCCCGCCGCTCGCCCGCTACCGGGGGCGGCGTGGTTTAGTCGGGTTGAATGCCGAAACGGCGCCGATGGCGCCGGGAAAATGAGGAAAAGGCGTGGGTGGTTCTATGGTGGGAAATGGGACGCCGACCGGCACGGCATCAGGCAATGGCGGCGGCGTGACGCGGCTTATCTTGCTGGCCCCGCTGGACGGATGGGCGACCCCGCTGGACGAGGTGCCCGATCCCGTCTTCGCCCAGCGCATGATGGGGGAGGGGCTGGCGCTGGACCCGACGGGCGCCACCCTGCGGGCGCCCTGCGACGGCGTGGTGCTGACCGTCCACCGTGCCCGCCACGCGGTGACCTTGCGCGCCGACTGCGGTGTGGAAATCCTGATGCATGTGGGGCTGGAAACCGTGGCCCTGGGCGGGCGCGGCTTCACCGTCCATGTGGCGGAGGGCGCGCTGGTGCGCGCCGGCGACGCCCTGATCGACTTCGACATGGACCTGCTGGCCCGTGAGGCCAAAAGCCTGCTGACCCCCCTGATCATCGCCGGCGGCCCGGCCGCCACCGTGGTGGAGGCCAGGACCGGCACGCCGGTACGCGCGGGCGAGGTGCTGCTGACCCTGCTGGTTCAGGGCGACGGCGCCGCCAGCGCCGCTGCCGGGGAACGCACCCAGAGTGCGGAACAATCGGTGGTGCTGCCCCTGGTGCATGGCCTGCACGCCCGGCCCTCCGCCGTGCTCGCCGCCGCCGCCAAGCCGTACGCCGCCGCCGTCTTCCTGGCGGCGCAAGGTCGCCGCGCCAATGCCAAGAGTGCCGTGGCCGCCATGTCGCTGGGCCTGCGCCACGGCGACGCCCTGACCGTGCTGGCGGAGGGCGAGGACGCCGCCGCCGCCGTGGCCGCCGTGGCCGCCGCGATCTCGGCCGGCCTGGGCGAGACACCGGTGGCGCTCGCCGAGGCGCTGCCCGTACCCTCGCTGCCCAGCGCCGCCGTCCCGCCACACGACGAGCCGCCGGCGCTGGAGGCCCAGCCGCCCTTCGCCCCCGGTGAGACGGCCGTCATCCGCGCCGTCACCGCCGCCCCCGGCCTGGCGCTGGGCCGCGCCTTCCGCCTGCAGGAAGAGGAGGTGGAGGTGCCGGCCGGCGGCCTGGGGGCGGATGCCGAGCAGGCGGCCCTGGCCGCCGCCCTGGACCGCGTGCGCACCCGCCTGGCCGCCGCCGTGGCCCACGCGGAAGAGACGCGCCAGACCCAGCGCCGCGACATCTTCCAGGCGCACCTGGCCATCCTGGACGATCCCGACCTGCTGGACGAGGCGCAGGCCGCCATCACCGGCGGCGAGGCTGCGGGGAGCGCCTGGCGCGCCGCCACCGACCGGTCCGCCGCCGCCCTGCGCGCCCTGGGCAACCCGCGCATGGCGGAGCGTGCCGCCGACCTGATCGACCTGCGTCGCCAGGTCATGCTCGCCCTGGCCGGGCGGGAACCGCAGCCGGTGATCCTGCCCCAGGGCGCCATCCTGGTGGCGGAAGAGCTGATGCCCAGCCAGCTCAGCAACTTGGACGCCGGCCGCCTGGCCGGCTTCTGCACCGCGCGCGGCGGTCCCACCAGCCATGTGGCCATCCTGGCGGCCTCCATGGGCGTGCCGGCCCTGGTGGCGGGCGGGGCGGCCGTGCTGCGCATCCCGGACGACGCCCCGCTGATCCTGGACGCCGACCGTGGCCTGCTGCATGTGCAGCCGCCGGCCGACGACCTGGCCAAGCTGGAACGCGAGACGGCGCGGCGCAAGGTGGTGGCCGAGGCCAACCTGAAGGCGGCGGCCGCCGACTGCGTCATGGCCGACGGCACCCGCATCGAGGTCTACACCAACGTCGGCAAGGTGGCCGACGCGGTGAAGGGGGTGGCCAAGGGGGCGGAGGGCTGCGGCCTGCTGCGCACCGAATTCCTGTTCCTGGACCGCCAGACGGCGCCGGACGAGGATGAGCAGGCGGCCCAGTACCAGGCCGTCGCCACCGCGTTGCAGGGCCGGCCGCTGATCATCCGCACCCTGGACGTGGGCGGTGACAAGCCGCTGCCCTACCTGCCCCTGCCGCGCGAGGAAAACCCCATCCTGGGCCTGCGCGGCGTGCGCATCGGCCTGCGCCGGCCGGAAATCCTGCGCACCCAGTTGCGCGCCATCCTGCGCGTCCGCCCGGTGGGCCAGTGCCGCATCATGGTGCCCATGGTGGCGACGCTGGATGAGGTGCGGGCCGTGCGCGACATGCTGGACCATGAGCGCGAGGCCCTGGGCCACGCCCCGCCGGTGCAGCTGGGCGTCATGGTCGAAACGCCGGCGGCGGCGGTGACGGCCGATCAGTTGGCCACCGAGGCCGATTTCCTGTCCATCGGCACCAACGACCTGACGCAGTACGTGCTGGCCATGGACCGGGGTAACCCTGACCTGGCCGCCCGCCTGGACGCGCTGCACCCCGCCGTGCTGCGCCTGATCCGCCAGACGGCGGAGGGGGCGGCCAGGCACGGCCGCTGGGTGGGCGTGTGCGGCGCCCTGGCCTCCGACCCCGCTGCCGCCCCCTTGCTGGTGGGCCTGGGCGTGACGGAGCTGTCGGCCACCCCGCCCACCATCCCGGACATCAAGGCGGCCTTGCGCCCGCTGGACAAGGCCGCCTGCGTGGCGCTCGCCACCGAGGCCCTGGCGCAGGAGTCCGCCGCCGCCGTGCGCAGCCTGTTGGCCCGCGCCGGCCTCGCCGTCGCCATCACCGAGGGAGCCGCCTGATGCGCGACCGCTTCGCCCTGATACAGCAGCTGGGCCGCGCCCTCATGCTGCCCATCGCCGTGCTGCCGGTGGCCGGCCTGCTGCTGCGCCTGGGGCAGCCCGACCTGCTGGGCATCCCCTTCATCGCCGCCGCCGGCGAGGCCATCTTCACCAACCTGGGCCTGGTCTTCGCCATCGGCGTGGCGGTGGGCTTGGCGCGGGAGAACAACGGCGCCGCCGGCCTGGCCGGCGTGGTCGGCTTCCTGGTGGCGACCCAGGGGGCGCAGGCCCTGGTGCGCGTGCCGCCCGAGGTGGTGGCCGGCCTCACCGGAACGGCGCTGGACGCGGCCGCCACCAGCTACAAGATCAAGGCGGTGGCCAAGATCGGGGTTCCGGCCGGCATCCTGTCCGGCCTGCTGGCCGGCGGCCTCTACAACCGTTACAGCGAATTGACGCTGCCGGAATTCCTGTCCTTCTTCGGTGGTCGCCGCTTCGTGCCCATCGCCACCGGCTTCGCCGGTTTGGGCCTGGCGCTGGTCTTCGGCTTCGGCTGGCCCGTGCTGGAGGCGGGCCTGGACGGGCTCAGCCGCGCCGCGCTGTCGGCCGGCGACGTGGGCCTGTTCCTCTATGGCCTGCTGAACCGGGTGCTGATCATCACCGGCCTGCACCACATCCTGAACAACGTCGCCTGGTTCATCCTGGGCGACTACCAGGGGGCCACCGGCGACCTGAAGCGCTTCTTCGCCGGCGACCCCACGGCCGGCGGCTTCATGGCCGGTTATTTCCCCGTCATGATGTTCGGCCTGCCGGCCGCCTGCCTGGCCATGTACCGCGCGGCCAAGCCGGAACGGCGGGCGGCCATCGGCGGCATGCTGCTGTCCATGGCGCTGACCGCTTTCCTGACCGGCGTGACCGAGCCTATCGAGTTCACCTTCATGTTCGTGGCCCCGCCCCTCTACGCCCTGCACGCTGTGCTGACGGGCCTGGCCATGGTGGTGATGGACGTGCTGGGGGTGAAGCTGGGCTTCACCTTCTCCGCCGGGCTGGTCGACTACATCGTCAATTTCGGCAAGGCGACGCGGCCCCTGCTGCTGCTGCCGGTGGGTGCTGCCTATTTCGTCGTCTATTACGCCGCCTTCGCCTTCGTCATCCGCCGCTTCGACCTCAAGACCCTGGGGCGGGAGGATGCGCCGGCGGCGGTTGTATCCACCCAAGCGCTGGCCGAGCAGGGCCGGGGCGGTGGCTTCGTCGTTGCCCTGGGCGGCGCCGGCAATATCCGCACCGTGGACGCCTGCACCACCCGCCTGCGGCTGGTATTGGCCGACAACCGCGCGGTGGACGAGAGTGCACTGACGGCCCTGGGGTCGCGCGGCGTGGTCCGTCCCAACGCCACCGCCCTGCAGGTGGTGCTGGGCCCCGTGGCCGACCAGGTGGCGGGCGAGATCCGCAAGGCCCTCACCCATCCGCCAGCGGGCGGCGCGCTTGCCGTCCCCGTTGCGGTGGAGGAGCCGGTGGCCGCCCCGGTGGCCGCTGCGATGCCCTTGCCCGACGCCGCCGCCGTGCTGGCGGCCCTGGGCGGCGCGGCCAACGTCCAAGCGGTGGAGGCCCGCGCCACCCGCCTGTTGCTGGGTGTCGCCGACGCCACCGGCGTGGACGAGGGGCGCCTGCTGTCCCTGGGTCTGCGCGGTGTGGCCCGGATCGGCTCCGGCCGCCTGCACCTGCTGCTGGGGAGCCCCGCCGCCCCGCTGGCCGATGCCCTGACCGCCGCCATGGCCAGGGGCTGACGGCCCATACGGTTTCCACGGTTCCGCTTTCCTCAAGGGCACTTACCTATGCGACTGAAGGCCTTGCTTGTCTCCGGCGTGACCCTGATGGCCGCCAGTGTCGGTTCCGCCGCGCACGCCCAGCAGGCGGCGCTCATGCCCCTGCCGGCGGCCATGAGCGCGGGCACGGGCCAGCTGCTGGTGGATGGCGGCTTCACGGTGGCGTTGGCCGGGCCCGCCGATCCGCACTTGACCGCGGCGGCTCAAACCCTGATCCAGCGCCTGGCCGCCAAGACCGGGCAGTTCCTGGCCGGCGCGCCGGTCCCTAAGGGAGCTACCCTGACGCTCATCGTCACGGGCGTCAGCGCCGCCGTGCCGGCGCCCAAGGAGGATGAGGCCTATACCCTGACGGTGACGCCAACCGGCGCCAGCATCACGGCCGCCACATCCATCGGCATCAACCGGGGCATCGCCACCTTCGCCCAACTGGTGGCCAACGGCCCGCAGGGCTGGGCCGTGCCGGTGGTGACCATCCACGACCAGCCGCGCTTTCCCTGGCGCGGCCTGTTGCTGGACGTGTCGCGCCACTTCATGCCCATCGCCACGGTGGCACGCACCATAGACCTGATGCAGGCGGTGAAGCTGAACGTGCTGCACTGGCACCTGGCCGACAACCAGGGCTTTCGCGTGGAAAGCAAGGTCTTCCCCAGGCTGCACCAGCTGGGCTCGGACGGCGATTTCTATACCCAGGACCAGGTGCGCCAGGTCATCCGCTATGCCGCCGACCGGGGCATCCGCGTCGTGCCGGAATTCGACATGCCCGGCCACACCACCGCCTGGCTGGTGGGCTATCCGGAGCTGGCCAGCGCACCCGGCCCTTATGCCATCGAGCGGCACTGGGGCGTCTTCGATCCCGCGCTGGACCCGACACGCGACAGCACATACCAATTCCTGGATCGTCTCGTCGGCGAAATGACCGCGCTGTTCCCCGACCCCTATTTCCACATCGGTGGGGATGAGGTGAACGGCGAACAGTGGAAGGCCAGCCCCGCCGTCCAGGCCTACATGAAGGCCCACGGGCTGAAAGACACCGCCGCCTTGCAGGCCCTGTTCACCACCAAGGTGCAGGCCATCGTCGCCCGCCACGGCAAGCATGCCATCGGCTGGGACGAGATCATGGACGGCGACATGCCCAAGGACGTGGTGGTGCAGTCCTGGCGCGACGCGGAATCGCTGAGGAAGGCGGCGCTGGCGGGCCATGCCGGCATCCTCTCCGCCCCCTATTACCTGGATTTGAGCTGGCCGGCCGGCCGCCACTACGCCGCCGACCCCATGCCGGAAAACCTGCCGGCGGGGTTGGAGGGCCTGATCCTGGGCGGTGAGGCCTGCGCCTGGAGCGAGCGGCTGTCGCCGGAGAACCTGGATATCCGCCTGTGGCCCCGCGCCGCCGTCGTGGCGGAAAAGCTGTGGTCGCCCAAGAATATGACGGGGAACGTCCCCGCCATGTACGCCCGCCTGGCGACCGTGGCCGACGACCTGGCCGCCGCCGGGTCGCGGCACCGGGCGGCGAATGAGGCCATGCTGGCCCGGGTGGCGGGGCCGGCGGGGGTGGGCGCCGTCCGGCCCCTGGCCCAGGCGGTGGAGCCGCTGAAGGACTACAACCGCTCCGCCCGGCGGCCGGACGCCGTGCAGTCCACGCCGCTGAACCGCCTGGTGGACGCCATCCCGGCGGAAAGCGCCGTGGCGCGGGAGTTCGGGCTGGCGGTGGACCGCCTCATCGCCCATCCCGGTGACACCGTAGCCCGGACGCAGGTGCGGAGCCAGCTGGAGCGTTGGCAGACGGCGGGGACGCTGCTCGCCCCGTATCGGCAGGCCACCCCCTTGCTGGCGGAACTGGCCGGCCCGGCCGCCAAGCTGACCCGTCTGGCCGAGGTGGGCTTGGCCGCCGCCGACGCCGTGGCCACGGACCAGCCCCTGGCCGACCGCGCCGCGGCCGAGAAGACGCTCGCGGAGGCGGCGGAGCCGGGCGCCGAGCTGGAGTTCGCCATCCTGCCGGCGGTGACCAGGCTGGTGAAGGCGGCGCGTTAAGGTTCCATGCCTGGAATACAGGGCACGGCCTGGGCCAGGAAGTCGATCAACAGGCGGATGCGGGCGATACCCGCCCGTTCCGGCACGATCAGCATGTTGAAAGGCACGGGCGGCGGATGATGATCGGGCAGGATGATCTCCACCCGCCCATCGGCCAGCAGGTCGTCCATCAGCCAATGATGGGTGGGGCCGATGCCCCGGCCGGCCGCGAGCGCCTCGCGCGCGCCGAGGCCATGATCGACGCGGAAGCGCCCGCTGGCCGGCACCTCCACCTGGTCGCCATCGGGTCCGTGCAACACCAGCGTGGCGCTGCCGGCCACATTGGACATGCGGACGATGTCGTGGCCCGCCAGATCCTGCGGCCGGGCGGGCCGGCCCCGCCGCGCCAGGTAATCCGGCGAGGCCATCAGCGACCGGCGTGAACGGCCCAGGGGTTTCAGCTTCAGCGTGCTGTCGGTCAGGGGCCCCAGGCGCAGGGCGATGTCCACGCCCTCCCGCACCAGATCCACCCGCTCATCCGTCAGGTTCAGGTCGATGCCGATGTCCGGATGCCGGTCCTGGAAGGCGAACAGCAGACGGCTGATGTGGCGCACGCCCAGCGCCGCCGTGCAGGACAGGCGGATGGTGCCGGCCGCCCCTTGGCCGCCGCCGCGCGCCTCATCCCCCGCCTGGTCCACCAGCCGCAGGATCTGGACGCATTGGGCGTGATAGCGCGCGCCTTCCTCCGTCGGTGTGACGCGGCGGGTGGTGCGGCTCAGCAGCGGCACGCCCACAGCCTCCTCCAGCTCGCGCAGCTGGCGGGTGACGGTGGACTGGCCCACCCCCAGCTCCCGCGCCACGGCCGACAAATTGCCCCGCTCCGCCACACGGACGAAGGTGCGCATGCGCTCCAGCGTGATGTCAGATTTATCCATAATTCGGCATGATCATATTCATTGGCCATCTGTAGCGCATGGATGGGATCGGGTCTACCTGAGGGGGGCGGTTTCCCTGCTTCGGAGCATTGACCCTCATGAACATCCTGCTTGTCTTCGCCCATCCCGACCCTCGGTCGCTGAACGGCGCGCTGCGCGATGTCGCCGTCGCCGCGCTTCAGGCCCAGGGCCACACCGTCCAGGTGTCCGATCTCTACGCCCTGGGCTGGAAGGCGACCGTGGACCATGCCGACTTCCCCGACCTGAAGCCTGAGGACCGCCTGGTGCCTGTGCTGGCGTCGCGCGATGGCTATGCCGCCGGCCGGCTGACGGCCGACGTGCTGGCGGAACAGGAAAAGCTGCGCTGGGCCGACATGCTGATCCTGCAGTTCCCCCTGTGGTGGTTCACCATGCCGGCCATCCTGAAGGGCTGGGTCGACCGTGTCTTCGCCTACGGGTTCGCCTATGGTGTGGGGGAACACAGCGACCGGCGTTGGGGCGACCGCTATGGCGAGGGCGTCTTTCAGGGCAGGCGCGCCATGGTCATCACCACCGCCGGCGGCTGGGCCCCGCACTATGGCCCGCGCGGGATCAATGGCCCCATTGAGGACCTGCTGTTCCCCATCCATCACGGTATCCTCTACTACCCCGGCTACACCGTGCTGCCGCCATTCGTGGCTTACAGCGTCGACCGGCTGGACGCGGCGGGCTTCGAGGGGGAGGCGGAGCGTTTGCGGCAACGGATGCGCACGCTGGAACAGACGTCCCCCATCCCCTATCGCCAGCAGAATGGTGGCGACTATCTGATCCCCAGCATGGAATTGCGGGAGGGGCTCGGCGGCGGCGCCACCGGCTTCGCCCTGCATCTCGAGAATGCTCTCAAATCCTGATCTTCAGCCGCGCCGCGATCTCGCCCACCAGGCCCCGGCGGAAGACCAGGACGCAGGCGATGAAGACGGCGCCGATGACGGCGGCGACGGGCAGGCCGCTGGTGGCGAGCGCGCTTTCCAGCCCGACGGAGAGGAAGGCGCCCACCGCCGGGCCGGCCACGGTGCCGATGCCGCCCAGCAAGGTCATCAGCACCACCTCGCCCGACATCTGCCACTGCACATCGGTCAGGGTGGCGATCTGGAAGACCAGGGCCTTGGTGCCGCCGGCCAGACCCGCCAGCGTGGCCGACAGCACGAAGGCCGTCAGCTTGTAGCGGTCGACCTCATAGCCCAGGGAGCGGGCGCGGGCCTCGTTGTCGCGCACCGCCTTCAGCACCTGGCCAAAGGGCGAATGGACGATGCGGTACAGCGCCAGGTGGCCCAGGGCCACGATGGCCAGCACGGCGTAATAGGCGCTGGTGGGCTGGCCAAGGGTCCACCAAGCCGAACAGGCGGCCCTGGGGGACGGCCTGGATGCCATCCTCCCCACCCGTGAAGCCCGCTTGCAGGAACAGGAAGAACAGCATCTGCGCCAGCGCCAGCGTGGTCATGGCGAAATAGATGCCCTGGCGGCGGATGGCCAGCGCACCCAGGACCAGGCCCAGCGCGGCGGCGGCCAGCGTGCCGCCCAGGATGGCCAACTCCGGCGGCCACCCCCAGACCTTGGCGGCGTGGGCGGTGACATAGGCCGCCCCGCCAAAGAAGGCGGCATGGCCGAAGGATAGCAGGCCGGCGTAACCCAGCAGCAGGTTGAAGGCGGCGGCGAACAGGGCGAAGCACAGCGCCTTCATCAAAAAGGCGGGATAGACCACCCAGGGGGCGGCCACCAGCAGCGCCAGGGCGACCAGGGCCAGGATGGCAAGGGGGGACGCGCGCATCAGGTGGCCCGCCCGAACAGCCCGGCGGGGCGGACCATCAGCACGCATGCCATGATGACGAACACCACGATGTTGGCGGCGGGGGGATAGAACACCTTGGTCAGGCCTTCGGCCAAGCCCAGGCCATAGCCGCTGAGGATGGCGCCGGACAAGGACCCCATCCCGCCGATGACCACCACGGCGAAGACGACGATGATCAGGTTGCTGCCCATCAGGGGGTTGGCCTGGTAGACCGGGGCGGCCATGACCCCGGCGAAGGCCGCCAGCGCCACCGCCACGCCGAAGGTGACGGTGACCAGCAGGGGCACGTTCAGGCCCAGGGCCTGCGCCACGTCCGGGCGTTCCGTCGCCGCGCGCAGGCGAGCGCCCAGCGCGGTGCGCTCGATGGCCAGCCAGGTGGCCAGGCAGACGACGATTGAGGCCGCGACCACCCAGCCGCGATAGAGCGGCAGGAACATGAAGCCCAAATTCACCCCGCCCTGCAACGCGTCCGGCACGGGGTAGGGCTGACCGGAGGAGCCGTAGATTTGCCGGAACGTCCCCTCCAGCACCAAGGCCAGGCCGAAGGTGGCCAGCAGGCCGTACAACGGGTCCAGGCCCGCCAGGCGCTTCAGCATCAGCCGTTCCACCCCCATGCCCAGGACTCCCAGCGCCAGCGGCACCAGCAGCAGCGCCGGCCAATAACCGATGTCCAGGTATGTCGCCAGGCCCCAGGCGGCGAAGGCCCCCACCATGTAGAAGGCGCCGTGGGCGAAGTTGATGATGCCCAGCACGCCGAAGATGACCGCCAGGCCCAGGCTCAGCAGGGCGTAGAAGGCGCCGTTGATGAGGCCCAGCAGCAATTGGCCGGACAGGATCTGGACGGACATGCTTTCGTTTCTCCCTCGAACGCCGGGCGCGGGCATCCGCCCGCTTGGCTTATCCTCGTTCCGCTCTTCGGTACTCATACGCGCGGCATTTGGACGTGACCGTTCAAATGCTCCCTCAGTCGCCGGGCGGCGGACATCCGTCCGCCTAGGCTTGTCCTCGCTGTGCCCCCCTTTACGTAAACTGGGGGTGCTCGCTCCGGCGGCCCCAGTCGGGGCCTACAGCGGCACGAGTCTCCATCTCGTGCCGCTGGTATCACCCCGGGGCCGGCGTCGCCGGCCCCGGCCCCAGCCCAAACACCCCAGATCGGCCGTCGCCGGCCTTGGCCTAAACGCCCAGGAAGCGGTCCAGCCGACCGGGGTCGGCCGCCAGCTCGGCATTGTCCAGCGTGTCCACCACCCGGCCGTTTTCCATGACGATGTGGCGGTCGGCCACGGATGCGGCAAAATGCACGTTCTGCTCCACCAGCAGCACGGTGTGGCCGCGCGCCTTCAGGTCGCGAAGGATCGCGCCGATCTGTTGCACGATGACGGGGGCCAGCCCCTCCGTCGGTTCGTCCAGCAACAACAGGCGGGCGCCGGTGCGAAGGGCGCGGGCGATGGCCAGCATCTGCTGTTCCCCGCCCGACAGCTTGGTGCCGGGGCTGGCGCGGCGTTCCTTCAGGCGGGGAAACAGGGCGTCGATCTCGTCGTCGCTGAGGGTCCCGGCCCGGGTGCGGGGCGGCAGCGCCAGGTTCTCCGCCACCGACAGGGTCGCAAAGATGCCCCGGTCGTCGGGCACGTAGCCGACGCCGGCCCGGGCGATGCGGTGCGGCGGCAGGCCGATCAGCTGCCGCCCCCTCAATTCGATCGAGCCGCTACGGCGGGGCAGCAGGCCCATGATGGCGCGCAGGGTGCTGGTCTTGCCCGCGCCATTGCGGCCCACCAGGGTCACGACCTCACCCGCCCGGACGCTGAAGTCCACGCTGTGCAACACGTGGCTCTCGCCATAGTGGCCGTCCAGGCCGTTGACCGACAGCACCGTCTCAGGCATGCCCGGTCCCCATGTAGGCCTCGCGCACCGCGCGGTCGGCGGCGATGTCGGCGTAGCTGCCCTCGGCCAGGATTTCCCCCCGCTGCAGCACGGTGATGCGGTCCGACAGGTCGGCGACCACGCCCAGGTTGTGTTCCACCATCACCACCGTGCGCCGGCCGTTTTCCCGTTGCGCCGCGCGACGGATCAGGGCGGCGGTGCGCGCCACGTCCTCCCGCCCCATGCCGGCCAGCGGCTCATCCAGCAGCAGCACGTCGGGGTCCAGCGCCAGGGTGGTGGCGATCTCCAGCGCCTTCTTGGCACCGTAGGGCAGGGTGCCGGCCGGTTCTTGGGCGCGCGCCTCCAGCCCGACCTCGGCCAGCAGGGCCAGGGCGCGGTCGTTCAGCGTCGCCAGGGTGGATTCCGGGCGCCAGAAGTGGAAGCGGCCGGGCATGCGCCGTTGCAGCGCCACGCGCACATTCTCCAACGCCGTCAGGTGGGGGAAGGTGGCGGAGACCTGGAAGGAGCGGACGATGCCCCGCCGGGCGATGGCGGCCGGGTTGGCGCCGGTGATGTCCGCGCCATCATGCAGGATGTGGCCGGCGGTCGGCGCCAGGAACTTGGTCAGCAGGTTGAACACGGTGGTCTTGCCGGCGCCATTTGGGCCGATCAGGGCGTGGATGCTGCCCCGACGCACGGTGAAGTCCAGGTCGCGCACGGCGGTGAAGCCACGAAAGGACTTGGTCAGCCCCCGCGTTTCCAGGACCACGTCCATCATCGCCTCGGTCATTGGCCGCCCTGTCGCGCATCCCGGCCGGCTTTGCCGCCGGCCCTTCCATCCCCCGCGACCATTAGGCCCAGCGCATCAAGATATTTCAAGGTGTTGCATTCCCGGATCGCACGGGATGGGGCATAGTGATGCCCTGCGGCGCCGGGATCGGCAGGGTCGGGCGTCGACCATAACGATATCGGGAGGAACCGGATGAGCGGAACTCTGACACGGCGCGGCCGCGTGGTTCTCGGGGCAACGCTGGGCGCCGCGGCGCTCGGCCTGCTGGCGCTGGGGGCGGCCCGGGCGGCGCCGGAGGCGGACACGGCCAAGCCGGTGCGCATCGGCATCCTGAACGACCAGTCCGGCACCTATGCCGATTTCGGCGGCCGGGGATCGGTCGTGGCGGCGCAAATGGCCATCGACGATTTCGGCGGCAGCGTGCTGGGGCGCAAGATCGTGCTGCTCAGCGCCGACCACCAGAACAAGCCGGATACCGGTGTCGCCATCGCCCGCCAGTGGTTCGATGCCGATGCCGTTGACATGATCGGCGAGCTCACCACCTCTTCCGTCGCCCTGGCGGTGCAGGACCTGGCCAAGGAGCGGGGCAAGATCGACATCGTGGTGGGGGCGGCGACCTCCAAGCTGACGAATGAGGCCTGTTCGCCCACCGGCTTCCACTGGGCCTACGACACATATGCCCTGGCGCGTGGCACGGGCGGGGCGCTGGTGGAATCGGGCGGCAAATCCTGGTTTTTCATCACCGCCGACTACGCCTTCGGGCACCAGCTGGAAAAGGACACCACCGACTTCGTGACCGCGAAGGGCGGCACGGTGGTGGGGGCGGTCAACGCGCCCTTCCAGAACAGCGACTTCTCTTCCTTCCTGTTGCAGGCGCAGGCGTCCAAGGCCCAGGTCATCGGCCTGGCCAACGCCGGCACCGACACCACCAACGCCATCAAGCAGGCGGCGGAATTCGGCATCACCAAGGGCGGGCAGCGGTTGGCCGGCCTGCTGTTCACCCTCAGCGACGTGCATGCCCTGGGCCTGAAGACGGCGCAGGGC
Source organism: Nitrospirillum amazonense (assembly GCF_007828045.1). GTDB lineage: Bacteria > Pseudomonadota > Alphaproteobacteria > Azospirillales > Azospirillaceae > Nitrospirillum > Nitrospirillum amazonense_C. The sequence goes on along the minus strand of NZ_VITN01000012.1, from coordinate 69,362 downwards.
CTGGTGCTGACCGAGGCCTTCTATTGGGATCGCGACGACGCCAGCCGACAGTGGGCCGAGCGCTATTTCCAGAAGACGAAGCGCATGCCCAACATGATCCAGGCCGGAACCTATTCCTCGGTCCTGCATTACCTGAAGGCCGTCAAGGCGGCGGGCACCACCGACGCCAAGGCGGTGGCGGCCAAGATGCGCGAGCTGCCGGTGGACGACATGTTCGCCAAGGGCACGGTGCGCGAGGACGGCACCATGGTGCACGACATGTACCTGTTCGAGGTGAAGAAGCCCGAGGAGAGCAAGAAGCCCTGGGACTATTACAAGCTGCTGCGCACCATCCCGGGGGAGGAGGCCTACCAGGCCCAGGACAAGGGCACCTGCCCGCTGACCAAGAAGGCCCCCTGATCGGGCGTCCGGCTTTTGAAGCCCCATTCGCCGCATTGCCGCCCCGACCGCCCCAACGGTAGAAGGTCGGTCGGGGTGGCCTATCTAGGATAGGTGACCTTTGCGGGGATTGGGGCGGGGACCGGACGAATGAGCAACGCGGAACCGATGGCCAAGGACGGAGGGACTCCGGCGATCGATGGCCTGCATGAACAGCACGGCCACGGCCATGTCCACGGCAGCCGCGGCATGCTGATGCTGGGGGCCCTGGGCGTGGTCTTCGGCGACATCGGCACCTCCCCCCTCTATGCCATGCAGACGGCCCTGGGCGCCGTCACCCATCACGGTCGCCCGCCCAGCGAGGGCGACGTGCTGGGGGTGGTCAGCCTGATCATTTGGGCGCTGATCCTGATCGTGGCGGTGAAATACGTGGCCCTGGTGCTGCGCGCCGACAACGACGGCGAGGGCGGCATCCTCTCCCTCCTGTCCCTGGTGCATCCGCCCAGCGCCAAGGAGATGGTGCCCATGGTGGTGTTCCTGGGCATCTGCGGCGCCGCGCTGCTGTTCGGCGACGGCGCCATCACCCCGGCCATCTCCGTCCTGTCGGCCATGGAGGGCCTGGTGGTGGCCGACAGCCACCTGGGCGCCTTCGTCCTGCCCCTGACCGTGGCGGTGCTGGTGGCCCTGTTCGCCATCCAGTACCGCGGCACCGGCGTCATCGGCCGCCTGTTCGGTCCCATCATGGCGCTGTGGTTCGGCGTGCTGGCGGCCGCTGGTCTGTGGCACGTGGTGCAGCGGCCGGACATCCTCATGGCCTTCAACCCGCTGTCGGCCGAACACCTGCTGGTGCACGCGCCCGGCGTGGCCTTCGCCGTGTTCGGCGCCGTCTTCCTGGCGCTGACGGGGGCGGAGGCCTTGTACGCCGACATGGGCCACTTCGGGGCTGGCGCCATTCGCCGGGCCTGGTTCGTCGTCGTCTTCCCCGCCCTGATCCTGAATTACCTGGGCCAGGGCGCCCTGCTGCTGGACAAGCCCGAGGCGGTGGACAACCCCTTCTACCGCCTGGCGCCGGACTGGGCGCTGGTGCCCCTGGTCATCCTGGCCACCATGGCCACGGTCATCGCCAGCCAGGCGCTGATCTCCGGCGTGTTTTCCATGACGCGGCAGGCCATCACCCTGCGCCTGCTGCCGCGCATGTCCATCTCCCCCACCTCGCGCAAGTCCTACGGCCAGATCTATGTGGGTGTGGTCAACTGGCTGCTGATGCTGGCGACCCTGATGATCGTGCTGGGCTTCCGCCATTCCGAGGCGCTGGCCGCCGCCTACGGCATCGCCGTGTCGGCCACCATGCTGATCACCACCATCCTGCTGCGCCGGGTGATGCGTGAGCTGTGGAACTGGCCGGCCATCCCCACCAACCTGATGATGGGCTTCTTCGCCGCCGTGGACCTGGCCTTCCTGGTGGCCAACAGCACCAAGCTGCTGGAGGGCGGCTGGCTGCCGCTGGCCATCGGCGGCTTCATCGCCTTCCTCATGGTCGCCTGGCGCAAGGGCAGCGCCGTCGTGCAGGTCAAGCTGAGCGAGGGCGGCACCACCTTCGCCGACTTCATGCGCCAGGTGGAGGAGACGGTGGTGCACCGCCTGCCCGGCACGGCGGTGTTCGTCACCCGCACGGCCGACCGGGTGTCGCCCATGCTGGTGCATCACGTCACCCACAACCGGGTGCTGCATGAGCACGTCATCCTGCTGACCCTGGTGCCGACCAAGCGGCCCCGCGTGCCGGCCGGTGAGCGCCTGGCGGTGGAGCAGGTGGGCAACGGCTTCTGGCGGGTGACGGTGCGCATCGGCTTCATGCAAAAGCCGGACGTGCCGACGGTCATGCGCGGCTTGGCGCGCCTGGGCCTGGCCTTCTGCCGGGATGAGGTGACCTACTACATCTCGCATGAGCGGCTGATCCGCGCGGAACGGAACCCCGCCCTGTCCGGCCCCATCTGGACGGCCTATCACCTGATGCAGCGCTTGGGCCTGCGGGCGTCGGATTACTTTCACCTACCGCCGGAACAGGTGATGGAGGTCGGGTTCAGACTGGAGGTGTAGGAAAGAAAGCGAGCGCTGGCCTATGGATATGGAACCCGTCAAAAGTCACCTGATGACCGCGCAACGCCCCGAACTTCTCAGATTGCTGGTAACGGGCGTGCATCAGCTTACCGTCTGCGCGCGGACCCACTACAGCGAACCTGACGCGCTTGACCGGATGCGGGATATCAACGAGGCGATTCACGTTCTTAGTGGTCACCTGCGTGACCTTTTCAATGAGAACGGACCTCTCACGGAAAGCCGCGCGGATGGCATCGTCGCGGCATTGAGGCTCCTGGGTCCTTCATGAATGGATGGGTTCGCCGTTTTTGGCGCAGACCTCGCGGACGCACCCGCGCAGCCAGCGGTGGGCGGGATCGGCGTCCAGGCGGGGGTGCCAGAGTAGCGACACGGTGATTTCCGGCACATCGACCGGCAGGGCGAAGGTGAACAGGCCCTCGCGCAAGGTCAGGGTATGCCGCTCCGGCACCGTGGCCACCAGATCCGTGGCGCGGGCCAGGGTCAATGCCGCGGAGAAGTCGCCGACGATGACGGCCACGTCGCGCGCCAGGCCCAGCGGTTCCAGCGCCGCGTCCACCGGGGCGTGGCGCCGATCCGGATCATGCTCGCGGCGGGCCACGGCGATGTGGCGGGCGGCGGCGAAGCGGGCGGGGGTGAGGGTACCTAGGCCCAAGGGATGCCCGGTCCGCGCCACGCCGACGAAGCGGTCGCGGAACAGGGCTTGGGCGCGGACCTCCGGCCCCATGCTGTCGCCCACCACCCCGGTTTCCAGATCTACGGCACCGTCGCGCAGCGGTGTGCTGCCCTTGTCCGGCTTGGGCGCGAAGCGCAGGCGCACGCCCGGCGCCTCCCGCGCCACGCGGTTGACGAGCGCCACGCCGAAGCTTTCCACGAAGCCTTCCCGGGTGCGCAGGGTGAAGGTGCGGGTGAGGCGCGCCAGATCCAGCCCCTCCGCCGGGCGCAACACGGCCTCCGCCTCCCGCACCAGGGGCGCCACCCGCTCGCGCAGGTCCAGGGCATGGGGCGTGGGCACCAGGCCCCGGCCCGCCCGCACCAGCAGCGGATCGCCCGTCAACTCCCGCAGGCGGGCCAGCGCCCGGCTCATGGCCGAGGGGCTGAGACGCAGGCGGCGCGCGGCCTTGGCCACGCTGCCCTCGCTCAGCAGCACGTCCAGGGTGATCAGCAGGTTCAGGTCCGGCAGGGTGGCCATGACGTATCCTAACATGCGGCACGGCGCGACATAGCGCGTGGCGTGCACGAATATGCTGCAATCCGTGCGCGTTCCGCCATGTTGTCCCGGTCATTACCTTCCGCCTCAACGGATGAACGGAGGGTGACATGACCTCAATGAGTGTGGATCAACCAGTGGCGGAGGCGGCGCCGATGGGGACCCGGTGGGTTCTGGCCGCGCTGTTGCCGTGCGTGCTGCTGTCTTCCCTGGGCACCAGCGTGGCCAACGTGGCCCTGCCCACCTTGGCGCGCGCCCTGGGCGCGCCTTTCCAGCAGGTGCAATGGGTGGTGCTGGCCTATCTGCTGGCCATGACGACCCTGATCGTCAGCGTCGGGCGGCTGGGGGACTTGACGGGTCGCCGCCGCCTGTTGCTGGCCGGCCTGGCCCTGTTCACCGGCGCCTCGGCCCTGTGCGGCCTGGCGCCCGGCTTGGGTCTCCTGGTCGCCGCCCGGGCGGCGCAGGGGTTGGGCGCGTCGGCTATGATGGCGCTGGCCCTGGCCTTCGTCGGCGGGACGGTACCCAAGGACCGCATCGGCCGCGCCATGGGCTTGATGGGCACCATGTCGGCGGTAGGCACGGCGTTGGGCCCGTCCCTGGGCGGCGTGCTGATCGCCGCCTGGGGCTGGCGGGCCATCTTCCTGGCCAATCTGCCGCTGGGCGGTCTGGCCCTGCTGCTGGCCTGGCGGGCGCTGCCGGCGGACGGGCCGTCAGCATCCTCGGACCGGCCCCGCTTCGATGCCGCCGGCACGGTGTTGCTGGGCGGCACGCTGGCGCTGTACGCCCTGGCCATGACGTTGGGCCGGGGGCACTGGGGCGTGCTGAACCTGGCGCTGCTGGCGGCGGCGGCCGTGGGTGCCGGCCTGTTCGCGCTGGTGGAGGCGCGGCTGCCGTCACCCCTGGTGCGCCTGGGTCTGCTGCGCGACCCGGTGGTGGGGCCCGGCCTGATGGGCAGTGGCGCCGTGGCGACGGTGATGGCGACCACCTTCGTGGTGGGGCCGTTCTACCTGGCCCGCGCCGTGGGCCTGAGCCCCGCCGGGGTGGGGCTGGTGATGTCGGCCGGACCCCTGATGTCGGCCCTGGCCGGTGTGCCGGCGGGCCGGCTGGTCGACCGCTTCGGCGCGGCGCGTGTGAGTGTCGCCGGCTTGGCCGCCATGGTGGCGGGGACGGTGCTGATGGCATTGGCGGGGCTGGGTGCGCAGGGGGCCATCTCGGGTGTCGCCGGTTATGTCGGGTCCATCGCCGTGCTGACCGCCGGCTACGCCCTGTTCCAGGCGGCCAACAACACCGCGGTCATGTCGGATGTTCCATCCGACCGGCGGGGCGTCGTCTCCGGCATCCTGAACCTGGCGCGCAACCTGGGCCTGATCACCGGTGCCTCGGCCCTGGGCGCGGTGTTCGCCGTGGCCGCCGGCGTGCCCGACATCACCACCGCCCCGGCGGGCGCGGTGGCTGCCGGCATGCGCGTCACCTTCCTGGTGGCGGGCGGCTTGGTGGCCCTGACCCTGATGGTGACGGCCAGGAGGCAGGGGCGTCGGCCCGCGCTTGGGATTTAACCCTATGACGCCGCGTCCAGGTGAATGCAGCACCTTGGCCTTCCGGCGAAGGCTCGCCCGAGGCCGGGGCGCTACATAACCTTTCGCGTATATATCCCCCTGGTGATGTTAACCGCGTGCGAACATTAGGAAGTTGGCAAGATTTTTATCTTAACTCATAAAGTATCCAATGCTCCTGGATTGCTCCAATCGTGGTGCCGACAAACGAGCATTAGGGATCTCGTGACTCTGTCGTCGTGACGGGGCTGGAAATCTTGGATCTCTTTTTGGGAGTGTGAATGGTGCTGGCTGGTTTCGTTCAGAAGTTCCGGGTTATGGCGGCCACCTTGACGGCCCTGGACCGGTCCCAGGCGGTGATCGAGTTCGCCATGGACGGCACGGTGCTGACCGCGAACAAGAACTTCCTGAAGGCCATGGGCTATACCCTGGCGGAGATCCAGGGCAAACCCCACGGCATGTTCGTGGAAGAGGCGGAGCGGAACGGCGCCGCCTACAAGGCCTTCTGGGAGGCGCTACGGCGCGGGGAATACCAGGCGGCGCAGTTCAAGCGCATTGGCAAGGGCGGCAAGGATGTCTGGATCGAGGCCTCCTACAATCCCATCCTCGACACCAAGGGCCGGCCGCTGAAGGTGGTGAAGTACGCCACCGACGTCACCGCGCAGAAGATGGAATACGCCGACCTGCATGGGCAGATGGACGCCATCCGCAAATCGCAGGCGGTGATCGAGTTCACCATGGACGGTACCGTGCTGACCGCGAACGAGGGCTTCCTCAACACCCTGGGCTATACGCTGGCCGAGGCGCAGGGCAAGCCGCACGCCATGTTCGTGGACGCTGCCTACCGCGACAGCGCCGATTACCGTGCCTTCTGGGAGGCGTTGCGCCGCGGCGAGTACCAGGCGGCCCAGTTCCGCCGCCTGGGCAAGGGCGGCAAGGAGGTCTGGATCGAGGCGTCGTACAACCCGATTTTCGATCTGAACGGCCGGCCGTTCAAGGTGGTGAAGTACGCCACCGACATCACCCGCCAGGTGCAGATGCTGGCCGACCTGAAGGTCTTGATCGACAAGAACTTCGGGGAGATCGATCACGCCATGGACCAGACGACGCAGCAGTCGGGCGATGCCCTGACGGCCGCCGGGGAGACCTCGGGCGCCGTGCAGATGATGGCGTCCAGCGCCGAGGAGCTGGCGGCCTCCATCCGCGAAATCTCGCAAAGCATGGCGCAGTCGCGGACGGCGGCAGAGAGCGCCGCCGAACTGGCCGACAAGGCCGACGCCTCCACCCAGCGGCTGGCCGAGGTGGCGCGCTCCATGGAAGGGGTGGTCGAGGCCATCCGGGGCATCGCGGGCCAGATCAACCTGCTGGCCCTGAACGCCACCATCGAGGCCGCGCGGGCCGGCGATGCCGGCAAGGGCTTCGCCGTGGTGGCGACGGAGGTGAAGAACCTGGCCACCCAATCCGCCAACGCCACCCAGCAGATCTCCGATGAGATCGAGGGCATGCAGGCCGTCTCCGTCGAGGTGGTGGGCGCGCTCAGCACCATCCGCCAGTCCATCGGCATTGTGCGGGAATACGTGACCTCCACCGCCGGTGCCGTGGAGGAACAGAGTGCGGTGACCCGCAACATGTCCTCCAGCATGCAGTGCATGGCCGTGGCGGTGGAAACGGTGACCAACAACCTCGGCAGCATCGCCGCGGCCATCGGGCAGGTGGGTGGGGCCGTCGCCACCACCAAGCAGGCCGCGCACGTGCTGGCGCGCTGAACGGCCGCGGGCGGCGTGAGGTTTTTCCCCCACGTCGCCTGCCTGGGTCGCCCGCCTGGGTCGCCCGCCTATCGTTTCAGGACGCGAACTACGCCCGGAACAGGGCCGGATCGCCGCTGCCCGGGTGAAAGCCGGGGAAGACGGCGTCCACCTGGCCCACACCCATGCGATGCTTCAGCACGCTGGTCAGCACGTCGCGATAGTCGGTGGTGACAGCCAGGTCCACGCGCTCGTCCAAGTCCTGCGGCTGCAGGCCCGGCCAGCGGCCCAGCAGGCGGCCGCCCGCCACGCCCCCGCCCAGCACCATCATCAGCGAGCCGTGGCCGTGGTCGGTGCCGCCGCTGCGGTTGGCCCGCAGGCGGCGCCCGAATTCGCTGACCGTCACCAGGGTGATGCGGTCGTGATAGGCCGACAGGTCGTTCCAGAAGGTGCTCAGCGAGCCGGACAGCTGGTGGACCAGGCTCTTGAACCGGCCGGCCTGGCCCTCATGCGTGTCCCAGCCGCCCATATCGACGCAGGCGACCTTCAGGCCGGCGTCCATGCGGATCAGGCGGGCCACCGTCTCCAGCGAGCGGCCGATGTCGCCATCGAAGGCGCCACCATGCTCCGGCTGGTAGGCCAGGACCTTGCCGTCCGGGCCTTTGGGCAGGGCGGCGTTCAGGCGCAGGGCGGCGTCCAGCGCCACGCGGCCGCCGCGCGCGACATTGGGGTTGAAGGACGCCGGCTGGCCGGCGGCGGGGTACAGCCGCTCCAGCACCGCCTGGGTGCTCGGGCCTCCCGGCAGGCCGAAGCCGCCGCGCAGATCGGGAATGGACAGGGCTTCGGGATAGCCTTGCAGCAGCTTGGGCACGCCCCCGGCGGTGCTGACCGCCACCAACTCGCCATTGCTTCCCATCTGGCGCAGCAGGCGGGCGACCCAGCCACCCTCCGTGCCCAGGACGCCGTTGCCCTTGGGCTCTTCCGCCAGGCCGCGCTCCATCAGTTCCTGCGCCTCGAAATGGCTGCGGGTGGCGTTGGACAGGCCGGTGGCATGGACGATGGCCAGGTCGCCCTGGCGGTAGAGCTCATGCAGGGCGGCGGCCTCGGGATGCAGACGGAAGTCCACCCCCTGCGCCAGGTCGCTGTCCATCGCGATGCCGGCCTTGTCGCCGCTGTCCAGCAGCCGCAGGTCGGCCGGCCGCGCGTCGATGTAGACGGCGTCGTTGGCCGGGCCGATGAAGTTCAGCACGTCCATGCCACCGCGAAAGAACAGCACGACCAGGATTTTGCCGTTGGGCGCGCCGCCGGGTGCGGCGAAGGCCAGCTGGCCCAGGCCGGGCACGGTGGTGAGGGCGCCGGCGGCGGCCAGGGTCTTCAATATCTCGCGTCGATTGAACGCCATGATCGTCTCTCCTCCCGCTCAGCGCAGCTGGAACGCGGGGCTCATGGCCACGTAGGCGGCCAGGCGGCGGTTGGCGAATTCGCCGGTTTTATTGTCCACCACGGGCGGAGCGTCGGCGGCCAGTGACAGGCCGCCCAGCAGCGCGGCGGCGTCGATGGCCGTGGGGCTGCCCAGCAGGCGGTCGGACCAGAAGGCCACCGCCTGGCCGCTGTGGGCGGCGGCCGGCCCCATCTGGGCCGTGGCGGACAGGCCGGGGGGCATCCACCACCCTTCCGCCAAGCCCAGCGCCAGGTTCCAGCGCGCCCGCATGTTCTGCGCGCCCAACCAATAATCGTCGGCCACGGGGTGTCCGTCGGGGCTGGGCCAGGCGTACAGCTTCTGCCCGGCGCTATCCATGGTGCCCACCAGCGGCTCGCTGGCGGTGACGGGGATGCCAGTGGCACGCGCGAAGCTGGCCACCAGTTCCAGCGGCCGCTTGGGCCGGGCGCCCCAATTGGCCGTGGCCTGGGGCGACAGGGCGATCAGCCGCACCACCCGGGCGATCTGGTCGGGGCGCTGGCGGTTGTCCAGCCACGTCGCGGCGGCGGCTTTGACCAGCTCCGGCGACGGTTCCCCGCCCAGCAGGGACCGCACCATCTTGGTGCAGATGAACTGGGCGGTGGCGGGATGGTTGGCCACCAGGTCCAGCACCTTGTGCCCGTCGTTCTGCGGCGGCTGGTAGCTGTCGAACTCCGCCGCCAGCACGCGCTTCTGGTAATTGTCGTGCCAGGATTCGATGTAGGTGAAGCGACCGTCGTTGGGCGCCTTGTAGCCGCCCAGGTCCTGGCCGCTCTGGATGCTCCACCCGGTGAAGGCGCGGCTGGCCTCATAGACGTCCTGGTCGATGTACCCCTCGGGCGCGCCCTTCAGGGCGCCGGGCACGTCGCGCCAGCGGTCGTACTGGGTGTTCAGATAAGCGTCGCGGCCCAGGGTGTGCAGTTCGAACAGCTCACGGGCGTAGTTCTCGTTGGCCGCCCCGCCGCGCGAGGATCGGTTGTTCAAGTAGATCAGCATGGCGGGGCTGGTCGCCACCGCTTCAAGCAGATCGCGGAAATTGCCCAGGGCATGGGCCCGCAAGGCGGTGTCATAGGCGGGCAGCGCCGGGGCCGTGTAGCTATCGGTCGCGTTGACGGAAAAGTGGTCATGCCAGAACAGCGTCATGACCTGGCGCAGCTGGGCGGGGTCATAGACGGCGCGGATGACGGTGGCCGCGGCCAAATCCAGACGCGGGCGCACCCGTTCCTGATAAGGCAGCTTGCGATCCGGCTGGTTCAGGGACCACAGCGCGTCCACCGGCTGGTCCAGGGTGCGCAGCGGGCGCATCTCATCCAGCGCGGCCCAGCCTTCGCCGGCGTCGTATTTGATGCGCATGACCGCGCTGTCCAGCTTCTGCTGGCATTCCGGCCCTGGGCCGGTGCCGGCGGCCGCCAGGCGCAGCTGCTCATCCAGCCAATGCGGGATGCCCTGTTGCTTCAGGGCCTGGGCGTCGCCGGGCCGGGGGCCGTAGGCGAAGCGGTTCAGGAATATCCATTCCTGCGACGGGGCGGCGCCAGCGGCCGCAACTGGGATGGGAACGACCATTCCCGGCCCTCCTTGATCAATCGATCCGACCCCCATGCTACTCTATTTCCCGTCACAACCCGGCGTCCGCCAGTAGCGGTAGGGTCTATGGATAGAAAAAGGGGGCCCCCATGGGACCCCCTTTCTAACCCTTTCGGGATGGGGCTTTTCGCCCCACTTGATATCCGGTGCTGGTTACTTCCGTTCGGCCAGCACCCAGCGGACGCTCCACAGGCAGGCCACCAGGAAGACGGCGCCGCCCAGCCATTCGGCCGCCCCGGCGAAGCCGTCGCCCATGACCGCCAGCGGTTCCTGGTTGCCGGTCAGCGAGATGATGGCCGCCTGGGCCACGCCGAACAGGCTTTCGCCCACGATCATGCCCGAGGCCAGCAGCATGGCGCGGCGCTGGGACACGTCGACGAACTTCTCGACGGGCATGCCGGCCGCCTTGGCCCGCTGGGCCAGCACCCGGTCGACGATGTAGGCCAGCAGGGCGCCCACGCTGACGGGCACGGTGACCGTCATGGGCAGGTAGATGCCCAGGGCGACGGCCAGGGGCGGCAAGCGGAAGCGGCGGGTGGTGGCCTTCAACACCTCGTCCACCACCACCAGGCAGATGCCGACCACGGCGCCGATGCCCAGCATGGACCAGTCCAGCTTGCCGCTGAGGATGCCCGTGGCCAGCGTGGCCATCAGCGTCGCCTGCGGGGCGCCTAGGGTCTTGGCCGGATCCATGCCCGGATCCAGTTGCGCGCCGGCGAAGCCGTAGGCGTGCTGCAGCAGGTTCAGCACCGGCGGGATGACGGCGGCGCCGACGATGCAGCCCAGCACCAGGGCCACCTGCTGGCGCCAGGGCGTGGCCCCCACCAGCTGGCCGGTCTTCAGGTCCTGCAGGTTATCGTTGGCGATGGTGGCGATGGTCAGCACGACCGAGGTGGTGAACAGCGCCAGCGCCACGGCGGCGGCGCGAATGGCCGGGTCGGCCACCCCGTCCTTGCCCAGCAGCGTCACCAGCAGCAGCGATGACGCGATGGCCGCCAGGATGCCGATGCTGGAGATGGGGCTGTTGGAACTGCCGATCAGGCCCGCCATGTAGCCCGAGGCGGCGGCGACGATGAAGCCCATGACGGCCGCGAAGACGACGCCGGCCAGGACCAGCACCACCAGGTGGGTGGACAGCGGCGTGCCCAGGATGAAGGAGATGAACAGGCCCGCCAGCGGCACCAGCAGCACGGCGGCGATGGCCATGACGTAGTGGAAGGGGATGTCCTGCTCCACCCGGGGGACGGAGTGGGCGTTGCCGGCGCGCACGGCCTTCATGGCGTTCAGCGAGGCGCGGATGCCGTCCGTCATGGGCTTGGCCAGGACGATCAGGGTCCAGATGGCGGCGGCGGCGATGGCGCCGGCGCCGATCAGGCGGACCTGCTGGCGCCAGACGACGCTGTTGGCGTACTTGATCAGGTCCATGCCGTCGGCCGGCGGGTGCAGCGAGGTCAGGATGGGCACGGCGCCGAACCAGGCGATGGCCACGCCCACGAACATGGCGAAGCCCACGGTGGCACCCACCAGGTAGCCGGCGCCCAGCAGGGCCATGGACAGGCCGGTGCCCAGGCCCGTGACGGCATTGCCGATGCGCAGGAAGCCCTGGAACTGCTCGGTGAAGAAACGCATCGCCGTCATCAGGAAGAACCCGATGGAAACGAGGGTGCCGGCGATCACGTCGCGCAGGCCGGCACCCTTGGCGGCCTCATCCGCGCCGGCCTCGCCCGCCGTATCGGGGGAACCGACCTTCAGCACCTCGGCGGCGGCCACACCCTCGGGGTAGGGCAGGTTGCCCTGCACCACCATGGCCCGGCGCAGGGGCACGGTGTACATGACGCCCAGGATGCCGCCCACGGCGCAGATGCCGGCGGACTGCCAGAAGGGGAAGCCGGTCCAGTAGCCGACGATGACCAGGCCGGGCAGCACGAAGATGACGGACGACAGGGTGCCGGCGCTGGAGGCCAGCGTCTGCACGAAGTTGTTTTCCTGGATGGTGCTGTCCTTGGCCAGGCGCAGCACCGCCATGGAGATGACCGCCGCCGGGATGGAGGAGGCAAAGGTCAGGCCCACTTTCAGGCCCAGGTAGACGTTAGCGGCGGTGAACACCACGGTGATCAGGGCACCCAGGATGATGCCGCGCAGGGTCAGTTCCCTAATCGAGCTGCGCGCGAACCGGGTCATCGGATGAAATCCGTCATATGTGAGGAATCCCCATCTGCGTCGTATCGACGTCGTCGTGTAGGCGCCGGCCGCTTTTGTGAGCCCCTTCAAGCGGGCGCCGGACTGGATGGGCCGGGAGTTTAGCGGGCGCCCCCCGCCCCGTCGAGGCCGGCCAGACGGACCAGGCCAGAATCCAGGGCTTTCCCACCAAAAAGAAACGGGGCCGGCGCTGGGCCGACCCCGTTCCTCACTTTATTGCGTCGTTGACGCGGTTCCCTCAGGCGCCGGGGCGCCGCCATCCGGCGGCTTGGCTATCCTCGCTCCGTCCTTCGGTGCTCGCCGCGGGGCCAGCGGTCGCTGGCCTTGTCGGCACGAGAAGCGTGGTTAGGGGCGCCTTGGAGACGGCATCAAGCCGGCTGGTTCAGGTACAGCAGCCAGGCCTTGGCCAGTTCGCCGACACCTTCCGGCGCGCTGGTCAGTTCCTGGAAGGCCTTCTGGGCCTGATCCTTCTGACCGGCGTTCAGGTAGGCGACGGCCAGGTGCAGCTTGGCGTCGTTGGGGTTCTTCAGGCCGCCCTTGTCGATGCCCTTCTGGATCAGCTCGATGGCCTTGGCCTGGTTGCCGTAGCTGGCATAGGCCTCGCCCAGCTTCTCCATCGGCAGGCCCGTGGGGGCCTTGGAGACTTCGGCGACCTGCTTGTCGATGCCCTTCTGGTCCTCGGCGGCGGCCTTCGTCGCCTCGGCCAGCATCTGCTTGGCGGTCGGGTTGCCGGCCAGCTGGCTCTGGCCCTTCTCCAGGGCGGCCTTGGCTTCGCCCGGCAGGGTGGCGCGGGTGGCGAGGTCGGCGTACTCCAGGTACTCGTTGGCGCCCTTGATGGCGCCGACGCGCGCGCTCAGGCGGTACAGGTCCAGGGCCAGGCGGTCGGAGAAGCCCTGCTTGCGCGGCAGGAAGGCGATGTAGTCGGCCCAATAGTCCGGCTTCTGGTAGTGCTGCAGCAGCATCGCGATGTAGTCGACGTAGTTGCTGTAGTCCTTACGCTGCGCGGCGCTGTCCACCAGCATCTGGTAGACCTGCTCCTGCGCCGGCTTGCCGGCCTTCTCATCCGCGTCGATGGCCTGCTTGCAGTTCGTGTCGGTCGCGGCCCAGTCCTTCAGCGACCAGGAGGCCTGGCAGCGCAGGGTGTACATTTCCGGCGTGGCGCCGCCCTTCTGGATCACGGCGTCCGACTTCGCCAGGAACTTGGCGTAATCCTTGTTCTGGTAATACAGCTGCGACAGGGTCCGCTCGCGCTTGGCGGCATCCGCTTCCGGCAGCTGGTTGGTGGCCAGCTCGGCCTCCAGCGCGTCGATCAGGTGCGGCGTGTCGTTCAGGCCCAGGTAGGCCTGCACGCGCATCTCGGCGATGAAGAAGTTCTCGTACGGCGTACGGTCGGCCTTGGCGGCCTCGGCCTGCGCGGTGGCGTCGATGATGGCCTGGTAGTTCTTCTCGTCCAGCGCCTTCTGGGCGGCCTGCAGCGACGGGGTCAGCTCCTTGCTGATCTGCTTTTCCGGCGGCGTGGCGTCCTTGTCCTTGTCCTTGGCTTGGGCGGTCCCGATACCGGCGGCCACCAGGGCACCCAGCATGAGGGGATAGAATTTGGCGCGCATTCGGTCCTCGTCGATGGCAATCATGTGATGGCCCGGTCCGGCGTCGCGTCGAAGGGGCCAAGGTCGACTTCGGGCAACCTTCTCCCCGCCGCCGCGATCCTCCCCGACGGGGACACCGCTGCCACGGAAGGATAGGGTTAATCCCTGGCGGGGCGACCCTGCGGGATGGGACGGGTGCTCGTCAACCCCTACACCCGTCTTCTGTCAAAAGCGGGGCGGCGCAAAAGGGCCAGGGGCGACCGGGGGCGGCTTAGCCGAAAGTTAGGTCCAGCAGGTATAGGGCGGCGCCGATCAGGGCGCCCAGCACCGTGCCGTTGATGCGGATGAACTGCAGATCCTTGCCCACGCCCTCTTCCAGCCGGCGGGCGAAATCGGCGGCGTCCTGCGCCTTCAGCGTGTCGGTGATGAAGCTGCGGATGGACATGCGCCAGCCCGGGATGGCGGCCAGGAAGGCGCCCTCGACCGCCGCGTCCAGCCGGGCGCGGGTGGCTGGTTGCTCCAACTCCTGCGCCAGCGACAATAACATGGCGTCCAGCGCGTCGCGCAGCACGCCGTCCGGCTTGGCCGCGTCCTCCAGCGCCGCCGACTTCAAACGGCCGATGAGGTGGTGCAGCAGCAGTCGCAGGGTCTTGATGTCCACCGCGTTGCGCAGCACCGACGCCAGCCGGTCGCCCAGCGGATCGCCATCCAGGATGCGGTCGGGGATTTCCGCCAGCCATTGCCGCAGGGCGTGGCCAGCCTCGCTGTGGGGGCTGCGCAGGTCGAACAGGTGGCCGGCCAGGGCATCCGTCACCTGGTCGGCCAGGCTGCGGTCCAGGGTACGCGGCATCCACCATTTCGACCGGGTGGCGACCGCGTCGCGGATGTGCGGCCGGCTGCCGTGGATCAGCACCACGCCGTAATCCGACACCTCTTGGATCAGGGCCTCGAACAGGGGGCTATTGATGGCGTCGCGCAGCAGGCGGGCGACCATGGGCCGCATGTCCATGGCGCGCAGGCCCTCCATCGCCGCCCGCGCCAGCGCCTCGCGCAAGGCCGCTTCCTGTCCCCGGGCCCGCCCCCGCGACAGCAGCCGGGGCAGGGAGGCCAACGCCAGGTCCGCCAGTTGGGCGCGGTTGGCAGGATCGGCCAGGGCGCGGGCCAACTGGTCGGCGGCGTTCAGGCGCTGCACCTGGCCGCGCAGCCGGTCGGGGGCCAGGAATTCGCTGTCGATGTAGGTCGCGATGCCATCGGCGATGCGGTAACGGTTCTGCGGCACCAGGGCGGTGTGCGGGACCGGGACGCCCAGCGGGTGACGGAACAAGGCCGTGACGGCGAACCAGTCGGCCAGCCCGCCCACCAGTCCCGCCTCCCCCACGGCGCGCAGCAGGCTCCAGAACCCGGGCCAGGGCCAGCCGATATAGTCGGGCAGCAGGCGCGGCACCAACCGGGCCGCCAGCCACAGGCAGGCGACGGTGGCGAGGTAAAGGCCGGCGATGCGCCGCCAGCGGCGCAGGGCGGCGGCGCGGTCGCCGGCGGTGGCAGGGTCGAAGGGCAAGGGCAGGGAATGGTCAGGCATGGGCATCCCGAGGGGTGTGGCGGGCCTCATGATGACGGCGCCCGGCGGCGCTGTCCCGGACCATATGGCCCCAATGGGACGGAACCACCCGTGACATCGAAACCGCGGCGCCGGCCAGCCGGTTCCCCGCAAGCCGCGGGTTGCGGCAATTGGCCGCCAACCCCTCAGTCGGCGGTGGCATCCTCTTGATGGAAGGGGAAGCCGCGCAGCGCGCCGTCCATGTCGCCGCTGTGGGAATGGAAGCGATAGGCGCGGTCGGTCGGCGGTCGATAGCGGCCGGATTGCAGGCCGTCCAGGATGCGGGCGGATATCCAGCCCGACAGCAGGCTGGCGGGGCCGGCCAGCGCCCGGTCCGGATCCTTGAGATAGGCGCGGTCGTAAAGCGCGGCGCCGATGGCCGCCCCGTGGTGGGCCAGGAACTCCGCCAGCAGATCGACGAATTCCACGGGCTCCAGCATGGGTTCCACCGTCCCGGCGGCGCGCGCCAGCACGGGGTACAGCAGGTGGGTGCGGTCGGCGAAGCGGCCGTCGCGCTCCACCCGGTCGGCGACCAGGTTCAGGTAGCGGCTGCGGGGGGCGGGCTGGCTGCGCAGGGCCGCGTCGAGGATTTGGCGATGGTTCATGCGGTCGGGTTCAGGGCTGCAACTTTTGCTGGCCGACCAGCTTGCGGGCTTTCCTTCAGCCGGGCCATCTCTTTATGTGGGGCCCGCCGACCGGGTTAACCAGGCCGTGGAGCGGGCCGGTCGCCGCTGGCGCGAGGGCCCGTCCCGCCGACGGGACTGGATTTTGCCGTCACCAGCCAGTAGACCAATGGCCGATGGCCACCGATCGGGGCGACTCTGACGTTCCAGCAGTGACTTCGGGCCAGCATGACTTCGGGAGACACCTTTTATGCGGAAGCTCATCGAGGGATTTCTGAATTTCCGCGCCAGCGCCCTTCCCGAATATGCCCGCCGCTTCCAGTGGCTGGCCGAGGTCGGGCAGAACCCGCGCGCGGCCGTGGTCGCCTGCTGTGATAGCCGGGTGGACCCGCAGATGATCTTCTCGGCGGGGCCTGGCGACCTGTTCATCATCCGCAACGTCGCCAACCTGATCCCGCCCTACCAACCCAACAGCGACTTCCACGGCACCAGCGCCGCGTTGGAATTCGCCGTGCGCCAGCTGCGCGTGGGCGACATCATCGTCATGGGCCATACCCATTGCGGCGGCGTGAAAGCCCTGATGGCGGCGGGGGAGGATGACGGCGACTTCATCGGCCACTGGATGTCCATCGCCAAGAGCGTGCGCGGCAGGGCGAACGACGTGGCCGATGCCGAACGCGAGGTCATCCGCCTGACCATCGCCAACCTGCTGACCTTCCCCTGGATCAAGGCAGCGGTGGAGGCCGGCGGCCTGCGCCTGCACGGCTGCCTGTTCGACGTGGCCGACGCCGACCTGCTGCTGCTGAACCAGGCCACGGGCCAGTTCAAGTCGGTGCAGGAGGGCATCGAGGGTATTCCCCTCTAATTTGTTCTGATGTCGAAATGATAAAGGGCGCTCCATGTTGGGCGCCCTTTTTCCTCAATTCCTTCTCGACGGTTTTCCCCTAGGGACGCGACCCGCGTCCGCTGGAGCGAGTACCGAAGGGCGGAGCGAGGATAGCCAAGGGCCGGATGGCCCGCCGGCGCCTGAGGCAATCAAACCGGCTGCGCCGGGCAGCCGATGAAGCGGCTGCCGGCCGGCAGGTGTTCACCCTTCATGGCCAGGGATAGGGGCCCCAGTTCGGAACCCCGCCCCAGCACCGAATCGTACAGCACCACGGAACCGGCGCCGACATGGGCGCCGGCCTCGATGGTGACGGGGCCCAGCTTCATGACCCTATCCTCGAACAGGTGGGTTTGCAGGGTGACGCCGGGGCCCATGGCGGCATCGTCACCGATGTGGATCATGTCCAGTTCGCACAGGTAGGCCGTTTCCAGATAGACGCGGCGGCCCACCTTGGCGCCCAGCAGGCGCATGTACAGCGGCAGGAAGGGCGTGCCCAGGAAGGGGCCCAGGACCCAGCCCGCGAGGGCGTCGTACAGCGAGGTCACGAACTCGATGCGCCAGACGGCCGTGCTCCACAGCGGGTGGATGCCGGGGCGGAAGCGGCCGATCACCCCCCACTTCACGCAGGCCAGCAGCAGGGCGGCGCTGATGCAGATGACCAGCGGGCCCAGGCCCAGCCACAGCAGGGCCAGCCACAGGCTGGAGACGGCCAGGGCATGGGCCGCCAGCCACAGGGCGCCCACGGTGGCGGTGCCGGTGATGGCGCCCTGCACCAGGATGCGCAACGCCTCGATGACGGCGCGGGTGGCGATCAGGCGCGACGTGGGGGCGACGGTGTAGGCCTCGGAAATGCCTTCCACCTTCTGCCGCCGGGGCAGGCGCACCGGCGGCAGGCCCAGCCAGTCCGTCTGGCGGCTGGCGTCCGAGGGGGCGGTGGACAGCACGCCCACCAGGCAATTGTCCGGCAGGTCGGCGCCGGCCGGCAGGAAGGCGGAGTTGCCGACGAAGGTGTCGTGGCCCACCCGGGTGGGCGCGAAGCGCACCAGGCCGCCATGGATGGCGGGGCTGCCCACCAGCGAGGCGTCGGCCAGGAAGGCGCGGTCGCCCACCTCCAGCTGTTCCGGCACCACGTGGGCCACGGTCGATACCTCGCAGGCATGACCGATCTTGGCGCCCAACAGCCGCAGCCAGGTGGCGGAGAACAGGCTGCCGTAGACGGTGTACAGTTGCTCCACCGCCATGCGGTGCACGCGGTCGGCGAACCAGCGGTGGCATTCCACCATGCTGTCCAGGCGTACGCTGGCGCGCCCCACCACCGGCGGCACCAGGCGGCGGGCGCCCAGCAGCACCAGGGCGGTCCAGGGCATGCACACCGCCCCGCCCACCAAGCCGGCCAGCACCAGCAGCGGGCCCATCCGGGCGATGGGCAGCTCGGTGCCCAGCACCAGGGCGAAGGCGACGGCCAGGGGCAATAGGGTCAGGAAGCGCACCAGGCTAAGCGCGGCCAGGCCCAGCAGGTAGCGGCCGGCGCGGGGACGCAGGGGCCCGTCCGCCCGGCCCACCATCCAGTCCGGCCGCGACGACGGTCCGGCGGGGGAGCCCGCCCACACCGCGTCCGCTGGCACCACGGCCCCGTCGATCAGGCAGCTGCGCGCGTCCAGGCCGGCCCCGGCCTCCAGCGCGCTGCCCAGGCCGACGATGGAGGCGGCGCCCACCGTGGCGTTCGAGCCGATGGCCACGGTGCCGATCTCGATATGGCCGGCACGCACGTGGTGGGTCAGCAGCAGCGTGTCCTCGCCCACCGTGGCGTGGTCGCCAATGGTGATCAGGTCCCACAGCATGCCGCCATGACAGCCCAGGAAGCTGCCGTGGCCGATGCGGCCGCCCATGGCGCGGGCATACAGCCGCATCAGTGGCGTGCCGGCGATCCAGGACATGGGCAGGGCGGCCTCGATATGGCTGACCGTCCACCAACGCCAGTGCCACAGGCCCCACAGGCGGTGGCGTCCCGGGCGCACGCGGCCCAGCAACAGCCATTTGGCGGCAATGGCCAGGGCGAAGGATACGGGCAGGGCGGCCATGGACAGCCCGGCCATGATGACGAAGGACAGGGGGCTCAGCCGCCCGGTCATGCCGTGGTGGACCAGCACGCCCAGCATGACCAGCATGGGCAGGCCACCCAGCGCCGTCACCAGGGGCAGGGTCACCGCCTGGGCCAGGCCGAAGGCCAGGTGGCGGCGGGTGCTGGCGCGCCGCGTCTCGCTGGTGACCTTGGGCGTCGGCGGTGCCGCCAGGACCTGGGCCAGGCTCCGCACGGTGGGGTTCAGGTACAGGGCGCGCACGGTGGCGCCGGGGTGGCGCAGGCGCAGGCGGGAGATGGCCGAGGCCGCGGCCAGCGAATGGCCGCCCAAATCCATGAAGAAGTCGGCGTCGCGGGCGCGGATGGGCCGGCCCAGCGCCTGGGCGAAGGCGTCGGCCACCTCCTCCTCCGCCTCGCCCTGGGGCGGGTCGCCGATGTCCTCCGGCACGTCGCGGGGGGTGGGCTCCGGCAGCTCGCGCCGGTCGATCTTGCCGCCCACGGTGCGGGTCATGGCCGGCACCTTCACCAGGAAGCTGGGGCGCATGTAGGCGGGGACGGAGGCGGCGACGTGGGCGGCGATGGCGTTGCGGTCGGCCGTGCCGACATACCAGATGACGATGGCGTCCACGCCGGCCACCGGGCGCACGGCGGCGGCGGCCAGCTGCACGCCGGGGCAGCCGGCGGCGATGGCCTCGATCTCACCCAGCTCGATGCGGAAGCCGCGCAGCTTCACCTGGTGGTCCACCCGGCCCAGGAAGTCGACGCGGCCGTCGATCAGGGGGCGGCCGAGGTCGCCGGTGGCGTAGAGCCGCTGCCCGGCGGCGTCCACCTTGAAGCGCTTGGCCGTTTCCTCCGGCCGGTTCAGGTAACCGTCGGCCAGGGCCGGGCCGCCGATATGGATCTCCCCCGTCTCGCCCACCGGCACCGGCAGGTCGTCGGGGCCCAGCACCAGCACGCGGTAGCCCGGCAGTCCCCGGCCGATGGTCACCGGCTGGCCGGCCCGGGCTTCGTCGGCCGTCGCCACCACCGAGGCCTCGGTGGGCCCATAGGTGTTCAGCATGCGCCGGCCCGGCGCCCAGCGGTCGACCAGGGCGGCGGAGCAGGTCTCGCCCCCCACCACCAGCAGGCGGACATCGGGCAGATCCTCGTCGATCAGGCCCAGCAGGGTGGGAACGGTGGAAAAGAAGGTGGCGCGGCGGCAGCGCAACTCGCTGGCCAGCAGTTGCGGGTCGCGCATCACCAGGCCGGAGGCCGGCAGCAGGCAGGCGCCGGCGGCCACGGCCAGCCACACCTCCTCCACCGAGGCGTCGAAGGCCAGCGAAAAGCCCTGCCATACCCGGTCCGTCTCGGCCAGCTGATAGACCTGCGAGGCGCCGCGCACATAGGTCATGACGGCGCCGTGCGACAGCACGACGCCCTTGGGCAGGCCGGTCGTGCCCGAGGTGAAGATGAGATAGCAGGTGTCGGCCGGCGTGGCCGGCAACACCGCGTCCGGCAAGCCATGGGCCGAGACGATGGGGTCGTCCAGCAGGGCGGTGCCGATCAGGTCCTCCGGCGCGACCGAGGCGACGCCGGGTACGGCGAAGTCGCCGGCGGCATCGACCATCAGCAGGCTGTCGGACTGCTCCGCGATGCTGGCCACGCGGGCGGCGGGCCAGCTGGCGTCGATGGGAATATAGGCGGCGCGGCGCAACAGGATGCCGAACAGGCAGGCGTATAATTCGGCGGTGCCACGGCCGCGCAGCATGATTCGCGCACCGGGGCCCACGCCCCGGGCGGCCAGGGTGGCGGCGACACGGCGGGCCCGTTCGCCCATGTCGCCCCAGGTCAGCATGAAGCCGTCGCCGGTTTCCACCGCCGGCAGGGCCGGCGTGGCGGCGACGCGCGCCAGGAACAGCGCCGCCAGCGTCTGGGCGCCGGCCAGGCCGTGATGCGGGCCGCCCGGCTGCTGGCCGGGCCCCTCCGCCTCCATCCGTTCGGCGATCAACGAACCGCTGAGCATCAACGTCCCACCCTTGAGCCCCGGGGGCGAAAAGCCGCCCGCCTGGGGGAACCCGGTATACGCCGGTAAAGGTCCACATTCCCATGACCGTTTTCATCCCCTACGTAGGGATGGGCACCCCGAATTCGTGCGAACGCGGGGGGCCACGGTACCGGTCCGGACCTATCCGGCACACCCCCGTTGTAGATGGCCGATCGACCCCCCATGTCAAGCGGTTGGCCTATAGACCCAGGGTCGCATACAAAATAAAGGGGGGCGAGGGGGAAAGCCTACTTCCCTGGAGGTAGCGGCCGGGGCCCCCCGGAACACCACGTAAAGCTCCGTTACAAAACGATACAAAGAGCGGCTTTTCCCGTAACACAACCCTCTGTAGGTTCAGCCTCGAAACAGGCGGACCTGCGGAGATTAGGCTTTTGGTCAGATCTTCCGCTGTAAATCAGGCGTTGTCCGCCACCACGGTCGCGGGGGCCGTGGGTTCGCTGGCAGGCACGCCCCTTTTGGGTTTCCCCAAAAGCGCTGGACCGTGCCCGCACGAGCCCTTGCTTCCATCGTCCGTGCCACCGCCAATCCCGACATCCCAACGCGGCAGCAGCTTGGGTGCCGGCTGGACAGAAGGCTAAAGACGATGACCATCCATTCCGCTGAACTTCCGGCCGACCGGACCGACCTGGGCGCTTATGCACCGGCGGGGGCTCCTGGCCGCCTGCGGGGCCGGTCGGGGCTCAAGCGCTACCGCTGGTGGTTGCTGGCCGGGGGTGTCGTCGTCCTGGGCGCCATTGCCGCCGCCGTCCTCATGCGTTCGGGCGCCAAGCCGGCGGCCCCGGCCGCCGCGCCAGCCAAGGTGTCCACCCTGCCGGTGACGGTGGCGCCGGTCGTCGTGGCTCCCGTTACCCGCACCCTGCTGGTCACCGGTTCGCTGGCCGCCTTCGACGATCTGCCCATCGGCACGGAAACGTCGGGCCTGGCCCTGTCCGAGGTGCTGGTCGACATCGGTGACGCGGTGAAGAAGGGTCAGCTGCTGGCCCGCTTCAACGACAGCGTGCTGCGCGCCGACCTGGCCGAAAAGGAAGCCCTGCTGACCGAGGCCAAGGGTAACGTGGTCGAGGCCGACGCCAACTACGCCCGCGCCCAGGACCTGGTGCGCACCGGCGCCATGAGCGCGCGTGACCTGGACAACCGCCGGGCCCTGGCGATCAGCATGCGGGCCCGCGTCGGCGTGGCCGAGGCCAACCGCGACCTGGCCATCGCCAAGCTGAAGCAGTCGGAGGTGCGCGCGCCATCCGACGGCACCATCACCGCCCGTACCGCCCGCATCGGCGCCGTGCTGTCCGCCGGCGGGACCGAGCTGTTCCGCATGATCCGCGAGAACCGCGTGGAACTGGTGGCCGAGGTGCCCGAGAACGACATGATGGTGGCCAAGGCCGGCCAGACGGTGAACGTCACCATCGACGGCGACAACATGGCCCACCATTACGTCGGCACCATCCGCGTGGTCGAGCCGACGGTGGACAACAAGACCCGCCTGGGCCGCCTGCGCATCGACCTGGAGCGGAACCCCGACCTGCGCCCCGGCATGTTCGTCACCGGCCGCGTGGCCGTGGGCCAGGCCGACGGCCTGGTGGTGCCGGAAGCCGCCATCGTCTATCGCGAGGTGCGGCCGGTCGTGTTCGTGGTGGACCAGGACGGCAAGGTCGCCGCCCGCAGCGTCACCACCGGTGCCCGGCAGGACGGCAACATCGCCATCGTGTCCGGCGTGAAGGCGGGCGAGAAGGTGGTGCTGTCCGGCGCCGGCTACCTCAAGGACGGCGACTTGGTCACCGTGATCGACAAGGCCGCGGAAGGCGCGGTCAAGCCGCTGCCGGTGCAGCAGTGAACCGGGAAAAGGGGGCCCTATCATGAGCAGCGGCAATATCTCCGCGGTCGCCATCCGCCATCCCATCCCGCCCATCGTCCTGTTCATCGTCCTGCTCATCGCGGGCATCGTCGCCTACTTCAGCCTGGACGTGACCGGCAACCCGGACATCGACTTCCCGGTGGTGACCGTGACGGTCAGCCGCCCGGGTGCGGCGCCGTCGGAAATGGAAGTCCAGGTGACCAAGCTGGTCGAGGACGCGGTGTCCAACATCGTGGGCCTGGACCACGTGTCATCCGACATCACCGATGGCCTGTCCAACACGGTGCTGGAATTCAAGATCGGCTACGACACCGATCGCGCCGTGAACGACGTGCGCAACGCCATCTCGCGCATCCGGTCCAACCTGCCCGGCGACATCTATGAGCCGCAGGTGGAACGCCAGGACGTCACCGGCGATGAAATCCTGACCTACGCCGTCTCGTCCGACACCCGGTCGGTTGAGGAACTGTCTTGGCTGATCGACAACGACATCAGCCGCGCCATCACCCATGTCTCCGGCGTGGGCGCCACGGACCGCTTCGGCGGGCTGGACCGTGAGATCCGCATCAACCTGGATCCCAACCGCCTGATGGCGCGCGGCATCACCGCCGATGAGGTGAACTCGCAGCTGCGCGCCCTCAACGTCGACCTGCCGGGCGGCCGGGGCGCCGTCGGCACCAAGGAACAATCCATCCGCACCCTGGGCTCCGCCCGAACGGTGGAGGATCTGGCGAACACCGAGATCACCATCCCGGTCTATTTCGGCACCTTCGCCGGTTCCGCCGCCAAGGTCCGCCTGAGCGACCTGGGCACCGTGACCGACGGCACGTCGGAGATGCGCTACATCTCCCGCTACGACGGTCAGCCCACGGTGGGCTTCAGCATCCGCCGCGCCCCGCATTCCTCGGAAGTGACCATCGCCGAGGGCGTGGACGAGGAGATCCAGAAGCTCAGCAAGCAGTACCCCGATGTCCACTTCAACCTGATCTTCGACAACGTCAAGTACACCAAGCAGAGCTTCGCCGGCTCGGTCGAGGCCCTGGTCCTGGGCTCCTTCCTGGCGGTGCTGGTGGTGTGGTGGTTCCTGCGCGACGGCCGGGCCACCTTCATCTCGGCCCTCGCCATGCCGCTGTCGACCATCCCGACCTTCCTGGCCATGAAGTGGTTCGGCTTCTCGCTGAACGGCGTGACGCTGCTGGCGCTGTCGCTGGTGGTCGGCATCCTGGTCGATGACGCCATCGTGGAAATCGAGAACATCGTCCGCCACATCCGCATGGGCAAGCGCCCCTTCCAGGCGGCGCTTGAGGCGGCGGACGAGATCGGCCTGGCGGTGGTCGCCACCACCATGACCATCGTGGTGGTCTTCCTGCCTGTGTCCTTCATGTCCGGCATCGTGGGCCAGTACTTCAAGTCCTTCGGCGTGACCGTGGCCGTGGCCGTGCTGTTCTCGCTGCTGGTGGCGCGCCTGATCACGCCGCTGATGGCCGCCTACATGCTGAAGCCGGCGCAGCCCGACCACCATAGCGAGGATGGCCGCTGGATGCGGCAGTACAGCCGGCTGCTGGGGTGGAGCATGAACCACCGCTGGCTGACCGTGCTGGCGGGCATCGGCATCTTCGCGGTGTCGCTGTTCATGGCCGCCATGCTGCCGTCCGGCTTCGTGCCGCCCAGCGACAACGGCCTGTCCACGGTGCAGGTCATCCTGCCCCCCGGCGCCACCCTGGCCGAGACGGACGCCACCACCCAGTTGGTCGGCAACATCCTGGCCAAGCGTCCCGAGGTACTGCACGTCTGGACCCGCGCCGGCCGCAACAACCAGCTGCGCAACGGCGCCGTCACCGCCATCCTGAAGCCCAAGTCCGAACGGTCGCTGAGCAAGCAGCAGTTCGAAGCGGAGGTGACGCCGGAACTGAACAAGGTCCCCGGCGCCCACATCGGCTTCAACTCCTCCATCGGCTGGGGGGCGAAGGACATCAGCGTGCTGCTGACCAGCAACGACGGCCCGGCGCTGGAACGTTACTCCAACCAGGTGCTGGACGAGATGCGGCAGCAGCCCTTCCTGGCCAACGTCACCTCAACCGCGGCCCTGCTGCGCCCCGAAATCCAGATCCGTCCCTTCTTCGACCGGGCGGCGGAACAGGGCGTGTCCGTGGCCGCCATCGGCCAGGTGGCCAAGATCGCCACCCTGGGCGACCTGGACACTAGCGTGGCCAAGTTCAACCTGGGCGACCGCCAGGTGCCCATCCGGGTGCAGATCGATCCCAAGTACCGCGCCGACATGGACGTGATGGAGAACCTGCGCGTCCGCACCTCCGCCGGTGACCTGCTGCCGCTGCGCGCCGTGGCCAACATCGGCATGGGCGCCGGTGCCGTGGAGATCGAGCGCTTCGACCGTGCCCGCAAGATCGCGGTCGAGGCCGACCTGCGCGGCATCGAGGTGGGCGAGGCCATGAAGAAGATCAATGAGCTTCCCTCCATGGCCCACATGCCGCCCGGCATCTCCAAGCCCGCCTACGGGCAGACGCAGGAGATGCAGAACATGATGATCGGCTTCGCGATCGCCCTGGCCACCGCCTTCCTGCTGATCCTGGCGGTGCTGATCCTGCTGTTCCGCAACTTCTTCCAGCCGCTGACCATCATGACGGCCCTGCCGCTCAGCTTCGGCGGCGCCTTCGCGGCCCTGCTGATCGGTCACATGTCGCTGTCCCTGCCGGCCCTCATCGGCATCCTGATGCTGATGGGCATCGTGACGAAGAACTCCATCCTGCTGGTGGAATACGCCATCGTCTCGATGCGCGACCGGGGCATGAGCCGGCGCGAGGCCTTGCTGGACGCTGGTGCCAAGCGCGCCCGCCCCATCATCATGACCACCATCGCCATGGTGGCGGGCATGGTTCCCATCGCCGTGGGCGTGGGCAACGACAGCTCCTTCCAGCAGCCGATGGCCACGGCCGTGATCGGCGGCCTGATCACCTCGACCCTGCTGTCCCTGGTGTTCGTGCCGGCGGTGTTCACCATCGTGGATGACATCAACAAGTGGCTGTCGCCCAAGTTCGGCCGCTTCATCACCCCGAAGGAGGGCCCGGCCCAGGCCATCCCCCTGCATCCGGTGGTGAAGAGCGCCGAGTAAGTTTCAAGTCTGTACGTGAAGTGGAAGCGGGCGGGTCCTTCGGGGCCCGCCCATTTGTTTTGATCAGTTTCCCAACAACCCCGCCCCCAGGTTGACGCCCAGGGCGAGTATGGCGGTGTTGAAGACGAAGGACAGCAGGCTGTGCGCCAGCACGGCGCGGCGGATGGCGGGCCCTTGCGTCGTCACGTCCGACACCTGGGCCGTCATGCCGATGGTGAAGGCGAAATACAGGAATTCCCAATAATCGGGCTGCTTGCAGCCGGGGAAGTCGATGCCCTTGCCCTCCAGCCAGTAGGAATGGGCATAGTGCTGGGCGAAGATGACGTGGACGAAACTCCACGAGCAGAAGACGGTGGTGGCGCCCAGGGCGGCGCTGCCGGCCGCATGGGCCGTGCCCTTGGCGTCCCCCACCTCCATGACGATGGCGGCCAGGGACGCCAATGCCGCCGTGCTGGTGACCAGCAGGATGATCCACTTACCCGATTCCAGTTCGCGGGCGCGGGCGCGGATGCTGTCCAGGTTGGCGCGGCCGAAATGGATCAGCACCAGGGCGATATAGAGGATGATGCCGGCGCACCAGCCGATCAGCACGGCGCTGACGGGCGGCACCGCGCGCGAGGCGGCCAAGCCGATGGCGATGCTGAAGGCCAGGCCGATGTACAGGCTGGGGTGGTGGCGGAAGGGCTGCAGCGGGTTGATGATGGCCATGGACGGCGGCGCCGGTGATCTGGGGAAGGGGAAGTCCAGCGTTAAGCCGCGGGCCAGCGCGGGGCAAGAGGACAAGAGGAAAGGCCGGCCCGGCGTTTCGACCGAGGGAATAAGCCGGGGGTGAAAGGCGGTGCGGGGGTGTCCTACCGCCGTTTCACCCCGTTTCACCGCCCGCTATGGCCTTTGGCCTACCGGGGCAAGGTCGAATGGCGGGCCGTACCGACAACGCGCCTGTTGCAATACCGTCCAAAACATCGTCCTCTGGCGCCCTGACTGGCCGGATGCCCATCTATACGGGCGCCGGCCCTCCTGGTTTCTTGCCGTTATTATCTATCGGGGTGGAGGCCCCGCTGCCCATGGTGCGTAGCTTCGCCGCGGCCCTCGCTTTGGCTGTCTTCCTGCCCGCCGCCGCCACAGCTTCCCCCCAAGAGCGCGCGCCGGCGTTGCCGCCGACCGCCCCGGCCCAGCCGGCGAAGCCGGGCGTCGGCACCCCCCCGGGCACGCCCCCCGCCACGCCCCCCACCGGGGCGACTCAGGCGCCGGCCGATACCGGCCCCTTCGGCCTGACCGGGCTGGAGGTGAATGCCGAGCGGGACGATCCCGAGGCCTGCTTCACCTTCAACCGCCCCTTGGCCAAGGCGCGCGCCGGCCTGCAGGACCCCTATGCCGGCAAGGTCGAGGTGCTGGCCAAGAACGCCGGCCCCGCCGCCGGGACCGATCCCGGCACACCCACGCAGAAGCCGGTGGTGGTGCGCGACCGCACGCTGTGCGTCCAGAAGCTGGAGCACGGCCACCACTACACCGTGACCCTGAAGGCCGGCCTGCCCGCCGCCGGCGGGACCGAGACCCTGTCGGGCCCGCAATCGCGCGAGATCGAGGTGCTGAACCGCCGGCCGGTGCTGTCCTTCCGCAGCGGCGGCTACATCCTGCCGCGCATCGGCCGCGACGGCCTGCCGCTGCGCACCATCAACGTGGACCGCGCCCGCCTGCAGGTGTTGCACATCAAGGACCGTTCCTTGGTGGAGCAGATTTATTACGGCCGGCTGAACCAGACGCTGAACGACCTGGATGTCGGCTCCCTGGTGGAAAAGAACGGGGAGCTGGTGTGGCGCGGTGAGATGGCCGTGGGCGCCAAGCGCAACCAGGCGCAGGTGACGCCTTTCCCCATCGATGCCGTCCTGGGCCAGTTGAAGCCGGGCGTCTACGTGGCGGTGGCGGAGGATGCCGGTGCCAAGACCGCGGGCTGGGAAGGCCGCGCCACCCAGTGGTTCATCGTCTCCGACCTGGGTCTGACCACCCTGTCGGGCAGCAACGGCCTGCTGGTCTACGTCCATTCCCTGCGCACGGCGACACCGCTGGCGGGGGTGGAGGTGCGCGTGGCCGCCCGCGACAACAAGGAACTGGGCAAGGTGCTGACCGGCGCCGATGGCGCCGCCCGCTTCGACCCGGCCTCCGGTGCGGCCAAGGGCCAGGCCCTGTTCGCCAGCACCAAGGACGGCGACTTCAGCTTCCTGGACCTGTCGGCCCCCGGCCTGGACCTGGCCGCGCGCGGCGCCGCCGGCCGGCCCTCCCCCGGGGCGCTGGACGCCTACGTCTTCGCCGAGCGCGGCATCTACCGCCCGGGCGAGGTGGTGCACGTCACCACCCTGCTGCGGGATGCCGCCGGCCTGGCGGTGGCGGGCCGTCCGCTGACCCTGAAGGTGCAGCGGCCCGACGGGTTGGAGATCGAGCGCTTTACCTTGGCCGACCGGGGCATGGGTGGTTACGCCGCCACCGTGGACCTGCCGGGCAACGCCGCCACCGGCACCTGGACCGTGACCGCCCACGCCGACCCCGACGGCCCGGCCGTGGGCACCTTGCGCTTCCATGTGGCCGACTTCGTGCCGCCGCGCGTGAACCTGGACCTGACCGCCGACCAGTCCCGCGTCGGGCCGGACGGCGCGCTGACGCTGGACATCACCGGCCGTACGCCCAGCGGCGCCCCGGCCGCCAACCTGGCCGGCACCCTGTCGGTAACCCTGCGCCCGGCGGCGGATCCCTTCCCCGATCTGAAGGGCCCCCAGTTCCAGGGCTATCGCTATGGCCTGGCGCAGGAGGACGCGGTTCCGCGGCAGGAGACGCTGCCCGGCTTCGCCACCGATGCCAACGGCGTGGCCAGCGTGGCCGTGTCGCTGAAGGGCAAGCTGGACGGCTCCCGCCCGCTGGAGGCGGTGGTGCACGCCGCCCTGTTCGACGTGGGCGGCGGCACCACGGGCCACGACCTGGTGGTGCCGGTGGAACGTCACCCCTACACCATCGGCATCCGCCCCCGCTTCAACGACGATGCCGTGCCGGAAGGGGCGACCGCCGCCTTCGACGTCATCGCCGTATCGCCGGACGGCAAGCTCTTGGACAAAGGCCAGCTGTCCTACGACCTTTATGAAGAACGCCTGGACTATGTCTGGTTCGAGGCCAACGGCAGCTGGGACTACAAGCCCCAGGTGCATGACCAGAAGGTGACGGGCGGCACGTTGGCGGCCAGCGCCAAGGCGCCGGCGGGTGTCGAGGTGCCCGTGTCCTCCGGCCGCTACCGGCTGGAGGTGTACGACCCGGCCACCGGCGTGGCGGGCAGCGTGCGCTTCGCCGCCGGTTCCTGGGTCAGCGCCCGATTGGGTGAGACGCCGGACGCGGTGGAGGTGACGGTGAAGGGCGCGGTGGGCGGGGGTCCGCTGGCGCCGGGAGGCAAGGCTGCCGTCTTCGTGCGCCCACCCTACCGCAGCACCGTGCTGATCACCCTGGCCGACCGCGCCGTGCGCCAGACCCTGACCCGTGAGATCGGGGCAGAGGGTGCCCTGGTGGAAATCCCGGTCGATGCCGACATCGGTGGCGGCGCCTATGTCATCGCCAATGCCTTCGCCCCGGTGGAGGCCGGCCGCCGCTCGCTACCGCGCCGCGCCGTGGGTGTGGACTATCTGCCGGTGGCCATGGCCGGCCATACGCTGACGCTCAAGGTGGATGGCCCCGCGGAGGCCAAGCCACGCCAGACCGTGCACATTCCCATCCAGGTGCCGGGCGTGGCGGCGGGCCAGGGCGTGCACCTGGTGCTGGCCGCCGTCGACCAGGGCGTGCTGGACCTCACGGGTTACAAGACGCCCGACCCCGAGGCTTGGTTCTTCGGCCAGCGCCAGCTGGGCGTGGATATCCATGACGTCTACGGCCGCCTGACGGCGCCCCATGGTGCCGCCGGGGCCGCGTCCCCGGCGCCGGCCCCCACCTCCTCCGACGCCGTGCCGCCGCGCGGCGCCCCGGTGGTGGCGCTCTATTCCGGCATCCTGCCCGTGGGCAATGACGGCAAGGTGCAGGTGCCGCTGGCCCTGCCGGACTTCCAGGGCCGGCTGCGCCTGATGGCCACCATCTGGTCCGCTGGCGCGGTGGGCCATGCCGACCGGGTGCTGTCGGTGCGCGACCCGGTGCAGGCCGACATGGCGTTGCCCCGCTTCCTGGCGCCGGACGACACCGCCCGCCTCGCCCTGACCCTGAACAATGTCAGCGGCACGCGCGGCAGCTACACCGTCACCCTGCAGGCCGAGGGCCCGCTGTCCTTCCCCGTCGATACCGCGAACCGTGGCGTGGGCGCCAAGAAGCGCAAGGGCAAGGACGTGGCGCGGCCGGAGCCCCGTGAGATCGTCGTCGTCTTCCACGGTCTGGCCAAGGGCGGCAAGGTCACCCTGAACCGCGTGGTGAAGGGGGTGGCCGTGGGCTCCGGGCGTCTGCTGATGACGGTCAAGGGGCCGGAGGGCGTGGTGCTGACCCGCGAGTTCGCCGTGCCGGTGCGGGGCAACCTGCCCGTGGTCACCCGGCACCAGACGGTGGACATCCGCCCCGCCACGACCGTGCAGGTTCCCGCCGAGTCGGCCCAGGGCCTGCGCCCGGAAACCGCGGTGTCGGGCCTGGCGCTCAGCCCCCTGCCGGAGCTGGATGTGCCGGGCTTGCTGATGACCCTGGACCGCAACCCCTACGGTTCGTCGGAACAGATCGCCAGCCGTGCCCTGCCGTTGCTCTACCTGGGCGACGCCGGCAAGGCCTTGGGCCTCTACACCGACGCCACCTTGCGGGACCGCATCGACCGCGCGATCGACAAGCTGTTGACCCTGGAGCGGGCCGATGGCGGCTTCGCCCTGTGGTCGGCCGACGGCCCGGCCGAACCCTGGCTGTCCGCTTATGTCATGGACTTCCTGACCCGGGCGCGCGACGCCGGCCATGCCGTGCCGGATGCGCCCTACCGCAAGGGTCTGGACTGGCTTGTGCGCAGCATCGGCAACAGCTGGGTGGAACCGGCGGACCTGCCAGCCCGCGCCTATGGCCTGGCCGTGGCGGCCAAGGCCAAGGCGGTGGATGCGACGCCGGTCCGTTATTTCTACGAAACGTTCTGGGATAAGCTGCCCACCCGCCTGGCCCGCGCCCATGCCGCGGCCGCCCTGGCCGCCGTGGGCCTGCCCCAGGCCCAGGACGCTTACAATCGCGTGGATGGCCTGCGCATCACCCTGCCGGGCATGCGCGACTTCGGTTCCGACCTGCGGGACCGGGCGGCCAGCCTGGCACTGCTGGCGGAGGGTAACGCCCCGCTGGATCGCGTGACCGCCCAGGCCAAGGAAGTGCAGGGCCTGCTGCGTGAGCCAGCGCTGATCAGCAGCCAGGAACGCGCCTGGCTGCTGGTGGCCAGCCGTGGACTGATGCAGCGCTCCGGTTCCATGACGCTCGGCTTGGCCGGCCAGGCGCCGGCAGAGACCCGGCCGCTGGTCCGCCGGCTGGAGATCGGCGGCCGCCCCTTGGCCGTCCACAACGGCGGCCAGGTGCCGATACAACGCACGGTTGCCGTCGCCGGCATTCCCTTGGCGGAAGCCCCAGCCACGGCGGCCCCCGCCGGGAACGGCCAGGGCTATACCATTGAACGACGCCTGCTGGACCTGAAGGGACACCCGGTGGACCCGGCGCGCATCCACCAGAACGACCTGCTGGCCGTGGTATTGTCCGGCAAGGTGGACGGCACGGCGCCCACCCAGGTGCTGGTCAGCGACCCGGTGGCCGCCGGCCTCGCCATCGAGACGGTGCGCATCGCCCGGGGCGGCCTGCCGCCCGAGCTGGCCGGCGCCGTGGGCGACCTCAGCGACGCCACCCATGTGGAGGCGCGCGAGGACCGTTACGTGGCCGCCGTCGACTTGGCCGGCGACCGCCGCGAATTCCGCCTGGTCTACCTGGTGCGGGCTGTCTTGCCCGGCACTTACTCCCTGGCGCCCTCGCAGGTGGAGGAATGGACGTCCCCCAACCACCAGGCCATCGGCACCGCCGGTAGCATTAGCATCCTGCCCTAGCCGGTGACCTTCCGGCTTGGGCGATATCATACGCGCGGCATTTGAACGTGACCGTTCAAATGCCCCCTCATGCGCCGGGCGGCGGACATTCGTCCGCCTAGGCTCGTCCTCGCTGCGCCCTCCGGTGCTCGCTCCGGCGGCCCCGGTCGGGGCCTACAGCGGCGCGAGTCGCCATCTCGTGCCACTGTCAGAGGGTTGGTGTCGCGATTGCGTGTAAAGAAACAGCCCCGGAGGCGATCGCTTCCGGGGCTGTGATCTTTTGGGGCGGGGGAGGGGCGGGCCTCAGGCCAGGGCCACCCAGACCGCTTCACGGCCCTTGGGCGCGTCGGCGATGCGCATCTGCACCCGCTGGCCTTCGTCCAGGTGATCCATGCCGCAGCGGCGCAGGACGCTCTTGTGCACGAAGACGTCCTTGCCGCCATCATCGGCCAGGACGAAGCCGAAGCCCTTGTCGGCCTTGAACCATTTGACGGTGCCGTCGATCTCGATCTCCGACCCGGTGGGAACCCGGTCGCGGGTACGGGGGGCGGGGCCGCCGCTGCGCTCCGGCGGTGCCGCGGTGCCCGTCACCTCCACGATGCGCAGCACCTGGGGCCCCTTGGGACCGGCGCCGATGGTGCACAGAAGTTCCGTCCCCTCGGTGATGTCGGCCAGGCCGGCGCGGCTGATCACCGAGATGTGCAGGAAGGCGTCAGGCGTTCCATCCTCCAGGGCGACGAAGCCGAATCCCTTCGAGGTATTGAACCATTTAACCTGGGCCTTGGCCGGGAGACCCTCCTCCTGGCTGAAGGCGTCATACGATCCGAAGCGTGGCACGAGGCAGTACCTTCCCGATTGCGCCGGGTTCGCCCAAACGGGCGCCGGCCCGATGATCTCACCTCCCAACAACCGCCGTTCCGGGTGCGTCCGGTGCGTCCGGAACTGTCCCTGGTTTTCTTCGATGCGGCAGCTTAACCCGTCTTAATGGTAAACATAAACTCCTGGGGACCGCTACTGTAATGTGTGGGGAAATGTTGCGCTGCGGCAGGGGCTTCGTTCCTTTCATCCACAGGACTTGGGCACCCGGCCGGGGCCGGTTTCACGGCGGCGCCCAAATCGCCGCGGCAACTTGGGGTTGCCGCCCCCAGGCCTTGCCGGCGAGGCCCGATACCCATCCGCTGCACGAAACGCTTGAGTAGCGTCCGCGATGCAGGCACGTTACCGCCCTAGACCGGGGATGGATGCCCCGGCATATCGGTTGCCGACACGACCGCCGGGTATGCGTCCCTCGTCGCCAGGTCGGCACCCTGAGCTTCAAATCACGAATTGGAGCGGTGGCACCCCCATACCTGAGTGGGGGGCCGCCCTTGGGGAGAAAACGTATGATGGCCGACCCGGCCGTGAGTGCGGCGCACATTTGGGAACATAGCTATCCGACGGGCGTGGACTGGAACGCGCCCATACCGGTGAAGCCCCTGACGGACCTGTTCGACAGCTCCGCCGCGCGCTTCGCCGACCGGCCCTTCATCGATTTCCTGGGAAAGCGTTACACCTATCGCCAGGGCGCCGACATGGTGGACCGGGTGGCGAAGGGGCTGCAGGCGCTGGGCGTGGGCCGGGGCAGCAATGTGGGCCTGTTCCTGCCCAACACCCCCTATTCCGTCTTCTGCTACTACGGCATCCTGAAGACCGGCGCCACGGTGGTGAACTTCAATCCGCTGTACGCGGAGCGCGAGCTCGTCAAGCAGATCAATGACTCCGAGGTGGAGATCATGATCACGGTCGACGTGCCGCAGTGCTATGACAAGCTGGTCCTGATGCTGGGCCAGACCTGCCTGAAGACCATCGTCACCGGCCGCATGGCCGACATCCTGCCGTTCCCGAAGAGCCTGCTGTACCCGCTGGTGAAGCGGAAGGACATCGCCCACCCGCCGGCCGATGGCCATAACCTCAGCTTCCGCGCCCTGACGGCCAACGATGGGCGCTATGCCCCCGTGACCATCAACCCGGTCGAGGATGTGGCCGTGCTGCAATATACCGGCGGCACCACCGGCGTGCCCAAGGGCGCCATGCTGACCCACGCCAACCTGACCGCCAACACGGTGCAGTCGGCGCTGTGGTTCTACCAGGGCCGGCCGGGGCAGGAACGCATGCTGGGCGTGCTGCCCCTGTTCCATGTCTTCGCCATGACGGGCGTCATGAACCTGTCGATCTACCTGGGCGCGGAGATGATCCTGCTGCCCCGGTTCGAGATCGAGCAGGTGCTGGACACCATCGACAAGAAGAAGCCGACGCAGTTCCCGGCGGTGCCCACCATCTACACCGCCATCAACAACTACAAGGACCGGGCCAAGTACGACCTGTCCTCGCTGGCCTTCAGCATCTCCGGCGGCGCGCCGCTGCCGTTGGATGTCTGCCAGACCTTCGAGGGCCACACCGGCTGCAAGCTGGTGGAAGGCTACGGCCTGTCCGAGTCGTCGCCTGTGGCCACCGTCAACCCCATCGACGGCCCGGTGGGCGGCAAGGTCAAGGTGGGCTCCATCGGCCTGCCTGTGCCCGGCACCGTCATCGAGATCATCGATGTGGAGGACGGCAAGACCCCCGTGGCCCAGGGCCAGCGGGGCGAGGTCTGCATCAGCGGCCCGCAGGTCATGAAGGGCTACTGGAAGCGCCCGGATGAGACGGCGCTGACCCTGCGCAACGGCCGCCTGCACACCGGCGATGTCGGCTACATGGATGAGGATGGCTACATCTACATCGTCGACCGCATCAAGGACCTGATCCTGGCCGGCGGCTACAACGTCTATCCCCGCAACGTGGAAGAGGCGATCTACCTGCACCCGGCGGTGAACGAGTGCATCGTGCTGGGTGTGCCCGATCCCTATCGCGGCCAGACGGTGAAGGCCTATATCAAGCTGACCGAGGGCCACACCCTGACGCAGGCGGAGCTGTGCGACTTCCTGCGCGACAAGCTGTCGGCCATCGAGCTGCCCAAGCAGGTGGAATTCCGCACCGAGCTGCCGAAGACCATGATCGGCAAGCTGTCGCGCAAGGCCCTGCTGGACGAGTTGGCGGCGCAGAAGGCCAAGGCCTCCTGACACCGCCGCGTTTGATTTTGTAGATTGGATCGGCGGCGGTGCCCTGCATCGCCGCCGTTCTTTTTCCACCCCCCGCGATCAGGTTCACTTATGCCCAAAGTCGTCGTCGCCGGCAGCATCAACACCGATGTGCTCACCACCATGCAGCGCGCGCCACGCCCGGGGGAGACGGTCAGCGGTGAAACCGTGGCCTTCGGCCGGGGCGGCAAGGGCCTGAACCAGGCCGCCGCCGCCGCCCGCCAGGGCGTGGCGGTGGAATTCATCGGCCGCGTGGGGCGTGACGCCTTTGGCGACCAGGCGCTGGCCTTCCTGCAGGCCAACGGCGTGGAAACCCAGGGCATCGCCCGGACGGACACCGCGACCGGCACTGCCATCGTCATGGTGGACGCCAGTGCCGAGAACAGCATCGTCGTCATCCCCGCCGCCAATGGCGAGGTGTCGCCGGCCGACCTGGAGGCCGTCACCATCGCGGCGGGCGACATCCTGGTCAGCCAGTTTGAAATCCCCCGCGCCACCATCGCCGACTTCTTCCGCCGCGGCCGCGCCGCAGGCGGCCTCACCGTGTTGAACGCCGCCCCGGCCCTGGATGACGCGCCCGACAGCCTGTGGGCCGACGTCGATGTCCTGGTGGTGAACGAGACGGAACTTGGCCACTTCGCCGGTGTCGATGTGCCAGGCGACGCGGCGGAGGACGCCGTCGCCGCGGCCGCCCGCCGGCTGATGCGGCGCCCGGGCCAGACCGTGGTGGCCACCTTGGGCGTGCGCGGCGCCCTGGCGGTCACGGCGGATGACCAGGTCATCGTCCCCGGCCGCAAAGTCAAGGCGGTGGACACGACCGGCGCCGGCGATTGCTTCGTGGGTTCCCTGGCCGCCCGCCTGGCCCTGGGTGACACGCTGCCCCAGGCCATGCGCCACGCCAACGTCGCGGCCAGCATCGCCGTGACGCGGGTGGGCGCGGGCGACGCCATGCCCAGCGCTGACGAAGTGCTGGCGCTGCTGTAGGACGCGACCGCGACCACCGGACCTTGGAGGGGGCACGTATAAACTTTACCCGGCAAGCTTTGCCCGGCGGCGGTTCCGTGCCGCCGCCGGGCCGCCAATTTCTTGCAATCGTGTAGGGAATCCAAGCCTTTCAGGGGCAGCCCCAAGTGGCATACCCCTTGCTCTCCCCTTCGCGCAAAGACGCGACCTAGCCCCCCGAGGAGGAGTGGATGTCCTTCGTCCAGGATTGTGTGGACCTGTCCCGCCAGCACCTGATGGCCGGCTTCCTGGCGGAAGCGGAGATGAGCTGCCGCACCGCGCTGGCGACCAACCCCGTCCATGCCGAGGCCACCCACCTCCTGGGCGTCATTGCGCTGAAGGCCAACCGGCCGATCGAGGCCAACGACCTGTTTGAGCGGGCCATCGAGCTGGATGGCGAGAACTTCCAGTACCACAACAGCCGGGGCGTCCTGCTGTACGGCTGCCGCCAGTTCGAGATGGCGGAGGCCTGCTTCCGCACGGCCGTCACCCTCAACCCGGATGACGCCATCAGCCAGAACAACCTGGGCAACGCCTTGCGCGCCCTGGGCCGCCTGGCCGAGGCGGAGGCCCGCTTCCGCGAGGCGGTGGAGATCAACCCCCGCTATGCCGAGGCGCACAACAATCTGGGCAACACCCTGCGGGAACTGGGCAACCTGGAGGAGGCGGAGTTCTGCCTGCGCCACTCCCTGGGCCTGCTGCCCGACAACCTCGACGCCCTGTACAACCTCGGCACCTTGCTGCTCTACACCGGCCGGCTGGACGAGGCCGGCGGCCTGTTCGCCCAGGTGCTGGCCGCTGACAGCAGCCGGTACGAGGCCGCGATCTGCCTGGCCCAGGTGTTCCAGGGCCAGGACCGCACGGAGGACGCCGTCGCCCTGCTGACCGGCGTGCAGACCCGCCTGCCGGAAAACCAGGCGGTGCAGTACGCCCTGCAGCTGCTGCGCAGCACCCAGGTGCCGGCCTGGCACATCCCCCGGCTGAACGATCACGAGCGTAACGACGCCTATGAGGCGGCGCTGCTGCGCGCCATCCGCCCGGGCGATCTGGTGCTGGAACTGGGGGCCGGTTCAGCCCTGGTCAGCATGATGGCCGCCCGCGCCGGTGCCGCGCGCGTCATCGCCTCCGAACCCCTGGCGGCACTGGCCACCGTGGCGCGCGAGACGGTGGCGCTGAACGGCTACGCCGACCGCATCACCATCGTGTCGAAGAAGCCCCAGGACCTGAAGCTGGGCGTGGACCTGCCGCGTCCGGCCGATGTGCTGGTGTCCGACATCGTCAACGTCGGTATGCTGGCGCCGGACATGCTGGCCATCCTGGACCACGCCCGCCGCAACCTGGCCCGCCCCGGCGCCCGCGTCATCCCCGCCGCCGCCACCGTCTGGGCCCAGCTGATCCAGGCCGACGACCTGCGCAACGTCAGCCCGATTCGCAGCGTTAGCGGCTTCGACATGAGCCGGTTCGACCAGTTCCGGGCCCCAGGCTACCAGCAGATCGATCTGGCCGCCGACACCCACCAGATGCTGTCCGACCCATTCCCGGCCTGGTTCTTCGACTTCCGTGTCAGCATGCCGGACAGCGATCTGAAAAGCCTGACCATCCAGGCGACCAAGCCCGGCCTGGTCCAGGGTGTGGCCTTCTGGTTCGATCTGCACATGGATGAGGAGGTGGTCTACAGCTCCCGCTCCGCCGCCCGCACCAACCACTGGAAGCAGGCGGTCTACTTCTTCGGCCATGACTTCCCGGTGGCCCAGGGCCAGCCCATGCTGCTGGGCACCGGCTACGACCGGACGCAGATACATTTCTTTATCTGAGCCTCAGGCGCCAGCGGGGCATCCGCCCCTCGACTATCCTCGCTGCGCCCTGCGGTGCTCGCTCCGGCGGCCGCGGTCGCGGCCTAGGGGCGCTTTCATTGAGGGGGGGGTACCAGCGGCATGAGCCTCGCTCATGCCGTAGGACGCGACTGCGTCCGCCGGAGCTTTCTGAGCAGCGTCAGCGGATTGGAAAGAGAGGAAAGCCAAGCCAGCGGATGCTGGCGCCCGGCGTTTGAGGGCATGATTTATCAAGCCAACGGTACCCCGAACGGGTGAAGTTGAAAGTTGATTCAGGCGATTGACATCGGCCGCCTCTCACTTTACGTTTACGTAAACGTAAGGCGCCGACCCTCCGCTGAAAGAGAGGGGTTCGGCCAGCCCAGGGAGAGGACCCATGCCCGACGGAGCGCCCGTGACGGCGGTGGAAGAGACCTACACCATCAGTCAACTGGCCGAGGCGTTCGAGCTGACGCCCCGCACCATTCGCTATTACGAAGACGAAGGCCTGTTGACCCCGCGCCGCGAGGGGCAGCAGCGGGTCTATACCCATCGCGACTGGGCGCGGCTGAAGCTGATCATGCGCGGAAAGCGTCTGGGCTTCACCATTGCCGGCATCAAGGACTTCCTTGACCTCTATGAGGTGGGCGACGCCCAGGTGCCGCAGATGCGCTTCCTGCTGAGCAGCGCCCGCGACCGTATCGCCACCCTGGAACAACAGCTGCGCGACGTGCAGCAGACCCTGGTCGACCTCAAGGAGATCGAGGGGCTGGTGGTCGATCACCTGGCCCGCAAGGGCGCCCTGGACGCCTGACAGCGCCCAGCCTGCATCCCCTTTCCCGCCGTGCCGGGGACGCATCCCGGTCCGGCCTTTCCCGCGTCATCCCCCATCCGGCGCCCGCCAAATGAGGCGCCGCCCCGTTTGCCAAGGCGAGGAACACACCAATGACTAAAGCCGTTATCGCCGGTTACGCCCGGTCCCCGTTCACGCTGGCCAACAAGGGCGACCTGGTGAAGGTCCGTCCCGACGATCTGGCCGCAACGGTGATCAAGGCGCTGGTCGAGCGCACGGGCGTGAACACCGCCGATCTGGAAGACCTGATCGTCGGCTGCGCCTTCCCGGAAGGGGAGCAGGGCTTCAACGTCGCCAAGCTGATCGGCATGATCGCCGGCCTGCCCCAGGGTGTGGCGGGCACCACGGTCAACCGCTTCTGCGGCTCCTCCATGCAGGCCATCCACATGGCGGCGGGCGCCATCGCCCTGGGCGCTGGCAAGGCCTTCATCGCCGCCGGTGTCGAGAGTATGACCCGCATCCCCATGGGCGGCTTCAACCCCATGCCCAATGCGGCCCTGCACGCCGCCAACCCCGGCGCCTACATGGCCATGGGCATCACGGCCGAGAACCTGGCCAAGAAGTTCGGCTTCAGCCGCGCCGACCAGGAGGCCTACGCCGTCACTTCGCACCAGAAGGCCGCCGCCGCGCAGGCCGCCGGCCGTCTGGCCGATGAGATCGTCGGCATCGACGTGAAGGGCAAGCTGGTGGACAAGGACGGCTGCATCCGTCCGGAGACCACCGCCGAGGGCCTGGCCGGCCTGAAGCTGGCCTTCGACCAGGAGGGCACCGTCACCGCCGGCACTTCCAGCCCGCTGACCGACGGCGCCTCCGCCACGCTGGTGACCAGCGAGGAATACGCCAAGGCCCACGGCCTGCCCATCCTGGCCCGCATCCGCTCCGTCGCCGTGTCCGGCTGCGACGCCACCATCATGGGCTACGGCCCGGTGCCGGCCTCGCGCAAGGCGCTGGAGCGCGCCGGCCTGACAATCAAGGACATCGACATCGTGGAGAGCAACGAGGCCTTCGCCGTGCAGTCCATGACCGTGGCGCGCGAACTGGGCTTCGACCCCGCCAAGGTGAACCTGGACGGCGGCGCCATCGCCCTGGGCCACCCGCTGGGCGCCACCGGCGCCCGCATCACCGGCAAGGCCGCCAGCCTGCTGAAGCGCGAAGGCAAGCAGTTCGCGCTGGCCACCCAGTGCATCGGCGGCGGCCAGGGCATCGCCACCGTCCTGGAAGCGGTCTGATCGGCCCCCGGTTGAGGAGAGACCCCATGGAAATCAAAAGCGCCGCCGTCATCGGCGCCGGGGTGATGGGCAGCGGCATCGCGGCCCACATCGCCAACGCGGGCATTCCCGTCTTCCTGCTGGACATCGTTCCCCAGGCCGTGAAGGACAACGGCGGTGACCGCAGCGTCGTCGCCAAGACGGCGGTGGAAAAGCTGCTGAAGGGCGAGCCCGCCGCCTTCATGCACAAGGACGCCGCCCGCCTGGTGACCCCGGGCAACACGGAAGACGATCTGGAGAAGCTGAAGGACGTCGACTGGATCATCGAGGCGGTGATCGAGAACAAGGACATCAAGCACGCGCTGTACCGCCGCCTGGACGCGGTGCGCAAGCCGGGCTCGGTCGTCAGCTCCAACACCTCCACCATCCCGCTGGAGATCCTGCTGGAAGGCGCTGGCGAGCAGTTCGCGGCCGATTTCATGATCACCCACTTCTTCAACCCGCCGCGCTACATGCGGCTGCTGGAGATCGTGGCCGGCCCCAAGACCCGCAAGGACGCCGTCGACATCATTCGCCAGGTGTGTGACGTGCGCCTGGGCAAGGGCGTCGTGCACTGCAAGGACACCCCCGGCTTCATCGCCAACCGCATCGGCACCTACTGGTTCCAGGCGGCGGTGAACGCGGCCGAGGATCTGGGCCTGACGGTGGAGGAGACCGACCTGATCACCGGCAAGCCCATGGGCCTGCCCAAGACCGGCACCTTCGGCC
The DNA here is from genome assembly GCF_007828045.1 of Nitrospirillum amazonense. Lineage (GTDB taxonomy): Bacteria > Pseudomonadota > Alphaproteobacteria > Azospirillales > Azospirillaceae > Nitrospirillum > Nitrospirillum amazonense_C. Next base: position 28,525 of record NZ_VITN01000012.1, on the reverse strand, counting down.
TGCTGGACCTGGTCGGCATCGACCTGGGGCCGCACATCGCCAAAAGCCTGCTGTCCACCCTACCGGCGCAGGACGATTACCGCCGCGTCTACCGCGAGAATCCGCTGCAGGCGAAGATGATCGCCGAGGGCTACACCGGCCGTAAGGGCAAGGGCGGCTTCTACCGCCAGACCAAGACGCCGGACGGCAAGCGCATCCGCGAGACCATCGACCTGAAGACCGGCGCCTACCGCCCGACCGTGAAGGCCGAGCTGGCGTCGGCCAAGGAGCGCAGCCTGAAGGGCCTGGTGACCCACAGCGACAAGGGCGGCCAGTACGCCTGGAAGGTGCTGAGCCAGGCGCTGGCCTACGCCGCCAGCCTGGTGCCGGAGATCGCCGACACCATCCTGGACGTCGATGCCGCCATGCGCCTCGGCTACAACTGGAAGCAGGGCCCGTTCGAGATGATCGACGCCCTGGGCACGGCCTGGTTCGCCGAGAAGCTGACCGAGGCCGGCCTGCCGGTGCCGGCCCTGGTGACGCTGGCCGCCGGGCGCCCCTTCTACAAGGTCGAGGGCGGCCGCCTGCACTACCTGACCACCCAGGGCGAGTACGCCGTGGTGGAACGGCCCGAGGGCGTGCTGCTGCTGTCCGACGTCAAGCGGGCGTCGAAGCCGGTGGCCAAGACGGCGTCGGCGGCCCTGTGGGATATCGGCGACGGCGTGCTGTGCCTGGAGTTCACCGGCAAGATGAACGCCCTGGACGACCAGGTGATGGCGCTCTACCGCAAGGCCATCGACATCATCGGCGACGGCAAGTCCGGGGCCTACAAGGCACTTGTCATCCACAACGAGGGCGACAACTTCTCCGTCGGTGCCAACCTGGGCCTGGCCCTGTTCGCGCTGAACATCGCCCTGTGGCCGCAGATCGAGCAGGCGACCGCCGAGGGCCAGCAGACCTACAAGGCGCTGAAGTACGCGCCCTTCCCGGTGGTGGGCGCGCCGTCGGGCATGGCGCTGGGCGGCGGCTGCGAGATCCTGCTGCACTGCGACGCGGTGCAGGCGCATGCCGAAAGCTACATCGGCCTGGTCGAGGTCGGTGTGGGCTTGGTCCCCGGCTGGGGCGGCTGCAAGGAAATGCTGTTCCGCCACACCTACAACAAGAAGCGCCCGGGCGGCCCCATGCCCCCCATCGCCAAGGCCTTCGAGTATATCAGCACGGCCAAGGTGGCGAAGTCGGCATTCGAGGCGAAGGAGATGCTGATCCTGCGTCCGACCGATGGCATCACCATGAACCGCGACCGGCTGCTGGCCGACGCCAAGGCCAAGGCCCTGGAACTGGCCAAGGACTACACGGCGCCGGAGCCGCTGGAAATCCGCTTGCCCGGTCCCGGCGCCCGCACGGCGCTGGACATGGCGGTGGAAGGCTTCCACGGCCAGGGCAAGGCCACCGACCACGACGTGGTGGTGTCCGGTGAACTGGCCTGGGTGCTGAGCGGTGGCGACACCGACATCACCACGGTGCTGACCGAGGACGATCTGCTGGATCTGGAGCGCGAGGCCTTTATGCGCCTGGTGCGCACGCCTGGCACCATCGACCGCATCGACCACATGCTGTCCACCGGCAAGCCGCTGCGCAACTGACGTTCTCATGGGGGGCCGGGGCGGGCGACCGCCCCGGCGTTTTCCCCCAGAACCCTTGGAATTCAAGGAATTCTCCGATGCCGACCTACAAGGCGCCGCTCGAAGACATCGATTTCGTCCTGAACGATCTGCTGCATGCAGAGAACCTGACCAAGCTGCCGGGCTTCGAGGACGCCACCCGCGACCTCGTCTCCAGCATCCTGGAAGAGGCGGCCAAGCTCTGCGAAAACGAGCTGCAGCCCCTGAACCGCCCCGGCCATGAGGAAGGCTGCCACTACGAGAACGGCGTGGTGCGGACGCCCAAGGGCTTCAAGGAAGCCTACCAGGCTTACGTCGATGGCGGTTGGCAGGGCCTGTCCATGGACCCGAAGTACGGTGGCCAGGGCTTGCCCCACGCCATCACCTTCGTGCTGGAAGAGCTGCTGATCTCCGCCAACATGGCCTTCGCCATGTACCCGGGCCTGACCCAGGGGGCGTGGAACGCCATCCACACCCACGGTAATGATCAGCTGAAGGACACCTACCTGCCCAAGATGACCACGGGCGAGTGGTCCGGCACCATGTGCCTGACGGAGCCGCACTGCGGCACCGACCTGGGTCTGATCAAGACCAAGGCCGTCCCCAACGACGACGGCAGCTACAGCATCACCGGCACCAAGATCTTCATTTCCGCCGGTGAGCATAACCTGACCAGCAACATCATCCACCTGGTGCTGGCCAAGCTGCCGGACGCCCCCCCGGGCGTGAAGGGCATCAGCCTGTTCCTGGTGCCCAAGTTCCTGCCGACCGCGGACAATCAGCCCGGTCCGCGCAACGGCGTCATGTGCGGCTCCATCGAGCACAAGATGGGCATCATGGCCAACGCCACCTGCGTCATGAACTTCGACGACGCCAAGGGCTGGCTGGTGGGTGAGCCGCACAAGGGCATGCGCGCCATGTTCACCATGATGAACGCCGCCCGCCTGGGCGTGGGCATGCAGGGCCTGGGCATCGCCACGGTCGCCTACCAGAACGCGCTGACCTACACCAAGGAACGCCTGCAGGGCCGGTCGCTGACCGGCGCCAAGGAGCCGGAGAAGGCCGCCGACCCGCTGATCGTCCATCCGGACGTGCGCAAGAACCTGATGACCATCAAGGCCTTCACCGAGGGCGCCCGCGCGTTGGGCTACTGGGTGGGCATCCAGCTGGACCAGGCCGACCATAACCCGGACCCCAAGGCCCGGGCCGAGGCGGACGAGTTCGTGGCCCTGCTGACGCCGGTGGTGAAGGCTTACTTCACCGACATGGGCTATGAGTGCGCCACCATGGCCCAGCAGATGTACGGCGGCCACGGCTACATCCGTGAATGGGGCATGGAGCAGTTCGTGCGCGATGCCCGCATTGCCATGATCTATGAGGGTGCCAACGGCATCCAGGCGCTGGATCTGGTGGGCCGCAAGCTGGGCCAGGACATGGGCCGCCTGCTGCGCCGCTTCTTCCACCCGCTGGCGGGTGAGCTGGAGTCGGCGATGGAAGACACGGACCTGCTGGAATTCGCCGGCCCGCTGGCCAAGGCCTTCGGCAAGCTGCAGCAGGCCACGGCCATCGTCGCCCAGAGGGGGATGAAGAACCCGGACGAGGCCGGTGCCGCCTCTACCGACTACCTGCGCATCTTCGGCCTGGTGGCCCTGGGCTGGATGTGGCTGCGCATGGTCAAGGTGGCGAACGCCAAGCTGGCCGAGGGCAGCAACGGCAAGAGCGGCTTCTACGAGGCCAAGATCAAGACCGCCCGCTTCTTCGTCCAGCGCCTGCTGCCGGAGGTGGATTTCCGCTTCAAGGCCCTGATGTCGGGGGCCAAGACCGTCATGGACCTGGAAGCCGACCTGTTCTGAGGCCCACACGTGCTTTTTCTCCGTCGATGCCGGTTCGACAGCCATTGCGCGCCGTCCCGGCATCGACCAAACTATTGAAATGAGAGGATCAAACGCCAATCCCGGGACAGTTGTCCATGAGGTGGGGGGATCCTTGAATTGGGCGTTTGGGAATGTGCGTTTGAACCAAGACCCACTCGGCTAATGAGACGCGCGCGTCGGCGGACGGCCGGCCGCATAAGGGAGGAAAAAGGATGAAGTGGACCAACACCGCGTTGGTTGGCGGCGCCTTCGCCGTCTTTCTCGGGGGCATGGCGGGCGTCGCCATGGCGCAGTCCGCGGCTGATCTGGGCAAGACCCTGACGCCGAACGGCGCCGAAAAGGCAGGCAACAAGGATGGCACCATCCCGGAATGGACGGGCGGCATCACCGCCCCGCCGGCGGGGTACAAGGCTGGCGGCGTCTACGTCGATCCCTATGCCAGCGACAAGCCGTTATTCACCATCACCGGCCAGAACATGGCCCAGTACGCGGACAAGCTGCCGGAAGGCCTGAAGGCCCTGCTGAAGCAGTATCCCGACTACAAGATGAACGTCTATCCGACGCACCGCAGCGCCTCGCTGCCCAAGAGCGTCTATGACGAGACGCTGGCCAATGCCACCCGCGCCAAGCTGGTGGACGACGGCAACGGCGTCGAGGGCGCCAAGGTGGGCGTGCCCTTCCCGATTCCCAAGACGGGCGTGGAGGTGGTGTGGAACCACATCCTGCGCTGGAAGGGCAAGCAGCTGGAGCGCAGCTACGGCGCCGCCAACCCGCAGGCCGACGGCTCGTACACGATGATCAACATCAACGAGAAGTCAAAGTTCCTGTACTCCGATACCGGTCCTGAAGGCCAAACCTCGCTGTACTTCCAGCAGGAAGTGACGGCGCCGGCCCGCCTGGCGGGCGAAATCCTGCTGGTGCATGAGACCATGGACCAGGTCAAGGAGCCGCGTAACGCCTGGACCTACAACCCCGGCCAGCGCCGCGTGCGCCGCGCGCCCAACGTCGCCTACGACAACCCGGGCACGGCCTCGGACGGCCTGCGCACCTCCGACCAGCTGGATGTCTTCAACGGCTCCCCCGACCGGTACGAGTGGAAGCTGGTGGGCAAGAAGGAGATGTACGTCCCCTACAACGCCTATCAGCTGCAGAGCGACAAACTGACCTACGACCAGTTGGTCAAGGCCAAGCACATCAACCAGGACTACGCCCGCTATGAGCTGCACCGGGTGTGGGTGGTCGAGGGCAAGCTTAAGTCTGGCACCAGCCACATCTATCCCCGCCGCACCTTCTATGTGGATGAGGACAGCTGGGGCATCCTGGTCGCCGACCAGTACGACAGCCGCGACCAGCTGTGGCGCGTGACCGAGGCCCACGGCATCAACTTCTATGATGTCCAGACCTTCTGGGCGGGCCTGTTCGCCGTGTACGACCTGCAGTCGGGCCGTTACACCGCCAGCGGCTTCACCAACCAGGAGAAGCCCTACAACTTCAACGTCAACCTGACGGCGGCCGACTTCTCGCCGGACAGCCTGCGCCGGTCCGGCGTGCGCTGAGGCTTGAAGCTGGGATTGGAAGGAACAGGCGGCGGGGGACGCGCCCCCGCCGCCGATACCCGGCCCTGACGGGCTGGCTACCACTGGGATCGCATCCGGCCGGGTTCAGGTCCGCCGGAGGCGTAAAGCCCGCGGGAGGAAGGACGCACCTCCCGCGGGCTTTTCCTTTTTCACCGCTGGAAATGGCGCCGGTCAAGTTTCCCTAAACGTAAAGGGGCAGGCGGGGCTTGATCTTGACCGGCCGTCGGGTAGGGAAAGCCGTCGGGTAGGGAAAATAGCCCCGTCGCGCGGTAAGCTCCGCCTCATGACACATCCTCCCCGCCACGGCGTCAGAACCGACCGTTTCTCGGCACGGGCCGTCCCGTCCCATCGGCGCGGCCACCGGGAACGCGGTCGTCCGCCCCATGCCGACGTGCTGACGCCGGCGGAATGGCGGGTGGTCGAGGCCGTCCGCCACGGCCTGACCAATCCCCAGATCGCCCGGCGGCAGGGTGTCAGCATCGACGCGGTGAAATACCACGTCACCAATGTCCTGCAGAAGCTGGGCTTCGCCAGCCGCGCCGAACTGCGGCGCTGGCAGGGTATTCGCCGCGACAGCAACCTCGCCCGCAAGGAGGCGTCATCCATGGAACCGCAAGCCAGCCTGGGACCGGTGGGCCAGATCGCCCGCCATGTGGCGGACATCGCGGCGGCCCGCCGCTGGTATGGCGAGGTGCTGGGGCTACCGCACCTCTATTCCTTCGGCGGCCTGGCCTTCTTCGATTGCGGCGGCCTGCGCCTGTTCCTGTCCGAAGGGGAGGGGCCGGCCGAGTCCATCCTCTATTTCCGGGTCGGCGACATCCAGGCCATGCACGCCACCCTGACGGCGCGGGGTGTGGAATTCATCAACGCCCCGCACGTCATCCACCGACATGGGGACGGGACGGAGGAATGGATGGCTTTTTTCAAGGACAACGAGGGCCGCCCCCTGGCGCTCATGACCCAGGTGCCCCCCGCGACCGCGTGATGTCAGGCGGTAGCGCGCGCGTTGCCGGCCTCATTCTCCGGCGCGGGCAGGCGCACGGTGACGATGGTGCCCCGGCCGGGAACGCTGGCGATGTCCAGGCTGCCGCCCAGCATCTCCACGAAGCGCTTGGTCAGGGGCAGGCCCAGGCCGGTGCCGCGCACGCCCGGTTGTTGCGCGCCCCGCACCTGGCCGAAGGGCTTGAGCGCGATGGGCAGCTCATGCGGGGCCATGCCCACGCCGGTGTCGCGCACGATCAGAATCAGCGCGCCGCCCTTGTCGTCGGCCTGCACTTCCACCGTCACCCGGCCACCGCGCGGCGTGAACTTCAAGGCGTTGGAACCCAGGTTCAGGATGATCTGCCGCACCTTTTCTGGATCGGTGCGCAGGCGCAGCGGCTGCTCCGGCACCTTTACCGTCAGGTCCACGCCGCAGTCGGCGGCCAGGGTGCGCAGCATGCGGGTGCTGTCCTGCACCGCGCGGCCGATGTCGATGTCGCGGATGTCCAGGGTCACCTGGCCCGACTCGGCGCGGCTGAGATCCAGCGTGTCGTCGACGACGGCGGCCATGTGGCTGGCGGCGGCGTGCACATCCTCCACGTATTCCAGATAACGGGCGTCGCCCAGCGGCCCATGGAACTCCCGCCGCAGCAGGTCGGCGAAGCCCAGGATGGCGTTCAGGGGCGTGCGCAGTTCGTGCGTGGCATGGGCCAGGAACTCTGTTTTCTGGCGGATTTCCGTGCGGGTCTGCTCCAGTGCCGCCAGCAGGGTCCGCTCCCTCTCCTGCATCGTTTCCAGCGACTCCAGCAGGCGGGCGGTGCGGTCCTTGACCTGGATGTCCACCTGCCGCTGCTGCTGCGCCACCTGGCGGCTTAGGAACTGCCGATGGGCGGCGCCGGCCACGCGGGTCACCACCTCCATCGGGTCGCAATTGTGGGCGATGAAATCGCTGACGCCCCGCCGGCGCGCCTCCTCGCGGGCGGCGGCGTCCAGCACGCCGGTGCGCAGCAGCAGGGTGGGACGCTCCCCTGCCGCCAGCTGGGCCAGCGTGCCGAGGGCGGCCATCAGCGTGGCTACGGCGGCAGGGCTGTCGCCCGGCTGGTTCAGCACCAGAACGTCGGGGGACAGGTCACGGCAGTACTGCGGCAAATCCTGGAGATCCTGCCGGCAATGCACGAAACGGAATCCACCCTGGCGCAACAAATCCACCAGAGAAATCAGCAATCCCTGGTTGCCATCGACCAGCAGGACGGTGGCGTTACGTTGGTCTTGAGCCAGGAGGTTGGCCGGGGTCTTGAATAGTTCGGGCATGGGGTCTCTAGAGCTGATCCCCTACTTTACAGGATTCCCGTACCTTTGTCCCGGTCCGTGAGCGTCGGTGGCACTAAAAGCAAAGTCTTGGCCAAAGGTTTAGTTAACGAGTCAGAGACTAGCCAAGAGGTATTAGATTCGGCATATGAACCAGGCATAAACGATTCGGTCGACTCGTTGCCTAAAAATTTCCCGGTATTTTTTGGGGTTTTATAAGCGCTTGGGGTGGTGAGACCGGTATCACGGCGCGCGTTTGTACCAACGCTCCGCCGCCTGGTCGTCCTCCTCCTTGGCGGCCACCCAGCGGGCGCCGGCCGGCGTCTCCTCCTGTTTCCAGAAGGGCGCCTTGGTCTTCAGCCAATCCATCAGGAACCAGCAGGCCTCGAACGCGGCGGCGCGGTGGGCGCTGGCGCAGGCGGCCAGCACGATGCGGTCGCCGGGTAGCAGGCGGCCGTGGCGGTGGATGATCAGCACGCCGTCCAGGGGCCAGCGGGCCCGCGCCTCCGCCTCGATGGCGGCCAACTGCCGCTCCGTCATGCCGGGATAGTGCTCCAGGGTCATGGCGCTGACGGAGTCGCCGCCCGCCCCATCGCCCTTGGACATGTCGCGCACCAGCCCGACGAAGCTGGCCACGCCGCCGATGGACGGGTTGCCGTCGGTCAGGGCCGCCAGTTCGGCGCCCACGTCGAAATCCTCCGCCTGGACGCGTATGGCCATGTCAGCCCCCGGTCACCGGTGGGAACAGCGCGACCTCGTCCCCCGGCGCCACGGGATGGTCCAGGCCGACGTAGTCCTGGTTCACCGCCACCTTGACCACCGCGCGGTTGGCCAGCGCGTCGGCGTAATGGGGCCCGCGGGTTTGCAGCCAGGTGATCAGGTCGCCGGTGGTGGCCACGCCGGCGGGCGGCGCCACCTCTTCCTCCGCGGTGCCGATCTTGGCGCGCAGCCAGGCGAAATAGAGGATGCGCATGGCGGTCAGGCCCCCGTGCGCACGGGGGCGGCCGCCGGCGCCTTGGCCGCCGGCTCCACCTGGGCGGGGGCGCCCGCCGGGGCCAGCATGTGGCGCAGGCCGGCGCGCAGGTAATCCCAGCCGGTAATCAGGGTCAGCACGGCGGCGGCCCACAGGCCGATCTCCCCGATGGGGCGAACATACAGCCAGTCGGGCCCGTGGTCGCCCACGATCAGCCAGCCGATGGCCATCAGCTGGATGGCCGTCTTCCACTTGGCCAGGCGCGAGACGGGGACGCCGACGCGCAGGCCGGCCAGGAACTCCCGCAGGCCTGACACCGCCACCTCGCGCAGCAGGATGATCACGGCGGGCAGCACGGCATGGCCCACGATCTTGTGATCGGCCACCAGCAGGAACAGCACCGCCGCCACCAGAAGCTTGTCGGCGATGGGGTCCAGGAAGCGGCCGATGATGGATTCCTCGTGCCAGGCCCGGGCCAGATAACCGTCGAAATAGTCGGTGATGGCGGCCAGGGCGAACAGCCCGGCGGCCGTCCAGGCCGTCCAGGTCGCCGGGAACCACAGCAGGGCCAGGATGACGGGGATCAGCACGATCCGCGACAGGGTCAACAGGTTGGGCAGGCTGGTCAGCATGAAGCGGTCCGGCGATTTCAGGCGGGGGCGATCACAGGCGGCACGGTTTGGCGCGGTGTCTTGACGGTGGAGTTTAGCCGTCCGGATGGAAGTGGTCATAGATGATTTTGGCGACGGCGTCCGATATCCCGTCCACCGCGCGCAAGTCAGCCAGTCCTGCGCGCGAAACGGCCTGGGCGGAGCCGAAATGCAGCAGCAGCGCCTTCTTGCGCTTGGGTCCAATGCCCGTTACTTCGTCCAGCGGGCTGGCGCTGATGGCCTTTTCCCGGCGCTGGCGATGGCTGCCGATGGCCCAGCGGTGGGCCTCGTCGCGCAGGCGCTGCAGGAAATACAGCACGGGGTCGCGCGGGTCCATGCCGAAGGGCGCCTGGCCCGGCATGAAGAAACGCTCGCGCCCCGCGTCGCGGTCGGGGCCCTTGGCGATGCCCACCAGGGCGATGTCGGACAGGCCCAGTTCGGCCAGCACCTCCACCACCACGCCCAACTGGCCCTCGCCGCCGTCGATCAGCAGCAGGTCGGGCCAGGTGTCGCCCGTGCGCTCCGGATCCTCCTTCAGCGCGCGCTCGAAACGACGGGTCAGCACCTCGCGCATCATGGCGAAGTCGTCGCCGGCGGCTTTGGGGTCGCGGATGTTGAACTTGCGGTAGGCGTTCTTGATGAAGCCGTCCGGCCCCGCCACCACCATGCCGCCGATGGGGTGGGCGCCCTGGATGTGGCTGTTGTCGTAAATCTCGATGCGGGTGGGCGGCGCCTCCAGCCCGAACAGCTCGGCCACGCCGGCCAGCAGCTTGGCCTGGCTGCCCGTCTCGGACAGGCGGCGGCCGTGGGCCTCGCGCGCGTTGGTCAGCGCATGGTCCATCAGGCGCTTCTTGTCGCCGCGCTTGGGCACGGCCAGCTCCACCTTGCGGCCCGCCCGCAGGGTCAGGGCCTCGGCCAGCAGCTCCTGCTCCTCCGCGTCCTCGCTGATCAGCACCAGGCCGGGGGCGGTGCGGTTGTCGTAGAACTGGGCGATGAAGGCGGACAGCACCTCCGCCGTGCCCTGGTTCTTGTCGTGGCTGGGGAAATAGGCGCGGTTGCCGTTGTTGCGCCCGCCACGGAAGAAGAACACCTGGATGCAGGTGCTGCCGCCGTCCTGGTAGGCGGCGATGATGTCCGCGTCCTCCATGCCCTCGACATTGATGTCCTGGTGGGCCTGGATGGCGGTCAGCGCGCGGATACGGTCGCGCATCTTGGCGGCGGTCTCGAAGTCCAGCGCCTCCGCCGCCTCCATCATGGCGCTCGCCATGCGGGTCTGGATGTCGCGGCTCTTGCCCGCCAGGAAGGCGGCGGCCTCGTCCACCTGCTCGCCATACTGGGCGCGGTTGACGCGGCCGACGCAGGGGGCGGTGCAGCGCTTGATCTGGAACTGCAGGCAGGGGCGGGTACGGGTGGAAAACACGCTGTCGGTGCAGTTGCGCAGCAGGAAGGCGCGCTGCAGGGCGGTGATGGTGCGGTTGACCGCCCCGGCCGAGGCGAAGGGCCCGAAATAGTCGCCGGCCCGGTCGCGCGCGCCCCGGTGCTTGATCAGGGCCGGGTAGTCATGGTCCCGGGTGATCATGATGTGGGGGAAGGTCTTGTCGTCGCGCAGCAGCACGTTGTACCGCGGCATCAGACGCTTGATCAGGTTGGATTCCAGCAGCAGCGCCTCGACCTCGGTATGGGTCGTGACGAACTCCATGGTCACCGTCTCGGCCACCATGCGCTGCAGCCGCACGGGCAGCTTGGCCGGCACGGTGTAGTTGGCCACCCGGCGCTTCAGGTTGCGGGCCTTGCCCACGTACAGGACGTCGCCGCCCTCGTTCATCATGCGGTAGACGCCCGGCGTCACCGGCAGGGTGCGCAGGTAGGCCTTGATGGTTTCCACCCCCCGGTTCAGATCGGCCACGGTGCGGCGGCGCACCTTGGGCATCGCCTCGGCGGGCATCGCCTCGGCCGGCGCCGTCTCTATGGGGGCGGCCTCGGGCGTTTCAACGGGTGTGTCGGGGGTGGTGTCGGTCATGGCCATGGGGCGGACACTCTGCCCATTGGCGGTCCCGGGTCAATGGCCATCGCGTCGCGTTCGCGCTCCCCCGGTTGTGCGGTGGCCTGCCTGGAAAACGTCCGGTCACCCCCTATCGCTTCCGGGGTAAACGGCAACGAATCATCCCCTGTTCGAGGGGGTGGGGAAAACGCCGCCGTAGTCCACGGAAGCTGTGGATAAGTTTGCGGAAAAGCCTTTGATAGCGTGCGCCGACGCAGGCGCCGCAAGGCTTTCCGGATTTTGCCTACAGAATAGGCACAAAACGCTAACATATTGATTTTTATGGAAACAGGATCTGTCAATATCTAACAAATAGTTCATTATAGGCAAAAAAGGGATTGACAGGGTTGGCCGCCAACCGCGTTCGGCCGTTGTGTAAAACTCGCCCCGTACGCCTATTTCCACGGATTTCCTGGGGCGGGCTTGGGGCGGGCTTGAACGCCGAGAAAGAATCACCAAGGCGAACCAAGCTCATACGCAAGTATGCCTTGCCACCCATGGTCGATTTTCTGCCACACTCACATCCTAAGCTGGGTTTGGATTGCGATTGGCGATGGCTGCCATTCCCGCCGACGGCGGTTCGCCCAACACGACAAATAAGAATGGAGTACCCCATGCGCGTGCTGAAGACCCTGATGCTCACGACCGCCCTACTGGCGTCGGGTGGTGCGGTGGATGGGCTGTTCAACCAGGCGGTGGCGGCCGTGCCCGCCGGCACGCCCGTCACGATGAACGCCGCCGACCGCCAGGCGGCGGAGACACTGGTCGACTTCCTGCAAAAGACGCGCATCCAGGCCGGGCTGCCGGCGCTCAGCCGCCAGCCGGTGCTGGACGATGCCGCCGCCGCCCGGGCCATGGCGCTGGCCAGCGGGACGGAGACGCCGGACCTGCGCCAGGGCCTGATCCACTCGCTCTATGTGCCCATGCAGGACATCGCGCTGGAGGCGCGGGCGTCGGGTGACCCCGGCCAACCGCTGGCCATCTGGCAGGACACCGGCTCCACCGTCGGCGCCCTGGCCACCCCGGGCATGACCGACGTGGGCGTGGCCCGCGTGGCCAACCCCGCGCCCAATGGCCCCAACGACGCCTACATCTGGGTCGTCGTCCTGGCCCAGCCCCTGCGCACCCCGGCGGAATCACCGGACAGCCCGCGGTGGAGTCCCAAGTAAGCCCCGAACGAAAACGGCCGCCCCGGGGATGGGGCGGCCGTTGCCATGGACACTGTAAAGCCGAAGCTCAGCGCAGCGCGGCGGTCGCGCGCTGGATGCGGCGGCAGGCTTCCTCCAGCGCCTCGGTCGAGGTCGCGTAGCTGATGCGGAAGTGCGGGGCCAGGCCGAAGGCGCTGCCCTGGACCACGGCCACCCCTTCCGATTCCAGCAGATAGGTGACGAAGTCCTCGTCCGTCTTCAGCACGGCGCCGGCGGGCGTGGTCTTGCCCAGGGTGCCGGCGCAGGACGGATAGACGTAGAAGGCGCCCTCGGGCCGCGGGCAATGAATGCCGGTGGCCTGGTTCAGCATCGACACCACCAGGTCGCGGCGCTGGCGGAAGACCTCGGCGCGTTCCTTGATGAAGTCCTGCGGACCCACCAGGGCCTCCACCGCCGCCGCCTGGCTGATGGAGGAGGGGTTGCTGGTGGATTGGCTCTGCACGTTGGCCATGGCCTTGATCAGTTGCGTAGGCCCGGCGCCGTAGCCGATGCGCCAGCCGGTCATGGCATAGGCCTTGGACACGCCGTTGACGGTCAGGGTGCGATCATACAGGGCCGGCTCCACCTGGGCCGGGGTCACGAAGGTGAAGCCGTCGTAGACCAGGTGCTCATACATGTCGTCGGTGAACACCCACACGTGCGGGTGGCGCACCAGCACGTCCGTCAGGGCCTTCATCTCTTCATAGGTGTAGGCGGCACCCGACGGGTTGGACGGGCTGTTCAGCATGACCCACTTGGTGCGCGGGGTGATGGCGCGCTCCAACTGGTCGGCCCGCATCTTGAAGCCGCTCTCGGCCCCGCACTCCACGAACACCGGGGTGCCCTCGGCCATCAGCACGATGTCGGGATAGCTGACCCAGTAGGGGGCGGGGATGATGACCTCATCGCCGGGCGACAGGGTGGCCATCATGGCGTTGAAGATCACCTGCTTGCCGCCGGTGCCGACGCTGACCTGCTCCGGCTTGTACTCCAGCTCGTTCTCGCGCTTGAACTTCAGGCAGACGGCGCGCTTCAGTTCCGGCGTGCCATCGACATCGGTGTACTTGGTCTGCCCCTGCTGGATGGCGCGGATGGCGGCCTGCTTGATATTGTCGGGCGTGTCGAAATCCGGCTCGCCGGCGCCCAGGCCGATGATATCGCGGCCGGCGGCCTTCAGTGCGCGGGCCTTGGCGGTAACGGCGATGGTCTGGGACGGTTTAATCCGGGCGAGACGCTCGGCAACGATCGACATGACGGCTACCCTTGTTGGGAAAGGAAAATCCGCGGCGGACCTTACGCCCGGCAAAAAATGGGCACAACCGCAGCCCGCGCATGCCGCGCCTGCCGCGACGCGGGCCCCGCGACATTAAGATGCGCGCCGGCGCGCGTGGCCATGGTGACAGCCCGGGCGCGGATGGGGTAATCAACCGGCATGGCGCAAGATATCAGCGATCAGGCTCCCCAGCTCATGGGCGTCAGCCAGATGGTCACCATCGGCACGGTGGCGCTCGTCATCATCGTGCTGATGCTGGTGGTGATGTGGGCCCTGCGGCCCAAGACCCGGGCCCTGTCGCGCCGCCGCTACAACGCCGAGGCCTACCGCCGCAAGCTGGCGCTGGACGACGCCGGCTATTCCGTGGTGCACGGCATTTATATCCAGGACAAGAAGGGCAAGGCGCTGCGCGTCGATCACCTGATCCGCCTGCCGGCCAGCGTGCTGATGGTGATGAGCGCGCCGGCCGACATGGGCGGGCGCATCAGCGCCCAGACCAAGGCGGGGCAGTGGCGCTACCTGGCGGCCAGCGGCCGGGTCGGCTTCTTCGTGAACCCCGTGGTCCAGGTCCAGCCGCTGATTCACATCATGAAGGCGCGCTTCCCCATGGTGCGCCTGCGCGTGCTGGTGGTGTTCCCCGACGGGACGGAGTTCACCAGCGGCGTGCCCAGCACCGCCTGCCTGGCCAGTGACTTCCTGGCCACGCTGAAGTCCATGGCGCGCGAGGACGGGACGGAGAGCGAGGCCATGGCGTCGGCGTGGGAGCCCCTGTCCAAGGCACTGGCCCGCAGCGGGGCCAGCGCCAGCAACGCCGGGCGCGACGAGGAAGGCGGCGCGAAAGGGCGGCCCCCCGCAAAAGCCGCCAAGCGGCCTGGAAAAGTGGCGCGGCGCAGCCTACCTTGAGGCCATGCCGCACGATGCCCATACGATTGAACCCAACCTGCCGTTGCCCATGACCATGCCGCGGGGAAGCGCCCTGCCGCCGGCCATGGACGGCGTCCCCCTGCGCATCCAGTCTGAATTCCAGCCGGCCGGCGACCAGCCGCAGGCCATCAAGGAATTGCTGGAGGGGATCCACGCGGGGGAGCGCGACCAGGTGCTGCTGGGCGTGACCGGCTCCGGCAAGACCTTCACCATGGCACACGTCATCGAACGGCTGCAGCGCCCCACCCTGATCCTGGCGCCCAACAAGACGCTGGCGGCCCAGCTGTATGGCGAGATGAAGAGCTTCTTCCCCGATAACGCGGTGGAGTACTTCGTCAGCTATTACGATTATTACCAGCCCGAGGCCTACGTCCCGCGCACCGACACCTATATCGAGAAGGAAAGCTCGATCAACGAGCAGATCGACCGCATGCGCCACTCGGCCACGCGGTCGCTGCTGGAACGGCGCGACTGCATCATCGTCGCCTCGGTGTCGTGCATCTACGGTATCGGCTCGGTCGAGACCTATTCGGAAATGACCCTGCCGGTGAAGGTGGGGCACGTGCTGAACCGCACCCATTTCCTGCAGCGGCTGGTGGAACTGCAATACCGGCGCAACGACGTCGGCTTCGCCCGCGGTTCCTTCCGCGTGCGCGGCGACACCATCGAGCTGTTCCCCGCCCACATGGAGGATCGCGCCTGGCGCTTCTCCCTGTTCGGGGATGAACTGGAGGCGATCCAGGAGATCGACCCCCTGACGGGCGAGAAGATCGCCAGCCTGAAAGAGGTGCGCATCTACGCCAACAGCCACTACGTCACGCCCAAGCCCACCCTGCTGCAGGCGGTGGAGCAGATGAAGCGCGACCTGAAGCTGCGGCTGGAGGAGTTCAGCGCCCAGGGCAAGCTGCTGGAGGCCCAGCGGCTGGAGCAGCGCACGACCTTCGATATCGAGATGATGGTGGCCACCGGCTCCTGCGCCGGTATCGAGAACTATTCCCGCTACCTGTCGGGCCGCGCCCCGGGCGAGCCGCCGCCCACCCTGTTCGAATACCTGCCGCAGGACGCCCTGCTGATCGTGGACGAAAGCCACGTCATGGTGCCCCAGGTGGGCGGCATGTATAAGGGCGACTACATGCGCAAATCGACCCTGTCGGACTACGGCTTCCGCCTGCCGGCCTGTATCGACAACCGCCCCCTGAAGTTCGAGGAATGGGACGCCATGCGGCCCCAGTCCGTCTTCGTCTCCGCCACCCCCGGCCCGTGGGAGATGGAACGGACCGGCGGCGTCTTCGTGGAACAGGTGGTGCGCCCCACCGGCCTGATCGATCCCCAGGTCATCATCCGCCCCACCGAGACCCAGGTGGACGACGTGATGGCGGAGTGCCGCGAGTGCATCGCCAAGGGCCAGCGCGTCCTGGTCACCACCTTGACCAAGAAGATGGCGGAGGCCCTGACCGACTACATGCACGAGGCCGGGATCAAGGTCCGCTACATTCATTCCGACGTCGAAACGTTGGAGCGCATCGAGATCATCCGCGACCTGCGCCTGGGCGCCTTCGACGTGCTGATCGGCATCAACCTGCTGCGCGAGGGCCTGGATATTCCGGAGTGCGGCCTGGTCGCCATCCTGGACGCGGACAAGGAAGGCTATCTGCGCTCCCGCACCTCGCTGATCCAGACCATCGGCCGCGCGGCGCGCAACGTCGAGGGCCGCGCCATCCTGTATGCTGACAAGATCACCAACAGCATGGCGGCGGCGCTGGAGGAAACCAGCCGCCGCCGGGAGAAGCAGCGGGTCTATAACGAGGCCCACGGCATCACCCCTGAATCGGTGAAGAAGCAGATCGCCGACGTGCTGAACTCGGTCTATGAGCGGGGCGACCGGGTGAACGTGAACACCGGCTTCGCCGAAGAGGGCAGCCTGGTGGGCCACAACCTCAAGGCCGCCATCGCCGATCTGGAAAAGAAGATGCGCACCGCCGCCGCCGACCTGGAGTTCGAGGAGGCCGCCCGCATCCGCGACGAGATCCGCCGGCTGGAGAGCATCGATCTGGGCCTGGACCCTGGCGCCACGCCTCTCCGGGCCAGCGCGATGGGAGAAAAAAGTCGCGCCGGTGCGGTGGGCGAGAAGTCCAACATCAAGGCGCCCATCCCCGCCGGCCGCCCGGCTGGCAGCAAGCCCGGGGGACGGCGGCGCAAGGGGCCGTAATTAAATTTACCCGGGTAATATTGACTTGGGGCGGTTTCGGGCCTAGGTATCGCGTCGTTCCTGATTATGGAGGATGCGATGGGCCTGGACCCGGATATGCGCTGCACCGCCTTCGCCGGCACCCGCTTTCTTGCCACCGGCGCGCTGGTGGAGGCGGCGCTGGCGGCCAAGGCGGCGCAGGACGCGGGCGACGAGGGTTTGATCTTCATCTTCAATGAGGCGACGGGGCGCGCGGTGGACGTGGACCTGCGCGGGCCTGTGAAGGCCGTGCGCGGCCGCCTGGCGCCGGCGTTCCCGGCCGATCTGGTGCCCCCGCCGCCGGCCCCGCCGCGTCCCGGCCGGCCCAAGCTGGGCGTGGTGGCGCGCGAGGTCACGCTGCTGCCCCGCCATTGGGAGTGGCTGAACGACCAGCCGGGCGGGGCCTCCGTCGCCCTACGCAAGCTGGTGGACGCCGCCCGTCACGCCAATGAGGGGGCGGACCGCGTGCGCCAAGCGCGGGAGGCGGCCTACCGTTTCATGTCCACCATGGCCGGCGACCTGGCTGGCTTCGAGGAAGCGGCGCGGGCCCTGTTCGCCGGCGACCGTGCCGGGCTGGAGACGCACAGCCAGGGCTGGCCCTCCGACGTGCGTACCCACGCGTTGCGCCTGGCCGAACCCGCCTTCACCGCCTGATGCCGGGGGTGGGGCGTCAGAAGAACAGGCGGACGCCCAACTGCGCCTGGTTCTCGTGCGCCTCGATGGGCAGGCCGACGTTCAGGCGCTGCTGCCGCCGGCTGTCGACGTGCACGCCCTCCAGGGTCCAGCGCATCCAGGCCAGCGGCCGGTAGGAGAGGGCGGCGGTATAGGCCTTGCCGTGCTCATCGAAATGGGGGCGGGTGGTGACGGGCGTATCCTCATGCGTGCCGAAGGCGTCGAAGCGCCCGCTGAGGCGGAAGCGGCCCCATTCCTGGCTGGCCAGCAGGTACAGCGCCTGGAAACGGCCGTCGCTCTCGCTGGCGGCGGTGGGGTAGATGCTGGTGCCCCCGCGCATGGCCTGGGCCAGCAGGGTCAGACCCCGTGCCGGCATGATCTTGTAGCCGACGCTGTCGAAGTCGGTGTCCCAGGCGTAGCCCTTGCCGTTGGTGACGCTGGGATCGCCCCGGTTGTCCCAATGCAGGTAGGACAGCTCGCCCCCCAGCGGGTCCGTCCAGCGCCCGCCGACATAGAAGCCCGGCTGGTGGTCGATCTCCGCGAAGGGCTGGAAGCTGGCGGGCGCGCTGCGGTGCTGGTGCTTGGGCACCTCGTCCGGCAGGCGCAGCTTGTCCAGCAGGCCGGCCGGCCGCTCGATCAAGGCCCAGCCGCGATAGTCCAGCATCTCGCCCGTGCCGTCATTGCCGGCGAAGACGGCGCCGATCAGGTCGAAACGGCTGCCGCCCGGTCCGTCCGGCCGCCAGGTGAGCGTGACCTCCGACCCTTCGGTGCGCAGTTCCTCCCCAACCCAGCTGTTGATGGCGCTGGGCGTCAGGGTGTAGCGGCTGGTCCAGGCGATGCCGTCGTTTTCCAGGGAGATGGGCGGGAAGAAGGCGCCGGCCTTCACCTGCCAGGACAGGGGTCCGGTGGGGGCCGGGCGCCAGCGGACATAGGCCTCGATGATGTCCACCGCCGTGCGCTGTTCCCCCTCCGCCCGCACATGGGTGTAGATGTCCAGGCCAGGGATCAGGTGGGCGGTCGCCGTCAGCGACGCCTCTTCCAGCGTGGTGGTGCGCGATCCCGGGTCCCCGCCGGTGCGCAGCTTGCCCAGGCCGCCGTCGAAGGTGCTGCGGTCGTCAGGGGTCCGCACCACCCGCGCGTCCAGCAGGCCGTGGAACTCGATATCCGGAAAGCCGTCCGCTGCTTGAGCGGAAGGCACCAAGGCGGAACCGCCGGCCAGCAGCATCGCGCCGGCGGCCGAAAGGAAAGGCCACACGCGGACGCGGTGTCTCATGCGTGCGCCTCCCGCAGGGTGGCCTGCCAGGGAATCTCCCCTGCGGCGTGGCTGGCCAGGAAATCGTTAAAGGCGCCGGGCATGAGGGGGCGGGCGATGTAATAGCCCTGGGCCAAGTCGCACCCCATCTCCGCCAGCAGGGCCAGGCTGCCGGCATTCTCCACCCCCTCCGCCGTGACCTTGTAGCCCAGGTTGTGACCCAGTTCGATGATGGAGCGGACGATAGCCTGGTCCTCTACCGTCTCATCCAAGGCCTTGACGAAGGAGCGGTCGATCTTGATCTCCCGCACCGGCAGGCGGCGCAGATAGGCGAAGGACGACTGGCCCACGCCGAAATCATCGATGGACAGTTCCACCCCCCGGTCGGCCAGGCGGCGCAGCATCGCGATGGCCGCCTCCGGCTCGCCCATGATGGCGCTTTCGGTGATCTCCAGCATCAGCCGGTCCGGCTTCAGGCCGGTCTCCGCCAGCAGGGCGTCGATGCGGTCCGGCAGGCTGGCGTCGCCCAGGTCGCGGACCGACAGGTTGACCGACATGCGCAAATCATGGCCCGCCGCCGCCCAGGTAGCGGATTGGCGCAGGGCGCGGCGCAGGCCCCAGCGAGTCAGGTGGCGGATGGCGCCCGTCTCCTCCGCCAGGGGGATGAAGCTGTCTGGCGGGACGAAGCCGCGGCGGGGATGGGTCCAGCGCACCAGCGCCTCCGCCCCCACCACGCGGCCGGTCTGCGGTTCCAGCTTGGGTTGGTAGGCCAGTTCCAGGGCGTCCTGCTCGATGGCGATCTTCAAATCGCCCATCAGCGACAGCCGTTCCGGCCGATGCGGATCAGCGGCATGGTCGTAGAGGCGGACGTAAGGCTCGGCCGCGCGGGCGTTCAGCATCGCCACGTCGGCGTGGCGCAGCAGGATGCTGGCGGTGTCGGACGGCGGCGCGCCCGGGGTGGGGTCGGGGTAGACGGCGATGCCCACGCCGGCCGCCAGGTCCACGGTCACCTCCGCTTCGCCATAGGGCGCTTCGCCATAGGGCGCTTCGGTGTAGGGCGCGTCGAAGGCGGCCACCAGGGCGGGGGCCAGCGCCTGGGCGGCGGCGGCGGCGCGATCCACCAGCAGGATGGCGAAGCCGTGTTCCGATACCCGGGCGATCACCGCGTCGCCGGCGCCGTTGGCGGCCAGGGCGCGGGCCAGGCGGTCGCCGGCATCGCGGGCGACGCGGTCCGCCAGGTCGTGGCCCAGGGTGTTGGTTACCTCGCGCAGGCGGTCCAGTCCCAGCAGCAGCAGGGCCACGCCGTGGCCCTGGTCGATGGCCTGGTCCACCTGTTCCTCCAAATTCAGGCGGTTGGGCAGGCCGGTGACGGCGTCATGCAGCGACTGGTGGCGAATGTGCTCCTCACGGTCGGCGATGGCCTGGGCCATGTCGTCCAGGGCCGTGGTCAGCTGCCCGATCTCATCGCTGGTGCGCACGGGCGGCAGGGGGGTGTAGTCGCCGTCGGCGATGCGCCGGGCCACGGCGGCCAGGGCCGTCACCGGGCGGGTGACGCCGCGCGCGATCAGGCCGATGCCGATCAGCGCCGCCACCAAGCCGCCGGCCATCAGCGCGCCCATGTACAGCATGATCTTGCGATAGGGGGCCAGCGCCTCGTCCAGCGGGTATTGCAACACGGCCATCATGGGCAGGCTGCCCGGCGCGGTGGGAATGGGCGTGGTCAGCACCAGGTATTCGGCGCCGTGCTTGGTCAGCAGCTGCGGCTCGGCCGCCGCCAGCTGCCCCGGGGCGGCGATGCCGGCCAGCGGGTCCATGGGGTCGCCGGCTGAGGCCACCACGGACCAGGGCGCGTCCGGCGCCGTCTGGCCGGCCAGGGCGATGTCCTTGCGCAGGGGGGACAGGGCGCGCAGCTCCTCCGCGAAGCGGTCGTCCACCCGCACCAGGATGCAGATCCAGGCGATGGGATCGGGCAGCAGCACCGGCACCACCACCAGGCGGTAGGGCACGCCATCCACCACGCCGGACGCCGCCGCCCGGCCGGACTCGCCCGCCAGCGGCAGCAGGTCGGGGAAGGCGAAGCGGCCCAGGCCGGTCAGTTCGCGCGGGCGGGCGGTGTCGGCGGCGATGGTGCCGTCCAGGTCGATCAGCAGCATCCGGCTGGCGCCCACGCGCCGGCCGAAGTTGCGCAAGGCGCTGATGGCCGTCCCGCTGTCATGCGCGGCGATGGACTGGCGCAGTGCGTAGTCCAGCGACATGATCTTGGCGTCTTCCGCTAGATGGCCGGCCAGGGTGTCCAGATGGCGCGAGAAGGACTGGGCGCTGGTCACCAGCTGCTGCTTGCCGGTGTCGATCAGGGCCGAGCGCGCCACGCCGTACAGGATAACCATGGTGCCCAGCTGCACGACGGCCAGGCTGGCGACCAGGAACAACACCAGTCGATTTCTAAAGCCGAGAGCCACGGGGGCGCGTCCTGTCGTTTTTTAGTAGCCGCCGCGTTCAGGGTCGATGCCCTGCCGGGTGTCGGGCAACAGGGCGGGCAGTGTCAGGGTGACGGGGGTGCCCAGCGCCGCGGCGGCCATGGTCTGCTGCGGCGGCGTGCCGCCGGGCTTCAGGCGCGGCTGCCAGGCGGCCACGGTGACGCCCGCGGCGGGCAGCCCGCCCAGCACGGCCTTGCCGTCCTTGCCCGTGACGGCGGCGAAGGGGGCGGCCGTCACATACAGGTGGGCGATCATATGGTCATGGATGTTGCAGCCCAGCGCCACGATGCCGGCCTGGTCGAACTTGCGCTGGCCGGTCTGCCCGGGCGACAGCACGAACTCGAACTTCGCGGCCTCGGAATAGGAATAGACGTGGTGGCGGGTCAGGTCGCTGTTGCGGAAGGTGACCGTGCCGCCCTTGGGCACCACCATGACATAGGGCACGAAAGCCTCGTCGATCTGGTCCACAATCAGTGGCGACGGCGGGGTGGCGGGTGGCAGGGCGGGGCCGTCCGGCGTGGCGGTGACCACTGCGTCGGCGACGGGATGGCCGGCACCGTCGACCACTGTGACCGTCAGGTCGGCGGCGTCCGCGCGCACCACGGGGGCCAGCGCCAGATAGGCCGCCAGACAGGAACCCAGAGCGGTGCCGACCCGCTGGCCGGTCTTCATCATCGCGCGACCGTGATCGATGCCGCCGGCGAAACCCATAAAGCGCCCCTCGAAGGCATGTTGTTTTTTCGACGCGCAAGTGTGCCACAATCCGCGCGCCGATCCGCGGACATTTTCCCTAAGCACAGGTGCCGGAAAAGTCCATCGGGGGTGACAAACCGCCTCGGCATCCCGGCCCTCCGGGAGGGGAAGCGGGGAGGGAACAGTGTGGCGACAGATTTAGAACGATTCTAAATTCTCTTGCCGGCCACTGTCCTAGGGGTTACCTTGACCGGCAGACCAGAGAACGGAAGGAAACAAGAATGGCTATCGACATCGGCATCTCCGAACAGGACCGCAAGGCCATCGCCGAGGGGCTCAGCCGCCTGCTGGCCGATACCTACACGCTGTATCTGAAGACCCATAACTTCCATTGGAACGTTACCGGGCCGATGTTCAACACCCTGCACACCATGTTCATGACCCAGTACACCGAGCTGTCGGTGGCGGTGGATGACATCGCGGAACGCATCCGCGCCCTGGGCTTTCCGGCCCCGGGTTCCTATGCCCAGTTCGCCGAGCTGACCGTCATCCGGGAAGAGCGGGGCGTGCCCAAGGCGGAAGAGATGATCCAGCAACTGGTCGAGGGGCAGGAGGCGGTGGCCCGCACCGCCCGCTCCATCTTCCCCGTGGCGGAGAGCGCCAGTGACGAGCCGACCTGCGACCTGCTGACCCAGCGGCTGCAGGTGCATGAGAAGACCGCCTGGATGCTGCGCGCCATGCTGGAAGGCTGACCGGCCCCTCATCGGTATACATGGGAAAGGCGGCCTCGCGGGGCCGCCTTTTGCGTTGAGGGATCAGGACTTCAGCGCCGCCTGGCGTTCGATGCGCTCATGCAGGCCGGCGGGGGCCAGGCTCAGGGCGACCAGGGCCTCCGTCGCGACGAACATGGGGCCGATGAGGGCCTGGAACAGATTGTCCACCAGGGCCGGCTTGCGGCCCTCATAGACGTGGCCCAGCAGCTGCAGCACCCAGCCGCCAACGAACAGGCCGCCGGCCAGCCCCTGTACGGCGCCGACGGACAGCCGCGCCACCAGCCAGGCCGACAGCAGCACCGATGGCACCACCAGAAGGCCCAGCGCCAAGCCCACGGGGCGGTTCAGGGCGATCCACAGCGCCCAGACCACAGCCGACAGGGCGAGGCCCAAGGTCACCGTCCCCAGGCCTGCCACCTCACCCAGGCGCACCAGGCTACAGGCCAGCACCACGGAGAAGACGATCACCGGTATGCCTACGGCGTGGGTGGCCTTGTTGCGGCTGTCGCGATGGTAGGTCGTATACATGGCCATCTGGCGCTCGAACACCGTGTCCGCCATCGGCCCCTCCCTGTGTTCAAGTTATCGATCGCTAACCATAGCGCCTTTCTTTCCTCATTGCGCGGCATATCCGGCCTGATGCCCTTCCACCACGCGGTCGGCCAGGCGGCCCATCAGGTCCGCCAGGTGGTGGAAGCGGGCGGTATAGCCGCCCAGGCCCAGGGTCAGGGACCGCAGCTCGACGATGAAGTCGTCCATGTCCGCCTGGGGCACGTAGGCCGTCACCTGATCCCAGCCGGTCCAGCCCGGCCGCACGTCGAAGCCTAGGATCTGCCCCCGCCGGCCGCTCAGCAGCCGTTGCGCCTTGGCCGTGAACTCGGTGGGCGTGCGGACCGTGACCAGCAGCACGGGTTCCAGCAGCACGGGTTCCGCCTTGGCCAAGGCCTCCTGCACCGCCATGCGGCCGGCGGTGCGGAAGGCCTGCTCGCTGCTGTCCACGGCGTGGAATTGGCCGCCGGTCAGGGTGACGGACACGTCCACGACGGGGAAGCCCAGGGGGCCACTGCTCAAGGCCTCCCGCGCCCCATCCTCCACCGCCGGGATGAAGGAGCGGGGGATGGCGCCGCCCACCACCTTGTCCTCGAAGCGGAAGCCCTCGCCGCGGGCCAGGGGCGTCACGGTCAGGTGCACGTCGGCGAACTGCCCATGGCCGCCGGACTGGCGTTTGAAGCGGGCATGCTCTGCCACCGTGCGCCGGATGCTCTCGCGATAGGGCACGGCCGGCGGCCGCCCGGTGACGGCCAGGCCGAAGCGGCCGCGCAGCCGGTCCAGCGCGATGCCCAGATGCACCGTGCCCTGGCCGGACAACACCATCTCCCCGTCCTCCATCGCCAGGTGCAAATCCGGATCCTCATCCAGCAGCTTGGCCAGGGCACCGGTCAGCTTGACCTCATCGGCCCGCTGTTCGGCCCGCACAGCCAGGGCGTGCACTGGTTCCGCCACTGCCGGCCAGGACGGGGGCGTGCCCGCCTCACCCCTGGCGGACAGCAGCGCGCCGGGCTGGGCATGCTCCAGCTTGGCCAACGCCACCACTGCCCCTGGTCCGGCGCCGGTGATCTTGGTGGGGGT
This sequence comes from Nitrospirillum amazonense, assembly GCF_007828045.1. Lineage (GTDB taxonomy): Bacteria > Pseudomonadota > Alphaproteobacteria > Azospirillales > Azospirillaceae > Nitrospirillum > Nitrospirillum amazonense_C. Next base: position 4,374 of record NZ_VITN01000012.1, on the reverse strand, counting down.
GGCGCCGCCCAGGGCGAAGATGCCGCCCACCCGGTCGGGGCCCAGGGCTTGGCCGTCCGTCACCTCTCCCTGCCAGACGCGGCAATAGGCCAGGCGGCCGCTGTGCGGGGCATGGTGGATGCGGAAGGGCTGCACCAGCACGGATCCCGTCCCCCCTGGCCCTTCCAATCCCAGCCGCCGTGCGGTCATGCCCACCGGTGGCGCCTCATGCCGCAGGGCCTTCAGCAAGCGGCGCACGCCGTGGTCGTTCTGGGCGGAGCCCAGGAAAACAGGGACAATCAGATCGTCGGCCAGGTTGCGGCTGAGCTGGCGGTAGACATCGGCCCGGGGCGGCGACACGTCGTCCAGCAACTGCTCCAGCAGGGCGTCGTCGAAATCGGCCAGGGCCTCCAGCAAATCCTGGCGCGCGGCCCGCTCCCGCGACAGTACGGCGTCCGGCATGGGCACCGTTTCGGACTTGGCGCCGGCGCAATAGCGGTAGGCGCGCTCGCTCACCAGGTCGATATAGCCGGTGACGGCCCGCCCCTGGCGGATGGGCACCTGACGCAGCACCAGGGGCCGCTGCGACACGCCCTCCAGCGCCGTCATCAAATCGGCCACGCGCACGTCGCCGCTGCCCAACTGGTCCACTTTGTTCACGAACAGCAGGTGGGGGATGGCGTTCTCATCGAGGAAGCGCAGCAGGGGGGCCAGCATGGCGGCCTTGTCCGGCACCGGCTCGCACACCACCACGGCCACGTCGGCCACCATCAGGGCGCGGGCGGTATCGCCCGCCAGCTCGATGGAACCCGGACAGTCCAGGATGTGCCAGGGGTCACCCAGATACGCGCAGGTGTGGACGCTGACTTCCGTGCTCATGCGGCGTGCGCGGGCCTCGGCGCTGGCGTCGCCGGCGCAGGTGCCGTCCTGCACGCTGCCCTTGCGGGCGATCTGGCCCGTGGCCATCAACAGGCTTTCCAACAGGGTGGTCTTGCCGCTGAGGTAGGGTCCTACCAAGGCCGCGCACCGCGGCGCCGTTCTTGTGCCGTTGCTCATCCTTAGCCTCCGGATCTCGTTGTCCGGGGCCTGGTGCTGGGCGGTCATGCCGAGCCGGGGGCGCCATGGTACGCGAAGGCGGTGACGAGATGCTGGCGATGGAAACGTTGCTGACAGGAACGTTGTAGGCGCCCGGGGAACGGCGGCCGGATCCAGTCCGGGCACCCGCTTCCTCCCGAGGCATGATGACACACCCGCCCCGCCCGGCTGTCGAGTGAAAAGCGAGTCCCAGGGCCGATTCGGCGGCGGGCCGGGCCGATGCCGCGCCCGGCTATCGAATCCATAGCCGGCTGGGTCCTTGATATGGCCACGGCCGTCCCCTCTTTATAAGGTGCGCCGGAACGGGCGGACATCGCCCAGCGCGACGGAAACGAGGAAACGGCATCATGCTGATCAGGACCAAGCGTGACTGGGAATTGCCGGAGTCGGCGGCGACGCCGGAATCGGTCTACATCAACCGCCGTGCGCTCATGGCCGGTGCCGGCGCCATTGCCGGCGGCCTGGCCCTGGGGGGCGGTGGGGTCGCGCGGGCGGCCGACGCCCCGGTACGCAATCCCGCCTATACGCTGGACCGGCCGGTGACGCCGGAGGCCGCCGCCACCAGCTACAACAATTTCTATGAGTTCGGCACGTCGAAGGATGTGGTGACGGCGGCGCAGAAGATGCCGCTGCGTCCCTGGACCCTGCGGATCGACGGCATGGTGGAAAAGCCCCTGACCCTGGGCATCGACGACCTGCTGAAGGCCATGCCGGTGGAGGAGCGCCTTTACCGGCACCGTTGCGTCGAGGCCTGGGCCATGGCCGTGCCGTGGATGGGCTTCCCGCTGGCCAAGCTGGTGGCTTTCGCCAAGCCGCTGTCCTCGGCGACCTATGTGGAACTGCAGACCTTCGGTCGCGACACCTACGCCGCCCCCGGCTTGCGCCAGCCCTTCTATCCCTGGCCCTATGTCGAGGGCCTGACGATGGCCGAGGCGACGAACGACCTGGCCTTCATCTCCACCGGCCTCTACGGCAAGCCCTTGCAGGGCCAGAATGGCGCGCCGCTGCGCCTCACCCTGCCGTGGAAGTATGGCTTCAAGTCGGTGAAGTCCATCGTGCGAATCAGCTTCACCGACAAGAAACCCAAGACCTTCTGGGCCCTGCTGAACGCCGACGAATACGGCTTCTGGGCCAACGTCAATCCGGCCGTGCCCCACCCCCGCTGGTCCCAGGCGCATGAGCGTTTGCTGGGCAGCAACGAGTCGGTGCCTACGCAGATATTCAACGGCTATGGTGCCCAGGTCGCCGGACTATACAAGGGATTGGAAAAGGAAGCGTTGTTCATGTAGTCGCGTGAACCGGCCGTTAACTATAGTGGCCGGTTCAAATAATCGCTTGCCGCCGCCACCGGATAATTTACAGTATTGGGCGTTGAGAACATCGCCAGGGGGCGTTGGGGTGGGCGAGGGCGTTATCGCCATATTGGAGTTCGGGCTTTTCGTTTTTCTGGCCACCGCCGGAATAAGCGTGGTCGTGTCCCTGGTCGCCCATGTCTATAGCATGGTGCTGGAGCATACGGCCGATGTCAGCGGCCTGCGCCAGCGCCTGGCCCGCTACGCCCGGATCGCCAGCGGGCTGTCGGACCGGGTGGAGGCGCGCAAGTCCACGGCGGCCGGGGCCGCCACCGTCCTGTTTTCCACCCAGCGCCAGGAAGCCCAGCTCAAGAAAAAGGTGCGGGAGCTGGAGGCGTCGCCCCACCGTTTCGTGCGCATCCTGGGGCATGAGCTGCTGCCCAACCGCCCCTTCGAATTCCTGGTCATGAACAGCTCCGTTTCCCACCAGGTCAAACGGGGGGAACGGCACGCCTTTTTCGACAGCAGCTGGGCGCGGCCGGTGCCGGTTCATGTCTGGGCCACCAATATGGAGGAGGCGCGGGCGGAGTTTGAGCGTGCCTTTCCCCGGACCTTGGGCTTCAAGATCACCCATGCCCAATCCTTGCCCACCGACGTGGCGCTGACCGACCCGGCCACCATGACGCTGGAGGCGGCGCCGTGAACTGGTTCGGCATCGTTCTGGGCGTGATGATCGTCCTGATCGGCGTGAAGCCCGCCTTCCAGAAGGCGCAGCGCCAGATCAAGCGCACCCGCCGCAACATCAAGGATCTGCAGCGCCGGCGCTTCGTGCTGAGTCAGCAGGTGCGTACCCTGGCACGGGAAAGCCTGTCCCAACGCCTGACCAGCGCCGCTGACGGTGTGGAATCGGCCGAACTGACCAGTCATGTGAAAGGGCTGACCGACCAGGTCAACAGCCTGGAATCGGTGGACCGCCGCATCCTGGTGACGGATGAGCGGCGCGGCCTGCAGGAAACCGGCTGGATCGTCCTGATCCGCCGCACCGAGGGCCTGCCCATGGAGCCCACCCGGGTGGTGAAGCTGTGGGAGGAGGGGCGCTACTACTTCTTCTTCGCCAGCGACCTCACGCGCGCCCGGCGCAAGGCACAGCTGCGTTTCCCCGCCGCCCAGGGCTATGAAATCCTGGACGTGGTGCCGCATGAAGGCGACCTGTCGGAAAACCCGACCTTCGGCGCCAAGAAGCAGAGCGCGTGAGGCGGGCCATAGTCGCGCGCCGACGCGGGATCAGCATCCGCCCCTGGCGGTCGCCCAGCTAATTCAAGCCGGCGACATGCCGAATTCGCTCAGGGCAGCCTTCAGCGGCGGGGAAGCGAAAAGGGTGAAGAAAGCGCTTTACAGCCCCCGGGCCTTCCCCTATAACCCGCCGCCCTGACCCCAGGGACGGTTGCCCAGCAATCGAACAGCGGGTTGGGTGTCGCAAGTAAAGGCGACATGGCTCTCTGAAAAGTGAAAACATCTAACGCTGCATCGGCCAGTAATGTGGGCTTTGTTGCGGGTATCGTGGGTTAACGGCGATCTGAATAGATCACATATAGCTCGTGGTTTCACCGCAAATAGCCATAGAATGGCCCATGTCATATCCGAAGCGCCGACGTTGATTTGAAAAAACGAACGATGACGAAAAAAGATACTTGACGGCGACGCGATGAGCGATTAGATGTTTGGCCATCGACGCGGTGAACGCCGCACGATGAAGCGACGACGAAGCGCCGGCTGATGCCGGCTCGGTCGTCCGGCGCCGCGAGCGGCGCCAGGCTCTTGGACAAGTGAACGGAATTCGAGAAGGGATACGCGGGCGGCGGTGCCGACATTGCGATCTGGATCGCAACAAAGGCAATCAGCCTCGTCCACGTATCTTAAGAACATGCTCTGAAAATGTCCCTTCAGCGATGAGGGGAACAGGAACGGACTTGGGTTTGAGGTGCCGACTGAGGTTGGTTTCCGTCGA
>NZ_VITN01000011.1 GCF_007828045.1 Nitrospirillum amazonense | reverse complement strand
CAACGCCTAAACCACGCTTCATGAACCGCCGTATACGGAACCGTACGTACGGTGGTGTGGGAGGGGGGAGGTGTGAACCTTCCCCCTACCCGATTGGTCAATCGTTTGACGCGGTGGGTCGAACTATCAGTAGGGTACGAGCAGCGGCCCATAGCTCCCGATGGCCTTACGCTGGTCAGCCACGATAAGCACCAGATGCGGATGATCGAAGCTGATCCACAAGCCGCCGACTTCACGGAAAGCCGGCAAAGGAACGTGCCGTGCCCGGCCCTGCGGCGACAGGCGATACAATCCGTCGATGCCGGAGGCCCATAGGCTGTCGCCATCGCTGGCCAAGCCATAGAAGGCGACCAGATCGTAAGTGGGGGCCTGTCTCCCCAGCTGCCACACCAGCCCGTGCGTGTTGGGGGGACGATACGGTTGGCGATAGAGGGTGTCCGTCGCATCACCGCACAATTGGGCCACCCCGCCGACGGCGGAAAAATGAATCAGCCCCACCGCCAGGGCCAGGCAGTTGGGCCGCCAAGGCAGGGGCAGGATGGCATTGACTGGCAGGCTGCCGTTGCGGTCGAATTCCGGATCGATCTGCTTCATCCGCCCTGTCCGTCGGTCGATGCGGCGTAGGCCGCCACCCCATTCGCCGGCGTTCAGGCCGACGAACAGGTCGTCGGGTGTACCGTAAGTGGCGGCGACGACGCCCACTGCTTCCAGCGATTCCGACAGTTGCACAGGCCTGATGGCCGCTCCGTCCATGTGGATGATCCGGTGGTCGGTCAGCACCGTGATGACGCCGCCGGTGCAGTCCAGCGCCATCGCCCGGTCCCCTTCCGCCGACAAGGTCGCCAGCGCCGTCCAACGATTCTGGGACCGGTGGCGCAATGTCCAAGGTCCGGCTCCGTCTGGGCCGCCGGTCAAGACCAATGGTCGGTTGTCCAGCACGCACAAGCCCACCGCCGATTCCGGCAAAGGCTCAGGAATGCGTGTCAATCCACCGATGGCGATGCGGGACAGCCGACCCCGGTCAGTCAGTAGCCAAAGCAGCCCATCAATCGCGAGGGCGCGTGCCAGGAAGGCCTCCTGGTCCGCCCGCAAATCCAGGTCGCGGGATGGGGTAGTGTCCGGATGGACCAGGAATACGCCCATGAGCGCCAGCAAAAGCAGCGTTACCAGCTTGCCGATCAGCAGGGCCGGATGGAGGAGACGGGGCGGGAGATTCTCTCCCATGGCGGTGTTGTGGCCCATTTAAAGCGGAGTCCTCATCGGGAGGTGTGGGCCATTGGAAAGGTCCCTTTTCGTTTATGGCTATCGTTCCACAAACGTCCCATGAACATACACGCTTAACGGGCATTCGTCTTTAGTCGTCATGCTGTTTGAGCAACAAAACACTAAACCACTTGCTTTAGTATTCCTGCCACGATACTAAAGTATATGCTTAACCAACCATCCCCCCTCGACCTCACCTTCCAGGCGCTCGCCGACCCCACCCGCCGTGCCTTGGTGGAACGGCTGGTGCGCGGGCCGGCGTCGGTCAGTGAGCTGGCGCAGCCGCTGAAGATGTCCCTGCCGGCGGTCATGCAGCATCTGGCGGTGCTGGAAAGCTCCGGCCTGGTGCGGTCGGAGAAGGTGGGGCGGGTGCGGACCTGCCGGATCGATGCCGCCCAGCTGAGCCTGGCGGAGCAATGGATCAACCAGCGGCGCATGGAATGGGCCGGTCGCCTGGATCGGCTGGGCCGTTATCTCGAAACACTAAAAGACGAAGACGGAGAGGAATCATGACCCAAGTTGGAACCCAGGCCGCCGACGCGGCCGTGTTGCGGCCCGAGCCCGTGCGCATCTCCCGCGCCATTCCGGCGCGGCGCGAGACGGTGTTCAAGGCGTGGAGCAAGGCGGACCATGTGAAGCACTGGTTCGCGCCGGAGCATTACACCGTGCCCCACGCCACCGTGGAGATGCGGGTGGGTGGCGCGTTCGAGGTGTGCATGCGGGCACCGGACGGCACGGAGCATTGGACACGCGGCAGCGTCGCCGAGGTCACGCCCATCGACCGCCTGGTGCTGGACCTGCGCGTGGACGGCGGCGACGGCAAGGTGCTGTTCACCGCCTGGACGGAGGTGACCTTCTCCGACACCATCTGCGGCACGCAGCTGGACATCGTGCAGACCTACACCGTCTATGACCCGGCCATGCTGGCCGCCATCGGCGGCGCGCCGGAAGGCTGGTCCCAGACCCTGGACAAGCTGGCGCGGCACGCCGCCCACCTGGATGGCCGCACGGGCGACCTGCCCACCGAGCGTTCCGCCGTCCACGCCATCTTCAGCCTGGAGCGCACCTACGACGCGCCGGCGGCCCGCGTCTGGCGGGCCCTGTCGGATTTCGAGGCCAAGGCCAAGTGGTTCGGCGGCGACCCCGGCCAGTGGGAATCGCTGGAGCGCAGCATGGACTTCCGCGTGGGCGGCACGGAGCGGGCCAAGGGCCGCTGGCAGGGGGGCGTGACCTCCACCTTCGACGCGCACTACCTGGACATCATTCCCAACCAGCGCATCGTCTACAGCTATGTCATGCACCTGGATGACCGGAAGATTTCCGTGTCGCTGGCTACCATGGAGCTGAAGCCGGCGGGCGCGGGCCGCACCACCCTGAAGATCACGGAGCAGGGGGCCTTCCTCGACGGCTATGAGGACAACGGCTCCCGCGAGCACGGCACCGGCTTCCTGATGGACCGGCTGGGCGCCTCGCTGAAGGACTGAGGGGGCGAATAACCGACCGGATCAGGCGGCCTGGGGGCGTTTCAGCTGATAGGCGATCATGCCCAGCACGCTGGCCATCAGCACCAGGCCGCCGATCAGCAAAACGTCGCGGGTGTCCACCGCGCCGGCCATGGTGTGGGCGACGCGCAGCACCACGCCCGTGCCCCAGATGGCGTAGTAGCGCCGCTTCGCCGCCTCGCCGGAGAGGGCGAGCGAGGGCACGCGCTCCAGGACCTGCACCAAGGTCACCGCCGCCACGGCCCAGGGCAGCAGGCCCGGCGTGGTGTCGGCCGCGAACAGCAGGCCCATGGTCAGCAAGGCCGCCAGCGCCAGGCCCGCCAGGGCGCGGCGCCGCCGGGGCTGCTCGATCTCCGCATACCACCACCGGGTCAGGAGGCCGGCCCCGATGCTGGTGGCCAGCAGCGCGCCCGCCACCGCCACGGCGAAGGCCGGTACCCGCGCCGCCGGCAGCAGGGGCCCGATCCAGAACAGCCAGAACACCAAGGGAATGCTGTTGGCCAGCAGGATGCGCACGGCCTGGCGGCTGGTGTCGTTGGCGTAGACCATCTGGAACAGGCCCGCCCACCACAGGGCCAGCGTGGCCGCCGCCGCCGTGACGGGGATGCCGACGGACGGCGGCAAGGCCAGCGCCAGGGGGATGAGCGCCAGGCTGAGCGGGGCCCAGCCCAGGCGGATCGCGGGTCCGGCGTCCCGGGCCCAGCGCCGCCGCAGCCATCGCGCCGGCATGCGTACGCCCAGCCGGTAGGCGAGGCTGGCGGCGGCCAGCAGGGGCGGTATCAACAGGAAGCCCGCAGGCCACGCCGCCAGATCCTCCGGCGACAGGCTGGCCTCAAGATAGACGTAGACGGCCAGGAACAGGGGCGTGGCCAGCAGCAGCCACGCCAGGCCGGCGCTGACCGGCTCGGCCGCCAGATAGGCCTCCCAGGCCGCCAGCACGTCCGCGTCGAAATTGGCGCGCAGCGAGGGGTAGTCGTTACGGATCAGGGTGATCAGGCCGCGCACGTCCTTGGTCAGATCCGGCAGGGACAGGCGCAGGCGCGGACTGTACCGGTTCGGCGGCACCTGCAACAAGCGATAGGCGGCGGCGTAGGTGTGGTCCCGACCCCGCAGCTTGGCCAGGAAGGCCAGGTCGCGCCCGCGCTTCTGCACGGCGGCCAACAGGGGCGTCTGCGTGCCGGCCTTGGCCGCGTCCCAGCGGAAATGGGCGCTGGCGAGGGGGACCAGCGCGTCCGAGCGGGGCGCCGTGGACAGCAGCAGCCGGGCCAGCCAATCCTCCGTCCGGTTCTGCACATCGATATGGGCGAGGGCGGGGGAAGCCAGCACGGACGCCAGGGCACCCTTGAGCGCGGCCGGGTCGGCGGGGGTTGGGGCGGACAGCAGGTCGCCCAAGTGGTTGCACAGCGCGACGTGGCGGACCACCGCCTCGTCCACCGTGGGTTCCGGGGGCGGCGCCTCCGCCGGCGGCGCCTCGGCGGGGGCCGGCGACGGTCCTTCTACGGCGGGCGGCGCCGCCTCGGACGTCGCGGCCTCCTCCTCCGCCACGCTGGCGTCCGGCACCTGCCGGCGGGCGTGCAGCAGGGCTTGCTCATAGGCCTGGCGCAGCGCCTGGAACCCGTCCGGATCATCCTCCGGATTGGTGACCTTCAGGCGCCGGGCATAGGCGCGGCGAATGGCCAGTTGGTCGCCGGTGGGCTCCAGCGCCAGGATGTCCCATGGGTTCACAGGTACGTCTCGCCTTCCAGCTGGTCCAGCGCCTCGCTCAGCGACTGGCGGGCGGTCTCGATGGCGCGGGGCTCCTGGCCCTCCAGGATGCCTTCGAACTGCGCCAGCAGGTGGGCGACATAGGCGCGCTTGTCGCCCAGGAAGTCCTCATAGCAGCGGTTGGCGCGGGCCAGGACGGCGCGGTTGGCCTCGGTATCGCGCGGGTGGACCTTCAGGGCCGCCAGCGCCTGGCGCCGGGCCTCCAGGTCGTCGGGCTTGGCGGATTCCTCGTCGGTGATCACCAGGGTGCGCTGCTCCCCCGTCTCCGGCACGTGGACGTCCACCTCCAGCAGGCCGTTGATGTCGTAGGTGAAGCGGCAGTCAACCTTGATGGCGCCGGCCGGCCGGGGCGGCACGGGGATGCTGACCTGGCCCAGGGCGATGTTGTCCTGCACGTCGCGCGACTCCCCCTGGTAGACGGTGAAGGTCACCGCCTTCTGGTTGGCCTGCAGGGTATGGAAGCTGCTGACCCGGCTGGCGGGGATGACGGTGTTGCGCTCCAGGATGGGGGAGAAGATGCCGGTGCGCAGGCTGCCGTCGGGGTTGCGCTCCGCCACGTCCACGCCCAGGGAATAGGGGCAGACATCGGTGATGACCACCTCGTTCAGGGCGGCGTCGCGGCCCTTCAGCCCGGCCTGGACGGCGGCGCCCAGCGCCACCGCCTCGTCGGGGTGCACGGAATGGGCGGGAAAGCGACCGAACATGCGGGTGACGGCGCGGCGCACCGCCGGCATGCGGGTGGCCCCGCCCACCAGCACGATCTCGCGCAGCGACCGCGCCTCCAGCTGGCCGTCGCGCAGGGCGCGCAGCACGGGCTCGCGCAGGCGGTTCAGCAGGCCCTCGGCCTTGGCCTCGAAGGCCTCGGCCGTCAGCTCGTACTCATAGGTCTTGTCCTTCCACACCACGCGCACCGGCGTCGATCCCTGCTCGCTCAAGGCGCGGCGGGCGCGTTCGGCGGCGGCGCGCAGGCGCTGGTACAGGGCGTCGCTGTCGCGCGTGTCGCGGCCCCAATCGGTGGCGAAACGCTGGCGCAGGTCATCCACGATCAGCTCATTGAAGTCCTCGCCGCCCAGGCGGTTGTCGCCGCTGGTGGCGCGCACCTCGATCACGCCCTCGAAGATCTCCAGGATGGAGACGTCGAAGGTGCCGCCACCCAGGTCGAAGACCAGGAACTGCGTCTCCGCCTCCAGCTGGTGGATGCCGTAGGCCAGGGCGGCCGCCGTCGGCTCGTTCAGCAGCCGCTCCACCTTCAGGCCGGCCAGCTCGCCCGCCCGGCGCGTGGCCTTGCGCTGCTTGTCGTTGAAATAGGCCGGCACGGTGATGACGGCCTCGGTCACCGGCTGGCCCAGATAGGCCTCCGCGTCGGCCTTCAAGGCCTTCAGCACCAGGGCCGACAGCTCCTCCGGCAAAAAGTCGCGCTTGCCCAGGCGGGTGACGCGCTGCGACCCCATCAGGCGCTTGAAGGCGGTGGCGGTCAGGGTCGGGTGCGTGGCTTGGCGTTCGCGCGCCGGCAGGCCCACCAGCACCGTGCCCTGGTCATCCAGGCTGACGGCGGAGGGCGTCAGCCGGTGGCCCAGGCTGTTGGGGATCAGTTCCGCCTTGCCATCCCGCCAGACGGCCACCGCGGAATTGGTGGTGCCCAAATCGATGCCGACGATCAACCCAACGACCCTCCTGATACACCAACCGGCGGTACGCATCATGCCGCCACCGTTCTAGCCGCCGGGACGGCCAGGGGGAAGGGTGGATGCCAGCATGTGGCCAAGATCATGCGGCCAAGATCATGTGGCCACGATTAAGGCTTCTTGGCGGACAGGCGGCCCCGCTACAGTGACGCCAAACACCGGCACCCAAGCATCGCCATCCAGATGCCGGCCAGCCTGAACGAGGGGGATCCTTTGATGAAGTCCGGTTTGACCCAGCGGGCGCGCGCCTGGAGCGCCGCCGTCGCGTTGTCGCTGACCTTGCTGGGCGCCGGCGCCGCCCCGGCGCGTGAGGCCCCGCCCGCCGACAAGGCCATCCAGCAGGCAGTAGACCAGGCCTACGCCAAGGTCAAGGGCGTGATGGACGGGGAAAACGCCAGCTACATCCCCTATCTCGCCAAGGCGGACCCCAAGCTGTTCGGCATCGCCGTGGTCACGGCGGATGGCCGGGTGTTCAAGGCCGGTGACGCGGGGCAGGAGTTCCCCGTTGAGTCGATCGCCAAGGTCTTCACCCTGGCCCGCGTGCTGAAGGACCAGGGGCCGGACGCGGTGATGGCCAAGATCGGCGTGAACGCCACCGGGCAGCCTTTCAACTCGGTCCTGGCCATCGAGCTGAACAACGACAAGCTGACGGGCAGCCCCCCGGCCGGCAATCCTCTGGTCAATGCCGGCGCCATTGCCGCCGCCAGCCTGGTGCCCGGCGTGGACGTCAACGCCCGCTGGAAGGTGGTGCTGGACACCGCCTCCGCCTTCGCCGGGCGGGCGCTGGCGCTGAACCAGGACGTCTATCAGTCGGAAATGGCCAGCAACCAGCACAACCAGGCCATCGCCCTGCTGCTGCAGAGCTATGACCATCTCTACGCCGACCCGGTGGCGACGGTAGACCTTTACACCCGCGAATGTTCCTACAACGTCAGCGCCGTGGACCTGGCCACCATGGGCGCCACCCTGGCCAACGGCGGCACCAACCCGATGAGCCACAAGGCGGTGGTCGATCCCGCCACCAGCGCCCGCGTGCTCGCCGTCATGGCCACCGCCGGCCTCTACAACACCACCGGCGAATGGCTGTTCAAGGTGGGCCTGCCGGGAAAGAGCGGCGTGGGCGGCGGCATCCTGGCGGTGGCGCCGGGCAAGCTGGCCATCGGCGTCTACTCCTCCCGCCTGGACGCTGCCGGCAACAGCGTGCGCGGCCAACTGGCGGTGCAATCCATCGCCGAGGCGCTGGGCCTGAACCTGTTCGCGGCAAGCAGGTAGGTGATAGGGCGAGGGGGGGCGGAGCGCGAGAACGGCTGACCCCTTCGTCTTTAGATTGACAAGAACAAAAATAGAACATACGCTGCTCTTCCAGCAACAGGGAGAGCGAGCATGGATGGTTGGCAGCGTCGGTATCGCCTGAGCAACGGCCCGGGTGGCCTGGGGATCAGTTGCACGGCCGAGGGCTTGGCCCTGGCCGGCGTGCCCCTGCTGGCCAAGGGCGTTGGCGGTTTCCACGTCCGTTCGGCGGCGGCGGTGGAAACCTTGCTGAAGCGCGCCTATGCCGGCGCGGAACCGGGCGCCGCCGTGCTGCCCGGCCTCACCAAGATCGCCGACGCGCTGAACCGGGGCGACCTCGCCCAGGCCATGATCCGCGCGGTTCATCTGCGCCTGCCTGAGTTGGACTGGGACGCCGCCGTCCGCCTGGCGCGGGCCAACGACAATCTGGCGAAGTACAGCCCGGACCAGCCGCGTGACTGTGACGGGTGTTGGACCGACAGCGGTGGAGCGGCGAAGCCTCAAGCAGGTTTCGCGTTGCGGACCAACACTCAAGCACAAGCGGCGCCTCATGCCTGCGGTGTTTTGCGTGTAGAAGAAAAAGATCTTCTGCCTCCAGTTAAGGCGAAGGAACTGTTCGATAAAGAGTATAAGAAATTACAGGACGAAGGGCTTTTGCCGACGCAGGGATTCCTGGCAGGAAAAATACCTCCCAATTTTGAATTCGTTCCACAGTTTGGCTCTCTACGGCCAAGGGATCGTGCCTTGCCATTTCCCACCCTGAAGGAAGCTCAAAAAGACGCGGATGAGCATAATGGGATAATCGTCGGCGGATACACCAAGGGCAACTATAGTCAAATTTTCCGAACGGCAGCCGCGCCTACTTACATTCCTGGATTCGGGAAATCCACACCTGAACAAACAATGAGATTCGCCATTTTGCACGAATGGGGGCATCAACAACAGGGTGGACAATGTAAAGAAGTTGAATGCTGTGCGGACAGCTATGCCCTCAAACATATGGGGGTAAAAAATGAGGATAATGAGGGCCATAAGGCGCATATCATTTTGTAAGATTATTTCACTTATATCATGCTCAGCGCTACTTGGTTTATTTCTGATGTGGGAATTCCCACCGATGACTGCTGAAGTTGGAGATTGGGAACATATTACGCTTAATACATTCTATGATTACATGGATAATGGTCCTCCAGATGGCGATGAATTTTATCTTTCTTTCGATGGCAGGGATCCAGAAAATGATGTTCTTGAGGAAATAAGGAAAAGATACCCGGGCATTATATTTCATCCAGATAGTGAGAACACGGAGTATGGACAATGCAGCACAGGAATTGTTGGGGATACATACAGGTGCAAATTAGGTGCTGTTGTTCATGCTGAGGCATTGAGCATATTGATGCGCTGGGTCGCCCTGGCCCACGCTGGTTCTTGGCATTGCGGTGGCGACCACTGGCTCTTTAAATTCTTTGGCCGGTGGGTCGTGTTTTCCAGGCGCGTCGGCTGCGCGTGACCACGGCGGTGGTGTGCAAAATGGGGGGGCGTGACCTGGATTGATACGGCGGTGGCCGGAGCCTTTTCCGGCCGCCGCCCGTCAGCCTTTACCCCTTCATCGCCGCGATGTGGCGGTCGACGATGCGTTCCAGCAGGGTCAGGGGCACGTTGCCCGACAGCACCAGGGCGTCGTCGAAACGCTTGAGGTCGAAGCGGGCGCCCAGGGCGCCCTCGGCCTTCCGGCGCAGCATGTTGATCTGGTTGTGCCCCATCTTGTAACCGCAGGCCTGGGCCGGCATGGCGCAATAGCGGTTCAGCTCGCTGCGCAGCTGGGCCACCGGCATGCCGGTGTTGGCGTGGAACCAGTCCAACGCTTGCTGAAAGCCCCAGCGCTTGGCGTGCATGCCGGTGTCCACCACCAGGCGGCAGGCGCGGAAGCCAATGGACTGCAGGAAGCCCAGCTTGCCCAGCGGGTCGCCGTCATAGGCGCCCAGCTCGTTGCCCAACTGCTCGGCATACAGGGCCCAGCCCTCGGAATAGGCGTTGAAGGCCAGGTGGGTGCGGATCAGGGGTAGTTGATTGGCGTACTCGCCCTGCCAGATATGGCCGGGAATGCCCTCGTGATAGCACAGCGTGGGCAGGGAGTAGCGCGGCCAGATGCCCGTGTCCTTGAGGTTGATGTAGTAGTAGCCGGGCACGCTGCCGTCGATGCTGCCGGCCGAGGCATAGCCGTTGGGGGCGCCGTCCTGGATGGCGGGCGGCACACGGCGGATGACCAGCTTGCCCTGCACCAGGGTGGCGAAGGCGCGGGGCAGGCGGGTGCGGATGTCGGCGATGCGGCCGTTCAGATATTCCAGCAGCTTGGCGCGGCCGGCGTCGTCGTTGGCGAACAGCAGGTCCGGCCGCTTGGCTAACGCCGTCATGCGTTCACCCACCGTGCCCTGGCTCAGGCCCTGGGCTTTCAGCAGGGTGTCCATCTCCGCCTGGATCTGGGCGATCTGCTCACGGCCTTGGGCGTGCATCTCCTCCGCCGTGCGGGTGGTGGTGGTGCCGGCGCGCAGGGCCCAGGCGTAGTACTCCTCCCCCTGCGGCCGCTGCCACACGCCGGGCTCCGCCACCGCCACGGCGCGCTGGGCCTTCAATGCCGCGATCTGCTTGTCCAGCGCCGGCGCCACCTTGGCGGTGCACAGCGCCTCCACCTCCTTGGCGTAGCGGTCCGGCAACTTCGCCTTGGCCGCGCGCTGGCGCAGCGACTCCGCCAGGCCCCACTGGGCGATGGGCTCGGCCCGCGCCGGCACCATCTGGCCCAGCATGATGTCCAGCACGAAGTCCGGCGCCACCATGCCCACGCCGCGGTCATGGTCCAGGCGCTCGGCTTCCGCCGCCAGCTCGCCGGCATAGGCCTCGACCCGCGCCAGGTAGGCGTCGGCGTCGGCCGCGGTCTCCACCGCGTGCTGGGTGTCGAGGAAGGTGGGCACGTCTACATAGGCGCCGCCCAGGGGCGTCACCGAATAGGGCGTGTTGCGGAAGCTGTTCTGGCCGGAAAGCGTGCCCACGTCGCCGAAGGGGAAGCGCCAGCCCTCGACCGCCGTGCGGAAGGCCTCCTCGGTCACGTCCACGTTCAGCGCCTGGGTGGCGGACAGGGGGGCGCGGTCGACCGCCCGCAGGGTCTTCAGCGTTTCGCCCGCCCAGGCGGCGCGGGCGCGGTCGGCGGCGGCGGAACGGTCGGTCAGGCGGCCGTGCAGGGCGGCGCGCGCGTCCTTGTCGATGCCCAGGGCCGTGGCGTTTTCCGGATATTCGGCCAGCAGCCGCTCGGCGATACCGGCCAGCAGCTTTTCCGCGGCGGCGTCGCCGGGCGCCGACGTGGCCTCCGCGGCCCGGACGGGGAAGGGCAGGGCCAGGCTGGTGGCCACGGCCGAGGCGCCCGCCAGCAACGCGCGGCGGCTGATATCCGACATGTCTCGCTCCCGATATTGTATGCAACTGCCTGATCCGCTTGTACCCGGCTGGGGGGCGGGGCGCGAGGGGGAAAACGCCCGGCGTGGGTGCGTGCCGACGGGTGGCCTGTCCCATGGCGGGCCGGCGGCTTAACCGCTAAACAGGAAGGTGGCGCACGGCGTGGGGACGGGGGCGGGCTTGCATCCTTGGCAGGAATTGACGCGCGACAGCGGGCTGGCGCTGCATGGTCCATTGGCCATGGCGATGGATGTGGCCGCGCTTCAGGCGGACTTCGCCACCCTGGACCGGGATTTGCCGGCCGAGGCGCGTGGTAGTTTCGGCGGCACCAACGGCTGGACATCCGTGCCGCTGCTGGACCGGCGCCTGGACGGGGCGCCGGTGGCGATGCCGGCATTGGCCTTGATGCCGTCCGTCGCCGCGCTTCTGGTGCGCGCGGACTGGCGCGTGCGGGCCTGCTACCTGCTGCGGCAGGGGCCGGGCGAGATTCTGAAATGGCACTACGACGGCCAAGCCCTGCACCTGGAGGAGGCGCGCATCCTCATTCCCATCGCCGTCCCGCCAGCCGCCGTCACCTGGGTTGGACACGAGGCGGCGGCCTATCCCCCCGGCCAGGCCTGGGCGGGTGACTTCTCCATCCCCCACCAGGTCGAGAACCCGGCGCCTGAACAGCGTGTCGTCCTGGCCCTGGATGTCGATGCCACGCCGGTTGTGGCGTGCCTGTTCCCGCCGGCGCTGTCCGCCGAACCGCTCCGGCGCATCCAACTGGCGCAGGAATGCTGCAACCTGGTGCGGGCCTGGCGGGGCAGCGGCCAGGAATAATGGCGGCACGTCGCGCAACCGTGTGGACGCGGGCCGCGAGGGAATGCTAGACGATGGGCCTCCCGGCGCCCAAGGCCCGGGCGGTCGGTGGGAACCGGATGGAATCTTCTTCCCGTCCAGGATTGAGGGTGTACGCCAACCTACTGACGGAAAAGACGGATGGGTGGCCGAGTGGTTTAAGGCTCTAGTCTTGAAAACTAGCGGACTCGCAAGGGTCCCGTGGGTTCGAATCCCACCCCATCCGCCAACGCCCTTCCGTCCGGCCCATCGCTCGGAACGGGGCCTTTCCCGCTGTGTCGCTTCCCATCAGAACCCCATCTTCGCCCGCACGGGACGCCACGCACCCTCGCTCGACAGGCGATCCAGCAGGTCATGGGCGTCGCGGGCGGGCTGGTGGCGCAGTTGCCGCTTCACCGCCGCGAAATCGCCAGGGGTCAGGTGGCTTGCCATGCCGGCGGGGGCGGGCATGCCGAAGAACCGCTCGAAAGCCACGGCCGCGCGCGTTGGCCCCAGCGGCGCCAGATCGATCTTGAATACGAAGCGGCGTAGGGCGGCGGTATCCAGCCGGTGGGCGTGGTTGGTGGTGGCGATCACCGGCAGGGGATGACGGTCCAGCCAAGTCAGCATTTCATTGACCTGGCCCGACTCCCAACTATGGGTCGCGGAACCGCGATCAAACAGCAGGGAATCCACCTCGTCGAACAAAAGCACATGGCCGCGCTCGCGCGCGTCGCTAAAGGCTTTGGCGATGGCGGCCTCGGTGCCGCCCACCCAGCGCGACAGCAGGTCGGAGGCGCGCTTGACCACCAGCGGACGGTCGAGCGCGCGGGCCAGATGATGCGCCAGCGCGGTCTTGCCCGTGCCCGGCGGCCCCGTGAGCAACAGCGACACATCCAGGTCTTCGCCCCCTTTGCCGGCACTTTCCTCCAACCGCGCCAGCAGGGGGGCCAGCGGTACGGTGCTCTCGAAAAGATCGAGATCCAGCTGTTCCCCGTTCGCCACGGGTACTTCGCTGCCCCGTAAGGCGCACACCAGTGCCGTGGCGGGGCGGACGGCCTCTTCGGGTTCGCCGGCCAGTCGCGTGGCCCGTGCCGCCACGCGCAGGACGGTGGCGGTCTCGGGCGCCACGTCGAGCAAGGCTTCCAGCCGGGAGGAGGGGACGATTCCTTCCTCCGACGCGATCCGCTTCAGCATCCGCCGTGCCGCGTTGGGGGTGGGCAGGTCGAGCTTGAGGACGAAGCTCATGCGCCGCAGGATCGCCGCGTCGATGTTGCCCAGCGCGTTGGTCGTCCAGATCACCGGCACGTCGTTGGTTTCCAGCAGGCGATTGATGAAGACCTTGCTGCCCTGGCGCCCGGTCATCCAGTCCCCGTCCGATGGTTTGGCGTCGCCGATCAGATCCTCCATCTCGTCAAACAGCAATGCGGCCGCGCCCGCCGGGCCCATGACGCGCTGGCCGAGTTGCAGTGCGCAGACGCGGTCCCAGCGGCTAGGCTCATCGCCGTCATCATCGGCCTCGCCCACGCCATACAGCGCCAGGCCCGCCGCCTGGGCGAGGGTGCGCGCCAGTTCGGTTTTGCCTGTGCCCGGCGGCCCGTGGATCAGAATGTTGACGCCTGAGGCCCGGTCGCGGCTGGCCCCCGCCAGCAACCGCACAAGGAAGTCGATGTCGGCGACGTGAGCGAAATCAGCCAGTGTCAGCCGCGCCTGCTGATGCGGGCCGATCAGGGTGGCAATCACGGAGGCGCGATCGGCGGCGGCACGATCGAGCAGCCTTTCCAATGGCCAGCGGAGATTGACCTCGATCACTCCCCGCCGATTGGCGCGGAAGTCGGCGAGGCCGAGCCGCGAGGCGGCGCTGCGGCGGACGGCCCGGTCGGCATCGGCGGGGGCCGCGCCAGCCGCCCCACCCAGCAGGACGGGCAGGTCGCGGCCGTGCTCGCTCCAGGCCTCGGCCAATCCCGCGGCGCGCGGCAGTCGGCCCACGGCCACCAGAAGGCGCAGCAGGGCGGTGTCAAAAGCATCCAGCGCCAGGGTCGGGGCCAGCACATTCACGATGGCCAGCGCATGCGAGGGGGGCCCATGGTCCTGCGGGTCGTCCAGGGCCGCAAGGGCGGAAGCCCAGTCGCGCTTGTCATCCAGGTTGAGCCATTCGGCCTGGGCATCCGCCCAGCCGTCAAGGGCGCGGCGCAGGCGTGCATCGCCCACCACGCCGATCCGGAGCGCCAGGCACCGGACCATCGTCCATTCGTTCATGAAAAATCCGTTCATACGATCAGCGCGCGTCGGCGCAAGGCGACACGCACGTCACGGTCCATCCGTTTGGTTCGGGCTGCGGGCGGCGCATCCATGGCCCCGCCGCATCGCCCCCACAAATAGGGAGCGCCTTACGGAAGGGAGTGGATGCCGCCGGCCGCGCCTGTGAAGGGCATGTGGGCCAGCAATCCATTTACTCCTGATCGGGCAGGCATAGGGCCTGACGCGGGCACCTATAATCCTAATCCGGCGATATCACAAGGCCCGGCGCGACTCTGCGACCGGGCGCCGACGCGGTTTGCCTTGTGTCATCACACCCTCTTCCCCATACTCTGGGGCGAGTGCGAACCAACTGGATGGTGCTTCATGGATTTCCGCCCGAACACGACGAGCCTTCGTTCCGTCTTCGGGGATATCCATCATGCCTGCCACCATCGCGCTTGCCGATCTCAGCTGGGCCACGCCTGACGGGCGCCCGCTTTTCTCCCATCTCTCCCTCAGTTTCGGACCCCAGCGCACCGGCCTGGTCGGGCGCAACGGCGTGGGCAAATCCACGCTGTTGGCGTTGATCGCTGGGGCGCTGCCGCTGCAGACGGGTGCCGTGACGGTGTCCGGTACCCTGGGCGTGTTGCGCCAAGGCGCGCACCTGCGGGCGGACGAGACCGTGGCCGATCTGTTCGGCGTGGCCGACGGTTTGGCGCTGCTGCGCCGGGCGGAGCGGGGCGTCGCCACGATGGATGAATTGGCGGAGGCTGACTGGACCCTGGAGACGCGGCTGGAGGGGGCGCTTGCCCGTTTAGCCCTGGACGTGACACCGGGGACGCCGCTGGCGGCGCTGTCGGGCGGCCAGCGCACGCGGGTGGCTCTGGCCGCCCTGGTGTTCGCCGAGCCGGACTTCCTGCTGCTGGATGAGCCCACCAACAACCTGGACGCGGAGGGCCGCGCCGCCGTGGCGGCCCTGCTGGCGGGGTGGAAGGCCGGCGCCATCGTTGTCAGCCATGATCCCGACCTGCTGGAGGGCATGGACGCCATCGTCGAGCTGACCTCCCTGGGCGCCACGAGCTACGGCGGGGGCTGGAGCCGATACCGCGCCCTGAAGGCCCAGGAACTGGCGGCGGCCCGGCACGACCTGGATGAGGCGGAGAAACGGGTGGCCGATGCCGCCCGGCGGGCGCAGGAGGCGGTGGAGCGCCAGGCGCGGCGCGATGGTGCCGGCCGGCGCAAGGCGGACAAGGGCGACATGCCGCGCCTGCTGCTGGGCATGCGCCAGGACAGCGCCGAGCGCAGCGCCGGGGCGGGGGCCCGCCTGGCCGATGCCCGCGGCGCCCAGGCGGCGGATGCCGCCGCAATCGCCCGCGCCCGCATCGAGGTGCTGCAGCCCCTATCCATCACGCTGGCCTCCACCCATCTGCCCGCGCAGAAGGTGGTGCTGGCGCTGGAAGAGGTGACCGCCGGCTATGCCGAGGGGCACCCCATCCTGGACGGCCTGCCCCTGACGGTGACGGGGCCGGAGCGGGTGGCGGTGGAGGGACCCAACGGCTCGGGCAAGAGCACCCTGCTGGCGGTGATCGCCGGTCGCCTGGCGCCCTGGTCAGGTGCCGTGCGGGTCCACACCGGTCTGGCGCTGCTGGACCAGCGGGTGAGCGTGCTGGATCCGGCGCTGTCCGTCCTGGAGAACTTTCGCCGCCTGAACCCCGGTGCCACGGAGAATAGCTGCCGTGCCGCCCTGGCCCGGTTCCGTTTCCGCGCCGATGCTGCCTTGCAAGGGGTGGCCAGCCTGAGCGGCGGCGAGCTGATGCGCGCCGGCCTCGCCTGTGTGCTGGGGGGCGAGGCGCCGCCGCCCCTGCTGATCCTGGATGAGCCCACCAACCATCTGGACATTGACGCCATCGAGGTGGTGGAGGCGGGCTTGCGCGCCTATGACGGCGCCCTGCTGGTGGTCAGCCATGACTTGGCCTTCCTTCAGGCCATCGGCGTCACCCGATGGCTGGCCCCGGGGCGCTTGAGAAATTAGATGAGCCGACACAGAAATTAAAGCCGATTACAATATCTTAAGGGGCATTCCTCACACCGCGTGTGGCCGTTGGCCGTTTGTGCCGTGCCCCGTCCGCCCGACTTTGGGAAAGCTGAGCATCGGCGCGCTGATAGGGGCGACGAAGACCCGGAATCGGAATGAACTGAGCCTGTTTCATTAGAAAAAACAAACGCTTGTTCTTGTCACCTCAGACACTGCCCCAATGCGACTAGGCGATGGGGCGAAGTCGTCGTATTTTCAGCACGGTACGGCGACGTGCCTCCTCTGATGTCGCTCTCCCAAGGCGGCCGTAAGCGTTCCACGTCAACCAACGCATCGACCCGTCCCACCGGACGGCTCGTGCGTTGCCGCGCGTGCCGCCGGCCGGGGCAAGAGCCCGGAGCGTTTCCATGGCATCCATTCCGTCGCGTGATCCGGCGCAGCGCCGCCTGCCGCTGCTGATCGGCATCCTTTTCCTGTCCTACCTCTGTGTCGCCATCCCCCTTCCGGCCGTGCCCGTCTATGTCACCGGGCAGCTTGGGCTGGACAATGCCTGGGCCGGCCTTGGCACCGGCATGACCTTTCTAACCGCCATCCTCAGCCGGGGGCCGGCGGGCGGCCTGGCCGACCGGCGGGGCGCCAAGGCGGCCGTGGCGCGCGGCCTGGTCCTCTACGGGGTGGGCGGCCTGGTGTCCCTGGGCGCGGGCCTGCCGCAGGACAGGCCGGTGCCAGCCTTCCTGATCCTATTGGCCGGCCGTGTGCTGCTGGGCCTGGGCGAAAGCTTCACCGGGGTCGGCGTCGTCGCCTGGGGCATTGGCATGGTGGGGCCCCAGCGCACGGGCAAGGTCCTGTCCCTTGTCGGCGCCGCCATCTACGGCGCGCTGGCCGTGGGCGGGCCCATCGGCCTGGCGCTGCTGGACCATGCCGGCTTCGCCGGCGCCATGGCGGTGAGCGCCGTTTTGCCCTGTCTGGGGCTGCTGGCGATCTGGCCGCTGGCCGGCGTCGCCCCTCATCCCCCGGCCGTCCGCCCATCCTTCCTGGGCGTGATGGGCCGCATCTGGCTGCACGGGTTGATCGTCTGCCTGCAGGGCATCGGCTTCGCCGCCATCGGCGCCTTCTTCGCCCTCTATTTTCTCAACCGGATGTGGGACCACGCCGGCCTGGGCCTCACGGCGTTCGGCGGCGGCTTCGTCCTGATGCGGGTGGCGTTCGGCCACCTGCCGGACCGCATCGGCGGATTGCTGGTGGCCACCGGCTCGCTGGCCGTTGAGGCCGCGGGCCAAGTCCTGGTGTGGAGCGCGCACGACCCGGTCCTGGCCTTGGCCGGCGCCTTCATGACCGGCCTGGGCTGCTCCATGATCTTCCCATCCATGGGGCGGGAGGTGGTGCACCTGGTGCCCCCGCACCTGCGCGGCACGGCCCTGGGCGGTTTCACCGCCTTCCAGGATCTGGCCTATGGCCTGACGGGTCCGCTGGTCGGTTTCCTGGCCGACCGCGCCGGCTATGGCAGCGTCTTCCTGGTGGGTGGGGCCGCGGCGGGGCTGGGCGTCGCTTTGTCGCTTTATCTGCGCCGGGCGCGGATGGCCGAGACGGCGTGATCACGACCGCATCAGCGACTGGATGCGCTGGGCGTCCTCCGCCGTGGCGGGGTTGTAGACCGTCATGGTGAGGTCTGTCCGGCCATCCACCGCGAAGGCCGTGTATTCGAAGGCGAGGGGGCCGATGACGGGATGGCGGATGTGTTTCACCGCCTCATGCGGTGCGCTGACGACCCCGTTCTCGCGCCATAGCGCCGCGAACTCGGGGCTGAGGCGGCACAACTCGTCCACCAGCGGCTCCACCTCGGCGGCGGCCCCCGCCCGCGCGGCGTCGATGCGGAAGGCGCCCAGGACGAAACGCGCCACGCTTTCCCAGTCGTACTGCACGGCGCGGGCGCGCGGGTCCAGGAAAAGAATGCGCAGGATGTTGCGCCGCTCCGGCGGCAGCGCGCCGTAATCCGCCAGCATGACGGTGGCCGCCCGGTTCCAGGCCACCACATCCCAGGTCGCCGTGCGGATCAGGGCGGGGCTGGGGTCCAGCGCGTCCAGCACGCGTTGCAGGCGGGGGGTGACGCTGTCGTTCCGGCGGTACCGCACCTCGGGCGGGCGACCCAGGCCCAGCAGGAACAAATGCTCCCGCTCCGCCTCCGTCAGCATCAGGGCGCGGGCGATGCGGTCCAGCACATCGGCGGAGGGGGCGCCGCCCCGGCCCTGTTCCAGCCAGGTGTACCAGGTGGGGCTGATGTTGGCGCGCTGCGCCACTTCCTCCCGGCGGAGGCCGGCGGTGCGCCGCCGCTCCGCCGGGAAGCCCAGGGCGACCGGGTCCAGCCTGGTGCGCCGGTCCTTCAGGTACCCACCCAGCTTGTTGTCATTCGGGTTGGTGCCGGCGGTCAGGGGCTCGCTCATCCTGTTACCCATTTTACTATGATAACGTCACTACTTTACCAGGATAAGACCGGCGCCGAGAGTTGTCTTCAGGGAAACTTGGAGACGACGCTGATGCGTGTATTCGTGACAGGTGCCACGGGATGGGTCGGTTCCGCCGTGGTGGCCGACCTGATCGTGGCGGGGCACCAGGTGCTGGGCCTTTGCCGCTCGGCCGACGAGGCCGCCGCCTTGGCCGCGGCGGGCGCCGAGGTTCATCACGGCAGCCTGCAAGATCTGGAAAGCCTGAAGCGCGGCGCCGACTGGGCCGACGGCGTGATCCACCTGGCCTTCAACCACGACTTTTCCAACTTCGCCCAGAACGGCGCCGATGAGCAGCGGGCCATCGCGGCCATCGGCGACGTGCTGGAGGGGTCGGACCGGCCGCTGGTCGTCACCTCGGGGATCGCCCTGCTGGCGCCGGGCACCTTGGCGACGGAGCGGACCCCGCCGCGCCCGGCGCTGGAGGCCTTTCCCCGCAATCCCGAAGCGGCCGCCGCCGCGCTGCGGGCGCGGGGCGTGCGCGTGACGGCGGTGCGGCTACCACCCTCGGTGCATGGTCATGGCGACCACGGCTTCGTGCCGCGCCTCATCGCCTTGGCCCGGGAGAAGGGCGTCTCCCCTTACGTGGGCGACGGCCTCAACCGCTGGCCGGCCGTGCATCGGCTGGATGCCGCCCGGGTGTTCCGCCTGGCGCTGGAGCGTGGTGCCGAGGGCGGCCCCTTCCACGCCGTGGCGGATGAGGGGGTGGCGTTCAAGGCGATCGCCGAAATCATCGGCCGGCGGCTGGGCGTACCTGTGGTCTCCCGCACGGCCGAGGCGGCGGCGGCGCATTTCGGCTGGTTCGCCCGCTTCGCCGGCGTCGATTGCCCAGCCGCCAGCGCCGGGACCCGGGCGCTGCTGGGTTGGGCGCCCACACAACCCGGCCTGCTGGCCGACCTCGATCATCCGGCGTACTTCGCCGTCTAACACAGGGATATCGGATCATGCGTGTGTTCGTGACAGGTGCCACCGGCAACATCGGTTCCGCCGTGGTGAAGGATTTGATCGCGGCCGGCCACCAGGTGCTGGGTCTTTGCCGCTCTCAGGACAAGGCCGCCGCCCTGGCCGCCGCCGGCGGTGAAGTCCACCACGGATCGCTGGAGGATGAGGACAGCCTGCGCAGCGGGGCCGCCCAGTGCGACGGCGTCATCCATCTGGCCTTCAACCATGACTTCTCCCGCTTCGTCGCCAACTGCGAGGATGACCGCCGGGTGATCCGGGCGCTGGGCTCGGCGCTCGCCGGCTCCAGCCGCCCCCTGGTCATCACCTCCGGCACGCCCATCGCCAACACTGTTCCGGGTGAGCCGGCGAAGGAGGGCAACGCCATCGTCGGCTCGAACGTCCATCCCCGCGCCGCGTCGGAGGAAGCGGCGGCCGCCCTGGCGGCGGAGGGGATCAACGTGTCGGTGGTGCGCCTGCCGCAGGTGCACGACCCGGTGACGCAGGGTCTGATCACCCCCCTGATCGGCATGTTCCGGCAGAAGGGGGAATGCGTGTATGTCGGTGAGGGCTTGAACCGTTGGCCGTCCGCCTATCTGCTGGATGTCGCCCGGTTGTACCGGCTGGTCGTGGAACGGGCCGAGCCCAATGCGAAGTACCACGCGGTGGCGGAGGAGGGCGTGGCGATACGCGACATCGTGGAGGCCATCGGCCGCCGGTTGGATCTGCCCGTCAAATCCATTCCCCAGGAGGAGGCGCCGGCCCACTTCGGCTGGCTGTCCATGTTCGCCGGCCTCGACATGCCGGCCTCCAGCGCCTGGACGCGCGAGGTGCTGGGCTGGCGGCCGACCGGCCCGGGGCTGATCAGCGACCTGGAGCGGCTGGAACTGTCCGGTCACTGACGTTGGCATGGCTGGGGTGGGACGGTTCACCCCACCCCTGACGCCGCCCCTTTCACGCCGGGAAGCAGGCCGAGCCGGATCAGGCTTTCGGCGGTCGCGACGATGGCTTCCTCGCTGGGGCGTGGCGCCCAGCCCAGCAGTCGTATCGCCTTTTCGCTGGTGGCGTTCAGGTTGACGCCCAGCAGGGTGACGGCACCCCTCATGACCGGGTTTTTCAGGCTGATCAGGCGGACCAGCCAGTTGGGCAGCACCCGCGTGGGCACCTTGGCGGCGGCGGCCCCCAGGCGACGCCGCAGCACCCTGGCGATATCGATCATCCACAGGCTTTCACCGGAAATCGCCAGGAAGCGCTCACCGTTGGCGGCGGCATGGGTCATGGCGCGCAGGTGCAGGTCCGCCACGTCCCGCACGTCGACGATTCCGCAATTGAGTTTCGGGCATCCCGGCTGCCCATTCATCATGTTCCGGATCAGGCCGATGGAGTGGGAATAATCGGCGCCCAGCACGGGGCCCAGGACGGCGGTCGGGTTCACGGCCGACAGCTCCAGCCCGCGCCCCTCCCGCGCGATGAAATCCCAGGCCGCCCGTTCGGCCAAGGTCTTCGATTTCTGGTAGGGCCAGACAGCGCCCGTCAGGTCGCTCCAGTCCGTCTCGTTGAACGGCCGGGTCATGGCCTTGTGCCCGGCGCAGATCGCGCCGAAGGCGGAGGTCAGCACCACCCGCCTGACCCCGGCGTCCCGCGCGGCGCGCAGGACTCGCAAGTTGCCCTCGACGGCCGGCTTGACCCAATCCTCCTCGCTGACCTGCTCACCCGTCGGGGTGGGCGAGGCGCCATGCAGGACATAGGTGCAGCCGGCGACCGCTTCCGCCCAGCCTTCATCGGCGGTGAGATCAGCGGCGACGAAGGTCAGGCGGTCGCCCGCCTCCGCCCCGCCGACCTTCAGGTGCGCGCGCACCTCGGCCTCCCGCGACAGGGAGCGGACGGTGGTCCGCACGCGATATCCAGCTTTCAGCGCCGCCAGGATGCAGTGCTGGGCGATAAAGCCCGTGCCGCCGGTCACGAGGATCAGTTGGTCATTCATGTCGATTTTCCGAGAGGAGCGCTGGTGATTTGACGACGCCCAGTCAACGGGCGCTCTCCGTCTTTCCCCCCAAAGGTAGGGCGCGCAATCCGGACTGTGAATGCTTGAAAGTACGTGATGCTTTGGCGATAGTACGGAAATGAGTGCCGACCCTTTCTCCGACATTCTCAAATTCACCAATGCGGAATCGCTGGTGACCGGCGGCTTCACGGCGGGCGGCGCATGGGCCATCCGTTTCCCGGCCCCGGATAAGATCAAGTTCTTCGCTGTGGTGAAGGGCCGTTGCTGGGTGCGCATCGAGGGCGAGGCGGCGCCGGTTCATTTCGAGACCGGCGACGTAGGGCTGCTGTCGGCCAAGCGGTCCTTCGAGCTGGCCAGTGACCTGGATGCCGCGCCTATCGATGCCATGAGCCTGTTTTCCCGCACCGACAAGACGAAGCCGGTGACGGTGGGTGAGGGCGATGATTTCGCCCATATCGGCGGCCATGTCCTGCTTGACCCGGCCAGCGGCCGGCTGCTGGCGGATGTCCTGCCGCCGTGGATCCACGTGCCGGCGGCCTCACCGCAGGCGACGGCTTTCCGCTGGCTGCTGGACCAGCTGGTGGCGGAGCGGCGCGCCGACCTGCCGGGCACGCAGCTGGTGACGGCGCAATTGGCCCAACTGCTGTTCATCCAGATTTTGCGGGCCCATCTCAAGACGTCCGGGCCCCTGCCGGCCGGATGGTTGCGCGCGCTGGGCGACCCCCGCCTGGCGCCCGCCCTGCGGCTGATGCACGGCGATCCCGCCCGCGCCTGGCATCTCGATGAGCTGGCCAGGGCCTGCGCCATGTCGCGAACGACGTTCGCGCTGCATTTCAGGACCGTCGCGGGCTTGGCGCCGCTGACTTACCTCACCGAATGGCGCATGCGCCTGGCCGAACGCGCCTTGCGCGAGGGGGGCACCCCCGTGGCGGTCATCGGCCAGTCGCTGGGCTACAGCTCCGAAAGCGCCTTCAGCACCGCCTTCAAGCGCGTGACCGGCGCGTCCCCCAAGACCTACCGGGACGCCGTCCGGATGTCCGCTTAGGGCTTTCACACATGGTGGTCATGGGCGTCGTGGGGGGCGCCGAAGCTGAAGCCACCGCTGCCCATCCCCATCCCCACGCCGCCGCCGTTCTTGTCTCCGCCCTTGTCGCCTTGGCGGTCATCTTTTGCCCTTGCCGCTGTTGGCGGAGGGCCGGGCTCTGCGTGGGGATGCAAAGGTCGCCGCTGCTGGATGGTGGACATCACCACCAGCCGCCTCCGGTCTTTCCTTTCAGGAAGCGGATGCGAGCCTGCACGGTTCCCGAAAAGGGATGCGATTCTCGCTGTCAAACGGAACGTTCAGGGGCTGGTGGGGCAGGTATGATAGCCGAAATCGGCTCGGTTAATTTCCAGCCGGATGCCGCCAACCATCAGGTCCGGCCAAGGATGGGGAACGGTGGTGACTGCCCCTTGCTTGAAGGACTGCTCCAGGGCGTTACAGTTCGTAAGGTCGCCTAGTACATAACCTGTTTTGTGCCATGTACCGGCGGTGTCCACCTCGTACACGGCGGCCGACATGCCATCCAGCAAGAAGATGGCTTCCGGTGTTCCAGGCATGAGCGTCAGGAAATAAGCGGCGCATCTTTCGGTGGGGTGACCGCAGCCAGCACGCGGCCACATCGCCCCTTCCTCGGAATAGGTCTTCAAGAACGCCGAAGGGATGGGATGCCCGGGGGGATAGACCGCCAGCCGCTTTCGCAATTCGTCCTCAGTCGGCTCCGTGGTGGGGAACTGATGCCACACCTGATAACGGTTTGCCTTTTCCAGGGAGGCTTGCGCGGCTTTGTGCAGCAATGCAGTCTGTTCAGCCGTCCATTGGGGCGCTGTCATCTGGTTCAGGGCGATCGTGGCGTCTTGGCCCCAGCGGGCGCCGTCGAAGCGTAGGGTAACGATGTCGATCTTGTCCGGCGCTACAACGCCCGCGCGCAGCCGGGCCATCTGGTCGGCCACCATCAGCCGGGCGGGATCGGCCACGGGCGTCAACAGGACCAGCAGCAGGATCAGCACCAGGTGGGCGGAGACGTGGTTGGTGATTTCCAGCAAGCGCAGCCACTGGGGCCCATGTGGGCTGGGCGCGCGCAGCACGGCGCCGACGTAGCCGATGGTGTAGGCGGCCAGGGCCAGGACAATGGCGGCCGCCACCACGCGCTGCACGCTCCAGCCGTACTGCCCCACCCGCAAGCTCAGCGCCCAGGCGGCCAGCGCCACCAAGGGCAGCAGCGCCAACGCGCCCACGGTGCCGGCCCAGCGCTTGGCGGCGATGGCGGTTCGCTCCACCGCGCCATCCTGATAGCAGCAGTTGATGAGGAAGATCAGCAGCGCCGACGCCGTCAGCAGCAGCTTGGCGGCGAAATGGGTCTGCCAGAGCGGTTGCAAGGACAGAAAGGGCAGGCTGCCCAGGAAGCCCACGACGATGACCACCAGCAGGGGCAGCAGCCAGGAGAACAGGGTCAGCGCCAGGGCGCGCGCGCCCCGGATCAAGGCGGGCTGCACATCGGTGATGTGCACGGCGCCCGCGATGGCCAAGGTGGTGGCGGGGATGGCGAACCAGTCGTGGTGGATCAGTCGTTCGAAGAAGGTGATCTTCAGCAGATTGAACAGACCGGCGCCGAGATAAAGCACACCCCAGAACACACCCGTGAACACCACGGTCAGGGCTGCCTGCACTCCTTGCTTCCAGGCGGTGTCAAAATGGCGCGGATAGCTGGGGCGCCAACGCCGCTCGATGACCGCGTCCACCACCAGGGCATGGGCGATGAATAGGCCGCCGGCGATGCTCAGCCACACGTCGATGTGGCCCCAGATCAGCGAGGGAGCCTCCTTCGACCCCATGGCCGAGCCGGCGGATGGCAGGTGGGCTTCCGGCAGGCGGGCTTCCGTATGATAGCCGAGGCCGGCGACGATCACGGTCGCCACCAGGATCCATATCAGCAGCGGCCGCCAGGCGATCTGTCCCACCCCCAGCAGGGCGAGCAAGGGGATCAGGGACAGAACCATCGCCAGGGGCGTGAACAGCTCGGGAACGGTCGCGGGCCAGGCCAGCGGCTTCGTCGCCGCCTCGGCCAGCAGGTACAGTCCCGCCGCCTGGACCAGGGCCGCCACCAGGCGGGTAACGAAAACGTCAGGGGGCCGCCCCGCCGTCTGTGCCGTTGTCGCCGCTGTGCCGTCCGTCGCCATCACCACCCCACCGCGTCGTCGTTGCCCGCCAGCTTAAACGGGGTTTTGTGCAGAAGCGATGCAGGGTTTAAGGATTTTCCACCGGAAAGCGCACCACGGTATCCTCCGGCGCCAGCGGGGTGCCGTCCTGGGCCTGGGGTTCCAGGCGGCGCAAGGGTTTGCCGGTGCGCTTGTCCAGCAGGCGCACGTGTGGCTCATCGGCGGTGAAGAAATGGTCCTCGCCCCACTGGCGTAGGGCAACCAACACCGGGAACAGGCCGCGCCCCTTGGCCGTCAGCACATAGTCCTGGTGGGCGCCGCCGTCGGCGGCCGGCACCGTCCGCAGGATGCCGTGGGCCACCAGGGTGCGCAGGCGGGCGGCCAGGATGTTCTTGGCCAAGCCCAAATTCTTCTGGAACTCCCCGAAGCGGCGCAGGCCGTCGAAGGCGTCGCGGATGATCAGCAGCGACCAGCCGTCGCCGATGGCGTCCAGCGGCCGGGCGACGCCGCACAGCGAGTCCTGGTGGCTGGTGCGCTTGACCATGGCGGTCTCCCCTCATGCCGATGATGGCCTGGATATAGAGGTTGCAAATTAAAACCTCAAGCGATACGTCTCATATGGTTTTAATTTGAAACCATATCGGAGCGACCGCCATGATCCCCGCCGATGCCACCTTCGACGGCACCTTTCCCTTCGCCTCCCATATCACCAACGCCCCCGGCTTTCCCATGCACTATGTGGATGAGGGTGAGGGCGAGGTGGTGCTGTGCCTGCATGGGGAGCCGACCTGGGGCTACCTGTTCCGCCACCTGATCCCGGCGTTGAGCGTCACGCATCGCGTGGTGGTGCCGGACCATATGGGCTTCGGCAAAAGCGCCACGCCGCCGGACCGCAGCTATTGGCTGCAGGATCACATCGACAATCTGGAGCGCTTCATTCTGGCGCTGGACCTGCGCGACATCACGCTGGTGCTGCACGATTTCGGCGGGCCGACGGGCATGGGGCTGGCCGCCCGCCATCCGGATCGCGTCAAACGGGTGATTTCCACCAACGGCCCCGTATCCTTTGGCCAGCCCGACCAGCTTGACCGGCTGCTGGCCAATGCCGCGACGGCGCCCTGGTTCCAATGGATACTCAAGGCGCACGCGGACGGCAGCCTGGAAACGGTGCTGGGCCAGCTGGGCTACACCATCCTCAGCACCCTGAAGCTCAATGGCTTTGAGGACATGGGTGTGGTCACCGACAGCTGGCTGGCGGCTTATGGCGCGCCCTTCGCCACCCCGGCGGACTGCCTGGGCGCCATCGGCTGGGCCAAAGGCTTCGCCACGGGCGCACACCGGTTCGAAATGCCTGACGCCGCGGCCATGCGGGCCATCCGCACCAGACCCGCCTTGGCCATCTGGGGGATGGCAGACCGCACCTTGCAGGCGCGGCACTTCCTGCCGCTGTTCCGCGACCTGTTCCCGGCCGCCGCCGTTCATGAACTGCCCGGCGTGGGCCATTACTGCCTGGAGGATGCGCCGGACCTGATCGCCCGGCTGATCGCCGACTTCCTGCGTCAGTCGTAATAGCCCGGCGCCAGCCGGAAGCGGGGCCATACCTCCGGGTCATGGCCCGGTACCAGCGTGGCGCCGGTCCGCTCCGCCAACGCATGCAGTTTGCGGACCGACCGGACCGTGTCCACGGCGGAGGCCAGGAAGCCCGGCAGCGCCCTCTCGTTCCAATGGTCCAGGGTGTAGACGGCGTCGGCCGCCAGCAGCCAGGCGCCGCTGCGGGGCAGGGTGACCAGGAAGGATTGATGACCGACCGAATGGCCGGGCGTGAACACCAGGCGCAGGACGCCATCGCCGAACACATCGTGGCCATCGGTCGCGTCGCCCTCCAGGAGGCGCCAATCCAGGCCGGGGCGATCGAAGTCGCGGCGGGTGTAGGCGCCGGCGGCGAACCAGTCGGGGGCGTGGGCGTACTCATGCTCCCGCCGCTGCACGATGTGGGTGGCGCCGGGGAAACGGCCGATGGCGCCGGTGTGGTCGGAATGCAGGTGCGACAGCGCCACGTGGCGTATGTCACCGGGGGCCAGGCCCAGCGTCGCCAACTGGGCGACACAGCCTTGGTCCGGCGTCATCACCGGGCGGAAAACGTCGACCGTGTCGCCCCAATAGCCGCGTGGGTCCGCCAGCCCCTCCGCCGCCAAGCCGCCGTCCAGCACGACGTTGCCCCGGGGATGGGTCAGCAGGAACCAGGGCACGGGGATCTCATAGTCGGCGCCATCCCCCTGGTTCATGCGGATGTCGTGCGCCTTGCAGCGCTGGGTGCCGGATTGGAAGAAGTAAAGCCGGATGTCGCTCATGGAGGGCTTCCTTGGGGTAAGGGGTGCCCGCAATGTCAGCCATCGGGGTACTGGGCGGATAGGCGGGGTTCGTTGATTACATTCATCGGAAAAACCGATAAGGTCCGCGCCCATGGATTTGCTGATGGCGATGCGCGTCTATGTCCGGGTGGTGGAACGGGGCAGCCTGTCGGCGGCGGCCCGCGACCTCGGTATGGGCCAGCCGGCGGTGAGCGAACGCATCGAGCGGCTGGAGGCCCACCTGGGCAGCCGCCTGCTGTTGCGCAGCACCCGCTCCCTGTCCGTGACCGACGCCGGCGCCGTCTTCTACGAACGCGCCCGGCAGACGCTGGAGGCGGCGGCCGATGCCGTCGCCGCCGTGGGCCCGGACCAACCCTTGCGCGGCACGCTGCGCCTGGCGGCGCCTCATGGCGTGGGTGAGGTGCTGCTGCCGCCCATCCTGTTGCGCCTGCGCCGGTCGCACCCCGATCTCGACATCGACTTGGTATTGAATGACCGCGTCGTGGATCCGGTGACCGAGGGGGTGGATCTTTCCCTGCGGCTGGGCGACAGCGGGGAGGGCGCCTTCGTCGCCCGACCCCTGGGCCACGTCCGCCGCCTGCTGGTGGCCGCGCCCGAATATATGGAGCGCCACGGCGCGCCGGCGGGGCCGCATGATCTGGGGGGCCATGACTTCGTGCGGGTCGGCGGCCTGTTCGCCAACGGCCGGCTGCCGCTGGTGACCGAAGACGGCAAGGCCATCGCCACACCTATACGGATAAGGATGAGCCTCGGCCACTGGCGGCCGGCGCATGCCCTGCTGCTGGGCGGGGCCGGTATCGGCGTGTTGCAGGCGCCGGTGTGCGCGGCGGACGTGGCGGCGGGGCGGCTGGTGCCGCTGCTGCCCGGCCACCGGGTGCCGGGCTTCGACCTGCACGCGCTCTATCCCGTTAGCCGGCAGGTGCCGCCCAAGGTGCGGCTGGTGCTGGACCTGCTGCGGCGGGAACTGCCGGCGCTGCTGTGACCCCGGTTCAGGGCCGCAGGATTTCCACCACCCGGGCCACGGGGCGCTCGGCGCCGGGCAGGGTGAGGGCCAGGTGGGCCAGGCGGCCATAGAGCATCTCGCCCTCCGCCCCACCCAACAGGCGGACCAGTGCCGCATCGGCCGCCAGGGTGAAGAACAGCCGCGGCCGGCTGAGGAAGGGCAGGCCGGCATCGGCCAGCAGGGTGCCGAAGGGCGTCCTTTCCGCCAGCGCCTCCGCCGCCACGGGGGGCGGCAGGGCCAATAGATCGACGCTCAGCAGGCCCAGGGCCAGGGGGCGCCCATCGGCCCGCGCCGCCAGGATGACGAGCCGGCGCAGGCGGTCGAAGCCGGGACCCTGGTCGCGGGTGCGGGCCTGGACGTTGACGCTGACCGGGCCGCCGGCGTGGCGGGCCAGGGCCGCCGTCATGCCATCGACATGGTCCAGGCGCGGGCGCACGATGTCCGGCAGGGCGACGGCGGCGACGGCGGTGATGGCCGGCGGCGCCAGGCCCAGGTCGGCATAGCTGAGGGCCAGCGCGGCGCGGGCCTCCGCCAGGGGGGGCTCCGCGGGGAGGTTGGTGGGGACGAACATGGGCCGCACCATAGGCGTGGGGGCCCGCCACTGCCAAGCGCCCGGCGCGGGGGACCCCTTTCGTTCCCGCAGGGCGGGCGCCCGCGCTTCGGGGTTGAAATCGCCGGGGCGGCGGAGTATCACACCGGCCATCGTCAATCCCACACGTGGGCTTGCGGGGCGTCCTTATTATCTGGGCGGTCCGCTTCCGGTGTCTCAAGGCCAGGTGGCCAAGGGGCATTGCCCACGGAGGCCAAACCGGAGAAAGGTTCCGTTTCATGGCTATGCCTACCTTTACCATGCGCCAGCTGCTGGAAGCCGGCGTGCATTTCGGTCACCACACCCGTCGCTGGAACCCGAAGATGGCCCCGTACATCTTCGGTGTGCGCAACGGCGTGCACATCATCGACCTGGAGCAGTCGGTGCCCATGCTGCACCGCGCCATGCAGGCCGTGCGTGACGTGGTCGCCGGCGGTGGCCGCGTCCTGTTCGTCGGCACCAAGCGCCAGGCCCAGGAGAAGGTGGCCGAGGCTGCTGGCCGTTGCGGCCAGTACTACGTCAACCACCGTTGGCTCGGCGGCATGCTGACCAACTGGAAGACCATCTCCCAGTCCATTAAGCGCCTGCGCGAGATGGATGAGCTGCTGGGCGGCCAGATCGCCGGCCTGACCAAGAAGGAACTGCTGAACCGCACCCGTGACCGCGACAAGCTGGAGCGGGCGCTGGGCGGCATCAAGGAGATGGGCGGCCTGCCGGACATCCTGGTCATCATCGACACCAACAAGGAGTCGCTGGCCGTTCAGGAAGCCAACAAGCTGGGCATCCCCGTGGTGGCCGTGCTGGACAGCAACAGCAACCCTGACGGCGTGACCTTCCCCATCCCCGGCAACGACGACGCCCTGCGCGCCATCGAGCTGTACTGCGAGCTGATCTCCGGCGCCGTGCTGGATGGTCTGCACGCTGAGATGGCCGCCTCGGGCATCGACGTCGGCGCTTCGGAAGAGGCCCCGGTGGAAGAGATCCCCGCCGAGGAAGCCGAAGTCGCGGCCGAGGCCTAAGGCTTAAGCGAACGGCCGGGCCGGGGCTCCGTCAGGGGTTCCGGCCCGGCCGGCTTGCTGTCCGGGGGCGGTGCCCCTGGGCTGTCCGGGTTGTTGGAATGCTTCAAACCATTCCCGTTCCCGGCCGACCACCGCCCCGCTTCGGGGCGGCTGTCATATGGGTGGCCCCCCGCTGGGGTGGCGACCCCGCGAATTTCCGGATGCGGACGGCGACGTCCCTCCGATCCCTGAGCAAAATCCCTGCGGACGCCTGTCCGCCCTGACGCGATGAGAGAGGCGAAGATGGCTGAGATTACGGCTGCGCTCGTTAAGGAGCTGCGCGAAAAGACCGGCGCCGGCATGATGGACTGCAAGAAGGCCCTGAACGAGGTCGCCGGCGACATCGAGGGCGCCATCGACTGGCTGCGCAAGAAGGGCCTGGCCGCCGCCGCCAAGAAGG
The DNA here is from genome assembly GCF_007828045.1 of Nitrospirillum amazonense. GTDB lineage: Bacteria > Pseudomonadota > Alphaproteobacteria > Azospirillales > Azospirillaceae > Nitrospirillum > Nitrospirillum amazonense_C. The sequence goes on along the minus strand of NZ_VITN01000011.1, from coordinate 180,255 downwards.
CCGGCCGCGTCGCCGCCGAGGGCTTGGTCGGTGTCGCCTCCCAGGGCACCGTCGGCGCCGCCGTCGAGATCAACGCCGAGACCGACTTCGTCGCCCGCAACGACCTGTTCCAGGCCCTGGTGTCCGGCGTGACCAAGCTGGCGCTGACCGATGCCAACGTCGAGTCCCTGAAGGGCCAGGCTTTCGGCAACGGCCGCACCGTCGCGGAAGAGCTGACCCACCTGGTCGCCACCATTGGCGAGAACATGAACCTGCGCCGCGCCGCCCGCCTGTCGGTCACCGACGGCGTCGTCGCCACCTATGTCCACAACGCCCTGACCGGCGGCTTGGGCAAGATCGGCGTGCTGGTAGCCCTGGAGTCGACCGGCGACAAGGCCAAGCTGCAGGAGCTGGGCCGCCAGATCGCCATGCACATCGCCGCCGCCCGTCCGGAAGCCCTGGACATCGCCGACGTCGATACCGCCGCCCTGGACCGTGAGCGCAACGTGCTGGCCGACCAGGCCCGCGCCTCCGGCAAGGCCGAGGACATCATCGCCAAGATGGTGGAAGGCCGCCTGCGCAAGTACTACGAGGAAGTGGTGCTGCTGGAGCAGACCTACGTCATCGACCAGGAGACCAAGATCCGCAAGGTCGTCGAGAACGCCGCCAAGGACGTGGGCGCCCCGGTGAAGCTGACCGGCTTCGTGCGCTTCGTGCTGGGTGACGGTATCGAGAAGGAAGAGAGCGATTTCGCGGCCGAAGTGGCCTCGATGGCGCGCTGATCCTACAGCCGACCTGAGTTGAGTAAGACCGGCGCGTCCAGTGATGGGCGCGCCGGTTTCTTGGGTGCCCCTTGCCATGGTGGCCCCCAGGCCATCCCGGCACCATTTCTGTGTCAGCCCCGGATGGCGATTTTCCCGACAATTCCAAGTGAGTAGAGTGGCCGCCGGCGTGATCGTCCGCGCCGCTCTTTCGTGTGCTTCGGGCCCGGCGTCATTTTGGCGGCACAATTCGGGGCTCTGTTGTGCTGCCTTCCCGCAACGCCAGACTTGGCGGCGGGGGCAAGTTTGCAGTAGAGCTAACCCGGATCTGACCCCGGACACTCGTGGCTTCCCAACCCGGCTTGCCGCCGGGACCATCAACTGGCGAGAGGACCTGACCCCGTGGCTGCCCGATACAAACGCGTGCTATTGAAAATCTCGGGCGAGGCGCTGATGGGGGACCGTGAATTCGGTCTCGACCAGAAGGTCGTCAACCGCGTCGCCAACGAGGTGAAGACCGTCGTCCAGATGGGGGTCGAGGTTTGCCTGGTCATCGGCGGTGGCAACATTTTCCGTGGCATCTCGGGCGCCGCGTCGGGCATGGAACGCGCCACGGCCGACAATATGGGCATGCTGGCCACCGTGATGAACGCCCTGGCCATGCAGAGCGCGCTGGAGCGCATCGACGTGCCCACCCGCGTGCAGTCCGCCATCCCCATGGCCAGCGTGTGCGAGCCCTTCATCCGTCGCCGCGCCGTGCGCCACATGGAAAAGGGCCGGGTGGTGATTTTCGCCGCCGGCACCGGCAACCCCTTCTTCACCACCGACACGGCCGCGGCATTGCGCGCCTCGGAAATGGGTTGCGAGGCCCTGCTGAAGGGCACCAAGGTGGATGGCGTCTACACCGCCGACCCCAAGAAGGATCCGACGGCTGAGCGCCTGAGTTCCCTGAGCTACCTGCACGTGCTGTCCAACGACCTGCAGGTCATGGACGCGACGGCGATTTCGCTGGCGCGTGAGAACAACATTCCTATCCTCGTCTTTTCCATCCATCAGGAAGGCGGTTTCGCCGAAGTCATGGATGGAAGGGGTCATTTCACGATCATTACGGAAGAAGAGGCTTGAACGTGGCCGCCCCCGATATCGATGGCATCAGCCGGCGCATGGATGGCGCCGTGGAGAACCTGCGCAAGGAATTCGCCGGCCTGCGCACCGGCCGCGCGTCGGCCAGCCTGCTGGAACCGGTGACGGTCGAGGCCTATGGGTCGCACATGCCCCTGGTCCAGGTCGCCACCATCGGCGTGCCCGAGCCGCGCCTGATCACCGTGCAGGTGTGGGACCGCAGCATGGTGAAGGCCACCGAGAAGGCCATCCGCGAGGCTGGCCTGGGCCTTAACCCGCAGACCGAAGGCCAGACCATCCGCGTGCCCATCCCGGACCTGAACCAGGAGCGCCGCCAGGAACTGGTGAAGGTCGCCAACAAGTACGCCGAGCAGGCCCGCGTGGCCGTGCGCAACGTGCGCCGCGACGGCATGGACCTGCTGAAGAAGGCGCAGAAGGACGGCGACCTGTCCGAGGACGAGCACAAGACGTGGTCGGACAAGGTGCAGGCCCTGACTGACGCTCACATCAAGAAGATCGATGAGGCGTTCGCCGCCAAGGAAAAGGACATCACCCAGATCTGAGGTGGCGTCCCAGGTTCGCTTTCATTCCTACCCGTCCCGGTTCCAGTTTCTTCGAGAGTCCCATGTCCGGTGCCGCAGTGCCCCTGAACGCCCGCCCGCCCGCCCATATCGCCATCATCATGGACGGCAATGGGCGCTGGGCGACGCGCCGGGGCCTGCCCCGCACCGCCGGCCACAAGAAGGGCGTGGAGGCGGTGCGGCGTGTGCTGGAGGCGGCGCGGGAACTAGGCGTGTCCTACCTCACCCTGTTCAGCTTCTCGTCGGAGAACTGGAGCCGGCCGGAGGGGGAGGTCAGCGAACTGATGCACCTGCTGCGGTTCTACCTGCGGGGGGAAATCGCCACCCTGCACAAGAACGGCGTGCGGCTGCGCATCATCGGCGACCGGTCGCGCCTGGCGCCCGACATCGTCACGTTGATCACCAACGCCGAGACCCTGACGGCGAACAACACCGGCCTGACGTTGGTCATGGCGCTCAGCTACGGCTCGCGCCAGGAAATCGCCAACGCCGCCCGCCACTTGGCGGAAGAGGTGAGGGCTGGGCGCATGACGGCCGACCAGGTGACGGTGGAAAGCCTGGGCGCCTCGCTCTATACCCAGGACATCCCCGATCCGGACCTGGTGATCCGCACCAGCGGGGAAAAGCGCATCAGCAACTTCCTGCTGTGGCAGATGGCCTATGCGGAGCTGGTGTTCGTGGAAACGCTGTGGCCGGATTTCGGTCGCCAGGAATTGGATGACGCCATCCAGGAATTCCATCGGCGCGACCGCCGGTATGGGGCAACGGTTGGAACGCGCTGAAGGGCTGTTGGCCAAGCTGCCGGGTGATCTGAAGACCCGTATCTTCTCCGCTTTGGTCCTGGGGCCCCCGGTCCTGGTGGCCGTGTGGCTGGGCGGCATCGTCTTTCAGCTGGTGCTGGTGGCGGTCGCCGTCATCGCCGGTCTGGAATGGCTGCGCCTGGTGGTGCCGGGGCGCCAGCCCTGGGCCACGGCCATGGGGCTGATGACCATCCTGGTCACCCTCAGTGGCGAGTTCGTGGCCGGGCCGCTTTACGCCCTGGTCTTGCTGGCGGCGCAGACGGCGCTGTTGTGGTGGGCCGCCGCCGGCGGTCATCCGCATGCGCCCGAGGCGCAGGACGCGGGGCAGGGTGGCCGGCTGCCGGCGCCCATCCTGTTCGCGCTGATCGTGCCTTACGTCGGCGGCGGCTGTCTGGCGCTGGACTGGATCCGCAACCGGGCGGGCCCCGACGCCCCCTGGCTGTTTCTGTTCCTGCTGCTGGCCATCTGGGCTACCGATATCGGCGCCTATGCCGCCGGCCGCGCCATCGGCGGGCCCAAGCTGGCGCCACGCATCAGCCCGAAGAAGACCTGGGCGGGCCTTTTGGGCGGCATGGCGGCCGCGGCTTTGGTAGGGTTGGCCCTGTCACCGCTGGCGACTGTGTCCTCGCCCGGCGCGGGCGCCCTGGTGGCGGCCGTCATCGCGGTGGTGGGCCAGGCGGGCGACCTGTTCGAATCGTATATGAAGCGCCGGTGCGACGTGAAGGACAGCGGCTCGCTGATCCCCGGGCATGGCGGATTGTTGGATCGCATTGATGGGCTGGTCATGGCGGCGCCGGTGTTCGCGCTGTTCCACGCCCTGATTGGGGAGAATGGGTCATGGTGGTGAGTTCCCTGCAGGCCGTTGTGGCGCCGGAGGCGGCGGCCGCCGCCGTTCCAGCCGCGCGCACGGTGACCATCCTGGGCTCCACCGGCTCGGTGGGCTGCAACACGGTCGAGCTGGTCGCGGCCGACCCGGAGAAGTACCAGGTCGAGGCGCTGGTGGCCCGCAAGAACGTGGATCTGCTGGCCCGCCAGGCCAAGGAGCTGCGCGCCAAGGCCGCCGTGGTGGCGGATGAGGCCCATTACGCCGCCTTGAAGGACGCGCTGTCCGGTACCGGCATCGAGGTCGCCGCCGGTGCCCAGGCGGTGGTGGACGCCGCCGCGCGCCCCGCGGACTGGGTCATGGCCGCCATCGTGGGCGCCGCCGGCATGGAACCGACGCTGGCTGCCGCCCGTCGTGGCGCCACCGTGGCCTTCGCCAACAAGGAGGTGCTGGTCTGCGCCGGGGCGCTGATGATGGCCGAGGTGAAGCGCCATGGCGCCACCCTGCTGCCGGTGGACAGCGAACACAGCGCCATCTTCCAGGTCTTCGACTCCGAGCGGGTGGAGGGCGTGAGCCGCCTGATCCTGACCGCCTCGGGCGGGCCCTTCCGCAACAAGACGCGCGAGGATATGGCCCGCGCCACGGTGAAGGAGGCGGTGGCCCACCCCACCTGGGACATGGGCGCCAAGATCTCGGTCGACAGCGCCACCATGATGAACAAGGGGCTGGAGGTCATCGAGGCCCACCATTTGTTCGGCATGCCCGAGGATAAGATCGACGTGCTGGTCCACCCGCAGTCGGTGGTGCACAGCCTGGTGGAATATGTCGACGGTTCCGTCCTGGCGCAGCTGGGCACGCCGGACATGCGCACGCCCATCGCCGTGGCCCTGGGCTGGCCGCGCCGCATCGCCACCCCGGGTGATCGCCTGAACCTGGTGACCGCCGGCCATCTGGAGTTCCACGCCCCCGATCCGGAGAAGTTCCCGGCGCTGCGCCTGGCGCGCGAGGCCATGCGGGCCGGCGGTTGCGCCGCCTGCGTCATGAACGCCGCCAACGAGATGGCCGTGGCCGCCTTCCTGGATGGCCGCATCGGCTTCCTGGATATCGAGCGTATTGTCGAGCACACGATGACGACAGTGCCGCATTCCCGCCTTAATTCACTGGACGATGTGCGCGAAGTCGATACCGTTGCGCGGCGGGTTGCGGCTGAAGCGATTCAGGCGCGATAGGAAACGGGGGTCCCGGCCGTTCAAGGATGACCGGGGCCTGCCGGCCAGGTTGCGAAGCCGCTGCCGGTGACGTTTTGTTCACCAACGCGGCGCACCATCGCGACCAGGCAAACAGGCCCTCTTCTCATGCGTGTCCCAGTTTCCGCGCCGGAAGGCGGGGTGAGGCGGGGAAGCCCTGAAGGAGGGGGTGTTATTGGAGTTTGGGACGATGCATCAGATCGTGAACTACGCCAGCACCTATGGGGGCACCTTCCTGGTGGTCTTGACCGTCCTCGTGTTCGTGCACGAGTTCGGCCATTACTATATCGCGCGCCGCAACGGCGTGCGGGTGGATGTGTTCTCCATCGGCTTCGGTCCGGAAATCTGGGGTTTCAACGACCGCGCCGGCACGCGCTGGAAGTTCAGCCTGATCCCGCTGGGCGGCTACGTGAAGATGTTCGGTGACGCCGACGCCGCCAGCCGGCCCGGCGCCGAGACCCGCTCCATGACGCCGGAAGAGCGTGCCGTATCCTTCCACTACAAGCGGGTGGGCCAGCGCGCCGCCATCGTGGTGGCGGGCCCCATGGCCAATTTCCTGTTCGCCATCGTGGCCCTGTCGCTGCTGTTCATGTTCTACGGCCAGCCCTACACGCCCGCCGTGCTGCAACAGGTGGAGCCCGACAGCGCCGCCGCCGTGGCCGGCCTGCAGGCGGGCGACCGCGTGCTGGAACTGGGCGGCCACAAGATCGAGCGGTTCGAGGACTTGCAGCAGATCATCGCCATCAATCCGGATGTGACCCTGGATGTGAAGGTGCAGCGCGGCGACGCGCAGGTTGATCTGCGCGTCACGCCGCGCGCCGTGGAATCGGAAGACCGTTTCGGTAACAAGAGCCGCATCGGCCGCCTGGGCGTCATCCGCGGGCAGGACGAATACCATCGCCGCGACCCGCTGAACGCCGTGTGGGCGGCGTGCAAGGCGACCTGGGCCCTGATCACCGGCACGCTGGACGCCGTGGGCCAAATGATCGCGGGCAGCCATGGCACCGAAGATCTCGGCGGGCCGCTGCGCATCGTGCAGATGTCTGGACAGATGGCGCAGTTGGGCCTGGTCCAAGTCATCTGGTTCATGACCGTGCTGTCGGTGAACCTGGGCCTGATCAACCTCTTCCCCGTCCCCATGCTGGACGGCGGACATCTTATGTACTATGGCCTGGAAGCTTTGCGGGGCCGTCCCCTGGGCGAGCGCGCTCAGGAATATGGTTTCCGGATCGGCCTGGCTTTGGTACTTAGTCTCATGATTTTCGCCACTTGGAACGATCTGATCCACTTTGGCGTGGGCAGTTTCGTTAAGTCTCTGATTTCCAAAGTTTGACCGGGGGAAATAATTGGGTTCGGTTTCGAGAGTAGCGGCGCTGTGCCTGGCTATCGCCGGCACCACCGCAACGTCAGCTGTCGCTCTTTCGTCCGGTGCCTGGGCTCAGGAGATCCTGTCCGGTGGCGTCATCAAGGACATCCGCGTCGAAGGCACCCAGCGTATCGAGCAGGCCACGGTCCGCTCCTACCTGGTCGTGTCGCAGGGCGATGCCTTCAATCCGGACAAGATCGATGAATCGCTGAAGGCCCTGTTCGCCACCGGCCTGTTCGCCGACGTGACCCTGCGTCGCGACGGCGACACCCTGGTGGTGGCCGTGGTCGAGAACCCGATCATCAACCGCGTGGTCTTCGAAGGGAACAAGCGCGTCAAGACCGAGGACCTGCAGTCCGAAGTCCAGCTGCGCTCGCGCCTGGTGTTCACCCGATCCCGCGTGCAGCAGGACGTGCAGCGCATGCTGGACGTCTACCGCCGTAACGGCCGCTTCGCCGCGCGCATCGAACCCAAGATCGTCCAGCTGGAACAGAACCGCGTCGACCTCGTGTTCGAGATCGATGAAGGCCCGCTGACCGGCGTGCAGCTGATCAGCTTCATCAACAACAACATCTATGACGACAGCGACCTGCGCAATGTCATGGTGACCAAGGAATCGCGTTGGTGGCGCTTCCTGTCCAGCGACGACACCTATGATCCCGATCGCCTGGCTTATGACAAGGAACAGATCCGCCGCTTCTATTTCCGTAACGGCTACCCCGATTTCCGGGTGATGTCGTCGGTCGCGGAACTGACGCCGTCGCGCGACAAGTTCTTCATCACCATGGCCCTGGACGAGGGCAAGCGCTACAAGTTCGGCAAGATCGAACTGACCAGCGCCATCAAGGACATCGATCTGGCCCCCCTGCGGGAGGTGATCGAGACCAAGGAAGGCGACTGGTTCAACGCCGACAAGATCGAAAGCACGATCAACAAGCTGCAGGACAAGCTGGGCGACCAGCAGTACGCGTTCGTGCAGGTGGATCCCAATGAGGAACGCCACGCCGACACGCAGACCGTCGATCTGCACTTCGAGATCAACCCCAGCCCGCGGGTGTTCGTCGAGCGCATCGACATCAACGGCAACCTCATCACCCTGGACAAGGTGGTGCGGCGCGAGTTGCTGCTGGCCGAAGGCGACCCCTTCAACGCGTCCAAGGTCAAGCGCTCCGAGCAGCGCGTGAAGGACCTGGGCTTTTTCGATGACGTCAAGATCAAGCCGAGCGAGGGCAGCACGCCCGACCAGGCGGTGTTGACCGTCGATCTCAGCGAACAGTCCACCGGCGAAATCCAGGTGGGCCTGGGTTACTCCACCACCGAAGGCGCGCTGATCGACTTCTCGATCCGCCAGCGCAACTTCCTGGGTACGGGCCAAGACATCCGTTTCTCGACGATGTGGTCCTACTACTCCAAGGAATTCACCATCTCCTATACCGATCCCTATTTCATGAACCGGGATCTGGCGATGGGCGTGGACCTGTTCCGCACGGACCGCAACGCCAACACGACGGAAGAGTCCTACAGCTACGACATGTCCAGCACGGGCTTCGACATCCGTGCCGGCTTCCCCATCTCCGACCGCTTGCGCGAACTGGTGACCTACACGCTGTCCCACACCCGGATCAGCGACATCACCTATGAGACCACGCGCTTCGTGCAGGAGCAGGTGGGTGCGACGACGACCTCGTCCATCCAGTCCGCCCTGACCTTCGACGCCCGTGACAGCCGCCTGAAGCCCACCTCCGGTTACTATTTCACCATCACCAACCAGGTGGCGGGCCTGGGCGGCAGCGTGCACTTCCTGCGCAACCGCCTGACCTCGGGTATCTACTTCCCGCTGTTCAGCAATGTCGTGCTGAAGGTAGAGGGCGAGGTCGGCTACATCCTGGGCCTGGGCGGTGAGTTCGTGCGCATTCAGGACCGCTTCTTCCTGGGCGGCGACACCCTGCGCGGCTTCCAGGTGGCCGGTGTCGGCCCCCGCGCCTTCAGCAGCAACGGCGGCAACGACGCCCTGGGCGGTAAGCGTCTGGTGCGCGGCACGTCGGAAGTCACCTTCCCGCTGGGCTTGCCGGAGGAACTGGGTGTGGACTTCCACGTCTTCACCGACATCGGTGCCCTGGACCAGAGCGGTGAGTCGCCGTTGCCGGGTGACGATTTCCATGACGAGTTCGCGTTCCGCGCTTCCTCGGGCGTGGGCGTGTCCTGGAAGTCGCCCTTCGGCCCCATCCGTATCGACTTGGCCTATCCGTGGATGAAGAAGAGCTACGACCGCATTCAGCAGTTCCGCTTCAGCTTCGGTTCGCAGTTCTAAGAACGAAGGGACGGGACATGATGGCGTTTGCACGCCGCACCACACCCCCGGCCGTTTGCCTTTCCCATGCGAGGGCCGCCTTGGCGGCCCTCGTTCTTGGTTTTGGGGGCTTGGTACCCGCACATGCCGCCCTGGCGGCGGCTCAGCCTAAGGCGCCGGCCAAGCCCGTGGCCAGCGACGGCCAGCAGAAGCCGGTCACGACCATCGCCGTGGTGGACGTGCAGTTCCTGCTGGAAAAGTGCTCCGCCATGCAGAGCATGAAGCGGCAGGACAGCGAGCAGACCCAGAAGTTCCAGGCGGAACAGTCGCAGCAGGAACAGTTCCTGCGGCAGGCGGAAAAGGAACTGGCCAGCCAGCGGACCAAGCTGGGCCAGGAAGATTTCGACGCCAAGCGCAAGGACTTCGAACAGCAGGTGGCCGAGGTGCAGCGGCGCCTGCAGGAACGCAAGCGCCAGTTGGACAACGCCTTCGCCGCCGCCAGCGCCCAACTGCGCGACAACATGGTGCGCGTGGTGGGCGAGGTGGCGCGCGAGAACGGCTTCACGCTGGTCATTCCGCGATCCAACATCATCTACATGGCGGACGATGCGCTGGACATCACCAACACCGTGTTGTCACGCTTGAACGCCACGTTGCCGCAGATCACGGTCAACGTTCCGAACTGACCGGCACCCGGGCGCCCTGTCGAAGGGATGGCGCGTCCGGGCGCGGTCGCTGCCGTTGAAAGGTGCCGTTCCCATGGCCGATCCCCGTTTCTTCAACCGGGCCGGGCCCTACACCCTTGCCGAACTGGCGCGGCGTTCCGGCGCCGAGGTGGCGCCGGGCAGCGACCCGGACCTGGTCCTGAGCGACGTCGCCGCGTTGGACGCCGCGGAGCCGGGCCAACTGAGCTTCCTCGACAACAAGAAGTACGTGGCCGCCTTCAGCGCCACGCGGGCGGGTGCCGTAGTGGTGCATCCAGCACTCGCGTCCAAGGCGCCGGCGGGTGTGGCGCTGCTGCTGTCGCGCAATCCTTACAAGGCCTACGCCTTGTGCGCCCAGGCCTTCTACCCGGCGACCGCCCCCTCGGGGAAGATCAGCCCCGGCGCCTATGTCGATCCCAGCGCCGAGGTGGGGGAGGGGACGGACATCGCCGCGGGCGCGGTGGTGGAGGCGGGGGCCGTCATCGGCGCCCGCTGCCGCATCGGCCCCAACGCCACCATCGGCGTGAACGTGCGGCTGGGGGACGACACCGTCATCGGTGCCAACGCCTCGCTGACCCATTGCATCCTGGGGGCGCGGGTCACGATATATCCCGGCGCCCGCATCGGCCAGGACGGCTTCGGCTTCGCCATGGACCTGGGCGGCCATGTGCGCGTGCCGCAGATGGGGCGGGTGCTGATCGAGGATGACGTGGAAATCGGCGCCAACGCCACGGTGGACCGGGGTGCCGGGCCCGACACGGTCATCGGCCGGGGCTGTATGATTGATAATTTGGTGCAAATCGGGCACAACGTGCACCTCGGTGCCGGCTGCGTCATCGTGGCCCAGGCGGGGATATCGGGCAGCACCAAGCTGGATCATCATGTCGTGCTGGCGGCACAGGCCGGCGTCACGGGGCATTTGAAGATCGGCGCCGGCGCGCAGATCGCGGCACAAAGCGGTGTCATGCGGGACGTGGGGCCGGGGGAAAAGGTCGGCGGTTCGCCGGCCGTGCCCATGCGGCAATGGTTGCGCCAGGTAGCGGCGCTGGGCCGCCTGGTGCGGGGTAGGAATGAAGGTGATGGACGTGACGACTGAAGAGCAGAAGGTTCCTGGCAAGGTACCCGATTTGGACATCCTGCGGATCATGCAGATGATCCCGCACCGCTATCCCATGCTGTTGATCGACAAGATCGTCGACATCATCACGGGTGAGAGTTGCACGGGCATCAAGAACGTCACGATCAACGAGCCGTTCTTCACCGGCCACTTCCCGCAAAAGCCCGTCATGCCGGGCGTCATGATCGTGGAGGCCATGGCCCAGACCTCGGCCGTGCTGGTCATGCACACGCTGGGTGAGTCGGCGGAAGGCAAGCTGGTCTACTTCATGTCCATCGAGGAGGCGAAGTTCCGCCGCCCGGTGGTGCCGGGCGACCGCGTCGAGATCAAGGTCCAGAAGATCCAGAACCGCCGCAACGTGTGGAAGTTCAAGGGCGAGGCCTGGGTGGACGGCCAGCTGTGTGCCGAGGCCACCTATGCCGCCATGATCGTGATGGACAGCTAGGCCTTATCCGTGATGAGCGAGACCGTGATCCACCCGACCGCCGTGGTCGATCCTGCCGCCCAGATCGGCGCAGGGGTCAAGATCGGCCCCTACTGCGTGGTCGGTCCCCACGTCACGCTGGGGGATGGCGTCGACCTGAAAAGCCATGTGGTGGTGGAAGGCCGCACCCAAGTGGGTGCCGGCACCGTCATCTATCCCTTCGCCTCCATCGGTCACGCCCCCCAGGACCTGAAGTTCAAGGGGGAGCCGGCGGAGCTGATCGTGGGCCGCAACAACCGGATCCGAGAGCATGTGACCATGCACATCGGCACGGAAGGCGGCGGCATGGTCACCCGCGTGGGCGATGGCTGTCTGTTCATGGCCTCGTCCCACGTGGCCCACGACTGCATCGTGGGTGACAATGTCATCCTGGCAAACAACGCCACCCTGGGCGGCCATGTCGAGGTGGGGGACAACGCCATCCTGGGGGGGCTCTCGGCCGTGCACCAGTGGGTGCGCATCGGCGCCCACGCCATGATCGGCGGCATGTCGGGCGTGGAAAGCGACGTCATCCCCTATGGCCTGGTGAAGGGCGACCGCGCCTTCCTGGCGGGGCTGAACCTGGTGGGACTGACCCGCCGCGGCTTCACCCGCGAGGATGTGAATGCCCTGCGCACCGCCTTCGACGGCATCTTCGGCCATGAGGGCACGCTGGCCGACCGCATGGCGGCGGTGGAAAGCGCGCACCCCACCCCGGTGGTGGGGGAGGTGCTGGACTTTATCCGCGGCCGTGGCGGCCGCGCCCTGTGCCAGCCGCGCTGATGCCGGATACCCCCGTAAAACTGGGGATCTTGGCGGGCGGGGGCGACCTGCCCAGCCGGCTGGTCGACACCTGCCGCGCCCTGGGGCGCCCGGTTTTCGTCGTGGCCCTCGACGGCCAAGGCGCCACCGTGCCCCCTGACGTGCCCCAGGCGACCTTCCGCATCGGCGCCGCCGGCGCCATCCTGGACCGCCTTCGCGCGGAGGGCGTGGGGGAGATCGTGCTGGCCGGCCGCGTGCGCCGGCCCAGCCTGGCCGAAATGCGGCCCGACTGGTTCGCCGCCAAGTTCTTTGCCCGCATCGGCGCCAAAGCCTTGGGTGACGACGGCATCCTGCGCGCCCTGGTGGCGACGCTGGAGGAGGAGGGGTTCGCCGTCGTGGCCGTGCAGGCCCTGGTGCAGGGGTTGCTGAGTCCCGCCGGCCCCATGGGTGCCTTGGCGCCCGACGCCGCCGCCGAGGCCGATATCCACCACGGCGTGGCCGTGGCCCGCACCCTGGGCCTGCTGGATGTGGGCCAGGCGGTGGTGGTGCAGCAGGGCCTGGTGCTGGGGGTTGAGGCCATCGAGGGCACCGACGCCCTGATCGAACGCTGCGGCGGGCTGCGGCGCGCGGGGCCCGGCCCCATCCTGGTCAAAATGCGCAAACCCCAGCAGGACATCCGCCTGGATCTGCCCACCATCGGCGTTACAACGGTGCGGAAGGCGGCGGCCCATGGCTTCCGCGGCATCGCGGTGGAGGCGGGCGGCACCCTGACCTTGGGCGCTGAACAGGTGGCCCAGGCGGCGGACGCCGCCGGCCTGTTCGTCACTGGTATTGTTACGGAGGCGGTATGAACGAGGATGTGCCGTTGGTCTTCCTCGTCGCGGGGGAGCCGTCGGGCGACGTGCTGGGTGGCCGGCTGATGCTGGCCCTGAAGCAGGAAACGTTTGGCGCCATTCGCTTCGCCGGCATCGGCGGGGAGCGGATGAAAGCCCAGGGCCTGAAAAGCCTGTTCCCCATGGAGGAATTGGCCCTGTTCGGCCTGGCGGAACTGCTGCCCAAGCTGCCAAGCCTGCTGCGGCGTATGAAGCAGACGGAACAGGCCATCCTGGACATGAAGCCGGCGGCGGTGGTGACCATCGACGCGCCGGACTTCTGCTTCCGCGTGGCGCGCCGGGTCAAGAAGGCCAACCCGGACATTCCCCTGATCCATTACGTGGCGCCGACCGTCTGGGCCTGGCGCCCAGGGCGTGCCGCCAAGATCGCCAAATTCCTGGACCACCTGCTGGCGCTGCTGCCGTTCGAACCCCCCTATTTCGAGAAGGCGGGCCTGGACTGCAGCTTCGTGGGCCACCCCATCGTGGAGAGCGGCGCCGACGCCGGCGACGCCGACCGCTTTCGCGCCAAGCACAACCTGGAATCCGACACCCGGATCATTACCATCCTGCCGGGCAGCCGCCGCAGCGAGGTGACTAAGCTGCTGCCCGATTTCAAGGGCGCGCTGGACATCCTGGCGCCGCGCCTGCCGCGCGTGGTGGCGGCCGTGCCCACGGTGCCCGCCACCAAGGCCCTGGTGGAGGAGGCGGTGAAAAGCTGGCCGCTGCCCGCCGTGGTGGTGGAGGGTGACCAGGACAAGTACGACGCCTTCGCCGCCAGCGAGGCCGCCCTGGCCGCGTCCGGCACGGTGGCGCTGGAACTGGCGCTGGCCCGGCTGCCCGCCGTCATCGCCTATCGCATCCATCCGCTGACCTACCGGCTGTATCGCGGCCTGATCAAGGTGCGCTTCGTCAATCTGGTCAACATCATGCTGAACCGCATGCTGGTGCCGGAGTTGCTGCAGGAGGAATGCCGGCCATCGCGCCTGGCGGAGGCCTTGGGGCGCCTGCTGGACGACCCCGCCGCCCGTCAGGAACAGATTGAGGGCGTGGCCGAGGTGGCCGCCTGGCTGGGCCAGGGGGATACCCCGCCCAGCCGCCGCGCCGCCGAGGTGGTCATGCGGGTGATCCACGCCCGCGAGCGCGAGGCGGAGCAGGCGGGGCTGGCGTAAGCCTTATCCCCGGCGGCTTGCCCGTCGCGCGCCGGCCACGCATAGGACCACGACCAGGGCCGTGCCCAGGACGGCCGGTCCCACCGGCTCGCCCAGCAGCAGGGCCGCCAGGCCGAAGCTGCAAAAGGGCTGCAGCAGCTGGATCTGTCCCACCGCCGCCGTGCCGCCCAGGCCCAGGCCGTGGTACCAGAAGAAAAAGCCGATCAGCATGCTGAACAGGGTGACGTAGCCCAGCGCCAACCAGGCGCTGGCCGGTACGGACTGCCAATCGGCGGGGAAGGTGGCCCACGCCAACGGCGCCATGAGGGGTAGGGACAGCACCAGCGCCCAGCAGATGACGGGCCAGCCGCCCAGGTGGCGCGACAGCCGCGCCCCCTCCGCATAGGCCAGGCCGCAGACGGCCACGGCCAGGATCATCAGTCCGTCGCCGGGTGCCAACTGGACTCCACCCCGCAGCAGGGCGGGCGCCAGCGCATAGGCGGCGATGGCCGCCGCACCCGCGCAGGAGAACAGCCAGAAAGACGCGCGCGGCCGGTCACCGCCGCGTAGCGCGCCGAACACGGCGGTCGAGATGGGCAACAGGCCACTGAAGACGACGGCGTGGGTGCTGGGCATCCAACGCAGGGCCAGGGCCGACAGCAGGGGGAAGCCGACCACCGCGCCGCTGGCGACCACCGCCAGGGCGGGCAGGTCGCGCCAGCCGGGCCGGCGGGGCCGCAGCAGGACCAGCAGGCCGGCGGCGACGATGCCGGCCAGGGCCGCCCGCGCCAGGCTGAGGAAATTGGCATCCAGCCCGGCCAGGCCGATCTTGGTCACTGGCAGGCTGCCGCTGAAGATGATCACGCCCATCAGGCCGTAGACAAAGCCTGCGGCCGGCTGGCGCGTTGGTGCCGTGGTAAGGGGCGCGGGGACGGTGGTGTCCGTCATGGCGGGGCATCCTGGTTCGTGACGATGCCGATGCTGCCTTCCGCCGGGACCGGTCACAAGGTATGGTGCAGTACGGTTTAAGCAAACTGTACTGGTCCAAATGGCGATACAGTCGATGGGGACCCCCGCCGGCATGACCTTGGTGGGGACGGTCATGGCCGAGATTCATGCCCGGGTGGATGGCCGGCTGCTGGCGGCCGGCGCCCGCGCGCCTTCCATCCGCATGCTGGCGGAGCGCTTGGGCGTGTCGAAGTCCACGGTGGTGGAGGCATACGATCGCCTGGTGGCGGAGGGCGTGCTGCTGGCGCGCCCAGGCTCCGGCTTTTACGTCGCCAAGCGGGCGGCGCCGCTGGCGCTCATGGGCACGGCGCTCGCCGGGGCGGAGCCGCCACCGGACCGGGCGGTGGACCCCCTGTGGCTCATGCGCCAGGCCTTGGAGCCGGGCGAGGGCGTGCTGAAGCCCGGGTGCGGCTGGCTGCCGGCCGGCTGGATGCCGGAACCGGCCATCCGTCGCGCCTTCCGCGCCTTGGCGCGGGCGCCGTCGGGGGCCCTTTTGGACTACGACAACCCCCTGGGCTATCCGGCCTTGCGCCGCCACCTGGCTGATCGTTTCGCCGCCCGGGGCATCGCGGCGGCGGCCGACCAGATCATGCTGACCGACAGCGGCAGCCAGGCCATCGACCTGGTTTGCCGCTATCTGCTGGAGCCGGGGGACGTCGTGCTGCTGGATGACCCCTGTTACTACAACTTCAAGACCGTGGTGGCGGCCCACCGTGCCCGCGCCGTGCCCGTGCCCTACACCCCCACGGGGCCGGATCTGGCGGTCTTCGCCCAGGCGGCGGCGAGCCATCGGCCGCGCCTCTACATCACCAACGCCGCCCTGCACAATCCCACGGGTGCCAGCCTGACCGCACCGGTGGCGCACAAGCTGCTGACCCTGGCGGCGGCTCACGACATCCTGATCGTCGAGGATGACATCTTCAGCGATTTCGAGGCGGAGCCATCGCCCCGGCTGGCCGCCTTCGATGGGCTGGAGCGGGTGATCCATATCGGCAGCTTTTCCAAGACGCTGTCGGCGGCGGTGCGCTGCGGCTATGTCGTGGCGCGGGGTGACTGGATCCAAGGCATTGCCGATGTGAAGCTGGCCACCGCCTTCGGCAATGCCACCACCAATCCCCGGATCGTCCACCAGTTGCTGACCGACGGCAGCTATCGCCGGCATATGGAGGGTGTACGCGCGCGCCTGGCCGGCGCCATGGGACGTACGGTGCGGCGGCTGGAGGCTTTGGGGCTTAAGCCCTGGGCGGAACCCCGGGGCGGCATGTTCCTGTGGGCGGCCCTGCCGCCGGGCGTGTCGTCGGTGGCGTTGGCCCGCACGGCGCTGGACCACGGGGTGGTGCTGGCGCCGGGTGACGTCTTCAGCCTGACCAATACCGCCGACGGCTTCCTGCGCTTCAATGTCGCCCAGTGCGACAGCCCCCGCATTTTCGAGGTGCTGGCCCAGGCGATGGAAGGGGCTTACGGCGCCTGATAGGCGCCATCACGCAAGACCGGTGCCGTGGCGCTGACGTTCAGCTCAACGGCAAGTTCCACATCATCGGCGTAGCCCCAGCCGGCCAGTTCCCGGCCCGACCGGCCGCCCCGGATAATGTCGGCCAGATCCGGCCCGGCCGCCCTGTACGCGTCGCACGCCACCCGCGCCTCGGCGGATGTCGGCAGGTCCAGCGCCGCGATGATGGCACCGGCCCCCAGCAGGTCTTCCACCGCCGGGCGCAAGCCGCCATCCGGCCAACGCTCACCCGCCGGAATGACGGCGATGTCGCCACCATCGGCCAGCAGCCGGGCCTGCCGGGCGACAGCCGTGGTGTTGCGCAGGCAGCCTGCCAGCACCTTCGCCGTGCCGCCCGCGAGGGAGAGCCGGGAACCATTGGGTGAGGGCAGCATAAGCCGGATGCCGGACGTGATGGTGGTGAGGGAGCGGGGCGACAGGCTGAGTTGGCCGCCAGCGTTGCGCGGGGCCGCCAGCACGGCATTTGCCGCGTCAGCGGCCGCCTGGGCTGCATCAGTGTCGCCATAGGGAAAGGGCAGAATGGCCGCACCGCGGCTGGTCGCGATATCGACGGCCGTGGAAAAGGACAGGATGTCGACGATGACCAGCACCGCCACGCGTTCACGCAACGCCTCCACCCCGGCCAAGCCCCATTCGCTGTGTACAGTCTGGGTCATGATCGCACCTGCGACGTGCAACTCCGGCCATCAGTCCGACCGGTACCTGTTGTGGAAATCTTTGGTCGCATGCCCTGATGGCAATGCCAGCAATGCATGGCGGTGAACGCGGACCAACGGCGCGATATAGAGGAAAAGGCCGCCCGGTTGCCCGGACGGCCTTTCCAAAAAAGCACGGGAAGGTGCTGCCATCGTCCTCAGTGCAGCAGGGACACCACGGTGGCCGCGATGCCCAGGACTGCGCCCAGGGTGGCGAAGGTCATCCACACCAACCGCTTCAACCGCCGGCCCGGGGGCACGGGGTTGTCGTTGGCCGGCAAGTGGCCCTCCAGCGAACGGGCAGGCAGGATGCGGGCGCGGGGTCGGGACCGGCGGCCGCCTGTCCCGTTATCGCCATCGCTGGGATGAACCCGCTCCGCCATCGTCCCGTCCGCCTATGCCTTAGCGCTGCTCGACCGGGACATAATCCCGCGTCGTGGCGCCGGTGTACAGCTGACGCGGACGGCCGATCTTCTGCGAGGTGTCGGCGATCATTTCCTGCCACTGGGCGATCCAGCCCACGGTGCGGGCCAGGGCGAACAGCACGGTGAACATGCTGGTGGGGAAGCCGATGGCCTTCAGGATGATGCCCGAGTAGAAGTCGACGTTCGGGTACAGCTTCTTCTCGACGAAGTACGGGTCTTCCAGGGCGATGCGCTCCAGCTCCACCGCGATGTCCAGCAGGGGGTCGTCCTTGATGCCCAGTTCGGCCAGGACTTCCTTGCAGGTCTGCTGCATGACCTTGGCGCGCGGATCGTAATTCTTGTAGACCCGGTGGCCGAAGCCCATCAGGCGGAAGCTGTCGTTCTTGTCCTTGGCACGGGCGATAAACTCGGGGATCCGGTCCTTGTGGCCGATCTCACCCAGCATCTTCAGCACGGCCTCGTTGGCGCCGCCGTGGGCGGGGCCCCACAGGCAGGCGATGCCGGCGGCGATGCAGGCGAAGGGGTTGGCGCCGGAGGAACCGGACAGACGCACCGTGGAGGTGGAGGCGTTCTGCTCGTGATCGGCGTGCAGAATGAAGATCTTGTCCATCGCCTTGGCGATGACAGGGTTGATCTTGTACGGCTCGCACGGGACGCCGAAGGTCATGTTGAGGAAGTTCTCAGCATAGCCCAGGTCGTTGCGCGGATACACGAAGGGCTGGCCGATCGAGTACTTGTAGGCCATGGCGGCCAGGGTCGGCATCTTCGCGATCAGGCGGTGCGAGGCCACCATGCGCTGGCGCGGATCCTCGATGTCGGTGCTGTCGTGGTAGAAGGCGGACAGGGCGCCGACCACGCCGCACATGACGGCCATC
This sequence comes from Nitrospirillum amazonense, assembly GCF_007828045.1. GTDB lineage: Bacteria > Pseudomonadota > Alphaproteobacteria > Azospirillales > Azospirillaceae > Nitrospirillum > Nitrospirillum amazonense_C. The sequence continues at coordinate 161,704 of NZ_VITN01000011.1, read as the reverse complement.
GGATGGGCATCGCGACGGAAGCCGCGGAAGAACTGCGACAGCTGCTCATGCACCATCGTGTGATAGGTGATGGAGCGCTCGAACTCGCTCTTTTCCTTGGCGTTCGGCAGCTCACCGTGCAGCATCAGATAGCAGACTTCCATGAAGTCGCTCTTCTCGGCCAGCTGCTCGATGGGGTAGCCGCGGTGCAGCAGGACGCCCTTGTCGCCGTCGATGAAGGTGATCTTGGACTCGCAGCTGCCGGTCGAGGTGAAGCCGGGGTCGTACGTGAAGTACCCGGTGTCGCCGTAGAGCTTGCGGATGTCGATCACGTCAGGGCCGGTCGTGCCGTGCATGACGGGGAACTCGTAAGACTTACCGGTTTGGTTGTCGGTGAGGGTGACCGTTTTCTTTCCGGCCGCCGGTGTCGTCGTATCGCTCATTTCGGCACGTCCTTGTTTATACGGAGCGGGGCCCTCTGCCCCTTATTGGTCTTTATGACGCGGTGCGGAGTGTAGTGTTCCGCACCGCCGAAGGCAATGACGCCAGGAGGGCTCAGGCACCCCCTGCGACATCACTGATACGGGCCAGGGTTTCAGCCTGGCCCAGCACTTCCGCCACCTCGAAGATCGGTGGCGAGACCGTGGAACCGGAGAGTGCAGCGCGCAATGGCTGGGCCAGTTTGCCCAGCTTCAGGCCCGTCTCCTCGGCGTACGCGCGCACGATCCCCTCCAGGGTCGCCGCGGTCCAATCGGACGCGTCCTTCAGGCGGCCGGCGATGGTCGCCAGCTGGGCCCGGGCCTCGTCGGACAAGAGTTGGGTGGCCTTCTCGTCCAGCGGAAGGGGGCGGGCCGTGATATAAAACTGTGCGCCCGCCGCAAGTTCCACCAGGGTCTTGGCCCGCGCCTTCAGGCCCGGCATGGCGCGGCGCAGCAGATCGCGGTCGGCGTCGCTCAACGCACGCCCCAGGGCCGTGACCAATCGGGGGCCGATCAGGTCCACCAGCCGGGCATCGTCCGCCTGCCGGATGTAATGGCCGTTCAGGTTGTCCAGCTTGGCGTAGTCCATGCGCGACGGGGACCGGCCGATGCCTTCCAGGTTGAACCAGGAGATGGCGTCCTCGGTGCTGATGATCTCATCATCGCCGTGGCTCCAGCCCAGGCGCAGCAGGTAGTTGCGCAGCGCCTCCGGCAGATAGCCCAGGTCACGGTAGGCCTCGGCCCCCAGGGCGCCGTGGCGCTTGCTGAGCTTGGCGCCGTCCGGTCCGTGGATCAGGGGGATGTGGGCGAAGTCCGGCGGTGTCCAGCCCATGGCCTGGTAGATCTGCAGCTGGCGGAAGGTGTTGGTCAGGTGGTCGTCACCCCGGATCACCTGGGTCACGCCCATGTCCTGGTCGTCCACCACCACCGACAGCATGTAGGTCGGCGTGCCGTCGGCGCGCAGCAGCACCATGTCGTCCAGCTGGCTGTTCTGCACCCGCACCTCGCCCTGCACCTTGTCCTGCAGAACGGTTTCGCCCTCGCGCGGGGCCTTCAGGCGGATGACGGGCGCCACGCCGGCCGGCGCCTCCGACGGGTCGCGGTCACGCCAGCGGCCGTCATAGCGCATGGGCAGGCCGGCGGCCTTCTGCTGCTCCCGCATCTCTTCCAGCTCTTCCGGCGAGCAGTAGCAATGGTAGGCATGTCCCTGGGCCAGCATGGTGCGCGCCACCTCGGCATGGCGCTCCCGCCGCTCGAACTGGCTGACGGCGTCGCCGTCCCAGGTCAGGCCCAGCCAGCTCAGGCCGTCGATGATGGCGTCCACCGCCGCCTGGGTCGACCGCGCCCGGTCCGTATCCTCGATGCGCAGCAGGAAGGTGCCGCCGTGGTGACGGGCGTACAGCCAGTTGAACAGGGCGGTACGGGCGCCGCCGATGTGCAGGTAGCCAGTGGGGGACGGGGCGAAGCGGGTGACGACACTCATGGGAAACGCACTCTCCGGCATGCGGGGCGGGTGGCGCACCGTCGGGGCGTCGGGAAGGGTCGCCTAGGCAGGGACGCATCCAGAGGTTGACGGTGCCACGCGAATATCGAGATAGCTGGTGATCAGGTCCGGCGGCACAATAACCGCCAGGGGCGCATCACCAGGATGCGGAAGCCGCTGAGATAGCACACCCGGAACGAAGATGCACCCTGAGGCAGACCCCGCTGGAGAGGACTGGGACCGTGAGGCCCCGTACTTGTCGAATGGGTCCTATTTAGCTACTGGGCGGAGCGAATTTGGCGCCGACCCACCTCCTTCAGATGTGATGCGGATCACACATCGTGTGCTCGGCGCGTTAGCCAGCATTGTCGCATCTGCGTATGTCAATTTGGTGGAAGAGCGCGAACGTTGGGTCCTTTGGGTTCCCGTCTTCCTGGGGACCGGCATCGCCCTGTACTTCGCCATGCCGGGGGAGCCGCCGCCCTGGTCGGGCCTGCTCTTCACCCTAGGAGCCTTTGGCCTGTACCTGCTGGCGGGAGAGCGTTTGCCCCTGCGGCTGGCCCTGGGCGCCCTGCTGGCCCTGGGCGTGGGCTTCACGGCGGTGGAGGCCCGCACCACCTGGCTCAAGACCCCCATCCTGCAACGTCCCCTGGACCCCGTGCCGGTGGAGGGCCGCGTGGCCAATGTGGAGCGGCTGGACAAGGGCGTGCGCGTCACCCTGGCCGATCCGCACATCCCCCGCCTGGCACCGGAATTGACGCCGCCCGCCGTACGCATCCGTCTGCGGCCCACCGACACGGCACCGCCGGCCGGCACGCGGGTGCGCATCCTGGCGGCCCTGCGCCCGCCGCCGGACAGCCCGGAACCCGGCGCCTACGACTTCCGCCGCTCCGCCTTCTACCAGGGCATCGGCGCCGTGGGCTTCGCCTTCAAGACGCCCGAGGTGGTGGCGCCGGCGCCGGTGGGCCTGGTCGGCTGGGTGAACGACCGCGTGGTTGCCTTGCGTGAGCTGATCGCCGACCGCGTGGCCGCCCGCCTCAGCGGCGCGCCCGCCATGATCGCCATCGCCCTGCTGAATGGGGAACAGACGGGTATTCCCCCCGATGATCTGCAGGCCATGCGCGTTTCCGGCCTGCAACATATCCTGTCCATCTCCGGCCTGCACATCAGCCTGGTGGCGGCGCTGTTCTACTTCTTCGCCCGGGCGGCCCTGGCCCTGTGGGAGGGGGTGGCGCTGCGCCATCCCATCAAGAAATGGGCCGCCGCCTTCGCCATCCTGGCCACCCTGGCCTATATGATGCTGGTGGGCGCGCAGGTGCCCACCTTGCGCTCCGTCCTCATGACGGCGCTGGCCATGGTGGCCATCCTGGCCGACCGGTCGGTCCTGAGCCCCCGGGCCATCGCCGTCGCCGGCATCCTCTGCCTGCTGTACCAGCCGGAGCAGTTGCCCGGCCCCAGTTTCCAGATGAGCTTCGGCGCCGTGCTGGCGCTGATCAGCGCGTATGAGGTGTTGCGCGGCCCCTTGAACCGCTGGCGCAAGGACGGGGGCTGGCTGCGCCGTGCCGCCCTGTTCGTCGGGGGGCTGTGCCTGACCTCCATCATCTCCACCATCGCCACCATGCCGTTCTGCCTCTACCACTTCCAGCAGGTGGCCAATTACGGCGTGCTGGCCAACCTGATCGGCATTCCCATCACCGAACTGTGGATCATGCCGCTGTGCCTGCTGGCCTATGTCGCCATGCCCTTCCATCTGGAGGGGTGGATCATCGACATGATCGGCTGGGGCTGCGAGGGCATCCTATGGACGGCGCGCGTCACGGCCGCCTTGCCTGGCGCCGCTCTGCATGGGGCGGCCTTGTCCGACCTGGCCTTCGGCCTGCTGGTGGTGGGCGGCCTGTGGCTGATGCTGTGGCGCCACCGCTGGCGCCTGCTCGGCTCGGTGCCCATCGCGCTCGGCTGCGTGCTGGTGCCGTTGACGCCCCGGCCGGACATGGTGGTGTCGGGTGGCGGGACCATGGTGGCGGTGCGCGATGGCGGCGGCAAGCTGTGGCTGTCGTCCTCGCGCGGCGGCGGCTTCGAGGTGGAGACCTGGGGCAAGCGCGATGGCGGGGAGGGGCGCCCGCCCGCCTGGCCCATCGTGGGCACGGATGACGGCAGCCTGCGCTGCGACAGCCTGGGCTGCCTGTACCATCCCGACCTCTATCGGCCGGAGCGACGCGACCCCGCCGCCCCGGACGGGCGCCTGGTCGCCATCGCCTGGACCCGCGACGCCCTGGCGGAAGATTGCGACAACGCCGACCTGGTGATCTCCCGCGTGCCGGCCGCCGGCTGTGACGCTCCCCGCGTCATCGGCCCCGACGTGCTGGCCGCCCGTGGCGCGCACGCCCTGTACTTCGAGCGCGGCGGCGTACGCATCGAGACGGTACACGACCCGCAAAGCAAACGGCCCTGGGACTGAGGTCGCCAGGGCCGTTGTTTAGTCTGGGATGGCCGTGGTCAATACCGGCGGAATAAGCCCACCAGGCGGCCTTGCACCCGCACGCGGTCGGCGCCGAACACCCGGGTCTCGTAGGAGGGATTGGCCGGTTCCAGGGCGATGGAGTTGTTCTTGCGGCGCAGGCGCTTCAGCGTCACCTCGGCGGCGTCGACCAGGGCGACGACGATGGCGCCGTTCTCCGCCGTCTCGCAGCGCTGGATGATGACGGTGTCGCCGTCATGGATGCCAGCCTCGACCATGCTGTCGCCTGCCACTTCCAGGGCGTAGTGCTCCCCGATGCCCAGCATGGAGACGGGGATGTCTATGGTACTGCCGCTGTCGCGCAGCGCCTCGATGGGCAAACCGGCGGCGATGCGGCCATAGAGGGGCAGGCTGACGGCACCGATGGCATCGCCGGCATCCTTGCCGGGCAGACCCGCCTGGAAATCGGCCTTGATGACGTTAGGCTTGAAGCGGGGTTCCACCTCCGCCGGTGCGGCCGCCGCGGCCTTCTTGGGCGCGGGCGTCATTTCCGGCAGGCGCAACACCTCCAGCGCGCGGGCGCGGTGGGGCAGGCGGCGGATGAAGCCGCGCTCCTCCAACCCGGTGATCAGGCGATGGATGCCGGACTTGGACTTGAGGCCCAAGGCGTCCTTCATCTCATCGAATGAGGGGGAGACGCCGCCTTCACCCAGATGCTGGTGGATGTACAGCAGCAGCTCCTGTTGCTTCCGCGTCAGCATATCGCCCCCTTCGCTGTGTCGAGCCGCTAGATATGGAACAAACCCGAAACGTACTGGCCATGTTCTATTTTGGTTCACGGCCCGCGTCAAGGGTTAGCGATGAAAAACCACCGGACGATGACAGATTTAGGGCGACCGAAGGGGGGTAGGCCCTAAATCCCGTCCAGCGGGACGATGTCCACCACCGTGCCGGCCTCGGCGGCAGGGGCGTGGGGCGGGCGGATGATCAGGCAGTCCGCCGCCGCCAGGCGACTCAGCATGGAACTGTCCTGCTGGGTGAAGGTCGCGACAGCGGGCAGGGCACCGTCGCCGGCCGTCAGGGTGGCGCGCAGATAGTCCTGCCGCCGGTCGTTGGCAGGCAAGGCGTTGGTCAGCACGGCTCGCGCCCGGGGCAACTCCGCCGGGGCCAGCCCCTGCATCCGGCGCAGCGCCGGCACCAGGAACAGGGTGGCGCACACCAGGCTGGAGACAGGGTTGCCCGGCAGGCCCAGCAGGGGCGTGCCCCCCAGGCGGCCGAACATCAGCGGCTTGCCCGGCCGCATGGCGATCTTCCAGAAATCCAGGTCCACCCCCTGGCCGCCCAGCATGTCGCGGACCAGGTCGTATTCGCCGACGGAGGCGCCGCCGGTGGTGACCAGCAGGTCGCATCCGGCCGCCCCCCGGGCCAGGATCGCCAAGGTATCGGCGTCATCGGGTGCGATGCCCAGGTTGACCGGGGTGCCGCCATGGCGTCGCACCAGCGCCGCCAGCGCCAGGCCGTTGCTGCTGACGATCTGGCCAGGGCCGAGCGGCTCACCCGGCATCACCACCTCATCGCCCGTGGCCAGGACGGCGACGCGGGGCCGGCGGTGCACGGTCAGGAAAGGATGGTTCATGGCGGCGGCCAGGGCCACGTCGCGCACGGTCAGGGGGCGGCCCGCTTTCAGGCCCACGGTCCCGGCGGTGAAGTCCAGGCCGGCGGCGCGCACCCAGCGGCCGGGCGTACCTTCGCGCACCCGCACGCCGCCGCCCAGGTCGTCGCAGTCTTCTTGCAGCACCACGGTGTCGGCGCCGTCGGGGATGACGCTGCCGGTGAACAGGCGCACCGCCTGGCCCGAGGCCACCGTGCCGGCGAAGGGCCGGCCGGCCGGCGCCTCGCCGATGCGGGCCAGCGTGACGGGCAGGGAGCCCAGGTCCGATCCCCGCACCGCCCAGCCATCCATGGCGGAGACGGCGGCCGGCGGCTGCGTCACCCGCGCCACGACATCGGCGGCCAGCACGCGGCCAACCGCCTCGCCCACCCCCACCAGTTCGCCGGCCAAGGGCTGGAACTGGGCGAGGATGCGGGCCAGCGCTTCGTCAACGGGGATCATGGCAGGACCTGGTTCAGGGGGTTTCCGCGCGATAGGGGCCGCTTTTGCCGCCATCCTTGGCGATCAGGCGGATGTCGGCGATGACCATGCCCTTATCCACCGCCTTGCACATGTCGTACAGCGTCAGGGCGGCGACGCTGACAGCGGTCAGCGCCTCCATCTCCACGCCGGTGCGACCCTTCAGCTTGGCCGTGGCCTCGATCTCCACGGCGTTGCCCTCGGGCAGGCAGGTCAGGTCCACCGTCACCTTGGTCAGGGCCAGCGGGTGGCAGAGGGGGATAAGGTCGGGCGTGCGCTTGGCCGCCATGATGCCGGCCAGCCGCGCCACGCCCAGCACATCGCCCTTGCCCATCTGGCCCGCCTGGATCAGGGCCAGGGTCTCCGCCTTCATGACCACGCGGCCGCGGGCGGTCGCCAGGCGCTCCGTCTCCGCCTTGTCCGAGACATCGACCATCACCGCCCGGCCGGCGGCGTCGAAATGGGTGAAGCCGCTGTTCTCCGACATGGTCACGCCACGGCCTTGTCGAGCCCCAACAGGGCGCGGGTGGCGGCCGCCACGTCGGCCTGGCGCATCAGCGATTCACCCACCAGGAAACGGCGGGCGCCCACGATCTCCATGCGCAGCAGATCCTGCGGATGATAAAGGCCGCTCTCCGCCACCAGGGGGCGGCCCGGCGGCACCATGCCGGCCAGCATCTCGGTGGTGGCGAGGTCGATGGACAGGGTCTTGAGGTTGCGGTTGTTCACGCCCAGCAGGCCACCGGGCAAGGCCAGGGCGCGTCGCATCTCCTCAATGTCATGCACCTCGACCAGGACATCCATGCCCCAGCCGGTGGCGGCGTCATACAGCTCCAGCGCCTGGGCGTCGTCCAGCGCCGCCATGATCAGCAGGATGCAGTCGGCACCCAGGGCGCGGGCCTCCGCCACCTGGTAGGTGTCCAGCACGAAGTCCTTGCGCAGCACCGGCAGGTCGCAGGCGGCGCGGGCCGCCACCAGGTATTCATCGGCCCCCTGGAAATAGGGCACGTCGGTCAGCACCGACAGGCAGGCGGCGCCACCCTCCTGATAGGCCCGGGCCAGGGCGGGGGGATCGAAATCCTCCCGGATCAGGCCCTTGCTGGGGCTGGCCTTCTTGATCTCGGCGATGAGGGCGTACAGGCCGGCATCCACCTTGGCCTGCAGGGCGCGGGCGAAGCCCCGGGTGGGGCCGGCGTCGCGCGCGGCCCGTTCCACCTCGGCCAGGGGGCGGGCGGCTTTGCAGGCGGCGATATGCTCACGCTTGTCGGCGCAAATCCGGGTCAGGACATCTGCGGCGTCGCTCATGCGCGTGTTCCTTCAGTATCTTCCACTGCCGGGGGCGGCAGGGGGCAATGACGGGCCAGGGCCGCCAGCTTGGCGGCGGCGCGGCCGTCGTCCAGGGCCTGGGCCGCCTGGGCCACGCCGTCACGCAAGGTGGTGGCCTTGTCCGCGACGATCAAGGCGGCGGCGGCATTGATCAACACAATGTCACGGTAGGCGCCCTGTTCCCCCGCCAGCACGGCACGCAGGGCCCGGGCGTTCTCCACCGCGTCGCCGCCCCGGATGTCCTCGGGCCGGGCGCGGGTCAGGCCGGCGTCCTCCGGCGTCACCTGGAAGCGGCGGATGGCGCCGTGGCGCAACTCCGCCACATGGGTGGCGCCGGTGGTGGTGATCTCGTCCAGCCCGTCCTCGCCGCTGACCACCCAGGCGACGTCCGTGCCCAGGCGGTTCAGCACCTGGGCCAGCGGTTCCACCCAGCGCTCGGCGAACACGCCCATCAGTTGGCGCTTGGCGCCCGCCGGGTTGGACAGGGGGCCGGTCAGGTTGAAAATGGTACGGGTGCCCAGCTCCACCCGCGTCGGGCCCACGTTGCGCATGGCGCCATGGTGGCGGGTGGCCATCAGGAAGGTGATGCCGTCCTGCCATAGGGCGGTGCGCACGGCCTCCAGCTCCGCCTCCACGTTCACGCCCAGCTGGCCCAGCACGTCGGCGGCGCCGGATTTGGAGGAGAGGGCGCGGTTGCCGTGCTTGGCCACCGGCACGCCGCAGGCGGCCAGCACGAAGGCCACGGTGGTGGAGATGTTGTAGGTGCCGCTGGCGTCGCCACCGGTGCCGCAGGTGTCGATGGTGCCCGGCGGGCAGTCGATGCGGGCGGCGCGGCCGCGCAGCGCGCGCACCGCGCCCGTGATCTCATCCACCGTTTCGCCGCGCACGCGCAGCGCCATGAGGAAGCCCCCCATCTGGGATGGGGTTGCGTTGCCGGACATGATGATGTCGAAGGCGGCCAGGGCCTGATCCTCCGACAGGCGCTTGCCCTCGGCCACCCGGCCGAGCAGCGCCTTCATGTCACCGATGTCACCGCTCATGCCGCCAGGCCGGTCTTCTTGACGGCCTTGCGCGCCACGCCGGCGAAATCGAGGAAGTTCGCCAGGATCTGGTGGCCGTGGTCAGAGGCGATGCTCTCGGGATGGAATTGCACGCCGTGGATGGGCAGGACGCGGTGGCGCAGCGCCATGATCATCTGGTCCTCAGCACCCCCTTCGATCCAGGCGACCGACTCCAGTTCCGCCGGCAGGGTTTCCCGCTCCACGATCAGGGAGTGGTAGCGCGTGGCGGCGAAGGGCGAGGGCAGGGTCTTCATGACGCCTTCGCCCTGGTGGGTGACCTGGCTGACCTTGCCGTGCATGGGCACCGGCGCGCGGATGACGCGGCCGCCGAAGGCCTGACCGATGGCCTGGTGACCCAGGCAGACGCCCAGCAGGGGGATGCCCCGTTCCGCGGCGGCCGTGATCAGGGGCAGGCAGATGCCGGCCTTATCGGGATCGCAGGGGCCGGGGGAGAGGACGATGGCCTCCGGCTTCAGGGCCAGCGCGTCATCCACACTCAGGGCGTTGTTACGCCAAACGGCCACGTCGGCGCCCAGCTCGCCGATGTAATGGACGAGATTGTACGTGAAGCTATCGTAATTATCGATGAGCAGCAGCATGATCTGGGAACCCGTTCGGGGGGAATTGGACGTGGCCAAAGGTGGCCTACACTAGTCCCGAGGCCGCGCGCAGGGCAACCGGATTGGGCGCGGATCCGATAAGCGGCATAAGCCGCCTAGGAGATTGCCAGTGCGCCGGCGCTGTAGCACTAGTGGGGGCCGGTCGGCGAAACGCGGCCGGTGCTTCTTCAAGGGACAGGCATGACCGTTTCCACCGCGTCCGCTCCCGCCATCGGGGCCCGCTGATGCCCCGGCGCGTCACTCCCCCGCCGCCGCTGGGACGGCCCGGCCGGAAAGGCCCCCCCAAGCGTGCGCCCGCGCGCCGGCGCAAGGGCACCCGGATCAGCCTGACCCGGGCGCAGCTGGCCGGCATCGTCGGCCTCACGGCCATCGTCGCCCTGCTGGGCGCCTATGTGCTGGGCAACCGCCATCCGCACAAGCCCGCGGTGGCGACCGCGCCCGTCCCATCCGGACCAACCAAGACGGGCCCCCGCCCGCCCGGCACGCCATCCGCCCCGCCCGTGGCACCGCCGCCGGAACAGCATGCCGAAGCGCCGGCTGCGCTGCCCAAGGCCGAGGCGCCCAAGGCTGAGCCAAGCAAGCCGGAAACGGGCAAGGCCGGCGCCGCTTGGCGACGCAACGCGGTGCCGTCGCCCCAGATGGCGGCGCCCACGCCCGGTGCCGCGCATGCCCGCATCGTGCTGGTGATCGATGATCTGGGCGTGGACCGGCCCCGCTCCACCCGCGCCGTGGCACTGCCCGGCCCGGTCACCACCGCGTGGCTGCCCTACGCCCACGACCTGGCCGACCAGACACGGGCGGCGCGGGCGGCGGGGCATGAGCTGATCGTGCACGTGCCCATGGAGCCGGTGGGCAAGGCCGACCCCGGCCCCGGTGCCCTGACCGTGAATCTTGGCGATGAGGAAATACAGCGGCGCCTGGAAGCGGACCTCGCGTCGTTCGACGGCTATGTCGGCATCAACAACCACATGGGCAGCCGCTTCACGGCCGACGAGGGCAAGCTGTCCATCGTGCTGGCGGAACTGTCCCGCCGCGGCCTGATGTTCCTGGACAGCCGGACCACGCCCGACACCAAGGGGCCCGAACTGGCCGCGCGCTACCATTTGCCGCTGGTCAGCCGCGACGTCTTCCTGGACGACGACCAGTCGCCCAAGGCGGTGCAGGCCATGCTGGCCAAGGTGGAGGAGGTGGCCCGCCGCCACGGCACCGCCGTCGCCATCGGCCACCCGCACGACGTCACCCTGACGGCGCTGGAGCATTGGCTGCCCACCCTGGCGGCCAAGGGCTTTGTCTTGGTGCCATTGACGTCCGTCATAGCGCCGCCGCCGGGCGGCACCTAATAATTGCTTGATGGGCCGCGTCCTGATGGCCGGCCATGGCGTGTGGAGAACGAGATGAACGCGTCTTATCGAATCGACGGCATGACCTGCCAAGGCTGTGCCCGGTCGGTGACCAAGGCCATCCAGGCCGTGGTGCCCATGGCCGAGGTGGCCGTGGACGTGGACGCGGGCGTGGTGACCGTCACCGGCCCGGCCGACGTCGGCCAGGTGAAGGGCGCCGTGGAGGATGCCGGCTTCGACTTCATCGGCCCGGCCTGACTTCCGATCATGTCGGCTCGCTGGCGGGGCCACTTAAGAAGGCCATGGCGGCTTTGGCGGCCTGAATGAAAAAGGGCGGCCCGTCGGGACCGCCCTTTTTCATGGTGCGCCGGAGCACACCTCAGATGTTCCGCGTCGAGCGTTTTTCCTGGGCGTAGCGCACGGCTTCCTCGGCGGCTTTGAACAGGGCCTTGGCCTTGTTCACCGTCTCCTGGTACTCGGCCTCGGGATCGCTGTCCGCCACCACGCCGCCGCCCGCCTGGACGTGCATGACGCCGTCCTTGATGACGGCGGTGCGGAGCGCGATGCAGGTGTCCATGGTGCCGTTGGCGGCGAAGTAGCCGATGCAGCCGCCGTAGATGCCGCGGCGGGTGCCCTCCAGCTCCTCGATGATCTCCATGGCGCGCACCTTGGGCGCGCCGGAGACCGTGCCGGCGGGGAAGCCGCCCACCAAGGCGTTGATGGCATTGAAGCGGGACTTGTCCAGCTTGCCCTCGACGTTGGAGACGATGTGCATCACGTGGGAATAGTGCTCGATGGTGAAGCGCTCGGTCACCGTGACAGTGCCCACCTCGGCCACCCGGCCCACGTCGTTGCGCCCCAAATCCAGCAGCATCAGGTGCTCTGACAGCTCCTTGGGGTCGGCCAGCAGGTCGGCCTCCAGTTCCTTGTCCTCCGCCGGGGTCTTGCCGCGGCGGCGGGTGCCGGCGATGGGGCGGATGGTGACGGTGTCGTCGCGCAGCCGCACCAGGATCTCCGGGCTGGAACCCACGACCGCCAGGTCGCCGAAATCCAGGAAGAACAGGAAGGGCGAGGGGTTGATGCGGCGCAGCGCGCGGTACAGCGCGAAGGGCGGCAAGGCGAAGGGCACGGAGAAGCGCTGGCTGGGCACCACCTGGAAGATGTCGCCGGCGCGGATATACTCCTTCGCCTTCTCCACCATGGCGTGATAGTCGGCGCGGCTGACGTTGGACGAGGGGTCGGGCAGAACCTCGATCTCGCCCGCCGCGTCGTGCCCCACCGGCAGCGGCCGGTCCAGGTCGGCCATGGCGTCGGCCAGGCGTTCCTTGGCGGCGAGGTAGGCGGCCTCCGCCGACACGCTGGCCTGGGGGCGCACCGGGGTCACCAGGGTGACCACATTCTCGATGCTGTCGAAGATGGCCATGATGGTGGGGCGGATGAGCACGGCATCCTCCACCCCCAGGGCGTCGCGGTTCTTCTCCGGCAGCTTTTCCATCAGCCGGACCATGTCGTAGCCCAGATAGCCGAACAGGCCGGCCGACATGGGCGGCAGGTGGGCCGGCAGGTCGATGCGGCTCTCCTCCAGCACATCGGCCAGGGCGTCCAGCGGGGCGGCGGACAAGGGCTCGAACGCGGTCGGGTCGGTGGCGGCCCGCCGGTTGATCCAGGCCTGGGTCCCCTTGCTCTTCCAGATCAGGTCGGGCTTCAGCCCGATCAGGGAATAGCGGCCGCGGACGGAGCCGCCGGTGACCGATTCCAACAGGAAGGAGAACGGGCGCCCTTGCGCCAGCTTCAGCATGGCGGCGACGGGCGTCTCCAGGTCGCTGACCAGCCGCGTCCAGACGACCTGCGCCTGGCCCGCGGCGTACGCCGTGCCGAAGGCCGTCTCATCGGGGAAGGGGGTCACGACGCCTTACTCCTGGTGTTCAAGGCGCTGCAGCAGCGTCCGGTTCTCGGTGATGCGATAGCGCTGGCGCAGGGCGTCCAGGAACTGGACGTAGAGGTCGCCGGCCACGCCGTCGCGCAGCTGCCTCGCCGCCACCGTGGCGCGGTCGGCCAGCAGCGGTTCCGGCATGGGCACCAGCGCCGCCAGGCGCACGACCATCTGGCCGTCGGCGGCGGCGCCGGTGGTGACTTCACCCGGCTTCAGGGTGAACAGGGCGTCCACCAGTTCCGGCGTCAGGGGGCTATCCTTGGGCGGGGTGCGGCCCACGGGCGGCTGGCGGGTGTAGACGGCGCCCGTCTCCTTGGCCACCTGCTCCGGCGTGGCGCCGGCCTTCAGCTTGTCGGCGATGTCCTTGGCCTTGGCCTTGGCGGCCTCGTCGCGCTTGGAGGATTTCCAATCGGCGATGACCTGATCCTTCACCTGGTCCAGCGGCTTCAGGGCCGGGGCCTGCACGCTGTCCACGCGCACGGCGAAATAGCTCTTGTTGCGCTCGCCCTCGGTGGTGCTGCTGTTGTCGCCCGAGGCCAGGCCGAAGGCGGTCTGCACCACCTTGGCGATGGGGACGGCCAGGCCGGTCACCGGCTTGCCGGCGGGGTCCTTGCCCTCGCGGTCCACGGCGGCGATCTTGGTCACCGCCGCGTCCACCTTCTTGGCGGCTTCCTCCAGCGAGGCGCCGCCGGAGATGGCGTCGTCCAGCTTGTTCGACAGGTCGTACAGCTGGTCGGTGGCGCGCTCGGCCTTCACCTGCTCCACCAGCTGGGCCTTCACTTGGTCCAGGGTCTGGGTGCTGCCGGGGACGATCTTGGTGACGGCGACGACGTGCCAGCCGAAACCGCTCTTCACCGGCTCCGACACCTTGCCCTGGGGCAGGGAGAAGGCGATGTCCTGCAACTCGGCCGGCAGATCCGCCTTGGTGATGTTGGCCAGCGGCAGCATGGACACGCCGGCGGCCTTGGCGGCGTCGGCCAGCGACTTGCCGCCGGCGGCGGCCTGCGCCACCTTGTCCGCCTGCTCCTTGGTATCGACCAGCACCTGGTCCAGGTCACGGCGTTCCGGCTTCACGAATTCCTTGGACCGGGCGTCATAGGCCTTCTTCAGGTCCTCATCGCTGACCTCCTCGGTCTTGGCGATGGCGTCGGTAGACAGTGTGACCACGGTCAGGGCGCGGTATTCCGGCGCGGTGTAGCGCGCGGCCTGGGCCTTGTGGAAGGCCTCCAGCGCCGCCTGGTCGGGCGTGCCCGGGTCCGGCATGGCCTTGTCGGCCACGAACAGCGTCTCTGCCCCGCGCTGCTCGCCGCGGTAGCGCACCAGGTCGCGGGCCAGGGCCTGCGGCACGCGGATGCCGGCGGCCAGGGCCTCCGTCACCTCGGTGCGGGCCATGTCCTCGCGCACCTCGCTGACGATCTCATCCTCCGAGATCTGGTTCTGGCGCAGCAGGGCCCGCATCAGCAGGGGATCGAACTGGCCGGACTTGTCCTTGAACACCGGCATCTCGGCGATCTTCCGCGCCGCCGCCTGCTCCGAGACGCGCAGGCCAAAGTCGTGCGTCGCCTGCTTGATCAGGGCGCGCTGGATCTCATCCTGCAGCGCCGCGCGCATCAGACCCATCTGCTTGGCCTGCTCGGCCGTCAGTTCCGGCCCCATGGTCTGGCGCAGCCGGTTCATCTGCTGGCGGAAGGCGCGGTCCACATCCTGCGGGGTGATCTCGGTGTCACCCACCCGGGCCACAGCTTGGTCACTGACGGTGGTGCCCACCCGGCCCACACCCCAGATCCCGAAACTGATGATCAGGAACACGAACAGGATCTTGGAGAACCACGAGCCCGAGAATTTGCGGATGAACTGAAGCATGTGCCTGCTGCGTCTTGCGAATTGCTTGTCAGTGGGACGGGGCCTGGGGCCCGGATATCCCACCCTCCCGTCAGGGCGCGGCATCATAGAAGCAGGGGGCGGGGGCGGCAATAGATGGTTGGGCGGGCGACGCGCATAGGCCGGGGCGCATGGGCCGGGCGTGCCGATTCACCGTCTTGTCACGGCCTGAATCATGGAAATGCCGGCCCATGACTGTTACAGCATGACGACAGGGACAACCGTGACAAGGTGGGCCACCCAAACCTAAAAGGCCGCCGCGCGGATGCTTCCCTTTTGAGTGCGTTAAACTCGGGGAGAACAAAGGAAATGCGCCGCAAATTCATTGTCGGTAATTGGAAGATGCATGGGCTGAGGGAAGGGGGGACGGCATTGGCCTCCGACCTCGCCGGCCGCATGCTGGGGGCGGGTGACGTCGCCTTCGACATGCTGTTGTGTCCGCCCGCCACCCTCATCCACACCGTGGTCCAGGCCGTGTCCGACGCGCCGGTCAGCGTCGGCGGCCAGGATTGCCATGGCAAGGATTCGGGGGCCCACACCGGGGACATCGGGGCCCCCATGCTGGCCGACGCCGGCTGCCGGTACGTCATCGTCGGCCATTCCGAGCGGCGGCAGGGCCATGGCGAGCAGAGCGTGGAGGTGAGGGCCAAGGCCGCCGCCGCCCACCGCGCCGGCCTGATCGCCATCGTCTGCGTGGGTGAGACGGAGGCCGAGCGCGACGCCGGCCGGGCCATGGACGTCATCGCCCGCATGGTGGACGATTCCATGCCCGAGGGCGCCACGGCGGCCAACACCGTGGTGGCCTATGAGCCCGTCTGGGCCATCGGCACGGGGCGCACGCCCACGCCCAGGGACGTGGCAGCCATGCATTCCATGATCAGGGGACGTCTCGCAACGCTGGTTGATCAGCCGGACGCGGTGCGCATCTTATATGGCGGTTCCGTTAAGCCGGACAACGCGGCCAGCCTGTTGCACATCGACGATGTGGACGGGGCGCTGGTCGGCGGCGCCAGCTTGAAGGCGGACGAATTCTGGGCCATCGCGGAAACTTGCCGCTAGCGCCCCGGGTTCGGACTGGGTAAAGAGATGCGCGAGCAGGTCGGCCGCCCCCGGACGGGGCGGCCGGCTATTTCATGTTTTGCCATAACCAACTTTTGGTCTGAACCAAGCGTTTGGCCTGCTGGATAGGATTGCTGCTTCGATGTCCACCGTCGTCCTGGTTTTGCACATTCTGATCGGCATCGCGCTGGTCGGTGTCGTCCTGGTCCAGCGCTCTGAGGGCGGCGGGCTGGGCATGGGCGGCGGCACCATGGGCGGCTTCATGACGGCCCGGGGCAGCGCCAACCTGCTGACCCGCACCACCTCCATCCTGTTCGGCGCCTTCCTGGTGACCAGCCTGGTGCTGGCCCTGCTGAACCGTGCGGCCACGCACCATGATTCGGTGTTCGACAAGCTGCCGGCCACCGCCGCTCCGGCCCCGGCCACGCCCGCTCCGGGTGCCGTGCCTGGCGCCGTGCCCTCCGGCGACCAGCCGGCGGCCCCCACTGGCGCTCCAGCGGCGCAGCAGCCGGCACCGGCGACCACCTCTCCGGCTCCCACCTCTGGCGAGCCCAAAGTTCCGACCGGCCAGTAAAGGCGGGCGACACTAACGGAGGCGGCGAAAGCCGCCTCTTTCAATTCGGGGGGCCGGCGCATTCGCGTTGGCCCGACATGCGGCCTTTAGCTAAACTAGGCTTCCATGACGCGCTTCATTTTCATCACCGGCGGCGTGGTCTCTTCCTTGGGTAAGGGACTGGCGTCGGCCGCTCTGGGTGCTTTGCTCCAGGCCCGTGGCTACAAGGTCCGCCTGCGCAAGCTCGACCCCTACCTGAACGTCGACCCCGGCACCATGAGCCCCTACCAGCATGGTGAGGTGTTCGTGACCGACGACGGTGCGGAGACCGACCTGGATCTGGGCCATTACGAGCGCTTCACCGGCGTCTCGGCCCGGCAGACGGACAACATCACCACCGGCCGCATCTATTCCAACGTGATCGCCAAGGAGCGCCGCGGCGACTACCTGGGCGCCACCGTGCAGGTGATCCCGCACGTCACCGACGCCATCAAGGAGTTCATCCTGGGCGACGTGAAGGATGAGGACTTCATCCTGTGCGAGATCGGCGGCACGGTCGGCGACATCGAAAGCACCCCCTTCCTGGAGGCCATCCGCCAGCTGGGCAACGATTTGGGGCCGGAGCGGGCGCTGTTCATCCACCTGACCCTGCTGCCCTACATCCCGTCGGCGGGCGAGCTGAAGACCAAGCCCACCCAGCACTCGGTGAAGGAGCTGCTGTCGGTCGGCATCCAGCCGTCCATCCTGCTGTGCCGCTCCGACCGCCCCATCCCGGAGAACGAGCGCCGCAAGATCGCCCTGTTCTGCAACATCCGGCAGGAGCGGGTGATCGCCGCCCTGGACGTGGACACCATCTACCACGTGCCGGTCAGCTATCACGAGCAGGGCTTCGACGAGCAGGTGCTGCGCTACTTCGGCCTGCCGGCCGACGAGGCGCCGGATCTCTCCCGCTGGAAGGAGATCGCCGCCCGTGTCCGCCAGCCGGAGGGTGAGGTCACCATCGCCGTGGTCGGCAAGTACACCAGCCTGCTGGACAGCTACAAGTCGCTGGCCGAGGCCTTGACGCATGGCGGCATCGCCAACAACGTCAAGGTCAAGCTGGATTGGATCGATAGCGAAATCTTCGAAGGCGGCGGCGCCGTGCAGCGGCTGGAGGGGGTGCACGGCATCCTGGTTCCCGGCGGCTTCGGCGAGCGTGGGTCCGAGGGCAAGATCCGCGCGGCCCAGTTCGCGCGCGAGCGCAACGTGCCCTATTTCGGCATCTGCTTCGGCATGCAGATGGCGGTCATCGAGGCCAGCCGCCACTTGGCGGGCCTGGAGGACGCGGGCTCGTCCGAGTTCGGCCACAAGTACAAGCACCCGGTCGTCGGCCTGATGACTGAGTGGGTGCGTGGCAACGACACCGAGAAGCGTGGCGCCGAGGGCGACCTGGGCGGCACCATGCGGCTGGGCGCCTACCCCTGCCAGCTGCTGCCCGGCTCCAAGGTTGCGGAGGTCTATGGCGCCAACCATATCGAGGAGCGTCACCGCCACCGCTATGAGGTGAACATCACCTACAAGGACCAGCTGGAGAAGGTGGGCCTGAAGTTCTCCGGCCTGTCGCCCGATGGCGAGCTGCCGGAGATCGTCGAGATCCCGTCGCACCCCTGGTTCATCGGCGTGCAGTTCCATCCGGAGCTGAAGTCCAAGCCGTTCGAGCCGCACCCGTTGTTCACCAGCTTCATCAGCGCCGCCATCGCGCAGAGCCGGCTGGTTTAAGCGGCGACGCCCGTATAACCCTTGGCATGGGTTTCAGATCCAGGCCAAGGGAGGCCGGCGACGGCCGGCCCGGACCGTGAGGTCCGTAAGCCAAGCCGGCGGATGCCGGCGTCCGGCGCCTGAGGGCAACATAGAGTCCCCAGGGGCCGCCGCGTCACGAGCGGCGGCCTTTTTGGTTTTAGGAGCCCACCCATGACCGACATCCGCACCGTCCGCATCCGCGACCTGGACGTGGCCAACGACAAGCCCTTCATGCTGATCGCCGGCCCCTGCCAGCTGGAAAGCCGCGCGCACGCGCTGGAGATGAGCCACGCCCTGGTGGAGATCACCGCCAAGCTGGGCATCGGCCTCGTCTACAAGACCAGCTTCGACAAGGCCAACCGCACGTCGGTCAGCACCGCGCGCGGCCTGGGCATGGAGAAGAGCCTGCCCATCCTGGCCGAGGTGCGGGAGACGTTCGGCTGCCCCGTCCTAACCGACGTGCACACGGCGGAGCAGTGCGCCCCCGTGGCCGAGGTGGTGGACGTGCTGCAGATTCCGGCCTTCCTCTGCCGCCAGACCGACCTGCTGCTGGCCGCCGGCGAGACCGGCAAGGTCATCAACGTGAAGAAGGGCCAGTTCCTGGCGCCCTGGGACATGAAGAACGTGGCGGCCAAGATCGCCTCCACCGGCAACGAGAACATCCTGCTGTGCGAGCGCGGCGCCAGCTTCGGTTACAACACCCTGGTCAGCGACATGCGCAGCCTGCCCATCATGGCGCAGACGGGCTATCCGGTGGTGATGGACGCCACCCATTCCGTGCAGCAGCCGGGCGGGCAGGGCACCACCAGCGGCGGCCAGCGCGAGTTCGTGCCGGTGATGGCCCGCGCCGCCCTGGCCGTGGGCGTGGCCGCCGTCTTCATGGAAACCCATGAAAATCCCGACTGCGCCCCCAGCGACGGCCCCAACATGGTCAAGCTGAAGGATCTGCCGGCCCTGCTGGAAACCATGGTCGCCATCGACCGCATCGCCAAGGCCAACCCGATCTTCTGATCGGCGGTTTCGGCCATCGGGTTTGAATGACCGACCGGCGGCGGGGTGACCTGCCGTCGGTGCTTCATTATTGGGTGGCTGGAGGAACCCTCCGATGGACCTTCAACCAACGGAGGGTGCGGCGCATATGGTAGTCTGCTGCACGTTGGGCCAGGGTGTTGCCGCGAAAATCAACCCCGTCCGGATTGGTGCCAACCTGCAACAAGCGCAATGCCACAGCATCACTCACGGTGGTGAGGATGGCGGTCTCCCCATGTTTGTCCTTGATCGAGAAATCAGCCCCTGCTGCCAGCAGTAAGTTCAGAAGCGTCACGTTACGAACTTCGAACAAGGGCGTGGCCCCAACGACGTCTTGATGATTGGGGTCGGCACCGTAAGCAAGTAGCCGTTTGGCCGTGGCGATCCGGTCAGCTTCCGTTTTGCAATAAGCGCCGGCCAGCCGAGACAGCGCCGTGCTGCCGCCGGGCAAGTCCAAGGCCATCTTGTCGGGATCCGAGATGGTATCGACGTTGATGCCATCCGCGATGGCAGCGTCGACGACTGCGGGATTGCAATCGGCGGCATCTTCAGCGAACCGTTCGGCTGGGGACCGGCCAGCAGCATCCGCGAGCTGGGAAAGAGCGATGAGGTTGGAGCTTATGTCCTGCTGGCCGTTGGACTTCGCGATAGCAGGAATTGCTATGAGGATGCCTGTCAACAGCAGCGAGTATATCCAATAATGCTTTAAAGGCATGTGGACATTCCCATTTCCACTGACGGCCGCGTTCACCGGGCCGGGACCGCGGCGATGGTGCAGAGCATAGCGGTTTCAGCAAAGTGGGTACGATAATCATTCTGCCGCATGAGGCGAAAATAATATCTCATGCCCGTGCGGTCGGTCGATGTATCCACCCCACAACCGCAGCCTTCAAAACGTCATAGGCGATACCGCGCCTGCCGGTCTTGCCTGGTGCCGGCCCTAAAGGCTATGACGGGCACCGTCCCGCCACGACGCATCCGCCGTCACGACGCATAAAGGGAAGAACCCATGTCCGCGATCATCGATATTCAGGGCCGCCAGATTCTCGACAGCCGGGGCAACCCGACCGTTGAGGTCGATGTTCGGCTGGAGTCCGGCGCCTTCGGCCGCGCCGCCGTGCCCTCCGGTGCCTCGACCGGTGCCCATGAGGCCGTTGAGCTGCGCGATGGCGACAAGAGCAAGTACCTGGGCAAGGGCGTGCTGAAGGCGGTCGAATCGATCAACAGCGAGATCTTCGACACCATCGGCGGCCTGGAATCCACCGACCAGGTGACCATCGACACCGCCATGATCGAGCTGGACGGCACCCCCAACAAGGCCCGCCTGGGCGCCAACGCCATCCTGGGCGTGTCGCTGGCCGTGGCCAAGGCGTCGGCGGCCGAGCTGGACCTGCCGCTGTACCGCTATGTCGGCGGCACCAACGCCCGCATCCTGCCCGTGCCGATGATGAACATCATCAACGGCGGCGCCCATGCCGACAACCCCATCGACATCCAGGAATTCATGGTGATGCCGGTGGGCGCCGAAAGCTGCGCCGACGCCATCCGCATCGGCGCCGAGATCTTCCACGCCCTGAAGAAGAAGCTGAAGGACGCCGGCCACAACACCGCCGTGGGTGACGAGGGCGGCTTCGCCCCCAACCTCGCTTCCACCGACGAGGCCCTGTCCTTCATCATGAAGGCGGTCGAGGCCGCCGGCTACACGCCGGGCGACGACGTGGTGCTGGCGCTGGACGCCGCCTCCACCGAGTTCTTCAAGGACGGCAAGTACGTGCTGGCCGGCGAGAACAAGACCCTCGATCCCGACGCCATGGTGCGCTACTGGACCGATCTGGTGGGCCGCTACCCCATCGTCAGCATCGAAGACGGCATGGCCGAGGACGACTGGGCCGGCTGGAAGGCCCTGACCGACGCCATCGGGTCCAAGGTGCAACTGGTGGGCGACGATTTGTTCGTCACCAACCCGGCCCGCCTGACCGACGGCATCAAGAAGGGGGTCGCCAACTCCATCCTGGTGAAAGTCAACCAGATCGGCAGCCTGACCGAGACGCTGGAGGCCGTGCGCATCGCCCAGAGCAACGGCTACACCGCCGTCATGTCGCACCGCTCGGGCGAGACCGAGGACGCCACCATCGCCGACCTGGCCGTGGCCACCAACTGCGGCCAGATCAAGACCGGCTCGCTGTCGCGTTCCGACCGGATCGCCAAGTACAACCAGCTGATTCGTATCGAAGAGGCGCTGGACCTGGCGGCCGTGTTCCCGGGCCGCGGCGCGCTGAAGCGCGGCTGAAACCGGGCATCGTTCCGGTATCGTCCGGAATAGGCGGAAAGTGGGGGTGGGGGCGCTGCTTCCACCCCTTTTTCTTTGTGAGGTCGTGATTCAACGTCGACCGGCGGTTGGTATTCGCGTGAATTAAATACGGCACACAGACTAGATGCCGCTTTCCATTTGACGGTTGCGGAACCCTTGTGGAACCATGGCGCCCATGATTGGCGCCCGTTCTTTCCGTACCGCATTGAACCGCGCCCTAC
This sequence comes from Nitrospirillum amazonense, assembly GCF_007828045.1. GTDB lineage: Bacteria > Pseudomonadota > Alphaproteobacteria > Azospirillales > Azospirillaceae > Nitrospirillum > Nitrospirillum amazonense_C. Next base: position 140,061 of record NZ_VITN01000011.1, on the reverse strand, counting down.
GCCAGGTGGTCGCACCGGTGGTGGGGGCGTCCGTTGTCGCATACTTCGCCTACCACACGGTGCAGGGCGAACGCGGACTGATGGCGCTGACCCAGCTGCAGACCCAGGTGACCCAGGCCAAGGCCCAACTGGACCAGGTTCGCGCGGAACGCGAGGCCATGGAGCGCCGCGCCCGCCTGCTGCACCCCGACAATCTGGACCCCGACATGCTGGAGGAAGAGTCCCGCAAGGTGCTCGATTTCTCCCGTCCGGATGACCTCGTGATCCTTCTCCCGGGCAAGCCTGCCCCGCATGAAGATAAGGACGCGCCGGCGAAAACGCCGTAAACCGCTGATAATCCTTCGGTTAACCTGAATTCTGTTAATCGTAAATAATCCTTTTGAAGCAATGTTTTGCAGTGCACACTCCTTGCGCTGCGCTGCACTTGTGGTTAGCAGTGATGCCGTGCCGGCCGACCCGGCCCGGAATGCCCCCGGGGCTGCCCCCCAGGGAATTGCGACGCTAAACGCCCACGCTTGAGAAGGGAGACGCCAGTGGCCACGACCACGAGACGCCGTGCCAAGCCCGCTGAGAACGCAGCGCCGGAGCCGACCCAGGAGGAACTGCTCCACTACTACAAGGAGATGTTGCTGATCCGCCGCTTCGAGGAGAAGGCCGGTCAGCTGTACGGCATGGGCCTCATCGGCGGTTTCTGCCACCTCTACATCGGCCAGGAGGCCGTGGTGGTGGGCATGCAGGCGGCGCAGCTGCCGGGCGACAGCGTCATCACCAGCTACCGTGACCACGGCCACATGCTGGCCTGCGGCATGGACGCCAAGGGCGTGATGGCGGAACTGACCGGGCGCGCGGGCGGCTATTCCAAGGGGAAGGGCGGCTCGATGCACATGTTCTCGCGCGAGAAGAACTTCTACGGCGGCCACGGCATCGTCGGCGCCCAGACGCCCATCGGCACGGGCCTGGCCTTCGCCCACAAGTACAAGAAGGACGGCTGCATCGATGTCTGTTACCTGGGTGACGGCGCCGTCAACCAGGGCCAGGTCTATGAGTCCTTCAACATGGCCGCCCTGTGGAAGCTTCCGGTGATCTACGTCATCGAGAACAACAAATACGCCATGGGCACCTCGCAGCAGCGCGCCTCGGCGGGTGAACTGTACCTGCGCGGCAGCGCCTACGGCATCCCGGGCAAGCAGGTGAACGGCATGGACGTGCTGGAGGTCAAGAAGGCCGCCGACGAGGCCGTGGCCTACGTCCGTGGCGGCAACGGCCCCATGATCCTGGAGATGAAGACCTACCGCTACCGCGGCCACTCCATGTCCGACCCGGCCAAGTACCGCACCAAGGAAGAGGTCAACAAGATGCGGTCGGAATACGACTGCATCGACCACCTGAAGTCGCTGCTGTTCACCAAGGGCTATGCCGACGAGGAAAGCCTGAAGGTCATCGACCGCGATGTGAAGGCCGTCGTCACCGAGGCCGCCGACTTCGCGACCACCAGCCCGGAGCCCGATGCTGCGGAGCTGTGGACCGATATCCTCGTCGAAGCCTGATCGCTGGCCGGAGAATAAGAAAATGCCCATCGATATCCTGATGCCGGCCCTGTCCCCCACCATGACCGAAGGCAAGCTGGCCAAGTGGGTGAAGAAGGAAGGCGACACGATCAAGGCCGGTGACGTCATCGCCGAGATCGAGACCGACAAGGCCACCATGGAAGTGGAAGCGGTCGATGAAGGCACGCTGGCCAAGATCCTGGTGCCGGAAGGCACCGAGAACGTGGCCGTGAACACCGCCATCGCCCTGCTGGCCGGTGAAGGCGAGAGCGCCAGCGACGTGAGCGCCGCCAAGGCCCCGGCCGAGGCCCCGAAGGCCGAAGCCGCCCCGGCGCCCAAGGAAGAGGCCAAGCCGGCCGCCGCCCCCGCCGCCCCGGCGGTGAAGGCCCCGGTGGCGCCGCCGCCGTCGGACGAGGATCGCTTCTTCAAGAACACCCAGACCATGACGGTGCGCGAGGCCCTGCGCGACGCCATGGCCGAGGAGATGCGCAAGGACGGCAGCGTCTTCGTCATGGGCGAGGAAGTGGCCGAGTACCAGGGCGCCTACAAGGTGACCCAGGGCCTGCTGCAGGAGTTCGGCCCCGACCGCGTGATCGACACCCCCATCACCGAGCACGGCTTCGCCGGCCTGGCGGTGGGTGCGGCGTTCGGCGGCCTGCGCCCGGTCGTGGAGTTCATGACCTTCAACTTCTCGATGCAGGCCATCGACCATATCATCAACTCCGCCGCCAAGACGCTGTACATGTCCGGCGGCCAGATGGGCTGCCCCATCGTGTTCCGTGGCCCCAATGGCGCCGCCGCCCGTGTGGCCGCGCAGCACAGCCAGGAATACAGCAGCTGGTACGCCCACATCCCGGGCCTGAAGGTGGTGTCGCCCTATAGCGCCGCCGATGCCAAGGGCCTGCTGAAGGCCGCCATCCGCGACCCGAACCCCGTGGTCTTCCTGGAAAACGAAATCCTGTATGGCCAGCACTTCGAAGTGCCGACCGATCCGGATTTCATCATCCCGATCGGCCGCGCCAAGATCGAGCGCGCCGGCACGGACGTGACCATCACCGCCTTCTCGCTGCAGGTGGGCATGGCGCTCGCCGCCGCCGAGAAGCTGGCGGAGCAGGGGATCAGCGCCGAGGTCATCAACCTGCGCAGCATCCGTCCCCTGGACGTCCACACCATCGTGGAAAGCGTGAAGAAGACCAACCGCCTGGTCTCGGTGGAAGAGGGCTGGCCCTTCGCCGGCATCGGCGCGGAAATGTCCGCGGTGATGATGGAACACGCCTTCGACTACCTGGATGCGCCCGTGGTGCGCGTGCACGGCAAGGACGTGCCCATGCCCTACGCCGCCAACCTGGAAAAGCTGGCCCTGCCGCAGGTGGATGACGTCGTCACCGCCGCCAAGGCCGTGCTGTACCGCTGAACCGGCCGGGAGGGCGCCCCGACCCGTCATGGGAAGGGGCGCCTTCTGCCGCATCCGTCAGAGATTTGGGGCGCCTGGCCTGACGCCACGGCCCCCTGGGGGAGATCAAACCCATGCCGATCGATATCCTGATGCCGGCCCTGTCGCCCACGATGACCGAGGGCAAGCTGGCCAAGTGGGTGAAGAAGGAAGGCGACACGATCAAGGCCGGTGACGTCATCGCCGAGATCGAGACCGACAAAGCCACCATGGAAGTGGAGGCCGTGGACGAGGGCACGCTGGGTAAAATCCTGGTGCCCGAGGGGACCGAGGGCGTGGCGGTGAACGCCAAGATCGCCGTCCTGCTGGAGGAAGGCGAGAGCGCCGACAGCCTGAAGGACGCCGGCTCCAAGCCCGCCGCCGCCCCGGCGCCGGCCAAGGCTGAAGCCGCCGCTTCCGCCCCGGCTGCCGCTGCCGCTACTCCGGCCGCCGCCCCGGCGCCGGCCCCTGCCGCGGCCCATGACGGCAAGCGCGTGTTCGCGAGCCCGCTGGCCCGCCGCATGGCCGCCCAGTCCGGCCTGGACCTGGCCAAGGTCTCCGGTACCGGCCCGTCCGGCCGCATCGTGAAGGCCGACGTGGAGGCCGCCCTGAAGGGTGGCGGCACTGCTGCTGCCCCCGTCGCCGCTCAGGCCCCGGCCGCCACCGCCGCTCCGGCTGCCGCTGCGCCTGCCCCCGCTGCCGCCCCGAAGGGCATCGACGCCAAGGCTTTGGCCGACAAGCTGGGCATGAAGTACAAGGTCCTGCCCAACAGCGGCATGCGCAAGACCATCGCCAAGCGCCTGACCGAAGCCTGGCAGACCATCCCGCACTTCGGCCTGCAGGTCGACTGCGAGATCGACGCCCTGCTGGCGCTGCGCGCCCAGCTGAACGAGAAGTCGGGCGAGAAGGTGTCGGTCAACGACTTCGTCGTGAAGGCCGTGGCCGTGGCCCTGCGCAAGGTGCCGGAGGCCAACGTCTCCTGGCATGAGGACGGCATCCTGCAGTACGAGGGCGTGGACGTCTCCGTGGCCGTGGCCACCGACGGCGGCCTGATCACCCCCATCGTGAAGAACGCCGACCAGAAGGGCCTGGCCACCATCTCCGCCGAGGTGAAGTCCCTGGCCGCCAAGGCCAAGGAAGGCAAGCTGAAGCCCGAGGAGTTCCAGGGCGGCACGTTCAGCGTGTCCAACCTGGGCATGTTCGGGATCAAGAGCTTCACCTCCATCATCAACCCGCCGCAGAGCTGCATCCTGTCCGTGGGCGCCGGTGAGAAGCGGCCGGTGGTGAAGGGCGACGCCCTGGCCGTGGCCACGGTCATGAGCCTGACGCTGACGGTGGACCACCGCTCGGTCGATGGCGCTGTGGGCGCCAAGTACCTGCAGGTCCTGAAGAAGCTGATCGAGGACCCCATCACGCTGATGCTGTGATGCCGTATCCCCGGAGGCGCCCGCCGCTTCCGGGGATTTCTCTTGTCGTTGACCAAAAGCGCAGGGCGAGCGCCCCACGGGTTGGGCGGTCCCGGCGCCTTTTGAAGGGAACAGACCGAAATGGCCGATACCGAATTCGACGTGCTGGTCCTGGGCGCCGGCCCCGGCGGTTATGTCGCCGCCATCCGCGCCGCCCAGCTGGGCCTGAAGGCCGCGGTGGTGGAACGTGAACACCTGGGCGGCATCTGCCTGAACTGGGGCTGCATCCCGACCAAGGCCCTGCTGCGCTCCGCCGAGATCTACGGCTACATGAAGCACGCCGACGCCTACGGCCTGACCGTCAGCGGCGTGGGCTTCGACCTGCCCAAGGTGGTCAAGCGCTCCCGCCAGGTGGCGAACCAGCTGTCCGCCGGCGTGAAGGGCCTGCTGAAGAAGAACAAGGTGCCGGTGTTCGACGGCACCGGCAAGCTGGCCGGCGGCGGCAAGGTCACCGTGACCGCCAAGGACGGCACCGCCCAGACCCTGGCGGCCAAGCACATCATCATCGCCACCGGCGCCCGCGCCCGCTCCCTGCCGGGCCTGGAGCCGGACGGCAAGTTTGTGTGGTCGTACAAGGAGGCCTTGGTCCCCGACACCATGCCGAAGTCGCTGCTGGTTGTCGGTTCCGGCGCCATCGGCATCGAATTCGCCAGCTTCTTCCGCACCCTGGGTGCTGAAGTGACGGTGGTCGAGGTGCTGGACCGCGTCATGCCGGTGGAGGATGAGGAAATCTCCGCCTTCGCCCGCAAGCAGTTCGAAAAGCAGGGCATGAAGATCATCACCGGCGGCAAGGTGACCAAGCTGGACAAGGGCGCCACCACCGTCACCGCCCATGTCGAGGTGGGCGGCAAGGTGGAGACCCTGACGGTGGAGCGGGTCATCACCGCCGTCGGCATCCAGGCCAACACCGAGAACATCGGCCTGGAGAACACCAAGGTGAAGCTGGACCGCGGCCACATCGTGACCGATGGCTACTTGCGCACGGACGAGCCCGGCGTCTACGCCATCGGCGACGTGGCCGGCGCCCCCTGGCTGGCCCACAAGGCCAGCCACGAGGGCGTGATCTGCGTGGAGAAGATCGCCGGCGTGAAGGACGTCCACCCGATGGACAAGCTGAACATCCCGGGCTGCACCTACTGCAACCCGCAGGTGGCCAGCGTCGGCCTGACCGAAGCCAAGGCCAAGGCCGCCGGCTATGAGGTCAAGGTCGGCCGCTTCCCCTTCATCGGCAACGGCAAGGCCATCGCCCTGGGGGAGGCCGAGGGCCTGGTGAAGACGGTGTTCGACGCCAAGACCGGCGAGCTGCTGGGCGCCCACATGGTGGGGGCCGAGGTGACGGAGCTGATCCAGGGCTACGTCATCGGCAAGACCTTGGAGACCACCGAGGCCGAGCTGATGCACACCATCTTCGCCCACCCGACCCTGTCGGAAATGATGCATGAGTCGGTGCTGGCCGCCTACGGCCGGGCGATTCATTACTAAGCGTTCCCTCAATTGCCGGGCGCCGCCATCCGGCGGCTTGGCTTCCCCGCTGCGCCCTGCGGTACTCGCTGCGGGGCTGGCGGTCGCCAGCCTGGCTAGAGTTGAGGGGGAGAGTGCTGGGGCGATATCGGGGCCGGAGCGGAGGGGCGATGCATGCGTGGGGTTCGCCCGGCGCACTTGGCCTTCCGCCCCGGCCCCCTTATGTTTCAGGAAACATTCGTTTCGAAGGCTGCATGCCCATGACCGCCGACAAGATTCGCCACCCGGAAAAGCAGAACCGCCCGGACAACCCCATCCAGCGCAAGCCGGAATGGTTGCGGGTGAAGGCCCCGGCCGGCGGCGTGTTCAACGAGACGCGCAACCTGATGCGCGGCCTGAAGCTGAACACGGTGTGCGAGGAGGCGGCCTGCCCCAACATCGGGGAATGCTGGAAGCAGCGCCACGCCACCTTCATGATCCTCGGCGCCGTCTGCACCCGCGCCTGTGCCTTCTGCAACGTGGCCACCGGCCGCCCGGACCTGCTGGACCCGCATGAGCCCGACAACGTGGCCGAGGCCGTGGCGCGGCTGAAGCTGCAGCACGTGGTGGTCACCTCCGTCGACCGCGACGACCTGCCCGACGGCGGTGCGGAGCATTTCGCCCGCACCATCCGCGCCATCCGCCGCGCGGCGCCCGAGGCCACTATCGAGGTGCTGACGCCCGACTTCATGAAGAAGCAGGGCGCCATCGAGACGGTGGTGGAGGCCCACCCCGACGTCTTCAACCACAACCTGGAGACGGTGCCGCGCCTGTATCCCGGCATCCGCCCCGGCGCCCGCTATTTCACCTCGCTGTCCCTGCTCTCGCGGGTGCGCGAGCTGGATCCCAGCATCTTCACCAAGTCCGGCATCATGGTGGGCCTGGGCGAAACCAAGGAGGAGGTGGGCCAGGTCATGGACGACCTGCGCGCCGCCGACGTGGATTTCATCACCATCGGCCAGTACCTGGCGCCCACGCCCAAGCATGCGCCGGTGGACCGTTTCGTTACGCCGGATGAGTTCGCCAGCTATGCAACCCTGGCCCGGGGCAAGGGGTTCCTGATGGTGTCCAGCTCCCCGCTGACCCGCAGCAGCCATCACGCCGGCGATGATTTCGTGAAGCTGCGCGCCGCCCGCGAGGCCAAGCTGGCCGGCCGCCCGCTGCCGCCCCAGACGGTTTCGGGGGCCGCCGCCGAAGCCGCCGCCGAGTAAGCCTGATGCCCACGCACGCCGAGAAGCGCGTCCTGCCCTACACGCCGGAACAGCTGTTCCAGCTGGTGGCGGACGTGGAGAAGTATCCGGAGTTCCTGCCCTGGGCGGTGGCGGCCCGCATCCGCCGCCGCGAGGGCAACACCTTCTGGGCCGATCTGGTGATCGGCTTCAAGATGGTGCGTGAGCGCTTCACCTCCAAGGTGGTGCTGAGCGAGCCCGGCCGGCGCATCGACGTGGCCTATACCGAGGGCCCGTTCCACTACCTGAACAACCACTGGATCTTCGAACCGCACGCCGATGGCTGCCTCTTGGACTTCTACGTGGATTTCGAGTTCCGCAACCTCATCCTGCAGAAAATCATCGGCGCCCTGTTCGGCGAAGCCGTCCGCCGCATGGTCGCCGCTTTCGAGGCCCGGGCGCACCAGCTTTACGGCGCGCCCGGCGGCCGGCCGGTGGGGGCGGTTTAAAGGCGCTTCGTCCCGCACGTTATGGCGCGACGTTTAAGCCTGGCTTAAATTTTGATGCCGTTCCCTCTCCCTGGTATGGTTACCCCCAACGTGGGAATCATAAACAGGGCAGGGACAGGAATGAGGCATTCTGTGACGCGCGCGCTGGCGGGCGCGCTGTTGGCTGGCTGCGCCTTCACGGCGCTCGGCGTGTCGGCCCAGGCGGTCGAGAAAAAGCCCCTCACGCATGAGACCCTGTGGATGATGAAGCGCGTCGGCGCCCCCATCACCAGCCCCAACGGCAAGTGGGTGCTGTTCTCCCTGGTCGAGCCGTCGTATGAGCAGGACAAGTCGGTCTCCGACCTGTGGCTGGTGCCCACGGACGGCAGCGCCGCGCCCCGGCGCCTGACCAGCACCAAGGGTGGCGAGAACGACCCCGTCTGGTCGCCCGACAGCGGCAGCATCGCCTTCGCCGCCAAGCGCGAGGGTGATGAGGCCGAGCAGATCTATGTGCTGGACCTGGCCCAGGGTGGGGAGGCGCGGCGCGTCACCACCGTGTCCACCGGCGCCAGCCATCCGCAGTGGCGCCCCGACGGCAAGGCCATCCTGTTCGAGAGCCGCGTCTTCCCTGGCGCCGCGGATGATGAGGCCAACAAGAAGATCGCGGCGGAGCGGAAAGGCCGGAAGTACAACGTGCGCACCTATGAGCACTTCCCCGTGCGCTACTGGAACGAATGGCTGGATGACCGGCAGCCCACGGTGATGGTGCAGGGGCTGGAGCCTGGGGCGGTGGCCAAGGACATCCTGTCGGGAACGGCCTTCGCCCACACCGATGGATTCGGCGGCATGCAGGGGGAGAGCAGCGTCTCGCTGTCCCCCATCTGGAGCCCGGACGGCGGCGAGATCGTCTTCGAGGCGACGCAGGCGCGCTGGAACGCCGCCTTCGCCCATGTGCCCTATCATCTCTACCGTATCCCGGCGGCGGGCGGGGCGGCGGGCGGGGCGGAACCGCGGGAGGTTACGGCGGCGCCCGGCATCTACGGCCACGCGGCCTTCAGCCCGGACGGCAAGAGCCTGTACTTCACCTACATGCCGCAGAATGAGGAGGTCTACAACCTGCCGCGCCTGTCGCGGGTGGCCTGGCCGGCGGGCGGCGCCGCCACCGTGGTGGCGCGCGACTTTGACCGCCAGCCGGCGCAGTACGCCGTGGCGCCCGACAGCCGCACCGTCTATCTGCTGGCGGAGGATGGGCCGGCGGAGAACCTGTACAGCGTCCCGGCGGAGGGCGGCAAACCCGCGCTGGTGGCCCAGCCCAAGGTCGGTGGCTATACCGCGCTGTCCCTGCCCAAGTCGGGGAAGCTTCAGCTGATCGCCCAGTACGGCAGCGCGGTGAACCCGGCGGAGATCGTGAAGATCGACCCTGGTGCCAAGGACGGCGAGAAGGGCGGCCACACCAACCTGACCAGCATCGACACCGCCGTCGCGGCGGGCATTGACTGGCAACCGCCGCGGCACTTCACCTTCACCTCGGCCAAGGGGCGAACCATCCACAGCATGATCGTGCTGCCGCCCCGTTTCGATCCCAACAAGAAATACCCGCTGTTCGTCTTCATCCACGGCGGGGCGGCCAGCAACAACCCGGACCAGATCGGCCTGCGCTGGAACTATCACCTGCTGGCGGCCAGCGCCGGCGGCACCGTCATCCTGATGACGGACTACACCGGCTCCACCGGTTTCGGGGAGGCCTTCGCCCAGGCCATCAAGCTGGACCCGCTGAAGACCCCGGCCGATGAGATCAACCAGGCGGCGGACGAGGCCATCAAGCGCTTCCCCTTCATCGACGCCAGCCGCCAGTGCGCCGGCGGCGCCAGCTACGGCGGCCACCTGACCAACTGGCTGGAGGCCACCACCACCCGCTACCGCTGCCTGGTCAGCCATGCCGGTGAGGTCGACCTGCTGACCCAGTGGGGCGAGAGTGACGGCATCTATAACCGCGAGATCAACAACGGCGGCCCGCCCTGGGAAGGCAACGCCATCTGGCGCGACCAGAGCCCCATCACCTACGCCGCCAACTGGAAGACGCCCATGCTGATGAGCATCGGCGAGCGCGACTACCGCGTGCCCCTGGGCAATACGCTGGAGGCCTGGGCGGTACTGCAACACCAGCACGTGCCCAGCCGCTTGCTGGTCTGGCCCGACGCCTGGCACTGGATCACCAAGCCCGAGGACAGCCGCCATTTCTACCAGGAGGTGGGGGACTGGTTGGCGAAGTATCTGAAGAACTGAGGGGGATGGGGCCGGGTCGGTGGGTTCGGCCCCTTTTCTAATCATCCGTGAACAAGTCGCTGCCGACGATGCCAAGCTTCGGGAAATTCATTTGGAAGCTGCTGCTGCCGGTGGTGAATTCGCTGGCTGTATAGCGGGCATGGGCAGTGATGTGCGGAAGAATAAGCATGTTCTTGTCGAAGGCGTTCACCTTGCCGGCAGCCACATAGGGGGCCAACACGTGCTTGAGATAAGCGCGATCCGCGTCGTCGGCGGAGGTCAACCAAAAGGCATCGACGTAAATGGTGGCATTGGGGAAAGTCTGGGTGCCGTTCCGCACCAGCCCATCGATGTTATTCCGATGGGCGAAGTTCAAAAGGATCGTATCCACCTGTCCCGGACTGTAACCGGCGGCATGAATACGCTCCAGCAAAGGGCTTGGGACGCTGTTGCTTATTGAGAGGATGATATGCCCGTCACCACGGACCAGGGCTGCGGCGCTGGTTAGCGGGCGAAAGGCGAAGTCCTCCGTCCCTAGCTTAGGTGAGGCCGGAAACGTGAAGGGCGTTGGTGTTTGGGAATACGCTGGCCCGCCCAGCGCCACCAAGGCAACTGCGGCGGTTACGGAGAGCCCTTTAGCATAAGAGACTATGGCCGCCTCCATGGATAGGGACTGGCACTTATTTAACTCGTTATGCTTCCCCACTCCAATCCGAACCGCTGCAGGTACTTCCGCAGCCGGTCGGCGTCGTTGGAGGACGCCCGCCTGGTGCGTGACGCGCTGAACAGGGTGCGACCGGCTTCCGACAGGCTGCGGCAAGCGCGGCAGATGCGGATGACTTCGGCCAGTTGCACCCGGTCGAAGGGGTCGAGGGCGGCCAGGGCGTCGGCGTCCAGCAGGGCGGCCAGGCCGTCGTCGGCGGGTGCGGGGCTCCACAGGCGGCGCAGGCGGGCGATCTCCTGGTCCACGGTGTCCTGGTCGATGCGGGCGCTGGGCGCCAGGGTGGCCATGCGGGTGACGCTGGCGGCGAGGTCGCGGAAGTTGCCCGGCCACGGCGCATCATGCCCGGTGGCGAAGGCCAGGTAGCGCGCGCGGGCCTCCTTGTTGAAGGTCACGCGCTGGCCGTCGCGCTGGGCGTGGCGGTCCAACTCATAGTCCAGGTTGGGTTCGATATCCTCCCGCCGCTGGGCCAAACCGGGCAGGGTGAAGGTCCACAGGTTCAGGCGGGCATAGAGGTCGTCGCGGAAGTCGCCTTTGGCCACGGCGGCACCCAGGTCGCGGTTGGTGCCGGCGATCAGCTGGAAGTCCGACGCCACCTCCTTGTCCGATCCCACGGGCAGGAAGCGCTTGTCCTCGATGGCGCGCAGGATCATGGCCTGCTCGTCCAGGCCCAACTCCCCGATCTCATCCAGGAACAGCATGCTGGTGTCGGCGGCACGCAGCAGGCCCGGCCGGTCGCTGACGGCGCCGGTGAAGGCGCCCTTGCGATGGCCGAACAGGGCGGACATGGCGCCCTCGCCGCGCAGGGTGGCGCAGTTCACCTCAACGAAGGGACCCGCCACCTGGTGCTTCAGGCGCTTCAGCTCATAGATGCGGCGGGCCAGGTGGCTCTTGCCGGCGCCGGTGGGGCCCATCAGCAGCAGGGGCGCCCTGCTGCGCAGGGCCACGCGCTCGATCTCATCCACCATGCGGTTGAAGGCGGCATTGCGCGTCTCGATGCCGGATTTCAGGAAGGAGGAGCCCTCCGCCGCCGCCGCCGCGAACCGGGTGGCGATGCTGTCATAGCGCGACAGGTCCAGGTCTATGGCGCTCCATTCCCCCGCCGGGTTGAGGCCTTCGCCACGGGAGGGCTGGGTCTGCAACAGGCGGCCGGGCAGGAAGCGCGCCTCCGTCAGCAGGAACAGGCAGATCTGGATGACGTGGGTGCCGGTGGTGATGTGGACCAGATAGTCCTCCCGCTCCGGCTCGAACGGGAAGGCGCGGGCGAAGTCCAGCAGCTTGCCGTAGACCTCCTCGAAGTCCCAGGGGTTGTCCAGCCCTAGGGTGCGCTGGTCCACCGTCGTTTCCGGCGAGACGGTGTGGATGTCCTCCACCACCTGGTCGGCCAGGCGGCCATGTCGCTGCCCATGCAGCAGCACGAAGCGGTCCACCCGCAAGTCCTCATGCATGCAGATGCCCACGCTGGGCCGCCACTTCTGCCAGCGGCTGGGCCCGAACTTGGCGGCGTCCAGGGTGGAGCCCAGGAAGCCGATGATGGTGAGGGGGCGAGGCATAAGGCTTATCCATTTCTATAAAATCATATCGATTGATATCAGATTTTCCCAGCGCCGGAAGACATTTTTAGAGATTCTGTGGCGAAGATAATTAAAATATCGATTTAATATCAATATATTGGATTATTCCTCTGGTGCGCCGGCGCCTTTTGGCACGACCATTGCTTTATATCCTGGCATCGGATCGGGGCCGCCGGAATGCGCCGGCGGCCCCCGGGGGCGGAAGCCTCAAGGAGAAGGAGCGAGGACCATGGCCAACAAGCAGCTGTTTGCGTCGATGATCGCGAAACTGATGCCGGATGCGCGTAACCGCGAGGGCGCGCCGGCCTACAGCTATGGTCCGGAACACACCCTGGCCCAGCTGGCCGCCACCGGCACGCTGAACGACGGCTTCTATGGCACGGCCGAGGCCCAGTTGGCCGAGGTGCTGGCCGTGGCCAAGGCGGTTGACCCGCGCTTCGTGGCCCAGGCCGCCGTCTATGCCCGTACCAAGGGCGTGATGAAGGACATGCCGGCGCTGCTGACCGCGTGGCTGACCGTGGCCGATCCCGACCTGTCGGTGGCCGTGTTCCGCCGCGTCATCGACAACGGCCGCATGCTGCGCACCTTCGTGCAGATCATGCGGTCGGGCGTGGTGGGCCGCACCTCCCTGGGCACCCGGCCCAAGCGCCTGGTGACGCAGTGGCTGGAGCAGGCGTCCACGGACCAGTTGATGCGGGCGGCCACGGGCAAGGACCCGTCGCTGGCGGACATTGTGAAAATGGTCCATCCGGCGCCGGTGGACGCCACGCGTCGCGCCTTCTATGGCTGGCTGATCGGCAAGCCCTATGACGTGGCGGCGCTGCCAGCGGAAATCGCGGCGTTCGAGGCCTGGAAACGGGACCGTTCGCTGCCCCTGCCGCCGGTGCCCTTCGAGTGGCTGACGGCGGAGCCGCTGACGTCCGCGCAATGGGCGGAGGTGGCGGACCGCATGGGCTGGCAGGCGCTGCGTATGAACCTCAACACCCTGGCGCGCCACGGCGCGTTCGCGGTGGAGGGGCTGGCGGAGCGAGTGGCGGCACGGCTGGCGGATGCCGAAATGATCACCCGGTCCCGCGTCCTGCCTTATCAACTGTTGGCGGCGCGGGGCATGGTGGGCAAGGACGTGCCGCCGGTGGTGGTCGCGGCGCTGGAAACGGCGCTGGAGCTGTCGCTGGCGTCGGTGCCGGTTCTGCCCGGCCGGGTGGTGGTGTGCCCCGACGTGTCGGGGTCCATGGCCAGTCCCATCACCGGCCACCGCAAGGGGGCGACGACGGCGGTGCGCTGCATCGATGTGGCCGCCCTGGTGGCGGCGGCGGTGATGCGGCGCAACCCGGGCACCCTGCTACTACCGTTCGAGACCAAGGTGGTGCCGCTGGACCTGGACCCTGGGGCCCCGGTTTCGGTGAATGCCGCCAAGCTGGCCGCCATCGGCGGCGGCGGCACCACCGTCTCCGCCCCGCTGGCCTTGCTGAACGCGCAGCGGGCGGTGGCGGACCTGGTGGTGATCGTTTCGGACAACCAGTCCTGGGTCGATGCCAAGCGCTTTGGCGCCACGGCGACGATGCAGGAGTGGGAACGCCTGAAGCGGCGCTGCCCCCGGGCCAAACTGGTCTGCATCGACCTGCAGCCCTATGGCACCACCCAGGCGGTGGAGCGCCCCGACGTGCTGAACGTCGGCGGCTTCTCTGACGCCGTGTTCGAAACCCTGGCCCGTTTCGCCGCTGGCGGATCGGATCGGGATTGGGTTGCGGAGGTTAGCGCGACGGTCATCTGACCGATGGACTGGGTTGGGTCGTGGCGAATGCTGGATGGAACTACATCCTCCACCGAAGCCCGTGGTAGAGCGCCCGGTCCGCAAGGACCGGGAGGTGCGGTTCGAGCCCGCCTTGGAGAAGATAGCTCAAAGGGCGGTTTCATCCCCCCTGGTCGCCACGACTTGGTCCATCATCCCCGGTCACCGCCGGTGAATGCGGTGGGGAGTACATAGGTAAGGCCGCAAGGCCGAGCGGTTCGACTCCGCGCCTCCCCGCATTCCTCGTCACCGGCGGTTCGATCATCACGTCCACTTTTCGCAAGCGGTACCGGCGAATGCCGGCCGGACTACAAGGTCAGAGCGTCCACCGCAGGGTGGGAGGCGGCGGTTCAATTCCGCCCCCGGGCGACCGGGTAGCTCAGTCATCGTCTGGCTATGCCTTGTCGCCGGTGCCGTTTTCATCGTTTGGGCGAATGCCGTGGGGAACTCCGTCACCTGCAAGGTCGCCGGTGCAAGTCCGGCCGTGTCCGTCCCATCCAGGGACTGGACGCGTAGCTCAGCAGCGAGAGCATGCGGTCCCGTTTCCCACACCTCTTGTCGCCGTTTTTTGAATTTCGAAGCTTGTGGCGGTCCCTGGCGAATGCCGCGGGGAACTACAGGACCATGGGGCCGCCGGTTCGAGCCCGGCCAAGCGTCCGTTGCTTGTAGCTCAGTTGGTAGAGCACGTGGCGATGTTTCCCGCACTTCCTCGTCACCAACCCGCCCAAGCTGCTAGATATGTGAAAGGATATACAGGAAATGACCATGACCGATCAGGCCGGCGGGCAGGGCTTCGAGGTGACGGTGGCCGATGGCGCCGTGCCCATCAAGATGTGGACCAAAGGTGTGGCCGTGGACGACCAGGCCCGTGCCCAGTTGGCGCGGGTGGCGCGCCTGCCCTTCGTGTTCAAGCATGTGGCTGCCATGCCCGACGTCCATGTCGGCATCGGTGCCACCGTCGGTTCCGTCATCCCCACGCTGGGCGCCGTCATCCCGGCGGCGGTGGGGGTGGACATCGGCTGCGGCATGATGGCCGCCCGCACCTCATTGGCCGCCGCCGACCTGCCGGACAATTTGGCGGGGCTGCGCACCGCCATCGAGCGCGCGGTGCCCCATGGCCGGGACGTCGGGCGGGGCCGCCGTGACAGTGGGTCCTGGGGCGATCCGCCCGCTGACATCGTCGCTGCCTGGGCGACGTTGGCGGAGCGCTTCGCCCGCATCACCGCCAAATATCCCAAGCTGGCCAGCGCCAACACGCTGGCGCATCTGGGGACGCTGGGCACCGGCAACCACTTCATCGAGCTGTGCCTGGATGAAGTCGGCCAGGTCTGGGTGATGCTGCATTCCGGGTCGCGCGGGATCGGCAACGCCATCGGCACCTTCTTCATCGAGTTGGCGAAGAAGGATATGCGCCGCTGGTTCATCAACCTGCCGGATGAGGATTTGGCCTATTTCCCCGAGGGAACCGACCACTTCAACGACTATGTCGAGGCGGTGGGGTGGGCCCAGGATTTCGCCGCGCTGAACCGCCGCATGATGATGACCAACGTCATCGCCGCGATGCGGACCGTCATCACCAAGCCGTTCGACGCGGCCATGGAGGCCATCAACTGCCACCATAACTACGTCCAGCGGGAACGCCATTTCGACCGCAACAACGTCCTGGTCACCCGCAAGGGGGCGGTGAACGCGGCAGAGGGGGTGATGGGCATCATCCCGGGATCCATGGGCGCCAAGTCCTTCATCGTGCGGGGCAAGGGGAACGCCGAGGCGTTCAACAGTTGCTCCCACGGGGCCGGGCGCCTGATGTCCCGGCATGAGGCCAAGCGACGGTTCACGCTGCAGGACCACGCCCACGCCACCGAGGGGGTGGAATGCCGCAAGGATGCCGATGTCATCGATGAGACGCCGGCCGCCTACAAACCCATCGAGGCCGTCATGGCGGCGCAGGCCGACCTGGTGGAAATCGTGCATACGTTGAAACAGGTCCTGTGCGTGAAAGGCTGACGCCTTCACACACGGACGGGGGGATACTGTGATCATCATTGATGGATCGGAAGGCGAGGGCGGCGGGCAGGTGTTGCGCACCGCCCTGTCCCTGTCGCTGGTGACGGGCCAGCCCTTCCGCATCGACAACATCCGCGCCAAGCGGGACAAGCCCGGCCTTATGCGTCAGCATCTGACGGCGGTGGAGGCGGCCTGCGCCATCGGTGGCGCCACCGCCGACGGGGCGGCCATCGGGGCGGGCAGCCTGACCTTCACCCCGGGCCGGGTGCGGGCCGGCGATTACACCTTCGCTGTGGGCACGGCCGGCAGCACGGGGCTGGTGCTTCAGGCCCTGCTGCCGCCCCTGTTGCTGGCGGACGGCCCGTCACGCCTGGTGTTGGAAGGCGGGACGCACGCCCATGCCGCGCCGCCCTTTGACTTCACGGCGCAAGCCTTGTTGCCGCTGCTGTCCCGCATGGGCCCGGCGGTGACGGCCACCCTGGTGCGCCCGGGATTCTACCCGGTGGGCGGCGGCCGTGTGGAGGTGTCGGTGACCCCAGCCCCCTTGCGGCCCCAAGAGTTCCTGGAGCGTGGCGCCCTGCGTGGGGTGCGCGGCCGGGCGTTGCTGTCCAACCTGCCGGCCAACATCGCGGAACGCGAGGTCGCGGCCGCCCGCCAGGTGCTGGACTGGCCGGACGAGGCCTGGGGCGTGGAAACGCTGGTGGAGGGGCGGGGCCCCGGCAACATCCTGATGCTGTCGGCCAGTTTCGATCAGGTGACGGAGGTGGTCAGCGCCGTGGGCCGCATCGGCCTGCGGGCCGAGGATATCGGCCGCCAGACGGCCAACCGCCTGGCGGGCTACATCGCGTCCGGCGCCTTTGCCGGGCCCTATCTGGCCGACCAGTTGCTGCTGCCCCTGGCGCTGGCCGCCGGTGGGTGCTTCACCACCGTGCGGCCGACGCAGCACACCCTGACCGCCGTGACCATCATCCGCCGCTTCCTGGACCGGGACATCCGGATCGAGGGGCGGGCCGACGGCACCCATCTGGTGACGGTGGCATAAGCCTGAACCGGGCCGTCTACTTGGCCAGTGTCGTCACCTTGACCGCCTTTTGCGGGCCGGCGGTGATGGTGGTGCCGGTGGCGTCGGGGATGAAGCGGATGGGCACCTCGATCTGCTTGGTGCAGGTGCGCAGGGTCCACACCTCGCGCCAGGGCGGCGACTTGCCGCCGGGGGCGGGGCCAGGGGTGAGGGGAATCTCGCGGTCCACGAAGCGGGTGTCGGCCACATACTCGCGGGCGCAGCCTTCTTCGGTGGCCCCGGGGGTGATCTTCACCAGTTGATCCACCTGCTGGATGGCGTCGCGCTGCAGCAGCACGTCGGTATGCGTGCCGCCGGGTAGCAGGGCGCCCATGCCGATGGCCTGGCCCGCCTGCTTCCAACCGATGACGTTCAAGGTGTGGGTGACGCCGCAGCCGGCCAAGGTCACCTGCTGGCGCCAGATGCCGGTCTGCAGCTGGCCGGCGGCATCGAACACCAGGGGCTGGAACACCGCCACGTCGGTCGATACCGTGGCCTGGGCGCTGGGGCAGGGCTCATTCATGACCACGGCCGATTGCTGGGCCGCGGCCAGGGTCATCTGCCGCACCCCGGGATCGGCGAACAGTTTGGCCGTGTTGGCCTGATCATCCGCCAAGGCGGTTCCCGAGGCTAGGGTCAGGGCGAGGGTGGTGGCGATCCCGGTGCGCGTCATGGCCTCATTCCCCCAGGCTGAACTGCACCGGTTCCCAGACATAGCTCTTGGGATCGGCCTTGCCGTCGGTGGCATCCTTGGGACGGATGTGGCCGATGCCGGGGAAGGAGATGTGGGCGGCGGCCACCCAATAGCCGTCCTTGGCGGCCTCGGCGAAGATTTTGGCCCGTGCCTCGTACGCGGCGGGACTGTCGCTGTCGAACTGGATGGTGGTGGCCGGGGTGTCGAACTGCACGGCGGCGACATGCATCAGGTCGCCCCAGAACAGCATTTTCTGGCCTTTGCTCTCGACCGCGTAGGCGGAATGGCCCGGCGTGTGGCCATGGGCCGGAAGGGCGGTGACACCGGGGAACAGCGAGGTCACGCCGTCGAAGGTCTTCAGCTTGCCGGCGGCGGCATAGGCGTCCAGCAGCTTGTGCGCGGTGGTGAAGCCGCCCCGTTTATCGGCGGGCGTCTTGGCCTCGGCCTCCGGATTCAGCCAGTGGCCCTTCTCCGCCGCGTCGACATAGACGGTGGCGTTGGGGAAGGTGGGGTGGCCATCCGTCATCAGCCCGCCGATATGGTCGCTATGCATGTGCGTGATCAGCACCGTGTCCACCTGCTCGGGCGTGTAGCCGGCGGCCTTGAGGTTGGCCAGCAGGTGGCTGGGCGCCTGGGGACCCGCCAGGCCATTCAGACCCGTGTCGACCAGGATCAGTTGCGCCCCGGTGTTGATCAGGAAGGCGTTGACCGAGGTAGGCGTGGGACTGGGCTGATGGTTGCGCGCCAACGCCGCCGCCACCTTGGCCGGCGTGGTGTTGGTCATCAGCTTGTCCATGGGCAGGGTCAGGACCGTGTCATTCAGCGCCGTGATCTCGAAATCCCCCAGCATCAGGCGGTAATAGCCCGGCGCCTGGGTCTTCACCTGGGGCGCGGCGGCATGGGCGGCGTGGGGCAGGGACAGCGACAACGGGGCGGTGGCGAAAGCCAGGGCCAGGCTGAGGGAACGCAGGGACATGGGGAAACTCCGGCAGGCGGGACCGTGAAGGCGGGGTCCGACACGTTGGACTGGGCGCCAGACTATGCCCCAGTCTTCACGGCATGCAACCGGGGCAGAGCCTTGGCACCGCTCTTTCTCCTGCCGCTCTTTCCCCTGCTGTTGGATGCCCCGGTGCCTTCGGTTGACGTGGGATCGACCCGTCCCCCAAGCTGTCACGGTGGGGAAGCGGGATCGGGGGACGGAATGCGCGGGCGTGTCGCAAGAGTGTTGGCCTGCCTGCTGTTGTTCCTGGCGGCGCCGGCGCGGGCGGATGACCTGGTTCATCTCACGGCCCGGCCGCAGGTTCCGCCCCCAGGGGCGGAGGGAACCGTTGGGCCTGTGCGCCTGGGGGATGGCATCGTCCTCATTCCCGAATCCTACCGGCCGGGCCGGCCCCTGCCGCTGCTGGTGATGCTGCATGGCGCCAGCCAGCGCGGCGCCGACATGGTGGCCCGGCTGGCGCCAACGGCGGAGGCCCGGGGCGTCATCATCGCAGCCCCCGACTCCGGGGATTACACCTGGGACATGCTGGCCGCGCGCAAGCACGAGGCGGACGAGCGCTGGGGGCCGCGCTATGGCACCGATCCGGCGCGCATCGACGCCTTCCTGGCCCTGGTCTTCTCCCGCTACGCCGTGGATCCGTCCCGGGTGGCGCTGGCGGGATTCTCCGATGGGGCGACCTACGCCCTGTCGCTGGGGCCGGAAAACCGGGACCTGTTTCCCACGCTGATCGCCTTTTCCCCGGGGCACGTCGCGCCGCTGCATACCCAGGGGGCAACGTCTGGCGGCGGCCAGATCAGGGTTTTCATCAGCCACGGCAAGGCAGACCGCGTGTTGCCCTTGGAGGAGACGGCGCGCGCCACCGTGCCGGCGTTCACGCGGCGGGGCTTCCTGGTGGAACTGCGGGTGTTCGACGGCGGGCACACCATGCCGCCGGAGGTGGTCGAGGGCGCGTTGGACTGGTGGCTGGGCCCTCGCTGAGTCTGTCCTAGGCGGTCGCGCCATTACCCGCCGCGGCCAGGCCCATGGCCAGGGCACGGGCCACGGCCGCCAGGCGCACCGCCTCGCGGTCGCCGGGGAAGACGTGGCGCTCCACAACCACCGGGCGGTCGCGGCGGGCGCAGCCGAGGTAGACCAGGCCCACCGGCTTTTCCACGCTGCCCCCGCCGGGGCCGGCGATTCCGGTGACCGATAGGGCGATATCGGCGCGGGAGCGGGCCAGCAGCCCCTCCGCCATGGCGTGGGCCACCTCGCGGCTGACGGCCCCGTGCAGGGCGATCAGGCCGTCGGGCACGCCCAGCAGGTCGACCTTGGCTTGGTTGCTGTAAGTGACCACGCCCCGGTCCACCACGGATGACGAACCGGCAATGGCCGTCAGGCTGGCGGAAATCAGGCCGCCGGTGCAGGATTCGGCCGTGGCCAGCCGCAGACCGTCAGCCTGGCAGGCGGCCAGCAGGCGTTCGGTCACGCGTGTGATCTCCGCCGGGAACATGGGGTCAGGCCTTTGAGGTCGGCCAGGGCAGGCGGACCGTGCAGGTCGCCATGGCGGCGATGCCCTCGCGCCGGCCGGTGAAGCCCAGGCCTTCGGTGGTGGTGGCCTTCACGGAGACGCGGTCGGGCGCAATCTGCAGCAGGTCGGCCACGCGGGCCACCATGGCCTCGCGGTGGGGGCCCACCTTGGGACGCTCGCAGATGACGGTGATGTCGCAATGGGCGATGGCCCCGCCCTTGGCCTTCACCAAGCTGGCGGCGTGCTGCAGGAACTTGCCGCTGTCGGCGCCGCGCCAGCGCTCATCCGTGGGCGGGAAGTGGCTGCCGATGTCGCCGGCTCCGATGGCGCCCAGGATGGCGTCGGTCAGGGCGTGCAGGCCCACGTCGGCGTCGGAGTGGCCTTCCAACTTGTGGGTGTGCGGCACCTTCAGGCCGCAGAGGACGATGTGGTCGCCTTCCGTGAACTTGTGCACGTCATAGCCGTGGCCGACGCGGACATCGCCCAACTCGTTCATGATGATCTTCTCCGCCCGCGCCAGATCCTCGGCATGGGTCACTTTCAGGTTGTCGGGATTGGTGGGCACCAGGCGCACGGGGAAACCGGCCTTCTCCGCCACGGCGGCGTCGTCGGTCAGTTCCTGGCCGGCCAGGTCGCGGTGCGCCTTCAGGATGTCGGGGAAGCGGAAGCCCTGCGGGGTCAGCGCCCGCCACAGGGCGGTGCGGTCCACGGTGGTGGCCACGGCGCCGTCCTGGTCCGCGCGCTTCAGCGTGTCGCTGACGCTGGCCGCCGCCAGGGCGGCGGGCACCTCGGCCAGCGCCTCGATGACAGCGGAGATGCTGGCGGCGTCCACCAGGGGCCGGGCGGCGTCGTGGATCAGCACCAGGTCATAGCCGCCATCGGCGGCCGCGGCCTCCAGCCCGTTGCGCACGCTGTCCTGGCGGGCGGCGCCCCCGGCCACGGGCGGGGGCAGGTCCAGGCCGACCACGGCCGCCTCATACAGGTCGCGGTGGGCCGGGTTGATCACCACCCGCACGGCCGTCACCTCCGGGTGGTTCTGGAACGCGGCCACGGTGCGGGCCAGAACGGGCTGGCCGGCCAGGGACAGATATTGCTTGGGCATGTCCCCGCCAAAGCGGGAGCCGCTGCCGGCGGCGACGATCAGGGCAAGGCAGGACGGCATGGTTGGTCAAGACACCATGATGAATAGGAAGGCGGACGAGGGATGGTGACAATTATCCCTATTTCCCAATGAGAGATATCTCCCCTTAAGACCTTGCCGCTAGGCTTGTTTGTCCGCCGGCGTCCACGATCTGCCATGCCACCGCGCCATACCATAGTCGCATCCGCCGTCTTCGGCGGCGTCGCTTCCCTTTGGCGGGGGCTCATGATAGCCTGATCGCCTAATTTTGTAGCAGTCACGGAAAGCGCCTAGGAAATGGGCAGTAAGTTAGCGCCGATTCAGGTCGGTCCCGTCACCATTCAGGATCCGGTGATCCTGGCGCCCATGTCGGGCGTGACCGACACGCCCTTCCGTCGCCTGGTGAAGCGCGCCGGCGCGGGCTTGGTCGTTTCCGAGATGATCGCCAGCCAGGCGATGATCCGCGCCACCCGTGAGTCCGAAAAGAAGATCGACCCTAACGCCCAGGAAGGCGTGCTGTCCGTTCAGCTGGCGGGCTGCGAGCCCGAGGTGATGGCGGAGGCGGCGAAGCTGTGCGTGGACCGGGGCGCCTCCATCATCGACATCAACTTCGGCTGCCCGGTGAAGAAAGTGGTGAACGGCTACGCCGGTTCCGCCCTGATGAAGGATGAACCGCTGGCCGGCCGCATCCTGGACGCCGTGGTCAAGGCCGTGTCCGTGCCCGTGACCCTGAAGATGCGCAAGGGCTGGGA
The DNA here is from genome assembly GCF_007828045.1 of Nitrospirillum amazonense. Taxonomy (GTDB): domain Bacteria; phylum Pseudomonadota; class Alphaproteobacteria; order Azospirillales; family Azospirillaceae; genus Nitrospirillum; species Nitrospirillum amazonense_C. Next base: position 117,967 of record NZ_VITN01000011.1, on the reverse strand, counting down.
TGAGCGGAACCTGAACGCCCCGCGCCTGGCCAAGATCGCGGAGGAGTGCGGCATCCGCATGATCACCGTGCACGGCCGTACCCGCAACCAGATGTACAACGGCGTCGCCGACTGGGCTTTCATCCGCCAGGTGAAGGACGCCGTGTCCCTGCCGGTCATCGCCAACGGCGACATCGTGGACTTCCCCGACGTGACCCGCTGCCTGGAAGAGAGCGGCGCCGATGGTGTCATGATCGGCCGCGGCACCTATGGCCGTCCCTGGTTCATCAACCAGGTCATCCAGATGCTGCGCACCGGCATGGCCCCGGCCGAGCCCACGCTGGTGGAACAGCGCGACCTGGTGCTGGAGCATTACGATGCCATCCTGGAACATTACGGCACCGACGCCGGCCTGAAGATCGGGCGCAAGCACATTGCCTGGTATTCCAAGGGCCTGCCCGGTTCCGCCGAGTACCGCGCCAAAGTGAACACCATCGAGAAGGCGGAGCTGGTGCAGGACTTCGTGCGCGGCTGGTACCAGGACCTGCTGGACCGGGGCATCGTGGGGCGCGACCTATCCGGCCGGGGCCTGACCGCCGAGGCCGGTTGCGATGTTGAGGACGATGACACCGCCGGCGAAAAGAAGGTGGCGGCCTGATGGGGCGGACGGCGGCCCTGCCTGCCCCGGCGAACGGCATGGTCGATCCCACGGCCATCCTGTCCGCCCTGCCGGAACCCATTCTGGTCATCGACCGGCAGCGCCGCATCCATTTCGCCAACCTGCAGGCGGAGGAATTCTTCGACGCCAGCGCCGCCCTGCTGGTGGGCAGCCAGCTGGACACGCTGATCCCGGGCGACAGCCCCGTCCACTCCCTGATCGACCAGGCGCGGATGACGGGCGGCAGCGTGTCGGACTACAGCATCATGCTGGAGACGCCGCGCATCGGCCTGCATTTCCTGACCGCCAAGGCGGCCCCCTTGTCCGATCCGCCGGACCTGGTGGTGCTGTCGCTGCATGAGCGGTCCATCGCCCGCAAGATCGACAACCAGCTGACCCACCGGGGGGCCGCCCGGTCCGTCGTCGCCATGGCGGCCATGCTGGCGCACGAGGTGAAGAATCCGCTGTCCGGCATTCGGGGGGCGGCCCAGCTGTTGGAAGAGAACGCGTCGGAGGGGGACCGCATGCTGACCCGCCTCATCTGTGATGAGGCCGACCGCATCGTGGCCCTCGTGGACCGCATGGAGGTCTTCACCGACGGCCGGCCGCTGGAAAAGACGGCCGTGAACATCCATGGCGTGCTGGAGCACGTGCGCCGCGTGGCGCAAAGCGGCTTCGGCCGCACCATCCGCTTCGTCGAGCGCTACGACCCGTCGCTGCCGCCGGTGCTGGGCAACCGCGACCAGCTGATCCAGGTCTTCCTGAACCTGGTGAAGAACGCGGCCGAGGCCTGCCCGGAAAAGGGTGGGGAAATCGTCCTGTCCACCGCCTACCAGCATGGGGTGCGCCTGGCGGTGCCGGGGTCCGACAGCCGGGTGCACCTGCCGCTGCTGATCAGCGTGCAGGACAATGGCGACGGCATTCCGGAGGACCTGCGGGCCAACCTGTTCGACCCCTTCGTCACCACGAAGATGAACGGGACCGGCCTGGGCTTGGCGCTGGTCGCCAAGATCATCGGCGACCATGGCGGGGTCATCGATTTCGACAGCGTGCCGCGTCGCACGATTTTCAAGGTGTCGCTGCCGGTCGCCCCTGGGCGGACGGCGTCAGAGGGGGGCGTTTAATCCATGGGTCCATCCACCATCCTTGTCGCTGACGACGACAGGGCCATCCGCACCGTTCTGAACCAGGCCCTGCTGCGCCTGGGCCATGACGTGCGGGTCACCGGCAATGCCGCGACCTTGTGGCGCTGGGTCCAGGATGGGGAGGGGGATCTGGTCATCACCGACGTGGTGATGCCGGATGAGAACGGCCTGGACCTGCTGCCGCGCATCAAGAAGCTGCGTCCTGAGCTGCGCGTCATCGTCATGAGCGCGCAGAACACGCTGCTGACCGCCGTGAAGGCGGCGGAGCGCGGCGCCTTCGACTATCTGCCCAAGCCCTTCGACCTGAAGGATCTGATGGGCATGGTGGAACGCGCCCTGTCCACGCCCCAGCCGGCCCCGCCGGCCGCCGCCGGCGCCGCGGCGGCGCAAGCCGAGGAGGAGGCGCTGCCCCTTATCGGCCGGTCGGCGGCCATGCAGGAGATCTACCGTGTCCTGGCCCGCCTGATGGGCACGGATCTGACGGTGATGATCACCGGCGAGTCGGGCACCGGCAAGGAGCTGGTGGCGCGCGCCCTGCACGATTACGGCAAACGGCGCAACGGCCCCTTCCTGGCGGTCAACATGGCCGCCATCCCCCGCGAACTGATCGAGTCCGAGCTGTTCGGCCATGAGAAGGGGGCCTTCACCGGCGCCACCGTGCGGTCCACCGGCCGGTTCGAGCAGGCGCAGGGCGGCACCCTGTTCCTGGATGAGATCGGCGACATGCCGCTGGACGCCCAGACCCGCCTGCTGCGCGTGCTGCAGGAGGGGGAGTACACCACGGTCGGCGGCCGCACCCCCATCAAGACCGACGTGCGCATCGTCGCCGCCACCCACCGCGACCTGCGCACCCTGATCCGCCAGGGCCAGTTCCGCGAAGATCTGTTCTATCGCCTGAACGTGGTGCCCATCCGCCTGCCGCCGCTGCGGGAGCGGACGGAGGACATCCCGGCGCTGGTCCGCCACTTCTTCGGTCTGGTGAACCAGCAGGGCCTGCCGTTGAAAAGCATGGACAACGCCGCCCTGGACCGCCTGCGCCGCCATCGCTGGCCCGGCAACGTGCGTGAGCTGGAGAACATGGTGCGGCGTCTCGCCGCGCTGTACACCCAGGAAGTCATCACCATCGATGTCATCGAGCAGGAGCTGGCGGACTTCGCGCCCGCCGCCGCCCCGGCGGAGGAGCCGCAGAACGAAGGCCTGGGGGCCGCGGTGGAGCGGCACCTGAAGGACTATTTCGCCGCCCATAAGGACGGCGTGCCGGCCGCCGGCCTGTATGATCGCGTGCTGCGCGAGGTGGAACGGCCCCTGTTGTCCCTGTCGCTGATCGCCACCCGGGGCAACCAGATCAAGGCCGCGCATATGCTGGGCCTGAACCGCAATACCCTGCGCAAGAAGATCCGCGACCTGGACATCCAGGTGGTCCGTGGCCTGAAGTAACAGGGGATACTTCTACCAACGGGCGTAAGACGGACGGCTGGAAACGCGCGTGGCATTCTGGTAACAGAGGTGGGCGCCTGGGCAACATCAGCCCTGCCGGGCGATGTCCCTCCGGCTTTGGCCGAACGGGCGTCGTCTGACGGATGTTGTCCGCACCACCTCCGCGCCGGGGGTGGCGTTTGCGCCGTGCAAACCACCGGCCTGGCAGGAACCGTGCTTCGTTTCGCCTTTTATGCGGTCTCACCCCCCATCGCAGCGACGCCCATCCTGGCGCCGGCCCTGATCATCATGCCTCTGACGGTGTCCGGGGCGGCGGTGGTCCGGACGTCTTTGCCATGACCGAGGTTCCTCCGGCGCTGATCACGCCGCCCAGCCCCCCGGTTCCGCCGCAAGTCCCTCCCAAAAGCGACAGCTGGTGGCGGCGCCTATCCGTCTGGTCGGCCCGCCTGGGCCTAGGCAACAAGCTGGCGGTGGCCTTGGCCTTCGCCGCCGTGCTGTCGGGCTTCGCGACATACGCGGCGCTGACTCAGCAGCCGCCCTTCGGCAACAGCCCCAACACGGTCAGCCTGCTGCTGACGCTGGATGGCGCGCTGCTGCTGCTGCTGCTGGCGCTCATGGCCCGGCGCATCGTCGGCCTGTGGATCGAGCGGCGCCGGGGCCTGGCCGGGTCGCGGCTGCACGTGCGGTTGGTGGCGGTGTTCAGCCTGCTGGCGGTGCTGCCCGCCATCGTCATGGCCGCCTTCTCCGCCTTTTTCTTTTACCTGGGCCTGCAGTCCTGGTTCAGCGACCGGGTGCGGACGGCGGTGAATGAAAGCCTGGTGGTGGCCCAGGCCTATCTGGACGAACACCAGATCGCCATTCGCAACGACGCCTCCTGGGTGGCGAACGACCTGCTGGCGGCGCGCCAGGGGCCGCTGGTCACGCTGGACCCGCTGTTCATCTACGCCTTCCTGCGCAACGAGTCCTTCCAGCGCTCTTTTACCGAGGCGGTGATCTTCGACGGCCAGAACCGGCAGTACGGCAGCTATACCTTGGGCTCGGTCTTCCAGCCCGACGTCATGCCCAAGGAACGGCTGGAGCGGGCTCGCAAGGGCGAGGTGGACTTCGAATTCAATGAGAAGGAGAAGCGCGTCACCGCCCTGATCCGTCTGGACCCGGACTTCGACATTTTCCTGCTGCTGGGCCGCCCGGTGGAAGCCAAGGTGATGGAGCACCTGAACGCCGCCCAGACGGCGGTGCGCGAATATACCGAGCTGGAAGGCCAGCGTTTCGGCCTGCAGACCAAGATGACGCTGATCTTCATCATCGTCTCGCTGCTGCTGCTGCTGGTGGCCATCTGGGCCGGCCTGAACTTCGCCAACACCCTCATCACGCCCATCAGCGCGCTGATCATCGCGGCGGAGCGCATCCGCACCGGCGACCTGACGGCGCGCGTGCCGGAAACCCTGCCGGGACCGGAGGATGAGCTGACCTCGCTCAGCCGCGCCTTCAACCGCATGACCAGCCAGTTGTCGTCGCAGCGGAGCGACCTGGTGGAGGCCAACCGCCAGTTGGACCTGCGCCGCCGTTTCACCGAGGCGGTGCTGGCCGGTGTGTCGGCCGGCGTCATCGGCTTGGACGAGCAGGGCTTCATCAACCTGCCCAACCAATCGGCGGCCCAACTGCTGGACATCCCCGACGTGCACGAGATGACGGGGCGCGATATCCTGGCCGTGGTGCCGGAGCTGGAAGATCTCATGTCCGCCATCCGCCGGCGCCCGTCGCGCCTGGTGGAGGGCCAGGTGCAGATCCGCCGGGGCAACACCCAGCGTACCCTGCTGGTGCGGGTGGCGGCGGACACCAGCGGCCACGGCATCCGCGGCTTCGTCATCACCTTCGACGACGTGTCGGAACTCTTGTCGGCGCAGCGCAAGGCTGCCTGGGCCGATGTTGCCCGCCGCATCGCGCATGAGATCAAGAACCCGCTGACCCCCATCCAGCTGTCGGCCGAGCGCCTGCGGCGCAAGTACCTGAAGGAAATCCAGAGCGATCCGGAAACCTTCAAGGCCATGACCGACACCATCGTCCGCCACGTGGACGACATCGGCCGCATGGTGGACGAGTTCTCCGCCTTCGCCCGCATGCCCACGCCGGTGATGAAGCTGCAGAACATCCAGGAGCTGTGTCGTCAGGCCGTGTTCCTGCAGGCCACCGCCCAGTCCGGCATCAAGTTCGATAGCATCCTGCCGCCAGAGAAGGTGGAGGTGGAGTGCGACGGCCGCCAGATCTCCCAGGCCCTGACCAACCTGCTGAAGAACGCGGTTGAGGCCATCGAGGGACGGATGGAGGAGGACGCGGCTGGCGGCCACGACTCCCCGCCGGGCCATATCTCGCTGAGGGTAGAGGCCTTGGACGACCACATCGTCCTGACCATCGCCGACAACGGCAGGGGGCTGCCCAGCGAGGGCCGGGACCGGCTGACGGAACCCTATGTCACCACCCGGGCCAAGGGCACCGGCCTGGGCCTGGCCATCGTGAAGAAGATCCTGGAAGACCACGGCGGCACCCTGGGGCTGGACGACAACCCCGGTGGCGGCGCCCGCGTCACCCTGATCCTACCGCTTGTGCAAGCGGCGGCGCCGCAGGACGCGGAAACGGCCGCCACCCCGGTCCTGGCCCCGGTCCTGGTGGCCGGGACCAGTGCCTCCAAAGGCGTTTGACCCAAAGGCGTTGACTCATGGCGCATGATATTCTGATCGTCGATGACGAGGCCGACATCCGGATGCTGATCTCCGGCATCCTGGAAGACGAAGGCATGAAAACCCGCGAGGCGGCGGACGCCGACCAGGCGCTGGCCGCGGTCGCCGCCCGCCGGCCCAGCCTGATCATCCTGGACATCTGGCTGCAGGGCAGCCGCCTGGACGGCCTGCAGATCCTGGATGAGATGAAGCGTGATCATCCCGACGTGCCGGTGGTCATGATCAGCGGCCACGGCACCATCGAGACGGCGGTGGCGGCCTTGAAGAAGGGCGCCTACGACTTCATCGAGAAGCCGTTCAAGTCCGACCGCCTGCTGCTGCTGGTGGAGCGCGCCATCGAGGCCGCCCGCCTGCGTCGTGAAAACCGCGAGCTGCGCCTGCGCGCCGGCGGCGAGGTGGAGCTGATCGGCCGGTCGCTGATGATCAACCAGCTGCGCCAGTCGCTGGACAAGGTGGCGCCCACGGGCAGCCGTGTCCTGGTCAGCGGGCCGCCGGGCAGCGGCAAGGAGATCGTGGCCCGCATCATCCATGAACACTCCCGCCGCGCCGATGGCCCCTTCGTGGCGCTGAACTGCGCCACCATGCGGCCCGACCGGCTGGAGGTGGAGCTGTTCGGGACGGAGCATCCCATCGACGGGGCGGGCCGCAAGGTCGGCACCTTCGAGCAGGCGCACGGCGGCACCCTGTTCCTGGACGAGGTGGCGGACATGCCGCTGGAAACCCAGGGCAAGATCGTGCGCGTGCTGCAGGAACAGACGTTCGAGCGCGTGGGCGGCAGCACCCGGGTGGAGGTGGACGTCCGCGTCATCGCCAGCACCAACCGCGACCTGGCGGCCGAGATCGAGGCGGGGCAGTTTCGCCAGGACCTGTACTACCGCCTGGCGGTGGTGCCGCTGAAGGTGCCGTCGCTGCGGGAACGGCGGGAGGACATCCCCTTGCTGGCGCGCTATTTCCTGCAGCGCTCCGCCACCGCGTCGGGTCTGCCGCAGCGTGTCCTGGGCGAGGACGCCATGGCGGCCCTGCAGGCCTATGAATGGCCGGGCAACGTGCGCCAGCTGCGCAACGTCATGGACTGGCTGTTAATCATGGTGCCGGGCGACCCGGATGAGCCCATCCGTGCCGACATGCTGCCGCCGGAGATCGGCTCCATCACCCCGACGGTGCTGCGCTGGGAAAAGGGCGGGGAGATCATGTCCCTGCCGCTGCGCGACGCCCGCGAGGTGTTCGAGCGCGAATACCTGCTGGCCCAGGTCACCCGCTTCGGCGGCAACATCTCCCGCACCGCGTCCTTCGTGGGCATGGAGCGTTCGGCACTGCACCGCAAGCTGAAGTCCTTGGGCGTGCATGGCAATGAGCGGGGCGAGGGGAAGGGTGAGGAATAAGCGACAAATAACTGATATATCAGTGATATCTGTCGCTTCCTAAGATTTAAGGTGAGGTTCATCCCATGCCGCGGACAGCCTATGTCAATGGTCGCTACGTGGCCCACGGCGGCGCCCATGTCCATATCGAGGACCGGGGTTTCCAGTTCGCCGACGGTGTCTATGAGGTGGTGTCGGTGGTCGATGGTGTCTTCGCCGACGAAGACGGCCACCTGGCCCGCCTGTCCCGCTCATTGAACGAGCTGGATCTGCCATGGCCCATGCACCCCGTGAGCCTACGCTTCGTGATGCGCGAGGTGGCGCGCCGCAACCGGGTGCGCAACGGCCTGGTTTACGTCCAGATCACCCGGGGCGAGGCGCCGCGCGACTTCCGCTTTCCGGTGGACCCGGCGCCGACGCTGGTGGTCACCTGCCGTTCCACCAAGTTCAGCGCACCGCCGCAGCTGGAAAAGGGCGTCTCGGTCATCACCATCCCCGACATCCGCTGGGCCCGGCGCGACATCAAGTCGGTGGCGCTGCTGCCCCAGGTGCTGGGCAAGCAGCGTGCGGCCGAGGCGGGCGCTTTCGAGGCCTGGCAGGTCGATCCGGACGGCACGGTGACGGAGGGCTGCTCCAGCAACGCCTGGATCGTCACCCAGGAAGGTGTGCTGGTCACCCGTGCGGCCAGCACACGCATCCTGAACGGCATCACCCGCCTGTCGCTGCTGGCCGAGGCCGAGGCGGCGGGTATCCCGTTTGAGGAGCGGGCGTTCACGGTGGAAGAAGCGTACGCTGCTCGGGAAGCCCTGATCTCCAGCGCCAGTACCTTCTGCGTGCCGGTCACCCGCATCGACGGCAAGCCGGTGGGCGATGGGGTGCCGGGTCCCCTGGGGCGGCGTCTGCGCCAGGCCTATCTGGCGCATGTGGGGGTAGATGACCCTGTGGTGACCAAGCTGTGACCGTGACCGCGCGCGATATCCTTTCTGCCCCCATTTGGGCCGCCCCCGCCTTGGCCTTGCCCAAGGCCGTGCTGTTCGACTGGGACAACACCCTGATCACCAACTGGCGTTGCGTCCATGCCGCCACCAACGCGGCGCTGGAAGCCTTCGGTATGCCCGTCTGGACGCTTGAGGAAAGCTACACCCGCGTGCGCCAGAGCCTGCGCGACGCCTTCCCGGCGCTGTTCGGCGACGGGTGGGAGCGGGCGCGGGACATCTTCTACGCCCATTTCGAAACCCACCACCTGGACTACCTCGACCCGCTGGCGGGGGCGGGCCAGTTGCTGGAGGCGCTGTCCGCGCGCGGCGTTTATGTCGGCGTGGTCAGCAACAAGACCGGCCGCTTCCTGCGCACCGAGGCCCGGGCCCTGGGCTGGGACCGCTGGTGCGGCGCTCTGGTGGGGGCCGGTGACGCCGAGGCCGACAAGCCGCATCCGGCGCCGGTGCACCTGGCGCTGGAACCGGCAGGATTGGCGCCGGGGCCGGACGTGTGGTTCGTGGGGGACGCCGACGTCGACATGGAAGTCGCGCATCGCACGGGCTGCCTACCCCTGATGGTGGGGGCCACCCCGCATGGGGAGGGCGCGCTGAGTGTTTACCCGCCGCATCGCCGCTTTGCCGGCTGTGACGAACTTTGCACCTTGGTGGATGGGCTCTAGCACCCCATATCACTTCCTGTGCTAGGATGGCGGACGCTCCGGGGTGTGCCCGGGGCCGCCGGCACTTTCACGCACGGCTCCATAACCGCCGGAAAGGCAACCCCGGGCGCTCCATAGAGGGCCCCAATAAAGAGCGAGGCATGCAATGTCCGAAAAGTCGCAAAACGTTCAGGACGTGTTTCTGAACCACGTGCGGAAGAACAAGACCCCTGTGACGGTCTTCCTCGTCAACGGCGTGAAGCTGCAAGGCATCATCACCTGGTTCGACAATTTCTCGGTGCTGTTGCGCCGCGACGCCCATTCGCAACTGGTCTACAAGCATGCGATTTCGACCGTGATGCCGGCCCACCCCATCCAGTTGTTCGAATCGGCCAAGGAAGGCGACCACGATTGATGAGCGTAAACAGTCGGCGGCCCCCCGTCATGGGGTGGCCCGGCCGGTTGACGGGAAGGACGGCGGCGCTGTGACGGATCGTCCGGCGGATGAGCCCGCCCTCCTTTCTCCCCTGAACGTAGAGGGGTTGCCGGAGGCAGCGCCAGCGGAGAAATCCGCCCGGCGCGCCCTGGTGATCCATCCCATCCTGCGCGAAGAACTCGACGACAAGCGTCCGCCGGAGTCGCGGCTGGAAGAGGCCGTTGGCCTGACCGCCGCGATCGAGTTGGACGTGGTGGCGGCGGAGTGCGTGCGCGTCACGCGGCCCAAGCCTGCCACCCTGCTGGGCGGCGGCTACTTGGAAGAGGCGGCCAAGCGTGTTGCAGAGCTGGGCATCGGCCTGGTCGTGGTCGATCATGCGCTGTCGCCTGTGCAACAGCGCAACCTGGAACGCGACCTCAAGACCAAGGTCATCGACCGCACCGGCCTGATTCTGGAGATTTTCGGGGCGCGTGCGCGTACCCGTGAAGGCCAGTTGCAGGTGGAACTGGCGGCGCTGACCTACCAGCGCTCGCGCCTGGTGCGGTCCTGGACGCATCTGGAACGCCAGCGCGGCGGCTTCGGCTTCCTGGGCGGCCCTGGCGAAAGCCAGCTGGAAATGGACCGCCGCCTCATCGGCGACCGCATCATCAAGCTGAAGGCGGAGCTGGAGGAGGTGCGGCGCACCCGCGGCCTGCACCGCAAGGCGCGCGAGCGCGTGCCTTATCCGGTGGTGGCGCTGGTCGGCTACACCAATGCCGGCAAGTCCACGCTGTTCAACCGCATGGCGCGGGCGGACGTGTTCGCCAAGGACCTGCTGTTCGCCACGCTGGACCCGACCATGCGGTCCATCGTCCTGCCGTCGGGCCGCAAGATCATCCTGTCGGATACGGTGGGCTTTATCTCCGACCTGCCGCACCATCTGGTTGAGGCGTTCCGTGCCACCCTGGAGGAGGTGCTGGCCGCCGACATCATCCTGCATGTGCGCGACGCCGCCCATCCGGACAGCGAGGCGCAGAAGCGGGACGTGGAGACGGTGCTGGCTGAACTGGGTATCGAGGCGGAGACCGATCCCCGGGTGGTCGAGGTCCTGAACAAGATCGACAAGCTGCCGCCTCTGGATCGCGAGACCCTGGTGCGCCAGAGCCGCCGGCCGGATGGCTTGGTGGCTGTGTCGGCCCTGACCGGCGACGGGCTGGAAAGCCTGTTCAACGTCCTGGACCGCCGCATGGTGGCGGGCCGCGACGTGGTCAAGGTTGGCGTGCCGGTCAGCGATGGTGCCGCCATCGCCTGGCTCTATACCAAGGGCGAGGTGACGGAGCGTGAGGACGACGACGACAACGCCCACCTGACGGTGGCGCTGGAGCCGGCGGACGTGGCCCGTTTCCGTGACCGCTTCCCTGGCTGTTCCGTGACCGAGACCCCACCGCTTGCCGAACGGGTTGCCCCGGACAGGCAGGTCCAGGCGTCCTAACCCCCCACCATTCGTACCGCGCCCGCGCATCCGCGCTTCCGGCCGCCGCAGCGGCTGGGCCATAGCCGGCTGTGTTAAGTCAGAACGACAGCCGGCTATGGCTCTGTCTGTCTGCGAGCAGATTCAGGTGCCAAGGCGGTTCCGCCTTCGCACGATCTGCTCTAAGGTGCCGGCCACCCGACGCCGGTCCGCTTCAAGAGAAGGGGGCGGCGCCCATTCCTGGAGGTTCCAAATGAGTTTCAGGCCCCTGCACGACCGTGTGGTGATCCGGCCCATCGAGCAGGATCAGAAGACCGCTGGCGGCATCATCATCCCCGACACCGTCAAGGAAAAGCCCCAGCAGGGTGAAGTCTTGGCCGTGGGCAGCGGCGCCCGCAACGAGAAGGGCGAGATCGTCGCCCTGAGCGTGAAGGCCGGCGACAAGGTGCTGTACGGCAAGTGGTCCGGCACCGAGGCCAAGATCGACGGCAAGGACGTGCTGATCATGCGCGAGTCCGACCTGCTCGGCGTCCTGGAATAAAGCCAAGGCTCAAGCGCAACTTCAGCTCTTATAGGACGCGACCGCGTCCGCCGGAGCGAGCACCGCAGGGCGCAGCGAGGAAGCCAAGCCGGCGGATGCCGGCGCCCGGCGCCTGAGGGAAAACGAAAAAGGAATTTAAAATGGCTGCCAAGGACGTGAAGTTCAACACGGATGCCCGTGACCGCATGCTGCGCGGCGTGGACATCCTGGCCGACGCCGTGAAGGTGACCCTGGGCCCCAAGGGCCGCAACGTGGTCCTGGACAAGAGCTATGGCGCCCCGCGCATCACCAAGGACGGCGTCAGCGTCGCCAAGGAGATCGAGCTGGCCGACAAGTTCGAGAACATGGGCGCCCAGATGGTGCGCGAAGTGGCCTCGAAGACCAACGACGTCGCCGGTGACGGCACCACCACCGCCACCGTGCTGGCCCAGGCCATCGTGCGCGAGGGCGTGAAGGCCGTGGCCGCCGGCATGAACCCGATGGACGTGAAGCGCGGCATCGACCTGGCCGTGACCGCCATCGTCGACGACCTGAAGGGCCAGTCGCGCAAGGTCTCCACCTCCGGTGAGATCGCCCAGGTCGGCACCATCTCCGCCAACGGCGAGGCCGAGATCGGCGAGATGATCGCCAAGGCCATGGACAAGGTGGGCAACGAGGGCGTCATCACGGTGGAAGAGGCCAAGAGCTTCGACACCGAGCTGGAAGTCGTCGAGGGCATGCAGTTCGACCGCGGCTATCTGTCGCCGTACTTCGTCACCAACGCAGAGAAGATGACGGCCGAGCTGGAAAGCCCCTACATCCTGCTGCATGAGAAGAAGCTGGGCAGCCTGCAGCCCCTGCTGCCGGTCCTGGAGGCCGTCGTGCAGAGCAGCCGCCCGCTGCTGATCGTGTCGGAAGACGTGGAAGGCGAGGCGCTGGCCACCCTGGTGGTGAACAAGCTGCGCGGCGGCCTGAAGATCGCCGCCGTGAAGGCCCCGGGTTTCGGCGACCGCCGCAAGGCGATGCTGGAGGACATGGCCATCCTGACCGGCGGCCAGGTCATCTCCGAAGATCTGGGCATCAAGCTTGAGAACGTGTCGCTGGACATGCTGGGCACCGCCAAGAAGGTGGTGATCACCAAGGACGCGACCACGATCGTGGACGGTGTCGGCGCCAAGGCCGACATCGAGGCGCGCATCGGCCAGATCAAGGCGCAGATCGAGGAGACCACCTCGGACTACGACCGTGAGAAGCTGCAGGAGCGTCTGGCGAAGCTGGCGGGCGGCGTTGCCGTCATCCGCGTCGGCGGCGCCACCGAGGTCGAGGTGAAGGAGCGCAAGGACCGCGTTGACGACGCCATGCACGCCACCCGCGCCGCGGTGGAAGAGGGCGTGGTGGCCGGCGGCGGCACCGCCCTGCTGCGCGCCACCCGGTCACTGGCCAATGTGAAGCCGGTGAACGACGACCAGCGCGTGGGCGTGGACATCATCCGCAAGGCCCTGCAGTCGCCCGTCCGTCAGATCGCCTTCAACGCCGGCACCGACGGTTCCATCGTTGTCGGCAAGCTGCTGGACAACAATGACGCGGCCTTCGGCTACAACGCCCAGACCGGTGAATTCGGTGACATGTTCGCCTTCGGCGTCATCGATCCGACGAAGGTCGTGCGCACCGCCCTGCAGCATGCCGCCTCCGTGTCCGGCCTGCTGATCACCACCGAGGCGATGGTCGCCGAGAAGCCCGAGCCCAAGTCGGCCCTGCCGGAAGGCGGCATGGGTGGCGGGATGGGTGGCATGGGCGGCATGGGTGGCATGGGCTTCTAAGCCCTTGCATCATCCTGCGGCCCGGCTTCCCGGCCTGGTTTGAAGAAAGGGATCGTCAGCTGGTTCATCCAGGGGGCGGTCCCTTTTCTTTTTGGGGCTTTATGGTTTGGCCTATCGATTCTATTCCTAGGGGGCACGACCGCCGCCGCCAACCATAGATGTCCCCATGACCGCGCCCCTGCCTGCGACCGACATCCCCGCCATTGATGTGGCCGTTGTCGACGCCCTTATTCGTTCCGTAGCCGAAACGGAAATATTGCCTCGCTTCCAGCACCTGGACGGCGGCGATATCCGCGAGAAGGGACCGGGCGACCTGGTGACCGTGGCGGACGAGGCCTCGGAACGGGCGCTGACCGCCCGGCTGACGGCGCTTTTGCCCGGCAGCACCGTCGTGGGGGAAGAGGCCGTTTCGGCTGACCCCGCCGTGCTGGATCGCCTGCTGGGGGCGGATCCCGTCTGGATCGTGGACCCCATCGACGGCACCGCCAATTTCGTGGCCGGCAAGCCGCGCTTCGGCGTCATCGTCGCCTTGGCCGCCCATGGCCGCACCGTGGCCGGTTGGATTCACGATCCGGTGGGCCGGCGCACCGTGCGCGGCCGGCAGGGCCAGGGCGCCTGGCTGGTGGGGGCCGACGCCGCCGAGGCCGGCACCCGCTGCGTCGCCCTGCCGCCGGTGGCGGTGGAACAGATGCGCGGCATCGCAAACATCCGTTTCTTCGACAGCGACATGCGTCGCCAGCTGACCCAGCGGCGGGAACGCGTGGCGGAAGCCTACACCCAGCGCTGCTCCGCACACGACTACCTGGACCTGCTGACCGGCCAGGCGCACTTCAGCCTGAACAACATGATCAAGCCCTGGGACCACGCGGCGGGCGCGTTCCTGTATGCCGAGGCCGGCGGCCATGCCGCCAAGCTGGACGCCAGCCCGTACAATCCCACCGACCGCACCGGCGGCCTGCTGATGGCCCCGGATGCCGACAGCTGGCGCGCGTTGTATTCGGTGCTGTTCGACGCGTGACAGGAGGGCTGGACGGTTCCGGCCCGGAAACGCGCCGCCGCTTCCTGCGGCCCACCCTGACCGTGACCGCGCTGGCCTTCGCCGTCGATGAGCCCCGGGAATTGATCGGCGCTATGCGGGAACGGTTACCGGGCGACAACGCCGGCCGTCCCTATAGATGACGCTTAACGTCCATCCGTTCATGCAGGACACGGACAACTTCGATGCCAGCGGCTGTCGTTCTATAAAACAGAAGATGGGAGCCGGCCGGGTATTTGTAATAGCCGGGCCTGACCTCATCGCAAGACCTGCCTAAGTCCGGCTGGGCCGCAAGCATCCTGAGGTGATGCCAAAGCTGTCGCAGATATGTTTCGGCTTGGCCAACACCCCATCGTGACTCCGTATAGTCCCAGATGGCTTCCAGATCCCTGACGGCGGCGGGCCTGAGCCGATAGCGGTCTGTCATCGGTCCGACGGCCGGGCGGTCCGCTTGCGTGCGATGAAATCCTCAAAGTCGAAGTCCGTTACCGGACCGCTCTCTTCACCATCGACCAATGCCGAGCGTAGGGCGGCCAGCTTGGTTTCGTGTTCTTCAAGGAGGCGGAGACCGGCGCGCACTACATCGTTGGCCGTATCGTAACGGCCTTCGTTGATCTGTTCCTCAACGAACTTGGTGTAATGGGGATCGAGGCTGACGGATGTGCGCTTGCTCATGATGGACCTCTCATACGTCGGTACCAGTGTACCGATTCTAAGTGCATCTTGGTTGGTGAAATAGAACGTGACGGCCTGACGATGGCAGGTCCGCGTTCAGAAATCCCTTGAATAGGATATTGTATAAACTCTTAAATGGCATCTCCTATCATGGGGGAGCCGTTCATGCGCCGTCGTTCGTTCATCGCCGCCCTGCCTGCCGCCGCCGCCGCGGCCCATGCCCTGGGCGCCCGCGCGGCGGTGGAGACGGCCGCACCCGTTCCCGTGGGGGGAGGGCCGGCGCCCGCCGCCGGGCCGGTGCCGACGGAGGCGGATTACGAGCGCGCGCTGTCCCTGCGCGACCGCTGGATGGGCCTGACGGAGAATGTGGCCTGGCCCGCCCGCTGGGTGGGCAAGAGCGGGCGCCTGCTGTACCGCAAGACCGTGCCGGGCGGCTTCCAGTTCACCACGGTCGATGCCGCCACCCTGCGGAAGGAGCCCGCCTTCGACCATGACCGGCTGGCGGCGGAGTTCAGCAAGGTCGCGGGGCAAAGCTTCACCGGCCTGCATCTGCCGTTCGAGCGGGCGCGTTTCAGCGAGGACGGCCAGACCCTGACCTTCGAGTGGGAGGAGGCGGACTGGTCCTGCCGGCTGTCTGACTATGCCTGCAAGCGGGAGCCGGAGGAGGGCGGCCGCCGGCCCCGGGGTTTCGGCGTGGTGCGCGACCTGGCCCAACCGGGCGACACCGGCCCCAAGGCCTCCCCCGATGGACGGTGGGAGGCGCTGATCCTGAACCAGAACTTGGCGCTGCGCGAGGTCGCCACCGGTACCGTGACGCCGCTCAGCACCGACGGCAGCGAGGGCGACTTCTATGATGGCGAGACCATCGCCTGGTCGCCGGATTCGCGGAAGCTGATCCTCTACCGGGTGCGGCCCGGTTATCGGCGGGACGTGCACAAGGTGGAATCCTCGCCCAAGGACCAGATCGAACCCAAGCTGCACACCCAGCTCTACCCCAAGCCGGGTGACGCCGTGGACCAGGAGCAGCCGGTGCTGTTCCATGTGCCTGGCACCGGCGCGCCCGGACGGAAGCTGGACATCGACGCGGCCCTGTTCCCCAACCCCTACCTGATGACGGATTTCGAGTGGCGGGCCGACAGCGCCACCGTGGTGTTCGAGTACACCCGCCGTGGCCACCAGATGGTGCGGGTGATCGAGATCGACGCCGCCACCGGCACCCCGCGCGCCGTGGTGACGGAGACGGCCGCCACCTTCGTGAACAACGAACGCCGCTTCCGCCATGACGTGAAGAAGGGCGGCGCGGAAGTCATCTGGCTGTCGGAACGGGATGGCTGGAGCCACCTCTATCTCATCGACGGCCGCACCGGGAAGGTGAAGAGCCAGATCACCAAGGGCGACTGGGTGGTGCGCCACGTGGCCAAGGTGGATGATGAGCGCCGCCAGATCTATTTCGCCGCCAGCGGCATGCGTGCGGGGGAGGACCCGTACTTCCAGCACTACTACCGCGTGGATTTCGACGGCCGGAACCTGGTGCCGCTAACCACCGCCGATGCCTACCACGATGTCAGCCTGTCCGACGACCTGGCCTACTACGTCGATACCTATTCCCGCATCGACATGGCCCCGGTCATGGAACTGCGCCGCACCGCCGACCGGTCCCTGGTGGCGGAGATCGAGCGGGGCGACATCACCCGCCTGCTGGCCGCCGGCTTTCGCCCGCCGGAGGTGTTCAAGGCCAAGGGCCGCGACGGCAAGGCGGACATCTGGGGCGTCAT
Source organism: Nitrospirillum amazonense (assembly GCF_007828045.1). Classification (GTDB taxonomy): domain Bacteria; phylum Pseudomonadota; class Alphaproteobacteria; order Azospirillales; family Azospirillaceae; genus Nitrospirillum; species Nitrospirillum amazonense_C. The sequence continues at coordinate 101,301 of NZ_VITN01000011.1, read as the reverse complement.
CGTTCGTCCCCTGGGCTTCGACCCCGGCCGCCGCTATCCGGTCATCGAGAACATCTACGCCGGGCCGCACGACAGTTTCGTGCCCAAGACCTTCTGGCCCTTCGGCTTCCATTCCGGCGGCGACAAGGTCATCGGCATGCAGGCCCAGGCGGAGATGGGCTTCATCGTCGCCCAGATCGACGGCATGGGCACCATGAACCGGTCCAAGGCCTTCCACGACGTGTGCTGGAAGAACCTGAAGGACTCCGGCTTCCCCGACCGCATCCAGTGGTGGCAGGCCGCCGCCGCGCAGTATCCGCAGCTGGACATTACCCGCGTGGGCATCTACGGCGGTTCCGCCGGCGGGCAGAGTTCGCTGGCCGCCCTGCTGTTCTTCGGCGACTTCTACAAGGCCGCGTTCTGCTACGCCGGCTGCCATGACAATCGCATGGACAAGATCAGCTGGAATGAGCAGTGGATGGGCTGGCCGGTGGATGAGAGCTACGCCCGGTCATCCAACGTCGACAACGCCCACCGGCTGACGGGCCAGGTGGCCCTGGTGGTGGGCGAGTTGGACGACAATGTCGACCCGTCGTCCACGATGCAGGTGGTGAATGCCCTCATCAAGGCGGACAAGACCTTCGATTTGCTGGTGGTGCCGGGCGAGGGGCATTCCGCCGGCCGCTCCACCGGCCCCATCCGCTATGCCCTTCGCAAGCAGTACGGCTTTTTCCTCAAGACGCTGGGCGGCGCCGACGCGCCCGACTGGAACGCCAGCACCAGCACGGCAGCGGTCGTACCGCCAGCTAGCGGTAACGGATAAAGCTGGGCTGGCGGTCCAGCGGGTGTATGGCCGGATGGCGCCGCAGATCCGGCGGTTTTCGGTCCAGCAGCGCCCCATGTCCCGTCCACAGTCAGAACAGGGTGCGGCTCTCCAGCGCGCCCAGGTCGTGCGGCACCGGTCAGACCATCTCGGGCGTGACGGTGATGTTGAAGCTGTTCAGCAAGGCGGCGCGCCGCTGTCCCAGGTCGGTGTCGGGGGCCTTGTGGCGGCGGTAGACGTAGAGGTAGTCGAACACGGCGTTGTAGTCGTGGGACTGCTGGCTGACGCCGCGCCGCTCCGACTCCGCGGCGCTGTCCTTGAAGATGCGGGCGCCGATGACCGGCACGTGCTGAGCCTTCTGCCGGGCATAGACCGCCAGCATGAATTCCCAATCCTCGTACGCCCGCATGTGCACGTCGAACTTCAGCCCGGCCAGCAGGGCGCGGGGGAAGGCGAAGCAGCAGATGGGGATCTGGTTCTTCAGGTAAATCTCATCGGTCAGGCGGCCGGCCATATCAACGCCCCCCTCCGACAGGATGGCGGCATCCGCGCCCCGGCGCTCATTCACGATGGCGCAGTTGAAATAGACCGGTAGGCCCTGGCGCACCGCCGGCTGGTCCTTCAGGGCGGCCAGGAAGCCTTCGTACCAGGCGTCGTCCTCATCCAGGAAGAGGATGTAACGGCCTTTGGCCAGGCTCAGGCCCATGTTGCGGCTGGCCGACGGGCCGGACGGACCGTTGCGGCGCACGTACATGTCGGCGGGGGTCAGCAGCTCGGCGCAGACGGCGTCGGTGTCGCCGTCGATGGCGTCGGAAACCACCAGGATCTCCACCCCGCCCACGCCTTCGCGCTGGGCATTGATGGACGCCAGCGTCCGGCGCAGCAGCGGCGCCCGCTTGTGCGTGGGCACGATGACGGAAAAGAACGGCAACTCGGCCATCAGGCCCCCCAGCCCCGAAAAAATATGCCCCGAAAAGACATACCTTAAAAGAAATCGGCCCGCGCTTGGGACCCTGACACCAGTCTCTCAGACTGGGGAAAGGATGCCAAGGCGGGCCTGATTTGCTGTCGGCTGGACGCCGACCGTTTCAGTTCTTCTTGAACCGGTGAACAGCCAGGCCGGCCGGGGCCTGGACCGTGGGCATGATTTCCACGCGGTTGACGTTGAAATGCGGGGGCAGGGTGGCGGCCCAGGTGACCGACTCCGCCACATCCTCCGCCGTCAGCGGCGTGGTGTCGGCATAGACCTTGGCCGCCTTCTCGGCGTCGCCCTTGAAGCGCACCAGGCTGAAGCTGGTTTCCACCATGCCCGGCTCCACCGAGGTGACGCGCACGCCGGTGCCCAGCAGGTCGGCCCGCAGGCAGAGGCTGAACTGGGTGACGAAGGCCTTGGAGGCGCAATAGACATGGCCGCCGGGGTAGGGGTAGCTGCCGGCGGTGGAACTGAGGTTGATGATGTGGCCGCGTCCCCGCTCCACCATGCCCGGCAGGATCAGGCCGGTCATGATCGCCAACGCCTTGTCGTTGGTGTCGACCATGATCTCCCAGTCGTCCAGGTTGGCCTTCTGCGCGGGCTCCATGCCCAGGGCCAGGCCGGCGTTGTTGATCAGCAGGTCGATTTCGGCGAAGTCCGCCGGGATGCTGGCCACCGCCGCCTCCATGGCGTTGCGGTCGCGCACGTCGAAGGCCAGCGTGTGGGTGGGCACGTCCAGGCTGTCGGCCAGCGCCGTCAACTTCTCCGTATTGCGGCCGGTCAGGACAAGGCGGCTGCCCAAGGCCGCGAAGCGGCGGGCGAAGGCGGTGCCGAAGTCACCGGTGGCGCCGGAGATCAGGACGATGGCGGGGATGTGGGGCGGGGCGTAACTCATCAGACTGCCTCCTTATTTGCTTTGGCGTTCCAGGCCCTTGGCCTTCTGCCACAGGGCTTCCATCTCTTCCAAGGTCGCGTCCGCCGGTCCGCGTCCGCCTTCGGCCAGCCAGGCCTCGATCTGGCGGAAGCGCCGCTCGAACTTGGCGTTGGTGCCGCGCAGCGCGGTTTCGGGGTCGATGTCGATGTGGCGCGCCAGGTTGGCCAGCGCGAACACCAGGTCGCCCAGCTCATCCTGCATGCGGGCTTTCTCCGGCACCGCGTGCTCCATCTCCGCCCGCAGCTCGCCGATCTCTTCCTCGATCTTGTCCAGGATCTCTTTGGCCTGGGTCCAGTCGAAGCCCACGCGGGCGGCGCGCTTCTGCAGCTTCACCGCGCGGGTCAGGGCCGGCAGGCCGCCGATGACGCCATCAAGGGCGGAGGCCTTGGCGCCGCTGGCGGCGGCCTTGGCCGCGCGCTCCCCCGCCTTCTGGGCTTCCCAATTCTTCACCTGGTCGGTGGCGTCGGCCACGGCGCCGACCTGCTCACCGAACACATGCGGGTGGCGGCGCACCATCTTGTCGCTCAGCGCCGTGGTGATGTCGTTGAAGTTCCACAGCCCCCGCTCGCTGGCCATCTGGGCGTAGAACACCACCTGGAACAGCAGGTCGCCCAGTTCCTCCTTCAACGCCGCCATGTCGCCCTGCTCGATGGCGTCGGCCACCTCATACGCCTCCTCGATGGTGTGCGGGGCGATGGTGGGGAAGTCCTGTTCCAGATCCCAGGGGCAGCCGCCGTCGGGGTCCCGCAGCCTGGCCATGATGGCCAGCAGGCGGTCGATGGGGGCGGTCGCGGACGGGCGGTCGGTCATGGGCTGGTCCCGGAAAGGCGAAAGGGGAGCCGGATGGCCCCCCTTCCTACACCGAACCATGCGCCCGAGGCCACCGGCCCGGCGGCATGCGGCATCACTTCTTGAGGCCGATCTCACGCAGCCGCTGGTCCAGGTACTCACCCGCCGTGTAGGCGTCGCTGAGGCGCACGTCCGGCCGGGGGTGCAGGAACATGGGCATGGAATAGCGCGAGACGTTGTGCTCCGGCGGCGGGTTCACCACGCGGTGGGTGGTCGCCGGGAAGTAGCCGCCCGACGCCTCCTTCAGCATGTCGCCGCCGTTGACGGCGATCATGCCGGCGTCGCAGGGCACGTCGTGCCAGTTGCCGGCGATATCCTTGGCCTGCAGGCCGGGCTCGCTGCCCGTGACCAGCAGGGTGATGAGATTGATGTCCTCATGCGCCGCGGCGCGCACGGCACCCGGCTCGAAGCCATCCGCCAGGGGCGGGTAGTGCAGCACGCGGAACAGGCTCTGGGTGCTGCCCGCCATCATGTCCGGCAGGGCGACGGAGAACTTGGCCTTCACCGCGTCCGGCGTATGCTGCTGCAGCCATCCCAACAGGTCGGCGCCCAGTTGGGTCAGGGCCGCGTACATGGCCTCGGTCGCCTCCTTCACGCCCGCCGGCAGGGGCCGGTTGGGATAGACGTGATAGAATTCCTTCAGGTCCTTGATGGGGCTGCCCTTGGCGTTTTCCGACCGGAAGGGGAAATAGCCGTCCTGCGTCTCGGGCGAGAACAGGTGGTCCATCTTGGACTCCGACGCGAAGAACGCCGCCCATTCCCTGTACAGGCGGTCGATCAGCGCCGGATCGATGGGGTGGTTGCGCAGCACGGCGAAGCCGGTCTCGTGCATGGAACGCACGAACTCGGCCGGGGCCGTGGACTCGGTGCAGTCAACACTGGCGATATCGAACATGGGTGTTCCCTGATGGCGCCCGTCCGCCCCGCTTTTGCGGGAGAGGGGTGGCACGCGGACGCCGTTACATCCGCCCCCGGGCCGCGGGCCAGGGACTGTTTTAAGGATCAAGGCCGGCCGCGGGCAGCCATGTCGAATTTCGGCGACTATCAGCAGGCGGGCGGCCCGCCGTCAACCACGCAGATGTTGGAGAGTGTTTCCGTTTTTTGCAGGGGTATGGTGAAGTTGCGGCGCCCTGTCCGGAGGTCCCCCCATGCGTCTGTTCCTGGCCGCCGCCCTGATGCTGGCCTGCACCACCGCCCGGGCGCAGCAAAACCCGCCCACCTTGGCGCCCGCCCTGGCGCCGTTGGGCTTCCTGCTTGGGGATTGGAGCGGCGGGGGCAACACGGCGGACGGCGGCACGGCGCGCGGCACCTCCACCATCCAGGCCGTGGCCGGCGGCGGCGGGCTGCTGCGCCGGGACCACACGGACCTGATGGGCAAGGACGGCAGGCCGGTACCGGGCGCCGGCTTCGACCAGATCATGCTGATCTATCCGCAGGACGGCACTATGCATGCCAATTATCTGGATGGCCAGCACACCATCCACTACACCGGCGCCCAGGTGACGGCCGGGGAAAGCGTGACCTTCCTGGCCGATGCCACGCCCGCGACGCCGGGCTTCCGCCTGGGCTACACCAAGGTGGACGCCGGCACCCTGCACGTGAAGTTCGAGATGCTGCCCCCCGGCGCCCCCGGTTACATGATTGTGGCCGAGGGCGACGTGAAGCGGCGCAAATAGGCCTCAGTCCTTCTTCTTCCGGGCCGGTGCCTTGGCCGCCTGCGCCGCCGCCTTGTGCACCCAGTCGCGCAAGGCGGAAGCATCATCCAGCAGGCCGTCCGGCACCAGGACGTAGGTCTTGCTGACCGGCTGGTCCGGCCCATACTGCAGCGGCTTGGCGCCCGGCAGGGCCAGCAGCGCCGCCTGGTCCGCCCCCGCCAGCTTCAGCGCCAGCCCGACGTCGGAGAGCGAGGCGACGGGCTTGCCCCCGGCATAGGCCAGGATGCCGCCGAACATGGGCTTGTAGGTCAGTTCCAGATCCGGCACCGCCGCCGCCATGATGGTCTGTAGTTTCTTGGGATCGTGAGCCATAAGGGTCCCTGTCGTTAGGCTGGTAACGGGGAATTTAGCATTCCCGGCGTGACAGGTGCTGGCAGGATGGTGACCCCACCCCGGCGAAGGTCTCCTGTCATGAACTCCCCCCAACTGACCTGGCAATTCTGGGCCGTGCTGTCGGCCTTGTTCGCGGCGCTGACCGCCATCCTGGCCAAGGTGGGGGTGGAGGGGGTGAATTCCGACTTCGCCACCCTGGTCCGCACGGCGGTGATCCTGCTGGTAATCGCCGCCTTGCTGCCCATCACCGGGCAGTGGCAGCCGCCGGGCAGCGTGTCGGCCCGCAGCTATCTGTTCCTAGTGCTGTCCGGCTTGGGCACCGGCGCATCCTGGCTCTGTTATTTCCGGGCGCTGAAGCTGGGGGAGGCGGCGCGGGTCGCCCCCATCGACAAGATGAGCGTGGTGCTGGTCGCCCTGTTCGGCGTGCTGTTCCTGGGCGAAAAGCTCAGCCCACCCAATTGGTTGGGGGTGGCCTTCATCGCTTTGGGCGCGGTGTTGGTGGCCTGGCGGGGGTGAGGGCGGCAAGGGTTTCTTAATGGCTTCCGTACCCGGCACTGAGGAACGGAACTCAAGCGCCTCTCGCACGACGCCTCCCGCACCGACCTGAGGGCCCGCATGGATGGATGCGGGACGGGGGGCCTGACGCTCTCCCCGCCGTCGCAGGGGCGCGGGGATGGGCTTCGGCGACAAGCCTTTCTTAACCACCCGACCGGCAATGTGAAGCCCTAGGGACGGGGAGTTTTTCGGGATTGTCGGGCATGGACGGGTTGGCACAGCGGGAAGAGACGGGCGGGCACTTTACCGAGGCGGCCCCCAAGTTGCGCGCCATTTTCCAGGCTCAGACCCAGGCTGCCGCCGGCAGCCTGCACATGGTGGGGCTGGACAGCCTGCGCAGCCGCCTGGGCGCGCGTTGGCCGCGTGTGGCGGACCGGGTGCATATGCTGGCGGAACGCCTGTTGCGGCAGATGCTGAACCCCCGGGATGCCTGGTTCCGCCATGGCGAGGAGGGCTATATCGTCGTCTTCCATCAGCTGGGCCGGACGGAGGCGGGCTTGGTCTGCGCCAAGCTGGTGGAACAGTTGCAGCGCCTGTTGCTGGGCGATGTCGACACCGCCGCCGTGCGCATCCATTCCGCCGTGCATGAGATGGACGGGGAGTTGCTGTTCCAGAGCAGCAGCCTGCATGAAATGCTGTCGGGCGCCGCCTCGCTGGCGGGGGCGGCGGTCGCGGCGGAGACCGGCGCCGACAAGGCCAGTCCCTGGTGGGCCCATGCTGCCCCGCAGGAAGAACCGGTGCAGGTCGTCTACCGTCCCATCTGGGATGTGCGCAAGGAGGTGCTGTCCATTTATCTCGCCCGGGCCATGCGGCCCCGGCGGGGGCGCCTGCCGCTCTGGGGCTACGACTGTGCCGCCGACCCGCAGGACATGCAGCAGATCCTGGGCCTGGACCTGGACGTGCTGCGCCAGACCATGGAGGTCTACGGCGAACTGTACCGCAACCAGTTCCGCTGTTTCCTGTCCGTGCCGGTGCATTTCGAGACGCTGGCCGGCATCGCACGGCGGCGCGAATATCTGGCGGCCTTGCAGGCCATTCCGAAGGAACTGGCGGCATTCCTGGCCTTCCATGTCGTGGGCTTCCCCCAGGGGGTGCCGGTCAGCCGGGCGACCGAGATGGTGGCGTTCCTGAAGCAGTTCAGCCGGGTGGTCATCGCCGTGGTGGAAAGCGGCTGTCAGGATCTGCCGGCTCTGGCGGCGGCCGGCATCTACATCGTCACCATGCTGCTGCCGCCCGGCGCCTCACCCAAGCGCTGGGGACCGGAGCTGTCACGCTTCTCCCACGAGGCGTTGCGTCTGCGCGTGCACGCGGGCGTGGAAGGCGTGGACACCAGCCTGATGGCCTCTTACGCCGACGGTGCCGGCTTCCACTACATGGCCGGCGACTTCATCGGCCCCTGGTCGGAGGTGCCGGAAAACGCGCTGCGCTTCACCCACGCCGACCTGCGCGCCCGCATCGTCGCCGACTAATCGTCCAGCCCCTTGCCGGCCAGGATCAGGGGCGCGCATTTCTCGATGCGCGCCGCCCGGGTCTTGGATTGCTTGGCGGATGAGAAGTGCAGCAGGTAGCCGCGCTGGCGGCCTGGCGTCAGCGCGGCGAACGCCGCCTTAAGGGCGGGATCCCCGTCCAGGCGCTCCTGGAACTCCTCGGGCACGGCGAATTCCCGGGTCGGCCTGAAATCCACCTTCAGGCCGTCCTTTTCCACGGTGATGGCTTCCAGGATGTAGGTTTTCAGCGTTGGCGCCAACTGGGCGATCTCACCGCTGTTGGTGAATCGGATCTGGCGGCCGGCCTGCACATTCTCCGTCTGCTGGATCAGGATGCCGTTGGGGTCCTTCATGAGCGCGCCCTTGAAGAACAGCAGGGCGCAGTAGTCCTTGAAGCCGTGGATCAGGACGATGTTGGCGCCGTCGGAGGTGTAGCAGGGGTTGCCCCACTTGAAGTCCTCCTCCAGCGGGCAATCCAGCGCGATCGCCCGCAGCCTGGCGAATTCCTCGGCCCACTTACCGGCCTTTTCCATATAGGCGTCGACCTTGGGATGGGGCATGGCGGTCTTCCCGACTGAATTGTCTTGTTTTATTGTATGGTCAAAGCGTCTGGGACTGGCTTTGGCCGTCCTGGATCTGGGCCTGTCGCATGGCGGGCGGATCCTCCCCGACCTCCTCGACGTCCACGCTGACATGCAGCGCATGGGTGTCCCCGCCCAGGATGACGCCGCGCAGGGGACAGACGTCGTCATAGTCGCGGCCATAGGCCAGGGTGATATGATTGCGGTCGATCAGGGTGTCGTTGGTCGGGTCCATGTCGACCCAGCCGGCATCGGGCCCGCACCATACCTGCACCCAGGCGTGGCTGGCATCGGCCCCTTGCAGGCGCGGCTGGCCGGGCGGCGGCAGGGTGCGCAGATAGCCGCTGACGTAGCGGGCGGGCAGGCCCAGGGCGCGCAGGGCGCCGATCATGACATGGGCGAAGTCCTGGCAGACGCCGCGCTTGAGCGCCAGCGCCTCCAGCACCGGCGTGGTCACGCTGGTGGCGGAGGCATCGAAGGCAAAGCCATCGTGAATGCGGTGCGCCAGGTCGCGGGCGCCGGCGCCAACGGGCCGGCCGGCCGGGAAGCTGGCGGCGGCGAAGGCAGCCAGATCCGGGCTGGGCTGGGGCAGCCGGGGGGACGCCTCGACGAACTCCGCCACCGCCAGGCGCCGGGGCGCCTCGGCTGCGATCGCCTCCCAGGCCGGCGTCGCCTCCAAGTCGGATGCCGGCCGTGGCGACAGGATGACGTCCAGCTCCACCGTCATGGACAGGTCCAGGTGGGGTGTGTCGATGGCGACATAACTGGTGGGGTTGCCCAGCCAATCCAGGCGGTCCGCCACCACGGCGGGCTCGGGCTCCACCGTCAGCGCCACCACCTGCGCCCGCTGGCCCGCCAAGTCGCGGGGCCCCAGATGGGCGATCAGCTGGGAGGAGACGACCTGCACCGTATAGCTGTAGCGCGTGGTGTGGCGGCAGCGGTAGCGGACGGGCGCTAGGCGGGGCTGGTCAGGCGGCACGGGCGCGGACATGGCTGAAATAGGCTTGTGACAACAGATTGGACATGTCGGGCAACGCCCAGCCCAGCTGGAACAGGGTGGCGCTCAACAGCCCCATGTCGCGGGTCAGCGCCAGATCCTGTACGCGATAGCTGGCCTGTGCCACCAGGTCCGCCAGGCGCATCAGCGGATCCGCGCCACCGGCTGCGCCGAAGGCGGGCAGGGAGGGCAGGCGGGAAACCTGGCGGCGGATGGTCTCCAGCTGGAACAGCAGGGAATGCGGATGTTCCGGATCGGTCAGCAGCAGGCTCAGCGCCGCCTCGCGCTGCACCCCCACCGGGAAACGCTCACGGTAGGCGGGGCCGGCCTCCGCCAGTTCCAGCAGCACCTCCTGCGTGGCGGCGTCCGGCCGCTCATGGGCGATGCCGCTGGCCTGCAGCCGCTCCACCGCGTCGATGGCGCGCTCCAGCCGGCGGCCCAGCACCAGGAAGCGCCAGCCGGCGCCACGGGGCATGCTGTCCAGCTCAAGCCCCGTCTGTGCCGCCAGCACCTGGCTGAAGTCGCCCAGCAGCACGGCCAGCGCCGCGCGATCCGCCTTGGCCAGACGGGCGCCCAGGGCATCCAGGCGGCCCAGGATCTGGCGGCTGTCCAGGGGCAGGCGATCACGCACGCTGCCCATGGCGCGGCGCAGCCGGCCGGTGGTGGCCACCAGGCTGCCCGGGTTGGCGGGGTCGACCGCGATCTCCAGCGCCTGGCGCATGCCGCGTACGGCGTCGCTGTCGGGCAGCTGCGCGATTTCCTGCGGGATCAGGGTGGCGCGGCCCATCAGGCGCAACAGGGGCGACAGTTCCTCCCGTGCGGCCGGCCGGCTGTCATCGGACAGGCGCAGGGTGGCACCGCGCAGCAGGCGCATGGCCGACGCCGCGCGCTCCGCGTACCGGCCCACCCAGAACAGGTGGTCGGCCGCGCGGCTGGGTAGATTGCCGGGCACGGGGCTGGGCTCGCGCGCGCCGTCTGGCGCGCTGATCAGGCGGCGGATCGTACCCGGTGGCTCCGCCCCGACGATCCACAGATCCTTGGAGCCGGCACCCTCCTGCAGGGAGACGGCGGCATGGCGCGCGTCGGCGCTGATGCGTACCAGGCCGCCGGGCATGACTGTCCAGCCCCCGTCGCCACTGGCGCAGAGGAAGGCGCGCACGACCAGGGGCCGCGGTTCCACCCGGCCGTCCCGCCACAGCGGCGCGGTGGAGGGGGCGACCGGCAGCTGGCCCGCCCAATCCTGCGGCCGGGCGCGGATACGCGCGGCCAGATCGCCCCGCGCGGCCTCGTCCAGGTCGGGCCCATGGGCGACGTGGCCGGGCAGGCTGGAGAAGGCCGGCCGCATCACCATGCGGTTCAGCTGCGCCAGCAGCGCCTCGCGCTGTTCCGGGTCCCCGCCCCAATACGTCGGCACGTTGGGCAGCAGCAGATCCTCGCCCAGCAGGCGCCGGCTCAACGCCGGCATGTGGGACAGCAACGCCATGCTTTCCGCCATACCGGATCCCAGGGCGTTGACCACGGCGACGGATCCCGCGCGCACCGCCTGCAGCAGGCCGGGGACGCCCAGCGCGCTGTCCACGCGCAATTCCAGCGGGTCGCAGAAGGCGTCGTCCACGCGGTGCAGGATGACGTCCACCCGCTCCAGCCCCGCCAGGGTCTTCAGGTAGACGGCCTGGTCGCGCACCACCATGTCCGCCCCTTCCGCCAGGGTCATGCGCAGATGGCGGGCGAGGTAGGCGTGCTCGAAATAAGCCTCGTTGAAGGGGCCGGGGGTCAGCAGCACGGCGCGGGGATGGCCATCCACCCCGGAGTGCTGGGGCGCGGCGCGGGCGATGGCCGCGCGCAGGGACTCGAAGAAGGGAGACAGCCGCTCCACATTGCAGGCGCGGAAAGGGTCGGCCAGGGTCTGGCTCAGCACCGCCCGGTTCTCCAGGGCATACCCCACGCCGGTCGGCGCTTCCGTCCGGCAGGTCAGCACCCGCCACTGGCCGTCGCCGTCGCGCACCAGGTCGGCGGCGAACAGCACCAGGCGCCGGCCGCCCGGCACATCCATGCCTTGGCAGGCGCGCAGGTAGCCGGGGTCGGCATAGAGCAGGCTGGGGGGGATGGCGCCGTCGGACAGCAGGGTCTGGGGACCATAAAAGTCCTCCAGCACCTTTTCGGCCAGGGTGGCCCGTTGCACCAGCCCGGCGCTGATCGTCTGCCATTCCGGGGCCGAGAGCAGCAGGGGCACGGGATCCAGCGGCCAAGGCCGTTCCGTTCCCTGCGGATCACGGTAGGAGTTGAAGGTAACGCCGTTCAGGAACAGCCGCTGGCGCGCCGCCGCCCACCTCGCCGCCATCTGCTCCGGGGCGAACGGGCCATGGGCGGCGAAGAATTGCTGCCAGTGCGCGCGCAACTGCCCCGTGCCGGTCACCATCTCGTCAAAGATGGGACCGGTTCCATAACCGAGGTCGCCGGCGTCGCTGAACAGCGAAGGCTGCTCGGGCGGCTGGTGGGAAACGGGTTCCGCCAAATCCTGCTCAGCCAAGTCTCAGGTCTAGGGTCATGGGATAGTCCGGGTTCCGTGTTTCCGGCGGGATGGCCATGGGCCCCGGCGTATGCCCGAAGGGAAGGAAGCGCGCCAGCCGGCGCCCCTCCGCTTCATTGGCATTGACCGGGAAGGTGGTGAAGTTGCGCCCTCCTGGATGGGCGACGTGATAGGTGCAGCCGCCGACGGACCGTTCCGTCCACAGATCCAAAATATCGAAGACCAGGGGCGTATGCACGGGGATAGTCGGGTGCAGGCATCCGGGGGGCTGCCAGGCGCGATATCGGACGGCCGCCACATATTCCCCCTCCGTGCCCGTGGGGTGCAAGGGCAGGCGGCGGCCGTTGCAGGTGACGGCGTAGCGGTCGCCCACCATGCCCGTCATGCGGACCTGGATACGCTCCAGGCTGCTGTCGACATAGCGCACGGTGCCGCCGCCGCCCGGCTCCTCGCCCAGCACGTGCCAGGGCTCCAGCGCCGTACGCAGTTCCAGGGTCAGGCTGCGCTGGCTGACGCTGCCGATCTTGGGGAAGCGGAAATTCAGGTGCGGGGCGAACCAAGCCTCCTCGAAGGCGTAGCCGGCCTCGCGCAGCTCCGCCACCACGTCCTGAATGTCCTGGGTCACGAACTGCGGCAGCAGGAAGCGGTCGTGCAGCTTGGTGCCCCAGCGCACCAGGCCGGCGCGATAGGGCTCCCGCCAGAACCAGGCGATCAGGGTGCGCAACAGCAACTGCTGCACCAGGCTCATCTGCGCGTGCGGCGGCATCTCGAAGCTGCGCAGTTCCACCAAGCCCAACCGGCCGGTGGAACTGTCGGGGCTGTACAGCTTGTCGATGCAGAATTCGGAGCGGTGGGTATTGCCCTGCACGTCCACCAGCAGGTGGCGCAGCGCCCGGTCCACCAGCCACGGCGGCGGGTTGGGACCGGCCCGGTCCAGTTCCTTGAAGGCGATCTCCAGCTCATACAGGCTCTCGTGCCGCGCCTCGTCCACCCGGGGGTGCTGGCTGGTGGGGCCGATGAACATGGTGCTGAACAGGTAGGACAGGCTGGGGTGGTTCTGGAAATAGGCCAGCAGGGAGCGCAGCACGTCCGGCCGGCGCAGGAAGGGGCTGTCCGCCGCCGTCGGACCGCCCACCACCACATGGTTGCCGCCGCCGGTGCCGACGTGGCGGCCGTCCAGCGCGAACTTCTCCGTGCCCAGGCGGGTCTGGCGCGCGTCCTCATACAGGGTGGTGGTGGTGTAGACCAGATCCTGCCAGTTGGACGAGGGATGGATGTTCACCTCGATGACGCCGGGATCCGGCGTCACGGCCATGCTGTTCAGGCGCGGGTCGCGGGGCGGGGGATACCCTTCCAGGACGACGGCCAGGTCCAGGTCGACGCAGGTGGCCTCGATCTGGGTGACCAGCTCGATCCAGTCCTCAAGATAGCTGGTGGGCGGCAGGAAGATGTAGAGACGGCCGTCGCGCGGCTGAACGCACAGGGCCGTGCGCACCAGCCACCAGGCGCTGGTGCCCTTTTCCGGCACCTGGTCGCGCACATCGGCCATGGCGCGCTGGCGCAGCGGTTCCGTCTGGCCCTTGCGCAGCACCATCTGCCGTTCCAGGTCCTCACGTGAAGGCAGGTCCGGCCGGCTGTCGAAAGGATCCTGCTCATAGGAATAGACGCGGTCGATAGTGTCGACCCAGGGCAGGGAACCCAGGGGCAGGCGATAGCCGATGGGACTGTCGCCCGGGGCCAGCAACAGCCTGTCGCTGCGCGTGGTCCAGGCGCTGGACAGCCAGACGGGGCCGCTGGCCTCATGCCGGCGGCTGACGGGCAATGCGTAGCCGACGGCGGTACCCAGGCCGGTGTCGAACACCTTGGCCAGGCGCGCCCGCTCCTCCGCGTTCTCCAGCTTGCTGTCGAACGGGTCGACGTTCACCGGCAGCTCGTGTTCCTTGCGGATGTAGTGCCAGGGGTCCTCGAAGGCACCCCGCGCGTAGTCGGGATCAATGCCCAGCCGTTCCGCCAGGCGGCGGATGAACCGCTCGGACTCGGCCAGGCCATAGCCATAGTGGCGGCGCTCATCGGCCAGGTATTCGGCATGGGTCCACAGGGCGTCGCCGTCTCGCCGCCAGAACAGCTGCAGCGCCCAGCGCGGCAGGCTTTCCCCGGGGTACCACTTGCCCTGGCCGAAATGCAGCAGGCCGCCTTGGGCGTAGCGGGCCTGCAGGCGGCGGATGAGGTCGCCGGACAGCAGGCGCTTGGTGGGGCCCAGCGCCGCCGTGTTCCACTCCGCCCCCTCCATGTCGTCGATGGAGATGAAGGTGGGCTCACCGCCCATGGTCAGGCGGATGTCGCCATCCACGATCTCGCGGTCCACCTGCTGGCCCAGCCGGTCGATGGCGCCCCACTGGTCGGGGGTGTAGGGCTTGGTGGTACGCGGCTGTTCCCGGATCCGGGTGACCGACATCGCGTGCTCGAACGTCACCTCGCACATGTCCAGGCCGCCGGTGACCGGGGCGGCGGAGAAGGGGTCGGGCGTGCAGGCCAGCGGGATGTGGCCCTCGCCCGCGAACAGGCCGGAGGTGGGGTCCAGCCCGATCCAGCCGGCGCCGGGCAGGTAGACCTCGGTCCAGGCGTGCAGGTCGGTGAAGTCGGCCGTGGGGCCGTCCGGTCCCTCCAGCGGCTTCTGGTCGGCCACCAGCTGCACCAGGTAGCCGGAGGCGAAGCGGGCGGCCAGGCCAAGGTTGCGCAGGATTTGCACCAGCAGCCAAGCGGTGTCGCGGCAGGAACCGGTGCCCAGCTGCAGCGTTTCCTCCGGCGTCTGTACGCCGGGTTCCAGGCGGATGACGTAGCCGATGCGCTGCTGCAGCTTCAGGTTCACATCGGCCAGGAAGGCGACGGTGCCCGTGGGCGTGAGATCGACGTCGGCCAGCAGCGCCTTGACCAGGGGGCCCGGCTCATCCGCCTCCAGGAAGGGTTTGAGGTCCTTGGCCAGCCACGGTTCATAGGTGAAGGGGAATTTCTCTGCCGCCGGTTCCAGGAAGAAGTCGAAGGGGTTGATGACCGCCATGTCGGCCACCAGGTCCACCTCCAGCGTGAATTCCTCCGTCTTCTCGGGGAAGACCAGGCGTGCCAGCCAGTTGGACTGGGGGTCCTGCTGCCAGTTCAGGAAGTGCTGCTTGGGCGTGACCTTCAGCGAATACGACAGGATGGGCGTGCGGCAATGCGGCGCCGGCCGCAGGCGCACCAACTGGGCCCCCAGATTGATCAGCCGGTCGTAGCGGTAGCTGGTCTTGTGATTGATGGCGACGTGGATGCTCATGACTTCCCCTGTTCGCGGAAGCGATGGCGACCCATAGCCCCCGGTGCCCTGACCCGGTCACGGTACCATCATTGGCCGCAGGCGTTAAAGTGCATTGCAGCATGTTTTTTGGGCAGCACAAAAGATAGGCAATGCGCTGCCCAAGGACCTCCCGCCGATCAGGTCCGGCCGCCGATGTCGAACGCGACGGTTGTGCGCGTCTGTGCGCTGTGGAAGGGGATGGTGCCGTGCCACATGTAGCTGGGGAACAGCACCAGCAGGCCGGGGCGCGGCTGGACGGCCCGTTCCCACGGCAGGGTGGCGCCGGTCCCCTGGGCGAAGGCGCCGAAGGTGATCCAGCCCTGCTTGCCCTCGGCATCCTTCACCACATCGGGCATGTCCACGTAATAGCAACCGCTGATCCAGCCCTCGGGATGGATGTGGTTGGTGTGATAGCCCTGGTCGCGCAGCCGGGCGGACCATGATCCCGCCCAGACCAGGGACTGGCCCTTGCGCCGCAGGAAAGGATGGTCGGGATCGTCCGGCAAGGCCGCGATATAGCGTTGGGTCGCGGCCAGGATGCTGTCGCGCAGGGCCTGTATGGCGGGGGCCACGCCCACGCGCGTGAACAAATTCTCCCGCGTCTGCGTGCCGTTGCGCAGCGTCTGCTCGATGGGTTCATGCGTGGCCACGTGCTGGGCGTCCAACGCCGCCATCAGGTCGGCATGGAAGGCGGCCAAGTCGGTGTAGCCTGCCGGCGGCGCCAGGTCGATGGATTGGATGAAGCGGTCGTAATCATAGAGGCCGCGCGGATCCGGCTGGCCCAGCAGGCGATAAGCCGTGGCCTGGAAGGCGGCGGCGAACTGGCTGTCCCGCGCCACGGCATCCAGGCGATGGGCGGCCTCCAGCGCCTCGGCCGGCCGGTTCAGGCGCAGTGCGGACTCGGCCACCCGGTGCAGCAGCAACTGGTCGTCCGGCGCGGCCACCAAGCCTTGGCGGGCGGCTTCCAGCGCCTCCTCCACCCGCTGCTGGGCCAGCAGCAAGGTGGTGCGCAGGCGGGGAAGGGCGGGGGCGTCGGGCTCCAGGGCGGCGACGGCGGCGATGTTGGCCTCCGCCTCCTCATGCCGGCCGAACAGGATGTAGGCCTCCGCCGCCATCTTCAGCAGTTCGGGATCGTTGGGCTTGCGTTCCTTGGCCCACTCGTAGGAGTTCAGCAGCTGGGTGTGCTGCCCGGTTTCCCACAGCGTCTGGTTAAGGGCGCTTTGCGCGGCGTAGTTGGCGGGATCCAGCACCACCACCTTCTTGAAGCAGACGATGGCGTCGTCCATCTGGCCCAGGGCCAGGAAGGTGTTGCCCAGGTTCAGCCAGATCTGCCAGCGGTCGGGGGCCCGCTCGGCCGCGCGCTTCAGATGGGGGGCCGCCTCCTCGAAGCGCTGCTGGCGGCGCAGGGCCGTGCCCAGGCTGTTGTTCAGGTAGAAGTCGTTGGGCAGCCGGGTCAGGCCGGCGCGCAGCACCTCCTCCGCCTGCTGCGGCTCATTCAGTTGCAGGTAGGCCTCGGCCAGGCCCACGCGGGCGCCGACGAAGTCGGGCTGCAGTTGCAGGGCCCGGCGGTACAGGGGCAGGGCCGTTTCCAGCAGGGAGCGGGCGTTGGCCGCGTCCGTCCCCGCCAGCGTCGTCAGGCAGTCGGCACGATTGGTGTAGGCCTCGGCATAGTCGGCCTTGTACAGGATGGCCTTTTCATAGAAGGGCAACGCCTCGGCCGGTCGGCCGGTGTCCTTCAGTAGGTTGCCCAGGTTGTAGTTCACATGCGGCTGGCGGCTGTTTATCACCAGCGAGCGGCGCAGCAGCTGTTCCGCCTGGTCCAGCTTGCCGTTGCGCTTGGCGATCAGGCCCATGAGCTGCAGCGCGTCCGGTTCCGAGGCATCCACCGCCAGCACCTGCAACAGGATCTGTTCCGCCTCGTGCAGCTGGCCCCGCGTCTGAAAGGTCAGGGCCTGCTGGATGAGCGCCTGGATGCGCTGTCGCTGGGGCGCCGAAACGGACGGGGTGACGGGGATGGAGAAGGGGGACTGGCCGTTGGTCATGAGGCGTGCGCCGATGCGTCGTGAACGGGAGTGAGAAACGGCGGGCCCCTGGGGTAGGGACCCGCCGCGTGTCGAGATTATACGATAAGCCGCTCCGGGAGTCGGCGATTAGAAATCAGCGGTGATACCCAGAAAGAAGGTCCGTCCCAGCGTGTCGTAGATGTCGGGGTGGGTGTTGTCGTTGCCATAGGTGCCCGGCACGCCGACATAGTCGTCGTTGGCGGACTGGATGGGCGGGGCCTTGTCGAACAGGTTGTTG
Source organism: Nitrospirillum amazonense (assembly GCF_007828045.1). Classification (GTDB taxonomy): domain Bacteria; phylum Pseudomonadota; class Alphaproteobacteria; order Azospirillales; family Azospirillaceae; genus Nitrospirillum; species Nitrospirillum amazonense_C. The sequence goes on along the minus strand of NZ_VITN01000011.1, from coordinate 83,913 downwards.
ACGCCGAACCGCAGCGTGTAGTGGTCCATCAGGTTGATGGTCCGGTGAGGTCGAAGTAATGGTAGGCCGCTCAGCGCGCCAGACGCTGAGACAGGATGATAGAGGAGTTGGTGCGCTCCACCCCCTCAACCGCGCCGATGTCGTCGATCACCATGTTCATCTCGGCAATGGATTCGGTGGAGACGACGGCGATCATGTCGAAGGGGCCGCTGACGGCATAGAGCTGGCGCACCTGGGGCATGGCCTTCAAACGCGTTTCCACCTGTCGCGCCGCCTTGGGCAACAGGGTGATGGCGACATGGCCCTGGATGCGCCGTGCCAGGTAATCCTCGTCCAGGCGGATGGTGAAGGCGGTGATGACCCCGCGTGACACCAGGCGTTCCAGCCGGGCCTGCACCGTGGTGCGGGATACGCCCAGGCGCTTGGCCAGCGTCACGGTGGGGAGCCGGCTGTCCGCCTCCAGCAGGCGCAGCAGGGCGATGTCCAGATCGTCAGGTTGAAAATTGTCGATCTGATTGATCATTATGCCCACCATTTTCCGTCAGATTGGTCGCATTGACTGTTCATTCCGTCAAGGGTTTGCCCGACAGTCGTTCCAACAGGGAACTTTGCCTCATGGAACTTTGAACGGGAGAGCACACATGCGTCGCATCGTCGTCGTCGGGGCGGGCAAGATCGGGTCCATCATCGCGGAGAACCTGGCGGGGTCGGGAGATTTCCTGGTGACGGTGCTGGACCGGTCGGCCAAGGCGCTGGAAGGCGTCTCCAAGCGCCTGCCCATCGAGCGGCGCGAGGTCGACATCAGCGACGTGGCCGCCCTGACCGAGGCGCTGACCGGCGCCTACGCCGTGCTGAGCGCTGCCCCCTATCACCTGACCATCAAGGTGGCGGAGGCCGCGGCCATCGCCCGCTGCCATTACCTGGACCTGACGGAGGATGTGGCCACCACCCGCCGGGTAAAGGAGCTGGCGGCCAACGCCCCCAACGCCTTCATCCCCCAGTGCGGCCTGGCGCCCGGCTTCATCTCCATCGTCGCCGGCAGCCTGGCCAAGAAGTTCGACACGCTGGAGGCCGTGCGCCTGCGCGTGGGCGCCTTGCCGCGCTACGCCAGCAACTCCCTGGGCTATAACCTGACCTGGAGCACCGATGGCGTCATCAACGAGTATTGCGAGCCCTGCGAGGCCATCGTGGAGGGCACGCTGCGCGAGGTGCCGGCACTGGAGGAGCGGGAGGAGTTCTGGCTGGACGGCGTGCCCTATGAGGCGTTCAACACCTCCGGCGGCCTGGGCAGCCTGGCGGAGGTGCTGAAGGGCCGGGTGCGCACCCTGAACTACAAGACCATCCGTTATCCCGGCCACTGCCAGCTGATGAAGACGCTGCTGAACGATCTGCGCCTGCGCGACCGGCGCGACCTGTTCAAGACGGTGCTGGAAGGGGCCTTGCCCGCCACCATGCAGGACGTGGTGGTCATCTTCGTCACCGTCAGCGGCATGCTGGACGGCCAGTTGACCCAGGAAAGCTATTCCAGCCGCGTCTTCGGCGACTATGCCCATGGCCGTCAGCGCACGGCCATCCAGACGACCACCGCCGCCGGCATCTGCGCCGTGCTGGACATGCTGGCCGATGGCCGGCTGCCGGCGCACGGCTTCATCCGCCAGGAAGACATCGCCCTGGATGATTTCCTGGCCAACCGCTTCGGCCGCGCCTATCAGGGGGCGAACCCGGTGGACCAGGTGGTGGCGCGCGTCGCCTGACCTGCAGAACCGGATAAGCAAAAGAGCAGCGTGAGGGAAGAAGCGATGACGGCAGTGAGCAAGACCCGGGACGACATCCGGGCGGTGCTGGATCGGCTGGGGGTGGACCCGGCTGTGCTTTCGGGCGGCGACATCGTGGCGCGCAGCCCCATCGATGGGCGCGAGGCTGGCCGGGTTAGGGCCCTGTCGGCGGCGGATATGGACGCGCTGGTGCGCAAGGCGCACGCCGCCCACCTGGAATGGCGCCTGGTGCCGGCCCCCCGCCGGGGGGAGTTGGTGCGCCTGCTGGGTGAGGAACTGCGCGCGGTGCGTGGCGACCTGGGCCTGCTGGTGACCTTGGAGGCCGGCAAGATCGTGTCCGAGGGCCTGGGCGAAGTGCAGGAGATGATCGACATCTGCGACTTCGCCGTCGGCCTGTCGCGTCAGCTCTACGGCCTGACCATCGCCACGGAGCGGCCGGGCCACCGCCTGATGGAAACCTGGCACCCGCTGGGCGTCTGCGGCGTCATCAGCGCCTTCAACTTCCCCGTGGCGGTGTGGTCGTGGAACGCGGCCCTGGCCCTGGTCTGCGGCAACAGCGTCATCTGGAAGCCGTCGGAGAAGACGCCGCTGACGGCCATCGCCGTACAGGCGGCCTTCGACCGTGCCGCCGCCAAGTTCGGATCCGCTCCGGAGGGCCTGTCCATCCTGGCCCAGGGGCACGCCGACGTGGGCCAGGCGCTGGTGGACCATCCGCTGGTGCCGCTGGTCTCGGCCACCGGCTCCACCCGCATGGGCCGGGCCGTGGCGCCCCGCCTGGCGGCGCGCTTCGCCCGCGCCATCCTGGAACTGGGCGGCAACAACGCCGCCATCGTGGCGCCGTCGGCCGACCTGGAATTGGTGGTGCGTGGCGTCGCCTTCGCCGCCATGGGCACGGCCGGCCAGCGCTGCACCACCCTGCGCCGCCTGATCGTGCATGAGGCCGTGGCCGACCGCCTGCTGGACCGCCTGGCCGCCGCCTACCGCAGTGTCAAGGTGGGCGACCCGCGTGAGACCGGCACCCTGGTGGGCCCGCTGATCGACCAGGCTTCCTACGAGGGCATGGTGAAGGCCCTGGCCGCCGCCAAGGCCGCCGGCGGCACCGTCATCGGCGGGGAGCGCGTGGATGTGGGTTCCCCCGACGCCTATTACGTGCGCCCGGCGCTGGTGACCATGCCGGACCAGACCGGCCCCATGCTGGAAGAAACCTTCGCCCCCATCCTCTATGTCGTGCGCTACCGCGAGCTGGACCAGGCCATCGCCTTGCAGAACGGCGTGCCCCAGGGCTTGGCGTCCAGCATCTTCACCACCGACATGCGCGAGGCTGAAACCTTCATCAGCGCCGCCGGGTCGGACTGTGGCATCGCCAACGTCAACCTGGGCCCGTCGGGTGCCGAAATCGGCGGCGCCTTTGGTGGCGAGAAGGAAACCGGCGGTGGGCGTGAGGCCGGCTCCGACAGTTGGAAGGCCTATATGCGCCGGGCCACCAACACCATCAATTACTCCAGCGCGCTGCCGCTTGCCCAAGGCGTGCAGTTCGATATCGGTTGAGGAGGGCCCGTCCCATGAAGACGCCCACCGTTCAGAAGATCGCCCAGGGCCTGGTCGGTCCGGAGGAGGCCGGCCGGCTGATGGAGATGCTGGCCCTGCATCCCGACTTCCTGGTGGACCATGGCGACACGGTGCCGCGCGCCGTGGTGGCCCAGGCCCTGAACATGCTGCTGTTCCGGGGCCTGCTGCGCGAGGTGCCGGAGGGGGCCCGCTATGTGCGGGAGCAGGGCGGGCGCATGGTGTTCGACCATGGCGCCCTGCGCACGGTGAACGCCCCCGGCCTGGGGGCGCTGCCGCCCGGCCACGCCGCCTTCGCCCGGGTGCTGGAGCCGCTGGGCTATCACGTCGGCGGGACCTACCCGCTGGAGCGGCTGCGCATGATGGGCTACGCCTACACGCACCGCGATTATCCGGACGACATCGCCCAGTTCTTCGTCAGTGAAATCTTCCCAGACCGCTTCTCGCCCGAGGTACAGGCGGCGGCGGCCGAGGTGTTCCAGGTGAAGGACGACCCACTGGCCGCCGACGCCAAGGGCTTGCTGGACCGGCTGGCCGCCGGCGGCACGCTGGAACTGGCGGAAGCGACGGGCCTGGTGGGCGAACTGGTGCGCCTGTTCGACCGCCACCACCCGGTGCCCACCCTGGCGCGGTATGAGGCGCTGTTGGCGGAATCGGCGGAGCTGGCCTGGATCGCCACCGAGGGCAACCGCTTCAACCACGCCACCGACCGGGTGGCCAACGTGGAGGCCCTGGCGGAGGAGCTGAAGGCCCGGGGCTATGAGATGAAGCCCAAGGTGGAGGTGTCGCGCAACGGCACGGTCCGCCAGACGGCGCTGCGGGCGGTCATGGTGGAGCGGCCGTTCATCGACGCCCGGGGCGCCACGGTCAGCCGTGTGGTGCCGGGTTCGTTCTACGAATTCATATCCCGCGACCTTATCGACACCGAAGCGGGCCGCCGGCTGGACCTGCGATTCGACAGCGGCAACGCCCAGGGCATCTTCAAGATGACGGCGGCGGCCTCGGTCTGCTGATCATTTGTGACGGTACGCGCGTCCGGCCCCATCCTTATGAACAGGGTGGGGCCGGAATGATGTGGCTTAAGCGCGCCGGGCCGGACGCCAGGTGGAGCGAGAGGTTGACCAGATAGGGCGATATCCCCACAATTCCGCGCCTGATCGTTGCCGCCCGGGGGATGGGCCAACCTCGACACCCGGCGGCGTCGCGCCATAACAGAAAAAAGCATATCCATGACCAATAAAGAGGACCCCGCGCCCGCCACCGCATCCATCGGCGGTTCGCGCACCCCCCTCATCGTGATCGGCCTGCTGCTGTTGCTGGGGCTGCTGACCGTGGGCGGCATCATGCTGTACCAGCATCACAAGGCCAACTCGGCCAAGTCCACCGCGGCCGAGGCGCAGAAGCCGGCGGGACCGCCCTGGGCCAAGAATTGCGCCAAGGACGCCAATGGCGGCGACGTTTGCTATGTCGAGCAGTTCGCCATCGCCAACCCGGGCAACGCCATCGTGCTGCATGTCCAGATCGGCTACATGTCGGCCGACGGCAAGCCGGTGCTGGTCATCACCGTGCCGCTGGGCACGCCGGTGCAGCCGGGCCTGCAACTGACGCTGGATGGCGCCAAGCCCATCGCCCTGCCGCTGACCCTGTGCCAGCAGGGCGGCTGCATCGCGTCGGCCAACCTGGACCAGGATGTGCTGAAGCAGTTCACCACCGGCAAGGTGCTGATGGTGCGCTATGCCAAGCCGGACAAGACGCCCATGGACGTGCCGGTGCAACTGGGCGGCCTGGCGCCCGCGCTGCAGAGCCTGGGGCCGCCGCCGGCCCCGAAGCAGGCTGACAAGCCCGCCGACACGCCGGCGGACCAGCCGAAGAAGTAAGCCGGGTCCGGATCAAAGAAAGAGGGCGGTGTCTCATGCGGGCGCCGCCCTTTGTCGTTTGGGGCCCCTGTATCAGGTTCCCCGGGCCTTGGACTTGGCGTCCAGCGCCGTGGCGGTGCGCGGGGTCATGTCGTCCAGGTTCCAGTCGGCCGGATTGAAGGGCCGGGCGCTGGGCTTTTCATTGGGATAGCCGTGGATGTCGTCCTGGCTGTTGATGATCTCACCCCGGCCCTCGGCCACGTCGGCCAGCAGGCGGACATCGTCATAGTCGCGGTCCCACGGGCGGGCGCCGGCGTTGTGCAGCACCGACTGTTGCACCGCCGCCGCCGGCAGGGGCGTCAAGCCCTCCGGCCACAGCGGCGCCTTGTCCATCTCGATGACCTTGGCGGCGGAGGTGGTGTAGCGGCCCATCAGGGGCAGCGGCCCACCCGCCCGGTCCACGGCGATGTTGTCCTTGCCGTAATATTCCAGATCGCCATAGCCGCCGATCTCCAGGAAGGCCAGCGGGGTGGGGGTGGAGGGGCCGGCGCGCAGCACGTTGTCCACGGCCGCCATCTGGCCGACCTGGTAGGGGTGGTCGCCCCATTCCTCGGCCTGCAGGTTGTAGTGCACCGCCCGCTGGCCGGGGTCATAGATCAGGTTGTTGACGATCACGCCATGGACGCCGCCCTTGAACAGCGGGCTGCGCTCCACATTGTGGGCGTACAGGTTGCCGACGATCAGGATGTCGGTGATGTTGTCGTGGATGAGCGAGCCCTTGGAGTGCTCGATCTTCATGTGGGTGGCGCGGGCCAGGCCCTCGGCGATGATGTTGTTGGAATAGGTGATGCGGTGCGAGGTGTGCTGGCGCCATTCATCCGGCGTGTCGCCATTGAAGCGGGGGCCGGAGGCGGACAGGTTCTCGTCCGTGGCCCAGGTCAGGCTGCAATGGTCGACAATGACGTTGTAGGCGGCCTTCACCGTGCTGAAGGCGTCCTCTTCCCAGCCGCTTTTCTTGGGGGCGCCGGCATCGCCCACGCGGATGCGGATGTGCTGCATCACCACGTCGTGGGCGCTGACATCCATGCCGCCGCGGATCAGGGTGATGCCGGGGGAGGGGGCGGTCTGCCCGGCGATGGTGACGAAGGGCTCATCCAGCTTGATGGTCTTCTGGTTCAGGTCGATGACGCCGCCGACCTCGAACACGATGATGCGCGGACCCTTGGTCTCGATGGCCTCGCGGAAGGAACCGGGCCCCTCATTGTTCAGGTTGGTCACCTTGATGATCTTGCCGCCGCGCCCGCCGGGCGTGTGCGCTGCCCAGCCGAGGGCACCGGGGAAGGCTAGCTGGTCCGCCTTCTCGGCGGCGCCGGCGCTGCTGATGGCCACGCCACCGGCAGCCAGCAGCGTGGCAATGGCGGTGGTGGCCAGAATACGTCTGATCAACGGTCTATCCTCCCAGGTGTTTGTTATGGCGATGGCGGGCTGCGACACGTCAAGCGTGCTGGACCCCGCTCTCGGCGTCAATAAATGACACCGGTTTCCTAAAGGGGCAAGAGTGCAGTTCCGGGGGTGCGGCGGAATGACGCCCGGCCGGGAGGGGCCGTGGGCGAGGGCCGCGGGCCAGGGCCGTGGGCCAGGGCCGTGGGCCAGGGCCGTGGGAAAGAAAAGCAAATCCCTTTTGCCGCGGCGCGCGCGACGCGGCATGGTAGGATTTTGGAAACAGGCACTTCAAAAAGAAGTCCTGAAGAAGAACGAGAAGAAGACCAGCGATGACCCAGGATGCCGCGCCGCGTAGGGGGCGCCCCCGGCGGGGACGTGCCGCCGCCATCCAGACCGTGGCCACGGAGGCCGTGACCTGGACCCTGGACCGGCCGCCCACCATCAACGACGTGGCCCGCCTGGCGCATGTGTCCAAGAAGACGGTGTCGCGCGTCATCAACCAGTCGCCCTTCGTGAATGAAGAGACGCGCAGCATCATCAACGGCATCATCGAGCAGATCGGCTACGTGCCCAGCCCCCAGGCGCGCGGCTTGGCCTTCCAGCGGTCCTTCCTGCTGGGCCTGGTCTATGACAACCCCAACGCCCAGTTCATCGTGAACATCCAGGAAGGCGTGCTGGCCGCCTGCCGCCTGGCGGGGTTCGAACTGGTGGTGCATCCTTGCGACCAGAAAAGCCCGCATTTCCTGAACGACGCCAAGCAGTTCGTGCAACGCCAGAACCTGGACGGCGTCATCGTCGTGCCGCCCGCGTCGGAAAACCCGCAACTGGTCGAGGTGTTGCGCGACCTGGGCTGCCGCTATGTCCGCCTGTCCGCCGTGTCGCTGGACGAGGCCGCCAACATGGTGGTCTACAACGACCGCCAGGGGGCGGCGGAGGTGGCGGAGCATCTGGCGGCGCTGGGGCACCGCGACATCGGTTTCATCGCCGGGCCGTCGCGCCACCGCTCCGCCCACGAGCGCCGGGAAAGCTTCGTCGGCGCGTTGAAAAGCCACGGCATCACCCTGCGTCCCGACATGGTGGAGGAGGGGGCCTACACCTTCGAATCCGGCGAGGTCTGCGCCACGCGCCTGCTGACGCGCGAGCCCCGCCCCACCGCCATTTTCGCCAGCAACGACGAGATGGCGGCCGGTGTCTACAAGACGGCGCAGCGCCTGGGCATCAGCATCCCCCGGGACCTGACCATCGTGGGCTTCGACGACAGCCCCATCGCCACCCGGCTGTGGCCGTCGCTGACCACCGTGCGCCTGCCGGCCAAGGATCTGGGGCGGCTGGCGGCGGAAAAGCTGATCATCCGCATCTCCAGCGATGAGGAGGAGGGGCACACCGCCACCGGCGTCGTCAGCCGCATGGTGGTGCGCGAGTCCTCTGTGCCGCCCCGGGGCTGAAAAATCTTTAGGTGAGATTTTCTTCCGCCAGAAATATCGATGCGAAATTGACACCGGTTACCAACCCCGCTACCAAATGAAGCGGGAGGAGGACGGATCCGGCGTGCCGGAGACCGCCCCTTAAACGACGGTTGCCGCGTCCGCGCGAAGACGGACGGGACGAGCCCGGTGGATACTGAAGGAAGGCCCACATGGCCCAGCACCTGACCCTGCACGACGATCGCCTGTTCCCCGCCGACCCTGCGGTGCGCGCCATCGCCCGGCGCCTGTACGCGGCGGTAAAGGGGCTGCCCATCATCAGCCCGCATGGCCACACCGACCCGTCGTGGTTCGCCGGCAATGAGGCCTTCCCCAACGCCACCGCCCTGCTGCTGCAGCCCGACCACTACCTCTACCGCATGCTGTACAGCCAGGGCGTGACCTTGGAGCAGCTGGGCATTCCAGCATCGGGCCAGCCCGCCCCGGACGTGGACCCGCGCGAGGCCTGGCGCCTGCTGGCCCGGAATTTCCACCTGTTCCGCGGCACGCCGTCCTCCACCTGGCTGAACCACGTGTTCACCCAGGTCTTCGGCCTGGACGTGAAGCTGAGCGCGGAGACCTCCGACCTCTACTTCGACACCATCACCGCCAAGCTGGCGACGGAGGAATTCCGCCCCCGCGCCCTGTTCGAGCGCTTCAACATCGAGGTCATCGCCACCACGGAAAGTCCGGTGGACACGCTGGCCCACCATGAGGCCATCCGCGACAGCGGCTGGAAGGGCAAGGTCATCACCGCCTACCGTCCGGACGCGGTGATCGATCCGGAGCATGAGAACTTCCGCCCGGCCATGGAGCAATTCGCGGCCCTCACCGGTGAGGACGTGTACAGCTGGCGGGGCTATCTCAACGCCCACCGCAAGCGCCGCGCCGACTTCAAGGCCGTGGGCGCCACCAGCAGCGACCATGGCCATGTCACCGCCGCCACCGCCGACCTGTCGCCGGCCGATGCCGAGGCCCTGTTCGCCCGCGTGGTGAAGGGCACCTTCACGGCGGCCGATGCCGAGCTGTTCCGCGCCCAGATGCTGACCGAGATGGCGGGCATGAGCCTGGAGGACGGTCTGGTCATGCAGATCCACCCCGGCTCCTTCCGCAACCACAACCACCAGATCTTTCAGCGCTACGGCCGCGACAAGGGCGCCGACATCCCGCTGCGCACCGAATACGTCCACGCGCTTAAGCCGCTGTTGGACCGCTACGGCAACGATCCCCGCCTGTCCGTCATCCTGTTCACCTTGGATGAGACGGTCTACGCGCGCGAGTTGGCGCCGCTGGCCGGCCACTATCCGGTGCTGAAGCTGGGTCCCGCCTGGTGGTTCCACGACAGCCCGGAAGGGATGATGCGCTTCCGCGAGCAGACGACGGAAACGGCCGGTTTCTACAACACCGTGGGCTTCAACGACGACACCCGCGCCTTCCTGTCCATCCCCGCCCGCCACGACGTGGCCCGCCGGGTGGACTGCGCCTTCCTGGCGCGCCTGGTGGCGGAACACCGCCTCGACGAGGACGACGCGGCGGAGGTGGCCGTCGACCTGGCCTACCGCCTGCCCAAGCGCGCCTACAAGTTGGACTGACGATGGGGCGCGGCATGGGCGGCGCCGTCCACGCCGTGCCCCTGACCCCAAGCGGGGAAACCACAAACAAACGGGGAGAATGGCCATGTTCAAGAAGGTGTATCAGGCGACCCATCCCGACATGATGGATGGCGCCCGTAACCAGCAGTTGCGCGACCGCTACCTCATCACCGACCTGTTCGTGGCGGGTGAGGTCAGCCTGAACTATTCCCACAACGAACGCTTCATCATCGGCGGCGCCGCGCCGGTGAACGCGCCCCTCGATCTGCCCGTGCAGACGGAACCGGCCTCGGCCGCCGGCAAACCCTTCCTGGAGCGCCGGGAACTGGGCATCGTCAACGTTGGTGGCCCCGGCACGGTCACGGTGGACGGCACGATCTACGACCTGGCGTCGCGCGACGGCCTGTACGTGCCCATGGGGACGGCGACGGTGGTGTTCGCCTCCACTGATGCCGCCCACCCGGCCAAGTTCTATCTGGCCAGCACCCCGGCCCACGCCCGTTTCCAGACGGTGAAGATCCCCATCGACCAGGCCGTGCCGCTGGAGCGCGGGGCGCTGGAAACCAGCAATGAGCGCACGATCTACCAGTACATCGTGCCGCAGACCTGCCAGTCGGCGCAGCTGCTGCTGGGCCTGACCATGCTGAAGCCGGGCAGCGTGTGGAACACCATGCCGCCCCACTTGCACGACCGCCGGTCCGAAGTCTATTTCTACTTCGATATCAAGGACGACCAGCGCGTCTTCCACTTCATGGGTGAGCCGGAGCTGGCCCGCCACATCGTGGTGGCCAATGAGGAGGCCGTGGTGTCGCCGCCCTGGTCCATCCACATGGGCTCTGGCACCGCCAACTATTCCTTCATCTGGGCCATGGGCGGGGAGAACCTCGACTACACCGACATGAAGGTGCTGGACATCTGCCAGCTGCGCTGAGGAAGGGCGACCCCATGGCTTACAACCCGTTCGACCTGACCGGCCGCGTGGCCCTGGTCACCGGCGCCAACACCGGCCTGGGGCAGGGCTTGGCCGTGGCGCTGGCGCGCGCCGGCGCCGACATCGTGGCCGCCGGCCGCAGCACGCCGACGGAGACGGAGGCGGCGGTGACCGAGGTGGGCGCCCGCTTCCACTTCGTCCATGCCGATCTCGACAGCGTCGGTGTGGTGCAGCAGGTGGTTGACCAGGCCGTCGCCGCCTTCGGCCGCATCGACATCCTGGTCAACAACGCCGGCACCATCCGCCGGGCCGACGCCCTGGACTTCTCCGAGGACGATTGGGACCTGGTGATGAACGTGAACCTGAAGACGCCCTTCTTCCTGGCCCAGGCCGCGGCGCGCCAGATGGTGGCGCAGGGCGCCCAGGGTAAGGGCCAGGGTAAGGGTAGTGGCGGCAAGATCATCAACATCGCCTCGATGCTATCCTTCCAGGGTGGCATCCGCGTCGCGTCCTACACCGCCAGCAAAAGCGGCATCGCCGGCCTGACCAAGCTGCTGGCCAATGAGTGGGCGGCCAGGGGCATCAACGTCAACGCCATCGCGCCCGGCTATTTCGCCACCAACAACACCGAGGCGCTGCGCAACGACGAGACGCGCAACCGCGACATCCTGGCCCGCATTCCCGCCGGCCGCTGGGGCCGTCCGGAGGATCTGGGCGGGGCCGCGGTGTTCCTGGCCTCAACCGCCGCCGACTACGTGCACGGCACCGTCCTGGCGGTCGATGGGGGATGGCTGGCCCGGTGATCTGTACGATAGGGGGAGCCGGGGCCGGCGAGGGGGCCCGTCAGGAAATGCCGGCCGAAAAAGTTCTATGGCACCGGCCGATGCGGTAGATATGGTCGATTGCAGGTCGCGACAGCGATACCGTTAAGTGAGCCTCGACCGTGACCGACACGCCTCTTCCGCTGATCAGCCGACCGGCCGTCGGGCGGCATTTGACCGGCTCCCTCGTCGGTAAGATCCTGGCCATCGTTGTCCTGTCAGCCTTGCTGGTCAGCCGTGATGCGGATTGGGTAACGCATCCGACCCTCTGGGCGGAGGATGGCGTCATCTGGTTCCAGAACGCCTATACCAAGGGCCTCAAGGTCCTGGTCATGCCCAGCGCCGGATACATCAACCTTTTCCCCTATGCCATGGCCCTGGCTGCCCGGGCCATGCCTCTGGGATGGCTGCCGGGTTGGATGATGGCCGGCGGGTTCGTCGCCCAGGTGGCGCCCGCCGTCTTGCTGCTCCTGCGGGGGGCGCCGCTTGTCCCGTCCATCTGGGCCCGGTGGGCGCTTGCGGTCTTTTACCTGGGCGTTCCCAATTCCTACGAAATCCATTTGAACCTGACCAACGCCCAATGGCACCTGATGCTGCTGTCCTTCCTGATGCTGGTGCTGCCGGCGCCGCAGGGGCGGGTCTGGCGGGCGCTGCAGTATGGCGTGTTGCTGGTCAGTGGGCTGACCGGGCCGTTCTGCCTGTTCCTGGCCCCTGTCGCCTTGTGGCAGCGGCTGGGCGCGGCCCCTGAGCAACGGCGCCATGCCTTCATTCAGGCGGCGATCGTCGGATCGGCCGCCTCAATCCAGGTGCTGTGCCTGCTCACCCTCGGCGCGGGGGAGCGCCAAAGCCTAGTGTTGGGTGCCAGTGGCACGCGCCTGGCGCAGATGTTGACGACCCAGGTGTTCCTCAGCGGCGTGTTGGGCACCGCCACTGTTGGCGCTCTAAAGCAGGGCGCGCTGTGGCAGCAGCCAGCGATGGCCTGGGTCATCGCCCTGGCGGGCCTGTCCATCATCACCCTCGCGTTGGTGAAGGGGCCGTCGAGCTTTCGGAAATTCTGCCTCGCCGGGCTTATCCTGCTGGCCTGCGCCCTGGTCAGCCCGGCCGGCGCACCAGTGGGGGACCAGTGGGCCCTGTTGGGCATGCTGGGATACGGGGGCCGCTATTTCGTCATCCCCATCCTGATCTTTTTCACCGCCTGCCTGATCCTGGCGTGCAGGGCGCCCGGCAGGTTCCGCATTCCCGCCTGCGCCCTGCTGTGCGTCTTCATGGTGGGGGTATGGGCGGATTGGCTGTACCCGACGCGCAGCGGCACGTTCGCCGCCTATCACCAGGCGGTGGAGGCTTTCGAGAACGCCCCGCCGGGAACCCAGGTTTCCTTCCCGGAGGCCAGCCCTGGTTGGAACATGGTGTTGACCAAGCGCTGAGGCCGGCGGGGTTGCTTTAACCTTCAAATCTCCGCGTGGAACCGGAGGCCCAGCACGTTCGCCGGGCCCCGGTCGCGGTTGTAGGCGGGGTTGGCCACGAACTGGTAGTCCAGCGTCAGGTTGAGGCCGGTCCACAGGGCGGCGCTGTAGTACGCCTCGAGGATGCGCTCGCTGCTGTAGCTGAGGCGCCCGTCGCCCACCAGGATGCCCAGGCCGCCGGCCGCCAGGTAGTCGCGGGCGTCGGCGTTCAGCATGTTGACCACGCCGGCCAGGCCGGCGGTGTCCTTGTCCCGGCCCCAAGAGGCGCCGGTGAGGGAAGCGCCGACGGACAGTGACTTGTTCACATCGGTGAATTCATAGGCCTCCTTGCTGCCGTCGTTGGCGCTGGCGCGCAGGAACAGGCCCCAGTCGTCGCCCATCTGCTGTTCCGCATTCAGGGCGAATCCGGCGCGGGTGGCGTAGCGGCGGACGTCGCCGGTGTCCGGCACCCCGCCGGTCAGCGCCGCCGCCCGCACGGCGTCGCCGTAGCTGCCCATGTTGGCGTGGTTCTGGAAGACCAGCACCTTCACCTTGCCGTCACGGCCCATCAGCTGGTGTCGCTCCTCCGCCTCCACCACCAGTTCGTACTGGCCGAAGCCGCGCACAAGGGCCTTGTCGTTGGGCTTGCGCGACAGGTCGAAGACGCCGGCGCGCAAGGTCCACCAGCTCTGCGTCCATTCCGCCGCCGCGCCGTAGCTGTAGCCCCAGGCGTCGGCGGCATAGTCGAAGGCGCCGCTGTCCACCACGGTCCAGTTCAGGAAGTCCTTGCGCGGGTCATGGGCGTAGGTGTTGGCGTCGAAGATGTCGGTGACGGAGAATTTGCCGGCGGTGATGACGATATTGTCAGCCGTGCGGCTGCCGCCCAACTGGTTGGCGGCGGCCTCCAGCGGCTGGACCTCTCCCCCCAGATTGAAGGTCTGGCGGAAGAAGGCGCGATCCAGGCGGATGTAGGGCTCGCTCTCGCCCACCTTGTAAGCCTCGGCACTGGGGAAGCCCGCTACGCCCAGCGTGTTGCTGAGACCGAAGCCCTGGTCGATCTCTGGGTTGGCGTAGAATTCCATGCCCGGCCACAGGCGCACGCCGGCATAAAGCGTGGCGTCGGTCGTCTCATTACCGCGCGCGCCCGGATCCAGGCTGTTGGCGCCCCGGTAGGGTGAGCTGAAGCTGGGGTGGTACTGCTCCACCAGCGTGAATTGGCCGTGCAGGCTCCAGCTTTCCGCCTCCGGTATGTCCGCCTCGGCGGCCAGCGCTGCGCCGCAGGTCAAGGCAAGGATAGGCGTGATGGTGAGAAGCATTTTCATTTAAATAACCCGCCCGCCGGAGCATGAATTCAACAACCGCGTTCCTTTGGCAAAGTTCCGTTACGGATTTGCGATGGGGAACGCTGTCGTTATACGGTTTCGGCGGGCGGTATGCGCCCATACGAAGGTTTGGGCAAGTCGGGCGTTTTGTCGCAGTGCCATTCGATTGTTCTGTTATTTCATAACGTTAGTGACGTTATTTCATAGCATTGGGCAGCCAAAGCGACAGGAACGGTATGTAGGAGACGAGCATCAGTACCACGCCCGCCGCCAAGTAAAACGCCCAGATGGACCGCATGAGCTGGCCCACCGGCACCTTGCCGATGGCGCTGCCCACGAACAGGACGGAACCGATGGGCGGGGTGATCAGGCCGATGCCGCCGTTCAGCATCATGATGACGCCGAACTGCACCGGATCGATGCCGAAGGCCTTGGCCACCGGCAGGAAGATGGGGGTGCAGATGATGATCTTGGGGCCCATGTCCATGAAGGTGCTCAACGCCAGCAGGATGAGGTTCATGATCAGCAGCACCATGACCTTGGTGCCGGCCATGGCCTTCAGCGCATCCACCGCCGCCGCCGGCACCTGCAGGTAGGACATCAGCCAGCCGAAGGCGCTGGCCGCGCCGATCATGAACAGGATGATGCCGGTGGTGTGGGCGGACCCGGCGCAGCACTCCTTGAAATCGGCCCAGCCCAGGCGGCGGTAGACCGCGACCGTGACGATGACGGCGTAGACCACGGCGATGGCCGCACTCTCCACCGCCGTGAAGATGCCGGCGCGCACGCCGCCGAACACCAGCACCACCAGCAACAGGCCGGGGCTGGCGGAAATCAGGCGCCGCACCACCGCCGCCATGCCGGGAAAGGGCTCCACAGCGTAGCCGCGCTTGCGGGCGATGAGATAGGCCGTGACCATCAGGGCGGCGGCCATCACCATGGCGGGCAGGATGCCGGCGGCGAACAGGTCGGCGATGGAGATGCCGCCGCCGCCCGCCGCGGAATAGAGGATCATGTTGTGCGAGGGCGGCACCATCAGCGCCACCAGGGCGGAGGTGATGGTGACGTTGACGGCGTAGTCGCGGTCGAAGCCGCGCGCCACCATCTGCGGGATCATGGTGCCGCCGATGGCCGAGGCGTCGGCGATGGCGGAGCCGGAGACGCCGCCGAAGAAGGCGGAGGCCAGCACGTTCACCTGGCCTAGGCCGCCCCGCAGATGGCCCACCAGGGCGGAGGCCAGGCCGATCAGGCGCTCGGAGATGCCGCCGCGCATCATCAACTCACCCGCGAAGATGAACAGCGGGATGGCGATCATGGCGGTGGAACTGATGCCCGAGGTCATCTGCTGCACCAGCACCATGGGCGGCAGGCCCAGGGTGACGATGGCGGCGACCGACGCGGCGGCGAGCGAGAAGCCCACCGGCACGCCCAGCAGCAACAGGACGGCGAAGGCGCCGAAGAGGACGGCGATATCCATGGGTTCAGTCCTCCACGATCATATGGTCGGGGGTGGGCAGGGGCACGACCAGCCGTTCCGCCGCGAACAGGGCGATCAGCGCGCCACCCAGCGACAGGGGCAGATAGTTCAGGCCTTCCGGCAGCTCCGTGCCCGGCATGGCGATGGACCAGTTGTCGGCCATCAGGTCCCAGCCCCAGACGGCCAGCGCCGCGCCAATGGCCAGCACCACCAGGCGGGCGAAGGCGTTGAGGGCGGCCTGCACCCGGGGCGGCGCCACCTGGGCCAAGGCGATGAAGCGGAAGTGCATTTCCCGCCGCACGGCCACGGCGGCCCCCATCAGGGCGGTGGTGGTCATGAACAGCAGGGTCAGGGGCTCGGTCCAGCCGGGGCTGTCGTTCAGGACATAGCGGGCGAAGACCTGCCAGCCCTCGGCCAGGCTCATCCCCACCATGCCGATGGCGGCCAGCACGGTGGCGGCATGGGAAAGGCCGGTCAGGGTCATGCCGGCCAAGCCGGCGGGGGCGGCGGTCGCTTGGGTCGCGTGCATGGGGTCAGGCCTCCTGCCGGATGCGGCGGTAGAACCGGTTGCGGTCGGGGTCGGCCAGGTAGGTCTTGAGCACCGGTTCAGTCGCGCGCCGGAAAGCGTCCTTGTCCACCTCCGTCACCTGCACACCGTTGGCGATGCAGTGGGCCCTGGCCGCGGCCTCGTCCCGGTCCCACAGGTCGCGCATCATGGGGACGGAACGGGCGGCCAGATCCAGCACCAGGTCGCGGTCGGCCGGGCTGAGGGCGCGCAGGCTGCGTTCGGAGATGAACAGCAGTTCGGGCGACATGGAATGGTGCGTTTCCGCCCAGTGGCGCGCCACCTCGAACTGGCGGGTGGAGTCCAGGCTGGGCCAGTTGTTCTCCGCCCCGTCGATCAGGTGGGTCTGCAGGGCGGTGAACACCTCGCCGAAGGACAGCGGCGTGGGGTTGGCGCCCATGGCCTGGGCCATGGACATGAAGATGTCGGACAGGGGCACCCGGATCTTCATGCCGCGCAGGTCGCCCGGCTCATGCACCGGTCGGCGGCCGTTGTAGATGCACCGTGCGCCGCTGTCGTAGAAGCAGGCGGCCACCAGGCCGCGCTGGCTCAGGGCCGTCAGCAGATCCTTGCCCACGGCGCCGTCCAGCGCCCGGCGCATGTGGGCCACGTCATCGAACACATAGGGCAGCGTCAGCACGCCGGAGATGGGGAAGATGTTGGTCAGCGCCGCGAAGTTCACGCGGGTGAAGTCCAGCGCGCCATAGCGGGTCAGGTCTATGGTGTCGTTTTCCCGTCCGATCTGGCCGGAATGGTAGACGCGCATGGACAGGCGCCCACCCGTCTCCTTGGCCAGTTGCTCCCCGATCCACTGGATGGCCTGGACGGTGGGGTAATCCTGCACGTGTACGTCGGACGCGGTGAAGGTGCCGGGCGGCGGGGCGCTGGCCCGGGCATGGCCGCCGGCGAGCGCCACGGCCGCGCCGGCGGCCATGCCCCCCAGCAGTTGTCGGCGCTTGATCAATCCGTCCTCCCGTTCGCTTATTGCTTGTAACCCTGGCGGCGTCGTTGCGTCGTCAGGGAGGCCCATCGAGGGGCGTCGCTGGCACCGCCCGGCAGTGCAGGACGCCATCGGGGCCGAAGTCCGCCTTGGCCGTCTGGCCGGCCACGATATCGTGGATGCCGGTGGTGGCGCCGGTGGAAACCAGGTCGCCACTTCTCAACGGGCGCCCGCGCGCCGCGAGATGGCTTGCCAGGAAGCGCAGGGCCGACAAAGGGCCGCCGGGGATGGACGGCGCGCCGCCCACGCCCACGCGGACGCCCTCGATGATCGTCTCGCAGCGCATGCTGTCCCAGCCGCGCGCCCGCCAGCTGGATATTTCCGGACCCAGAATCAGGCCGGCATTGTTGCCGAAGTCCGACACCACCACGGGCGGCCCCAGGTCATTGATGGTGGCGAGCGGGCTGCCCGCCGGCTCGATCCCTATATGGAGCGCGCCCACCAGGTCCGCCGCCTCATCCTCCGTCCAACTCAGCTTGCCGGCCGGCGCGTCGGTGCTCAAGCGGAAGACATATTCGGCCTCCACCGCGGCGAAGCCGCCGACAAAGGTGGGAAAGGGCGTCACGGCGCCGCCCTCGGCCAACCAGACATTGCGGGCGAAGATGGGGCCGGCCAGACGCGGCTCGCCCAGCGTCTCCTCCCAATCGGGGGGAATGCGGCCGATCTTCCAGCCGGCGATGCGGTCGGGCCACAGGCCAATCGCCACCTCCTGCGCGGCATAGCCCTGGGCCAGATCTATGGGCGTGGGACCCGGATAGCCTGGCAGGGAACGAGCCGCCCGGCGGGCCGCGACGAAAGCGGCGGCGGCGGCGCTGGGGGAATAGGTGGCGGTCATGGCCGCACCCTGCGCGGGTGCTTCTTGTCCGGCCAAATCCTGTTCCGGACGATGGCTGCCGCTGCGGCAGGCACGGCACGCCGAGCCATGGTCGACCCTCCCTGGGATCCCGTCATTTCTTGTCCATCGTGTCTAAAGGAAACCGGTGTCATTTACAAGCCAGCTCTGAGGCCGGACGGCACAAGTCCGCCCGGCCCCAGGCCGTGATTTCAGGCTTACAGCGCCGCCACGGCGGCCAGCACCGCGTCGCGCCCGCCATTGCCCAGGCGGGCGTAGGCGTCGATCAGTGCGGCGCGGAAACGGGTGTCGGTGGCCAGCGCCGGCGCGAACATCACCTCCAGCGCCAGGAAGCGGTCCACGTCGGCGGCGGTGCCGTCACAGCGGCCGCCGATGTCCAGCAGGGTGGGGGCCAGCGGGTCGGTCAGGCCGGCGCCCTCGGCCGCGCGGCGGCGGACGAAGTGCATCCAGCCGGCGACCACCAGGGCGGGGCGGGATATCGACAGGCCCTGGCCCAGCCGCTCCTCGATCACGCCAAACAGGCGGTAGGGCAGCTTTTGCGACCCGTCCCAGGCGATCTGGGCCAGCAGGTGGCGGATGGCGGGGTTGCGGAAGCGCTCCAGGATCTGCCCGGCATACTGGGCCAGGTCATAGCCCGCCGGCGGCGTCACCGTGGGCAGCACGTCCTGCAGCATCAGCCGTTCCAGGAAGCCGGCGAGTTCCGGCGTGGTCATGGCGTCGGCCACGGTTTCCGCGCCCGCCAGGCCACCCAGGTAGGCGAGGGCGGAGTGCGGGCCGTTCAGCAGGCGCAGCTTGGCCCGGCCGAAGGCACCGACATCAGTGGTCAGGATCACGCCCGCCTTGTCCCAGGCCGGCCGGCCGTTGCAGAAGCGGTCCTCGATCACCCATTGGGTGAAGGCCTCGCGCTGGATGGGCCAGGCGTCGGCCACGCCGGTCGCGTCCAGCACCCGCTGGCGCAGGGCGTCGTCGGTGGCCGGGGTGATGCTGTCCACCATGGTGCTGGGGAAGGCGACATACTCCCGCACCCAGGCGCCCAGGTCGGCGTCCAGGGCGGCGGCGTATTGCGCCGTGGCGCGGCCCAGGCGGCGGCCATTGTCCGTCATGTTGTCGCAACTGATGACGGTGTAGGGCGGCAGGCCCACGGCGCGGCGGCGGCGCAGGCCGGCGACGACATAGCCGATGACGCTGACCGGCGTTTCCGGGTGGGCCAAGTCATGGACGATGTCCGGATGGCTGGTGTCCAGCTCCCCCGCCGCCGTCAGGCAATAGCCCTTCTCCGTCACGGTGATGGTGACGATGCGGGTGGCGGGCGCCGCCAGGCGGGCCAGCACGTGGCTCTGCGCCTCCGGCGCGCACAGCACCTCACGGATCGATCCGATGACCCGGTGGCCGATCGTGCGGTCCAAGGTCACCAGCGTGTACAGGCCGTCCTGCGGCACCAGCGCGTCGCGCACGCCCGGGCTTTTCAGCGACACCGCGCTGATGGTCCAGTCGCCCCCGTCCAGTGCCAGGGCGTCATCCGTGTAGACGGCCTGGTGGGCGCGGTGGAAGGCGCCCGGGCCGAAATGGACGATGCCGATGCCGCACACCGCCCGGTCATAGCCGGGCCGGGCCACGGTCTGGGGCAAGGTCGGCAGGGTGGCGGGGGACAGGTGCGCGGTCATCAGGCTCAGGCTCCGGAAGGCGGGTATCAGCGGCGGACGTCCAGCCCGCCGGCGTCCTGGGCCGCCAGGATGTCGGCCTCGGGCAGGGGCAGGGCGTCGCCGGGAATGGAATGTTTCAGCGCGGCGGCGGCCACGGCGAAGGACAGGGCCCGGTCAGGCTCCCATCCTCGCATCAGGCCGTGCAGCAGGCCCGCGGCATAGGCGTCGCCGCTGCCGATGCGGTCGACGATGCCGGCCAGCGCGTGGGTGCGGCTCTGGTGCAGGCTGTGCCGGGTGGCGAGCTTGCCGTAGAAGTCCTGCTGGTCCACGCCATGGTGGCTGCGCACCGTGGTGGCGATGGTCTGCAGGCGCGGGCAGGCGTCGAACAGGGCCCGGGCTGCGGCGGGGAAGCGCGCCGCCTCCTCCAGCCTGTCCACATCCAGGTCCAGCAGCAGCGCGGCGTCGCGCTCATTGGCGAACAGCAGGTCGCATTGCTCGATGAAGCCGCGCAGGATGGCCGGGGCGTTGCCGCCGCGTGCCGTCCACAGCTTCTGCCGGTAGTTGCAGTCGAACGAGATCTTGAGGCCCAGGGCGCGGGCGGCCTGCAAGGCGGCACGGGCCGCCGTCTCGGCCTGCGGGCTGACGGCGGGGGTGATGCCGCAGATGTGCAGCCAGTCGGCCCCGGCCAGCAGCGCCTGCCAGTCATAGGCGGCCGGGTCGGTCTCCGCGAAGGCGGAGCGGGCGCGGTCATAGATGACGTCCGACGGACGCGTCACAGCGCCGGCGGACAGGAAGTACAGGCCCATGCGGCCGTCGGCGTAGCGGATGCCGTCCGTGCCGACACCATGGCGGCGCAACTCACCGGCGCAGGCGCGGCCGATGGCGTTGTCGGGTAGGGTGCTGACGGCGCGCACGGTATGGCCCAGGTGGGCCAAGCCGACGCCGACATTCGCCTCCGCCCCGCCGAACAGGGCCGTCAGGCTGGGGCTTTGCAGCAGCAGCTCATGACCGGGGGCGGCCAGGCGCAGGAGCAGTTCCCCGAACACCACGACATGACCGCGCATCATTCCGTTCATCTCTCCTGGCCATCCATTCTGGTCGCTGCCGCGGGGTGGTCAAGGCCAACCCACGCGTCCTCCCGGGCCCGTCTGTGCCGCGGGCTTGCCCGACGCACTGTGCCAGCGGGACCGGACCGGATCAATGACCAATTGACACCGGTGACATTAAAGGCGGCCTTTCCCGCACGGAAGGACCGTCACGGCATCATCCCTAGGCCACGCACCCAGGCGATGTAAAGGTCCGGCCACGCCGCGGCCGGCAGCCTGGCGACACCCCGGATGCCGAAACCGTGGCCGCCCTTCTGGAAAATGTGCAGTTCGGCCGGGACCTTGGCGGCATGCAGGGCGGCATAGAAGCGCAGGCTGTTCTCCACCGGCACCGACGGGTCGTCGTCGGCGTGCAGCAGGAAGGTGGGCGGGGTCTGGGCCGTCACCGCCCGCTCCGTGGAATAGGCCGCGTCCTGCGCCGGGGTGGGATTGTCGCCCAGCAGCTGGGCGCGCGATCCCTGGTGGGCGATGGCGGGATCCATGCTGACCACGGGGTAGACCAGGGCCAGGAAGTCGGGTCGGGCGCTCAGCCGGTCGGCCGCGTCCTGCGGCGTATAGACCGGGGTGTCATAGCGTGTGCCCAGGCTGCCCGCGACATGGCCGCCAGCCGACAGGCCCATGGCGCCCACCTTGTGCGGGTCCACGCCCCATTCGGCGGCGCGGGCGCGGATCAGGCGCATGGCGCGTTGCGCGTCCCGCAGAGGCACGTCGGCGGCGTGGACATGGCCATCGCCCGGCAGGCGGCCCGGCAGGCGATAGGTCAGGACGAAGACGGTGACCCCGGCGGCGCTGAGCCGCCGGCCGATCTCATCGCCCTCCTTGTCCACCACCACCCTGCGATAGCCGCCGCCCGGCATAACCAGCAGGGCGGTGCCGTTGGGGTGGGCCGGGCGGTACAGCGACAGATGCGGCCGAGTGATGCCCACGGTGTAGCGGTCGTGCCAAGCGGCGGGATCGGCGCTACGCTCCACCACCGTCTCCTGCACCGTCACCCCTTCCGATCCCGGGCCCACGCCGGCGGGCCAGATGGGGAAGGGGGTGGGCAGACCATCGGCCAGGGCGACACGCGGAAGCCCGGTCACCAGGACGGCCCAAACGACGCCGGCCGCAAAAGCCCTCTTCACAAACGCATGGAAACCGGTGTCATATATTGGCCCGAGGTTGGGACGGGTGCGATCCATCGGGTCCTCCCTGCGCTTGATCTGTGGCCATAAAAGGAAGTGGGAGGAAGCATGGACCGGGGTCGACCGTTCCGCCAAGCGGAAAGTCGCGTTTCCTTGTCATCGGTCGATCGCCGCGCGGCATTGGGGTTGGGCGTGGCCGCCGCCGCGGCGCTGACCCTGCCGGCGCGGGCTTGGGCCGCTTCCGATCCGGTGGTGACCACCGCCCACGGGCGGGTGCGCGGCACGCGCCACGACGGCGTCCAGGTGTTCAAGGGCATCCGCTACGGCGCCGACACCGGCCCCCGCCGTTTCCAGCCGCCGCAGCCGCCAGCCCCTTGGCGCGAGGTCAGGGACGCGCTGGCCTATGGTGCGGCCTGTCCCCAGACCCGGTTCGACGAACCGCAATCCGAGGATTGCCTGTTCCTGAACGTCTGGACGCCGGAGGCCAAGGCCGGCGGCAACCGGCCGGTCATGGTCTATATCCACGGTGGCGCCTATTCCCACGGGTCCGGCAGCGATGCCCTTTATGACGGCACGCGCCTGGCGCGCCGGGGCGATGTCGTGGTGGTGACGCTGAACCATCGCCTCAACGCCTTCGGCCATTTGTATCTGGGCCGCTTGGCCGGAACGGCCTACGCCCAATCCGGCAACGCCGGTATCCTGGACCTGGTGCTGGCCCTGCGATGGGTGCGCGACAACATCGCCGCCTTTGGCGGCGATCCCGGCCGCGTCATGCTGTTCGGCCAGTCCGGCGGCGGCGCCAAGATCGCCACCCTGATGGGGACGCCGGCGGCCCAGGGCTTGTTCCACCGCGCCGCCACCATGAGCGGCCAGCAGGTTACCGCCTCCGGACCGTTGAACGCGACCGCCCGTGCCCAGACCTTTCTGGAAGCCCTGGGCCTGACACTGGAACGCGCGGCGGAGGCGGCCGCTCTGCCCATGGAAAAACTGCTGTCGGCCCTGAACACCGCCGATCCCATCCACGGCGTGGCCGGGCAGGGCATGGGCGGGCTCTACTGGGGCCCCGTGCTGGACGACCAGGTGCTGGCCCGCCATCCCTTCTATCCGGATGCCCCGGCGCAGTCGGCCGGCATCCCCATGATCATCGGCAATACCCATGACGAGACGCGGCTGCTGATCGGCGGGAGCGACCCGTCCACCTTCACCCTGGCCTGGGACCAGGTGCCCGCCCTGTTGGCCAAGCACATGCGGGTGGACATCAACCCCGACCTGGTGGTGGCGGAGTACCGCCGGCTCTACCCCGGCTATAGCCCCAGCGACGTCTTCTTCTCCGCCACCACGGCTGGCCGCTCCTGGCGCGCGGCGGTGATGGAGGCGGAGGCGCGCGCCATCCAGGCTCAGGCGCTGGGCCTAGGGGCGGGGGGGCAGGCGGCGCCTACCTACGCCTACCAGCTGGACTGGGGCTCGCCCAAGGATGGCGGCAAGTGGCGGGCGCCGCACACGCTGGACATCCCCCTGGTGTTCGACAACACCGGCGTGCCCGACTCGCTGTCCACCGACAATGCCGACGCGCGACTCATGGCGGAGCGGATGAGCAACGCCTTCATCGCCTTCGCCCGCACGGGCGATCCCAATGCCGGCGGCGCGCCCCGCTGGACGCCGTATACCCTGTCAGGGCGGGAGACCCTGGTGTTCGACCTGGACTGGCGCCTGGAACAGGACCCGCGTGGCGCCGAGCGGCGCCTTTTCGCTCTGATGCCTTTCATCCAGCAGGGGACCTGAGCGCCGGTAAAAACGGCGCATTCCCTGACAGTTTCGCCAGGAACGGCCCCACGGGAGCAAGACGGCGTCGCGAACAACTCTTGGTGCTTGCATCGGTCGGTAACCGGTGTCATTTTAGGAACAACGGCGATGGCCAAACAGGCCCTAAAGACGCCGACATAATGGGAGGGTGTGGGAATGCCATCACGCAGAGGCATGGGCTGGGGCGCCGTCGGCGGCTGCCGCGCCCGATCAACTTTTCGAAACGCACCATCTGGGCATCCGGGGACGCCAGGGCCGCTGGCGCGGCGCTGACGCCGCCTGAAGGCCCTCGTTGATGCCTGGCCCACAGCCAGCCGTTATTTGCGGATTAAAAATGACACCGGTCCCAATAACGGGCCGGACGGACGGGGAGGTCGGACGGGTGGCATGACCAGGCGACAACGTCTGGTTTTTCTGGGAACACTCCGGGCCGGGGGAACAACCGGCTGGTGCTTCCCCGGGCACACGGGCCGGCAAAGCAAAACAACAAGGTTGAACGGAGGATTACGTCAAATGCTCAAGAGCGTGAGCCGGACGCGGCGCCACACATTGTCCACCCGCGTGTCCCAGGTGGCGTTGCTGCTGGCCTTGGCAGCGGGGGGAACCGGCGCGGCCCATGCCGCCGGCCAGGCGGCGGCGCAGCCCTCGGCGCCAGCCGACCAGGGTGCGACCCAGACGGGCGCGCCGGCCGACCAGGCCAGCCAGGCCACCGCGCCTCAGGGCGAGGCGGCGGCCCCCGGCGGCGGCGATGGGCTGGAGGAAATCATCGTCTCCGGTTTCCGCCGCAGCCTGAACGTCGCCCTGCAGGCCAAGCGTGAAAGCTCTGGCGTGGTCGACAGCATCGTGGCGGAAGACATCGCCAAGTTCCCGGACAAGAACTTGGCCGAATCCCTGCAACGCATCCCCGGCATCGCCATCACCCGCGACGCGGGTGAGGGGCGGCAGATATCCGTGCGCGGCCTGGGCCCGGCCTTCACCCGCGTGCGCATCAACGGCATGGACGCCATCGCCACCACCGGCAGTTCCGATGCCCAGGGTGGCAACAACCGCTCCCGCGCCTTCGACTTCAACGTCTTCGGTTCCGACCTGTTCAGCAACCTGACCGTCCACAAGACGCAGTCGGCGGACCAGGAAGAGGGCTCGCTGGGCGCCGGCGTGGATCTGTCCACGCCCCACCCGCTGGACTTCGGTGGCTTCAAGCTGGCCATCAATGGCAAGGCCACCTACAACGACCAGAACAAGAGCAAGGAGCCCAACGGCGCCGTGCTGGTCAGCGATACCTTCGCCGACGGCAAGCTGGGTTTCCTGGTGGGCTTTTCCTATTCCAAGCGTGACACGCAGCAGCTCAGCTCCGAAACCACGCGCTGGGCGTCCAACGCCTCCAACGCCTCGGGCAGCTACAACGGCGGTGTCACGGCGCCCACCGCACTGTCCGCGGTCAACGGCCCCAACGTCTTCATGCCGCGCATCCCGCGCTACAGCGTCTATGACTACAACCAGAGCCGCGCCGGCCTGGTGACCTCGCTGCAATGGAAGCCGGATGAGGATACCGAGATCAGCCTGGACGGCGTGTTCTCCGACCTGTGGGGCACCCGTTCGGAAAACGACCTGGAGGCCATCAGCTTCAGCCAGGCGCGCACCACGGTGGGCAGCATCGTCACCGGCAAGCCGGTCATGCAGATCGCCTCCGGTACCCTCGACGCCAACGGCAACCTGATCGCCGGCACCTTCAACAATGTCGGCATCCGGTCTGAGGCGCGCTACGACGTGCTCAGCACGCAGTTCGGCCAGGAAACCCTGAACATCAAGCACAGCTTCTCCCCCAGCTTCCGCATGAACGCGCTGGGCGGCTACTCCGTCTCCGCCTTCAACAACCCGGTGCAGACGACCATCACCCTGGATCGCACCGGCAGCAACGGCTACTCCTACGACTATCGCGCCAACAGCCGCCTGCCGGTGCTGTCCTACGGTTTCGACGTCACCGACCCGGCGAACTGGAAGCTGGTGAACGGCCTGTCCAACATCCGCCTGCGCCCCAACGGCACCCAGAACACCTACGGCAACGGCGACCTGGACTTCGAATACGACATCAGCAACGAGCTGACGCTGAAGGCTGGCTTCCAATTCAAGGACTTCACCTTCTCCACCTACAACAAGACCCGCGCCTCGGAAATCGCGGTCCCCAATCTGCCGGCCGGCGTGAGCCTGGCCAGCCTGACCAAGATCGGCGGCGGCGTGGGCGGCTTCGCCCCGGCGGGCACGCCCGGCAACTGGCTGGTGGCCGACATCGACGCCTTCGCCAACGCGCTGAACATCTACAGCAAGACTGGCACCTTCTCCGTCAGCCAGACGGGCACCGGCTCGCTGGGCAGCAATTACGCGGTGGAGGAAAAGGACTACGGCGGCTACGCCCAGGCCAATTTCAAGACCGACCGGCTGGGCCTGCCCATCCGCGGCGACATCGGCGTACGCTTCGTCACCACCGACCAGAGTTCCTCCGGCTACCAGGCGGTGGGCAGCACGCCCACGTGGGTGACCGTCGGCACCGATTATCATGACGTGTTGCCGTCGATGAACCTGGTGGGCGAGGTCACGGATGATTTCCTGATCCGGGCGGCGTTGGCCAAGGTCATGGTGCGCAACGACCTCAGCGGCTTGAACCCGGGCGGCAGCGTCAACGTGGCCGGCACCAACCGCACGGTGACCTCCGGCAACCCCTACCTGAAGCCCATCCGCGCCAATACCGCCGACCTGTCCTTCGAATACTACTACCAGCCGGGCGCCCTGATCTCGCTGGGCCTGTTCTACAAGGACATCAACAGCTACGTACAGACCTTGAGCGAAAACAAGGTCTACAACAGCTCCGGCCTGCCGCTCAGCCTGTTGAACGGCACGGGCCTGACCGGCAGCGAGGTGTTCACCTTCAGCACGCCGGTGAACACGAAAGGCGGAGACCTGAAGGGCCTGGAGGTGAACTTCCAGCAGCCGTTCAGCTTCCTGCCGGACTTCTGGAGCAATTTCGGCATCCTGCTGAACTACACCTACGTGCAAAGCCGCATCAATTACCTGCTGGCGGCGACCTCGACCACCACCACCCTGGCCGACCTGGTGGGCCTGTCGAAGAATGCCTACAACGGCACGCTGTATTATGACGATAAGGTGTTCAGCGCCCGCATCTCCGCCGCCTACCGCAGCGGCTACCTGACCCAGGTGCCGGGCCGCAATGGCAACGACGTGGAAGGCACCAACTCCACCATGAACGTGGACTTCGCGTCCTCCTACGCCGTCAATGAGCGCCTGACCTTCATGTTCAATGCCATCAACCTGACGAACGAGTGCAATGACCAGTACGTCGGCTCGGTCAACCGCCTGAACTACTACAACTGCACCGGCCGCATCTATGAGGCCGGCTTCTCCTTCAAATACTGAGCGCTTTTTAAAAGCTGGGGCGCGGGTGAGGCGGCGCCCCGGTTCTTTCCCCCGGCCTCATGAGACCCTTCAATTGTGCTCCACCTCCTGACGCGCGCCGGCACCCGTACGGCGCGCGTTTTCTTTTCGGGTGGTGTGGCATCGGTTGTGCAGGCCCGGCCGCCATGGTTCACTGGCCACAAGAATGGGTGGCGGATGGGGCGGGGCATGCGGCGTGCGCGGTGGCGGTATCTCGCGGTTGTCCTGCTGCCGTTCATGGCGGACCCCGTCCTGGCGCAATCTCAGCCGTCAGTGGCCCCACCTGGGCCTTCACCTGGGCCCCCGTTTGGGCCCCCGTTTGGGCTCCCGCTGGCACCCCCGCCGCAGATCACCCTGACGCCCGCGGTGCCCAAGGCCGGCCCGCAGCCGGCGCCGGTCTCCAGGCCGCCGGAACCGTCCACCCCCGAATTCATCATCCAGGCGCCGCATTTCGTCCTGCCCGACCCGCTGGAACAGGAGCAGTTCCTGCGGGAGCAGGCGGAGACCTGGCGGTTCAATCACATGGAAACGTATCTGGGCGCGGATAAGGAGGACAAATACTTGCGCCTGCCGGAAATGAACACCGGCACGACACGGGATCAGCGCTACCTGGGCAGCCTGCTCCACCCCTGCAAGATCAACCAGGACCACGTCCTGACGTGCCGGTGACGGTTACCGGCCGCTGATCTGGTGGGCGCCCAGGCGGGCCAGCGCCTCCGCCGCCAGCGCCCGCGTCAGGTCGCCGGCGGACAGGGCGCGGCCCAGGCGCGCCGCCTGGCCGGCCCACTGGTTGGTGAAATCGCCGGATCCGGCCGCTTCCGCCTTGGCGCGCAAGGGGGCGAGGGCGCCGCCGGCGGTTGGGAAGGCGGGGGGCGCGTCGGACAGGGGGCCGATCTCGCGCATCAGCCGGTTGACGATGCCGCGCGCGGGGCGGCCGGTGAACAGGTTGGTCAGGGCGGTGCCGTCATCCGTGGCGCTCTCCAGCGCCTGGCGGTGCACCTCGGGTATCTTGATCTCGGGACAGAACAGGTAGGCGGTGCCGATCTGCACGGCGGAGGCGCCCAGGGCCAGGGCGGCCACGATGCCGCGCGCGTCCGCGATGCCGCCGGTGGCGATGACGGGGACCGAGACGGCGTCCACCACCTGAGGCACCAGGGCGAAGGTGCCGACTTGCGTCGCCATGTCGTCCGACAGGAAGTTGCCCCGGTGGCCGCCGGCCTCCAGCCCCATGGCGATGACGGCGTCGACGCCGTGATGTTCCAGCCAGCGCGCCTCCGCCACCGTGGTGGCCGAGGCAATGACCTTGGCGCCGGTGGCCTTCACCCGCTCCACCAGCAGCTTGCCGGGCAGGCCGAAATGGAAGCTGACCACCGCCGGCTTCACCTCCTCGATCAGGGCGCAGAAATCGGCGTCGAAGGGGGTGCGGCCGCCGACCGGAGGCGTGTCGGCGGGATCAAGGCCCAACTCGACATAATAGGGCGCCAGCCGGGCGCGCCAGGCCATCAGGCGGGCCGGGTCCGGCACCGGCGGGGTGTGGCAGAAGAAGTTGAGGTTGAAGGGCCGGCTGGTGCCATGCCGCACCTCGGCCACCGCGGCCTTCAGGCCGTCCAGGGTGTATTGGGCGCCGGGCAGGGCCCCCAGCCCGCCCGCCGCACTAACCGCCATCGCCATGGCCGGCGTGCTGGCGTTGGCCATGGGCGCCTGCAGGATGGGATGGTCGATACCGAACAGGTCCAGGATGCGGCGGTCGGGCCAGGCGGTCATGGGGCACGTTCCCTCAGTCGGTGGCGACATGCCCCGGATGTGGGGGGCGCGCCGCTGGTATAACACCCCCCTAGTAATGCGGCGGCGGCTTTTCATCCTGGGGGGAGGGGCGCCAGCCGCCCTCCGCTTCCTGCAGACGGGCCAGCAGCCGGCGCACGCGGGCGGTCAGCATGTCGATCATCTGGCCCTGGTCCGCCACCACCTGCGACAGTTCCTCCGCCATGCGTTCATGGTGGGTGATGCGCATCTCCAGGTCGATAAGGCGCTGTTCGACGGAATCCATGGGGGCGGTCCTAAGGGGGTGATGGCGCCTCTATAGCACCATGGGCCCCGGACCCCTCGTGATTATTTTGCCGACGCCGGATGGGCCCGTCAGGCGGCCTGCGGCTCGCCGGTGGCCGCCGTGTCGCCCCGCGAACGGGCGCGCTGATCAGGGTATTCCTGCTGCATGCGTCGCCGCCAAGCTGCCGGTGTCACCCCCATGGTCTGCCGGAACAGCCGCGTGAGGTGCGCCTGGTCGGCCAAGCCGCAGGTTAGCGCGATGTGGGAAAGCGGCTCCGCCGTGGTCGTCATCAGGTGCCTGGCCTGCTCCATGCGCCGATGGATGACATATTGGGTGAAAGGCATACCGAAGCTGATGCGGAAGGCGCGTGAGAAATAGCTGGTGCTGAGGCGGACCAGCACCGCCACGTCACGGATGCGGATGGGCGCCGCCAAATGGTCATGGATATACGTTTCGACCCGGCGCACCTGCCAAGGTACCAGTCCGCCCGTGAGCGGCGGCGCATCGACCGTCAGGTCGCGCAGCATGTCGGCCGCCCGCTGCAGGCAGGTGGCCGCGGCGGCGCCGTCATTGTCCAGGAGGGCCAAGGCGTTGCGCAGCAAGGTGGTAATCTCATCCCGGCGCCGCGCGCAAGCGGTGACGGGCCCCGGTACGACGGTCAACATGATTTCATCCCCGGATTGATCCCGGGGCATTGTCGACGCCTTGGCCGGGCGGTGTCGAATAAATGAGTGCAAATTGATGCAAGCCGGCAGCCAGCCGGCTTAGCTATTTATTTCCATAATCTTCCTTATCGGTTTTCCCTGTGTAGGCAAAGTTAAAATGTCAGGCCTGTGCAAAGTAGAACTATCAGTCTTCCGGTTAGCCAAGGGCGCCGGCCCGCATGACCGGCGTCCTTCTTCGCTCGCAGGGCTGGCACCGTCAGTGTTTGCCGTCGTCCTTGGAAGCGCTGGGGCGCGGCAGCCTGTCTTCTTCCCGGGCGTGGGCTTTGCCGCGCGCCTCGGCCCGTTCCAGGTCTTGGCCTTCAGGGCCATCGAGGGCATCGGCCGCCTCGCGGGCCTTTTCCGCCACCTGGCCCGTCGCCACGAAATCGCGGGCGTGCTTGTCGTAGGCACGGGTCGCGGTGCGGTTGCCCTCGCCTTCATTGCGGTTGGCCATGGGACTGATCTTTCCTTGATGAGGTCCTTGATAAGGTGGTGTCAGCCCACCTTGGCCGGCCCTGACGGTACGGACACGTTGCCCAGCGCCACCAGGGCCGACTTAACCTCGGACAATTGATGGGCGGTCGTCGGCGGCAGGTCGGTGGTCATGTTCTCCTCGCTCGCCACCATCAGCAGCTGCAGGTCATGTTCCCAATGGCGCAGCAGCAGGATCTTTTCCGCCCGGCTCAGGCGGTCGGTGACGACCAGGTCGTGCGGCGTCTCGAAATACCGGGACACGTCGCCCAGCAGCGTGTCGATGTCCGGAAGGGCCTCATGTACGGCGGTCATGATGCGTCTCCTTGTAAGGCCTTTAAGGATAGCTCCGGCTGGCTACACCCTGCCGGTCAGAACCAGCACCAGGACGACAATGAGCACGATGCTCAACAGGCCGCTGGGGCCGTAGCCCCAGCCGCGGCTGTACGGCCAGCTGGGAATGGCCCCCAGCAGCAACAGGACCAGGACAACAAGCAGGATGGTGCCGAGCATGGGGTGATCCTCCGTTAAGGACGGACTGTTTTTGCCCTTCTTGCCGTGGGCATGTCCGTCAGGCGGCGATAGGGGGTGCCGAGGCTTGATGGGGGGGCAAGACCTCTAGTGAAACGGCTTCCAGGGAACGCGCTGGACGCGGAGAGGGCGCCCAACCGCCCTCCCCGGCCCTGTCCCCAACCGGTTCGGCAGGCGCACGGCGCTCGGCCAGGCGGATGGGGGCATATCGCTGGGCCGCCAGCCATTGGGTGGACATGCGTTTCCACTGGTTGGCGTCCCGTGACCAAGGTTTCCTGTCAGGCACTTCACCTAAATCCTTATGCCAAGTGATTGGTTTCGCTTCGTCACGTCAGTGGCTGCTCACCGGATGGCTGGCATCCCAGGCGCTGGAGGTGGCCATGCCCGTGGGGGCGCCGAGGCCGGTGTCGCCCGGGTCCATGCCCATGATGTCGGCCAGCCGGGCCCGGCCGCGGTTCACGCGGCTTTTGATAGTCCCCAGGGCGCAGCCGCAAATCTCGGCCGCCTCCTCGTAGCTGGCGCCGGCGCCGCCCACCAGGACCAGCGCCTCGCGCTGTTCCACGGGCAGCTTCATCAGTGCCGCCTTGAGCTCGCGGCCGGCTATGCCCCATTCCTGCGCGGGGCTGATGGTCAGCCGCGCGGTATGTACACCGTCCGGGTCGCCCACCTCGCGCTGCTGGTGTTTGGCGACGGAGTAGTACCGGTTGCGCAGGATGGTGAAGAGCCAAGCGCGCAAATTGGTGCCTGGGGTGAATTGGCCCGCATGGGACCAGGCGCGGACGATGGCATCCTGCACCAAGTCGTCGGTGTCGGCGGCGTTGTTGGTCAGCGATCGTGCAAAGGCCCGCATGGCGGGGATCAGCTTGACCAAGTCGTCACGAAAGGTGGGCGATGTCTCAGCGGATGGCATGGGTCACACCTTTTTGTGAAAGCCCGCTGCGATTTTATTTTTCTTAAAGAAATCGCATGTGGATGCGGGCGATAATGGGTTCTGTAATCCCCCGAACTCGTCTGTCTTCTAAGATCACTATAAGCAAACACCACCGCCAGCGTCTCTCCGTATTTCGGGAAGAACGCTAGGTTTATCGCTGTATTTATTCGGTCTATTTAACGGATGGACTATGACCATCCGATTATCCGGCATGCCGCTTTGATGAACGCTGGGATAGTCTGTTCAAAGCAGGGGAAGGGAAATTTTGCGGTACCGGCCGGCCCCTGCCCTACGCCCATCGCGGCAGTCCCCTGCCGGCCGGCTTACACGGGAAGGGCGGCTATCCCGTTGCCGCCGTGGAACAAAGCCGCCGCTGGCCGCTTTAGTCATGGTGCGAAGGGCATAGGCCCGGGTTTTTGGGAAGGATGTCATGACCAAGCGGCAGAAAAGTATTGAGTTTCAGCGCACTCCGGCTCTGACGCCCATTGTGGCGGCGGGATATTCGACGGCGGCGGCCTATGCCACCCCCTTCGACATCGTCCAAGACGCGGTGGATGAACGGATCCGGGAGATGTTCTGTGACGCCGTTGCCGAGCCCCTGCCGCCCGAGATCCATGTCCTGCTGGCCCGCCTGCAGGGGAAAACCCTGCTGAATTAAGCCGTCCCTCACTCCTGGTGACCGTCGCCCCGGTGGCGCCTGAAAATCGAAAGGCCGGTCCCGTTGCCGGGGCCGGCCTTTTCATATTGGGGTGTCGGGCGGGGCTCAGCGCGTGTGCCGGCCCTCGCCCACCTCCTCGATGATCTTGGCGACGAAGGCCGGCAGGTCGTCTGGGGAACGGCTGGTGATGACGCCGTTGTCCACCACAACCTCTTCGTCCACCCAGTCGCCGCCCGCGTTCTCGACGTCCTTGCGTATGGATTTGTAAGAGGTGACGCGGCGGCCGCGCAGGGCGTCGGCCTCCACCAGCAGCCAAGGGCCGTGACAAATGGCGGCCACCACCTTGCCACTGTCCAGAAAGCCCGTGACGCGGCGCATGGCGTCCGGGTTCACCCGCAGCAGGTCGGGATTGATCTGGCCGCCCACGGCCTGGTAATCCTCCACCTTGGTGTCGGCGATGCGCAGGTCGGCCTCCACCGTCTCACCCCAGTCGGTGTGGTTCCAGCCGCGGATGGGCTTGCCATCCGGGGTGGCCACGTCAACCTTGGCGCCGGCTTTGCGCAACTCATCCCGGGGGACGGTCAGTTCGGATTGTTCAAAGCCGTTGGCGGCCAGGATCAGGATGCGGGCGTCGTGGATGTCGGCCATGACCGGCGTTCCTTATCTTGATGGGCGGGGAAGTCGTCCGAACAACCCCGGCCCATCCGCACCGGTTCCCCGACTATCAGGACGTCGCCAGTTGGTGAAACGGACGTCAGGCGGCCGGCTGCGCCCGCGCCAGATAGTCGTCCAACTGGTCCAGCGTGCCGTTCCATCCCTGGCGCATGCTCTCGGCCCCAGCGGCGAAGGTCGCCTCCTCCTCCGTCGTGGCGTTGACCGGCACGGCGGTGCAGTCCAGGCGGGTGCCGCCCTTGTCCGCGATGAAGGCCGTGGTGCTCAGCATCTCCAGGGGCCAGGTGGGGCTCATGGGATGGCGCACCGGCGTGCCGTCGGCGTCGGTGAAGGAGACGAGGAAGGACATCAAGCCGGGCGTCGACGGTGTGGGCGGCGTGATGTCGCGGAAGGTCCACTTGCCCCACATGGTGAAACCGCCGGCCTCCGCCGGCGGCTTCATGCCATAGAAGAAGGTCCCGCCGGGCCGCAGGTCCAGGTCGCCGCGCACCCAGGTGAAGCCCTTGGGCCCCCACCACAGGCGCAGCCGCTCCGGCTCCGTATAGGCGGACCACAGCAGGCAGGGGGTGGCGACGAAGCGGCGGGAAATACGGAATTCTGGCGTTTCGGTCATGGTGCCGGGTCCTTCCTTTGTTGGTTCGATGTCGGGCCGCCTTAGGGAGCCGCCTGGCCGGCGGCCAGCGGGCATGGCTCGCCGGGGGCGCCCAGCGGGTGGGCGAAGCTCCACAGGTGGCCGAAGGGATCGGCCACCTGGCCATAGCGGGCGCCCCAGAAGGCGTCGATGGCCGGCATGGTGACCGTGGCGCCGGCGGCGACCGCCCTTTCCATGGCGGCGTCGCAGTTGGGCACCTCCAGGTGCATCACCACGCTGGTGCCCTTCAGCAGGCCCGGCGGGGCGCTGGTGCCGCCGTGCTCCGCCCGGTACTCGGGGAAATCATCACGCAGGAACAGGCGGGCGCCGTTCACGCGGATCTCAGCGTGCAATAGTCGGTCGCCGTCCTGGGCCGGCATGCGGAACACCTCCTCCGCACCCAGGGCCTGGGCGTAGAAGGCCAGCGCCGCCTTGGCATCGCCAACCACCAGGTGGGGAATGATGCCCTGCTGCATGGGCTGCATGGGCTGCGTGGGCTGGACGGCATCGGACATGGTCGTGCTCTCCCGTTTGTGACTGGTTGGGCCACGCCGGACGCGGGCCTGTCCCAAGGACGAGGGCCATGGTCCCGTCCCGACAGGGGGGAGAATTTATTTCTCAAGTCGGCGCCGCGTCGCGTACCAGCCGGTCCAGATGCTGGCGGATGTGCGCGGCCTCCGCCGGGGTATGGGCCAGGGCGATGGCGCGGTCGAAGGCCACCCGCGCCTCGGCCGTGCGGCCCAACTGGGTCAGATAGGCGCCCTTCACCCCGAAGAAGTGGAAGTAACCCGCCAGCCGCTCACCCAAGGGCTCGATCATGGCCAGGGCCGCCGCCGGCCCCCGCACCTTGGCCGTGGCAACCGAACGGTTCAGTGTCACCACCGGCGAGGGCTGGATGTGTTCCAGTGTGGCGTACAGCAGGTCGATCTGCGTCCAGTCCGTTTCGGCCGCCGTGGCCGCCCGGGCGTGCAGGGCGGAGATGGCCGCCTGCACCAGGTAGGGGGTGGGCTGGCCGTGGCGCATGGCCTTGTCGATCAGGGCCAGGCCCTCCGCGATCATCGGGGCGTTCCAGCGGCCGCGGTCCTGGTCCTCCAGCAGCACCAGGTTGCCCTCGCCGTCGAAGCGGGCGGCGGATCGCGCCTGTTGCAGCAGCATCAGCGCCAGCAGGCCCATGATCTCCGGTTCCGACGGGAACAGGCGCAGCAGCAGGCGGGCCAGACGGATGGCCTCATGCGCCAGGGGCGCCCGGCGTTCCGTCGTGTCGCCGCCGGCGGAATAGCCCTCGTTGAACAGCAGGTACAGCATGGCGGCGACGGCGCCCAGCCGCGCCGCCCGCTCCGGCGCGCCGGGGGTTTCGAACGGCACGCCGGACCGGGTGATGCGCGCCTTGGCCCGGGTGATGCGCTGTTCCATGGCGCTGTCGCTGACCAGGAAGGCCCGCGCGATCTCCGCCACGCTGAGGCCGGAGACGATGCGCAAGGCCACGGCGATCTGCTGCGTGGCCGGCAGGTCCGGCGGGCAGCAGATGAACAGCAGGCGCAGGATGTCGTCGCGGTAGCCGGCGCCGTCCAGGCGCTCCGCCAGTTCGGCCTCGGTATCCCCCTCGCCGCCGTCGCCGTCGGCCAGCGTATCCTCGTCCGGCAGGGGCTGCTGGCGCGCCAGGCGGCGCACGGTGTCCAGGGTGGCGTTCCGTCCGACGAAGATCAGCCAGGCGGCGGGATCGCGCGGCGGACCGTTGCGCGGCCAGGCCTTCAGGGCGCGCAGGGAGGCTTCCTGGAAGGCCTCCTCCGCCGTGTCCAGGTCGCGGAAATAGCGCAGCAGGGCACCCATCGCCTGGGGCCGGGCGGCCGTCAGCGCGGTGTTGATCCAGGCCATGTCGGCGGCCTCGGCCATGATCTCATGCCCCGGTGGAAACAGGGGCCGGTGCCGGGTGGTAGAGCCCCACCGGGCGGATCTCATAGCTGCCGCCCGGGTTGGCGCGGCCCAGCTCGCGGGCGGTGTCCAGGATCTGCTCCAGCGTCTCGCCCTCCACCAGGTAGAAGCCCAGCAGCTGCTCCTTGGT
Organism: Nitrospirillum amazonense; assembly: GCF_007828045.1. GTDB lineage: Bacteria > Pseudomonadota > Alphaproteobacteria > Azospirillales > Azospirillaceae > Nitrospirillum > Nitrospirillum amazonense_C. The sequence continues at coordinate 47,977 of NZ_VITN01000011.1, read as the reverse complement.
TTCGGCGAAGGGCCCGTCGATCACCAGCGGCGGGTCGCTGTCCTTGCGCAGCGTGGTGGCGGCCGTGGTGGGCAGCAGCCGGGCCACGGGGCCCAGGCGGCCCTCGCGCGCCAGCTTCTCATGCACCACCGACAGCTTGGCCATGACGGCGTCATCCTCCTCCTTGGTCCAGGAACCGACGACGTCTTCGCGGTGATAGCACAGGATGGCGTACAGCATGGGTGATCCTCCAGCGGCGGGACGGCCGGTTTGCAACCGGTTCTTCCCCAGGACGGCCGAGTATGCCCGGATCCGACACCGCCGCCGGAAAATCTTCGGTGTAGTCCCGACTTCAGGCCCCATGCCGGTCAGGATTGCCCGCGCAGGTAGGCCAGGAAGGTGGGGCTGGCGCCCAACGTCTCGAACACCGGCAGCACCAGTTGGAAGCCGTTGTCGCTGTTGGTCAGGAACACCGCCCCCTTGCGGGTGGTCGGGCTGTACCACGCGAAGGTGGCCACCCCCTCGTCCCGGCCGGTGTGCATCATCACGGTTTCGCCGTTGAACTCCAGTACCTGCCAGCCCAGGCCGAAGCCGGCCTCTGCCGGGCAGGTGGCGGCCTTGGCGCCGGCGCACATCTCCGTCCTCTGGCTGACCTGGATGTGGCGGCGGTCCGCGGCCAGGCTTGGGGTCACATCCTGGTCCTTCATCACGCTGGTGATGAAACGGGCGTAGTCGCCGGCGGTGGTATAGATCAGGTCGGCGGCGTTGTACGTGGTGGCGTAGCCCGGCTGCAGCGCTTTGCCGGACGCGTCCGTGGGCACGGCGACGCGGCCATCGAACCAGGGCTTGTGCCCGCTGGCGGTGTCGTTCATGCCCGCCGGCTTGAACAGGACGGCCTGGGCCAGGGCCTCGAAATCCTGCCCCGTCTTCTTCTCCACATAGCGGGCGACGTACTGGTAGCCCTCGCCCGAATAGCCGTAGGAGGTGCCCGGCGTGAACTGGAAGGCCAGCGGCTTGCCCGGCGCGCGCCAGTTGGGGAATCCCGTCTGGTGGCTGAGCGCCAGGCGTGGGGTCAGCAACTGCCGGCGGTCGTCATTGGCGATGTCGGGATCGGTCCAGTAGTCGGCCATGGACGCGTCCAGCGACACGGTCTTCCGCGCGGCCAGGCGCAGCACCACTTCCGCCGTGATGGGCTTGGTCAGCGAGGCGATGTTGTACAGCGTGGCCGGCGTGGCGCGCACACCGGGACTTTGCTCGCCATAGGCCGCCGTCAGCGTGACCTTGCCATCCCCGATCTCGGCGATGGAAACGCTGGGTACCTTGGCGCTGGCCAACAAGCCTGGAACCGCCTGGTCCAGCGCCGCCCGAACCTCCTTGGGCTCCGCCGCCAGGGCGCCGCCGCCCAGGGCCAAGGCGGCGGCTATCACCGGCATCCCCCACATCGTCCGTCTCATGGTCACTCCCCACCTCAAGAAAAGGCCGTGTGAGGACAAGACACCATGAGGCGGCGGGACCGGGAAGCCCAAGAAACGCAAGCGTTGCAATACCGTAGCAATTTTCCCTGGCCCAGCAACAAAGGCCGCCGCCGGTTACGGGCGGTTACTTGGCGAAGATCAGGGACTCGTCACGAAACGCCTTGAATTCCAAGGCGTTGCCGCTGGGGTCGTACAGGAACATGGTGCCTTGCTCCCCCACCTGGCCCTTGAAGCGGACATAGGGCTCGATGACGAAGGCCTGCCCGCCGCCGCGCAGGCGATCGGCCAGGGCGACCCAGTCGTCCCAGGCCAGGATCAGGCCGAAGTGGGGCACCGGCACCTCGTGGCCATCCACCGGGTTGTGATCGTCGCTGGGCGCCGCCGCCTTGCCCGGCACCAGATGGGCCACGATCTGATGGCCATAGAGGTCGAAATCCACCCATTCCGGCGAGCTGCGCCCCTCGGGGCAGCCCAGCAGCTCCCCATAGAAGGCGCGGGCGGAGGCCAGGTCATGAACCGGGAAGGCCAGGTGGAAACGCGGGCGCTGGGTCATCTTCATCTACTTTCTTAAGATTGGGTATTCTGCAGATAAATCAGTGAATTGGCCGATTAGTCTCAGGTGAGAATTCACATTAGCTGCGACCGGCTGTCGACATGATCCACGCTCATCAGGCCGGTCTGGCCGGTCAGGCCCAAGGCGCGGGCGAACCAGCGCTGGTCGCGGGCCCGGCGGAACACGACGGCCACGGTGCCATCGGCGAGGGTGGCGACCGCCGGGAAGGAGGCGGAGTAGCGGTCGTCCCGGTACAAGGTCAGATGGCGCATCCGCAACCCCTTGATACTGTGCCCTGCCAGGGACGGGTTCACTTATCCGATAGGACGTATACGACAGGCAGTCGGAAAACCGGTAGAACTCGCCCCCTGTTCCCTGCCATTACCTGGCCCCTGACTACTGGGATAGACGCCGCTTTGGTCATCATGCCTGACGCCCCCCGCCCCACCTTGCTGTTCGTCGTGACGGAGGACTGGTATTTCCGGTCCCACCGCCTGCCCACGGCGCGGGCGGCACGCGACGCCGGATTCGACGTCGCCGTGGCCTGCCGGGTGGCCAAGGATGGGCCGGCCATCGCGGCGGAGGGGTTCCGCGTCATCCCCCTGCCCTGGCGGCGCGGCAGCTTCAACCCCTTGAGCGCCCTGGGCGACATCCGCCGCCTGGCGCGGCTCTACCGCCGGGAACGGCCCACCATCATCCACCATATCGCGGTGAAGCCCACGGTGCTCGGCGGCTTCGCGCTGTTCCTGGCCGGCCTGCGCGACACCCGGGTGGTCGCCACCCTGGCCGGGCTGGGCTTGGGCCTGTCGGGCACGGGAACCAAGGCTGCCCTGGGCCGGGTTTTCCTGCGCCTGGCGCTGAACGCCGCCGGTTGGCACCGGGGCCAGGCCCTGGTGGTGCAGAACGGCGATGACGCCGCCCTGCTGGCCGCCGGTTGGCCACGGTCGCCGGCGTCGCGCCTGATCCGCGGCTCTGGCGTGGATCTCACCCACTATGAGGAACTGGCGGAACCCATGGGGCCGGTCACTTGCGCCCAGGTCTCGCGCATGCTGACCCTGAAGGGGGTGGAGGATCTGGTGGCCGCCGTGCGTCTCGTGCGCGCCCAAGGCACCGACCTGCGCCTGATCCTGGCGGGCGCGCCCGACACCGACAGCCCGGCCGCCATCCCTGAAGCGACCCTGAACGCCTGGGCGGCGGAGCCCGGCATCGAATGGCTGGGCACCGTCAGCGACGTGCGCACCGTCTGGGCGCGCGCCGGCATCGCCGTGCTGGCCTCGCGCGGCGGTGAAGGCGTGCCCAAGAGTCTGCTGGAGGCGGCGGCCTGCGGCCGCGCCATCGTGGCGACCGACGTGCCGGGCAGCCGCGAGGTGGCGGTGGAGGGACGCAACGCCCTGCTGGCCCCGCCCCGCGATCCGGTGGCGCTGGCGGCCGTGCTGGCCCGCCTGGCGCAGGACGCGGCCCTGCGCCGCCGTTTGGGCCTGGCCAGCCGTGGGGTGGTGGATCCGGAGTTCGGCGAGGCCGAGGTGGGCCGGCGCATGCGCGACCTCTACCTGGGCCTGGTGACCCCGGTGCCGGTCCCGCGCCGGGATGGCGGACGGTAGGCGGAGGACGGATGATGCGGGCACGGCATTGGAAACGGGTTCTGCTGCTGGTCGCCTTGCTCACCACGGGCCGGGCCGGCGCCATGGAGCAGGAGGTCACGATCAACGGCGGCCCCGGCCCTTTGGCCGGCACGCTGCAGATGCCGGACGCGGCGCCACCCGGGCCCATCCCCGCCGTGCTGATGGTGCCCGCCTCCGGTCCGGTGGACCGCAACGGCAACGGCCCCTCGCTGCGCACCGACGCCCTGCGGCAGCTGGCCCAATCCCTGGCCCTGAAGGGCATCGCCAGCCTGCGCATCGACAAGCGCGGCGTGGGCGCCAGCAAGGCCGCCCTGACGCGGGAGGAGGACCTGCGGCTGAACACCTATGTGCAGGACACCGGCCAGTGGCTGGCCTTCCTGCGCGCCCAGCCCGGCATCGGTCCCGTCTTCCTGCTGGGCCATAGCGAGGGCGGGCTGACGGCCATCCTGCTGGCCGAACAGGCGCCGGTGTCGGGCCTGATCCTGGTGGCCGCCCCCGGACGCACGTACGGCGACATGATGCGCCAGCAACTGCCGCGTACGGATTTGCCCCTGGACATACAACGGGCGGCGCTGGACGCCATCACCCAGCTGGAACAGGGCCGGCCGGTGGCCAAGGTGCCGCCGCCCCTGATGAGCCTGTTCCGCCCCAGCATACAGCCCTACCTGATTTCGGAGCTGACCATCGATCCGGCGGCGGAACTGGCCCGCACCAGCCCGCCCGTACTGGTGTTGCAGGGAACCAACGACATCCAGATCGACATGTCGGACGCCGTCCGCCTGTCCCAGGCCCGCCAGGGCGTGCGGCTGGAGCGGCTGGAGGGTGTGAACCACATGATGAAGAACGCGCCCCTGAACGACCGCGCCGCCAACCTGGCCACCTACACCGACCCCGGCCTGGCCATCAACCCCGGCATCACCACCGCCATCGTCCGCTTCATGCGGGGGAATGGGACCGTTGGTCAATGATTTAACTCGAAGGAGTGGGTTTCCCTTCCCGAAGGATAGGGCGGAATGCCGCAGGCCTTGACGGTTCCGGCGTAGCCGCCACTTCGTTCGCACCATGCACGAGCACGAGTCCTAAAGGCTCCAAGGGAGGGTAAGGATGTCTACCGCTGTTGTTTCATCCGAACGCCTTTTCGTTTTCGATGAGAAAAATACACTGCGCCTCTGGCTTGAGGAAAAGGTCGCCAGTCATGACCTGACTCCGACAGAAGCCGATCAGATGCTTAGGGAGTATGAGACACAGGGAAAACTATGGACCGGCCCCTTTAAGGATACATTTGGCGGCGTTAAACTGATCTATAAGCTGGCCAAGGACATGAAATCCTGGAAAGGCGCCCGAGTGTATTTCACCCAGGGGAAAACGGGTGATCTTGTCACTATTAAGGGGTGGCCCGGGGGACGGAATATTCTGAGCGGCACTCGATATAAAGTTGATAATCCAAAGATTGTAGAACTTCAGATCGGCAAGCCAGGAATTCGCGCGGCGGCCAAGGAATCCGCCCGGTTCGGTGTTTATCTGGTGGTCGCAGTCGATGTGGCCGATTACATCCTGCGCGACAACGCGACGCTGGGGCAGTTGCTGGGCAGCCTTACGGTGGATATTCCTTCCGTGGTGCTTGCTTCGGTCGCGGGCGCTGCCGCAGGTAGCTATGTCGCCGGCAGTTCGGTGGCAGGTCTTGCCGTTATTGGCAGTTTTGCCTGCGGGCCGTTCCTTGTGGCCCTGGCGGTTGGGGTGGTGGTCGGCTATGGCCTCTATAAGCTTGACGAGTATTTCCATCTGACAGACAGGCTCAGTGACGCGTATGACCGAGGCTTGACGAAATTGAGCCAAGCTTTCCAGCAGTTGGGAGAGGAAGCGGAGCAGCGCTTCCATCAGTTGGCCACCAGCAAGATGGTTCATGATCTGTCACAGGACGCGCATGACATCGCTACAAAACTGGCGCGCCAGGCGGACTGGGTACGATGGGAGTTGGCGCATTGGTAATGGAAACCCCCGCCTTGCGGGAACGGCTTCGGGCGATTCCGGTGTTTCTGGGTTTCGCTGTTGTCGGCGGCGGTGTGCTGTGTCTAGCCCTGTTCAGCCTGCTTCCCCTTATTCATGACATTGGTGCTGGCGCCCCGTTGATCACATTGGCGCCCCGGGATGCTATTGGGCTGCCCTTGGCCGTAACCCTCTTCGCATTCGCGGCGATGACGCTGTTCCGCGCGCCGGAGGTTGGACCCGCCAAACGCACCAAGACACGGGCCAAGCGCTCAGCCGGTCGGGTCAGCGGTCCGGTTGTTTGTTTGGGCGTGGCGCTGTTGGGGATCGTATTCGCGTTTTTGGCATCGCCTATAACCACGGTCATTGTGGAAATGGCGGTGAGCAGCCGGGGCTATGTGGCCTGCCCAGCCCTGCTAGGAGAACGTCCGGCCCATTTGCGCTGGACGCACGACACATTGGACCGCTGCCCTTTGCCGGCGAAGAAGGGAGCGCCGGAAGACCGGGGCTAGCGGCCCTCACCCCTCCAGCAGCTCCGCCTTGTAGCGCCGGCTGGCGGTGACGGTCAGGCCGGTGGTCAGGGTGATGTCCAGGTCGCCGGAGGGACGGCTGTCCACGCGCTGGATGGTGGCGCGGTTCAACAGGCGGGAACGGTGGACGCGCACGAACAGGTGGGGCGGCAGGTCGGACTGGATGTCGGCCAGGGAGCGGCGCACCAGGTGCACCCGCTCCGCCGTCATGATCTCCACATATTTGCCGGCGGCGCTGACCTGAATGATCTCCTCCGGCGCCACGAATACCCGGCGGGTGCCGACCTTCAGTTCCAGGCGGGCCGGCGGTTCCACCACGGCCGGCGCGGCCGACGGCGCTGGAACGGGGGCGGCCTGCTGCGCCTCCACCAGCGCGACCACGCGCGACAGCCGCACCAATTGCCGGCCCATGGTCAGGATGGCGGCTGCGATCAGGTACGTCAGCGCGTCCTTGCGAAACTCATAGAGGAAGATGTCGGCCCAGCTGCCGGCGCTATGATAATGGCCGCCCACCAGGGCGTACACGAGGACACGAAGGCCCATCATCAGGCTGATGTGCACCACGCCATAGGCGATCATCAGCAGCAGATGCAGGCCCAAGGTGCGCAGCGGCGCCCGCGCCCAGCCCGGCGCCCGCCTGATCCCGAGATAGACAAGCGGCAGCGCCGCCAGGCCGCCCAGGGCGCTGGAGTATTCCCAGCACATCGGTTCCCAAGCGGCGATAGGGCGGCCGTCGCGCTTATGCTCTGACAGGACCGACAGCACGTTGATGGTGGTGGGCAGGAAATAGAAAACCAGCCACACCAGCGCCCAGGTGGCGCGCGCCGACAGCCGCCATCCCGGCAGCATCACCGCCTGCGCCGTCCCTTCCGCCGCTGGTACCGTGGACATCGCCGTTCAATCCCCATCCGCGCCCTTTATCCCGCCGCCCGCGCCCTCGCCTCTTGGGGGTACCGGCGGCCGGATGCCAGCGTAGCGCCATCGCCGGTGCCCCGGCCAGCCTGATCATGAGGATGCGACGCCGATGTCCGTTTCCGCCCCTTCCCCCCTCTCGACGCGCCGGTATGACCTGGACTGGATCCGCGTCATCGCCTTCTTCCTGCTGATCCTCTATCACGTCGGCATGTTCTACGTGCCGTGGGATTGGCATGTGAAAAGCCCCCACACGGTTCCGGCGCTGGAACCCATCATGATGCTGACCAGCCCATGGCGGTTGACGCTGCTGTTTCTGGTTTCGGGCGCCGCGACGCGACTCATGGCGGACAAGATGGTCATGGCCGACAAGATGGCGGTGGGGGCGCTGACCCGTGCCCGGGTGGCCCGGCTGCTGCCGCCCCTGCTGCTGGCCATCTTCGTCATCGTTCCGCCGCAGAGCTTTTTCGAGATCGTGGAGAAGGTGCCGGATCAGGCCCTGCCCTATGCGGCCTTTTACCTGAAATACGTCACCGGCAGCGGCCACTGGTGCCGTGGGACGGACTGCCTGGCGACCCCGACCTACAACCACATGTGGTTCGTGGCATATCTGCTGGCCTACACTCTGGTGCTATGCGGCCTGCTGGCTGTCGCGGGGGCTCTGCTGAAGCGGTTGGAGCGCGGCATGGAATGGGCCTTGGACGGCTGGCGCCTGCTGGTGCTGCCCCTCCTGTTCCTGGGCCTGATCCGCTACGTCCTGTTGGATCGCTTTCCCATGACGCATTGGATCGTCAACGACTGGTACGACCACGCCCTGTCGTTCAGCGCCTTCCTGTTCGGTTTCCTGATGGCGAAGTCGGAAACGCTGCGCCAGGGCTTCCTGCGCCTGCGCTGGCCGGCGCTGCTGGTGGCCCTGCCCGCCTACGCCGTCTTCGCCACCTACGCCTGGGCCTACCGCGCCGACGACGCCGTGCCGCCCGAGGCCTTGCGCGCCGTCATGCGCTTCGTCTACGCGGCGGACCAATGGGCCGCCATCGCCGCCGTGCTGGGTTTTGGCGCCCGCCATTTGACCCGCGACAGCGCCGCCCTGCGCTATCTGGTGCCGGCCGTGTTCCCCTTCTACCTAGTGCACCAGACGGCGACCGTCGTCCTGGGGCATTACCTGGCCAAGGCGGGACTGCCTCAAGGGCTGGAGGCGCCATTGCTGATCCTGGGCACCTTCGCCACCTGCCTCGCGGTCTATGAGGCGGTGCGCCGGGTGAACCCGCTGCGGCCCTGGTTCGGGCTGAAGCCCCGGCCGGCGGCGCACTTGGAGACACAGGCGCAGCCGGCGTGAATGTATCAGATTTCCCTCAAGTGCAGCGGCATGGGCGGATGCTCATGCCGCCGGCATAACCGGCGGGTGTCAGTTCATCAGGTTGGCGCGCGGCAGGCTGATGCCCAAGGCCAGACCGCCCTCCTGCCAGTCGAAGTCCAAACGCCCGCCCAACTGCCCCGCCAGCAGCAGCTGGCACACGGTCAGGCCGAAGCCCTTGCGCATCGGCGGGCGGATGTCGTGCAGGCCCCACTCGCGCCAGTTGACCGAGAGGGCGCTATCGTCGCTCTGCCACGACAGGTCGACATGGCCGTCCGGGTGGTTCAGGGCGCCATAGCGGGCGGCGTTGCCCGCCAGCTCATACAGCGCCAGGCCCAGCGCCTGCGAGGCCTGGGGGCCCAGCACCGTCTGCGGTCCGCTGCGGGTGACGCGGGCGCCGCTGGGGTCGAAGGGATCGAAGGAGATGTGGGCCAGGCTGTCCATGTCGGTGCCCACCCACTGGCGGCTGGCCACCTGGCTGTGGATGGCGGCGAGGGCGGAGATGCGTCCCTCCACCAGGGCGACGAAGTCGTCTACCGAGTCCGCCCGCGTCAGGCGCAGGATGGATTGCACCACCGCCAGCGCGTTCTTGGCGCGGTGGTCGACCTCCTGCATCAGGAAGGAGATCTGGCGTTCGGAGCGGCGATTCTGCGAGATGTCGCGGGCGATCTTGGACGCGCCGATCAGGTTGCCGTCACTGTCGCGCACGGGCGAAACGGACAGCGAGATTTCCAGCGTGTGGCCATCCTTGTGACGGCGCAGCGTCTCAAAATGGCTGACGCGCTCCCCCTGTTTCAGGCGGTCGAGGATGCTGGGCATCTCCGCCTCGCGCCCAGGGGGGGCCAGCACCGCAATGTTGCGGCCGATCATTTCATCGGCGGTGTAGCCGAACAGACGCTCCGCCGCCGCGTTCCAACTGGTGACGGTGCCATCCAGCGACTTGCTGATGATGGCGTCGTCCGACGAGTCGACGATCGCGGCCAGAATGGCGTGCGGGGACAAGGCTTCCATCGGTCGGCAGTGCCTCCAACCAACCAAAAAACAAGGTTAACGCCGACCAACGCCGGCTGGGCCGGATTTCGGGCGCATGTCGCCGTGGACACTTTGGAGGAAGGTGTGAAACCCGCTAGAAAAGTGAGGTCCCCGTCGACGTCGCCAGTCTGGCCCAATGCATGGCCGCACTTCAAACGGACCTTAGACCTATACCCCCGGCAGGTGCCGTATCGGGGCAGATAATCGCTTGGACATACGTCTATTCTAGAACAGCTCTGATTTATAGCGGCGGCTGGCTGGGACGGTGGCGCCGTTGGTCAACGTCAAGTCCATGTCGCCGGAGGGCCGGTTATCGATACGGACGATGGCGCCCCGGTTCACCACATGCGAGCGATGGACCCGCGCGAAGCTTGGCGGCGGCAATTCCGCCTGGAAATCCGCCAGTGTGCGGCGTACCAGGTGGACGGCCCCGGCGGTCACCACCTCGATATAATTGCCGGCGGAGCGCACCAGCAGGATGTCCGCCGGCGCCAGGTAGACCCGTCGCGATCCCACCTTCAGTTCTATGCGCGCCGGTTCCGCCGCCATTGCCGGTGGGGCCTGTCCCTCGATGGCGTGGGTCGCCGCGCTTGCCGCCGCCGCCTCGACCAGGGCCAGCGACCGCGACAGGCGAATGAGGTGCCGCACGCCCACCACCACCAGCACGATCAGCAGGTAGGTCAGCAGGTCCTTGCGGAATTCATACGGCAGGTCGTCCCGCAGGTCGTCTATGGCGTAGCTTTGCCCCAGCGCGCCATAGGCGGCCATGCGCAGCACGGTCATCGCCGCCAGGTGCAGCGTGCTGAAGGCCAGGGCCGTACCCAGGAACTGGGCGACACAGCGCAGCGGCGCCTCCGCCCAGCCCGGCATGTGGTTGATGGACCAGCGCACCAGGGGCAGCACCAGCAGCAGGGCCACGCCGCTGGAATACTCCCGCAGGAAGGGTTCCCAAGCCGGGATGTCCTGGTTGGTCCGCTGATATTCCGTCAGCAGCGCGAAGGCGTTGATGGTGGTGGGAAGAAAAGCGAAACCCAGCCACACAAGGGCCCAGGCCTTCAGGCTGGGCGTACTCCAGAAGACTGACAAACGATCCACCGCCGGTCTCATTTTTTCATCCGCTTGACCCTGCCGACCCGCCATCCGTCCCCATCGGCCTCGGAAAACCCGCCGTTCGCGTCAGGGAAATGGCCAGCTCTCCTCCTTAAGGTCAGCCTAGGGCAGTGGCGCGGCCAGTCGCCACATGTCTTACGACCAGGGGCCGAAAGATCATGATGCCTTCCCGTCCTGCGCCAGCCGTCACCCGCCGCCCCGACTTGGACTGGATCCGGGTTCTGGCGTTCTTCACCCTGATCGTGTTCCACGTGGGCATGTTCTACGGGCCGTGGGAATGGCATGTGAAAAGCCCGCACGAGGTGCCGGCCATGGCGCCGGTGCTGATGGCGACCAGCCCCTGGCGGCTCAGCCTTTTGTTTCTGGTGTCGGGTGCCGCGACCCGTTTCATGGCCGACAAGATGACGGTGGCCGCCCTGACCAAGGCGCGGCTGGCCCGCCTTGTGCCGCCCCTGGCGTTCGCCGTGCTGGTCCTGGTGCCGCCGCAGACCTACTACCAGGTGATCGAGCAGGCGGTGACGCCGGTGGAGACCTACTATCCGGCCTTTTACCTGAAGTACCTCAGCGGCACGGGCCACTGGTGCCGGGTGAATGATTGCCTGACGACCCCCACCTATAACCACATGTGGTTCGTGTCCTATCTGTTGGCCTACAGCATGGCGCTGTCGGTGCTGCTGGGGCTGGCGGGGGATCGGATGCGGGCGGCCGGGGCCCGGCTGGAGGCGCGGCTGGCGGGCTGGCGGCTGATGGCCCTGCCCTTCCTGGCGCTGTGCGCGCTGGACATGCTGCAGCTGCGCTTCCCCATCACCCACTGGATGCTGCACGACTGGTACAACCATGTTCTGTCGTTCACCGCCTTCCTCTTCGGCTTCCTGATCGCCAAGTCCCTGCCCCTGCGGGACGGCTTCATCCGCTGGCGCTGGTGGGGGCTGGCCCTGGCCGTGCCCGCCTACGCCGTGGTGGCCTATTACACCTGGGCCTACCCCTTCGGCGCGCCACCCGCCCCGCTGGGCATCCGCGCCGCGATGCGCCTCGTCTATGCCGCCCAGCAGTGGGGCGCCATCGTCGCCGCGCTGGGGTTTGGCGCCCGCCACCTGAATCGTGACGGTCCGGTGCTGCGGTACCTGGTGCAGGCGGTCTTCCCCTTCTACCTGGTCCACCAGACCATCACCGTGGTGGCGGGGCATAACCTGGCGCCCCTGGGCCTGCCCCAGGGGGTGGAGGCGGCCATCCTGGTCGTCATCACCTTCGCCGGCTGCTTCGCCACGTACGAGGTTGTTCGGCGGGTGAATTTCTTGCGGCCTTGGTTCGGTCTCAAGCGTCTCGCCCGACCGGTGAAGACAGAGACGGTGCAGCCGCAAAGCCAGACGCAACCGGCGCAGGCGTGAGCATTGGATACCCTATCCTGAAGATAGGATTGCATTTTATGGAAACTGTTGGGTGTTGTCGCAAAGTTTAAACCCAAATTTAACACGGCTGTGATTATTCGGTGGCCGGGCCGGTTTGTAAGGTGGGTCCGCCCCGGCCGCCCGCCGGCCTTAGGGGCCCTCCGCCCCTGCCAGGATGGCCGCCCCCCATGCGCCAGACGCCCCCCGCCCGCCTTGCCTTTCCCGCCGCCCGCTTCTCGGCCCTCCGGACCGCCCTGCGCACCCGCCTGTCCCCCGCGCTGAACAGCCGCGCCGGTGCCGCCGTTGGGCGGTTCCTGGCGCGCCTTGGGCGCGTGCTGGGCCGCTTGGTGCCGCATCCCACGCGGCTGCGGTCCAAGTTCATGGCCGTGGGCGGCACGCTGCTGTTCCTGGTCCTGCTGCAAAGCGCCATCGGCATCGGCATCGCCCGTCAGTCCCGCGCCATCCTGGAAGGCACCACCGCCCAGACCGACGGCGCCATGGCCGACCTAGGGCTGGCGGCCACCTTGAAGAACATGCAGGTGCAGGTGCTGCTGACCCAGACGCTGATGGGTACCCTGTCCGTGGCGGAACCGGCGGAGCTGAACAACTCCCTGCGGGCCATCGCCACCACCTATGCCGCCGGTATGGAGGAGGTGCGCCGCGTCGCCGCGCGGGAGCGCGCGGGTGGCAGCACCGAGAACAGCCCGTTGGGAGACGTGGCCACCAAGGTGCAGATGGCCAAGACCCAGTTCGACGCCCTGCAGGAAACCGCCATGGCGCTTAAGCCGCTGGCGGGCAAAAGCGCCGCTCCGGCGGATCAGCTGCTGAAGCTGTCGGCCCAGGTCGACGGCCTGAACGACCATCTGGACCGCATGGCGGAAGCCATGAAGCTGGTGGCCAAGGGCGACCAGGCCCAGGTGCGCGCGGGCAACCAGACGGCCCTGGGCGTCATCGACGACCTGAACCATGGCATCCAGGCCAGCACGGCGCTGGGCTTGATCTTGTGTGGCCTGGCGGCCCTGTTCCTGATGCGCGGCGTGCTCTCGCCCCTGCTGGCCGTGGCCGGGGCCACCCGTGACCTGGCCGGCGGGCGGCTGGACGTGGCCCTGCCCGCCGCCCGCAAGGATGAGATCGGGGAGATGGTGGACAGCCTGTCCGTCTTCCGCGACAACGCCCGCGCCGTGGAGCGCCTGAACGTGGAGCGGGACCAGGAGCGTGCGCGGGCCGAGGAAATGCGCCGTCGCGCCCTGGAGGATACGGCCCATAGCTTCGAGACCAAGGCCGGCCGCATCCTGGGCTCGGTCACCGAAGCCGCCCATGGCCTGGTGGAGACGGCGCGGGCCGTGTCGCGCACCGCCGCCGGCGCCTCTACGGCCGCCAGCGCCGCCGAGACGGCCGCCCAGTCGGCCAACGGCACCATCCAGGGGGCCGTCAGCGCGGCGGAGCAGCTGCGCGCAACCACGGCCGATGTGCTGGAAAGCGTGGCCGAGGCCGCCAAGCTGGCCCGTACCACCGCCGACAGCACCAAGGGCACCAGCGAGTTGATCGAGCGGCTGACGGTTGCCTCGCGCCGCATCACCGATGTGGTCGCCCTGATCCAGACCATCGCTGGTCAGACCAACCTGTTGGCGCTGAACGCCACCATCGAGGCGGCGCGTGCCGGCGAGGCCGGCCGCGGCTTCGCCGTGGTGGCCAGCGAGGTCAAGGGCCTGGCCGGCCAGACGGCCCAGGCCACACAGGACATCCAGCAGGAGATCGCCGCCATGCAGGCCGCCATCGCCCAGGCGGTGCAGGCTTTCCGTGAGATCGTGGCGGCGGTGATGCGCATCGACCAGGTGAATGACGGTATCGCCCGCACCATCACCGACCAGGCGCGGGCCACCCAGGCCATCGCCGTCACCATGACGGACGCGGCGCAGGGTGTCACCCGGGTCGGCGGCGACATCGGCACCGTGGCCCGCGCCGCGAACGACACGGGCCTCGCCACCAACCAGGTGTTCACCGCCAGCAGCGACCTGTCGGTGCAGGCCAAGGAACTGCAGCGCGCCGTATCCGACTTCCTGTCGGCCATCGTCGCGGCCTGAGCCACGGCCGTCCCCCGGGGCGGCATCACCTCATATCTTGCGAGTCGGGACGGGGCGCGGCGAAGGTCGCGCCCCGTTGGCGTTTTGGGACCGTTCGGCGCCCAGCGCGTTCGGCGGGGCCTATACCCTTTGCCCGCGCACGCGCGGCGATGTGCTGCACCTTTTTGGTGGGGGCGGCGCCATGGGACCCCGCAGCCGGCGGGGGAAAGAACTACCTCTGCAGGACAGGGATGCCGGCAGCGCCCCTATCCCCTACTTTGTAGTCTATCAGGAATAAGGGAATTCACTTATTTACCGTATGTAAACTTGTTTACGATGTCCTTATATGGACTGCCCCGGTCGGCCCTCCTTTCTTTATTCGCGGCGTCGCCTTCCCTGATGGCTGAGCGCGGATACCAGAGTCGGGTGGCGGACCCGGGCGGCGGAATTGGCGACGATCCCGTGCTGGGGGTGCCGTGTATCGGCCCTTGATGGCGGTGGTCAGAGAGGCCAAGTCCCTAAGATGGCCACAATTCGCGTGGATATCCTGGGGAGACTGCCTTGCCCCCTCACGAGCGATAGGATTTAGGAAATGACGACGACGGACAAGCCGAACACCGGCCGGGGCAAGACCCGCAAGCGCACCATGCTGGCGGCCGAGGAAGAGAGCGGCACCAGCGTGGATAGTTATGTCGGCGGGCGTGTGCGCCTGCGCCGTACCCTCATTGGCATGAGCCAGGAGAAGCTGGGCGAGGCCATCGGTCTGACCTTCCAACAGGTGCAGAAGTACGAGCGTGGCGCCAACCGCATCTCCGCCTCCATGCTGCACAAGATCGCCCAGGTGCTGGACGTTCCCATCAGCTTCTTCTTCGACGGCCTGGGCCCCCAGGGCCAAATCCCGGCGCCGGCCATCGAGGCGGCGGTGGAAGGCGGCCGCCCGCCCAGCGAGCGGCGCGAGACCCTGGAACTGGTACGGGCCTATTCCCGTATCACCGAAAGCTCGGTGCGCGACAGCATCATGGCCTTGGCCAAGTCGCTGGCCAACCATAACGGCTGATGCCAAAGGCGGCCTTCAGAGGCCGTTAAGCCTATCCGTTTTGCGTTGCGGCATGGTTCGGAACCATCCACGGCGCGGATCGATTGAAAAAGCCGGACGATGACAGGACTGTCATCGTCCGGCTTTTTGTTTGGGGTCGCCGTGTTGGCCGCATGTCTTTACGCTCTTGGTGCAAAAGGTTGACCAAGGCCAGCGATCATTGTCCGCTCTGCAACGCGCGCGCAGCGGACATGCAGGCAGAAAGCGGGAAGACTGCGGGGGCCTGCCGTTACACGTGAGCCTTGTAAAACTTTCCTTAACCGCTGGGGCAGATAGTGATGCTCATGGGGCACGACGATACCGAACAGGGGTCGCTACCAGCCACTTCCATGCCATTACTCGTTTCGCTTCCGGTTTCTTAACGTTTTTCGTTCGTCACCGCCCTTGCGGTGGGGGCGGAATTTGACCGGTTGGCACGGCCTTGGCGTGCGAAGGCTCGGGTCATGCACGCTGGTTAAATCAAGGCTGCATCAAACGAGGGCTTGGAACTGACTTTCTGGTTGCGGCACCGCAGCAAAAAGCTGGTATCGTTGCCTTGAGCCGGGATGGATGCCATGACAACTTTATCTCTCAAGAAGCCGCTGGGCTTTGAAACTAAACTAACTCTCGACGCCGCGCAGCGCGGCACCGTCGGTGACCGCGGCGCAACAAAACGCGTCGTCGTCCTGGAGCGGGCCCCTGCGCCGGTACGCAGCCGCAGCGGCGGCCACGCCGATCGTGACACCGGTCGCTTCGACCGGGGCGACCGCCAGCCGGACCAGGAGTTCGGGGAGCGCCGCCAGTCTCGCGGTGACGCGCCCTATCGCCCGGCGCATCACGATTATGAGCGTCCGGACAGCGATTTCCGCCCCAACTACCGGGCCCTGGAAAACCGTTTCCAGGACAACCGCGATGGCCGCCCCCACGGCGGCGAGCAGCGGGGCCGTCCCGGTGGACGCCCCGCCCATGGTGGCCGTGGCCGTGAGGATGACGCCAGCGACCGGCCGCACGTCCTGTGGCCGCCGCACGTCCTGTGGCCGCCGCGCGTGGTGGTGAACGATTTCGACGGCGCCACCATCTCCCTGCCCCGCGTCGCGGGCACGGCGCTGGAACTGCCGGAAGAGCTGGCCAAGGTCCATGCCCAGCTGAGCCGCCGCTTCCCCGAGGCCTTTCCCCAGGATCCGGTGCCGCTGAGCCTGACGGTGGAAAAGGAATTGGCCCGCGCCCTAGGCGACGCCGAGCTGATCGCCACCGCCGAGTCCTTCCTGTTCGTCTACCGCGCCCACCCGGCCTATCTGGCCGCCGTGGTGCGCAACACCCGACGCGTCACCCTGGATGGCGGCCGGGCGGAACGCATCGAGCCCGAGGAGCGTGAGCAGGCCCTGTGGACCCTGCGCGCCCTGGACACCACGTTCCAGTAAGCATCGTCCTTCAAGGCATCCCGGCCTCATGAACCGGCCTCCCCAACCACCGGGGAGGCCGTTCTTGTTTGTTGCCCCCGTTTTGTTGCCCCGGCGTCGTCAACCCGCGCCGTCAGCTCACGTCGGCGGCGGGGGCGGTTCATCGACATCGGAGAGGAAGCGTTCGCGCAGCAACTCCCAATCCTGCCGCCCGAACTCCACCGCCGACTGGGCGACGGCCACCGCACGGTCCAGGTCCGCCGCCACGCAGGCCTCATGCAGGGCCATGGCCAGATCCTGCAGGCGGATCAGGCCGCAGGTGCCGGCGGTGGCCATCAGGTCGTGCGACTCCGCGCGCAGGGCCTTCAGGTCGCGGTTGCGCGCCGCCTCCGCCAGCGTTTCCACCCGCTGTTTGCCCAAGGTGAGGAAGCCGCTGACGATGCGGATGAAGTCCGGGCGTGCCGCCATGGCGGCCAACTCACCCAGCCTGTCCTCTGCCAAGATGCCGAACAAGGGCGGCACGGAGGCCACGGGTTCCGGCGGAGTCTCCGGTTCGGCGGCCTGGCCACAGGCCCAGTGCACCACCTTACCGATGAAATGGCCCCGGTCGAAGGGCTTGGCGACATAGTCGTCCATGCCGGCGGCCAGGTATTCCTCGCGCATGCCCGCCATGGCGTTGGCGGTGATGGCGATGATAGGCATGCGGGCACCCATGGCGCGCATGCGCCGGGTGGCCTCGATGCCGTCCATGCGCGGCATCTGGATGTCCATCAGCACCAAGTCGAAGCGGCGGCAGCGCACCGCCTCCAGCGCATCGACCCCGTCCTGCACCAGCACCGCCTCGAACCCCTCCTTGGCCAGCATCAGGCTGGCGACCTCCTGGTTCACGGGATTGTCCTCCACCAGCAGGACACAACGCCCTACGCCGCGGCCTTCCGTCGGCGTGGGCGGGGCGCCGCTACCGCCCCAGACCGCGGGGGACGGGCGGCTGGCGGGCAAGGGTGCCGTGAACCCCTCCTGGAAGGGCTGTTCCGCCGGTTCCAGCGGTACCGTGAACCAGAAGGTGCTGCCGGTGCCGGGCTGGCTGGACACGCCGATGGTGCCGCCCATCAGTTCCACCAGTTGGCGGCAAATGGCCAGCCCCAGGCCCGTGCCGCCGAAGCGCCGGGTGATGGAGGTGTCGGCCTGGCTGAAGCTTTCGAACAGGCGGGCCGCCTGTTCGGCATTGATGCCGATGCCGGTGTCCCTCACCTCCCCCCGCAGGCTGAGGCCGGCGCGGCCGTTGGTGCGCGTCTGCGGCGTCAGCGCAAGGCTGACGTTGACCTCGCCGCGCAGGGTGAACTTGATGGCGTTGCCCACCAGGTTGACCAGGACCTGGCGCAGGCGGGTGGGATCCCCCCGCACCAGCACCAGCCGGCCGCCGGTGTCCAGATCGCCACCCTGGTCATCGCCCCCCAGCAGTTCCGTGCGGAAGGCCAGGCCCTTTTCCCGCGCCCGGGGCGCCAGGATGGTGGCGACACCGTCCAGCAGGCCGCCCAGGGAGAAGTCGACGATGTCCAGGTCGACCTTGCCCGCCTCCAGCTTCGAGATGTCCAGGATGTCGTCGATGACCCCCAGCAGGGCCTCGGCGCTTTCGCGGATGGCCTGGGTGAATCCCCGCTGCTCTTCGCTCAGCGGCGTATCCAGCAGCAGTTGCACCATGCCCATGACACCGTTCATGGGCGTCCGGATCTCATGGCTCATATTGGCCAGGAATTCCGATTTGCTCTGGCTGGCCGCTTGGGCCTGGACGCGCGCGCGGTCCAGGTCGCGGGCCAGCACCGCCAGATCATGGGCCTGACGCTCCAGCCGCTCCTGCTTCTCCGTCAGCATGGCGTTGGTGGCCTTCAGGTCCCGCGTGCGGCGGGCCACGTCGCCCTCCAGCCCTTCCAGCAGGCTGACATTGTCGAAGCCGGCCGGAATCTTGGTGGCGAACAGCTCCAGCAGCCGCTGGTCCATGTTGGAGGGCGGGTCCTGCGCCTTGATCAGTACCACCGTGCGCCCCACCTCGCGGCTGGAGATGTGCAGCACGCTGAGGTCGTTCACGAACAGGGACCGTTTGGTGCCGAGCGCCTGCTCGATCAGGTCGGCGCCGGGTATCGGCGCGTTCACCTGGTCGTTCAGGTAGGCGTAGACGCCGCTGGCGGCCAGCACGCCCAGCGGCTGCCCCTCCAGCGCGTGCACGCAGACCACCCCCACGGGACCGCAACTGAGAAAGCTGCCCACCTGGGTCAGGACGCCGGTGGCGAAGTCGCGCATGGACCGGATTTGGAACAGGGTGGCGGCGCTGTCGATGATGCGTTCCAGCCCGCGCTTGTTCTCCTCCAGCGCCATGATGTGGCCATAGGACCGCAGGGCGGTGATGATGGTGGTGGTGAGGCGCGCGGCGCTGAGATCCGCCTTGGGGCGGTAATCGTCGATGTCGTAGTCGACGATGACCTGCTCCTCCGGCGCCATGCCCGGCTGCCCGGTGCGCAGGATGATGCGCGTCGCCTCATTGCCCAGGTCGCGGCGGATGCGGCGGGCCAGCACCAGGCCGGCGTCGTCGGTTTCCATCACCACGTCCAGCAGCACGACGGCGATGTCCGGCACCTCCGCCAGTATCCGGAACCCCTCTGCCCCGGAATGGGCGGACAGGATCTCCACCTTGCGGTCGCGGAAGCGCAGGCGGTTCAGGACCATGCGGGTCAGGGCGTGGACTTCGTCATCATCATCGATGACAAGGATCTTCCAGGGGGGCAAGACGTCCGGCCGCCGTGGGTTGGCTCCGCCGTCATCCTCGTCCCGCCACATGGGCTCCTCGTCCATACCCTGCATCGGCCCTCTTCCCCTTGGGGAAACACGCCTTTCTGCCGGCGGTCCCCCCTATGCGCCACCTCTGTATCGCGAAGCGGCTTGTCACATCAGACTAACGCAGATACCCCAATCGGGACATTCCTCTTAAGGTTTCATCAGCGTTCGGCGACAGTTTTTCCACGTTGGCCCGTATATCCGCTTAGCCGGTTCTAGAACGGCGAAGACGAACCTGACGAGGCTTGTAGATCCATGTCCCGCTTCCGTACCCAACTCCTTTCGACCTTGGCGGTCGGTGTCTTTGCCGTCGGTGTGGCGGCAGGCGCTTTCGCCCAGGACACGTCCCATCCGGCCCCGCCCCATCCGGCACCGATGGCGATGATGCATGAGCACCATCGCGGCGGCCCGTGGGAACATGTGGATGGCCGACTGGCCTTCTTGAAGGCCGAACTGAAAATCACTGCCGCCCAGGAAGGGCAGTGGAAGAAGTTCGAGGCCGTCGTTCGCGCCAATGCCGAGGAAATGAAGCAGAAGGCCGAGAAGTTCGAGGCCGAGCACAAGGCGCGCTGGGAGCAGATCGAGGCCGCCCGCAAGGCCGGCCAGCCGGTCGAGCGCCCCGCCCCGCCCTCGCTGACCGAACGCCTGGACCGCGCCGAGAAGATGGCGGCCGAACACGCCAAGCACATCAGCGAGATGAAGGCCGTGCTGGCGCCGTTGTACGCCAGCTTCACCCCGGAGCAGAAGGAAAAGGCCGACACCATGCTGGCGCGGGCCATCGGCCCGCATCATGGTCCGCACGGCTTCGGCGGCCATCACGGCTTCGGCGGCGGTCGCTTCGGTGGCCCCGGTCCCGGTGACCAGGGCATGCACGGCGGCCCCGGCCGTCCGGGCCCGGACGGCGATGACGACGGCGACATGCCGCCCCCGCCGAACCTGCCGGACGATGCCGACTGATCCTGACCGGATGGTTGGGACACTGTGAATGAAGGCGGCGGCGGATCGTTGGGATCAGCCGCCGCTTTTATTTGTGTGCGGATCACCTAGGCGCGGTTGGGCACCAGCGACACCAGGCAGGCGATGGCGCCGGGCACCGCCATCAACAGGAACAGCCAGTGGGCGGCCGACTGGCTGCCGGCGATGCCGCCGGGGTCGACCAGGCCGGCGCTGTTGGCGATGACGCCGGACAAGGCGGCGCCGAGAGCCCCGCCCAGCGACTGCATGGTGGCGATGGCGGCCGATGCCTTGTCCTGCTCCGCCTCCCCCGCCCGCTTCAGGACGCCCGCCACCAGGTGGGCCCAGCACAGGCCCACGCCGCCGCCCATGGCCAGCATGGCCAGGATCGCGGGCAGCAGGGTCATCGGGCCGTCCCAGGCCTCGGAACCACCCAGCACGGGGGCCAGGGCCAGCGTCGCGCCCGCTTCCAGCGCGCAGCCGGCGCTGATGGCCAGCACAGCCCGGCCGCCGCTGAGCGTGCCGGTGAAAAAGGCGGTCAGCGTCCAGCCCAGCGCCACCAGCGCCACCAGATACCCTGAGGCCAGCGGCGCCACACCGTGCAGGGTCTGCAGGAAATAGGGGATGTAGACATCGCTGGAGACGGTGACGATCAGGCTGAACATGACGAAGTACAGCCGGGCGATGGGCTGGCCCAGCAGCGCCGCGCCCTGGGGCAGCAGGCGGAGGGGGGCGCGGCGTTCCACCACCAGCATGGCGGCGAACAGCGCCAGCGACCCTGCCAGCAGCCCGGCCTTCAGATCCCCGCGCTCCTCCGTTCCCGCCGTGCTGACCAGCAGCACCGCCGCCAGCAGCAGGCCGATCTGCATCAGGGGCGCGCGGGCGTCGGCACGCTCATCCGCCACCCGGGGCAGCAGGCGCGGGGCGGAGAGCGCCATGATCAAGGCCGGCGGCAGCAGGATGAAAAAGCCCCAGCGCCAGGCGGATCCATCGGCGAACAGGCCGCCGGCGGTGGGGCCGAGGAAGGTAGCCACCCCCCAGATGGCGGCATAGAGGGTCGAGGCCTTGCGCCACAGCGGCTCAGGATAGACATGCCGGATGAAGGCGTAGGCGAGCCCCGACAGCATGCCGGCCCCCAGGCCCTGCACCGTGCGCCCCAGCAGCACCACGGGCATGGACGGCGCCAGGCCGCAGACCAGGCTGCCGGCGCTGAACACCA
Source organism: Nitrospirillum amazonense (assembly GCF_007828045.1). GTDB lineage: Bacteria > Pseudomonadota > Alphaproteobacteria > Azospirillales > Azospirillaceae > Nitrospirillum > Nitrospirillum amazonense_C. The sequence goes on along the minus strand of NZ_VITN01000011.1, from coordinate 26,496 downwards.
GGGCGCCCACGGTATAGACGCCGCGCAGGCCCAGCGCCCGCGGCCGCAAGGCCACGAACAAGGACCCCAGCACCGCCGCCGCGACATACAGCGTGGTGACCCAGGCGAACAGCTCCAGCCCGCCGATGTCGCGCACGACGGAGGGCGCCACCGTGGCGGTGACATAGGTCTCCACCGCGAACAGGGTGACGCCGCCGCCCAGCATGAGGGTGCCGGGCAACAGCCTGGGGGAGAACAGCTGGAAGACCGAGATGGCCGGGGGCTGGGGCGTCTCGGCGGGGTCGGGTCGGGGGTTCACGGACATGGGGTGGCTTTCCTCGCGGGCTTATCCTTGACCTGCCGGATAATTTTTTCCAAGTTATTAATTGGAAAATATGCCCGGCCCGGATTTAAGCAAGCTGAAACTTGGAATATGACCCGCCAGTCGCCCGTGAACCGCATCCTGCTGCTGTTGAAGACGGAAGGGCCCCAGCCCACCGCGACCTTGGCCGCCGCGCTGGGCATCACCGGCGAGGCGGCGCGGCAGCAGCTGTCGCGCATGGCCGAGGATGGCCTGGTGGTCAGCGTCGGCGAAGGGCCGGCCGGCCGGGGCCGCCCCCGCCAGCTATGGCGCCTGACGGCGGCGGGCCATAACCAGTTTCCGGATGGCCACGCCGCGCTGACCACCACCCTGCTGTCCACCCTGGTGGCGCAGCTGGGCGCTGGCGCCCTGGATGCCGTCATCGCCGCACGGGAGGCGGAGACCCTCGCCCGCTATCGCGCAGAGTTGGCGGATGCGCCGGACCTGCCCGAGCGCGTCCGCCGCCTGGCCGCCATCCGCTCGGCGGAAGGCTATATGGCTGACAGCTGGATGATGGATGACGGCAGCTGGCTGCTGGTGGAGAACCACTGCCCCATCTGCGCCGCCGCCACAGCGTGCGCCGGCTTCTGCCGGTCGGAACTGGAAACCTTCCGCGCCCTGCTGGGTGCCCAGGTGGAACGGACGGAACACATCCCACAGGGCGCGCGACGGTGCGCCTATCGCATCATTGAGGCATGAGGACGTGAGACGGCTACAGGCCACTGAACTGAATGATTTGAACGTCAACGCCAGCCCGTATCTTCAAGTCATTTGTCAAAAGTGAATCGCACCCCGCTTCGATGGCGGTGGCGACATGAAGCGCATCCATAAGCTTTATCTGATGGTGGGCGCCAAGACGGGCGGCGGCTTCGATTGTTTGGAGTTTGATTGGGACGAGCTGGAATATGCCCAGTTCGTGAAAGAGCTGTCTGTATCCCTCGACCAGAGCTTGATTCCCCGCTTTGTGGGGGCCGAACAGGCACTCCGCGACGGTCAACTCGCTGGTGATGAGAGGGATGCGATTGGCCTGTGCGTAGGAGAACGCCTCAATCGCCTTCTGCTGAAGGACGCCGCCGGCCTTGAAGAAATAGATGATGATGTTGGCATCAACGTAGAGACGTCGGGCTGTGAGCATGGTCAGCGGTCGTCTCTGAAATCCCGGATACCGGCGTCGATGTCCGCCTGGGTTCGCGCACCCGCCGTTCGTACGCCCAATCCGGCCAGTGCCAGGAAACGGTTCATTCGTTCCCGCTCATCACCAATGACCGTGGATGGAGATGGGGGCGCCTCGGGCGGATCGGTGATCACGATGGCGAAGGGTTGATCAGGCGCCAAGCCGGCAGCGTGCGCGACCTGCGGAAAGGTTCGCACCGTAACCCCCTCCATCACGCGTTTCATGCCCGACCCCTTGGTCATGGTCACTCCGATCTCCTAGACGTGATTCTGGGCATCACTCCCCAGGGTGTCACCTTCTTAACGTTTTCCGGCAAACCCGGAGAACGTCCGGGCATAGGCGTTTGGCGCTTGCTCCTGCCCGCTGCAATCGTTGCGCGCCTTGCCGTCGCCGGGGCAGGTGCCAGTGTCCCGGCCGATTTGCCAGAACGACAGGCCGGCCAGGCCATGCTGGTCGGCGAAGGCGCGCAGCAGGGCGGCGTCGGTCAGGGTGAAGACCTCGTCGCCGGCGTCGTTCTGGCCGATCATGGGCGTGGCCGCGATCATGGCCCAGTATTGGGCGTCGGTTCGGCCAGGCAGCAGGCTTTCCAATTGCCGGCGAACATGGACCAGCCCTTCCACGGACCGGGGGCCCATGCGGCCGGCGGACTTGCCATCGCGGTAGTCCATAGTCATGAGGTTGACGACATCGAAGCGCACGCCAGCCGCCACCGCTGACCGCAGCACCGCCAGATCAATGGGGCGCATGCCCAGGTCCGGGCGCACCGCCAGGGTGAAGGACAGGTGCAGGGCCTTGCCCCTGGCATCCCAGCGGTCTTGAAGGCGGCGTAGACCCTGGGTGCGCGCCGCGACGACGGCGGGACGCAAATTGTCGTGTACGTCGCCATCCTCGGCATCGATGTCGAGATGGTCGATGCCCAGGCGGGCCAGCGCCGCGTCATACTGGTCGGCGATGGCGTCGGCGCCGGTGCAGCGCTCCGCCAGGTCGTCGGCGTTCCAGCCGCCGCTGGACAGGATCACCGCGCCCCCGGCGGCGCGGAAGGCGGCCACCCGCTCCATCAGTCGCGCCTCGGGGATGGGCCAGCCGCCCTGGCAGGCGCCCTGGGCGTTGAAGAAGGCCAGCGTCAGGCCCTTCTGGCCGGTGGTCTTGGCCCAGGCGGCCAGGTCAGGGTCGTTGGTGAGGTCGACATAGGGCGCGAAGGCCAAGCGGGTGTCGGCGGCGTGCGCCGTTCCCGCTGCGAACGCCAAGACGGGCAGCGCCAGCAGGATGGGCGGCATCCGCCCCGCGCGCCGCAAGAAATGCCCCAGGCCCATGCCTCATCCCCCCTTTTATCCCTACCCGTCGGCCGTGGCCGTCGGGCAACCGTAGTGGAGGGGGTGCTGTCCTATGCACCGGATATTCCGGCAATATCGTCATTTGAAGGAAATTGGGGGAAGGCTAGCCCGCCCTCCCCCTTCTCGGTGGTCCTTACTTCGCCCCGGGCGCGCGGAAGGTGCCGCCGGCCTGCATGGCCAGCCACAGCACGCTGGCGTAGGCCGCCGTGGACTGGTCGATGGTGGGGCGGTCGATCCGGTCCAGGGTGTCGTCGGCGGTGTGATGGATGTCGAAGTAGGTAGTGGCGTCCAGCGACAGTTCCGCCACCGGCATGCCGGCCTCGGCCATGGGGCCCAGGTCGGAGCTTTCGCCCTCTCCATCGGCACCCTGGATGACGCGCAGGGGCTTCAGCGCCGCGGCCATGGCGGCGATGGCGCCCTCGGCATTGGCGTTGGACTTCAGCTTGAACTGCCAGACGGGGCCGATGCCCAGGTCGGCCTCGGTGCCGAGAACATAATGCGCGGCGTCGGCTGCGTGGGCCTTGCCATAGGCGACGGCGCCGTAGGTGCCCTCTTCCTCCGCTGCGAACAGCACGACGCGCAGGGTGCGCTTGGGCTTTTCCGGCAGGCCCTTGATCAGCCTGGCGGAGGCCAGGGCGATGGCCACGCCGGCACCGTCGTCGATGGCGCCTGTGCCCAGGTCCCAACTGTCCAGATGCGCGCCCATCACCACGATCTCATCCGGCTTTTCCGTGCCCTTCAGATCACCCACGACGCTGTAGGTGGTGATGGGATCCAGCGGGCCCACATCCAGCACCAGCTTCATCTTCACCGGCCCCCGCTCGAGCAGGCGGTCCAACTGGCCGGCGTCGATGGTGGAGATGGCGCCGGCCGGGATCTTGGCCACGCCGTCCTCATACCGCGTCATGCCGGTGTGGGGTGTGCGGTGGGCGTCGGTGCCGACGGAACGGATGATGACCGCCGCCGCACCCTTCTTGGCCGCCGCCGCCGGGCCGGCCAGGCGCATGGCCACGGCCTCGCCATAGCCGCTGCCGTCCTGGGTGCGGGCCATGGGCAGGGCGATGTAGGCGATCTTGCCGGTCAGCGAGCCGGCCGGCGCGGCCTTCAGGTCCGCCAGGCTGGCGAAGCGCACCACCTCGGCCTCGATGCCCTCCGGCCCGGTGCCGACGCTGGCACCCAACGCCGCCACGGCCACCGGCTGCGGCATGGGGGCGATGATGCTGGCGCGTTCCAGGCCGCGCCGCCAGCCGGGCATGGGCACGGCCTCGGTGTGCACGTCCTGCAGGCCCATGTCCTTCATGGCCTTGACCGCCCAGGCCACGGCCGCCGCGTCATTGGGCGTGCCGGGTAGACGCGGTCCCACCTGGGTGGTCAGCGATTCCACCACCTCATAGGCGCCGCTGCCGGCCAGCGCGCGCTTCTGCAATTCCTTCACGCTGCTGAGCGCCGAGGCCGGAATGGTGGCCGGGCCGGCATCGGCGGCCCACGCCGCGGTGGCGAGCAAACCCGCGATCCCGCCCAGGGCCACGCCCAGGGCAACGCCCGTGCCCAAGGTCTTGTTCTTCAATCCCAACACGCCCTTGTCTCCCATCCATCGCATTGTCCCGGGCGCGGCCCCCGCCATCGCCCCGGTCCCCGTCATTAAATAGAAAACTGCCACGGCGTGAGCCTGAAAGGCCACCACCCAGTTGTAACGATGACATGTGTTTTTACAGGCTGGGTTCCAGCACCGGCGGCGCCTCGCTGGGCTGGAAACTGCCCAGGGCGATGTGGATGCGCGTCCCCTCACCCGGCAGGCTGTCCAGGGTCAGTTCTCCGCGCAAGGGCCCGGTCACCAGGTTGTGCACGATATGCAGGCCCAGGCCGGACCCGCCCGCCCCCTGCTTGGTGGTGAAGAAGGGTTCGAACGCCTGGGCCGCCAGGTCGGCCGTCATGCCCCGCCCGTTGTCGGACACGGTGACGGTGGCTTGGCCGCCCGGCGTGCCCGCCACCTGGATATGGATGGCCGGCCGGTCCACCCCGTCGAAGGCATGGACCACGGCGTTCTGCACCAGGTTGGTCAGCACCTGGGCCAATTGCCCCGGCCGGGTGGGCACGATCAGGCCGGCGGGCCCCTCCACCGTGGCCGTCACCCCGTGGCCCTTCAGCAGTGGATCCAGGCTGACCAGCGTCTCGCGCAGGTATTCCGTCAGGGGGATGGCGCGCGCCCGCTCGCTGGTCTGGTCCACCGACAGCTGCTTGAAGCTCTGCACCAGGTCGGCGGCGCGGCGCAGGTTGCGGTTCAGGATCTCGCACTCATCCCGGGCCTGGGACAGGAATTCGTCCAGGTCGCCCCGCCGCAGGCGCTTCTCCGCCACGGCGTCGGCAAGGGACTCGACTTCCCCTTGCAACTGCGAGCCCAGGGTGACGGAGACGCCCAACGGCGTGTTGATCTCATGCGCCACCACCGCCACCAGGTTGCCCAGCGAGGCCAGCTTTTCCTGCTGCACCAGGCGGGTCAGGGCGTTTTCCAGGTTGGCCAGGGTCTGCGCCGTTTCCTCCCGCGCCTGCTCCACCTCGCGGAAAGCGGCGGCGTTGGTGATGGCCACGGCGGCGAAGGCGGCCATGGAGCGCAAGGCCTCGACATGGCGGGGCAGCGCCGCTTCCGGCCGGCTGATGCGCACCTCCACCACGCCCAGGCGGCGGCCGCCGACGCGCAAGGGGGCGTAGAGCGCGGTATCGTCGGGGCCGCTGCTGGTGGAGGCGCCCTCCGCCGCCCGCTGGTACAGCGGATCCCCCGGTGACAGGGGCCCCAGGCCCGTATCCGCCGTGCCGGCGGCGTAGACCAGGGAGAGGCTGGAGGCCTCAGGCTCGGTGAACAGGGCCACGCGCAGGGCCGCGGCCGGCATCAGCTCCGCCACATGGGCATGCAGGGCGCGGCAGATGGCCTCGCGCTCCAGCGAGGCGGACAGGTCGCGGCCCGCGTCGCCCACGCGGCGCAAGGTGGCGGCGGAGGCCGCCAGATCGGCCGTGCGCGCGTCCACCAGTTCCTCCAGCTCACGCTGGCGGCGGCGGTGCCAGGCCAGGCGGGCCCAGACCGCCAGGGCCACGGCGCCGATGACGCTGGCCCCCGCCAGGATGCGGAACCACCAGGTTTGGTACCAGGCGGGCAGCACCGTCACGGGCAGCGACAGGGTTTGCGGGTTCCACTGCCCGTCCTTGTTGCTGCCCCGCACCAGCAGGCGGTAATGGCCCGGGGCCAGGTTGGTGTAGACGGCGCGGCGCCGCTGCGCGTCCTTGTCCAGCCAGCCGCTGTCGAAGCCTTCCAGCATCACGGCATAGCGGTTGCGATCAGGGGCGGAGAAGTCCAGCGCCGTGAATTCCACCTCGAATCCCCGGTCGCCGGGATGCAGGATCAGGGGAACGCCCTCGATGGCGGCGGGCGGCACGCTCTGCGTTCCCACCCGCACGTCGGTCACCGCCAGGGGCGGGGCGAAGCGCCAGTCGGTGATGGCGTCGGGCGACACGATGGTCATGCCGCCATCACCGGCGAACAGCAGCTTTCCGTCCGGCGTGACGGCCGAGGCGTTTTCCCAATATCGACGGATCAGGGCGTTTTCCGCCGGGCCCAGCACGCGTACCGCCAAGCTGCCCACGTCGATGCTCACCAGCTCATCCGCGGTGGTGGCCCAGACATGGCCGTGACCGTCATAGGTCAGGTTGTTGACGCGCAGGCTGGGCAGGCCGTTTTCCCGGTCCAGGGTATGGAAACGCGGTTTGCCGCTGTCATCACGCCCCTCCAGGATGGCGATGCCGCCCTGGGCAGTCCCCACCCACAGCCGGCCCCGCCCATCCTCGGCCAGGCTGTTGATGTAATCATGCGGCAGGGAACTGGGATCGTTCTTGTCATGGGCCAGGCGCTCCACCGTGCCGGTGGCCGGATCCAGGCGGTTCAGCCCGTGTTCCGTGCCGGCCCACACCGCCCCGGTATGGTCGATCGTCAAGGCGATGATGCGGTCGTCCACCAGGCTGGCGGGATTGGCCGGGTCGCGCCGGTATAGCGTCTTGGCGCCATCGGCATCGACGCGCACCAGGCCGGAGAAGGTGCCCACCCAGGTGGCCCCGCCCGCGGTCACCACGCGGGAGATGTAGGGATAGGGGTTGGGGGTGGGCAGCGCCTCCCGAGCCACCGCCCCCGTCGCCTCGGCGACGCGGTAGAGGCCGCGGGGCGTGCCCGCCCAGATGTGTCCTGGCGCGGCGCCGTCCCCGCCCGCGTGCCGGGCCATGGCCAGCACGTCCAGTTGCGGCAGGCTGTGTTCCGGATCGGCTTGCGCGCCGCCGGCCAGGATGCGGCGCACCTGGCGGGTCGTGGGATCGAACACCAGCACGGCGCCATCGCCGCCCAGCCACAGCGTGCCTTGGGGGGCCACGGCCACGCTCTTGATGGTGGGCAGATCGCCGAGCGGCGGCCGTCCGTTGCCGGTGAACAGCGTCACCAGGGCGGCGTTGGTGGGATTGTGTATGTCCAGGCCGGAGTCGCCGCCCGTCCAGATCAGGCCGGAGCGGTCCTTGAGGATGGCGCGCAGGGCGTTGCTGGACAGGGTGGCGGGGATGTCCGGCTCATGCCGGATGGTGTGGTAGACGCCCTTGGCGACATCCACCTCGGCGATGCCGTTGCCCAGTGTCGCCACCCACAGCACACCCGGCCGCACCTCCACGGCACCCCGCATGGTGATGGCCGCCAGCGGTGGCTCCCCCTCGCCTTGCGGTCGGATGATGGTCAGGGAATGGTCGCGCGGGTCGTAGACGCCCAGGCCGCTGCGGTCGCCGCCCAGCCATAGGCGGCCGTCCGCCCCCTCCTCGATCTGCCAGACGCTGTCGGCCAGCAGGGCGCCGGCGGCGGGGGACAGCGTCGCCACCGGCGGCGGGGCGAAGCGGTCGCCGCGCGCCGCGCGTACCACCAGCCCCTTGGCGGTTCCGGCCCACAGGGCGCCGGTGCGGTCCTGGTGCACGGTGAAGACGGTACTATGGGGCAGCGCGTCGTCGCCGGGGCCCTTGTCCTTCACGTCCTTGTCGGCGTGGCGGAAGCGTTCCAGCACCCGACCGTCGCCGTTCAGATGATCCATGCCGCCGCGGGTGGCCACCCAGACGCCGCCGTCGCCGTCGTCGCTGATGTCATAGATGGTGGCGGCGCTGACGCCCGCAGGGCCGGGGGCGATGGTGCGGAAGCGTTCCGTCACCGGATCATAGAGGGCCAGGCCGCCCACATGGGTGCCGATCCACAGCCGGCCGGCGGGATCGACGTGCAGCGCGCGGATGACGCCGTCCGGCAGCGAGCCCGGCACCTCAGGATCCGGCTGGAACACCCGCATGTGATAGCCGTCGAAGCGGGCCAGGCCGTTGGTGGTGCCGATCCAGATGAAGCCGCGCTGGTCCTGCGCCAGGGAGAAGATGGTATCGCTGGGTAAACCCCGGCTGCGGTCGATATGCTCGAACGCCGTCTGCCCCAGCGCCTGCCATGGTCCAGGCTCCGCCCGCGCCACGCCCCACGGGACGCAAGCGGCCCCCAGGGCGGCCAGCCACACCACAACGAACAAGGACACTACGCGCATCAGCACAACCACCAGGGTGACGGCAATCGCCGGAGTCACCGATACGGGTGGCCCGAACAATCCTGGATTTTATAGGAAAGGTGGCGCGGCGCCACAAAATCAACGATACCGGTTCCAATGGGTCCTGCGGCAAAGGGACTGTCCGAGGGTGGTGAACAAGCCTATTGTGGCGGCAACACAGGCTTGCGCCCCAGGGCGCGCCTCCTGCGAGGAGCCGAGGGACTAACCGTAATGAGTATCCAAAATACCGGCGCCGAAGACCCCGCCCCCGGCCTCCGCGTCCTGGTGGCGGAGGACAACCGGGTGAATCGGGAGTTGGTCCTGGCCGTCCTGTGCCGCCTGGGGTACCAGGCGACGGGCGCCGCCGATGGGGCTGAGGCCATCGCCCTGTTCGACGCCGCCGAAACACCCTTCGACTTGGTGTTGCTGGATCTCAACATGCCCGGCGTCGGCGGGGCCGAGGCCGCGCGGGAGTTGCACGGCCGTCCCGTCCCCGCCGGTCGCGATCGGTCCGTGCCCCTGGTGCTGATGACGGCCGAGACCGACGTCATCGACCATCTGACCACGGGCCTGTTCTCCGGCTACGTCGCCAAGCCGCTGGCCTGGAACGACCTGGATGCCCTGATCAAGCGGCTGGTGGCTTTGTCCTAAGGCGTTCCCTCAAGTGCCGGGGACCTCCGACTCTCTTTGCCACCCCCTATGCAACCGTCCCAAAACAGCACGGGCCCCCAGGAATGTCCTGGATGCCCGCCCGTTTCCAGCGCGGTGGTGAGCGATGGTCAGTTGACCAGTTCCGGCACCTTCTCCTCCGGCTTTTCCGCCTGCGGCGGGCGTGTGCCGCCGGCGGCGTAGTCGAAGGACAGGGCGTCGTCCTTCACGGTGACGCGGACGGCGCCGCCCTTTACCAGCTTGCCGAACAGCAGCTCCTCCGCCAGGGGCTTCTTGATGTACTCCTGGATCGTGCGTCCCAGGGGGCGCGCACCGTACAGGGGATCGTAGCCCTTCTTAGACAGCCACTCCCGGGCCTCGTCCGTCAGTTCGATGGTGACGCCGCGATCACTCAGCTGCGCCTCCAGCTCCATGACGAACTTGTCCACCACCCGGCCGATGATCTCCGGCGACAGGCCGGAGAACGCGATGATGGCGTCCAGGCGGTTGCGGAATTCCGGGGTGAACAGGCGGTTGATCGCCTCCTCGTCCTCGCCCAGGCGCTGCTCCCGCCCGAAGCCGAAGGCGGGCTTGGCCAGGTCGGCGGCACCGGCATTGGTGGTCATGATCAGGATGACGTTGCGGAAATCGACCGTCTTGCCGTTGTGGTCGGTCAGCTTGCCGTGGTCCATCACCTGCAGCAGGATGTTGTACAGATCCGGGTGCGCCTTCTCGATCTCGTCCAGCAGCAGCACGCAATGCGGATGCTGGTCGATGGCGTCGGTCAGCAGACCACCCTGGTCGAAGCCGACATAGCCCGGGGGGGCGCCGATCAGGCGGCTCACCGTGTGCCGCTCCATATACTCCGACATGTCGAAGCGGGTGAGCTCGATGCCCAGGGTGCGCGACAGCTGGCGCGCCACTTCGGTCTTGCCCACGCCGGTGGGGCCGGAGAACAGGTAGTTGCCGATGGGCTTTTCCGGATCGCGCAAGCCGGCGCGCGCCAGCTTGATGGCGCTGACCAGGGTGTCGATGGCCTTGTCCTGGCCGAACACCATGGTCTTCAGGTCGCGCTCCAGATTCAGCAACACCTCGCGGTCATCGCGGCTGACGCTCTTCGGCGGGATGCGGGCGATCTTGGCGACCACCGCTTCCACATCCTTGACCTGGATGGTCTTCTTGCGCTTGCCCGGCGGCAGCAGCATCTGGGCGGCGCCCACCTCGTCGATGATGTCGATGGCCTTGTCCGGCAGCTTGCGGTCGCCGATGTACTTGGCCGACAGCTCCACCGCCGAGCGGATGGCCTCGCGGGTGTAGCGGACGTTGTGGTGCTTCTCGTAATAGCTCTTGATCCCTTCCAGGATTTTCACGGCGTCGTCCAGCGAGGGCTCGTTGACGTCGATCTTCTGGAAGCGGCGGACCAGGGCGCGGTCCTTCTCGAAGTAGCTGCGGTATTCCTTATAGGTGGTGGAGCCGATGCAGCGCAGGGCGCCGCTGGCCAGGGCCGGCTTCAGCAGGTTGCTGGCGTCCATGGCGCCGCCCGAGGTGGCGCCGGCGCCGATCACCGTGTGGATCTCGTCGATGAACAGGACGGAGCCCTCGACCGCCTCCAGCTCCGACAGCACGGACTTCAGCCGTTCCTCGAAGTCGCCGCGATAGCGGGTGCCGGCCAGCAGGGCGCCCATGTCCAGCGCGAAGATGGTGGCGTTCTGCAGCACCTCCGGCACCTCGCCGTGGACGATGCGGCGGGCCAGGCCCTCGGCGATGGCGGTCTTGCCCACGCCGGGGTCGCCCACGTACAGGGGGTTGTTCTTGGAGCGGCGGCAGAGGATCTGAATGGTGCGGTCGACCTCCTGCGCGCGGCCGATCAGGGGATCGATCTTGCCGCTGAGCGCCTTCTTGTTGAGGTTGACGCAATAGGCCTCCAGCGCCTCGGTGCCCTTCTTGGGCGCCTTTTCGCCGGCGGGCGTTTCCTCCTCCGCGCCACTGACGCGCTTCGTCTCCGACCGGCCGGGGGACTTGGCGATGCCGTGGGAGATGTAGTTGACCGCGTCGAACCGCGTCATCTCCTGCTCCTGCAGGAAATAGACGGCGTGGCTTTCCCGTTCGGAGAACAGGGCGACCAGCACGTTGGCGCCGGTCACCTCCTCCCGCCCGGAACTCTGGACGTGGATGGCGGCGCGCTGCAGCACCCGCTGGAAGCCGGCGGTGGGCTTGGCGTCCTCGGACCGGCTGGAGATCAGGTTGCTCAGCTCGTTATCCAGGTACTCGCCCAGTTCGACGCGCAGCTTTTCCACGGTCACGCCGCAGGCGCGCAACACGGCCAGGGCGTCCTGGTCTTCGGTGAGGGCCAGCAGAAGGTGTTCCAGGGTCGCGTACTCGTGCCGACGCTCATTGGCGTAAGCTAGGGCCCGGTGCAGCGTCTGCTCGAGGTTACGCGAGAGCATGCCTACTAATCCTTCTCCAAGGTGCATTGCAGGGGATGCTGGTTCTGGCGCGCGAAATCCATCACCTGGGTCACTTTCGTTTCCGCCACCTCGTAGGTGAACACGCCGCACACGCCGACGCCGCGGCGATGGACATGCAGCATGATCCGCGTCGCTTCCTCTCGGTTCTTCGAGAAGAAACGCTCCAGGATGTGAACGACGAACTCCATGGGGGTGTAGTCGTCATTCAACATCAAGACCTTGTACATGGAGGGCTTCTTGGTCTTGGGCTTGGCTTTGACCACGACACCGGTGTTGGTGCCGTCGCCGCCAGTGCCGCCCTCATTTCCCTGACTATCGAACTCCGTCATGGCCTTCCAGGTACGTGTCTCTCGGGGTGGTCATCCCAGGAATAATATGAGATCGCGGCGGGCCGTTGGAAGACCCCTGGTAACCTTATTCATGCCTGGAGTGCGATTGCCGCACGGAAATCACCCGGGCGCAAGCGAACCTTGCGCCATGCAACGGTGGCCGTCACAGCGGGCAAAACAAAACCCGGCAGGCGCGGGCCTACCGGGTTCGTCAGCATCGGCGATGTCGCCGGGCCGCATGGCGCGGCCCAGGCCGTCACTCAGGCCGCCAGGCGCGGCTTGCCGAACTTGGTCACGACCGCGTTGACGCGGGCGGAAATGGGCTCGATCGCCTCGTTGGCCAGCTTCACCGACAACTCGGAGGTCTTGGTGGCCTCGCTAACCAGGGTATCGAAGCTGGTCTTGGCAAATTCGGACTGCAGGTCCACGGCCTCGCGCAAGGTCTTCACGGCCAGCAGGGCCTTGGTGGCCGACACGCTGCTCTCCAGCGAGGACTGGGCGTAGGCGACGAAGGACTTGGACAGGCTTTCCAGGCCCTTGGCCAGGACGGTGGAGGACAGGACCAGGGCGTCGACCGTCTCCTTGTTGAAGGCGGTCAGCTCCTCATAAGCCTCGAAAGCCTTCTTGCTGGCCTTTTCGACCTGCTCCTTGGTGAGGGCGACGGCCTGCTCGTAATTCTTGGTCACGGTGCCCTGCGCGGCGGCCGCGGTGGTCTCGGCCGTCTGCTTCGTGGCGGCGGCGGTGTTCACGACGGCGTCGGTGACGACCTTCTTGGCGCGCGCAACGGTAGCGGTGGGGGCGGTAGTATTCGCGGTGGTCATATCAGTGCTCCTTCCAATGATCGCTAATGATCCATCGGCCGCCCGATGCGGCCCGTACCCGGGTCAGGCAAACCGGCATCGGCCGGGTGGCGTGCCTGCGGCGAACGGCCCATTTCGCGGCACCGTCATGTTGCGTCGCAGCACAATGCCTTATCTGGACCCGCAAAAGGGGATTGTCAACCGATTTTTGTGCACCGCAAAAATTTGGTCACATGGGATTTAGGCGTTGCATACGAGTGTAATTCGCGGCGTTTCGGCGTAAAATCGGCTTTCATAGATCAAACCGCCTAGCCACCGATGCCTCGGAAGGGGCGCCTATGTTGCGGCGCAATATGTCATACGAATGAGCATGACCACCCCGGTGGGGGTAGCGGATGTGCCGGAGTCGCGGCGCATCATGTAAAGGCCGCAGTCAAAATCCATGCATCCTTCGCCCTTAACCGTATTTTCAATACTGGACAGCGAATCATCGTGCCTTTACTTTTGTCGCCACCAACGACATGGCATCGGCGGAAGGGGCAGTTCACCGTGACCCATTGGAATCGCACACACCTGGCGCGACGCCCGGGTTTCGCCGCCCGGCGCTTGCGCTGGGCCGCCCTGGTCCTGATGGCCTGCTGGGCCCTGGCGCCGGTGAGCGCTTTCGCCAAATACGCCGCCATTGTCGTGGATGCGGAAACCGGCCAGGTGCTGCACGCCGCCGGTGCCGACACCCAAAATTATCCGGCGTCCCTGACCAAGATGATGACGCTGTATTTACTGTTCGACGCGCTGGACGCCGGCCGCGTCACGTTGGATACACCCTTCAAGGTTTCCGCCCACGCGGCCGCCCAGGCGCCGAGCAAGCTGGGCCTGGACGCGGGCGACACCATCCGCGTGCGCGACGCCATCCTTGCGTTGGTCACCAAGTCCGCGAACGACGTGGCGGTGACGGTGGGCGAGAACCTGGGGGGCAGCGAGCCGCGCTTCGCCCAGATGATGACGGCCAAGGCCCGGGCCCTGGGCATGAGCCGCACCACCTTCCGCAACGCCTCGGGCCTGCCCAACACCGGCCAGGTCACCACGGCCCGCGACCTGGCCCGCCTGGCCCAGGCGCTGATCCACGACCACGCCAAGCAGTACACCTATTTCAAGACGGCCAGCTTCACCTACAACGGTGAGACCATGGCCAATCATAATCACCTGATGTCCCGCTACCCGGGTATGGACGGCATCAAGACCGGCTTTATCAACGCATCCGGCTTCAACCTCGTGGGGTCCGCCGTGCAGGACGGCCGTCGCCTGATCGCCGTGGTCATGGGCGGCAGCAGCGCCGTGTGGCGCGACAACCGCATGGCCGACCTTCTGGACGAAGGCTTCGCCACCAAGCCCGGCGAGGTGCTGACGGCCGAGGCCCCCATCCGCGCCCCGCGTGGCCGCGACGCCGTGCAGGTGGCCAGCGCCGATACGGCCGGCAGCCAGGACGGCGCCACCTCCGAAGGCGATGAGGACGAGGCCGACGAGACCCCGGCGCCCAAGGCCACGAAGGCCGGCACGGGCGTCCGGCTGGCGAGCGCCGCCGGCAAGGCCGCCAAGGCCGTGGGCAAGGCGGCCGAAAGCGTGGCCGACCATACGCTGCTGGCCGCCCCGGCCGAGGCCGCGCCCGCCGTCGCCACCGGCGCCAAGGGCAAGACCATTCCGGCGGGGTGGAGCATCCAGGTGGGCGCCTACAACGACCGCGCCGCCACCCAGGCCGCCATCGCCCGCGCCACGCAGAAGGGCAAGGGCCTGCTGAACGCCGCCGTGCCCAACGTGGTGGAGATATCGTCCGCCAAGTCCACGCTGTACCGCGCTCGCCTGGCGGGCTTGAGCGAGAAGAACGCCCGCGCCGCCTGCGTCCAGCTGCGCCGCCAGGGGCAGGGATGCATCACCATCGCTCCGGGCGCCAGCTGATCCCTTCCCCGGTGTCGCGAGCCCATCACGCGGTGGCCCCTTTCGCGGCAGGCGGTGAGGCCGCCGTACCCTCCCTCCTGGCCCTGGCCCGCCAACGGCGCGAGCCGTGGTGGGCCTTTCTCGGCGGCTTGGTCATCGTGATCCTGGGCGCCATCCTCATCGCCGTGGTGCTGGTGAAGGTGCCGCAGTGGGCCCATCTGGACCGGGCGATGAAACGGGACGACGGGCTGCGCGCCATCGTCGACCTGTTGACGATGCTGGGCAGCGTCGCCGCCGCCCTGCTTCCCCTGGCCTTGGCGGTGCGCTGGTTGCACGGGCGCCCGCTGCGCAGCCTGTTGTCGCCCCTGCCCGGACTGGATGTGGGCCTGGCCCTGCGCTCCGCCCTGCTGTGGGGCGGGCTGGTGCTGCTGGCCGTCGTGGCCAGCGGCTTGGTGGATGTCTGGAACGGGGAGCCCTTTGCCCCCGGCGGCCAGCCCTGGCCCCAGGTGCTGGCCTTCGCGGTCGCCACCGGCTGGATGGTCGTGCTGCAGGTCACGGCGGAGGAGGCGCTGTTCCGGGGCTACATCAGCCAGGGCCTGTACGCCGTGACCGGCAGCGCCTGGGTCACCGCCCTGCCCGTTGCCCTGATGTTCGCCGGCCTGCACACCCAATCCTGGGGCAACGCCGTGTGGGACCAGCGCGCGCTGTATTTCACCATCTCGCTGCTGCTGTCGGCGGTGACGGCCCGCGCCGGCCGGCTGGAGGCCGCCATCGGCATCCACCTGGGCCAGAACCTGACGGCCATCTATGTCATGGGTGTGCTGGGTCCTCCCTTCCCTTCCCTGCTGGGTGTGGGCGCGCCGGAGAACAAGCCAGCGGGCCTGGAGGACGTGGCCGGCGTCCTGATGACCATGGGCGCGCTGACGGGCCTTTACTGGTATTTGGGCGTGCGCCGGGGCTGGGTGGTGCGCCCATGAAAAAGGACCGCGATCCGGTTGGATCGCGGCCCTTTTCTAAACACGGATACCTGGGATCAGAAGCCTTCCGGCGCCTGGATGCCGCTCTGGCTCAGCTGGTCACGGATGCTGCCCTTCAGGCGTTCCAGGCCGGCCTCGCTGAAGGCCTCGGCGCGGGCCACCAGCACGTCCTGGGTGTTGGAGGCGCGCAGCAGCCACCAACCGTCCTCGGTCTTCACGCGGACGCCGTCGATGTCGTTGACTTCGATGCCCTTGCCCGCCAGGGCCTTGGCGCGGGCCACGATCTCGTCCACCGCCTTGAACTTGCGTTCCTCATCCACCTGGAAGCGGACTTCCGGGGTGTTGAACACGGGCGGCAGCACTGACTTCAGCTTGGCCAGGCTGCCTTCGCGGCTGACCAGGCCGGCCAGGCGCACGCCGCAATAGGGCGCGTCGTCGAAGCCATAGTACTTGTCGGCAAAGAAGATGTGACCGCTCATCTCGCCGGCGAGGGGGGAGCCCGTCTCAGCCATCTTGGCCTTAAGCAGGCTGTGGCCGGTCTTCCACATCAGGGGCTTGCCGCCATTCTTGGCGATGTCGTCGTACAGCGTCTGGCTGGACTTGACGTCGGCGATGATGGTGGCGCCCGGGTGGGTTTTCAGCACGTCGGCGGCGTAGATGGCCAACAACTGGTCACCCCAGATGATATCGCCGTGCTCGTCCACGGCGCCAATGCGGTCGCCGTCGCCGTCGAAGCCGATGCCGATGTCCGCCTTGTGGGTGTGGACGGCATGGATGAGGTCTTCAAGGTTCTCCGGCACGGTCGGGTCGGGGTGGTGGTTGGGGAAATTGCCGTCCACCTCCTCGAACAGCAGGATGTGCTTGCCCGGCAGCTTGTCGGTCAGGCGACGCAGGACATGGCCCACGGCGCCGTTGCCGGCGTCCCACACGATGGTCAGGTCGCGGGTGCCGTCATAGTCGGCCGCCAGGCGGTTGATATAATCGTCGCTGACGTCCAGCTGGCGGGAGGAGCCGGCGCCCGTCGCCAGGTCCTGGCCGTGCACCAGGCGGCCGATCTCCTGGATCTGCTCGCCATACACCGGGCCTTTGCCCAGCATCATCTTGAAGCCGTTGTAGTCCGGCGGATTGTGTGAGCCGGTGATCATCACCCCGGCATCCAGCTCCAGGTGCCGCACGGTGAAGTACAGCATGGGCGTGGGGCCGAGCCCGATGCGGATGACCTCCAGGCCGGTGGACATCAGGCCCTCGACGCAAGCCTGCTCCAGTTCCGGCGAGGACAGGCGGCCGTCATAGCCGATGGCCACGCGGGTGCCGCCGGCGCGCACCACCAGGGTGCCGAAACCTTGGCCGATGGCGCGGGCGTCGTCCGGGCCCAGGGTCTTGCCGATGACGCCGCGGATGTCGTACTCGCGCAGCACCGTGGGGTGGAACCGATGATTAGCGGTCATGACTTGCACCTGCTCCCTTGCTGCTTTGACTTATCGACGCGCCGGACGGCCGATGGACGTGTAGGTGAAGCCGGCGGCGCTCATATCGTCAGGATTGTAGATGTTGCGTAGGTCGACCAGGACCGGCGCCTTCATGGACCGGCGCACCCGGTCCAGATCCAGCGCGCGGAATTCGTTCCATTCGGTGATGATGGCCAGGACGTCGGCGTCCTGGATGGCGGCATAGGCGTCGGCGCACCAGACCACCCCCGGCAGCAGATGCTCCGCCTCCTGCATGCCGGCGGGATCGTAGGCCTGGACGGTGGCGCCCAGACGCTGCAGTTCCGGGACGATGTCCAGCGACGGCGCGTCGCGCATGTCGTCGGTGTTCGGCTTGAAGGTCACGCCCAGGATGCCGATGCGCTTGCCCTCCACGGTGCCGTTGGCGGCGGCCACGATGCGGCCGGCCATGGACTTCTTGCGCTTGTCGTTGATGTCGATGACCGTCTCGACGATGCGCAGGGGCGATCCCACGTCGGCCGCCGTGCGGGCCAGGGCCAGCGTGTCCTTGGGGAAGCACGAGCCGCCGTAGCCGGCGCCGGCGTGCAGGAACTTGCGGCCGATGCGGCCGTCCAGGCCGATGCCCTTGGCCACGTCGTGGACGTTGGCGCCCACCTTCTCGCACAGATCCGCCACCTCGTTGATGAAGGTGATCTTGGTGGCGAGGAAGGTGTTGGCCGCGTACTTGATCAGCTCGGACGTTTCCAGGCTGGTCATGACGATGGGCGTCTCGATGAGGTAGAGCGGCCGGTACAGGGCCTTCATCACCGCTCGGGCGCGGTCCGATTCGGCCCCGATCACCACGCGATCGGGGCGCATGAAGTCCGCGATGGCGGCACCCTCGCGCAGGAACTCGGGGTTGGAACAGACGTCGAAGTCCAGGCCGGACCGCGTCTCCCCGATAATGCGCGCCACCTCGCGACCAGTGCCCACGGGCACCGTCGACTTGGTCACGATGACCGTGTAGCGGTCGGGATCCAGCGCCAGCGCCACTTCCTGGGCGGCGGCGTAGACATAGGACAGGTCGGCGTGGCCGTCGCCCCGGCGCGACGGCGTGCCCACGGCGATGAACACGGCGTCCACGCCCTTGACGGCGGCGGCCAGATCCGTGGTGAAGCTGAGGCGTCCAGCCTTGGCGTTCTTGGCCACCAGATCATCCAGCCCCGGCTCGAAGATCGGGATTTCGCCCCGGTTCAGGCGCTCGATCTTGCTGGCGTCCTTGTCGACGCAGACCGTGGTCACGCCGAACTCGGAAAAACAGGCGCCCGAGACCAAGCCGACATAGCCTGTTCCGATCACCGCAATGCGCATACCGATCCCCTATCGTCACGTAGTCCCGTTTCCCGCGCCCAGTATAGGCCGTGTGGGCACGCCACAGGCAGGGGGCATCGGGATCAGGGGCGGCGCCGGCGACTGGACCGGACCGCGCCCTTATTTAAGGCGACATGGCTGTGCCGCGCATGTGACCTTTTAGGGTCTTTCCTATTGGAATTAAAGCCCCGGGACAGCCCCCAAATTTCTGTCGGGGCGCGTGAAGCGGCGGCCCGGGCGATTAACCCGGGCCTGCCCCCGCTCAGAGCATTTCCTTGAGGGCGGCGCGCACCTTGGCCGCCATGTCGGGGCGCTCCAGGGCATAGGCCACGTTGGCCAGGACGAAGCCCAGCTTGTCGCCGCAGTCGAAGCGCTTGCCCTCGAAGCGGAAGCCATGGAAGGGCTGCGTGCCAATCAGCTTGGCCATGGCGTCGGTCAGCTGGATCTCGCCGCCGGCGCCGGTCTCGAACCGTTCCAGGTGATGGAAGATCTCCGGCTGCAGGATGTAGCGGCCCTGGATCGACAGGGTGGACGGGGCGGCGGCCGGATCCGGCTTTTCCACCAGACCCTTCACCTCGGCCAGGCGGCCATCGTCCTTGCCGATGTCCAGGATGCCGTATTTGTTGGTCTGCTCGCGCGGGACCTCGAACACCGACAGCAGGTTGCCGCCGACCTGGCTGTAGGCATCCATCATCTGCGCCAGGCAGGGACGATCGCCCAGCACCTGCTCGTCGGGTAGCAGCACGGCGAAGGGCTCGTCGCCGATGAATTCGCGGGCGCACCATACGGCATGGCCCAAACCCAGCGGTTCGGACTGGCGGACGTAGGCGATCTTGCCGCTGTCGATCTGGATTTCCTCGACCACCTTCAGGAGGTCGAGCTTGCCGCGATTCTTCAGCGTCTGGTTCAACTCGTAGTTCAGGTCGAAATGGTCCTCCAGCGGGGTCTTGCCCCGGCTGGTGACGAAGCAGAACATTTCGATGCCGGCCGCCTTCGCCTCATCCACCGCGTGCTGGATCAACGGCTTGTCGGCCAGCGGCAGCATTTCCTTCGGTATGGCCTTGGTCGCGGGCAGGAATCGCGTGCCCAGACCAGCAACCGGAAACACCGCTTTGCGTACGCGCTTGACCATAGACCGACCCCTGGAGTTCAAGCCCCGGATTACCCGGGGGATTATTGGAATTGGTGGGTGGGACGCCCGATTCCGGACAGCCCCGTCCGTTGGGCCCTTCTGCCACATCGACATCCAGGCACGCAATCAAGCTGACGAGACTTTCTGACGCTTTCGTGGCAAGAAAAACCGCCATTCCGGCCCATGATGGCCTATGCCGGTGTCTATATCCATGGTCGGGGGCGGCGCCCGTTGGTTGGATGAATCTCCCCTCCAAACGATAACTTTCGCCTCAATCACACCTAAATCCGTTGCTTAAATTAACCAACCCAAGTCAAATCAGCGTGACAGGGCCGGGCGGAATTTGTAGTAGTTTAGCTTAAAGTTTTGCGCCCCAATATTCCCGAACCGGGTCTGTTCATCCATACGGCGGCTGGTTTCTGCCACCAGGCAGACGCTAAAGCCGCCGCAGACGTGCCTACCGCACGTAAACAACATAATCGTCTGGGTTCGCTGGCAACCTTGGTTCCCTACTACCTCTGAACGAGAGTCGGACATGAACATCCTGATCGGTGACGACCACCTGCTGTTCCGCGAAGGCCTTTGCCGGCTGCTGACCCAACTCAGCGCCGATGCCACCTTTACCGAAGCGGGCACGTTCAACGAGGCGCTGGAGTTCGCGCAGGGCGAGCAGGAATTCGATCTGATCCTTCTGGACCTGCAAATGCCCAACTGGCCGGGCTTCTCCGGCATACAGGAAATCTGTGAAATCCAGGCCGGCACGCCGGTGGTGATCGTCTCCGCCTCCGAAAGCCAGGCGGACGTGCGCGCGGCGCTGGACGCCGGCGCATCCGGTTACATCCCCAAGTCCTCCAGCGTGAAGATCATGCTGAGCGCCTTGAACCTGGTGTTCTCCGGCGGCATCTACGTGCCCCCGGCCGCCATCCACGGTGAGGGCTCGGCCCCGGCGAGCGGTGGCGGCGGCGTGTCCAGCGGCGGCGGCGGCGGTGGCAACACCCCCGCCCTGACCCAGCGCCAGCGCGATGTCCTGCGCTGCCTGCGCGAGGGCAAGTCCAACAAGCAGATCGCCTATGAGCTGGGCCTGTCGGAAGGCACCGTGAAGATCCACGTGACCGCCGTCATGCGCTCCCTGGGCGTGCGCAACCGCACCCAGGCGGTTATTGCGTCGGCCGACATTCTGCCCTAAAGGCAGGGTATCGCTTTCCGACCTTTCAGAAGTACCGACATGACCGGTCATCCGGATGGAACCAACGCCCCGGCGAGCGCAGCTCCCGGGGCGCCGTCTTTTGACGGCGGCGAGTCGCCTGTTCCCGGCGCCGCCTACCTCGCCGCCGACGGCTTCCTTGAGCCCTTGCTGGAGGAACTGGCCGATTCGACGGCCACGGTGCATGGCCGCCTGGTGATCACCCAGGCGCCGCCGCGGCCGGCCGCCTGGTCCATCAACACCTGGCTACAGCCCCGCCGCATCGCCATCGCGTCCATCAAGGACGGCGCCCGCAGCCTGCGGGCCATCCAGCGCAATTGGGCGGTCTATGAGCATGGCCACCATCGCCGGGCCAAGCTGATCCAGGAGCAATTGCCGCACGTCTCGGCCAAGCCGCTGGTCTTCCCCGCTCCCGCCCCCACCGCCCCCCTGGGCGCCTGGACGCTGCTGGATGAGGGCACCATCCTGGCCAGCCCGCTGTGCAGCAGCGCCTTCGCCAATGGCGAGGTGGCGTTCGTGGAGGACAAGGCGACGCCGCCCAACCGCGCCTACCTCAAGCTGTGGGAGGCGCTGACCCTGGCCGGCCGCATGCCGGGCCCGGGCGACCGCTGCCTGGATTTGGGCGCCTGCCCCGGCGGCTGGACCTGGGTGCTGCAGTCCCTGGGCGCGGACGTCACCGCCATCGACAAGGCGCCGTTGGATCCGCGCATCGCCAGCCTGCCCCGCGTCACCGTGCGGCGGGAAAGCGCCTTCGGCCTGGAACCGGCCACGATGGGGCCGGTCGACTGGCTGTGCAGCGATGTCATTTGCTATCCGGAACGATTGCTGCGCCTGGTCCATCAGTGGAAGGACGGGGGCCACGCCCGCAACTTCATCTGCACCCTGAAGTTCCAGGGGGAGACGGATCACACCAGCGCCCGCGCCTTCGCCGCCATCCCCGGTTCGCGCCTGCTGCATCTGTCGCACAACAAGCATGAGTTGACCTGGATTTATTTGGCGCCCGAAACATCAGCGAATTAGCCGTTCCCGCTGTGACGCAGACCCTTGCGCCGGGTGCCGGTCTAAGCGCAGAACGATAGCGGGGCGGTCCTGGTCGTATGGGGGATCGGTCTTAAACTGGGTCACACCAGAGGCTGGTTTTCACCAGGCCCCGCCGCCGTTCCGCGTCCCCGACGATCATCGGGGCGCCTTGCGATGGGTGACGAATGCGCCGGGTGTTTTCTTGGATCGCGTGGCCAGGGCTGCTGGCCCTGTGCATTGCCGGTTATGCCTATGGGAACGCGCTGGGCCATCCCATCCTGACCTACAACATCACCTATTTCGGCATGGCCGCCGCCCTGCTGCTGCTGGAACGCCTGATGCCCTATGAGACGGCGTGGGCCAAGAGCGACGGCCAGACGCGCCAGGACATCAGCCACACGGCCCTGAACAAGGGCATCGGCCAGTTCCTGGCCAGCCTCGCCGCCGTGATCGGCGCCAATGAGGTGGCGCCGGCGGCGGCCGGGGGCATCTGGCCCGCCCACTGGCCCATGGCCGCCCAGGTGGTTCTGGGCCTGGTGGTGGCGGAGTTCGGCCTCTATTGGGCGCACCGCCTGTGCCATGAGGTGTCGTGGCTGTGGCCCTATCACGCCGTGCACCACAGCGTCACCCGCCTGTGGGTGGTGAACACCGGCCGCTTCCATTTCGTGGACAGCCTGCTCAGCAGCGGGTTCGCCCTGGCGCTGGGCATGCTGGTGGGCGCCCCCAAGGAGGTCATCGTCTGGGTGCTGGTCATCACCACCTACATCGGCTTCCTGACCCACTGCAATGTGGACATGGATTGCCGCGGCCTGAACTGGCTGTTCAACACGCCGGATCTGCACCGCTGGCACCACAGCCGCATTCCGGCCGAGGGCAACACCAACTACGGTGAAAACCTGCTGCTGTGGGACGTGATCTTCCGCACCCGCTACCTGCCCTTGGACCGCCGCCCGCCGGCGGACATCGGCACCGCCGACGCCGTGCCGCTGACCTTCCTGGGCCAGCTGGCCTTCCCCTTCCGCCGCCACAGGGCCGCCCCCATCCTGGAGGCGCCGGTGATGGAAGCGCGGGCCGAGGCCGGGGGAGACTGATTCTTTTAACCTATCAGGCGCCGGGCCCCATCAGGCGCCGGCGTCGCCGCCTCAAACGCTCTGGCCGGCGACCCAGCCTGAGGACCAGGCCCACTGGAAATTATAGCCGCCCAGCCAGCCGGTGACGTCCACGGCCTCGCCCACGAAGTGCAGGCCGGGCACGGCCTTGGCCTCCAGCGTCTTGGACGACAGGTCGTTGGTGTCGATGCCGCCCACCGTCACCTCTGCCGTGCGATACCCCTCGGTGCCGGCCGGCACCACGCTCCAGCGCCGCAATTGCTCCCCCACCGCCGCCAGGGCCTTGTCCGACAGGTCCCGCAAGGGGCGGCTTTCCACCTCTCCCGCCTTTTCCCCCGTGGTGGCGCCCTCCCCGCACAGCCGCTCGGCGAAGCGGCGGGGCAGGACATCGCCCAGGATGGTCTTCAGCTCGGCATTGGGACGCGTCCGCTTGGCCGCCTTCAGATGCTCGGCCAGATCCAGGTCGGGCGTGAGGTCCACGGTGATCGGCTGGCCCGGCTGCCAATAGCTGGACGCCTGCAGGATGCTGGGACCCGACAGGCCGCGATGGGTGATCAGCAAGGCCTCGCGGAAGGCGGCCTTGCCCGCCTTCACCACCGCGTCCAGCGCCACGCCGGACAGGCCCTGCGTCCGCGCCAGATCCTGCGGCGTGAAGGTGAAAGGCACCAGGCCGGGCCGCGGGGTCACCACGTTCAGGCCGAATTGCTTCGCCAGGCGATAGGCGAAATCGGTGGCGCCCATCTTGGGAATGGACAGGCCGCCCGTGGCCACCACCAGCTTGGGCGCCACCATCCGCCCCCGTGCCGTTTCCAGAACGAAGCCTTCATCCATACGCTGGACAGCCCGCACCGCGCAGTCCAGCCGCAGGTCCACACCGGCGTCCGCCGCCTCGGTCAGCAGCATGCCCAGGATGTCCCGGGCGGAGTTGTCGCAGAACAGCTGGCCCAGCTTCTTCTCATGCCAGGCGATGCCGTGGCGCTCCACCAGGTCCAGGAAGTCGCGCGGCGTGTACCGGCGCAGCGCCGAGATGCAGAAGTGCGGATTGGCCGACAGGTAGCGCGCCGGCTGTGCATCCACGTTGGTGAAGTTGCAGCGTCCACCCCCGGAGATCAGGATCTTGGCGCCAGCCTCGGGCGCGTGGTCGACCACCACCACCCGGCGGCCGCGCTTGCCGGCGGCGATGGCGGTGAACAGGCCGGCGGCGCCGGCGCCGATGACGATGACGTCGGGGCTGCTGGAAACGGTCATGCGGGTTTCTTAATCGATGTCGACGGAACCGCGCAGGCGCTTCACGCCGCCGCGGGTGGCCTTGGCGTCCAGCCGCCGCTTCTGTGAGCCCAGGGTGGGCCGGGTGGCGCGGCGCACGGCCTGGCGCACCGTGGCCTCGCGTATCAGCTCGAACAGCCGCTCGCGCGCGTCCTCACGGTTGCGCTCCTGGGTGCGGTGCCGCTGGGCGGTGATGACGATGACGCCATCACCCGTCCACCGGCGTCCAGCCAGGGTCTTCAGCTTGTCCTTCACCCATTGCGGCAGATTGGGCGAGGCCGCCGCGTCGAAGCGCAGCTGCACCGCCGTTTCCACCTTGTTCACGTTTTGCCCGCCGGGGCCGCCGGCCCTCAGGAAGCTTTCCTGCAACTCCGTCTCGGCCAGGCGAATCCCCGGCGCGACCAGCACGGTCGGGCCCTGAAATGGCGGTGGGGAGGATGGTGGCAACATGCGACGGAATGAAAGCAAGGGAATGAAGGCCCGTGATTTTAAACGGCCCCGCCCCACTTGTCTAACGACGGCCCCGTATGGCTGAGGCGCCGTCTTGCCCGTCACGGGCCGCCGTCAGGGAAGGGCGCGTCCACGTCCCACATGGCTACGGGCCATTCCCCCGCCTGGCGACGACGCAGCGGGCCGGGGGTGGCAAGGGCACGCAGGGCGTCGAAATCCCTGAGCACGGCCGTGGTGCCCTCCAGCACCACGCCGTGGCGGCGCAGGTCGGTGAAGGTCCAGGCCACATCCTCCGGCGTGGCGGCCAGGGCGGCGGCGACGGCCCCCATGTCCAGGTCCAGCCGGCCGCCGGCGCGGCGGTCGTTGTGTTCCTTCAGCAAATGGGCAGCCAGGCGCTGGGGCAGCGACAGGTCCTGCAAGGCGGCCACGGTTTCCACCAGAACCCGTTCCCGTGCCGCCTGCCCCGCCATCAGCGACAGGGCCAGGTCGGCCCCATCGCCCAGACGCGCGCGTAACGCCATCAGCGGCAAGACCAGCAGGCGGACCGCACCCGCCGCGCGCATGGTGAGGGGGGCGGCCACCCCGGTCAGGGCCTCCGCCAGCAGGAAAGTGGTCTCCGGTCCCCGACGCTGCCCGACATCGGCATTGCCGGCGACCAGCGTCAGGGTGCCGGACAGCAGGATGTGAATGTCGGTGAGGCGTGTTCCCTGCCGGACGGCCAAGTCGCCCGTTCCCAGATCCTGGATGTGGCACGCCGCCGCCAAGGCGGACAGCACGTCGGGCGCCAGGTGGGCGAAGGCCGGCACCGACGCCAGTTCATTCACGATCCCCCGGGCCGCCGCACCACCCACGGCACCGCCCTTTGTCACATCCACAGTCATCCACCCAACCCCATCTTGCCTGTCGGGCCCATCTTGCCTGTCGGGCGCCCCACAGGCGGGCGGCCACCTTATGCCCTATGGCAGACCCCCAATAGTCGAGCCTTTGCCTTAGGTCTTTTGGATACGCACCGTTCGGAAACGCTCCAATATCCTATCCGCCGCGACGATAACGGCGGCGTTCGCGGGCCAGGGCCGCCGACCGCGCCGCCTGGCGCCAGGCGGCGGACAGTACCGGCGCCAGGATCGCCCGTATCCCTTTGGCCAAGGCCACGACAGCCCGCCAGGCGGGCAGCGCCTTCAGCCGGTCTATCCACCCGACGATCCAGCCATGCACCCGCGCGAACCAGCGGATGGTCAGCAGCTTGTGCCGGCTGCGCTGGAACAGGCGTTCCACCGTCAGCAGCTTCAGCACCTCCGCCGCCACGATCAGCAGGATGCCCAGGCGCGTCTTGCCTTGGGCGATCAGGAAGGCGCCCAGCGGCTTGGCTGGTTCCAGCACCACCAGCGGCACCAGGAACAGTACCAGGGTGGTCCGCGGCCCCAGGCGATCAATGAAGCGGCCCAGCGCCTGGAAGGGCGACCACCGCCCCATGCGGTTGGCGAATGGCCGCACGAGGGGCAGGAAACAGACGTCGACCAGCACGTAAGCCAAGGCCGCGGCCACCGCCAGCGGGGTCAGCAGCCGTCGCAGCCACAGGCGGGCCTGCGGGCTGGGCCGCCATCCCAAGGCGCGGCGCACGCGGCCGTGCGGCTTCTGATCCGGCATCCGTTATCCTTCCTTGGGCGCCAGGCCCAGAATCTGGAATGGACCCATGACCCCGCGACGGTGGGCCGGAGCCCACCAGATGCGCAAGGTCCACTTGGCGGCATTTTTGTAGAGCCTTCTCGCACGAATGCGCGAGACACCAAAAGGAAAAGGCGCCTTCCCCGGGGGGAAGACGCCTTTCCGTCGGTGCGCCAGGCATGGCGCGAGGTGCGTAAGCACCGAGAGCCGGGTTGGTAACCGGCTTGTGACTTGGAGGTGGAAGTCCTCTACGGACCCT
>NZ_VITN01000010.1 GCF_007828045.1 Nitrospirillum amazonense | reverse complement strand
TCAACGCCTAAACCACGCTTCATGAACCGCCGTATACGGAACCGTACGTACGGTGGTGTGGGAGGGGGGAGGTGTGAACCTTCCCCCTACCCGATTCAGTCGGCCGCCACCGGCAGCCCCAAGGCATGCCGCACCTTGCCCTCCGCCGTGGTTGGCGGTTCGAAGGGGTTGATGGTGCTTTTCAGGTGGCCGGCCGGGTCCATCAGGAAGATGGCGGCGTTGTGGTCCATGCCATAGTCGGACGGGTGCGCGTCGGGGGGCAGCGGCGTGCCGTCGGTCGAGACCTTGCGGTATTCCACCTTGTAGCTGGCGGCGGCCTGGGCGACCTGTTCGGCCGTGCCGGTCAGCGCCGCGATGTGCGGATTGAAATTGGACATGTAGTCCTTCAGCACCGCCGTGGTGTCGCGCGCCGGATCGACGGTGATGAACAGGCCCTGCACCCGGTCGGCGTCCGGCCCCAGGCTGTCCAGGATGACGCTCATGGACGCCAGGCCCGTGGGGCAGACGTCGGGACAGTTGGTGTAGCCGAACATGACCATCAGGACCTTGCCGGCGTAGGTCTTGTCCGTGACCGCCCTGCCGTCCTGGTCGGTCAGGGCGAAGGGGCCGCCGATGGCGGCCAAGCTGGTCACACCGTCCTGTCTTGGCGTCGTCAGCGGTCGGCCGATGACGCCCCAGGCGCCGATGGCGACGGCACCCAGCACCAGGGCGGGCCCCGCCCAACGCAGGACGGCGAAGCGGCGGGACGGTCCAGTTTGGCGGGACTCGGGCTGGTGGGGCATGGCAGGCTCAAGGCAACCCAGGGGCCCGCCATTTGGAACCCGACCGCGCGCCAGGTCAAGGTTCAGCACCCTTCCCACCCGACCGATGCGCCCTTTACAAGGGTGGCCCCGCCCGACTATCCCCTGCGATCGACGGGCCCGCCGACCAAGGGGACGGCCCATCCGGGCACGGTGAGAAAAGGACACGCGAATGGCCAAGGATTACATGCCGCCGGCGGACTTCCTGCGGGTTCTGGTGGACGAGGATGTGGAGATCGAGGCGGACGACACGACCACGATCAAGCGCCTGCTGTCTTTCTTCAAGGACCCCGACGCCGCCAACCGCGACTGGGCGGTTTTCCTGCTGGGCCAGTCGGAGGTGGATACCAAGGCCGTGCGCGACGCCCTGGTCCAGGCGCTGAACGATGAGGACGACAGCGTGCGTGCCGAGGCGCTGGTGGCCCTGGCCCAACGCGACGGCGACCTGGCCCGCCCCCATGTGCTGGAGGCGCTGAGCGCCGAGGGCATCTACCCCACCGTGTTCGAGGCGGCGGCGCTGTGCGCCCATCCCGACCTGATCAAGCCCCTGCGCGGCTGGCTGAAGGCCACCGGCGACAAGGAGGTGGACCAAATGGTGGCCGAGGCGGTCGCCGCCTGCGAGGCGAGCGCGAAGTGACGCGTGGGCGGATCCCGCAGGCTTAATCCTCCGCGCTGTCTTCCACCGCCCGGGGCAGTGCGGCGTCGTCGCCGCGCGAGAACAGGGTGGTGATGGCCGGGCGGGCGTCCAGCAGGCCGGCGGCGCGCAAATCGTCCACACCCGGCAGGTCGCGCAACGATTCCAAGCCGAAATGATCCAGGAAAGCCGGGGTGGTCAGCCAGGTGAGCGGCCGGCCCGGCGTTTCGCGCCGGCGGCCCGGCTTGATCCAGCCGGCCTCCATCAGGATGTCCAGCGTGCCCTTGCTGGTGGCGACACCGCGGATGCTCTCGATCTCCGCCCGGGTCACCGGCTGGTGATAGGCGATGATGGACAGCGTCTCCACGGCGGCGCGGGACAGGCGGGAGGTGACCTCCGTTTCCCGCTGCAGCAGGGGCGCCAGGTCCGGCGCCGTCCGAAAGGCCCAACGGCCGGCCGCCGCCACCAGGTGCACGCCGCGATGGCTGTAATGGGCCTGCAACTCGTCCAGCAGGCCGCGCAGGTCCGCGCCCTCGCCCAGGCGGGCGGCCAGGGCGGCCTCCTCCACCGGCTCGGCCGAGGCGAACAGCACCGCCTCCACCAGGCGCAACTGTTGGGCGCGGCGGTCGAAGCCCTCTTCCAGTTCGACAGGCGCCTCTATGACGGTTTCAGCGGTCATGGCTCTTTATCCGGGGTCGGCGGTGCGGCGGGCGTATCGGTGCGGCGAACGTACAGGGGGCCGAAGGTGCCGTCCTGCCGCACCTCCAACTGGCCGGCCTTGGCCAGTTCCAGGGTGGCGACGAAGGTCGCCGCCAGGGCGGACCGGGCCTTCAGCTTGTCCTCCCGGCTGGTGCCGCCGCGCCAGTCCGGCGGCAGGAAACGGTCCAGGCGGGTCCAGTCCGGCAGGCGGCCCAGCATGGCCTCCACCCGGCGGATGGCATCCTCGATGGTGAACAGATCCACCGGCGGCAGGTGCAGCGGGCCGGTCTTCTGTTGCCGGCGCTTAATGTCGCCATAGGCGCGCAGCAGATCATAGAGCGTCACCTCCGTCACCCGCCGTTCGAACACCGGCAGATCTTCGGGTGCGCCCCGGGGGAAGACGTCGCGGCCCAGGCGCGGCCGGGCCATCAGGCGGGCGGCCGCGTTCTGCATGGCCTCCAGCCGTTGCAGCTGGAAGGCCAGGGCCTGCGCCAGTTCCTCGCCCGTCGGCTCCTCCGTCTCGGGCGTGGGCAGCAGCAGGCGGGATTTGAGATAGGCCAGCCAGGCGGCGGTCACCAGGTAATCGGCCGCCACCTCCAGCCGCAGGCGCCGCGCCTCTTCCACGAAGGCCAAGTACTGCTCGGCCAGGGCCAGGATGGAGATGCGGGTGAGATCGACCTTCTGGTCGCGGGCCAGGGTCAGCAGCAGGTCGATGGGGCCTTCGAATTCCCCAAGGTCGACCAGTAAGGCGGGCTCCCCCTCGCCCGCCGGCTCAAGGGCGGGGGCGGCGCTCCATTCCTCATCCGGGCCCCGCGCGTCGGCCATCAGCTCAGTCCCGTCACCGTGGCGATCACGTTCCACAAGCCGCTGGTCGGCCACCGCACCAGCCACATGTAGGGGTCGTAGGCCGACAGGCCCATCTTATTGAAAAGGTAGGGCAGCAGGAAAAAAATCGTCAGCAGGATCATGTTGCCCCGCACCTCCTGCGCCGCGAACCACTGCGCCTGGCGGTAGGGCAGCATTTGCTCCAGCACCTTGCCGCCATCCAGCGACGGGAAGGGCAGCATGTTCAGCACCCCCAGCATCAGGTTGATCTGGATGCCGGCCACGAAGTTCTGCCCCACCCAATCCGCCACCGAGGCCGGCAGCAGGAAAAGGGTGTGCAGCAGCAGGGCGAAGACGATGGCCAGCAGGAAGTTCATGCCGGGCCCGGACAGCGCCACCAGTGCCATGTCCCGGCGCGGGCGGCGCAGCCGGCTTTGCGTGACGGGCACGGGCTTGGCCCAGCCGAAGACGAAGCCGGTGAACAGGAACAGCGAGGCCGGCATCAGGATGGTCCCGATGGGGTCGATGTGCTTGCCCGGGTTGAAGCTGACCCGCCCTTGGGAGTAGGCGGTGTCGTCACCCAGCCTCCACGCCACCCAGGCGTGGGCCGCCTCATGCAGGGTGATGGCCAGCACCATGGGGATGGCCATCACGGAAAGGCGGACGATCAGTTCCTGAATCGAGGTGTCCAAAGGGGTCAGTCCCAGTTACCGGCAAGGTCGATGAGGCGCGTGCGCCAAGCGGCGACGGTGGCCGCGTCGGCGACGGTCGCATTCGGGCGGCGGGCCTGGGCCCTGGCCCAGCGCTCCTGCGCCTGTTCCGACAGGCGGGGCACCACGGCGGCCACGGCGGCCATGTCCTCCACCGTGCCGTTGCAGTGCAGGGCCACGTCGCAGCAACCGTCGGCCACCACGGCGGCCGCACGCTCCGCCACCGTGCCCGACAGGGCCTGCATGTCCAGATCGTCGCTGAACAACAGGCCGTCGAAGCCGATCAGCCCGCGCACGATCCTGGTGATGACCAGGGACGAGGTGCTGGAGGGATGCTGGGCATCCACCGCCGTGAATAGAATGTGGGCCACCATGCCCGCAGGCTGGTCGGCCAGGGCCTTGAAAGGGGCGAAGTCCGTCGCCTCCAGCGTCGCCAGGTCCGCCGTCACCGTCGGCAGTTCCTTATGGCTGTCGGACAGGGCGCGGCCGTGGCCGGGCAAATGCTTCACGATGGGCAGGACGCCGCCGGCCAGCAGGCCGTCCGCCTGGGCGCCCGCCAGCAGGGCGACCCGGGCCGGGTAGCGGCTGAAGGCGCGGTCGCCGATGACGTCGTGGGCGCCCGCCTGCGGCACGTCGGCCACCGGGGCGCAATCCATGTCGATGCCCAGCGGCGCCAGGGTGGCGGCCAGCAGCCGGCCGTGCAGCCAGGCGGCCTCCTTGGCCAGGTCGTCATCGGCGATGGCACCGATGCGGCCGGCCGGCGGCAGGGACGGCCAGTGCGGCGGCCGCAGGCGGGCCACGCGGCCGCCCTCCTGGTCGATCATGATGGGCGCGTCGGGCCGGCCCACGCTGTCGCGCAGGGCGGCCGTCAGGGCCATCACCTGCTCCGGCGTCTCGCAATTGCGCTTGAACAGGATGAAGCCCAGGGGATTGGCCGCCGCGAACAGCGCCCGCTCCGCCTCGGTCAGGACGGGGCCGGTGCAGCCGAAGATGACGGCCGCTGGAACGGTGGGGTTGGTCATCGCAAGCACCGCCTTAATGTACGGGGATGCAGCCGTCCCTGGCCGCCTTCACCGCCTCGCAGATACGCTTGGCCTGGGCCTCGTCGATGGGGCCCGCCTGGACGCGGTAATAGATGCCCTTGGCGCCCAGATCGGCCTTGACCAGGCGCAGGCTGAGCCCACCCAGGACAGCCGCGTGCTTGCGCTGGATGCGCTGCATTTCCGCCTCCGCCTGCGGTTCGGAGGGGATGGAGGCGAACTGCAGTTTTACCGACCCGCCGCCGGTGGCGGTGGGCGCGGCGGTGGGCGCTGCGGCGGCCGGCGCCACCGGCTTTTCCACCGGCTTGGGTGGCGGCGTGACCGGGGCGGCGGCAACAGGCTTGGACGCGGCCGGCTGAGGCGTAGGCTGCGGGGCTGGCGGCACCAGCGGCGTGGGCGCGTTGGCTTGCGCCGTCTGCTGCTGCGCGGGCGGCTTGGCGGCCGGAACTGGCGCCGGCGTCACCGGCTTCGGGGCGGTGGGGACGGCTGCCGTCGGGGGCAGCACGGTGGGCGGCAGGACAGCCGGGACCGCCGGTTGGGCGGCCGGGGCTTGCGCCGGCGCCTGGGCAGGAGCTTGGGCAACGGCCTGGGGCGCCGGCTGGGCGGCCGGCGGCGCAGCCGTGGGCCGTTCCATGGGCGCTTCCGGCGGCGGCAGCAGGCGTTCCACGCCGGGGTCCGTCTTGGCGTCGGCGCGCAGGCGGTCGTAGATCAGCCGGTCCTGGTTGGGCACGTCCATTCCGCCGGGCGTCTCCGGCTTAACCTTCGTCGGCCCGGGATCGGCATGGATGATGGGGGCCACCGCCTCCGTCCCTGCCCGCTGGCCCTGGGTGTAGACGAAGTAGATCAGCCCGCCGAAGCTGCCGACGGCGGCCAATACCACGGCCAGGCTGAGGAACCCGCGCCGGCGGGGCGCCGGCTGACGCCGCCCCTGCCAGTCATAGCCGGGATCATAGTCGTAGTCGGGGTCGCCGTGATGGTCGTGCATGTCGCTCATGGGATCAGCGCAACTCCTCGGCCGGCACCACGCCCATGATGGCGAGGCCCGACGCGATGACCAGGGACACCGCCGTCACCAGGGCCAGGCGGGCCCGGGTCAGGGCGTCGTCCCCCTCTATGATGAAGCGCAGGGTGGCGTCGTCCTTGCCCTGGTTCCAGAAGCCGTGGAAGGCGGCGGCCAGATCCTGCAGATAGTAGGCGACGCGGTGCGGCTCATGCGCCTCCGCCGCCGACTCCACCGTGCGCGGCCAGTTCAGCATGAGGCGGATGAGGTCGACCTCGGCCGTGGAGGCCAGGCCGTCGAAGGACACGACCGACAGCGCCTCAACCGACAGATCCCAGTCGGGGTGCAGCGCCTGCGCCTGGCGCAGGACCGAGCGGCAGCGGGCATGGGCGTACTGCACGTAGAAGACGGGGTTGTCCTTGGACTGCTCCGTCACCTTGGCGTAGTCGAACTCCAGCGTCTGGTCGTTGCGGCGGGTCAGCATGATGAAGCGCACCACGTCGCGGCCCACGGCGTCCATGACGTCGCGCAGGGTGACGAAGGTGCCGGCGCGCTTGGACATCTTAACCGGCTCGCCATTCTGCAGCAGGTGCACCAGCTGGCACAGCTTCACGTCCAGCGCGGCCTTGCCGTCGGAAATGGCCTTGGTCGCCGCCGCCATGCGCTTCACATAGCCGCCGTGGTCGGCCCCCCACACGTCGATCAGCACTGGGCAGCCGCGCCGGTACTTGTCGTAGTGATAGGCGATGTCGTTGGCGAAATAGGTCCACGACCCGTCCGACTTCTTCAGCGGACGATCGACGTCGTCACCGAACTGCGTGGCCTTGAACAGGGTCTGGGGACGCGGCTCCCAATCGTCGGGCTTCTTGCCCTTGGGCGGCTCCAGCACGCCGACATAGATCAGGCCGGCATCCTCCAGCGCCTTGAAGGCCTGGTCCACCGCCCCGTTGTCCACCAGCGCGCGTTCGCTGCTGAACAGGTCATGATGGATGTTGAGGGAGGCCAGGTCTTCCTTGATGCCGGCCATCATCTGGTCGATGGCGAAGCCGCGCACCGGGGCCAGCCACTCCTCCTCCGGTAGGTCGCGCCATTTGGCGCCGTCCCGCTGGGCCAGGGCGTGGCCCACGTCCTTCAGGTATTCGCCCGGATACATGCCGGCCGGGATCTCGATGCCCGTCTCACCCAGGGTCTCGCGGTAGCGCAGGTGGGTGGAGCGGGCCAGGACGTCCACCTGGGCGCCGGCGTCGTTGATGTAATACTCACGTGTGACGTCGTAGCCGGCCTTTTCCAACAGGGCCGACAGGGCGTCACCCACCACCGCACCCCGGGCGTGCGCCGCGTGCAGCGGGCCGGTGGGGTTGGCGGAGACGTATTCCACGTTCACCCGGGTGCCGTTGCCGATGGTGCTGGCGCCGAAGCCCACGCCGGCAGTCAGGACGTCGGCCAGGCGGGCGCGCCAATAGCTGGGCGCCACGCGCAGGTTGACGAAGCCGGGGCCGGCGATGGTGACCTCGGTCACGTCCGGCAGGGCGCGCAGATGCGGGGCCAGCGCCTCGGCAATGGCACGGGGCGGCTTGCCGGCGGGCTTGGCCAGCACCATGGCGGCGTTGGTGGAGATGTCGCCATGCGCCGCCTCACGCGGCGGCTCCACCGTCACGCGGGAGAGGTCCAGCCCGGCGGGAATGCCGCCGTCAGCCGCCAGGGCCTCCAGCGCGCGGCGGACCAGGGCTTCGAATTCCTTGTAGACGTTCATGGCGTTAGAACCGGCAGATCCAAATAGAGACACGTTCGCCGGCCATGGTGACCGGCGGCGGGGCACCATACAAGGTTCCTGCGGTGCAGGTCACGGGCGGAGTTGGGCCAGGGCGGAGAAGGCTGCTCCCCCTTTGCGTCAGGCTTGCGGATCGGCACCGAATCGATTTGCGCCGATGCTGCCCGGCAGGAAGCCGGTTTCGACTAGGAACCAGAGCGCCCCTACGCCTGGAACCAACTGAATCAGTATAAACCAGCCACTACGATCACGGTCGTGGCACCGTTTGACGTTAACGGCGAGGCTCGCCCATCCGCTGGCCATGGCGACAAGAACCACCAAGGCGAAGTAGATGATGTTGAGGCCTTCACCCGAGCCATTGTCGATGGTCGGCGGAATGCCGGCCGTCACAAAGCCAAGCCCAGCCATCGCCCAGTAAACGGCCATCAAGGGCAGCTGGAATTTCAGCCAATATTCGCGCCGGGAAATCCGACCCGCCATCGATACAAGAAACCAGGACCACGTGAAGGGTGCCCTTGGCCACTCCATAATCACCCCGCGATCATCTGCGCCTGTCGGATGGCGAAGCGGTCGGTCATGCCGGCGACGTAGTCCAGCAGGCCGCGCACCCAGGCCGCGCGCTCATAAGGCAACTGACGCGACTCCGGCATGGTTTCCAGCAGCGAGGCCCAGCGGCGGGGCAGCTTGGCGCCGGTGCCCAGCTTCTCCCGGTCCAGCAGCGCTTCGCCATAGGCGTCCAGCAGGGTGGTGATGGTGCGGGCGGCGATGATGTCGGTCTCGCAGCGCTGCTGGCCGCGATAGATGCGCTCGTGGCTGACCTGTTCAATGTGGCGCAGGGCCTGCGCCCGCTCCGACAGGGTCAGCAGCGGCTTGCAGAACTCCCCCGCCATCAGGCTCGGCAGACGTTCCAGGAAAATCTCCGCCGCGTCGCGCACCAGCCGGTCGATGGCCTGGGCGCGCAGGAAGATCAGCTTGCGGTCCTCATCCTCCAAGGTCTTGTAGTCCGCCTCCCAATCCTTGGTCTTGTCGTCGCGGATGAAGGCCAGCAACAGATCCTCGGCATGCTCGAAACTCAGCATGCGCATCTTGGCGGCGTCCTCGATATCCACGACGTGGTAGCAGGCATCGTCCGCCGCCTCCACCAGATAGGCCAGGGGGTGGCGGCACCATGCGCCCGGCCCCGTTTCCACCAATCCCACCTCGGCGGCGACCTCGGCGAACACCGCCTGCTCGCTCTCGAAGAAGCCATACTTGCGCTTGTGCGGCCGTTTCACTGGGCCGTCCGGCACCTCCACGCCCCACGGGTATTTGGCGCCGGCCGCCAGCGTCGCCGCCGTCAGTTGCAGCCCGCCCACGCCGCGCCAGCCCTGCAGCCGGGTCAGCACGCGGAAGCCCTGGGCGTTCGCCTCGAACTTGCACAGTTCGGCCTGCTCGACATCGCTCAGCCCCTCGCGGATGCGGCGACCGATGACGCTGTCCGCGAACCAATCGGAAATCACGTCCTCGCCCGTATGGGCGAAGCAGGGGGTGCCGACGTCATGGGCCAGGGAGGCGGCGGCCACGACATGGCCGATGTCGGCGGGGGTGGCCTTCAGCGGATAGGCGATGCTGCCCAGGATGGCCGGCCCCACCCACATGCCGAGCGACCGGCCCACCCGCGCCGCCTCCATCGAGTGGGTCAGGCGGGAGCGCACATAGTCGGACCCGCCGATGCCGTGCACCTGCTGCTTGTCGGCCAGGCGGCGGAAGCTGGTGGTGAAGGTTATGCGGTCGATGTCGATCTCATAGGCGCTGCGGTGCGGCAATTCCGGATCGGCCGTCGTCTTGGCCAAGCGCTTGCGCGACAGCAGGCTGTTCCAGTTCATCATCGCCGCATACCTCATGCCAGACCCGTGCGGGCACCGAATGGTTCCTGGTCCTTTGACGGAACCGTTTGGAGCGCCTACATACTATGGGCGTTACAGAGGAACGCCGCCCCTGTCCAGTCGCCTTTTCAACGGGTACGTGGGTGTGGGGCCAGCGTTCCGCAACTGGAAAGAGACCGTCGATGAGCGTCACCGACATCACCGCCGACACCGCTTCCCCTGCCGCCGTCCGCGCCATGAGCCTGAGCGCCAGTGCCGCCAAGCGCGTGCGCAAGCTGGCGGAGATGGAAGGCGGCCCCAACGTCATGATGCGCCTGTCCGTGTCGGGCGGCGGCTGCTCCGGCTTCCAATACGGCTTCAGCTTCGACGCCACCACCCATGACGATGACCATGTGTTCGAGCGCGACGGCGCCCGGCTGGTGGTGGACGACACATCGCTGGATCTGCTGGCCGGCGCCGAGGTGGACTTCGTCGAGGAACTGGCGGGTTCCTACTTCAAGGTCACCAATCCCAACGCCAGTTCCTCCTGCGGCTGCGGGCAGAGTTTCTCGCTTTAAGCGGGCCCTCAGGCGCCGGGCGCGGCCATCCGGCCGCTTGGCTATCCTCGCTGCGCGCCCCTTTACGTAAACTGGCGGTGCTCGCTCCGGCGGACGCGGTCGCGTCCTAGGAAAGAAAGGATGCGTGGTACGCTTCGGCGCAAGCCCCTCGCGTTGATCAAGGCTTCGCTCTAAGGTGCGGACAAATTTCGCCTGATGAGAGCCTTCCCATGCACATCGCCACCTGGAACGTGAACTCGGTCAAAGCCCGCTTAGGCAACGTGACCGAGTGGCTGGACAGCGCCAAGCCGGACGTCGTGCTGTTCCAGGAGATCAAGTGCGAAACGGCGGCCTTCCCGCTGCAGGCCTTCCAGGACCTGGGTTATCACTGCGCCGTGGTGGGGCAGAAGGCCTATAACGGCGTCGCCCTGCTGTCGCGTGAGGAACCCACCGACATCATCACCCGCCTGCCGGGCGAGCCGGAGGATGAGCAGGCCCGCTATGTCGAGGCGACGGTGGGCGGCATCCGCATCGCCAGCCTGTACCTGCCCAACGGCAACCCGGTGGGCACGGAGAAATACCCCTACAAGCTGCGCTGGATGGACCGGCTGAAGGCCCACGCCGGCGGCTTGCTGGCGCGGGAGATCCCCTTCGTCCTGGGCGGCGACTACAACGTCATCCCCGAGGCGCGCGACGTCTACGACCCCGCCGCCTGGATCACCGACGCCCTGTTCCGGCCCGAGACCCGCGCCAAGTTCCGCGAGATCACCCACCTGGGCCTGGTGGAGGCCTTCCGCGCCGCGCACCCCGACGCCGACCGCGCCTTCACCTTCTGGGACTACCAGGCCGGCGCCTGGCCGCGCGACAACGGCCTGCGCATCGACCATTTCCTGCTGTCGCCCCAGGCCGCCGACCGCCTGGTGGGCTGCGCCATCGACAAAGGCCCGCGCGGCAAGGAAAAGGCATCCGACCACACGCCGGTGGTGCTGGAACTGGCGGTGTAACCGCCACAGGCGCGGGGACTGGGGAACACCTAATTCAACACCGGAACGACGGACACCGATCTTAGAAGCTGTGGATGCGGGCCACGGCCACCCGGTCGTTGGCGTAGGTCTGATGGGTGGCCAGACAAGCGTTCAGATGGTCGGCACGCAAGGCGCCCTGCTCAACCCCGGGATAGAGGTCGAAGGCGGACTGGGAGCAGCTGGAAAAGGCGGGGTTCTCATCAGCCACCTGGACATAATCATGGTCCGGGGCGCCGCTGCAGGCGGCGATGGGCAGCAGCACGCCCAAGGTGGGCAGCAGGCGGGCGGGTAGCAGGCGGCGCACCCAGTGATTGATCTGCTTGGTCATGGCGTCATCCCCAAATTTCAGCGTCGTTCCGTATCGCAAAGCTAGCGGAGCGAGACGCGAGCGGGAGTGACGACCGTCATAAACGCGTCATTACTCAGGCATGGAAGCCCCCCCGCGTTCCGCATAACAGGCAGAACCGGGACATACCGTAGGCGTGCAGTCTTTAATCCCGCCGGGAATCCTGGTGCGCCCGCCAGGCATGGGTCAGGCGCACGAAACCCGCCACGTCCACCTCCTCCGCCCGGGAGGTGGGGAGGATGCCGGCGGCCTCCAGCAAGGGCTCCGGCTGGGCCACCAGGCCCTTCAGGCCGGCGCGCAGCATCTTGCGCCGCTGGTTGAAGGCGGCGGCCACCACCCGCTCCATATCCTTGAACGACGGGGCGTCGGCCGGCAGGGCGCGCGGGGTGATGTGCACCACCGCCGACATGACCTTGGGCGGTGGGGAAAACGCCTGCGGCGGGATGTCGAACACCAGCCGCGCGTCGGCCAGCCACTGGCTCATGACCGCCAGGCGGCCGTAATCCTTGGTGCGCGGCCTGGCGACGATGCGGTCCACCACTTCCTTCTGGAACATCAGCGTCAGGCTGCGGAATTCCTGGATCTGGCGCAGCCAGCCCAC
The DNA here is from genome assembly GCF_007828045.1 of Nitrospirillum amazonense. Taxonomy (GTDB): domain Bacteria; phylum Pseudomonadota; class Alphaproteobacteria; order Azospirillales; family Azospirillaceae; genus Nitrospirillum; species Nitrospirillum amazonense_C. The sequence goes on along the minus strand of NZ_VITN01000010.1, from coordinate 200,742 downwards.
CAGCATGGGCGTGCCGACGTTATAGGGCAGGTTGGCGACGATGGCGCGCGGCGCCGGGGCGATGGCGGTCATGTCGACCTCCAGCGCGTCGCCCTCCACGATGGTCAGACGGCCGGCGGCGGCCTCCACCACATCGGCCAGGGCCGCGACGAAACGGCTGTCCCGCTCCACCGCCACCACCGCCTTGGCGTCGCTTTCCACCAGGGCCCGGGTCAGGCCGCCGGGGCCGGGCCCCACCTCGATGACGGTGACGCCCGCCAGGTCGCCGGCGGCGGCGGCCACGCGCGCCGTCAGGTTCAGGTCCAGCAGGAAGTGCTGGCCCAGCGCCTTGCGGGCGCCCAGGTCGAAACGGGCGATGACGTCGCGCAGGGGCGGCAGATGGGCGAGGCTGGTCATGAAACGATCTTGGGACGGAGGGATCAGGCGGCGGCGCGCTGCCGCGCCAGGCGGTCGGCCGACAGCAGGGCCACGACCAGGCTGGACGGGCTGGCCTGGGCCGTGCCGGCCAGGGACAGGGCGGTGCCGTGGTCGGGAGAGGTGCGGATGAAGGGCAGGCCCAGGGTGATGTTGACGCCCGTGTCGAAATCCAGGGTCTTCAGCGGGATAAGCCCCTGGTCGTGATATTGGCAGATGACGGCGTCATAGGTGGCGCGCGCGCCGGCGTGGAACAGGGTATCGGCCGGCAGCGGGCCGGCCACGTTCATCCCCTCCGCCCGCAAGGTCGCCACGGCGGGGGCGATGATCTCGATCTCCTCCCGTCCCATGGCACCGCCCTCCCCCGCGTGCGGGTTCAGCGCGGCCACGGCCAGGCGCGGCTGGGCGAGGCCGAAATCACGGCGCAGCGCCTGGTGGGTCACCCGCGCGGTGTGCAGCAGCACCTCGCGCGTCAACAGGCCGGCCACGTCCTTCAGCGCCACGTGGATGGTGGCCAGGGCCACCCGCAGGCCGCCCCCCTCCAGCAGCATGACAGGCTCCTCACTCATCCCCGCCAGGTGGGCCAGATATTCGGTGTGGCCGGGGTGGCGGAAGCCGGCGGCGTAGAGGCTGCTTTTCTGGATGGGGTTGGTCACCGCCGCCGCCGCTTGGCCCGCCTGCACCAGGGCCACGGCCCGGTCGATGCTGGCGATGACGGCGGCGCCGTTGGCCGGATCCGGCTGTCCGGGCACGACAGGCACGGACAGGTCCTGGCGCAGCACCGGCAGCGCGTCACCGAAAACGCCCGCCGCGTCGGCTGGGGCCTGGATCTCCCGCACCGGGACGTCCAAGCCGGTGGCCTGGGCCAGCGCGGCCAGGCGCTCCGGACTGTCGATCATGAAAAAGGGCGGGATGCCCCGGTCGCGCCGCGAGCGCCAGGCCATCAACGCGATCTCACCGCCGATGCCGGCCGGTTCCCCCATGGTCAGGGCCAAAGGCAGGACGGACGAGGGGGGCGGCGCGGTCATGGAACGGATCGGAGGCTGCACGGCCCCCGCCCCTGGTCAGCTGCGGATGTCGATGGTGGCGGCGCGCCGCAGGTCGCGCAGGTTGCGCCGCTGCAGCATGTCCATACGCTCGCCACCGATCATGTTGGCCACCTGGTCGCGCGGCGGGGCGCTGCCCTCCGGCACCTTGCGGTCGCACACCATCAACAGCATCAGGCCGGCCTGGGTTTCCAGCGGGTCGGTGGCCTGGCCCACACCCAGGCGGCCGATCAGCTTGGACAGCTCACCCGGGATGTCCCCCAGGCGGGTCATGGGCTGGGCCCGGGTGGTGGAACCCGGCAGGTTGGCCTTGGCGGCGGCGGCCAAAGCCTCGCAGCTGTGCGAGTTGTCGCCGACCTTCTTCACGGTCTGGCCCAGGGCCTGAACGTCCGCGCCAGGCGGGACGGGCACCACCACCTGGCCCACGGACACCTCGATGTCGGCGGGATCGCCACCGGTCACCGTGCGCTCATCCCGGACCAGGAAGATGTAATAGCCGCCGGCGCCGCGCAGCGGCACCGAAACCTGGCCGGTGGGCAGGCGCTGCAGCGCGCGATCCAGCGCCGGCTCCAGCTGTCCCTGCTGCACCCAGCCCATGTCGCCGCCGGCCGCGGCCGTGGCGCTCTGCGAGAACTGCTGGGCCACGGCGGCGAAGTTGGCGCCGTGGGTGATCTCGCCCACCAGCTTGTCGGCCAGCTGGTGGGCGTCCTGGTCCAGCTTGGGATTATCGACGGAGATGAAGATTTCCGTCAGCAGGTATTCCGGCTTGCCGGCGTTGGCGATGATGCGCGAGGTGCGGCTGTCGATCTCCTCGTCGCTCACCTGGATGGTGGGACGGATGCGGCGCTGCACCACCTTGTTCCAGGCGATGTTGGCGCGCATCTGCTCCTTCAGCGAGGAGACCGGCACGCCCTCGCGCTCCAGGTTGGCGGCGAAGCTTTCCGGCGAAGGGGCCTTATTCTGCTTGGCCAGGCGAGCGAACTCACGGTCCACCTCCTCGTCCGTCACCACCAGGTTCTGCTTCTTGGCCTCCTGCAGCTCCAGCTTCTCGTCGATCAGCAGGCGCAGCACCTGGGGCTTCAGCTTCTGTTCCACGTCCGGCGTGTCGGGCAGGCCGGTGTTGACGATGGCCAGGCGCATGCGGCCGGCCAGGTCGGTCTGGGAGATGGCCTCGTCATTCACCACGGCGACGATGCGCTCTTCCTGCTGGCCCTGCGGCTGGGCCGCGACGCGCGGGCCCAGGGCCATGCCGTTGGTGGCGGCGGCCGTCCGGGGGCCGGCCAGCTGCGCCAGCGCGGGCGTGGCCAGGCTCGTGCCCAGGGTCAGGCCGACGGCGAGCACGGCAGCGGCGGAACGGCGGGAAAGTTGGATCATCTGACCTTACCGGGAAAAACGAGGACCGGGGAAAACGGAGAACGGAACTTATAGAGCCAAGGGGGGACGAAGGCAAACGGCCCCCGCAACCGCGGATGCGGCGCGGGGATGGCGCTCAGCCATCCTCCAGGTGCAGCAGGGCGGCGGTTCCCAGCATCAGGCAGACGCCGGCCGGCGCCCAGGCGGCCAGGAAGACCGGCAGCACGCCGCTGCGGCCCAGCGCCTGGATGATGTTCTGGCTGACGAACAGCACCAGCGCCGTCGCCAGGCCGGTGCCCAGCATCTGCAAGGTGCCGCCCCGGCGGGCGTGACGCAGGGAGAAGGTGCCGGCCAGGAAGACCATGGCGCAGAAGAAGGCCGGCACGGCCAGCATCGACTCGTAGTACATGCGGTGCCGCACCGACGACAGGCCCGCCTGCTCCAGCGTCTGGATGAAGCTGGGCAGTTCCCAGAACGACAGCGTGTCGGGCGGGGCGAAGCTTTCCTGGATGCGGGCCTCCGTCAGGTCGGTCGGCAGGGCCATGCCGTCGACATGCTGGGTCGGGCGGCCCGGCCGGTTCAGCCAGGCGTTGCGCAGCACCCACTGCCCTTTCTGCAGCTCCGCCGTCTCGGAATCGAGGCGGCCCACGGGGATCTGGTCGCTGCCGTTGAACAGCAGAATGGTGACGGTGCGCAGGTTCACGGGCTTGCCCGGCCCCACGGATTCGGCGTGGATCAGGTAGTTGCCGTTGTCCCCCTCCTGCACCTGGCGCAACCAGACACCGGAGCGCGCCACGTCCAGCGAGCTCTGCTGGCCGCGCAGATAGCGGCTTTCCAGCTGCTCATACCGCGCCAGCATGGTGGCGAAGACGGGACTGAGCAGGGTGATGTTCAGGATACCGGCCACCAAGGATGTCAGCAGCACCGGCGTCATGAACTGCCAGACGGAAATGCCGGCGGCGCGCACCACCACCAGCTCCGCGCTGCGGGTCATGCGGAAGAAGGTGTACATGGCGCCGAACAGCACGCCGAAGGGGAAGATCTGCTGGCCGATTTCCGGCAGCTTCAGCAGCGCCATGCTCAGCACGATCTGGAAGGTGGCGTCCGTCTTGGCGGCGGCGCGGCGCAGCAGTTCCACCGTGTCCAGCAGCAGGACAAGCGCCAGCATGCCCCCGAGGATGATCAGGAACCAGAACACGAACTGGCGGGTGATATAGACGGACAGCGTGGGCGAGATGCGCATGGTGTCAGGCCGCCTTTCCGCCCAAGGATCCCGTAGCGGGAGGCCCCGCCGGCGGGGTGCCGGACCGGCCCGCCCCGCCCCGGCTCAAACGCCGCCAATTCTCAAGGTACCAGTAGCCGATGGCCACCGGCAGGATGCCCACGACATACAGCACGGCATTGAAGGCCTGGGTCTTCACCGCCAGGTTGGAGATGCCCAGCATCATCGCCTGCAGCAGCATGCCGAAGACCACGGCCAAGGCGATGCGGCGGGCCTGCCCCCGGCGCGAGAATTCGCCGGACATCAGCGCCGTCAACGCGATCATGGCGAAGGCCGGCGCCAGCAGGGGCGTCGCGAAGCGCTGGTGCAGCTCCTGGTTCAGGCGCGGGCGCAGCTGGGTGTCGGTCGGGTTGCCGGTATCGAACAGCAGATCGCTGAGGGTCCGTTCGCGCGGATCGGGCCAGCGCTGCGCCTCACCGGCGTTCAGGACCTTCAGGTCCACGGTGTAGCGCTTGAATTCCAGGTTGGAGGCGTGGCCGGTGTCACGGTCGTATTCCTGACGCACACCGTCGTAGACGATGACGCGGGGGCCGGCCTCGGCCGTCACCAGGATGCCATGGTCGGCGATGGTCATCACCGGGCGCTGCGGCTTGCTGTTGTCGTAGATGATCAGGCCGTTCAGCATGCCCTCCGCCCCGCGCTGGCGGACATAGACGGTCTTGCCCTCGCCCACGTCGTTGAACGTGCCCTCGCGCAGCAGGACGGAGGAATAGTCGGTGCGGATCTCCTCGCGCAGGCGCACGAACTCGCGCTGCGCCGCCGGCGCCAGGAACAGGTTCAGCAGCAGGCAGAGGAACAGGACGATGGCCGACAGCTGCAGCGCGGGCCGGGCCAGCGTCAGCGGCCCCATGCCGGCGGCGCGCATGACCACCAACTCGCTGTCCAGGGTCAGGCGGTTATAGGTGAACAGCGTAGCGATCAGCACGCCCCACGGCATGACCAGCGCCAGGAAGGTCGGCAGGGTGGAGAACGCCAGGCGCAGGAACATGCTGATCGGCGCCCCGCCCTCGACCACCAACTGGATCAGGCGCAGGGACTGCGTCATCCAGATGGTCGAGGACAACCCGGCCGTGATGAAAACCATCGCCACGACGAGGTTGCGCGACAAATACCGGCCGATCAGGTTCATCGTGCTCCACAACACACAAGGCGGGACCGGCGCCCGCCACAACGGCGCCCGCGCATCCCGCCGATCCGACACCGCGGCGCCCCATATGGGAGGCACCGGCGGCCCGGCCACTATAGGGCCCCACAATTTGGCGAAACCAGGGCGCGACACCCCGCCGCCAAGCCGACGACAGCCGGCATGGAACCCCGCCCGACTAGGCTTGGCACGCAGTTCTTATCGACTCCCGTCTCCGGAAACAACCGCCTGGGACAAAAGGTCTGGATTTCGAGCGTTGACGTACAACATTGAGAAATCCTGTATAGGACTTCCAACGCCATAGGGCGAAGCCATCCGGACGGGTCCAGGCGCCAAGACGCCCCCCGTTCCAAGGATCCCAAGGGACCGACCAAGAGAGGCAAGATGAAGATCGCTTACGCCCAGAACGCCCTGCCGCAATCCGGCGTCCTGGCCATCACGGTGTCACAGGGCCGCGGCCTGGGCAGCCTGGGCGCCGAGTTGGACCAGAAGAGCGGCGGCGCGCTGGCCCGCGCCATGGAAGCCGGCCGATACACCGGCAAGGCGGATGAGACGCTGACCCTGCTGGCCCCCGGTGGCACCGACTATGCGCGCATCCTGCTGGTGGGCATCGGCGCCGCCGAGAAGGTGACGGACCTGACGGCGCAGTCGCTGGGCGGCACCGTGGCCGCCAGCCTGGCCCGCGCCGGCGACCCCGACGCCACCCTGGTGCTGGACGGCCATGACGGCCTGGTGCTGTCGCCGGCCACCTTCGCCGCCAACGTCGGCTACGGCGCCCGCCTGCGCTCCTACCGCTTCGACAAGTACCGGACGAAGGAGCCGAAGGACCAGAAGCCGACGCTGAAGAAGCTGACCCTGGCCACGGCCGAGCATGCCGCCGCCAAGAAGGCCTACGGCAAGCTGGAGAAGATCGCCGACGGCGTCTTCCTCACCCGCGACGTGGTGTCGGAGCCGCCGAACGTCATCTATCCCGAGACCCTGGCCGAGCGCTGCCAGGCCCTGACCGAGCTGGGCGTGAAGGTCGAGGTGCTGGACGAGAAGCAGATGAAGAAGCTGGGCATGGGCGCGCTGCTGGGCGTGGGCCAGGGCTCGGCCAAGCCGCCGCGCCTGGTCATCATGCGCTGGGACGGCGGTGAGAAGGGTGCCGCCCCCCTGGCCTTCGTGGGCAAGGGCGTCACCTTCGACACCGGCGGCATCTCCATCAAGCCGGCCGCCGGGATGGAGGACATGAAGTGGGACATGGCAGGCTCCGGCGCCGTCATCGGCCTGATGGCCGCCCTGGCCGGCCGCAAGGCCAAGGCCAACGTCGTCGGCGTCGTGGCCCTGGTGGAAAACATGCCCGACGGCAACGCCCAGCGCCCGGGCGATGTCGTCACCAGCATGTCCGGCCAGACGATCGAGGTGCTGAACACCGACGCCGAGGGCCGCCTGATCCTGGCCGATGCCCTGTGGTACACCCAGGCGACATTCAAGCCGCGCTTCATGGTCGACCTGGCGACGTTGACCGGCGCCATCATCGTCTCGCTGGGCAACGAGCACGCCGGCCTGTTCTCCAACAACGACGAACTGTCGCAGCGCCTGACCGATGCCGGCCTCAAGACGGGCGAGACGCTGTGGCGCCTGCCCCTGGGGGCCGCCTATGACAAGGACATCGACTGCGACGTCGCCGACATGAAGAACATCGGCAGCCCGGGCAAGGCCGGCAGCATCATCGGTGCGGTGTTCCTGCAGCGCTTCGTCAACGACGTGCCGTGGGCCCACCTGGACATCGCCGGCACCGCCTGGACCAAGAAGGACGGCGCCACCGTGCCCAAGGGCGCCTCGGGCTACGGCGTCCGCCTGCTGGACCGGCTGGTCGCGGACTATTACGAGGGCTGACAAAAGCCTTCGCAGTCAGGGTAAGATCGGGGCGGCTCGGGTCACGGGCCGCCCCTTTCCTTTGCTGTCGGACGCCCCATGACCGAGGTCAACTTCTACCACCTGCAGCGCAGCAGTTTGGAGCAGACCTTGCCCGATCTGCTGGAACGGTCGCTGGCCCGCGGCTGGCGGGCGGTGGTGCTGTCGATGGTGGAGGAGCGGGCGGAGCAGCTGGCTCAGCACCTGTGGACCTGGCGGCCGGACAGCTTCCTGCCCCACGGCACGGCCAAGGACGGCCACGCCGCCGACCAGCCCATCTGGCTGACGGCGGTGGACGAGCGGCCCAACGACGCCCAGGTGCTGTTCCTGACCGATGGCGCCACCAGCGCCCGCATGGCCGAATACACCCGCGTCTGCGACATCTTCGACGGCATCGACCCCGATGCCGTGGCCGCCGCCCGCCAGCGCTGGAAGATCGCCAAGGAGGCGGGGCTGGACCTCACCTACTGGCAGCAGACCGACAAGGGCTGGGAGAAGAAGGCCTGAGGCCTCCGGACCGTAACGCGGCGGATACACCGCCGGAACGGGAGCGCCGCCCCGGATTTCCCTTCGGTGATTTTTTGTTACCCGCCCACTGTCGCCATTTGCGCCGCCGGTCGTCCCCCGTACCATCCGCCCCAGCAGCTGGCAGCGTGGTTGGACATAGCGGGGTGGGACATGGGGATGGCGCGTCACACGATCAGCAGCCTGGCCTGCGCCACGCTGCTGGCGCTCAGTCCGGCGGCGCGGGCCGCCCTGCCCGCGATCACCATGGCGACCGGCCCGGATCAGCGGCCCCATTTCGTGACCGCCACCGGACAAGTCTTCGTGCCCCAGGGCGTCAACTGGGTCGCCGTGTCGCCCGGCACCCCCGTCACGCAGAAGAACATCAGCTTCAATCCCGACTATTATCCAGCGCATCGGGACGCCATCCACCAGAGCCTGCGGGCGATGGCCAAGGACGGCTACAACTTCGTCCGCATCCGCCTGGACGCCGAGGCCATCGCCGGACCAGCCGGCACCGTCGCGCTGGACCGGGCCTACATGGACAACGTGATCGATTTCATCCGTGCCGCGGCGGACAGCGGCCTATACGTGGAACCGACCGGGCAGTGGCTGCCCACCAACTACTATGGGCTGGTGTCGCGCGACGGCTTTCCCGATCCGGACCGCCGGAACACCTCGGGCATCAACGAACTGCTGCTGAGCCGGGGGCTGACGCATGCCTACGGCCGCTACGTCGCCGATTTCCTGGCGGGCATCAAGGATGCCGATCCCCAACTCTTGTCCGCCATTTTCTGCGTCGATCTATGGAATGAACTGGGGTTCGAGTCCAAGGACCTGCCCTTTTCCAGGGAGACCGGCCGCTACACCGCCGAGGATGGCAGCGTCATCGACCTGGCCGATCCGGCCAGCCGGCAGCGGCTGGCGGATGCGGCCGCCACGCGCTGGATCGACGGGGTGATCGCGGAGGCCAAGACCGTGGCCCCGTCCACCCTGTTCACCTCCAGCGTCTTCTCCCCCCTGGACGTCTACCGCAGCGGCTATATCGGTGTGTACATGGCCGACGCCAAATGGGGCGACCCGCGCCAGCCCTTCCGCCTGTCGGCCATTGAATCCTCCAAGGCGGATTTCCTGGAAATCCATCTCTATCCGCACGCCAGCGGCGCCACGCTGGACGCGCAGATGGCGTCGCTGGAGTATGCGCCGGACCGGATGCGCAAGCCTGTCGTGCTGGCGGAAACGGGGGCGTTCAAGGGTGAGATCGCCACGGTGGACCAGGTGGCGACGACCCTGCGCTCCATCCTCCGCCAGTCCTGCGCCCTGCGTTTCGCCGGCTGGGCCTATTGGACCTGGGACACCGACAACCAGACGGATCTGTGGAACCTGCAGGAGGCCGGCGGGTATCTCGCCCGGCGCCTGGCGCCCAAATCCTTCGACTGGTGCGGCGGCTGACGCTCCCCCCATCTTGTGCATATGCAGCATGGATTGGTATCCGCCCCTGGAAAGGCGGCGCGCGCCCCTTATTTAAAGGCCGATGAACAGCCTATCCATCGCGCGCATCCTGCTGGTCGAGGACGATCCGGCCATGCGCACCCTGATATTGCGTGTGCTCAAGGAAAACGGGTTCGAGGCCATCGGCGTGCGCGACGGCCGCGAGATGGCGGACGCGCTGGGCCAGGGCAGTTTCGACCTGGTATTGCTGGACGTCATGCTGCCGGGTCAGAGCGGGCTGGACATCTGCCGGGATCTGCGGCGGGCCAGCCAGGTGCCCATCATCATGGTCAGCGCCCACGGCGAGGAGATCGACATGGTGTTGGGGCTGGAGATGGGCGCCGACGACTATGTGCCCAAGCCTTTCCGCGCCAAGGAACTGCTGGCCCGCATCCGCGCCCTGCTGCGCCGCGCCGCGAATAACGGCACCAGCGCCGGGTCCATCGGCTCGGCCCCGCAGGACGTCATGGTCTTTGCCGGCTGGCGCCTGGACCGGCGCCGGCGCGAATTGACCGACCCCGATGGCGTCGCCGTGGACCTGTCGGGGGCGGAGCATGATTTGCTGGTCAGCTTCCTTGAGAACCGCCAGCGCGTGATCGGGCGCGAACGCCTGCTGGAACTGTCCCGCGCCCGCCTGGGCGAGGTGAACGATCGCAGCATCGACGTGCTGGTCAGCCGCCTGCGGCGCAAGCTGGGCGATGAGAACCGCCTGATCCGCACCATACGCGGCGTCGGCTACATCTTCACCGCCGACGTGGCGACGCTGTGACCCGGCTCGGCATCCATCGCCGGGGCCATCACTGGAGCCATCTCTGGCCGCGCAGCCTGATCGGCCGGCTGGGCCTGGTGCTGTTCGGCGCGGTGCTGCTGGCCGTCATCGGCAACGCCATCGTGCTGGGCCAGGCGGAGCAGCACTACGGCGACGAGACCCAGACCTGGCACATCGCGGAACAGGTGGAGACGGCGGGCCATGTCCTGTCCGCCATCGATCCGGCGCGGCGGGGGAATGTCGCCTCCTCCCTCTCCTCCCCCTACCTGACATTCACCTGGGTGGATGTGGCCCAGGCGCGGGAGGTGCAGGGCGACAACCCCGCCAGCTGGTTGCTGCGCCATGAGATGATCGAGCACCGGGCCGCCCTGGCCGGCATGGACTTGCGCCTGCGCACGGGGCCCGGGACGCCGGTGAAGGCGTTCGACGGCGACGTGCGCCTTCTAGACGGCAGCACGCTACGCTTCGGCGTCACCGATCTGCCGTCCACCGTGCCGGTCATCTATGCCCAGCTGGGTTCCATCGCCTTGCTGTCCATCGGTGTGCTGCTGATGGCCCTGTTCCTGGTGCAGACCCTGGCATCGCCCCTGAAGATGCTGGTCAAGGCGGCGGACGCGGTGGGCAACGGCCCGCCGGTCTTCATCCCCACGCGGGGCCCGCAGGAGATCCGGCATGTCGCCCAGGCCTTCAACGCCATGCAGCGGCGCATTGACCGCCTGATCGCCAGCCGGACGGAAGCCCTGGCCGCCGTCTCCCACGACCTGCGCACGCCCATCGGCCGCCTGCGCCTGCGCGCCGGCTTTCTGCCCAATACCGAGGACCGTGCCGCCTTCGACAGCGACCTGGATGAGATGGAGGGCATGGTCAACGACCTGCTGGACTATCTGGGCGGTGAGGAGGATCCGGAAAAGCCGCGCCGCACCGACCTGCCGGCCTTGCTGTCCACCCTGGTGGACAATGCCACCGACGCCGGCCATGTCGCCAGCTATGAGGGGCCGGAGCGCCTGCCCCTGGCCCTGCGGCCGCTGGGCATGCGCCGGGCCTTTTCCAACATCATCAACAACGCCATCGCCTATGGCGGCACGGCCCGGGTGACGGTGCGCGACACGGGCAATAACGCCGTCATCACCATCAGCGATGATGGCCCGGGCATCCCCGAAGCGCAGTTCGAGACGGTGTTCGAACCCTTTCATCGGCTGGAGGAATCCCGCAACCGGGGGACCGGCGGCACCGGCCTGGGCCTGACCATCGCGCGCCAGGCGGTGACGCGCGAGGGCGGCACCATCACCCTGAACAACCGGGCGGAGGGCGGGCTTTCGGTCATCATTACGATTCCGAAACGGGATGATCCGACGCAAAAGGTCGGCAGACACACTTTGTCATAATCGAAACGTATCCGGGAAAAACTCAGGCCTTAAGTCTTGATGGCCCCCAACGGGGACGGTGGTTTCAGGCGCCCTTCGCCCCCACCGTCCGGCCGGGGATCATCGACTTGAACGCGAGGGTTTCCATCATGGACAGCATCATCGACGGCGTGTCGCACTTCCGATCTGTTGTCTTCCCCGAACAGCGGTCGCTGTACCGCAAGCTGGCCCACCACGGGCAGCAGCCCAAGGCCCTGGTGATCTCCTGCGCCGACAGCCGCGTGGTGCCGGAGATCATTACCCAGAGCGGCCCGGGCGAGATGTTCGTCTGCCGCAACGCCGGCAACATCGTCCCCCCCTTCAGCCAGATGAACGGCGGCGTCTCCTCCGCGATCGAATACGCGGTGGTGGGCCTGGGCGTGAACGACATCGTCGTCTGCGGCCATTCCGACTGCGGCGCCATGAAGGCCCTGCTGAAGCCCGAGGCGCTGGCGGACATGCCCAACGTGGCCGCCTGGCTGCGCCACGCCGAAAGCGCCCGCCATGTGCTGCGCGAGGCCTACAGCCTGCTGCCGGAGGCGGAGGCCGCCCGCGTGCTGGCCATGGAAAACGTGGTGGCGCAGCTGAACCACCTGCGCAGCCATCCCTCCGTCGCCGCCAAGCTCGCCGCCGGGCAGTTGAACCTGCACGGCTGGTTCTTCGACCTGGAGAACGGCCACATTCTGGCCCTGGATGGCGAGACGGGGAAGTTCCTGCCCGTGGGCGACAAGAACCAGACCCTTCAGGTGGCCGTGCGCGGCACGCGCCGCGTGGTGGCCGACCCCTGCTGCGCCCAGCACGCCCATCACGTCACCGCGGCCGAGTAAGGGAGCGTGATGATGCAGCGTTTTTTTCCCGCCACGCTGGCGCGGGACCTCCCCGCGTCCATCGTGGTCTTCCTGGTGGCCATGCCGCTGTGCATGGGCATCGCCATCGCCTCCGGGGCGCCCCCTGAAAAGGGGCTGATCACCGGCATCATCGGCGGCATCGTCGTCGGCCTGCTGGCGGGGTCGCCCCTGCAGGTCAGCGGCCCCGCCGCCGGCCTGGCCGTCATCGTCTTCGAACTGATCCGCGATGCCGGCATCGGCACCTTGGGACCCGTGCTGATCATGGCCGGCCTGATCCAGATGGCGGCCGGCATGCTGAAGCTGGGGCAGTGGTTCCGCGCCATCTCCCCCGCCGTGGTGCACGGCATGCTGGCCGGCATCGGGGTGCTGATCGTGGCGGGCCAGTTGCACGTCATGCTGGACGCCAAGCCGCAGGCGGGCGGCTTGGCCAACATCCTGGCCGCGCCCGCCGCCTATTTCGGCCTGTTCCCTTTCAGCGGCGACGCGGCCGAGGCGGCGCTGGGCATCGGCCTGCTGACCATCACCACCATGCTGGTATGGGAATGGGTGCGGCCCCAGCGCCTGCGCCTGGTGCCGGGCGCCTTGGTGGGCGTTGTCGCCGCCACCCTGGCCGCCACGCTGCTGAACCTGCCTGTGGCCAAGGTGGCGGTGCCGGAAAGCCTGTGGGCCGCCATCCAACCGCCCGACTTCGCCAACGGCTTCGGCCTGCTCGAGCCCAAGCTGATCGTCATGGCGGTGGCCATCGCCTTCATCGCCAGTGCCGAAACCCTGCTGTCGGCGGCGGCGGTGGACCGCATGCACGACGGCGTGCGCACCAACTACAACCGGGAACTGACGGCCCAGGGCGTGGGCAACCTGCTCTGCGGCCTGGCCGGCGCCCTGCCCATGACCGGCGTCATCGTCCGCAGTTCCGCCAATGTGCAGGCCGGCGGCACCACCCGCGCCTCCACCATCCTGCACGGCGTGTGGATCCTGGGCGCCGTCGCCCTGCTGCCCTGGCTGCTGCGGGCCATCCCCATGTCGGCCCTGGCCGGCGTGCTGGTGGTCACCGGTTATCGCCTGGTCAGCGTGGCCCATGCCCGCCACTTGTTCGAACGCTACGGCGCCCTGCCGGCCGCCATCTGGGCCGCCACCCTGGTCACCGTGGTCGCCACCGACCTGCTGACCGGCGTGCTGGTGGGCCTGGGCCTCAGCCTCATCGAGTTGCTGCCCCAGGTGCGCCGCCTGCGCCTGCTGGTGGTCACCCGCGAGAAGGAGGCCGGCGAGTGGGAGGTGGTGCTGTCCGGTTCCGCCAGCCTGGTGCAGCTTCCCCGCCTGGCCAAGGCGCTGGAGAGCCTGCCCCCCGCCCAGCGCGTCACCCTGCGCCTGCGCTCCCTCTGGTTCATGGACCATACCTGCGCTGAGCTGATCAGCGGCTGGATGGACCGCCGGCGGGGCCAGGGCGAACGGGTGGTCATCGACGACGGCGCCGTCGCCCGCCACCAGGAATTTGCCGCCAAACTGCAAGTCAGCCACGGCTGATCCCCAGCCGACATCATTCATCACAAGGAGGAAACCATGCGCTTCACCAAGACCCTGGCCCTGATCCCCGTTCTGGCCGCCCTGGCCCTTCCCCTGGGCGCCGCCCAGGCGTCCGGCACCGCCACGGCAGGGACCGCCACGGCAAGCACCCAAGTGCCCGCCATCACCATCACGGCCGCCCAGACTGACGCCGCGCGCCGCGTCTGCCGCGACACGCTGGGCCTGGCCCCGGCCAACGTGGACTACGCCGCCTGCGTCGACAGCCTGAAAACCCAGGCCGCCGCCGCCCAGCAGCCGGTGCCGGAGGCCCGCGCCTGCGCCGAGATGGGCCACACCCCCGGCGGCACCGACCACCGCCACTGCGTCGCCCACCTGGCATCGGCGGTCAGCCATGCCCAGACGCCGCTGAACTGAGCGCCGTCCGCGTCATCCCTTCATCTCAACCTTGAAATCGGGCGGCGTCCTTGACTGCCCGGGTGCGGCTCCCATCCACCCGGTCCCTACCCTAGCGTCCGCCCGTGCCCATCCCCTTCCCGGGGGATGGGCTTTTTTCTTATGGAGCACGGCTGGCCCGCGCGTTCCATGGGACCAGCGGCTTTGCGGTTCGTGGCGCCCGTGTTATCAAAGCATCGTAAGATGGATATTTTCTACATCTTTATTCGCGTAATTGCCGGCTGTACCGCCCCATGCATCCCTACCTGCGTTCCTTCCGCCCCACCCAGCCGCCCCTGCCGGCGTCGGGCCGGGCCCGCATCTTCATCGGCGCCCTGCTGGGCATCCTGCTGACCACGCTGGTCAGCCGGTGGTGGCTGGGCGGGAACGCGGCCGGCCTGCCCTATCTGGTGGCGCCCATCGGCGCCTCCAGCGTGCTGGTGTTCGCGGCACCCGCCACCCCGCTGGCCCAGCCCTGGGCGGTGTTCGGCGGTAACGTGGTGTCCGGCCTGGCGGGCGTTCTGTGCGCGCGGCTGATCCCCGACCCGGTGCTGGCGGGGGCCTGCGCCGTGGCCCTGGCCGTCCTGGGCATGTCCTGCCTGCGCTGCCTGCACCCGCCGGGGGGCGCCGTGGCCCTGACGGCCGTGCTGGGCGGCCCGGCCATCCAGGCGGCGGGCTTCGGCTTCGTCGCCACCCCGGTGGCGGTGAACACGGTCCTTCTGATCGCCATGGGCCTGGCCTTCAACAACCTGACCCGCCACCGCTATCCCCATGTGGCGCCCGCCCAGCCGCAGGTCGCCCGCAACAGCGCCGGCTACACCATCGAGGACCTGGACCAGGTGCTGGCCCATTACGGGGAGCAGCTGGACGTGGACCGCGACGATCTGGACGCCGTGTTCCGCCAGGTGGAGGCGCGCGCCTACCAGCGCCGGCACGGCGACATCCGCTGCGGCGCCATCCGATCCCGCGTGCCAGTGGCGGTGGGGCCAGAGGACACGGTGGCCACAGTGCGTGGCCTGATGGCCGACTACCACCTGCGCAGCGTGCCGGTGACGGATGAGGGCGGACGCCTGCTGGGCGTCATCCCGCCCCTGCCCGCCACCGTCCCCGCCCGCCAGGGCATCCGTCCCCTGGTGCAACCGGCCGTGACGGCGCTGGCCACCACGCCGGTGGTCAACATCCTGCCCGCCATGACCGCCGGCGCCCATGAAGCCATGGTGGTGGACGAGGTCGGCCGCCTGGTGGGTATGGTCACCACCGCCGACCTGCTGTCGGCGCTCTATGGCAATGAGGCCATCGCGCTGGCGGGGTAAAGACGACTACTCGTCAACGCTGGGCAGACTTGGAAGATCCAGACCGCCAATTGGCGGTAGCTTAGTTCCGCACCATGGACAAAAAGCTATCTCGACAACGCTGCTGCCGCCGTCGTGCACAATGATGCCATAGCCGCCACGGACCTGATTGATAAGGGCGTCCGGGCAATCTGAACGATCCGCGTGTACCTTGCAGGACCGATTCAAATCACCGGCCATGCGGTCGCAGCAGTGGTGGACCATACTCTCCCCCCCTTGGTTCCCACCAAGGACCTGGTGCCCGAATTCCCAATGTCTCTGGGCATCCAAGCGAGACCGTGCCTGAGGCACGGCACATCAGCGCTGCGCCTTTTCCCGCAGGTCGCGCCATTTGTCGACGTTGCGGTTGTGCTCGGCCAAGGTGGCGGCGAAGGCGTGGCCGCCGCTGCCATTGGCGACGAAGTAGAGGTCGTCGCTGGTCAGCGGGTTGGCCACGGCCCGCAAGGCCTCGCGCCCCGGGTTGGCGATGGGGCCGGGCGGCAGGCCGGCCACGGCATAAGTGTTGTATGGTGACGCCACCGCCAGATCGGCGTGGGTCAGCGGGCGGCCCAGGGGCCCGGCGCCGTTGGTCAGGATATAGATGACCGTCGGGTCGGACTGCAGGCGCATGCCCAAGCGCAGGCGGTTGTAGAACACGGCGGCGATATGCGGCCGCTCGGCCGGCACGCCCGTTTCCTTCTCCACCAGCGAGGCCAGGGCCACCATCTCCTCTGGTGACTTCAGGGCGACACCCGCCGCGCGGCCGACCCAGATCTCGTCCACCGTCTTGCGCATGGCGGCCTGCATGCGCTCCACCATCTGCGCGCGGCCATAGTTCAGCCCGAAGAAATAGGTTTCGGGCAGCAGGCTGCCTTCCGCCGGCTTTTCCGTGATGGCGCCGGACAGGGCGGGTTCCGCCTCGATCAGCGCCACGATCTGGGCGGAGGTCAGGCCTTCGGGTATGGTCAAGCGATGGACCACGGTCTTGCCGCTGCGCAGCAGGGCAACCGTGTCCTTTAGCGAGACATGGGCCGGAAAGGCGTATTCGCCGGGCCTCAGCACCTGGCTGCCCACACCCAGCGCGCTGCTGATACGCACAGCCGCGACGAAGTCGATGTCGCCACGCACCACACCGGCCTCAGCCAGACTCTGCCCCATGGCCTGCAAGCCGCCGCGCGAGGAGACGATAACGGTGCTGTCCTGGGACAGAGGGCCCGGATCGGCATAGCGGTGATAGCCGACCCAGGCCAGCGCGGCCGACACCAGAACGGCCAAGGCCGCCGCCTGAAACAGACGGCGGCCCAGGGAAGACGCGGGCCGGGATTTGGGTCCCGGGGCCGGAACCTTGTCGGTCACGAGCCGGTGTATTCCTTGACGATCAGCGAGGCGTTGGTGCCGCCGAACCCGAAGGAGTTCGAGAGCGCGGCCCGCACGCGGCGCTTCTTGGACTTGTGCGGCACCAGGTCGACACCGGCGCACTCATCGGACGGGTTGTCCAGATTCAGCGTCGGCGGCACTTCCTGGTCGCGGATGGCGAGCACGGAGAAGATCGCCTCGATGGCGCCCGCCGCCCCCAGCAGGTGGCCGGTGGCCGACTTGGTGGAGGACATGGAGGCGGTGCTCAACGCCTCGCCGAACAGGCGCTTCACGGCGCCCAGCTCGATCAGATCGCCCAGGGGGGTGGAGGTGCCGTGGGCGTTGACGTAATCGATGTCGGCCGGGGTCATGCCGGCGCGCTTCAGCGCCATGGCCATGGAGCGGTATCCGCCATTGCCGTCATCCGCCGGGGCGGTGATGTGGTGGGCGTCGCCCGACAGGCCGTAGCCCACGACCTCGGCGTAAATCTTGGCGCCGCGGGCCTTGGCGTGCTCCAGTTCCTCCAGGACGACGACGCCGGCGCCCTCGCCCATGACGAAGCCGTCACGGTCCTTGTCGTAGGGACGCGAGGCCTTCTCCGGCGTCTCGTTGAAGCCGGTGGACAGCGCACGGGCGGCGGCGAAGCCGGCCACGCCCAGGCGGTTGATCGCGGCCTCGGCGCCGCCGGCGACCATGACGTCGCAGTCATCCCACATGATCAGGCGGGCGGCGTCGCCAATGGCGTGCGCCCCGGTGGAGCAGGCGGTGACGGCCGAGTGGTTCGGGCCCTTGAAGCCATGGATGATCGACACGTGGCCGGAGACCAGGTTGATCAGGGCCGACGGGATGAAGAAGGGGGAGATGCGGCGCGGGCCTTTTTCGGCCAGCAGCAGCGATGTTTCGTAGATGGATGACAGGCCGCCGATGCCGGAGCCGATCATGACGCCGGTGCGCTCACGATCTTCTTCCGACTGCGGCTCCCAGCCGCTGTCCTTCACCGCCTCGGCCGCCGCGGCGACGCCGTAGATGATGAAGTCGTCCATCTTCTTCTGGTCCTTGGGCGGGACCGACAGATCGGGGTTGAAGGTGCCGTTGGTGCCGTCGCCCCGGGGAACCATGCCGCCGATCTTGGCCGGCAGGTCGGACACGTCGAAGGTGTCGATGGCGCGGATACCCGACTTGCCGTCGAGCAGCTGTTTCCACGAGTGCTCAACGCCCGTTCCCAGAGGGGTAACCAACCCGAGACCGGTGATGACGACGCGACGCATGGGTCAGACCTGTACCTAGTTCCAGAAGAAAGTTGGGCCTGGAATCGGATTCGTGGGGAATCCCAATATCCGGTGTTCGCCTAGGCCCCGCAAAAACCAGCAAGGGCTTTTCCGGTTCCAGACGCCACGCCAGCGCGGTATCGGCGGCGCGGCGTCTGAAGCCCGGGAAAGTAGGGGATCAGCCCTGCTTGCTGGAAATGAAGTCGATGGCGTCCTTCACGGTCAGGATCTTCTCCGCCGCGTCGTCCGGGATCTCGATCCCGAACTCTTCCTCGAAGGCCATGACGAGTTCAACGGTGTCGAGGCTGTCGGCACCCAGATCGTCGATGAAGCTGGCGGTGTCGGTGACCTTGCCCTCTTCCACACCCAGGTGCTCGACGACGATCTTCTTCACCCGTTCGGCGATGTCGCTCATTTCCTATACCTTCCCGAATTTCAAAGTTGGGGTTGTTTACTGACTTGTTCTGATCGGCGTGGGCACGTCCGGCAGGACGAATTCGAGCGCCCATCCTTTGGAAAAGTGCCGTCAGATACCACAGGTAGGCGCATCTTGCCTAGCGCCCGCTGGCCCTTGGACACTCAACAAAGGGGGACACCCCCGCCAAGATTGGGCCCCGCCGATACTTAGGGGCGCGTCGCGAAAGGACAAGCCCCCATGACCCGCGGGAACCCGATCAGATCATGGCCATGCCGCCGTTGACGTGCAGCGTCTGGCCGGTGACGTAGCCGGCCTCGGTGGAGGCCAGGTAGAGCACGGCGGACGCGATCTCGTCCGGCGTGCCCAGGCGACCGGCCGGCACGCCGGCGGTCAGCTTTTCCTTCTGCGCGTCGGGCAGCACATCGGTCATCGCGGTGGCGATGAAGCCGGGCGCCACGCAGTTGGCGGTGATGTTGCGCGAGGCGACCTCGGCAGCCAGCGCCTTGGTCATGCCGATCATGCCGGCCTTGCTGGCGGCATAGTTGACCTGCCCCGGGTTGCCGGTGACGCCGACGATGGAGGTGATGCCGATGATGCGGCCCCAGCGGCGCTTCATCATGCCCTTCACCAGGGCGCGCGACAGGCGGAAGGCCGCCGTCAGGTTCACGTCGATGACCGACGCCCAGTCATCATCCTTCATGCGCAGGATCAGGCCGTCGCGGGTCAGGCCGGCGTTGTTCACCAGGATGTCCACCTGGCCCAGTTTGGCCTCCGCGTCCTTGGCCAGGGCCTCCACGGCTTCCGGATCGGACAGGTTGGCGGGCACGACCACGGCGCGGCCGCCCAACTCGGTGGCCAGGGCCTCCAGGGCCTCGACCTTGGTGCCGGACAGGGCAACGGTGGCGCCGGCCTGGTGCAGGGTGCGGGCGATGGCGGCGCCGATGCCGCCCGAGGCGCCGGTGACGAGCGCGGTCTTGCCGGTCAAATCGAACATGGGATGGTCCCTATCGTTCTCTATGAGGGGTTCAGGCTCAGGCCTTGAGGAAGGCTTCGATGTCGGCGGGCAGGCCCAGCGATACGGCCGTCATGTCCTTGTCGATGCGCTTGGCCATGCCGGCCAGCACCTTGCCGGCGCCAAGCTCCACCAGCTGTTCCACGCCCTGTTCCTTCATGAACAGCACGCTTTCGCGCCAGCGCACGGAACCGGTGACCTGTTCCACCAGCAGGCGGCGGATCTCGGCGGGGTCGGTGACGGTGCTGGCGATGACGTTGGCCACCAGCGGCACGCACGGCGCCTGGATGGCGGTGCCGGCCAGGGCCTCGGCCATGGCGTCGGCCGCCGGCTGCATCAGCGGGCAATGGAAGGGGGCGGACACCGGCAGCAGCACGGCGCGCTTGAACCCGCGCTCGGCCGCGATGGCGATGGCCCGCTCCACGGCCGACTTGTGGCCGCTGATGACCACCTGGCCGGGGGCGTTGTCGTTGGCGGCGGCGCAGACCTCACCCTGGGCGGCATCCTGGGCGATGGCGCGGGCGGCCTCGAAATCGGCGCCGATGATGGCTGCCATGGCGCCCACGCCCACCGGCACGGCGCGCTGCATGCTCTGCCCGCGCAGCTTCAGCAGGCGGGCGGTATCGGCCAGGGTCAGGGCCCCGGCGGCGCAGAGCGCGGAGTATTCACCCAGCGAGTGGCCGGCGACGAAGCGGGCGGCCTTGGCCAGATCCAGCCCGCCGTCCTTCTCCAACACCCGGGCCACGGCCACGGACACGGCCATCAGGGCCGGCTGGGCGTTCTCGGTCAGGGTCAACTCGTCCAGCGGGCCCTCGAACATCAGGGCGGACAGCTTCTGCTTCAGCGCCTCGTCCACCTCGCCGAACACATCGCGGGCGGTGGCGAAGGCGTCGGCCAAGTCCCGGCCCATACCCACGGCCTGGCTGCCCTGGCCGGGAAACACGAAAGCGCGAATCATGTGCGAATACCCTGGAAGCTCAATTCCGGTGCGATGCCCCGTGCCCCATACACGGGCCACGGTGGGAAACCCCGCCGCAGCCTGATGCCGGCACCGCAAGTCGCGCCATGCATACCGCCTGCAATCAATCTGTCAATCATCATTGCAGGAGGCGGCCCCGGGTTTACGTGGGCTGCGCCAGGGGTTTTGGCCTATCCAGACAGCATTCAGGCCGCCGTCCAGGGGATGAAGGGCCTGCCATGCCCCTCCGGCGTCTCCGGGTTCAGGAAGGTCTGCAGCGCCTCCACCGACACCTCGGCCTCCGCCGCGATGCGCCGCGCCAGTTCCGCGGCGGCGTTGCGCATGCGTCCCGGCGGGCGGTCCAGCCAATAGCTGGTGGGGTTGAGCGCCGTGCGCGGATCCACCTGCACCACCCGGCCGCTGCGCAGCTTGGACCGCACCAGCGGCGGCCGGGCCAGGGCGATGCCCAGCCCGCAGACGCAGGCGTCCAGCACCAGGTTGTAGTCCTCGAACCGCCGGTCCTGCGGGCGCGGCCTATAGTCCAGGCCGTGGGCCGCGAACCAGGTGCGCCAGCCCGACGCGTCGGAGTCGTGGATCAGGGGGAAGGCCAGCAGGCGTTCCGGATCGCCCTGGCCGATCTCGGCCGCCAAGCCGGGAGCCGCCAGCGGGTAGCACCATTCCTCGAACAGCTTCAGCGATACACGGGCCGGCATGGCGCCCCAGCCGCAGCGGATGGCCAGGTCCATGCCTTCATCCGCCAAATCAAGCGTGCGGTGGTCCACCGACAGCAAGATTCGGAGTGCGCCGCCGGGGTCCACCTCCCTACCCTCCAGGCCTGCGAGCCGGGGCATGAGCCACAGCCCGCAGATGGAGGGCAGCGAGGTCAACCGCACCACCGCCGTCCCCCGGGGTTCCGTCCAGCGGTTGGAGGTGTCGGCGATGAGGGCGAAGGCCTCGGCGGTGCGCTGGAACAGGCGCTGTCCGTCCGGCGTCACCACCACGCCGCGCGCCTGGCGATGGAAGAGGCGCAGGCCCAGCCATTGCTCCAGCTTGGCGATCTGCCGGCTGACGGCGCCATGGGTGACGTTCAGGGTCTCCGCCGCGGCGGAGAAACTGCCCGTGCGGGCCGCAGCCTCGAACGCGCGCAGCGCGTCCAGGGGCGGCAAGGGATGGGAGCTGTGATCCATGCTCACAGTTGGCTGCCGATTTCGTCGATTGTCAATCAGCTGTGGCCAGGGCGTACTGACGCCGTGTCGTTCCGTATCCCCCTCCCCCGAGTGAACGCATTCGTGTGAAAGCGCCCCCGATGTCCGCCACGCCGCTCGCCCCCACCTGTGACTCCGCCGCAACCGTCGGCCTCGCGCCCTCCAAGGGGAACCGGCTGGACGGCGGCACCCTAGGCATCGTGGTGGTGACCGTCATCATCTGGGCGTCCGCCTTCGCCGCCATCCGGGCGGGCCTCAAGGCCTTCGGCCCGCTGGAACTGGGGGCTGCGCGATTCTCCATCGCGGCGGTGCCCGCGGCCCTCTACCTGCTCATCAGCCGGCCGGCCCTGCCGCGCCTGGGCGAGGTGTGGCGCTTCGCCACCGGCGGCCTGCTGTTCGTGGCGTTGTACACGGCGCTGCTGAACATGGGGGAACGCACGGTGTCCTCCGGCGCCGCCGCCTTCATCATCAACATCAACCCCATCATCACCGCCGTGCTGGCCTCCTTCCTGCTGGGGGAGCGATTCGGCCGCTGGGGCTGGGTCGGCACCGCCGTGTCCTTCAGCGGCATCGGCCTCATCGCGCTAAACGAGACAATGGGGAATGAGGCGGTGGGCAGCGGCGCCGGGCTGCAGCTGGGCTGGGGCGCCTTATTGGTGCTGGGGGCCGCCCTGTGCAACTCCATCACCACCGTGGTGCAGAAGCCGCTGTTCGCCCGGCACAAGCCTTTGACCGTCTCAGCCAGCAACATGGTGGTCGGCGCCCTGGCCCTGTCGCCATGGCTGCCCGGCGCCTATGCCCAGGCGCAAACCGCCCCCCTGCCCGGCCTGATGGCGGCCCTATATCTGGGTGTCATGCCCAGCCTGGTCGCCTACGCCACCTGGACCATCGTGCTGTCGCGCATGCCCGCCGCCCGGGCCAGCAATTTCCTTTATTGCGCGCCGCCCCTGGCCATGCTGCTGGGCTATGTCTGGCTGGGCGAGGTGCCGACCGTAATGGGCATCATCGGCGGCCTGATGGCGCTGGGCGGCGTGGCCATCGTGAACCTCAAGCGCTGAGGCTATCCCTTTAAGGTGAGGGGGAATTCCGTTTCGGCGGGGCCGGCGCGACGGTAGAATGCGTCCGTCCCGCCTACCCTGCCGCCCGCCCCCATCCCATGCCCCTGCCCAGGCCCCGGATCCTTCTGGCCGCCCTGACCTTGATATGTGCCGGCGCCGCGGCGGCAAGCCTGATGCCGTCCCGACCCGCGCCCGTTTCCGCTCCTCTGTCCGCCCCCTTGCGTAACGACATTTATGTCTGGCAGCGCGCCTGGACCCCTGCGCTGGGCCAAGCCATGGACCGCGCGGCGCCGGATGTCGCCGCCTGGCGGGTGCTGGCGGCGGAGGTGTCGGCGGAGGGGCGCACGGCCCCTGTGCTGCTGAACGATGGACGGTTGGAGGCCTTGCGCGCGCATCTGGCCGGGCGGCCGGTCATCCTGGTGGTGCGCATCGACGGCCGCGTGGGCGACACCGACCCCGCCCCCCTGGTAGCGGCGGCCCTGGCGCCGCTGGAGCGCTGGCGCCGGGCCGGGGTCGCGGTGGCGGGCCTGGAGATCGACCATGACTGCCCGACATCACGCCTGCCCTTCTATGCCCGGTTTCTGAAGGAGCTCCACGCACGGCTGGGCGGCACGCGCCTGTCCATCACCGCCCTGCCCACCTGGCTGCCGGCCCCCGCCCTGACCGATGTGGTGGCGGTGCCGGATGAGGTGGTGCTGCAGGTGCACGCCGTGGCCGCCCCCACCGATGGTTTGTTCAACCCAGCCCAGGCCGCCCACTGGGTGGCCGCCTATGCCCGGCGCTTCACCACCCCCTTCCGTGTCGCCCTGCCCGACTATGGCGCGCGGGTCAGTTGGAACGCCGACGACAGCCTGGCGACGGTGGAGGGGGAAACGCCCCTGCTGGCCGGCGGCGCGCACGCCAATGAACTGATGGTCCGGCCCGCCGATGTGGCGGCCTTCCTGAACGACCTGCGCGCCAAAGCGCCGCCCAACCTCAAAGGCATCGCCTGGTTCCGCCTGCCCACCGCCGATGACCGCCGCGCCTGGTCGCTGGCCACCTGGGCGGCCGTGGCGCGGGGGGAAACGCCCCTGGGCCATGTCGTGGCGCGGGCCGAGGCCACGACGACGCCCGGCCTGTCATCCCTGGTGCTGGCCAATGACGGCACCGCCGATGCCAAGTTGCCGTCCGGCCTGGACCTGCCCGCCGCCTGCCCCCTGGGCGACGGCGCCAACGGCTATGCCCGCGATCCCCTGGCCCCCCAGGCCACCCCCCGCCTGGTGCGCCTGTCCCCCGGCCTGCTGCCGGCCGGCGGGCGCCGGGCCGTGGGCTGGCTGCGCTGCCCCGATTCCCCCTCACCTCCGGTGATCCATGTCCGCCCGTAAGCATCGCGTCCTTACCCTGTCCGTCCTGTTGCTGACCGGTGCCGCCGGCATCGCCATCGCCTGCGGGCCCGACTTCCCCTGGCAGTTGCTGGACCGGCGCGAGGTGACACTGGCGGAGACGCCGGCCAACCCCTTCGCCTGGGAAGCGGCGCATCTGGTGCCCGCCCCCACAGACATGATGAAGGCGGTGGAGAACCGCTGGGCGACCGATGACACCCGGGCCAAGCTGCGCACCGACGCCGAAACGGCGGGCTTGGCGCCCGACGCGCTGGGCCTGATCGCCGCCATGCGCGCGGCCGGGGATGGCGACAAGGCCTATGCCCTGGGGGAAAAGCTGCCGGCCGCCGTGCGGCTCTACACCGCCGCCGCCGTGGATTATAAGGCCGGCCGCCTGGACCGGGCCGCCGCCCGCTTCCAGGCGGTGCTGGACCTGCCGGCGGCCGAGGGGGCCACCCGCGCCGTCTGGGCCGCCTATATGCTGGGCCGGGCGGCGGCGCTGCGCGACCAGGCGGACGCGGCGCTGGCCGCCTTTGCCAAGGCCCGCGCCCTGGCCCAGGGCGGCGCCCCCGACCCGCTGGGACTTGCCGTGGCCAGCCTGGGGGAGGAGGCGCGCGTGCGCCTGGCGCAGGCGGGGCTGTCCCTGGTGACGACGGCGGAGACGGACGACGACACGGTGGCGGACAGCCTGCCGGCCACCCTGCGGCTGGAGGCGACCAAGCCGCTGGATGGGGCCGCCTTGTCCCAGGCCATCAGCCTCTATGCCCAGCAGGCGGCGCACGATTCCTATAACGGCGTGTCGTCCCTCAACATCATCGCGCTTTACCTGCTGGAGAATTCGGATCCGCTGAAGGCCGCCGTCACCGACCCGCTGGTGCAACGCCTGCTGGCCGCCCATGTGCTGGCGTTCGAGGAGGATTTGCCGCGCCATGCCAAGGAATGGGACGCCCGGCGGCATAATCCCAGCGAAACGTACAAGGCCCCGCCGACCCCGCATCTGGCGGCGCTGACCACCGCCTTGGCGGAAGCCCATATCGGGGATGCCGGCGGCCCCGCGCCGGCCGCCGCCGACCAGTTGGCGGCCCTGGCCTACCGCAAGGGCGACTATGACCTGGCCGGCCGCCTGGCGGCGATGCGGCCGGGGCCGCTGGCCAGCTGGGTCCAGGCCAAGCTGGCCCTGCAGAAGGGCGACCTGGCGCAGGCGGCCGACCTGTATGCCCAAGCGGCGGCCGCGTTTCCCACCACCGGTGACAGCCCCCCGGGAAGCGCCCTGTCGGCGGCCGAGCGCGGCCGTCTGGCCGGTGAAGGCGGCACCGTGGCCCTGGCGCGAGGGGAGTACGTGGCGGCGCTGGACCAACTGATGCCCATGGCCGACACCTATTGGGGCGACGTTGCGCACATCGCGGAACGGGTGCTGACCGTCGATGAGCTGAAGGCCTACGTCGATGCCAAGGTGCCGGCCAGCGTCGTCGCCGGCTGGACGCGGACGGTCGATAACAAGCAGTGGCCCAACACCCTGCTGGACACCATGGGCGTGGGTTACAAATACGATGAGGAGGCGGACCGCCTGCGCTACCAGGGCGCGCCCCTGGCCTTGCGCAGCCTATTGGCCCGCCGCCTGATGCGGGCGGGACGGGGCAAGGAGGCGCTGGCCTACTATCACAACCCGGCCGTGGCCCTGGACGCCCGCGCCTACCTGGACGCGCGGGAGGATGCCGGCAACGCCTGGTGGGCCGCCAGCCGCGCCCGCGCCTGGTTCCAGGCGGCGCAGCTGGCCCGCACCCGGGGCATGGAGATCATGGGCACCGAAGGCCCGCCGGATGAGGCCGCCCTGGATGGCGCCTACGATTTCGGCATCGGCCAGGCCATGCTGCCGCCCGCCGGGGCCACCTACGTCACCGATGGGGAACGCAAGCGCTTCGCCGACAGCGCGCCGCAGCCGGACCAGCGCTACCACTATCGCTTCATCGCGACCGATGCCGCCGAGCACGCGGCCGACCAGCTGCCGCGCACCAGCCAGGCCTATGCCGCCACCCTGTGCTGGGCGGTGGCTTATGCGCAGGATCAGAGGATCGCCACCTGGACCGACGATCCCGCCACCATCGAGGATCCCTACTGGCAATCCGTCGTCCGCCGCATCATCGAGCGCGACAATCAGGCTCAAGGCCGGGTGGCCGCGCTGTATCAGCGCTACGTGAGGACCGGGCCGCACCAGGCCTGGGCGGCACATTTCGGCCGGGCCTGCCCGGCGCCGGATTTCGACGCCGCCGCCAAGGAATGGTGGCAAGCGCCGGCCCGGCAGGCGCATCGCTGGATCCGGCACAACCACCGCAAGGCCTTGGTGGGCGGGGCCGCGATCCTGGCGGTGCTGGCGGCCGGCACCGCCCTGCTGCTGGTCCGCCGCCGTCGCCGCCCCATCAGCTGAGGAAGTAGGCCAGCTCCTTGCCCTTGTCCCCGGACAGGTAGGCGTCCTGCCATTGGTCGTTGGTGGACAGGAAGCCGCCCTGCGGAGTGGTTGGCACCGGCTGGCCCTTCAACAGGGCGTCCCGCTCCCGCTCTTCCAGGATGGCCCGCTGGCGGTAGTGCTCATAGACGTCCAGGACATGGACGGCATAGGCCTGGGCCAGCGGCTGGTTGCCCTGGATGATCAGCAGGTTGTCGTCATTGGCGTAGGACGCCTTGTAGCCCAGGTTGTGACTGCCGGTGATGACCACGCAGTTAGGGGAGAAGGGATCGATCACCACGATCTTGTCGTGGATGATGGCGGCACCGGCGGTCAGCAGCTCCGGCTGCAGATCGCCCGTGGGCATGTCGATGGCGGCGGCGCGCACCACCAGCACCTGCGGCGCGTCCTTGGGCGCGTAGACGGAGGGCTTGGGGATTTTGGCACCCTGGGCATCCGTATCGTCGCCCCCGTCATCGCCGCCGTTGGCGTCCCCCTCGATGGGCAGCGCCTGCGGGCTGCTGACGGCGCCCATGACCATCAGGTCGGGGCGCTGCTTGCCCAGATCCACCGCCGCCTCGATGATGCTCTGCTTGCCCTCGACGGACGGGTAGAAGGTCAGGAACAGGATGGCGTGCTGGGCCTGGTCCATCAGTTGGAACACGTCGGCCAGGTCCGGCGGCGTGGCCGCCGTCTTGGTCGTGGCCAGGGTGGTCGGCGCGCACCAGACGCGGGGGTTGCCGGCAGAATCCGGATAAGCGTGGCTGTCGGCCCGGCGCAGGGGCTTTTGCTGGACGTTGTGGTTGGGCGCGCCGGTGTCCGCCTGCACCGGGAAGCTGGCCGTGTCCGTCTTCAGCCGGTTCCAATACTCCAGGTAGGCCTGCGCCAGGACGGTGTCCTGGGTGAGGATGGTGTTGTTGGACTGGGTGCACAGGCCCGTGGGCGTCCAGTTGGTGCTGCCGGTCAGCAGGGCCAGCGGCGTGTCGTTGGCGTCCGTGCGCACCAGGAACTTGTTATGGCCGATGTGGGCGCTGTTGTTGAACAGCCGGTCGATGACCTCCCCCGCCGTGCCGTGCAGGGCCTGGCGCGCCGCCTGGTTGGTGCGGTCCCAGGCGGGGTTGGTCTTCGTCGCCTCCCCCGCTGTCGACAGGATCAGGTGCAGGCGGTCGCCCAGGCCCGTCAGGCCGGCCACCAGTTCCGGGTCCGACAATTCATAAAGGGCGGCGTAGACCTTGTCGCCCGGTTCCACCTGGCCCAGGAAATCGGTCAGGGTGGGCAGCACGTCCCCGGTCAGGAAGGTGCGGATGGCGTTGCCCGGCTGTCTCACCTGGTCCAGGACATAGCCTTTACTGGGCGCCTGGCCGGCGGGGGTGTGCAATTGCTGGCGCAGGTTCTGCGTCGACAGGATGCCGTTGGTGAAGACGGCGGTGAAAGCGCCATAGGTCCAGGTGACGGTGATGGGGTTGGTCACCACCGCGTCGCCGCAGATGAACAGCGGCCGCGGCGTGCCGGTATAGGCGCCGGGCTGGGCGCTGCTGAACGTCTCCGTCCGCTTGACCCAACCGGCAACCGGCTCACGGCCTGGGGCCTCAAAGCCGACAGGAATGATCTCATAGTGGCAGGTGAAGGGCTGACGCACCGACAGGCTGTCGCGGCTGCGCCGCAGGGTCAGGTCGCGCCAGGAGAATTTCTGGATGGGCCAGACGCTGCTGTCCTGCTGCTGCCAGTTGGGATTGGACTGGTCCGTGAACGCCACCCAGGTGGGCAGCAGGCGGCGTTCACCATCCTCGTGCACGCGCACGATCATGAAGCCCAACAGGCCGTCGATGCGGGCCGTGGGGCTACCCATGGGGCGCCACGCCAGATAGGCCACTTCGTTGTTGCACCAGGCGCGCGCGGGAACCTGAGACATGGGCGACCTCCATCACGGCGGGGGAGGTCATGGTGCGCCCGGGATATGACGGTTGCGACCATAGCGTGCATGCCTGTCGATGTACTTCCTCGGATAGAGTCTGGTGTGGCGGCTGGAGATCGCGGCACCATCGACGCGGGGGCCGTCGGCAGGCTAATCTGTGGCCTGTCAACGCGTAGGGAAAAGACATGAACCGCAACCAGCGCCGCCTGGACAAGAAGCCGGGCGCGCCGGCCGTGCCGGCGGCGGCGCAGCTGCTGTTCGGCCAGGCGACGCAGCACCACCAGGCCGGCCGCCTTGGGGAGGCTGAGGCGGCTTATCGCCAGGTGCTGGTCCAGGCCCCCCGCCATGGCGACGCCCTATACCTGCTGGGCGTGATCCATCACCAGACGGGCCGCCACTCAGGTGCGGCCGATCTGCTGAGCCAGGCCGTGGCCGCCAAGGGCGACGCCCCGCACATGCAGGCGGCCCTGGGCACCGTGCTGCTGGCCCTGAACCGGCCGGCCGATGCCGTGGCGGCGCTGCAGCGCGCCCTGGCCCTGAAGCCCGACCAGGCGGAGGCGCACACCACCCTGGGCAACGCGCTGAAGGACCTGGGCCGCCTTGACGAGGCCATCACCCATTATGAGAGCGCCATCGCGCTGAAGCCGGATTACGCCAACGCCCACAACAGCCTGGGATACGCCCGCCAGGCGCAAGGGCGGCTGAACGACGCCGCTGGGCATTACCGCCGCGCCCTGGCGCTGAACCCGCGCCTGATCCTGGCGCAGGTCAACCTGGGCAAGGCGCTGATGGCGTTGGGCGACCTGGCGGGGGCGGAGGCGGCGCTGCGCCAGGCCCTGGCGCTGGACGCGGCCCATGCCGACGCGTTGAACAACCTGGGCGCCGTGCTGCAAGCGCAAGGCCGCACGGATGAGGCCACGGCCTGCCTGCGCCAGGCGGCGGCCCTGGCGCCCGACGACGCCGACACCCACCTGAACCTGGCCCGCGTGCTGGCCAGCGACCTGCTGGTGCGCGACCCCAGCCTGCTGCGTCAGGCGCTGTCGCATGCCGAGCGGGCGCTGGCGCTGCGTCCCGGCCATGGCGCCACGCTGGACGCGCTGGGCACCATCCTGCAGCGCCTGGGCCGCCTGACGGAGGCCGAACGCCATTTCCGCGCAGCGCTGGCCGCGACCCCCGGTGACGCGGAGATCGTCCACAACCTGGCCACCACCGTGCAGACCCTGGCTCGCCAGGATGAAGCGGAGGCGCTGTACCGCCAGGCGCTGGCCCTGGATCCCGACCATGCCGACGCCCGTTATTGCCTGGGCACCACCCGTCTGGCCGCCGGGGATTTGGCCAGCGGCTGGCCGGATTATGAGGCGCGCTGGCGCGGCCGGCAGCTGACCCCCTTCTGGCGCCCCTTCCCCGTGCCGCAATGGCGGGGCGGGAGCCTGGCGGGCAAGCGCCTGCTGGTGTGGGGGGAACAGGGCCTGGGCGATGAGATCCTGTTCGCCAGCCTGCTGCCCGACCTGCACCAGCGGGTGACGGCGGAGGGCGGGCAGTTGGTGGCGGAGTGCGCGCCCCGCCTTGTGGGCCTGATCGGCCGCGCCCTGCCGGGCGTGGTGGTGCGGGCCCCGACCTCCGCCCCCGGCGCGCCCACGCTGACCGACATGGACCTGCACCTGCCCATGGGCAGCCTGGCCGGATTGCTGCGCCCCCGCCTGGCGCACTGGTACGGGGGCGCCCCCTTTCTGACGCCGCGCGCGGACCTGGCCGCGCTGTGGCGGGACCGGCTGGACCAACTGGGCCCCGGCCTGCGCGTGGGCATCAGTTGGCGCAGCGGCATCCGGCGCGGTGACCGCGACGGCGCCTACACCACCCTGGCCGACTACGCCCCGGTGCTGACCCTGCCCGGCATCATTCCCGTCACCCTGCAATACAGCGCGCCGGAGGAGGAGTTGCGGCCGGTGGAGCGGGCCCTGGGCCTAACCCTGCACCGTTGGCCCGACCTGGATTTGCGCGAGGATATGGAGGGGGTCGCCGCCCTGATCGCCGCGCTGGATCTGGTGATCACCCCGCCCTCGGCGGTGGGAGAGCTGGCGGGGGCGCTGGGCGTGCCCTGCTGGCGCCTGGGCATCGACCATGACTGGTCCATGCTGGGCACCGGCGCGCGGCCGTGGTTAAACACCATGGCCGTCATCCCGGCGGCGCCGCACGGGCCGGCGGCGGCCGGCCGCGTTGCCCTGGCGGCGCAACGTCTGCTGGCGCTGACGGGCGCGCGGGCCGACCACCTTTTCCCTTGCCCCTCGGGGGGGCTTCCTATATAAGCCCGCGCTTCAACCGCTCCTTGCCGGTGCCTTTGCCATGGCGCCGGCTAGGTCCGTGCGGCTGGCCCACCCCCTGGTCCCCGGAATGATCCGGCGCCCCGGGCGGGAACAGCGGCGGACCACGTAACAGCCATGAGGAGTATCAAATGGCTTTGTATGAGACCGTGCTGATCGCACGGCAGGACATCACGTCCGCCCAGGTGGAAGGCCTGACCGAAACCTTCACCGGTATCCTGAAGGAGAACGGTGGCCAGGTTGCCAAGGTCGAGCAGTGGGGTCTGAAGACCCTCACCTACAAGATCAAGAAGAACCGCAAGGGCCACTACGTCTACTTCGCCCACGATTCCGCCCCGGCCGCCGTCGCCGAGATGGAGCGTAACATGGGCCTGAACGAAGACGTCCTGCGCTTCATGACCACCCGCATCGAGAAGATCGAGGAAGGTCAGACCGCGATGCTGTCCAACAAGGGCGATCGCGGCGAGCGTGGTGAACGCGGCGAGCGTGGCGAGCGCGGTCCGCGCCGCTTCGACGACCGCGGTGATCGTGGTGACCGCGGCGATCGCGGCCCCCGTCCGCCGCGCCGCATGGAAGCCTCTTCTGAAGGAGACCGGGCATGAGCTTCGGCACCCAGGGTAACGCCGGCGCCCCGCGTCCGGCCGGTGGTGGCGGCGGTGGCCGTCGCCCGTTCTTCCGTCGTCGCAAGACCTGCCCCTTCTCCGGTCCGAACGCTCCGGCGATCGACTACAAGGACGTGAAGCTGCTGTCGCGCTTCATTTCCGAGCGGGGCAAGATCGTGCCCAGCCGCATCACCGCGGTTTCGGCCAAGAAGCAGCGTGAGCTGGCCCGCGCCATTAAGCGCGCCCGCTTCCTCGCCCTGCTGCCTTACATCGTGAAGTAAGGAGTAGGAACGATGGAAGTCATTCTGCTGGAGCGTGTCGAGAAGCTCGGCCGCATGGGCGAAGTGGTCACGGTGAAGCCCGGCTTCGCCCGCAACTACCTGCTGCCCCAGAAGAAGGCGCTGCGCGCCTCCAAGGACAACCTGGCTTTCTTCGAGAGCCAGAAGGCCAAGCTGGAAGCGCAGAACGCCGAGCGCAAGGTCGAGGCCGAGAAGGTCGCGTCCAAGATCAACGGCCTGTCGGTCATCATCATCCGCCAGTCTGCCGAAACCGGCATCCTGTACGGTTCGGTGAGCGCCCGTGACGTTGCCGAGGCGGTCACCGCCGCCGGCACCGCCGTGGAGCGCAGCCAGGTCGCCATCGACACCCCGATCAAGACCCTGGGCCTGTTCAAGGTTCGCCTGGTCCTGCACCCGGAAGTGTCGGTGAGCATCACCGTGAACGTCGCCCGCACCACCGAAGAGGCCGGCCTGCAGGCCGCCCGCGGTGGCATGGTCGCCGGCCAGCGTGATGATGAGGACGAGGAAGAGGTGGTGGAAGCCGCCGACGAGGCCACGGAAGAGACCGAGGCCTGATCCTTCTCCGGATCATCTGAGTAACAGGACGGCGCGGCTCTTCGGGACCGCGCCGTTTTGCTTTTGCGCTTCCGCTATCCGCCGTCTAGCTTGCGCTGAATTCTGGTGGGGATATGGATCATGACGACGGAAGCGGGTGGATTGCGCCAGGCGGCCAAGTGGGTGGCCATCATCGGCTTGGCGGGCAACCACGTGCTGGCCTACCAGCAGACGGTGGACCGCATCCGCGCCCCGTCCCGCGCCCTGGCCGACATGGCCGGCGCCATCGGCCAGATCTTCGGCCAGTCGCCCGACCGCTTCAAGGCCGGCGACCTCAGCCTCGGCGACAAGATCGACCTGTTCGTGAACCCCTACACCTCCGTGCGCGACATGGCGCATTGGGAGGGGCTGAACCATCTGCTGTTCTGGCCGGGCCTGGCGGCGCTGATCCTGTTCCTGATCCTGACCTTCGGCGGCCGGCGGGCGTGATCCGCGTGCGGCGCGGCCTGTTTCCTCATTTCCTGCTGCTGATCCTGGCCTTGCCGTGCGGCGGCCACGCCCGGGCGGAATCCAACGCCGCCTTCATCACACTGACCTTGGACGGCGACACGCTCAGGGCCGCCTATCACCTCGACAGGCCCCTCACCGGCCTGATCCCCGGCCGTGGCCCTGTCGCCTGGCAGAACCCGGTGTGGCGGGTGGAGACGCCGGGGATGGAGATGCGCGACCAGCAGGTGCGGGCGACCGAGCCCTGGGCGGCTATTTCTTCGCCGGTCCGGCCGACTATGTGACGCCCATCGACGTGACGCGGCCGGACCTAGGCCGCTTCGTCGCCCGGCCCGATCTGCCCATCGCGTGGCGGGCCGAGGTGTGGCGCCGGGCCTGTCGCGCGCGCTGGCCTATTACCGCGCGCGCCTACCTCTGCGCGATACCGTATCCCCCACCATCGTCTATCAGGACCGGCCAGCCCCGTTTCCGCGGGGCAGCGTCACCGGCGGCGGCATGATGCTGCTGCAGGTTGGCGGCGTCTGGCGGGTGCCGCGCCTGGAACTGAAGCCGGAGCGGGACCGCCTGCTGGCGCATGAGACCTTCCACCTGTTCCTGCGCCGGCACGACGCCGCCGACTTTCCCGACTGGATGAACGAGGGGGCGGCCGCTGGGCCCTGTGGGAGGCCACTGTGTCGGAAACGGGGGTCGCGGCCCGTTTCATCGACGGACCCCGACCCCCGTGTGGTGCTGTCACCTTAAGCCGCGCGAATCCCCGCCAGGAAGCGGTCTACCGCGTCACGCAGGCGGTCGGCGTCGCCGGTCAGGCCCTGCGCCGCGCCATGCATGTCGGCCACGGTGCGGCCCGTCTCTCCCACCGCGGCCGAGACGTCGGCCACGTTGCGCGAAACGTCGCGGGTGGCGTCGGCTGCCTGGCGGACGTTGCGGCTGATCTCCCCCGTCGCGGCGGCCTGCTCCTCCACCGCGGCGGCGATGGCCGTCGACACCTCGCTCATGTTGCGGATGGAATGGCCGATGGTGCCGATGGCGCCCACCGCCTGGTCCGTCGCCTTCTGGATGGCGGTGATCTGGGCGCCGATCTCATCGGTGGCCTTGGCCGTCTGGCCGGCCAGTTGCTTCACCTCGTGCGCCACCACGGCGAAGCCCTTGCCGGCCTCGCCCGCCCGCGCCGCCTCGATGGTGGCGTTCAGGGCCAGCAGGTTGGTCTGGCTGGCAATGTCGTTGATCATCTTGACCACGTCGCCGATGCGCTGCGCCGCCTCCGCCAGGCTGGCGACGGTGCCGTTGGTCTGCTCCGCCTCATCCACCGCCTTGGACGCCATGGAGCTGGAATGGGCCACCTGCTGCCCGATTTCGCGGACGGAGCTTTCCATCTGTTCCGCCGCCGCCGAGACGGTCTGCACATTGCCGGAGGTCTGCTCCGCCGCCTCGGCCGCCGCCGTCACCTGGGACGAGGTCGCGTCCGCCATGCCGCCCAGGGCGCCGGCGATCTGCGTCAGTTGGTGGGACGAGGCCTCCACCGATCGCAGGACGTCCCGCACCTGGGCGTCGAACTCGCCCACCAGGGCGTCCACGGCGCGGGCACGGCGCTCGCGCCCCGCCTGCTCCGCCCGCTGCGTGTCCTCCAGCCGCTGGCGCTCCAGCGCGTTGGCGCGGAAGGTGCCCAGGGCGCCGGCCAGGTCGCCGATCTCGTCCTGGTTGTCGGCGTAGGGGATCTCCGCCTCCAGATCACCCCGCGCCACGCGCAGCATGACGCCGGTCATGGCCGTCATGGGACGGGTCACGCGCCGGGCCACCATGACCACGCCACCAGCCCCCAGGCCCAGGCACAGCACCAGCAGCACGCCATCCACGATCAGGCGGCGCAGCGCCATTTCGCCCTCCCGCCGCGCCAGATCGCGCGCCGCGTCCAGTGCCGCCATGGGCACGGCGGCCAGCATCTCGAACGAGGCGTTGCTGCGCTCCATCCACTGGTCGAGCGAGACCGGTGAGGGCGTGCCGGCCAGCACCGCCTTCTCGATCTGCTCATGCAGTCCCATCACCTCCTTGAAATAGGCCACCTCGGCCGCCGTCATGGCCTGGCGTACGCCATCGGGCACGTCCTCGCGCAGGCTCAGCGCCTTGGTCAGGCGCCAGCCGGCCTCCAACTGGCCACGCAGGCCGGCGGACTGGGCCTGCATGGCCGGGGTGTAGGTCTGCCCCTGCAGCACGAACATCAGGATGTTGCGCTCCAGCCCCGCCGCGTCGCGGGTGACGTAGGAGGCGTCCTTCAGCGCGATCAGGCTGGCGAAGGCCGGGCTTTCGCGGCTGATGCGGGCGCCCAGGGTGGTGCCCACCGCCTCCAGCTTGGCGACAAGGCCGTCAGAGGCGGCGTTCCAGGTCTTGAACAGGTCGGCGGGGCGCTGGTCCTGCGGCTGGGTCACAGCCTTGTCCGCCACGGCGCGCACGTCGTTCAGGGCCTGGCGCGCGGCCATCAGGTCGGCCACGCCGGCCCCGGCGCCGCAGTCCAGGTCCGCGCATTCCGCCAGCACCTTGTCCATGGCCGGGTTGGACTTGGCCCGCACGCCGGCCACCTCGGCCAGGGCCGCGGGCGAGGCCGTGGTCTTTTCCGGGATCAGGCGCTTGAAGGCCCCCCGTTCCAGCCGGGTGTTCTGCAGGGCGCGGAAGACGTCGCCCACCGCATCGCCCATGCGGGCCGTGCGCGCGGCGCGGCGATGGTCGGCATAGGCGCCCGTCGTGGCGATCCCCAGCACCACCACCAGCACGGCCAACAGGATACCCAGCACGGCGTTCAGCAGAACGGCGATGCGTACGGATTTCAGGATGCCAGACACCAAACCCCTCCCCCTGTCCCGCCGGCGCCGGCGCCGGCCGGGCCCTCTTCGCGGGACTACAGGGTTATGGTGGGTGCCACCCCACCCTTGGCATAGATATACTGATGTATTGCTATCAAAGGCGAAGGCCCTCACGCCGTCAGGTAGGCCATCACGGCGCGCACCGCCTCCCGCTCCAGGGCGTGCGCATCGGCGCCCGGGGGCGGGTCCAGGACAACCGCGTGGATCAGGGCGTGGGCCATGCGTCCCACGATGAAGGTGGCGATGCCCAGGTCGGGCACGGTCACCTCGGGGTCCGGTCCTTGGGCGTGCCGTTCCAACAGGGCGCGCAGGAAGCCGTCCGTCTCATCCCCCTCATGGTGGGTCTCCAGGTGCGCCGCCTCCAGCGCCAGCACCTTGTGCAGCGCGGGCTCAAGCCGGTGCGCCTCGATCGCGGCGTGCAGCGTGCGCGCCATGAGATCGGCCAGGGTGGTGTCATGCCCCGCCGCCTCCCAATGCGCCACCTCCGCCATGATCAGGACGTGCATCCGCCGGGAGTGGCGGTCCCGCAGCGCCAGGACCAGCGCGTCCTTGTTGGGGAAGTATTGATACAGCGAGCCGATGCTGACCCCGGCAACGGCCGCCACGGCATTGGTGGTCAAGGCGGCGTAACCATCGCGCACCAGAACGCGAGCGGTCGCATCCAGGATGACGTCCACCAGGGCGCGGGAACGGGCCTGGCGCGGCTGTTTCCTTAAGCTCGGGCGAGCCGGCGATATCGGTTCCGGACGCGAGTTTCCCGGCATGGGACGGCCCCGTACAATGATGCGAGCGATCACTCGTATTTACGGAGAAATATCTTGCCCGACAACGCCTCTTGCAAGCAGGCCCCCGGGGTCATTGTTCCGCGCATCGACCGCAACCGCTGCGAGGGCAAGGACGACTGCGTGCGCGTCTGCCCCTATGACGTGTTCGAGATCGGCGTGCTGCCGGCGGCCGAGCGCGGGGACCTCAGCCTGGGCGGCCGGGTGAAGGGTTTTTTCCACGGCTACCGCCAGGCCTTCGCCGTGCGGGCGGACCAGTGTCGCGCCTGCGGCCTGTGCGTCAGCGCCTGCCCGGAACACGCCATCACCCTGATCCGCGCGCCCGCCGCATAAGGAGACCGCGATGGCCGCCTCATTGGGCTTCCGCCACATCGTGCTGACCGTGGCCGACATCGACCGCGCCGCCACCTTCTACCAACGCATCATGGGCCTCGCCCGGGTGCGGACCGAACCGCACACCATCACCCTGGCCGCGCCCGGCCTGCGCTACGTCATGAACTTGACCGACCGCAAGGAAACGCGGGCGTACGACGGCGGCCCCGACGCCCCCATCGGGAGCTTGGGCGGCATCGACCACCTGGGCATAGAGGTGGATGAGCCGGCGGAGGTGGAGCCCCTGGTGCGGGAATGGCTGGCCGCCGGGGGCCGGCTGCTGGAGCGGCGCGACATGGACACGCCCTACCCCTCCGCCTTCATGCGCGACCTGGACGGCTACCTGGTGCAGATCTACAGCTTCGCGGCCGAACTGCGGGCGCGGGTCCCCTAACCCTCCAACCTGTCGAACAGCGTGCGCAGCAGGGGTGAAAGGCGGCGGATCTCGTCCCGATGCACCCGCGACAGGCCGGCCAGCAGGTCCTCCGCCGCCGGCGTCAGGCTGATGACCACCTGGCGCCGATCCTCCGGCCCCGGGGCGCGGCGTACCCAGCCGTTGCCCTCCAGCCGGTCGATCAGACCCACGGCGCTGTGCGGCCGCACACACAGCCGCTCCGCCAACTCCCCCACCGTGACATGGTCGCGGCCAGGATACCCCTTGATGGCCAGCAGCGCCTGGTGCTGCTGCGCCGTCAGGCCGGCGACGGCGGCCGCGTCCTCGCTGAACGACAGGAAGCGGCGCAGCACGTGGCGGAACTCCGCCAGCAGCTCGTAATCCGCCTTCTCCAGCGGATCCACCCGCTCGGGCGCGGGGGGCGGGGTGGACATGGGGCGGTCGCTCCTTACAAGCCGTGACACACCAAGAGAGCGCCCCTGGACCGGGAACGCAAGGCAGGGCTGACGGAAGGTCCCCTCATAAAGATCGTATTGCGATATATTAAGCCCACGGCCGGCGGGGATCGGCCCCTTCCTTTCCAACGGTTGCTGATACGATGGCGAATGATGTGGTGACGGGCGGCGCGGGCCGGCCCATGACGGCGTCCCGGACGGCGTCCCGGATGGCGCCCCGGATGGCGCAAGACCATGTGCTGGGTGATTTCAGCGCGGACCGGCGGCTGCTGATGCTGATGGCCATGGCGGTGGTGGTGGGTGCCGCCGGCGCCGGCGCCGCCTGGGTGCTGCTGCGCCTGATCGACCTGGCCACCAACCTGTTCTATTTCGGCCGCGTCAGCGCCACCCCGGCGCATATTGGCGATAGCCCATGGGGGCCGTTCATGCCCCTGGTGCCCGTGGTCGGCTGCCTGATCATCGGCCTGATGGCGCGCTATGGCAGCGAGAAGATCCGCGGCCACGGCATTCCGGAGGCGATGGAGGCCATCCTGGTGGGGCGCAGCCGCATCCAGCCCAAGGTGGCGCTGCTGAAGCCCCTGTCGTCCGCCATTTCCATCGGCAGCGGCGGCCCCTTCGGCGCGGAAGGCCCCATCATCATGACAGGCGGGGCCATTGGTTCCCTTTTCGCGCAGTTCTTCCATCTGACGGACGCGGAGCGTAAGACCCTGCTGGTGGCCGGCGCCGCCGCGGGCATGAGCGCCACCTTCGGCACGCCGGTGGCCGCCATGCTGCTGGCCGTGGAACTGCTGCTGTTTGAATGGAAGCCGCGCAGCTTCATCCCCGTGGCCATCGCCGCCGCCGTGGCCGCCGCCTGCCGCCCGGCCCTGCTGGGTGCCGGCCCGCTGTTCCCCCTGGCCGACAGCGCCCCGCTGCCGGCGGCGGGCCTGGCCCTGTGCGCCCTGCTGGGCGTGCTGGCCGGCCTGGGATCCGGCGTGCTGACCAGCCTGGTCTATGGCTTCGAGGATCTGTTCGGACGCCTGCCCCTGCATTGGATGTGGTGGCCCATGATCGGCGGGGCGGTCATCGGCCTGGGCGGCCTGGTCGACCCCCGCGCCCTGGGCGTGGGCTACGACAACATCGCGGGATTGCTGCATGGCGAGATCCCGCCAGCCTCCGCCCTGCTGCTGGTGGCGGTGAAGGCGGTGATCTGGGCCGTGGCCCTGGGCTCCGGCACGTCGGGCGGTGTGCTGGCGCCCCTGCTGATGATGGGCGGCGCGCTGGGCGTGCTATTCGCCGGCGCCGTCCCCGTGGGCTCCACCGGCGAGTGGGCCCTGGTGGGCATGGCGGCGATGATGGGCGGCACCATGCGGGCGCCCCTGACGGCCATGATCTTCGCGCTGGAACTGTCGCACGACGTGGGCGCGCTGCTGCCGCTCGCCATCGCCTGCGCCCTGTCGCATGGCACCACCGTGCTGCTGCTCAAGCGTTCCATCCTGACCGAGAAGGTGGCGCGGCGCGGCCATCACATCGTACGCGAATACGTGGTTGAGCCGTTTGAGACCATGCGCGTGGCCCAGGTGATGGCCCAGCCGGTGGACACCCTGCCGGCCGGCATGCCGCTGGCGGAGGCGCTGGCCTTCTTCAGCGGCGCGGACCAGGCCACCGACGGTCCCAAAGCCAAGCACCGCAGCTATCCCGTGGTGGACGCCGATGGCCAGGTGCTGGGCATGGCGTCGCGCACCGATGCCTTGCGCTGGGCCACGGAAGAAACGACGAATGAGGGCTGGACCCTGGGCGACCAATGTGCCGGCGGGTCGGTGGCGGTGGCCTATGATGACGAGCTGGTTGGCCGTGTGGCCGACCGCATGGCCGCCACCGACCACGGCCGTCTGCCGGTGCTGTCACGCGACGGCAACCGGCTGGTGGGGCTGGTGGCACGGCGCGACCTGCTGGCTGTCCGCACCGTCAGCCGCCATCAAGAGCAGCGGCGCGAGGCGTTGCTGCGCCTGAGTGGGCGGCAGGCGCGCTGACAACGCCTCTCAGACGGTGAGTTCCACATGGTGGATCTCACCATTCTGGGCCATCAGGGCCTGCAGGTAGGTGGAAATCTTGCGGGCGCCGTCGCTGTGCACCGCCAGGCATTGCCGCAGGGCGTCGGCCAGGCGGGCATTCTCCAGCCGTTCCGCGTCGCTGAGGTGGGCATGCTGGGGCGCCAAATGGTCCACCACATGGTCCAGTTCCCGGCCGGCGGCCGGCGACGCGACCGGGGCCCCGCTGCGCACCAGCCCCCGCAGGTTCTGGCGCAGGCGTTCCTCATGGTCCGGTTCCAGCGCGCCGGTGGGGTCGACCTCATCCACGATGTCATCGAACAGGGAGCGGCCGTGACGCGCGCCCTCTTCCGGGGGCCGGCGCCGGCGCCGGTCACGCTGCCGCGCTTCCCGTTCCTGCACCGCCCCCACGCGATCGACATGCAGGGTCGCCGCCGGCGGCTGGGCGGGGGCAAGGTCCAGAACGGGCAAGGGTGCTACGATCATGATGCCTCCACGGTACAGCGAATCGGGCGCACCCTCAAGAGAAGGCCGTTTCACCTTTAGTAGAGGACGATGATTGCGGCCGAATTCCGTCAATATCACCCGTGCCGTTACTGACTTCCGCCAAAGACCACCGGCCTTGGTGCAGAAATCATCCTCATCCTTTTTCAGGAAGCGGACGAAGCGGCGCCTATGTCCATTGGGGGAACAGACGATGTCCGGCACCTCGCTCTAACCGGATCACCGGCCGTTGGGAACCCATCGCGGGGAACCCATCGCGCCGACGGAAAGTTGATAGCCGTTTTCCATCAGGGGGCTGTCCCGCACCGGACGAGGGCTTGCCCCCGGGGCCGGTGCCCAGTACGGTCGCGGGAAACGGCAGAACAAGGACGTCCAGGATGGACATTAGCGGCGAATACTTGGTCGCGGCCCCGCAGGATCTGGTGTGGGTGGCGTTGAACGACGCCGAGGTGCTGCGGCAGAGCGTGCCGCCGGGCTATGACAGCACCATCGCCCTGTCCGACCTGGACCCGCCGCATGGATGCGTGCTGCACGGCGACGGCCAGCAGGCCGCCGTCCGCCTGGTAGACGCCGGGGACGGCCAGACCCGGCTGATCTTCAACGCCGCCGTCGATGCGGACGCCGAGGCGGACACCCGCGCCTTCTTCGCCCAACTGGCCGGCCTGCTGGCCACGGCCGCCACCGCCAACCCCGCGTTGGTGGCCGATGTGGCCCTGGCCGAACCCGCCGTGGACGCCGCCGCCATCGCCGAGGCGGTGCCGGAGGAGGTGCCGGTGGACGCCAAGCCCAAGCGCACCCGCACCAGGAAGGCGGCCGAGGGGCCCGAAGCGGGGTCGGAAACGGCGCCCAAACGTGCCCGCAAGCCCAAGGCGGAACCGGCGCCGGCCGAATCCATTCCCCTGGTGGAGCTGGCCCCCTTGACCGAGGCCATGGCCCCGACCCTGGTCGCGGCGGCCCAGGATGGCGCCGCGCGCGACGAGCTGGCGGCGCAAACGCCCGAGCCCGCCACCTTGCCGCTGGAGCCGGAAACCCACGCCCGCGCCATAGAGCACCAGGTGCGGCCCACGGAGGCCGAAGCGCTGGGTTCCGCCGGCATCTCCCTCCCGCCGGAGCCTGCGGCGCCCGGGCCCCCGGCGGACACCGCGCAGCCGGCCCCGACGATGGCCCACCCGGTCGCCGGCCTGCGGCCCATGATCTGGATCCCTCTCCTGGTGCTGGTCCTGCTGTTGCTGATCGTGCTGATCCGCTAAGCCGGCATCACCCAGCGACACTTCCGCAGGCTGCCCCCGCAGGCTGGCAATCCACGACCCCGCGCCCTATTTGGGAAGGGGCCCGGGCCACCGCCCAAACCGCGTCGGTATATCCATGACCCTCGACTCCCCTGTTCCTCCTTCATTC
The DNA here is from genome assembly GCF_007828045.1 of Nitrospirillum amazonense. GTDB lineage: Bacteria > Pseudomonadota > Alphaproteobacteria > Azospirillales > Azospirillaceae > Nitrospirillum > Nitrospirillum amazonense_C. The sequence goes on along the minus strand of NZ_VITN01000010.1, from coordinate 159,261 downwards.
CCGGATCCGTCGCAGCCGGGTCCGTCGCAGGACGCCGCACGGATCACCGCGCCGGTAGATGAGCTGTCCATCCTGCGCACGGTGGAGGGCTGGCTGGCCCAGGGCCAGGCGGCGGCCATCGCCACGGTCATCGCCACCTGGGGATCCTCTCCCCGTCCCGTGGGTAGCAAACTGGCGGTGGACGCCCGGGGCGGCATGATCGGCTCCGTTTCCGGCGGCTGCGTCGAGGGGGCGGTGGTGGAAGAGGCCTTGCGTGCCCTGGAGGATGGGGAACCGCGGCTGCTGACCTTCGGCGTGCCCGATGAGCGCGCGTGGGAGGTGGGGCTGGCCTGCGGCGGCACCGTGCGCATCTATGTGGCGCCTGTGGGCCCGGGCCACGGTGCCTCGCGCCGGCGGCTGCTGTCGGCCCTGCTGGCCGCGGCCGACGCCAAGCGGCCGGCGGCCCTGGTCACCGACCTCGCCACTGGGCAGCAGACCCTGGTGGACGCGGAGCGGCAGCAGGGCGAAACCGCCTTGCCGGAAACCGTGCGCACCCAGGTACTGGAAGCCCTGGCCCAGGACCGGTCCGTCCTGATCGCGCCGGAGGAGGTCGAGGGGGAATGGTTCGCCCAGGTATGGAACCCACCCCTGCGGCTGATCCTGGTGGGCGCCGTGCACATCGCCCAGGCGCTGACCCCCATGGCCCGGCTGGCGGGTTATGAGGTGACCGTGGTCGATCCGCGCGCCGCCTTCGCCAGCGCCGCCCGCTTCCCCACGGGCGACGGCGTCACCCTGGTGCGCGAATGGCCGGACGACGCCGTGGCCGCGCTGGCGCCCGACCGGCGCACCGCCGTCGTCACCCTGACCCATGACGCCAAGCTGGATGAGCCGGGCCTGCGCGCGGCACTGGAAAGCGACGCCTTTTTCATTGGCGCCCTGGGCAGCCGCAAGACCCACCAGCGCCGCCTGGAACGCATGGCCGATTTCGGCCCCACAGCGCTGGAGCGCATCCACGGCCCGGTCGGCCTGGACATCGGCGCCCTGACCCCGGCGGAGATCGCCGTGTCCATCCTGGCCGAAATGACCCTGGCCCTGCGCGGCGCCAAGACCGCCCGGCGCCCGTGCCAGGCGCCCCAGGCCCCGGGACGCTGACGCCATGCGCTTCGGCCCCCTGCCCGTCGCCGATGCCGAGGGGGCCGTTTTGGCCCACAGCCTGAAGACCGGCGCGCTGCGCTATCCCAAAGGCCGCCGGCTGGCGGCGGCCGACTTGGCGGCGCTGGCCGACGCCGGCGTGACGGAGGTGGTCGCCGTGCGGCTGGAACCGGACGACGTGGGGGAGGATGCCGCCGCGAGCCGTGTGGCCCAGGCCATCACGGGGCCAGGCCTGTCCCTGACGCCCGCGACCACCGGCCGGGTGAACGTGATGGCGGAGGCCGGCGGCCTGCTGCTGGTCGATCCCGCCCGCCTGAACCGCCTGAACCAGGTGGACGAGGCGGTGACCGTGGCCACGGCGGCGGCGTTCGCCCCCCTGGCGCCGGGCGCCATGGCCGCCACCATCAAGATCATTCCCTTCGCCATTCCCGAGGGTCTGGCGACCCGCGTGGAACAGGCGGCCAGGGGCGGCGTGCCGGCCCTGCGCCTGGCCCCGTGGCGCGGCATCCGCGCCGGCCTGGTGCAGACCCGCCTGCCGGGCCTGAAGGCGGTCACCCTGGACAAGACGGTGGCCGTCACCGAGGCGCGCCTGGCCCAGGTGGGCGGCACCCTGGTGGCGGAGCGGCGCCTGGCCCATGACGCCGCGGCCGTGGCCGGGGCGCTGGCGAACTTGTCATCCCTGAACCTGGATCTGCTCCTGGTCATCGGCGCCTCGGCCATCACCGACCGGCGCGACGTGCTGCCCACGGGCATCGTCCAGGCGGGCGGCGAGGTGCAGCATTTCGGCATGCCGGTGGATCCGGGCAACCTTATGCTTCTGGCACGGCTGGGCGAGGTGCCGGTGCTGGGCCTGCCGGGCTGCGCCCGGTCGCCCCGCATCAACGGCTTCGACTGGATCCTGCAGCGCGTCGCCACCGGGTTGGAGGTCACGCCCGCCGAGATCATGGGCATGGGGGTGGGCGGCCTGCTGACCGACATCCCCAGCCGCCCCATGCCCCGCCAACGCGCCGTCCCGGTGGCGGCCGGGTTTCCTGTCACCACGCTGGTGCTGGCGGCGGGATCGGCCCGGCGCATGGGCGCCAACAAGCTGCTGGCCGACTATGCCGGCCAGCCCCTGGTGCGCCACGCGGTGACGGCGGCGCTGGCCGCCAACCCGGGCCGCGTGACCGTGGTGCTGGGCCACCAGGCGGCGGCGGTGCGCACGGCCCTGCGCGGGCTGGACGTGCGCTTCATCGAGGCGGTGGACCATGCCCAGGGTCTCAGCGCCTCGCTCAAGGCCGGGCTTGCCGGCGCGGCTGGCGGAGCGGGCGTGCTGGTCTGCCTGGGCGACATGCCGCGCGTCACGGCGGACACGCACCGCCGCCTGCTGGCCCGTTTCACGGCGGCGGCGGGCCGGGCCATCGTCGTACCGGTGGCGGAGGGGCGCCGGGGCAACCCCGTGCTGTGGCCGGCCGACCTGGTCCCCGCCATGGCCGGCATCACCGGTGACCAGGGTGCCCGCGGCCTGCTGGCCATCCATGCCGACAGGGTGGTGGAGGTGCCGGCCGATGGCGGCGTGCACCTGGACGTGGACACGCCCGACGCCCTGGCGGCCCTGCGCACGCTGGAACCAGTGGCCTGAGGATCAGTTCAGGCGCCAGCCCAGACGAAAGTCCTGCTCGAAGGGGTCGGCGTGGGTGATGGCCGCCGCCAGGATGGTCAAGCGGCCCAGCCGCCGCTGAAAGGCTGCCCGCCCCGGGTCGCCCACCACCTTCAGCCAATCGGCAACCCGGGTGGCATCCACCACGTTGCAGGACAGGACGTGCAGGATGGCGCTGTCCGCGTCCATCGTGCCCTCCGGCGGCATGCGGTAGATCAGGCCGGCGCACAGCAGGCGCAGCCGCTCATACTCCTCCCCCGTCAGGGTGCCGTTGCCGGAGCGTTGCGAGACCTGGCCGGCCAGGAAGGCGTCCACCGCCAGGATGCGCTCCTCCCAGGGGGCGCGCAGCAGGGCATGGCGCGCGGCCTGGTCCATGGGTTCCAGCAGATCGGTCAGTTGCTGGTCCACCACCAGCGGCGCCTCCGCGTAATGGGAAAAGTCCAGCTTCTCAGCCAGATCAGCCGGCAACCCGGCCTCTGCGTACTGCTTCCACGCCGCCGCTTTGCGGGCATGGACCATGGGCAGATCGGTCAGCTTGTCGAAGGGCAGGTCCTCCTGGCCCTCGCGCAGCAGGGTGACACGCAGGGGCGCCTGGCGCACCGGCACCATGGCCACCTTGTCCAGATACTGGCGCAGCACCGCCTCCGGCTGGAACACCGCCCGATCATGCCCCTCCATCCCCCGGGGCAGCCAGGTGGCGAAGGCGGCGTAAAGGCGCATGAAGGCGGGGCGGCCGAAGGCGAACTGGTCGTTGTAGCCATCCGCCGGCGTCCAGCTGTCCGGCGTGATCAGCCCCGGTGTGCGGAACCAGTCCTCCGGCAGCGTGTCTTCGAAGCGGCTGTCGTAGCGCACGCGCACGATGGCGTCGAAAGGGGCCGCCTTGCCGTCCGGGCCCTTGTGCCCCAGCGCCAGGTTCAGGCAAAGCTGCACCGCGTGGAACATGTCGAAGATGGAAAAGGGCGGGCGGTAGTGCCACCGCTCCGCCATGCGGCGCTTTTCCGCCGCGAAGGGCGGGCGGGCCGTCACCAGGTGGGCGGCGGGCTGGTAGGCGGCCAGCATCTCCGCCCGTTCAGCCTCCGGCACCTCGTCCCACAGATGCAGGAAGGTGGTGACCTCGTGGCCCGCCACGAAGCGGCGCAGGCTGTCGACGCAATGACGCCAGGTCCGCGGCTGGCCGCTCAGGCACAAGGCGACGCGCATACCGATCCCTTCCTTCCGACACCCAAACCGACCACCCCGCCGGGGCGGTGGCAGCCCCAGAATGGATTCATCATCCGCCCCGAACAAGCTTATTGACAGGTGGCCCCCGTCCCTCTACAAACCGCCCCCACGACGGATGGGCGCGTAGCTCAGCGGGAGAGCATCGCCTTCACACGGCGGGGGTCGTAGGTTCAATCCCTACCGCGCCCACCATCCGTCGAAACCAACGTGATCAATATCTTAGATCATGTTGCCGCCAGCCAAGGTTGGCGAAGCCCGGACGGATGGGCGCGTAGCTCAGCGGGAGAGCATCGCCTTCACACGGCGGGGGTCGTAGGTTCAATCCCTACCGCGCCCACCATCCGTTCCCTTCTCTCAAGCACAACCGTTCGGCAACCGACGCCCTCCGGCGCCGTTATGCCATGCCCACATCGCGCGCCAGGTTCAGGAAGCGCAGGCCGCAGTCGACCGCGATGTCCTGGTCGGTGATGGTGTCGTGGTTCAGCAGGAAGACCACGGCATCCGCCACCTGCTGCGCATCGGGCGCGCGGTCCAGGGGGTTGCGGCGGCTCAGGCGCTGGAACTCCGCCTCGTCCTGGCCGGGGGCCGGCAGGACGTAGCCGGGGGAGACGGTGTTGACCCGCACCGTGGGCGCCAGGGATCGGGCCAGCAGGCGCGAGGCGCCGGCCAGCGCGTACTTGGACAGGGTGTAGGACAGGTGGTCCGGGTTGGGGTTGGCCAGCTTGAAGTCCAGAATGTTGACCACCGTGCCCCGCTGCCCCTCGGCCAGCCCCTGGTGCAGGGCGCGGGTCAGCAGCACCGGCGCCAGGGTGTTGACCGTCTGATGGGTCAGGAAGCCCGCCGCCGTCAGGCTGGCGGCGTCATCCCATTCGAAGAGGGAGGCGGAGTTGACCAGCCCGGCCAGCGGCTGGCCAGCGGCGGCGGCCGTGCGCCCCACCAAGGTTTCCACCTGGGCAGGGTCGGCTAGGTCAGCCCGTACCACCAGGGCCTGGCGGCCCAGCGCCCGCACCTCCTCCGCCGTGGCCGTCGCGGCGTCGACAGAGGCGTTGCAGTGCAGGGCCACATCCCAGCCCGCCCCGGCCGCCGTCAGCGCGATCAGACGCCCCAGGCGCTTGGCCCCGCCCGTCACCAGCAGCCAGCGGCTCATGGCCGGGCACCGGCATGGAGGATGATGGCCAAGGGATGGGGCAGGCGGCACGGCATGGGCGGGAATGGCTTTCCGGCAGAGGGTTGAAACGGCTTCTTGGAGTCTTATAGGTCCGCCTTCCCCGCGCGCAACATCCATCGCCGCAGGCGCCGCCGGCCCCGCTTCCGTCGCCCCGGCACAGTGGGTATGCTCTGCAGCTGTTAACCAGTCGCAGAAGATGAGGGAACCTCCATGCCTGCCCGTCCCGTCCGCCGCGCTTTCCTGAAGGCCGGCCTGGCGCTGGCCGCCCTGCTGTCCGCCTCCGCCCCCGGCCATCCGGCCCGCGCGGCGGAAAAGCTGGTGTTCATGCTGGACTGGCAGGCGGAAGCGGAGCACGGCGGTTATTTCCAGGCGGTGGCGGAGGGCCTTTACCAGAAGGCCGGGCTGGACGTGACCATCGTGCCCGGCGGCCCGGGGATGAGCGCGCAGCAGATGCTGGCCGCCGGCAAGATCGACGGCACCATCGGTTCCAACGCCTTCTACGTGCTGAACCTGGTGGAGGCGGGCGCCAAGGTGAAGGCGGTGGCATCCATGTTCCAGAAGGACCCCACCATCCTGATGGCCCATGCCCAGAACACCACCAGCCTGGCGGACCTGAAGGGCCGCCCCATCTTCCTGGGCGATCCCAGCATCAACACGCTATGGCGCTGGCTGAAGAGCAAGTACCCCTATGAGGATAGCCAGATCCGCCGCTACACCGGCAACCTGGCGCCCTTCCTCACCACCTCCGCCGCGGCGGCCCAGGGCTATGCCACCAGCGAGCCGCTGATCGCGAAGAAGGCCGGGGCGGACGTGAAGGTCTTCCTGCTGGCCGACCAGGGCTACGATGGCTACAGCGGCCTGGTGATGTTCAACGACGCCTACATCCAGGCCCATCCGGCGGCGGTCAAGGCCTTCGTCGCCGCCACGGCGGAGGGCTGGCGCCATTACCTGCACGGCGACGCCGCACCCGCCGACGCCCTGATCCGCAAGTCCAACCCCGACATGGACGCCGAGACCCTGGCCTACGGCCGCAAGGCCCTGGCGGACGACGGCATCGTGGAGGGAACCCCGGCCGCCTCAGACTCCATCGGCCGCATGACCGCCGCCCGCTGGGACAGCTTCACCAATGAGATGAAGCGCCTGGGCATCTACAAGGCCGGCACGGACTGGAAGGCGGGCGTGGACCTGGGGACGCCGTAAGCTAGTCCTTGGGCAAGGCGCGGCCGGTGTAGAACTCGGCCGCGATCTTCCACTGCCCCTTCACCTTCAGCAGGTGCAACACCTTCCAGCCATAGCCGGCGGTGCCGTCCGTCAGGTCGCGGGTCACGAAGTCGAGAGAGACCTCGGCCAAGTCTTCATCCTGACTGATGCGGACATTGTGGAAGGTCTGGGCGTAGCGCTTGCCGCTGGCGAAGATGGCTTGGCGGAATTGCGGGTAGTTCCGTGTTTCCGGCGCCTGTCCACGGCTGACGGCGCCTGAATGGCTGAATGGAATGTCCCGGCTCAACAGCAGGGCTTCGAAGGCGGCTTCGTCCCCGGCGCCAACCGACGTGGTGTAGGCGGCCAGCAGAGCCTGGATGGCGGCAATATCGGCGGCATCGGTGCGATGTGCCGCAACGGTGGCGTCCAGGTTCGCCTGGGCGTAAGCCGTACCCGCGGCCAGACAGACCACCAACGCCAACCACAGTCTCGACCGCATCCGCCCCTCCGGTACCTGAAAGCGTGGAGGGCTTTATAGGGTACGGCCGAATCTCCCGAATAGTTGAATTCCTCGAAGCGTCGCTTCCATGGAATCGAAGCGTGGATCACACCCCGGACGCCACCGCCTCCTTCGGCGTGGCGATGGGGTCCAGCAGCGCCATAAGCTGCGCTTCCGGCATGGGGCGGCCCAGCAGATAGCCCTGGATGATGTCGCAGCCCAGCTCGCGCAGGCAATCCAGTTGCGCCTCGGTCTCGATGCCTTCGGCGATGGTTTCCAGGCCCAGGTGGTGGGCCATGGCGATGACGGCGGCCACGATCTGGCGGCTGGCGTCGTCGTCCGGCAGGCCGTCGACGAAGGACTTGTCGATCTTCACATAGGCGGCCGCGAACTTGCGCAAGTAGGCCAGCGAGGAATAGCCCGTACCGAAATCGTCGATGGCGAAGCGGAAGCCGTTTGCGCGCAGGTCATGCACCGCCTGGAGATTGCCCTCGGCATCGCCCATCAGGGCGCTTTCCGTGATCTCCAGCGCGATGTCGCCGGGGGTGCAGTCCTCCTCCGTCAGGATCTGCAGCAGGCGGTCGCCGCAGCCCTTGTCGCGCAGCTGCACGGCCGACAGGTTGACCGCCATCTTGAAGCCGGCCACGCCCCGTTCGCGCACCTTGCGCGCCGTGCGGCAGGCGGTGCGGAACACCCAGTCGCCCAGCGGTACGATCAGGCCCGTCTCCTCCGCCACCGGGATGAAGCGGGCGGGCGAGACGGGGCTGAGATCCTCCGGATGGTTCCAGCGCACCAGCGCCTCCGCCCCCATCAGGCTGCCCCCCACGCCGGTGGGGGCCGGGCGGTACTGCGGCTGGTAGGCCAGGTTGAAGCCATCCACCACGCCGTCGCCCCCCGCACCCGTGGCCACGCCCAGGCCGACACGCAACCCCTCCTCGATCCAGGTGCGGTCGCGTACCCGGTCGCCGATCTCCGGCGTGAAGAAATGAAAGCGGTCGCGGCCGGCATGCTTGGCGGCATAGAGCGCCACGTCGGCATGGCGCAGCAGCGCTTCCCATGTGTCGCCGTCGCCGGGGGCCACGGCCACGCCGACGGAGCAGGCCAGGCGCACCTCGCCCCCGCCCGTGCCTTCCAGGGCCAGCGGATGCTGGAAGGCGGTCACCAGCCGCTCCGCCACCTGGGCCACGGCGGCCAGCGCCTCCTGGCGCTTATCGGCGCCGGTGAGGGCCGGACCGGCCAGGGAGGCGCCCGTCAGGATCACGGCGAACTCGTCCCCGCCCAGTCGCGCCACGGTGTCGCCCGGCCGCACGGTGCGACGGATACGCTCCCCCGCCGCGACGATGGCGGCGTCGCCGGTGGGATGGCCGCGGGTGTCGTTCAGCAGCTTGAAATGATCGAGATCCAGCAGCAGCAGGGCCACCGGCTCCCCCGTCCGCTTGGCATTGGCCAGGGCGAGGCGCACACGGCCGATCAGCAGCGCGCGGTTGGCCAGGCCCGTCAGCGCGTCGTGGAAGGCCAGGTGGCGGTTGCGCTCCTCCGCCTCCTTCTTGGCGGTCAGGTCGCTGAAGACGGCGATGTGGTGGCTGATGGCGCCGTCCTCATCCCGCAGCAGGGTGATGCGCAGCCATTCCGGATAGACGGTGCCGTCCTTGCGGCGATTCCAGACCTCCCCCGCCCAGGCGCCCTCGTCCCGCAGCGCCCGCCACATGACGCGGTAGAATTCCGGGCCCTGGCGGCCGGAATTCAGCAGGCGCGGATCCTGGCCCAGCACCTCGGCGGCGTTGTAGCCGGAAATATCGGTGAAGGCGCGGTTCACCAGCACGATGCGGTTGTCGGCGTCGGTCACCATGATACCATCGACGCTGTGCTCGATCACCCGGGCGGCCACGCGCAGGTCGCGGTTGCTGAGCGCCAGCGCGGCCGCCTGCCCCTCCGCCAGGGTGCGTGCCTGCTCCAGCTCCCACGTGCGCTGGCGCACCAGGCTGCGCAGGGTCTCATGCCGGCGCACACGGCCGTGCACCAGTGCCGCCAGCGTCAGGCCGGCGACGATGCCCAGGGCGCCCAGCCCCATGACCATGGGCATGCCCATGCCCGATTCCCGGCCGAGGCCGGCGGCGAACAGGCCGGCGAACGACAGGCTGGCCAGGGTGACCACCAGCACCAGCGGTCCCCAGCGGCGCTCCACGGCGAAGGTGCCCGAACCCGGTGGGGCCGGCACGTCACCGGTGGACTCGTCGCCTGGAAACAACATGGGATAAGGCATCCTGATCAGTAAGGCCCCGATTCTGCGCGTCCGCGGCCCGAAATCAACGTCACGATTCGCTAGGGCAACAATGTTGTTTCCGGACGATACGCACCAGGCATCATGCGCCAGGAGGCGGGGGTGGGGGATTGATCCAGCGCAATCCCTGATACACTGGCCCTGATACACTGGCCCTGATGCACTGGCCCTGATGCACGGGCCCCGGCGCACTGGCCCCCCACACCCTGGATTGCCATTCCGCCTAGGATTCCGCAACCGTTCAGCCAATCGCCTTGATCCGATTGTCTATTCCGGCCAGCCGTCTTGTTCCCGCCTGTGCCGATCGGGCATGATCATCATGAGGGGGCCGTATACGCGGCCGGGGCGTGAGGGCCGGCGGGGCGCCGACCGGACGGGGTATCATGGCGGCGGCAGACAGAGAGTTCCCGGTTCCCGACCTGGCCCCCATCGACCTGGGCGGCCGGGCGGAGATACAGCCCAGCGCGCCGCTGCCCGCCTACGACACGCCGGGCGGCCGCGCCTACCTGGCCCATCGCATGCGCGAGAAGAAGACGGAGCTGTTCGCCATCGTCTGCGAACAGCCGGTGCCCCCCCGCATCGAGGCGATGAGCAGCTTCCGCGCCATTGAGAACAACAATCTGCTGCACCTCATGGACTGGGGGGTGGTCGATTGGTCGCCGGAGCACCGGCGCCGCTTCGTCTGTATCTTCGAACGTCCGGCCGGCCGCCGCATCATGGAACGGCTGGACGACGTCATCGAGGGTATCGCCGACGACGCCCTGGTGCGGGTGGTGCTGCCACAGCTGACCTCCGTGCTGCGCGACATCGCCCAGCGCAGCCTCAGCTGTGGCGCCCTCAACCCCACCAACCTGTTCATCCGCGAATCCGCCGCCGCGGCCGTGGTACTGGGCGACTGCGTCAGCCTGCCGCCGGGCTATGCCCAGCCCCTGGTGTACGAACCGCTGGAGCGCGCCCTGGCCGACCGTTCGGGCCGGGGCAACGGCAGCATCGCCGACGACCTCTACGCCCTGGGCGTCACCCTGCTGTCCCTCTACCTGGGGCGCACGCCCGGCCGGGGGCTGGACGAGCAGACGCTGCTGCAGGCCCGCATGGACAAGGGCACCTACTCGGCCCTGACCAGCGGCACGCGCATCCCCCAGTCGCTGGTGGAACCGCTGCGCGGCCTGATCACCGACGACGCCCGGCAGCGCTGGACTCTGAACGACCTGGACATGTGGATGCAGGGCCGGCGCCTCAGCCCCAAGCAGGCCCAGCTGCCCAAGCGCGCGCCCCGGCCCATGGAGTTCCAGGGCCGGGAGATCTGGCATGTGCGCGGGGCCGCCTGGGCCTTTTCCAAGTCACCCATCGCCGCTGCCCAGGTGATCGAACGGGGGGAGCTGGACCGCTGGCTGCGCCGCTCCTTGAATGATGAGCCCCGGGCGGAAGCGGTGGCCAACGCCGTGCGCAGCGCCACGGCCGGCGGTCGCGCCTCCAACGTGGAGGAGCGGCTGGTGTCCCGCGTCTGCACCGCCCTCGATCCCCCCGGGCCCCTGCGCTACAAGGGCCGCGCCATCATGCCCGACGGCTTCGGCACCGCCCTGGCCGAGGCGCTGGCCACCGGCGAGGGCGGCCAGGCCCTGGCCGAGATGATCGTGGGCCAGCTGCCGGCCTTTTGGATCAGCGTTCAGGCCGAATACAAGGCCGAGCAGGTGCTGATGATCCAGCAGTTCGACGCCGTGCGCGCCGTGTTGGAGAACACCAGCCCCGGATTCGGCATCGAACGCGCCCTCTATGGCCTGAGCCCGGTGGCGCCCTGCCTCAGCCCGGCGGTGGCCGACCATTATCCCCTGACCCTGGGCGACCTGATGGCGGCGCTGGATGTGGCCGGCGCCAGCGCCGGGCCGGGGCGCGACCCCATGGACCGCCATGTCGCCGCCTTCATCGCCACCCGAAATCCCAAGCTGAACGAGCGCCTGCTGGCCACGCTGGCGGCGGAAACGGCACGGCGGCCGGTGGGCGTGCTGGCCATCCTGGCCGACACCCAGCGCCGGGCGGGACCGCCCAAGGTGCCGGGCCTGGCCTTTTGGATGACCGGCATCCTGGACCCGTCTTTCAAGCGCTTCCGCAACCTGAAAAAGCGGGAAGAGGTGCGGGCCGCGGCGCAGAAGGCGGCGCGCGAGGGCGTGCTGGACGCCTTGCTCAGCATCGTCGACGACCCCAAGGCCCTGACCCAGGATCATCATGGTTTTTTGGACGCCATGCGCCGCCATGAAAGCCTGACGGCCCGCATCAACAAGATCGAGGAATCGCTGGGCGACCGCAGCGAAGTGGCGGTGACGCGGGGCAAGCGGGTGGCCGCCATGGTGGCCAGCGGCATCTCCCTGGCCGGCCTGGCCTTGATCGTCACCTTGATGGCGGGCGTGAAGTGAGCCAGGGTGGTGTCATGAACAGCGCCTCATCCCCCCGTCGCCGCAGCTATGGCGGCCTGCTGGCCGCCGCCGTGCTGCTGCTGCCTTTGGGCGCGCTGGTCATGCCCACCTCGGTGCTGACCGTCATCGGCATGGTGCCGACCCTGGTGGCCTGGATCGTCGACCGCGATCCGGACAAGCCGGCGGCGGTGACGGTGGGCGGCCTGAACCTCTGCGGCGTCATGCCCTTCTGCATCCAGCTTTGGCAGCATGGCCATACCATGGACTATGCCGCCGGCCTGCTGGTGCAGCCGGTAACCTGGCTGGTCATGTATTCCGCCGCCGGCGTGGGCTGGCTGCTCTACTTCGGCATTCCGCCCCTGGTGGCGGGCTGGGCCGTGGCCCGCGACCAGGCCAAGATCAGGGAACTGGACGAACAGCGCCAGGCACTGGTGGAGGAATGGGGCATCGAGGTCACGGGCCAGGGCCTGAAAGCCGAGATGCCGGCCGAGGGCGAGGCGGCGTCGGAAGAGCCGCCGGATCCGCTGGCCGAGTCGACCCAACCCGGCGAGCCCGCGACCTCGTGACCGCCCATGGCCACGGCCCAACCGCGTATAAAGCTTTCCCGCCCGCCGCCTGAGCCCGAGCCCGATGCCCCTGCCCCATGCCAGCGCCCATGTCCGGGCCCACGTCCGCGCCCTGCTGCTGGGCCTCGCCCTGGCCGTCCTGCCGTTCACCGCGCACGCCCAGGAGGCGCCCCGCAAATACGGCGTGGAAGTGGTGCACACCTACCCGCACGACCCCCAGGCCTTCACCGAGGGCCTCTTCTACCTGGACGGGTTCCTGTACGAGAGCACGGGGCTGGAGCAGCACTCCACCATCCGCAAGGTGGATCTGGCGACCGGCGCGGTGCTGCAGAGCCGGGAGCTGGATCCCCGGTATTTCGGTGAGGGCATCGTCAACTGGAAAGACCGGCTGGTGCAGCTGACCTACCGGACCGAGGTCGGCTTCGTCTACGGCCTGGGGGATTTCAAGGCGCGGCGGGAATTCCACTATCGCGGCGAGGGCTGGGCCCTGACCCAGGACGGCCACCGCCTGATCATGAGCGACGGCACGCCGGAGCTGCGCTTCCTGGATCCGGAAACGTTGGCCGAGACGGGACGCATCACCGTCACCGACAACGGCTATCCCATCCGCAACCTGAATGAGCTGGAGTTCGTGAAGGGCGAGATCCTGGCCAACATCTGGCAGACCAACCTGATCGCCCGCATCAACCCAGCCACCGGCGCCGTCACCGGATGGATCGACCTGACGCCGCTGGAGGCATTGTCAGGCCGGACGCAGAACATTGACAACGTGCTGAACGGCATCGCCTACGACGCCAAGGGCGACCGGCTGTTCGTGACCGGCAAGCGCTGGCCCAAGCTGTTCGAGATCAGGCTGGTGCCGGCGAAATAGGCCATTCAGCCCTCGCCCAACGCCGCCGCCAGCTGGTGCAGGCGGTCGCGCAGGTCCGCCACCTCGTCCAGCGGCACGGGGAAACGGCACAGCATGGCGCCGGGAATGGCCAGCGCCTTGTCGCGCAGCCCCCAGGCGGCGGGGGTCAGATCGACCAGCACGCGGCGCTCGTCCGCCGGGTCGCGCCGCCGCGCCACCAGGCCCGCCGCCTCCATGCGCTTCAACAGGGGCGTCAGGGTGCCGGAGTCGAGGTCCAGGCGGCTCCCAAGGTCACCCACCGTCATGGGTGCCCCCTCCCACAGAACCATCAGCGCCAGGTATTGCGGATAGGTCAGGCCCAGCGCGTCCAGCAGGGGACGGTAGGCGCGGGTGATGCGGTTGGTCGCCTGGTAGAGGGCGAAGCACAGCTGCCGGTCCAGCGCCAACGGGTTGTCCACACCCAGGGGCCCGGCCACAGGATGGGCCGGGGATTCGGTATCAGGGGCGGGGAACGGAACGTTCGCGGGTTTTGCCATCGGGACCTCAATCTATCCCAGAATAGGGGCAGACCTTAAGGGCGATGGCAATGGGGGACGCGGCGGCCCGACCCGGAAGAACTCACGCCTGCAGAACCTCGACCTTAACGCCGTTGGCGCCGGTGACGCCCTCCACCCCCGACTTGAGTTTGGACAGGAAGGTGAAATTGATGCCATCCCGGCCGGCCAGCAGGGTGGTCAGCTTGTGGCGCGGCAGGTCGATGCGCTTGGCCAAATCTTCCATGTAGCCGCCGCCGCGCAGGGACTTCACCGCGTCCGACGACAGCTCAGGATCGACGTACAGCTTTCCTTCCTTGCGGGTCAGGTACAGCGTGCCGGTGGCCGGCCCGCCCCCGGGCGCGGGCAAGGCGCCGACATCACCAGGGCCACGCAGGTAGGCCCTGACCGTCTGTTCCTGCCGATCGTTGGTGAAATCGCGCAGGGCGGGGGCCGACTGCACGATGATCTGGGCCAGCGCGCGGGACCGGGCGACCGCGCCGGTCAGGCGGCCATAGCCGGCCATGGCCGCCTCATACGAGGCCTCGACGGCGTCCAGCTTCAGCAGGGGGGCCGCCGCCTCCCCCGCCTGAACGGTCTCGGCCAGGTCGGCGGCGTGGCGGACATCGACGTGCAGGCGTTCCAGCTCGGCCGTGGCCAGCGCCACCTCCTGCGCCGTCACGTCCATGTGGGTGATCCACTTTTCCATGACGTAGCCGGTGCCCAGGCCCATGGGTTCCGCCTTGTCCACAATAGCTTGCAACACCGGCTCGACCGAGCGGACGTGCAGTTCCATCACCGTCTGGCGCAGCTGGGACAGGCGGATCAGGGTGGCCGGCCGCTTGCTTTCATCCAGGCTTTCGCCGCGCGAGGCCAGCACGGTGATGAAGGACAGGGTATCCCCCACCTCCACCCACAGCTTGCGGAAGGCGCTCAACTCCTTGGTCTGCGCCACCATCTGGCAGGTGCGCTGCAAGGCCGCCACCGACTGTTCCAGCTGGCGGATGTCCCCGATGATGCGGGTGTAAAGCTGGCCCTTGTCGGGCTGCTTCTTCCAGGGATTGGGCGCGTCGGCACGCAAGTCGGCGAAACTCCGGAAGGCGGGGCCCGGAACATCGTCCGGCACCAGGGATGGTATCAGGCGGACCCAGGCCTTCCCAAACCTATAAGGCGCGCATCCGCATAGGGTCAGGTGTGTGCCCATCCGCGGCGGACTCGACGGGCGAGCGGCGTGGGGACGGGCGACCACCGGGGCGACCACCGGGCAAGGGCGCGGGACCGATACAGGCGTGGGTTGATCTTCCGGCGGCGGGGCCCTGGGTGTCAATTCGCCGTAATTGTTTCGGAATCGAACCCATCCCGACGGCACGCCGACGCGCACGAAATGACTAGGCCACCAGGACAGGCCATGGCGTTGCTGTCCGCCCACCCCCCCCCGGGACGCGCATAAATCTGTCGCCGTGGGGCCGGTTCCGGAAAAGCTGAGCCCATCAACATTTTTGGTCGCCGTTTAAGGTGACAGCGCCCCCGACAGCGGGTACATCGACATCCAAGCAATGCGTGGGCAAGCAATGCGCGGGCAAGCAATACGCGGGGCATCACATCACGCCGGACGCGCCTGGGCGCCCAAGCGCCCGCCGGCCGGTTGGGAATTGACGGGAGAGGTGGTTTTGAGCCTTTGGACGAAAAAGACTATTGCGGAGGCCAGCGTCGATAATGACGGCGACGAAAGCCGCCCCACCCTGGCGCGCAGCCTGAATGCCTGGAACCTGACGGCCTTGGGCATCGGCGCCATCATCGGCGCCGGCATCTTCGTCCTGACCGGCTCCGCCGCCGCCCAGTACGCCGGCCCCGGCATCGTCCTGTCCTTCGTGCTGGCAGCCACCGCCTGCCTGTTCGCCGGTCTGTGCTATGCAGAATTCTCGGCCATGGTGCCCGTGGCCGGCAGCGCCTATACCTACGCCTACGTCACCGTGGGCCAGTTCCTGGCGTGGATCATCGGCTGGGATCTGGCGCTGGAATACCTGTTCGCCTCGGGCACCGTGGCCGTGGGCTGGTCGGGCTATTTCGTCAACCTGCTGAAACAGGTGGGCATCGTCATCCCGGCCGCCCTGACCTCCGCCCCGCTGACGGTGAAGGACGGCTTCCACTTCCAGACCACGGGCGCATTCCTGAACCTGCCGGCCGTGCTGATGGTCGGCCTGATCACCCTGCTGCTCTATGTCGGCATCCGCAATTCCGCTCGCGTGAACGGCATCATCGTGCTGCTGAAGTTGCTGGTGGTGTTCCTGGTCATCGGCTTCGGCCTGTTCTACGTGGTGCCGGCCCACTGGTCGCCCCTGATCCCGGCCGAGGTGGTGGACGACAAGGGCTCCCACTACGGCTGGAGCGGCGTGCTGCGCGGCGCCGGCGTCATCTTCTTCGCCTATATCGGCTTCGACGCCGTCTCCACCACCGCGCAAGAGGCGGTGCGGCCGCAGCGGGACATGCCCATCGGCATCCTCGGCTCCCTGGTGTTCTGCACCGTGCTGTACATCCTGATGTCGCTGGTGCTGACCGGCCTGGTCTCATACACCGAGCTGAACGTGCCCCACCCGGTGGTGGTCGCCATCGAGGCGGTGCGGCAGCTGCACTGGTTGGCCCTACCCGTGGACATCGGCGCCGTCGCCGGCCTGACCACCGTCATGCTGGTCATGATGCTGGGCCAGAGCCGCGTGCTGTACGCCATGTCGCGCGACAAGCTGCTGCCCCCGGTGCTGAGCAAGGTGCACCCCACCTACCGCACGCCCCACGTTGCCACCGTGGTCACCGGCGTCCTGGCCGCCCTGCTGGCCGGCCTGTTCCCCATCGACATCCTGGGTGAGCTGGTTTCCATCGGCACGCTGCTGGCCTTCGCCATCGTCTGCGCCTGCGTCCTGGTGCTGCGCATCACCCAGCCCCATATGGAGCGTCCGTTCAAGACGCCGCTGTTCTGGCTGGTCTGCCCCCTGGGCGTGCTGGTCTGCGGCTATCTGATGTACGGCCTGCCGGGCGATACCTGGCTGCGTCTGATCATCTGGATGGTCATCGGCTTCTTCGTCTACTTCGGCTACAGCCGCCGCCGCGCCGCCTGATCGTCAGGCCGCGATTGAACAAAAGGCCCGGGCGAGACGTTCGCCCGGGTCCTCTCGTTTTCCGCATCAGGAAATCAGCGCCTGGCGAAACTGCCCAAAGGCCCACCGCTGGCGGCCGGCCAGCCGAAGCCCAGCACCGCCATCAGGTCGGCGGCTACGGCGTCGTTCACCAGCCCCTCGGCCAGGGCCGTCACCATGGCGGTGCGCACCGCCGCCATCATGCGCGGGCCGGCATCGGCCGGCGCGGGATCGTCGGGTGGGCGCTTCAGGGCCGCCAGCACGGCCACGGCCCCCTCCTCCCCCACCAGATCCGTCACCGCAGCATAGCCCAGCCGGCGGGCCAGGGCCCAGGGCCCCTCGGCCAGGCCGGCCGCGCGGGCGGCGGCATCGGTATCGGCGGCCCCCACGGTGGGGCCCAAATCCAGGGCGGCGCGGAAATAGGCGGCGGTCAGGCGGGCCAGGAAGCGGCCGTCGCCATCCTCCACCCGGAAGGGTGTGCGGCCCAGGCGCCGGGCGGCGTCCACGGCGATGGACAGCGCGGGTGCCGAGGTCGCGGGGCCCGCCACCACCTCCGCCACCCCGCCATCGGCCGGCAGGTACAGGCCCACCAGCCGGTCGGGCCAGGCCAGGCCCTGCGCCACCGCGCCGACGCGTAGACGCGCGCCCGTCAGCACCAGCAACGCGTCCTCGCCCAGCGCTGCCTCGGCCTTCGCCAGCAGGGCGCGCTTGGCCGCCACATCCTCGCGGCTGGCATCGAACAGGATCTCGATCTTGCGCTCGCCCAGCTTGGCGGGCGTCAGGTCATCCAAGCCTTCGGCATCCGCCACGGCATGCACGTCCAATCCGGCGCGGCGGGCCGCCAGGGCCACGGCGTCGGCCGCCGGCCCCCGGCCCAGCACCGCCACGCGGGCCAACTCCGCCGCCGGCAGGGCCGGCCGCCAGGCGGCCTTGTCCGCCTCTCCCTTCGCCACCACCAGGGTGCGGACAAAGGCGGCCACCTCCCCCCGGCGCAGCAGGCCGGCGGCCAGCGCCCGTTCCAGCGCCAGGCCCTCATCCAAGGACAGGCTCAGCCCCTGGCTGACGGCCGTCTCGATGGCGGCGATGGCGGAGGCCACGGCGATGGGCCTGCGCTTCTGCCCAACGATGAAGGGCGCTTCCGCTGTGTTGCCCAGCCGGCCGCACACCCAGGCCCGGGCGGCACTGCGCACGTGGCTGGCCGGCACCACCTCATTCACCAGCTTCAACTCCAGCGCCGCCGGCGCCGTCACCATGTGGCCGCCCGACAGCAAATCGTGCGCCCCCACCCAGCCCAGCAGGCGGGGCAGGCGCTGGGTGCCACCGGCCATGGGCATCAGGCCCAGGCGCTGGTCGGGAAAGCCGAATCGCGCGGCGGGATGGTCGGTGGACACGCGATAGCCGCAGGCCAGCGCCAGTTCCAATCCCGGTCCCAGGGCGGAGCCGCTGAGCGCCGCCGCGATGGGCTTGGCCGTCCCTTCCAGCCGGCGCAGCGCGTCGCCATAGGGGGCGATCGCGGCCAGCAGCCCGTCATCCGAGAGGCCGGGTGCGGCATCGGCCAGGGCCAGCAGGCTCAGCGGCTCCCGCCCCAGCAGGAAATGTCCCTTGGCCGAGGCGATGACCAGGCCGCGCACCTCCTCCCGCTCCTCCAGGATGGCGGCCAGTTCGTCCAGCGCCGCGATCAGGGCGTCATCCAGCAGGTTGGCGCGGCCGGGCACGTCCAGCGTGGCATAGGCGATGCCGTCGTCGTCGAGCGTCAGGTGCAGGGGGGACGGTTGGTCGGTCATGCCCGCACTGTGCCGGGCGCCCGGTGTCGCGGCAAGTGTCCCCGATGTCGCGAAAGGGAAAGGCGCCGGCGGTGGCCCGCCGGCGCCCTCTGAAACCCAACTGCCAAGTTGGTTTAGGTTCTTAGAACTCGCAGGTCACGCCCCACAGGAAGGTGCGGCCGCTGGAGGTGTTGACCTCGATGCGATGCGCGGTCAGGTCGGTGAACTGCACGATGTGCTCATCGGTCAGGTTCAGGCCCTCCAGCGTCACCTTGACGTGCGGGGTGACGTTGTAGTGGGCGGAGAAGTCGACGTTGTTGGTCGGCTCATAGGCCTCGCCCACGTTGCCGTTGCCGCCGATGCTGTCCAGGTACTGGCTGCGGTAGGCCTCGGAAATGCGCACGCCCCAGGTCTCGGTCTCGTAGTACAGCGTGGCGTTGGCCGAGAAGCGCGACAGGTTCACCAGCGGCAGGTCATAGGACTTGCCGTTGATGATGGCGGGCGAGCTGCCGTCGGCGAAGGTGCCGTTGGCGACCATGCCCAGATGGTTGAAGGGGGCGGGCAGGAAGTCGAAGTCGCGCTGCACCGCCACTTCCACGCCCTTGATGCTGGCGCCGGAGACGTTCACCGGCTGGGAAACGTTGTAGGGCGTGGCGCCGGTCTGCCCCGGCAGCAGGAAGGACAGCGGATAGCCGGTGGCGGAATACGGTTCCGTCACCGTGGTGGCGCTGATGAAGGAGTTCAGCTTCTTGTAAAAGGCGCCGATGGATACGAAGCCGACCTTGCCGTCGTAGTACTCCAGCGAGCCTTCCACCGCGTCGGCCGTGAAGGGCTTCAGGTCGGGATTGCCGATGGTCAGGCTGCCGCCGAAGGGCGCGGTGGTGATGGTGCCGGCGGCCTGCAGGTCGGACAGGGCCGGGCGGCTGATGTTGCGGTTGGCGCTGAGGCGCGCCACCAGGTCCGGCTCCACGAAATAGGCCAGGTTGGCGGCCGGCAGCACGCCGCTGTAGGTGTGCGGCACCGTCACCGGCTTCAACACGCCGCCGGAGTTGACCGAACCGGCGGAGGTCAGGTCGGTGGAGTAATAGCGCAAGCCGACATTGGCCTTCAGCCGCCGCTCCATGACATCCGTGTCCAGGTCGTACTGGATATAGCCGCCCTTGGTGTCTTCCGTGACGTGATAGTCCGAGCCCGGCGACAGGAACTTGGCGTTTTCGATATCCCGCGTCTGGCCGATCAGCTTGTAGATGGCGTCCACGTCGCCGACGATATAGGGCACCAGGGTGTCGTAGGGCACGGTGTACTTGGTGCTGGCCGGGATCGCCCTGTCCGCCGGGACGTTGTAGAAGACCTTGTTGTTGTACTGCGCGCCTTCATCCTCGAAGCGTTTGTATTCGAAGCCGGTCTTGATGGTGGAGCTGTCGGTCAGCGCGTATTCGAAGTCCAGCTTGGCGTTCTTGTAGGAATTGACGATCTTGTTGGCCTGGGTGTCCAGGCGCATCAGATTCCACAGCGACGGGTCGGTGGTGTTGAAGCCGTAGGTGTTGACCGGCATGGTGGTGCGGTCGTCGAAGCCGATGCCCTGGTTCTTCGCCTCCAGGAACACCTTGTCGAAGTAGGGCAGCTCGTAGTCGGAGCGGGAGTAGCCCACCATCCCCTTCACCAGCAGCCGGTCGGTGATCTGGTCGGACCCGTGCAGCACCGTCTGGTAGAACTCGGTGCTGTCGCTCTCGGTGTTGTACTCATTGCGCATGTCCACGCCGGTATAGTTGGCGGCCACCAGGGTGTTGCCCTGGATGACGGCCGACTGCAGCACCTGGGTCCCCGACACATTGCCGGTCAGGGCATTGGTGCCGCCCGCCGCCATGGCGTAGTCCTTGCGGTCGTTGGTCAGGCGGCTGTACAGGGCGTCGAAGCCCAGCTTCAGGCCGTTCTCCGGCTCGTACTGCAGGGCCAGCGTGCTACCCAGGCGGGTGCGGTGGTCGAACCAGGTGGAATAGGTATCGGCCTGCGGAGCGTAGATGGTGCCGGATTCCATCTTGGCGGCATCGGCGGCGCTGACCCCCGGGCCGATGTTGGCCGGGTTCACCTTGATCTGGCTCCAGCCCCAGTTGCGGTAGCCGTATTCGTTGCTGTCGTTGGTGCTGTAGGCCACCGACACCAGGGCGCCGAAGTCGCCCCAGCGGTTGGACAGCAGGCCCACCATGCGGGGCGTCACGCTGTCGGTGTTGCTGTTGTTCTGACCCTTGGCGGAAAACACGGCCTTGAAGCCGTCATAGTCGAAGGGCTTGGCGGTGCTGAGGCCCACCGTACCGCCGATGCCGCCCTCATCCTGTTCGGCGGCGTAGGACTTCTCGACGGTCACGCGGTCGAACAGCTCGGAGGCGAACAGGCTGTAATCGAAGCTGCGGGTGCGGCTGACGGCGCCGCGGTTGTCCATGCCCGAAGCCGTATTGCCCAGCACTTCCATGCCGTTCAGCTGGGTGCGGGTGAAGTCCGGGCCCAGGCCGCGCAGGGTGATCTGGCGGCCTTCGCCGGAATCGCGGTTGATGGTCACGCCGGGCACGCGCTGCAGCGATTCCGCCAGGTTCAGGTCGGGAAACGCGGCGATGTCTTCCGCGACGATCACCTCCTCCGAGCCGACGGCCTCGCGCTTCAGGGCCTTGGCCTGCGCCAGGCTTTCCCGGAAGCTGGTGACCACCACCTCCTCCAGCGGGTCGTCATTGACGCGCGCCTGCGGCTTGGGCGCGGTGACCGGGGCCTTGGCCGGCGTCCCCACCTGCAGGACCACCACGGCGCCGTCGTCGGACGACACCACCAGGGGCGTGCCCTGCAACAGGGTGGCCAAGGCCTTCTTGCGATCCAGCTCGCCATGGATGGCCTGGGTGCTGATGCCGTCCAGCTGGCCCGCCGGCGCCACGATCTGGATACCGGCCTGCTTGGCGAAGGCGGGGATGGCGCTGACCGCCGGCTGGGCCGGCAGGTCGAAGCTGCGCGTCTGGGCCACGGCGGGCGCGCTGAACGCGATGACGGCGGACGCCGCGCCGCACAGCAGCATCGGGCGCAAAGACTTAAACATTCTCACTGACTCCCCCAGCAATATCAGTGTCTGACTGCCAATCGTGGGGCGTTCATCGCCCTCACGCCCCTTAGATTATTTTCGGGAGCCAACCAAGCCATCCGTAATGAAACTTTTATATTTTGCTGTTTCCTTTGTTTAATTTGGATGACGCAGGCATTTCGACTTCGCGTCATGGCCGTTCATCTGCGTTCTGGCCTTATTTATAAAGGGTGATGACGTCCCCTTCCCGCTTGCTCTTGATGCGCAGGCCTAGGGCGATGGCCCGGGCGAAACCGGCCGGGTCGGTGGCGGCGAACAGGCCGGAGATGCGCTCATGCGCCGGCGCCCCCTTCACCACGATCTTCTGGACGGAATAACGGGCGAATTCGGCCGCCGCCTCCGCCAGGGTCACGCCCTCGAAGGACAACAGGCCCTCGCGCCACATCAGGCTGCGGCCCAGGGCGCCCGGTGCCACGTCGCGCAGGGAGACCTGCACCTCCTCCACGCCGGCGGCGTTCAGGCCGATGCGCACCTCCGCCTCCTGGTTAGCCGTGACGTGGGTGCCGTTGGTGGCGCCGGTCGATGGCGTCCACAGCCGTTCCAGCGCCTGCCAGGCCGTGGCCGGTGGGGCCTGCGGCGGCAGTTCCACCGCCACCCGGCCACTGGTCACCTGCACGCGCATGCCGCCCTTGTCATCCTCCAGCCGCACGGCATAGGCGGTGCCAACGGCCCGCGCCTGGGCCTTGGGACCCTCGACGACGAAGGGCCGGTCGGGGTTCTTGGCCACCTCGAAATAGGCCTCGCCCTTCAGCAGGCGGATGGTGCGGCTGTCCTCGCGGTAGTCGACCTCCAGCACGCTGTCGGTGTTCAGGGTGATCTTGGATCCGTCGGGCAGCGGGATGCGCCGCACCTCCCCTACCTCGGAGGCATAACGGCGGCCGGCGGCCGGCGCCGGGCGGCGGATGAGAACGGCGGCGCCCAGGACGGACGCGGCCGCCCCCATCAGCACGGCGCGGCGCGGCAGCGTGCCCCACTGGGTCACGGACGGCGCCGGGGGCCGGCGCAGGATGCGCATGGCCAGTTCCATGCGCGGGCTGACGAAATAGGCCTGGGCGCGCGCCATCGCCCCGACGCAGCGGGTGTCGCTGTCCAGCCACGCCGTCAGTTCGGTATCTTCCGCCGGTGTCAGCGCGCCGGCGTCCAGGCGGGCGACCCAGCGGGCCGCCGCCTCATCAATGGACTTTGCGCTTGGCCTGTGCGTGATCACGCTCTTCCAACCCTGTCTTCTTCTTGTCCGCCGGCGACTTCGCCGCCCCATCCGACCCATCGCGGCCGAATTGGGCCAGCAGCAGCTTGATGCCCCGCGCCACGTGCTTCTGGATGGTGTGTTCCGAGAGGTTCATGCGGCGCGCGATCTCCTGCTGCGACAGCCCCTCCACCCGGCGCATGACGAAGGCCGCGCGGGTCTTGCGCGGCAGGGCCTCGATGGCGCGCTGCACATGCTCCAGCTCGAACCGGGCCAGCACCGTGTCCTCCGGCGAGGGCTCATCCATCACCGTTTCCAGGGTGCCGATGTCGGCCACGGCGGTGATGGGCACCACGCGGGAATGGCGCAGCTGCTGCAGGATGACGGAATAGGCCACCTGGAACGCGTAGGTCTTGGGGTCGTTGATGGTATCGACGGTGGCCTTGGTGGCCAGGATGGCATAGGTCTCCTGCACCACGTCGTCGATGTCGAACCGCAGCGACGCCTTGCGCTTCAACCAGGATCGCAACGCCGGTTCATGCGGGACGACGTTGACGGCCAGCCAGCGCGCCCGCTCATCCGTTATCCGCTTTGCTGATTTCAACATCGATCCGCCCATCTAACCTTCCGCCATTAGATGCGCGCCGACGGTGAACCCTGCCATCTGTCATGAAAATTTAGGAATTGGGCGCCATACGCGCGGCATTTGGTCGTGACCTCCCAAATGCCCCCTGCGGTCCTCGCTCCGGCACCCACGGTCGCGTGGCTACCGCGGCACGAGTCAACCTCTCGTGCCGTGGCATCATAACCCCCAAACGACAATCGCCCGGCCATAGGGCCGGGCGATCACATGAAAAACGAAAACGTTGGCTCAGCCCCGCAGGGCCGAGGCCTCGCGCGCCAGCTTGGTGATGCCGGCCCAATCCTTGGCCGCCACCAGGTCCGCCGGGGTCAGCCACGAGCCGCCGACGCAGGCGACGTTGGGCTGGGCCAGGTAATCGGGCGCCGTCTTCACGGTGATGCCGCCCGTGGGGCAGAAGGTGACGCCCGGCAGGGGCGAGGCCAGCGACTTGATCAGCTTCAGGCCGCCCACGGCCTCGGCCGGGAACAGCTTCACATGACGCAGGCCGCGGGCCTGCAGGGCCATGACCTCGGACGGGGTGGCGGTGCCGGGCAGGAAGGGCACGCCCTGGGCCAGCACCTCATCCAGCAGGGCGGGGTAGCAGCCGGGGCTGACGATGAACTGCGACCCGGCGTCGCGCACGCGGCCCACCTGGTCCGGCGTCACCACCGTGCCGGCGCCGACCACGGCATCCGGCACCTTGGCGGCGATGGTTTCGATGGCGGCCAGCGCGGCCTCGGTCCGCAGGGTCACTTCCAACACCCGCACGCCGCCCTCGACCAGGGCCTCGGCCAGCGGCAGGGCATCCTCGACCTTCTCGATGATCAGGACGGGAACGACGGGGCCCAGCGCCAGGATTTCGCCCACGCCGTACTTGCTCTGCGAACTCATGCGAAATCCTCTCCGAAGCTATGGGCGCCGTCCTCGGCGCCGGTCACGTGGGCGCGCATGGCCCCGAACAGGTTGCGGCCGGTGCCCCAGGTGTTGGCGGACAGGTCGGGCGTCGCGGCCGGACGGGCGGCGAACTCGGCCGCGTCCACCAGGATGTCCAGCGTGCCGGCCTCACCGTCCAGACGCACGACGTCGCCCGTCTGGATTCGGGCCAGCGAGCCGCCCTTCAGCGCCTCTGGCGTCAGGTGGATGGCGGCGGGCACCTTGCCCGAGGCGCCGGACATGCGGCCATCGGTGACCAGCGCCACCTTGAAGCCCTTGTCCTGCAGCACGCCCAGGGGCGGCGTCAGCTTGTGCAGTTCCGGCATGCCGTTGGCGGCGGGGCCCTGGAAGCGGACGACGGCGATGAAGTCCCGCTCCAGCTCGCCGCGCTTGAACGCCGCCAGCATCTCGTCCTGGTTTTCGAAGACAATGGCCGGCGCCTCGACGACGCGGTGCTGCGGCTTCACGGCCGACACCTTGATGATGGCGCGGCCGGCGTTGCCGGTCAGCAGGCGGATGCCGCCCGACGGGTCGAAGGGTTCCGCGGCGGGGCGCAGGATGGTGGTGTCGGCGCTGTGCGGGGTGCCGGAGCGCCAGGCGGCCTTGCCGTCCTTCAGCCAGGCCTCATGGCGGTAGGCGTCCAGGCCGCTGCCCTGTTCCGTGCCGTCGGCCACCGTGGCGACGTCGCCATGCAGCAGGCCGGCGTCCAGTAGGGTGCTGATCAGGAACTGCAGCCCGCCCGCGGCGTGGAAATGGTTCACGTCCGACACGCCGTTGGGGTAGACCCGCGCCAGCAGGGGCACGGCCCCCGACAAATCGCTGAAATCCTGCCAGTCGATGCGGATGCCTGCGGCGCGCGCGATGGCCACCAGGTGCAGGGTGTGGTTCGTCGACCCGCCCGTGGCCAGCAGGCCCACGATGGCGTTGACGATGCTGCGCTCATCCACCAGGCGGCCGATGGGCAGGTAGTTGCCCGCCTGCTCCGTCAACTGGGCCGCGCGCTGGGTGGCGGCCACGGTCAGGGCGTCGCGCAGCTCGGTGTTCGGGTTGATGAAGGAGGATCCGGGCAGATGCAGGCCCATGATCTCCATCAGCATCTGGTTGGAGTTGGCCGTGCCGTAGAAGGTGCAGGTGCCGGGGGAGTGGTAGGATTTGGACTCCGCCTCCAGCAGGTCGTCGCGGGTGGCCTTGCCCTCCGCGTACAGCTGGCGGATGCGCGCCTTCTCCGGATTGGACAGGCCCGACGGCATGGGACCGCCCGGCACGAAGATCGCCGGCAGATGGCCGAAGGACAGCGCGCCGATCAGCAGGCCGGGGACGATCTTGTCGCAGATGCCCAGGTACAGCGCCGCGTCGAACATGTCGTGCGACAGGGCGATGGCCGTGGCCTGGGCAATGACATCGCGGGAGAACAGCGACAGTTCCATGCCGTCGCGGCCCTGGGTCACGCCATCGCACATGGCTGGGACGCCGCCGGCGAATTGGGCCACCACGCCCGCCTCATGCGCCGCCTTCTTGATGATGGCGGGGAAGCGCTCGAACGGCTGGTGGGCCGACAGCATGTCGTTGTAGGCCGACACGATGGCGATGTTGGATTTGCGGTTGCCCGCCAGCGCAGCCTTGTCATCGGCGGCGCAGCCGGCGAAGCCGTGGGCCAGGTTGCCGCAGCCCAGCGCGCCGCGCCGCGGGCTCTGGCCCTTCTGCGCGTCCAGGCGCCGCAGGTAACGGGCGCGGCTGTCCGCGCTGCGCTGGATGACGCGGTCGGTAACCCGCCGCAGGGTGTCGTTGAGCGCCATGGGGTCCTCCCTGGCTGATAAGCCATGAACGTGGGTACGCCGGCGGGACCGGCGATGCGGCGCCGGTCCCGGGGGCAGAAGTCGAATAAACTCCGCCGAACCGTTACAGTTCGGGGTCGTGCCAACGGCGGCCGTCGCGGTCCAGAAGCAGGGCGGCGCTGATCGGGCCCCAGCCGCCGGCGGCGTAGGGATCCGGGCGCATGTCCGTCTGTTCCCAGCCGGCCAGGATGGTGTCGATCCACGACCAGGCGGCATCCACCTCGTCACGGCGCATGAACAGCGAGGGGTTGCCCCGCACCACGTCCATCAACAGCCGCTCATAGGCCTCGGGATAGCGGTCCTTGAACGCCTCGGCGTAGGACAGGTTCAGCGGCACGGAGCGCAGGCGCAGGCCGCCGGGGCCCGGCACCTTGGTCATGATGTTCAATTGCACGCCTTCGTCCGGCTGCAGGCGGATGACCAGGCGGTTGGCCATCAGCTCACCCGAGCCCTTGGGGAAGACGCTGTGCGGCACGTCCTTGAACTGGACGACGATCTCGGAATAGCGGACAGGCAGGCGCTTGCCCGTGCGCAGGTAGAAGGGCACGCCGCTCCAGCGCCAGTTCTCGATCTCCGCCTTGATGGCGACCAGGGTCTCGGTGTTGCTGGACCGCGTCAGCTCATCGGCGTACCCCGGGACCGGCTGTCCGTCGATGGAGCCGGCGCGATACTGGCCGCGCACGGTCTTGACCTTCACGTCAGCCTGGGTGATGGGGCGCAGGGCCCGCAGCACCTTGATCTTCTCATTGCGGATCTGGTCGCCCGACAGGTGGGCCGGCGGCTCCATCGCCACCAGGCACAACAGCTGCAGGAAGTGGTTTTGCACCATGTCGCGCAGGGCGCCAGCCTTGTCGTAGTACTCGGCCCGGCCTTCCACGCCCACGCTTTCGGCGACGGTGATCTGGATATGATCGATCCAGCTGCTGTTCCACAGCGGCTCGAACAGGGCGTTGCCGAAGCGCAGGACCATCAGGTTCTGCACCGACTCCTTACCCAGGTAATGGTCGATGCGGTAGATGCGGTCTTCGGGGAAAACGGCGCCCACTTCCTCGTTCACGGCGTTGGCGGACTTGCCGTCATGGCCGATGGGCTTCTCCAGCACCACGCGGCAGGTATCGGTCACCAAGCCGGCGCTGGCCAAGTTGCGGCAGATGGCGCCGAACAGGCTGGGGGCCGTCGCCAGGTAGCAGACGCGGGCCTTGTCCTCATGCCCCTTCAGCAGGGTCTGCAGGGGTTCCCAGCCGGCCGGCTTGGTCGCGTCCAGCGACACATAGCCCAGGCGGGCGGAGAAACGCTCCCACACCGCCGTCTCCAGGTCGGCGGCGGGGACGTGGCGCTGCAGCGCCGCCCACACCGTGGCCCGGAAATCCTCCACCGTCTGGTCGGTGCGGCTGACAGCGATGATGCGGCTCTCGTCCGTCATCTGCCGGTCTCGCTCCCGGTAGTAGAGGCCGGGCAACAGCTTGCGCATGGCAAGATCGCCGGTACCGCCGAAAACGACGAAATCGAAGGGATTGACTTGCAGCACTTCAGCCATGATGGCGCCTTGGCTTGGTTTCCCAGGGATGGCAGGGCCATCCGCCCGTTATCGATTATGCGGTTATTTCACTACCACAATTCCCTGGAAGCGCCACCGGAAAATCACCTCCCATGTAATCGGGTCGGTGAATTTTCGGTAATTCCGTAACATGACAGCGTTGCGGCCGAGGCGCTGCCAGGCTGAGGCTCAGGCCTTCAGGCCGCCCATCAGCAGGTATTTCACCACCAGGTAGTCCTCGATCCCGTACTTGGAACCCTCGCGGCCCAGGCCGCTCTGCTTCACGCCGCCGAAGGGCGCCACCTCGGTGGAGATGATGCCCTCGTTGATGCCGACCATGCCGTATTCCAGCGCCTCGGCCACCCGCCAGACGCGGCCGATGTCGCGGCTGTAGAAATAGGCAGCCAGGCCGAACTCGGTATCGTTGGCCATGTGGATGGCCTCCGCCTCGTCCTTGAAGCGGAACAGCGGCGCCACCGGGCCGAAGGTTTCCTCCCGCGCCAGGATCATGTCCGGCGTGACGTCCAGCAGCAGGGTGGGCTCGAAGAAATTGCCGCCCAAGGCGTGCCGGCGGCCGCCCATGGCGACGCGCGCGCCCTTGGCCACCGCATCGGCGATGTGGCGTTCCGCCTTCTCCACGGCGGCGGCATTGATCAGGGGGCCGGTGGTCACGTCCTTGTCCGCGCCGTTGCCCACGCGCAGGCGGCCCACCGCCTCCGCCAGACGGGCGGCGAAGGCCTCATAGACGCCGTCCTGCACCAGGATGCGGTTGGCGCAGACACAGGTCTGGCCGGCGTTGCGATATTTGGAGGCCATGGCCCCTTCCACCGCCGCGTCCAGGTCGGCATCGTCGAAGACGATGAAGGGCGCGTTGCCGCCCAGTTCCAGGCTCAGCTTCTTCAGCGTGTCGGCGCTCTGCTTCATCAGCAGCTTGCCCACCGGCGTGGATCCGGTGAAGGACAGCTTGCGCACCAGCGGGTTGGAGGTCATCTCCCCGCCGATGGGCTTGGGATGGCCGGTGACGACGCTGAACACCCCCGGCGGCACGCCCGCCCGCTCCGCCAGCACGGCCAGCGCCAGGGCGCTGTAGGGCGTCACCTCCGACGGGCGCACCACGATGGGGCAGCCGGCGGCCAGGGCCGGCCCCACCTTGCGGGTGATCATGGCGATGGGGAAGTTCCAGGGCGTGATGGCGGCGGCGACGCCGATGGGCTCCTTCACCACCACGATGCGCTTGTCGCCGGCGAAGCTGGGGATGGTGTCGCCGTAGGCGCGCTTGCCCTCCTCCGCGAACCATTCGATGAAGCTGGCGCCATAGGCGACCTCGCCCCGCGATTCGGCCAGGGACTTGCCCTGCTCCGCCGTCATGATGCGGGCCAGGTCCTCCTGCGCCGCCATGATCAGCTCGAACCAGCGGCGCATGACGGCGGCGCGGTCCTTGGCGGTGCGGGCGCGCCAGCCGCCCCAGGCGGCGTTGGCGGCTTCGATGGCTCGCGCCGTCTCGGCGGCGCCCATGTCGGGAATGGTGCCGATGACCTCACCCGTCGCCGGGTTATCGACATCTATGGTGCCGCCGCCATCGGCATCGACCCAGGACCCGCCGATGTAGGCCTGGTCCCGCAGCAGGCCGGGGTCCTTCAGCCCAAGGGCCTGAGCCGTGCGGATGAGGGGCCCGTGGGGGGCGCGAACGGGGGTATCCATGGCAAACCTCTTGTAACAACCGCCTGGGGGCATGGTTCTTACGTAGGCGGGGTCCGGGGACGTTGCAATGCGTGGATAACGCCCCGGGGATAACGCCCCGGGCGGGCAGATCACAACCGGACATACCGAGCCTGTGTTCCCAGGCTGGGCAGCAATTTGGATCTTGGAGTTCAGGCCGCTTCGTGATTCGTGTCCGGCAAGTCCCCCGGCCGGCCCAAGGCACGGCGGGCGCGGACCAACGCCTGGTCCAGGGTGCGGCCGACATAGACCCGCGGCGGCTTCAGGCCTTGTGTCAGCAGCAGGCGCCGCGCCTCCGGATCGGCCAGGGCGATGGCCACGACCGCCCCCTGCTTGCGCGCCTTGGCCGCCAACCCGTCGATGACGGTGACGGCCGTGGAATCCAGCAGCGGCACTGCCGTCAGGTCCAGCACGTAAGCCCGCGGCCGGGCGGCGATGCGGTCGAACAGGGCAGACACGCCGGCCGCCGCCCCGAAAAAGAATGCACCGGACAGGCGGAAGACCAGGATGTCGTCGTCCCGCGTCTGAGGTTGGTCCGGCAGCGGGCCGGCGCGGTCGGCCACGTCAGGGGCCACCAGGGGGTTGCCCCCCTCCACCCGCAGCGTCCCGGCCATGCGGTGGATGAACAGCAGCGACCCGGTGGCGAAGCCGACGACGATGCCCAGCGTCAGGTCCCGCAGGACAGTCAGCAGGAAGGTGGAGAGCAGCACCGCGGCATCCCCCCAGGACGCCCGCAGCAACAAGCCGAAGGCGTGCTTCTCCGCCATGTTCCAGGCGACGATCGCCAGCACCCCCGCCAGCGCCGGCAGGGGGATATAGCTGGCCAGCGGGGCGGCCACCGCCATGAACAGCGCCAGGAATACCGCGTGCGCCATGCCGGACACCGGCCCGCGCGCACCCGCCCGCACATTGGTGGCCGTGCGGGCGATGGTGCCGGTGACGCAGATGCCGCCGCAGAGCGCACTGGCGATGTTGGCGACACCCTGCGCCACCAGCTCGGCGTTGGCGCGGTGGCGCCGGCCGGTCATGCCATCGGCCACCACGGCGGACAGCAGGCTTTCGATGGCGCCCAACAGCGCGAAGGACACCGCGTCCGGCAGGACCGCCAACACCAGGTCCGGCGACAGGGGCGGCAGATGGGGGGCCGGCAGGCTGCGCGGGATGCCGCCGAAGCGCGTGCCGATGGTCTCGACAGGCAGGTGGGCAAACGCCGCGACCGCGCTGGCCGTCGCCACCGCGATCAGCAGGACGGGCCATTGAGGGCGCCAGCGCCGCAGCAGCACGATCAGGGCAATGGTCGCCACCGCCGTCCCCAGGGCGGCGGGATTCAGCGTGGGCAGCGCGTGCCCCAGGGCAAGCAGCTTGGGCACGAGCGGCCCCGGCTCCTTGCCCGGCAGCGTCAGGCCCAACAAATCACGCGCCTGGCTGGCCGCGATGATGACGGCAATGCCGGCGGTGAAGCCCACGGTGACGGGATAGGGGATGTACTTGATGAAGGTCCCCAGGCGCAGGGCGCCGATGGCCATAAGGATCAGGCCGGACAGGACCACGGCCAGCGCCATGCCCCCCACCCCCAGCCGCTCCACCGACGCGGCGACCAGCACGATGAAGGCCCCGGCCGGACCGCCGATCTGGAACCGGCTGCCGCCCAGCAGCGACACCAGGAAGCCACCGACGATGGCGGTGTACAGCCCCCGGTCCGGCGTAACGCCCGAGGCGATGGCGATGGCCATGGACAGCGGCAAGGCCACGATGGCCACGGTCAGGCCTGCCACCAGGTCGGCCCGCAGGTCGCGCAGGCCATACCCTTCGCGCAGCACCGTGACCAGTTTGGGTTTATAAAGTTCCCGCCAGCCTGGCTCCGCCATCGTCCTGTGCATGACGCCCCCTGTCGTTAATGCGCCGCACCCATGCTTCGTCCCATAGCATCGCCCAGCCGGGTCACCCCCGCCTAACCCTTTCCCGCTCAGCCCTTCTTCTGCGCGGCCTTGCGCGCTTTCTGGGCGGCGGCGAAGGCGGCGGCCCAGCCTTCCTTCACCACCTGGCGGCCCCGGCCGATGGCCAGGGCGTCGGCCGGCACCGTCTCGGTGATGGTGCTGCCGCCGGCGATGAAGGCGCCGTCCCCCACCCGCACCGGGGCCACCAGGGTGGCGTTGGTGCCGACGAAGACGTTGCGGCCCACCTGGGTGCGGTACTTGAAGGTGCCGTCATAGTTGCAGGTGATGGCGCCGGCGCCAATGTTGGTCCCCTCCCCTATATCGGCGTCGCCGACATAGGCCAGGTGGTTGGCCTTGGCGCCGTTGCCCAGGGTGGAGGCCTTGACCTCCACGAAGTTGCCGATGTGGGCACCCACGCCGATGTCGGACCCCGGGCGCAGGCGGGAATAGGGGCCGATGATGGCGTCGCGCCGCACCACCACCCCTTCCAGGTGGCAGAAGGGCCGGATGGTCACGCCATTCTCCACCACCACGCCGGGCCCGAACACCACGTTCTGGCCCACGGTGACATCGCGGCCCAGCACCGTGTCGGCGGAAAACCAGACGGTGTCCGGGTCGGCCAGGGTGGCGCCGTTCAGCATGGCCTGGCGGCGCAGGCGGGCCTGCATCAGCTTTTCCAGCTTGGCCAGCTCAACCCGGGAATTGACGCCCTCCACATCCGCCGGATCGCCCTCGGCCACGGCGCAGGCGTGCCCTTGCACGCGGGCCACGGCCACGGCGTCGGTCAGGTAGTATTCGCCCTTGGCGTTGGCGCTGCCGATGGCATCCAGGATGGCCCACAGGCGGCGGCCATCGAAGGCCATCAGGCCGGCGTTGCACAGGCCGATGGCCCGCTCCTCCGGCGTGGCGTCCAGATATTCCACGATCTTGGTCGGGCCGCCGGCCTCATCCTGCACCAGCCGGCCATAGGCGGCGGGATCGGCCGGGCGCATGCCCAGCACCGCCACGGCCGGATCGCCGGCGCCGCGCCTGGCCTGGACCAGCAGGGACAGCGTCTCCGGCCGCACCAGCGGGGTGTCGCCGAACAGCACCAGCACATCGCCGTCGAAATCGCCCAGGGCCGCGCGCGCCGCCTTCACCGCGTCGGCGGTGCCCAGCTGCCGCGGCTGCAGCACCGTGGCGTGCGGTGCCACGGCCTGGGCCACGGCCTCCTGCCCCGGCCCCACCACGACGATGACCCGGTCGGGGTTCAGCACCGCCGCCGCCCGCAGCACATGGGCCACCATGGGCTCATTGGCGATGGGGTGCAGCACCTTGGGCAGGTCGGACTTCATCCGGGTGCCCTTGCCCGCCGCCAGGATGATGCAGGCGAGCGCGGGGGTCGAGGTCGGGGCGGTCATGGCGATAACCTTGTCAAGGCACTGTTCAGGGAGCGACACGTCGTCAGATGGGATGAGCCCCAGCCCGACGCCATTGCCAGCAAGGCCCCCTTACTGCCACAACGAGGGTGTCTCGCGAAACCGCCATCGCCCGGATGCCGCCCCATGAGCCTCATGCCCGCCGCCGTCCTGTTCGACTTCGACGGAACGCTGATCGACAGCGCGCCCGACATCCTGACCGGCATCAACCGCCTGCTGGATGAGGAGAACCTGCCCAACCTGGACCTGGCGCAGGTGCACCAGTTCATCGGCGACGGCGCCCCCATGCTGGTGACCCGCACCTTCGCCGCCGTGGGCCGGCCGCTGGATCCCGACTCGGTCCCCGCCATGACCGACCGCTACATGGCGATCTATGAGGCCCTGCCGGCCGACCCGTCCTGCGTCTTCCCCGGCGTGGCGGAAACCTTGGCCACCTTGAGCGCCGACATCCCCCTGGCCCTGGTGACCAACAAGCCCGAGCGGGCGACCCATGCGGTGCTGGAGGCCATCGGCCTCGCCCCCTACTTCAAGGCGGTGGTCGGGGGCGACACCCTGCCCACGCGCAAGCCCCACCCCGGCCCGCTGCTGCACGCCATGGCCCACCTGGCGGCCGCCCCGGGCAAGACCATCATGGTGGGCGACGGCGCCAACGACGTGACGGCCGGCCGCGCCGCCGGTTGCCAGGTCGTGTGCGTTACCTATGGCTATCCGCGCATGCCCGTGGAACAACTGGGGGCGGACCGGTTGGTGGATCATTTCCGCGACCTGCCGTCCGCCCTGGCGGATTTGGCGGCGGATTTGGCCGCGGGGTGACGGCCGAGCCGGCGTCACCGGCTTATTGGGGCCGACTTATTGGGGAAAGTCGCATATGCGCGGTTTGGATTTGCGGGCCGATCGGGAGGAATACCTGGACGCCCTGCTGGTGACGGGCACGGCCTTCATCCTGGCGGTGGCGCAGTGGCGCCACATCGTCCATTTCTTCGACCAGTACCTGCTGCAGAACCTGCAGGCCGAGGTGGGGGTGCTGCAGGGTTATCCGCACTGGCGCTTCTTCCAGTCGCGCGTGCTAGCGCCCTTCCTGGAACATCTGATCGAGCTGACGGGTGTGAACCTGACCAGCGCCCACGCCGTGGTCGCCGTGTTCGGCCTGACCGGCGCCGGCCTGGCCCTGTTCTACGCCGCCCAGGCGGCGGGGAGCCCGATGGAAAACGGACGGCAGAGGGCCTGGACGGCCTTGCTGGCCATGCATGTCCTGTTCATGGCGCTGATGTCGAAGCCCTGGCTGTACATCTGGGACTTCGTGCTGCTGCTGACCACGGCGGTATTCTACCTGCTGGTCCTGACCCGGGCGCCGTGGTGGGCTTTCCTGGCCCTGCTGGGCGTCGCCTGCTTCAACCATGAATCCGCCGTGTTCATCGGCGGCTACATGATGGCCAAGGCCGTCATCGACGCCTGGGTGGAAAAGCGCCGGCCGGACTGGCGCTGGCTGGCATCAGGCCTGCTGGGCAGCGTCGCCGCCTTCGCCATCATCGAATTCCTGCGCAAGACGCTGCTGAAGGAAGAGATCGGCTACAAGATCTTCCGCGACATCCAGAAATCATCCTCCACCACCTTCGACGCTTATTTCCACATCCAGGTGGGCGAGAATTTCGGCCAGTTCTACGACTGGATCACCGATCCCGGCCTGTCGCTGGAACTCTTGATCCCTGTCTACCTGGCCACGGTGCTGGGCCTGGTGGCGGTGATGGTGAAGCGGCATGGCGTCCGCGCCCTGTCGCTGGCGGCCTTCGTCCTGGTGCAGGTACTGGCCGTGCTGGCCCTGGGCCTGACCAACGAGACGCGCACCCTGCTGCACCTGATCCCCTTCGTGGCCCTGGCCGGCATCTGGCTGAAGAAGCCGACGGCCGAGGCGCCCGGTCCCTTCGCCCCCTGAGGGTCCCGCCCCGTCAACGCAAAACGGCCGCCCCGGAAGAGACGGCCGTTCGCGTTTCGGACGGGGCGGGCATCAGCCCAGGCGGGACAGCGCCTCGGCCAGCTTGGCGCGGGTGCCGTCGGCTTCGGCCCGGCGCTCCCGCTGCTCCTCGATCACCTCGGGCGGGGCCTTGTCGACGAAGTTGGGATTGCCCAGCTTGGCATCGACCTTGGCGATCTCGCCCTCCAGCTTCTGGATTTCCTTGGCCAGGCGGGCCTTCTCCTTGGCCAGGTCGATGAAGTCGGCCAGGGGCAGGACCAGCGTCGCCTCATCCACCACCGCCTGCACGGCACCGGTGGCCGGCGCCTCCTCGGTCAGGGTGATGTTGGACAGGCGGGCCAGCTTCAGGATCAGGTCGCGGTGGGTGCCCAGGCGCGCGGCGGTATCGGTACCGGCGCCCTTCACCAGCAGCGGCAGCTGGGCCGACGGCGGCACGTTCATTTCCGACCGGATGGTGCGGATGGTGGAGATGAAGCGCACCACCCAGTCCATCTCGGCCTGCGCCCCGCCATCCTTGTAGGCGGCCGGGTACTGCGGCCAGGCGGCGGTGATCAGGTCGCCCCTAACCTGTCCCTCGCCCAGCTTCTCCCACAGCTCTTCCGTCAGGAAGGGCATGATGGGGTGCAGCAGGTGCAGGATCTGGTCCAGCACCCAGGCGGTGACGGCGCGGGTCTCGGCCTTCGCCGCCTCATCCTCGCCTTGCAGGATGGGCTTGGTGAATTCCAGGTACCAGTCGCAAAAGCTGCCCCAGGCGAAGTGATACAGGGCGTTGGCGGCATCGTTGAAGCGATAGCCCTCCAGCGCCTCGGTCACCTGTGCCGCGCAGTCGGCCACAGCGCCCACGATCCAGCGGTTGACCGTCTGGGTCAGGTCGGTGGGGGCGAAGCCCGGGACGGGCGCCACCTGGTTCATCTGGGCGTAGCGGGCGGCGTTCCACAGCTTGGTCGCGAAGTTGCGATAGCCCTCGACGCGCGAGGTCGCCAGCTTGATGTCCCGGCCCTGAGCCGCCATGGCGGTAAGCGTGAAGCGCAGGGCGTCGCAGCCGTACTGGTCAATCAGGTCCAGGGGATCGATGACGTTGCCCTTGGACTTCGACATCTTCTGCCCCTTCTCATCCCGCACCAAGGCGTGGATGTAGATGGTGCGGAAGGGCACGTCGCCCATGAAGTGGATGCCCATCATCATCATGCGGGCGACCCAGAAGAAGATGATGTCGAAGCCGGTGACCAGCACGTCACCGGGGTAATAGCGCGCCAGCTCCGGCGTCTTCTCCGGCCAGCCCAGGGTGGAGAAGGGCCACAAGGCGGACGAGAACCAGGTGTCCAGCACGTCGGCGTCGCGGGTCAGGGGCGTGGCGGCGCCGTAATGGGCATCCGCCTCCGCCTGGGCCTCGGCTTCCGTCTCGGCGACGAAGAACTTTCCATCCGGCCCGAACCAAGCCGGGATCTGGTGGCCCCACCACAGCTGGCGGCTGATGCACCACGGCTGGATGTTGCGCATCCACTCGTAATAGGTGTTTTCCCACTGCTTGGGCACGAACTGGGTCTTGCCCTGCTCCACCGCCTCCAGGGCGGGCTTGGCCAGGGTGACGGCGTCGCAGTACCACTGGTCGGTCAGCCACGGCTCGATGACCACGCCGCTGCGGTCGCCGTGCGGCTGCATCAGGGTGTGGGGGTCGATCTTCTCCAGCAGGCCCAGGGCCTCGATCTCCTCCACCACCTTCTTGCGGGCGACGAAGCGGTCCAGCCCCTGGTACTCGGCCGGCGCGTGCTCATTCAGCTTCGCGTCACGGTCGAACAGGTTGATCATGGGCAGGTTGTGCCGCTTGCCCACCTCGAAATCGTTGAAGTCATGGGCGGGGGTGATCTTCACCGCACCGGTGCCGGTCTCCGGGTCGGCGTACTCGTCGGCGACAATGGGGATGCGGCGGCCGGTGATGGGCAGGATGACGAACTTGCCCACCAGGTCCTTGTAGCGCTCATCATCCGGATGCACGGCCACGCCGGTATCGCCCAGCATGGTTTCGGGCCGCGTGGTGGCAACGGTGATGAAGGTATCTGCCATGCCTTCCACCGGGTAGCGGAAGTACCACAGGCTGCCCTTCACCTCCTTCTGCTCGACCTCCAGGTCAGAAATGGCGGTGTGCAGCTTGGGGTCCCAGTTCACCAGGCGCTTGTCACGGTAGATCAGGCCCTGGCGGTACAGCTCGACGAACACCTTGCGGACGGCGGCGTTCAGGCCCTCATCCATGGTGAAGCGTTCGCGCGACCAGTCGGGCGAGGCACCCAGGCGGCGCAGCTGGCGGGTGATGGTGCCGCCGGACTCGGCCTTCCACTCCCAGACCTTCTTCAGGAAGGCCTCGCGCCCCATCTCGGCCCGCGTCTTGCCTTCCTTGGCCAGGTTGCGTTCCACCACCATCTGGGTGGCGATGCCGGCATGGTCGGTGCCCGGCTGCCACAGGGCGTCACGGCCGCTCATGCGGCGATAGCGGATCAGCAAGTCCTGCAGCGTGAAGGTCAGCGCATGCCCCATGTGCAGGCTGCCCGTCACGTTGGGCGGCGGCATCATGATGGTGTAGGGCTGGGCGTTGCTGTCCACATGGGCGGCGAAGGCGCCCGAGCGCTCCCAGCGCTCATAGCGGCTGCTTTCGACATCGGCGGGGGAGAAGGTCTTGTCCAGCATGGCGGGCACCTGAAATCGTACTAAAGCGGCAAAAGAAAAGGGCGGCGCGGGGTCTGGCGCCGCCCCCATTGATATTACCTAGCTTGGCAAGGTGTATCGAAGCGGCGCGCCTCAGTCGAGTCCGCGCCGTACCACCTTCTCGATCTCGCGCTTGACCAGGCGCTCGACCAGCGAGGGCAGGTTCTCATCCAGCCATTCGCGCAGGATGGGGCGGACCAGGACGTGCACGATCTCCTCCAGCGTGACATCGGAGCGGCCGATGGGCCCCTCCCCCGTCAGGCTGGGGCCGCCGCGGCGGAAGCCCGACAGGCCGGAGAAGGCGCGGCTGGCGGCTTCCTCCGTGAACTGCGACATCAGCCGGTCATCGTCCATGGGCGGCGGCGGGCGGCGCAGCGGCGGGGGCGGCGGCTCATACGCGAAGGGATCCGGCAGGGGCTCGGGCTCAGGCTCCGGCTCGTCCGGGATGATGTCCGTCAACTCCAGCACGTCATCCTCCGGCGGAGGCGGCGGGGGGGGGGGTGGCGGAGGCGGGGGCGGCGGCATGGGCACCGCCTCGAAAATGTCGTCCTCCGGCGGGGGCGGAGGGGGAGGCGGCGGAGGGGGCGGTGGCGGCGCCTCCGGCTCGGGTGGCGGCGCGTCGGTGTCTTCAGAGATGATCCGCCGGATGGAGGCGAGGATTTCCTCCATCGAAGGTTCTTGTTGTGACTTGTCAGCCATTGTTGCCTAACCTGACCTGTAACGGCGTGGACCTGTAAGCGCGCCGGCCCCGCACCGACGTATGGGCACCGACGTTCGGGGCAGCCTAGGGCAAGAACAGTAAAAATGCCATTGGGTTAATCACGGGCGCCCCGGGCGCCAATGCTGGCCCCTCGTCGTCCCGCCCCGCCCTATTCGCCCCCGCTATTGCTTCCCTTCAAGAATAGGGCCGGCCGCCGCCCTTCGACAAAAGAAAAGGGCGACCCCAAACCGTGGAGCCGCCCCCATCTGGCGCGTGCGATCGGGCGGATCGCCGCTTACGTCCCGATGGCCTCACTTCTCGATCGAAGGGCCCCAGAGCTTGTCCTTGACCTCTTCATAGTGGGCCTTGGCGTCGTACAGCGGGACGTTCAGGCCCAGCTTGGCGGCGGTCAGGTCGCCCACGGCCGACAGCACCTCGTAGGCTGCCACCTGCTCGTCATGTTGGGCGCGAACCAGCTGCACCTTAGCGTTCACCAGTTCCTGCTCGGCATTCAGCACGTCCAGGATGGTGCGGGAACCCACCGACTGTTCCTGCCGCACGCCTTCCAGCGCGATCTCGTTGGAGGCGACGGCGCTCTTGTAGGCCTCGATGGCGGCGCGGGCCGTCACCAGCGCCTGCCAGGCCTTCACCGCCGTCTCATCGGCCGACCGCACGGCCTCCATCACCTGGGTGCGGCGCTGCTGTTCCGTCTGCTTGGCGCCGCGCACCTTGGCCGAGGTACCGCCGCCCTCATACAGCGGAATGGTGACGCGGGCGGAAATGACGGCCGTGTCGTACTGCACGCCGGGAAGCGACTGGTCCCAGTTGCGGTAGTACTGGGCGCTGGCCGACAGCTGCGGCAGCATCTGGCCGAAGGCGCCGTCGACCGCGTCCTGCGACGCCTTGTGGTTGTAGCGCGCGGCGACGACCACCGGGGCCGACACCTCAGCCGCGGCCATGGTCTCTTCCTGGTTCACCGGCAGATGCACCAGGCGGGTCGGCTGCTTCAGCGTGCCGGGTACCTGGCCCATCAGCTTGGCATAGGTGGCGCGGCTGGCGGCCAGGGCGCCCTGGGCCGAGATGCGGTCGGCGGTGGCGCCGGCCAGACGCGACTCGGACTGGCTGACGTCGGTGCGGGTCAGCTCCCCCACGCGGAAGCGGTCACGCGACGCCTCCAGCTGCCGGGTCAGCACCTGTTCGTTGTTGATGTTCAGGTCCAGGACGGCCTGGTCGCGCACCACGTCCAGATAGGCGGTGGCGGCGGCCAGCAGCACCTGCTGCTCGGTATCCAGCAGGCCGGCGCGGCCGGCCTCCACGGTGTTCTCGGCCTGGCTGATGCCGGCCTGAATGCTACCGCCGGCGTAGATCGCCTGGTTGATGGTGACGCCGCTCTGCGCCGGGTTCATGTGCTGGATGGCGTTGCCCTGGCTCAGCCGCTCCTTGCCCAGGTTGCCGTCGGCGGTGACGGTGGGCAGCATGGCGGCGCGGGCCTGGGGCACGCCTTCATCCGTGGCGCGCTGGCCGGCGCGGCCGGCTTCCAGCGTGGGATTGTTCTGGTAGGCCTGGACCAGGGCGTCCTCCAGCGACTGCCCGTGGGCCACGGTCGCCACGGTGATGGCCAGCGCCGTCAGCGGCAGGGCGGCGGCCAGCCGGCGCGCCCGCTTCACCCCATGTCCGGTTCCCATGCCCTCTGCCCCACATCCAGCGGTGTTCACTTGCATCGCCATTTTCCCCAAACACCTTAAATAAAATATTATAGGCGGGGCGCGCCATGACGCACGCGACCGTAGCGGAACCGCACCCCGAATCCCCATCGGCGCCAACGCGCCCCTTAAAAAGCACTCTGTAACATGATCGGTGGAACCGCAAAGGTCCACTTAAGGCCATGTTTCGGGGGACCGTCCCCCCGATCCGCCCCGTCCCGGCCCAGGCCTGCCGCGCCAGGTCGGCCGAGAAGGGGTGGAACGAAGCCCGCGCCGGGCAGCGGGCGCCCGGCGCGGGGCCTCGGATCAGAACACGAATTCGGCGCGACGCTCGAAGCCCGGCAGGGGCCGGACGGCGGCGTCGAACAGGATGCGGTGCGACACGACGCCGCCCACCTTACGGTAATAGCGCGCCTCGCCCAGGCCGGCGGCGTTGATGACCACGGCCACCAGGCGGCCGCCCTCGGGCAGCTGGTCCAGCAGGCTGGCCGGCACCTCGGGCACCGAGCCGTCGATCAGGATGGCGCCGTAGGGGGCCTTGGCGGGATGGCCGGCGGCCAGGTCACCCTGCACCACGGTGACGCCGGCGACACCGGCCAGGGCCTTGCGCGCGGCCTCGACCAGGGCGGGGTCGCTTTCCAGCGCCACCACCGAACCGGCCATCTCGGCCATGATGGCGGCGGCGTAGCCGGTGCCGACACCCACGGCCAGCACCTTGTCGGCACGGGTCAGGGACAGTTCCTGCACCAGGCGGGCCAGGACCATCGGCTCCATCAGGTAGCGGCCCGGGGCCACGGGCACGTCCTCGTCGACATAGGCGACGCCGGCCAGCGCCTCGGGCACGAACCGCTCACGCGGGATGGCCAGGAAAGCCTCAACCACGAAGGGGTCGGTGACCTTGTTGGGGCGAATCTGCCCCTCGATCATGTTGACGCGGGCGGCGGTGTAGTCGGCGGCCATGGGATATACCGATCTGATGGAAACGAGGCGGAGGAAGATGCGCGCCACGGGGCCGTTCGGCCCGCACACGCTTGAAAAACCAGGATCGGTATATATCCCCCCCGCCGCCTGAAGACAATTGATGCCTGCACCGGGCGCCCATCCGCCGCCCGCCGCCAAGCCCTCGGCGCGGCCCTGGCCCCACGCCGTCACCGAAACGTCAGAAAGCAACGCCAGCATGCTTGACCGCCCCGACGGGCGACGCTATAGAGGCGCCCTGCCCTGACCGCAGGCGCCGCTGGACGGCCCCTTCCGGTCGGCTCTCGTGGATGGCGCGGTGGCAGAATGGTGATGCAACGGACTGCAAATCCGTGAATCCGGGTTCGATTCCCGGCCGTGCCTCCAACTCCCCCACTATATAAGTGATGCGGTTTGACGATCGCGCCCGATGGCGCGTCGTCCGTCATGATTCGGCCGCTCCCTTCCGGGCCCTGCCCTCGGCCCCCATCCGCGATGGAACCAGCGGGCGGGGATGATGGTTGCCACGGCCGAGACCACTGTCCGCAGCCCCCCTCACCCCAGCTTCCAACCCGTGCGTCGCATGGCGGCGCGTCCCCCGCAAAATATTGTCATATCAAAGAGGTGACGCGGGCGGGTGGCGGCCTATCTGATGGTGTCGGTCAATATTGCCGCGGTGCAACAGACATGCAAAGCTGATGCGGCGATGTCTTGCTTCGAAAGGAATGACAGCGTGATCGACCAGCCTGTCCCGTCCGTCCCCCCAGAGTCCGTCCCCCAAGACTCCGTTCCACAAGACGCCGCCCAGGCAACCCCCATCCCCCCGGCTGATGAAGCGCCGCCGCCGGCGCCCGTGGACCGTGACACGATGCGCGCGGCCATCGTCGCCAAGCTGATGTACGCGGTGGGCAAGAATCCCGAGGTCGCCAGCCAGCGCGACTGGTTCATCGCCACCACCCTGGCGGTGCGCGACCGCATCGTCGATCAGTGGATGGCCTCCACCCGCGCCACCTACGAATCCAAGCGCAAGCGGGTCTATTACCTGTCGCTGGAATTCCTGATCGGCCGTCTGCTGGTCGACGCCCTGATGGAAACCGGCCTGACCGAACCGGTGCGCCAGGCGCTGGACGACCTGGGCGTGGACCTGGATCAGCTGCGCAAGATCGAGCCGGACGCCGCCCTGGGCAATGGCGGCCTGGGCCGCTTGGCCGCCTGCTTCATGGAAAGCATGGCGACCCTGCAGATCGCGGCCCACGGTTACGGCATCCGCTATGACCACGGCCTGTTCCGTCAGGTGATCAAAGACGGCTGGCAGCGCGAATATCCGGAAAACTGGCTGACCTTCGGCAACCCCTGGGAGTTCGAGCGGCCGGAGGTCGACTATTCCGTGGGCTTCGGCGGCACCGTGGAGACGGTGGAGGTCAGCGAGGAGGTCACGCGGCATTATTGGCGGCCGGAGGAGACGGTGGACGCCATCGCCTTCGACACCCCCGTGCCCGGTTGGCGCGCGCGCCACGTCAACACCCTGCGCCTGTGGTCGGCCCGCGCGCCGGACGCCCTGCGCCTGGATGCGTTCAACCAGGGCGACCACGTCGGCGCCTTGGCCGCCCGCGTGCGGCTGGAGGCCATCTCCAAGGTGCTGTACCCCAGCGACGCCACCCCGGCCGGCCTGGAGCTGCGCCTGCGGCAGGAGTACTTCTTCGTCTCCGCCTCGATGCAGGACATCATCCGCCGCCACAAGCAGCACCATGGCGAGCTGGAGCTGCTGCCCGAGAAGGTGGCCATCCAGCTGAACGACACCCACCCGGCCATCGCCATCGCCGAACTGATGCGCGTGCTGATCGACCTGGAGGATTTCGGCTGGGACGAGGCGTGGGAGATCACCAAGGCCGTCTTCTCCTACACCAACCACACCCTGCTGCCAGAGGCGCTGGAAAGCTGGCCCGTTCCGTTGATGGAACGGTTGCTGCCCCGGCACATGCAGATCATCTACATGATCAACGCCCGCCACCTGGACCTGGTGCGGTCGAAGGGTGAACATGACGGCGGCGTGCTGTCGGAACTGTCGCTGATCGACGAGAGCCACGGACGGCGCGTGCGCATGGGCAACCTGGCCTTCATCGGATCGCACAAGATCAACGGCGTGTCGGCCCTGCATTCCGACCTGGTGCAGCGCACCCTGTTCTACCAGCTGAACCGCTTCTATCCCGGCCGCATCGTCAACAAGACCAACGGCATCACCTTCCGCCGCTGGCTGTTCGAGGCCAACCCCGGCCTGACCGAGCTGCTGGTGGATTGCTGCGGCGCGCGGGTGATGGACGACCCGGCGGCCCTGATCGACTTCGAGAAATACGCCGGCGACGCGGGCGTGGTGGACCGCTTCCGCGCCATCCGGCGGGCCAAGAAGGCGGAGCTGGCCGGCCTGATCCGCCGGCGCCTGGACGTATCGGTCAGCCCCGACGCCCTGTTCGACGTGCAGATCAAGCGCATCCACGAGTACAAGCGCCAGCTGCTGAACATCCTGGAGATCGTGGCGCTGTACGACGCCATCCGCGCCAACCCCGGCGGCAACTGGGTGCCGCGGGTGAAGATCTTCGCCGGCAAGGCCGCCGCCAGCTATCACCAGGCCAAGCTGATCATCAAGCTGGCCAACGACGTGGCCCGGCTGGTCAACCGCGACCCCGTGGTGCGCCGCCTGCTGAAGGTGGTGTTCCTGCCCAACTACAACGTCAGCCTGGCGGAGGCCATCATCCCAGCCGCCGACCTGTCGGAGCAGATTTCCACCGCCGGCATGGAGGCGTCGGGCACCGGCAACATGAAGCTGGCGCTGAACGGCGCGCTGACCATCGGCACGCTGGACGGCGCCAACGTCGAGATCAAGGAGCATGTCGGCGACGACAACATCTTCATCTTCGGCCTGACGACCGAGCAGGTGGAGGAACGCCGGCGCAAGGGCATCGACATGAGCGACGTCATCGCCGCCTCCCCCTTGCTGGAGGAGGTGCTGGACGCCGTCGGCGCGGGTGTCTACTCCCCCGGGGAGCCAGGCCGCTTCGGTGACCTGGTGAACAGCGTCCGCCACCACGACTATTTCATGGTGGCCGCCGATTTCGACGCCTATTACGCCGCCCAGCGTGCCGTCGACGCCCGCTGGCAGGACACGGCGGCGTGGTGGCGCTCGGCCATCATCAACACGGCGCACATGGGCTTCTTCTCGTCCGACCGGGCCATCGCCGAATACGCGACGGACATCTGGGGCCTGCCGGCCCCCCGCATTGCCGGCTCCCCGCATGGGTCGAGGGAGGCCTGATGGCGCGGACCAAAGGCGGAACAGCATGGACCGCCCGGCAGGAGGACATGGACGCCTTGCTGGGTGCCCGGCACGACGATCCCTTCGGCGTGCTGGGCCCCCACGTGTCGGAGCGGGGCGTCACCATCCGTGCCTTCGTGCCGGGGGCGGAAACGGTGGAGGCCGCAACACCCGACGGCACCCTGGTCCTGCCCCTGACCCGTGTGCATGACGCCGGCCTCTTTGAAGGCCGGGCCGCCCGGCGCAAGCGCCCCTTCCGCTATCGCCTGCGCTGCGCCAATGCCGGGGGCGCCTGGGAATTCGACGACCCCTACAGCTTCGGCCCCTTGCTGGGCCCCATGGACGACTATCTGTTCGCCGAGGGCACGCACAGGCGGCTGTATGAGAAACTGGGCGCCCACCTCAAGACCCACGAGGGCGTGGACGGCGTGCACTTCGCCGTCTGGGCCCCCAACGCCCGCCGGGTGTCGGTGGTGGGCGACTTCAACGGCTGGGACGGCCGCCGCCATCAGATGCGGCGGCGGCTGGACAGCGGGGTGTGGGAGATTTTCGCCCCAGGCTTGGGCCAGGGCGCCGTCTACAAGTATGAGATCGTGGGGCCCGACGACACCGTGCTGCCGCTGAAGGCCGACCCCTTCGGCTTCGCCAGCGAGTTGCGGCCCTCC
This sequence comes from Nitrospirillum amazonense, assembly GCF_007828045.1. Taxonomy (GTDB): domain Bacteria; phylum Pseudomonadota; class Alphaproteobacteria; order Azospirillales; family Azospirillaceae; genus Nitrospirillum; species Nitrospirillum amazonense_C. The sequence goes on along the minus strand of NZ_VITN01000010.1, from coordinate 114,553 downwards.
ACCGCCTCCGTCGTCGCCCGCACCGACGATTTCACCTGGTCCGACGACGCCCACATGGCGCACCTGAAGACCATGGACGCCCGCCGCTCGCCCATCAGCATTTATGAGGTGCACCTGGGTTCCTGGCGGCGGGGCGACGGCAACCGCTATCTGACCTGGGACGAGCTGGCGGACCAGCTGGTGCCCTATGCCGCCGACATGGGCTTCACCCATCTGGAATTCCTGCCCATCTCCGAGTTCCCCTTCGACCCGTCCTGGGGCTACCAGCCCATCGGCCTGTTCGCGCCCACCGCCCGCTTCGGCACGCCCGACGGCTTCGCCCGGCTGGTGGATCGGGCCCATCGGGCGGGCCTGGGCGTGCTGCTGGACTGGGTGCCCGCACACTTCCCCACCGACGTGCACGGCCTGGCCCGGTTCGACGGCACCGCGCTGTACGAACATGCCGACCCCCGCCAGGGCTTCCACCCCGACTGGAAGACCGCCATCTACAATTTCGGCCGGCATGAGGTGGTGAACTACCTGGCGGCCAACGCCCTCTATTGGATCGACCGCTTCCACATCGACGGCCTGCGTGTCGACGCCGTCGCCTCCATGCTCTACCTCGACTATTCCCGCAAGGACGGGGAGTGGATCCCCAACCGCGAGGGCGGCAACCAGAACCTGGAGGCGGTGGCCTTCCTGCAGGCGGTCAACACCCTGGTCTATGGCGAGCATCCGGGCGCCATGACCGTGGCGGAGGAATCCACCTCCTGGCCCGGCGTGTCCCAGCCCACCTACGCCGGCGGCCTGGGCTTCGGCTTCAAATGGAACATGGGCTGGATGCACGACACCCTGGAGTACGTGTCCAAGGAGCCGGTCCACCGCAAATGGCACCATGACAAGCTGACCTTCGGCCTGCTCTACGCCTTCTCGGAAAACTTCGTCCTGCCGCTCAGCCATGACGAGGTGGTCTACGGCAAGCGATCCATCATCGAGAAGATGCCGGGCGACGACTGGCAGAAGTTCGCCACCGCCCGCGCCTACTACGCCTTCATGTGGGGGCACCCCGGCAAGAAGCTGCTGTTCATGGGCCAGGAGTTCGGCCAGCGCGCCGAATGGAATTTCCAGCAGAGCCTGGATTGGCACCTGCTCGCCTATCCGGCGCATGAGGGTCTGCGCCGCCTGGTGCGCGACCTGAATGCCGGCTACCGCCGGGAACGCGCGTTGTATGAGACCGATTGCGCGCCCGAAGGCTTCCGCTGGATCGTCGCCGATGACAAGGACCAGTCGGTCTTCGCCTTCCTGCGCCTCGGGGGCGAGGGCGCGCGGCCCGTGGCCGTGGTGTGCAACTTCACCCCCGTGCCGCGACCAAACTACCGGGTGGGACTGCCCGAGGCGGGGCGGTGGCTGGAGATCCTCAATACCGATGCCGGCGGCTATGGCGGCACCGGCATGGGCAATCTGGGGGCGGTGACGGCCACGGACCAGCCCGCGCACGGCCTGCCGGCCTCGGCCGTGGTGACCTTGCCGCCCTTGGCCACCCTATGGTTCGCCCTTGATGAGCATCAAAGCTAAGTGACCAATAATACTTGATAATTCAGGCGGCGCGAACAGCCGCCCCAGGGAGGTAAGACCGTGACAGGACCCGCGAAGCGTTTCACCAGGGCAACCAGAGATCGTCACGCCGGCCGCGGTCCCCTCGCCCGACACGCCATGGCCTATGTGCTGGCGGGCGGGCGCGGGTCGCGCCTGATGGAGTTGACCGACCGACGGGCCAAGCCGGCGGTCTATTTCGGCGGCAAGTCGCGCATCATCGACTTCGCCCTGTCCAACGCCCTGAACTCCGGCATCCGCCGCATCGGCGTCGCCACGCAGTACAAGGCGCATAGCCTCATCCGGCACCTGCAGCACGGCTGGAACTTCTTTCGCCCGGAACGGAACGAGAGCTTCGACATCCTGCCCGCGTCCCAGCGCGTGTCGGAGGAGCACTGGTATGAGGGCACGGCCGACGCCGTCTATCAGAACCTGGACATCATCCAGGACTATGAGCCCCGCTACATGGTCATCCTGGCCGGCGACCACATCTACAAGATGGACTACGAGTTGATGCTGCAGCAGCACGTCGACTCCGGTGCCGATGTCACCGTAGGCTGTCTCGAGGTCAGCAAGGAAGAGGCCAAGGGCTTCGGCGTCATGCATGTGGACGCGGAGGACCGCATCATCTCCTTCGTGGAGAAGCCCAAGGATCCGCCCACCATGCCGGGGTCCACGGACCGCTGCCTGGCCTCCATGGGCATCTACGTCTTCAACACCGAGTTCCTGTTCGACCAGCTGCGCCGCGACGCGGCCACGCCGGGATCGTCCCGCGATTTCGGCAAGGACATCATCCCCTACATCGTCAAGCACGGTAAGGCAGTGGCCCACCACTTCTCCCGCTCCTGCGTGCGCTCCTCGGCGGAGGCGGAGCCCTACTGGCGCGACGTGGGCACGGTGGACGCCTATGCCGAGGCCAACCTGGACCTGACCGACCTGGTGCCGGGCCTGGATCTCTACGACCAGGATTGGCCCATCTGGACCTACAGCGAGATCACGCCGCCCGCCAAGTTCGTCCATGACGAGGAGGGCCGGCGCGGCCAGGCCATCTCCTCCCTGGTATCGGGTGGCTGCATCGTGTCCGGCGCGTCGCTGAAGCGGGCGCTGCTGTTCACCGGCGTGCGCATCAATTCCTTCTCCTCGGTGGAAAACGCCGTGCTGCTGCCCTATGTCGATGTCGCCCGGTCGGCCCGGCTGACCAACGTCGTCGTCGATCGCGGCGTCCACATCCCCACCGGCCTGGTGGTGGGCGAGGATCCGGAGGAGGACGCGCGCCGCTTCCGGCGCAGCGCCAGCGGCACCTGCCTCATCACCCAAGCCATGATCGACCGCCTCGCCTGATGCGCCTGCCCTGATCTGTCTGCCCTGATCGCCTGCCCTGAACGCCTGCCCTGAACGCCTGCCCTGAACGCCTGAAGGACTGATGCCCCATGCCGATTTCCGTGCTCTCGGTCGCCTCGGAGGTGTTTCCCCTGATCAAGACCGGGGGGCTGGCGGATGTGGTGGGGGCCCTGCCCGGGGCGCTGGCGGCCGAGGATGTGGCCGTCACCACCCTGGTGCCGGGCTACCCCGCCGTGACCGAGGCCCTGCAGGACGGGCGGGAGGTGCATGCCTTCGCCGAGCTGTTCGGCGGGCCGGCACGGCTGGTGGCCGGCACGGCCCACGGCCTGGATCTGATCGTGGTGGACGCTCCGCACCTGTATGCCCGGTCGGGCAACCCCTACATCGGCCCGGACGGGCGCGACTGGCAGGACAATCCCCTGCGCTTCGCGGCATTGGCGCGCGCCGCGGCGGAGATCGGCCTGGGCCGGGGCGGCGTGCCCCAGCCCGACGTCGTCCACGCCCATGACTGGCAGGCCGGCCTGACCCCGGCCTACTTGGCCTATGACGGCTGGCAGCGGCCGGCCACGGTGATGACAGTGCATAACCTCGCCTTCCAAGGCCAGTTCGAGGCGACGCTGCTGCCCCGCCTGGGCCTGCCGGCGCATGCCTTCAACATGGAGGGCGTCGAGTATTACGGCGCGGTGGGCTATCTGAAGGCTGGGCTGCAGTTGGCCGACCGCATCACCACCGTATCCCCCACCTACGCCCAGGAAATCCGGGGACCCGACGCCGGCATGGGGCTGGATGGCCTGCTGCGCGCCCGGGCGGGGCAGTTGAGCGGCATCATCAACGGCGTCGACACCGCCATCTGGGACCCGGCTGCCGACCCCTTCCTGCCCGCCCCGTTCTCGCCCAGACAGATGAAGGGCCGTGCCGCTGCCAAGGCCGCTTTGCAGGAGCGGTTCGGCCTGGCCACCAACCCCAACGCCCTGCTGTTCGGCGTGGTGAGCCGCCTGTCCTGGCAGAAGGGCCTGGATCTGCTGCTGGAGGCCATCCCCACCCTGATCGCCGCCGGCGGCCAGCTGGTGCTGCTGGGAGCCGGAGAAGCGGCGCTGGAGCGCGGCTACCGCAACGCCGCCGCAGCTCACCCCGGCCGCATCGGCTGCGTCATCGGCTATGACGAGCCGCTGGCCCATCTGATCCAGGCGGGGACGGAGGCGTTGATCGTGCCCTCGCGGTTCGAGCCCTGCGGTCTGACCCAGCTGTACGCCCTGCGCTATGGCGCCATCCCCGTCGTCTCCAGCGTCGGCGGCCTAGCCGACACCATCATCGACGCCAACGAGATGGCGCTGGCCAGCGGCGTGGGCACGGGCCTGCGCTTCCAGCCGACCACCACCCTGGCGCTGGAGGGGGCCATCCAGCGCGCGGCCGCCCTGCACGCCGACCAGACGGTGTGGAAGCGCCTGCGCCGCAACGCCATGGCGACGGATGTGTCCTGGAGCAATCCGGCCCGCCGCTACGCCGCCCTGTACCGCGATCTGGTGGGGAACCGCGCACCGTGAGCGTCCGTCGCCCCGCCGATGGCCCCGGCACCCCCGAACCGCTGGGCGTCACCCTGACGGCGCACGGCATCAATGTCGCCGTCTATTCCGCCCACGCCACCGCCATCGAGCTGTGCCTGTTCGACGCGGGAACCGAAGGCGAGGCGCCGACTGAAACCGTCCGCGTCGCCCTGACGGAGCGCACCGGCGACATCTTTCACGGCTTCGTGCGGGGCATCCGCGCGGGGCAGCGCTATGGCCTGCGGGCCCATGGCCCCTTCGATCCGCGCGCTGGCCACCGCTTCAACCCGGCCAAGCTGCTGCTGGATCCGCACGCCACCCGGCTGGACGGGCCTTTCCTGCCCCATCCCGCCCAGTTCGGCCACAAGCCCGGGGAGCCGGACGCCGACTTGGCCGCCGACACGGTGGACAGCGCCCCCTTCGTGCCCAAGGCGGTGGTGGAGGGGCCGTTCGATCCGGGCCCGGTGACGCGCCCCCGCGTGCCCTGGGGCCGTACCGTGATCTACGAATGCCACCTGAAGGGTTACACCGCCCTGCATCCCGAGGTGCCGGAGGAACTGCGCGGCACCTTCGCCGGGCTGGGCCATCCGGCGGCGGTGGATTACCTGAAGCGGCTGGGCGTCACCACCCTGGAAATCCTGCCGGCCATGGCCTGGGCGGATGAGCGCCACCTGGCGCCGCTGGGCCTGAGCAACGCCTGGGGCTACAACCCCATCGCCTTCTGTGCCCCCGATCCCCGCCTGGCGCCGGGCGGATGGGCGGAGGTGCGCGCCGCCGTGGCCGCCCTGCATGCCGCCGGCATCGAGGTCATTCTGGACGTGGTGCTGAACCACTCCGCCGAATCCGACGAACTGGGCCCCACCCTCAGTCTGCGCGGCCTGGACAACGCCAGCTACTACCGTCTGCGCCCAGATGACCGACGCTATTACGTGAACGACACCGGCTGCGGCAACACCCTGCCCGTCGAGCGGCCGGTCCTGATGCGCCTGGCGCTGGACGCGCTGCGCATCTGGGCGACCCGGGCCGGCCTGGACGGCTTCCGCTTCGACTTGGCCGCCACCCTGGGGCGGACGGACAGCGGCTTCGACCCCGATGGCGCCTTCCTGTCCGCCCTGTCCCAGGATCCGCTGTTGCGCGATCTGAAACTGATCGCGGAGCCGTGGGACATCGGCCCCGGCGGCTACCGTCCCGGCGGCTTCCCCGCCGGGTGGGGGGAATGGAACGACCGCTTCCGCGACGACGTGCGCCACTTCTGGCGTGGCGACGGCCACAAGCTGGGGGCGCTGGCCACGCGGCTGGCGGGGTCCGCCGACCTGTTCGGGGCCAAGCGCCGCCCCTCGCGCAGCGTCAATTTCATCGTCGCCCACGATGGCTTCAGCCTGGCCGATTTGGTGAGCTACCAGGCCAAGCACAATGAGGCCAATGGCGAGCGCAACCGCGACGGCACGGACGACAACGCCAGCTGGAACCACGGGGCGGAGGGGCCCAGCGACGATCCGGCCGTGATCGCCGCCCGCCGCCGCGACATGCGGGCCCTGATCGCCACGCTGATGGTGGCGCGGGGCACGCCCATGCTGGGCATGGGGGCGGAGGCGGGACGCTCGCAGGACGGCAACAACAACGCCTACGCCCAGGACAACCGCCTGAACTGGCTGGACCATGGCGCCATCGACGCCGGCCTGTACGATTTCACCAGCCGCGCCATCGCCCTGCGGCAGGCGCACCCGGCCCTGCGCGCCGACCATTTCCTGACCGGCGATCCCAATGCCGCCGGCGTGCCCGACGTGGAATGGCTGCGCGCCGATGGGCAAGCGCTGTCCGGCGGCGGCTGGGACGGCGACGGCCCCCTTGTCGCGGTCTTCGCCGCACCGGCCGAGACGGGCGACATCGACCGCGTGGCGGTCATCGTCAACCGCGCCTGGGAAGCACGGACCGTCACCCCGCCCTGGAACCGCGCCGGCCACGGCTGGCGCCAAGTGCTGGATAGCGGTGCGGAGGCGGATGGCGATGGCGACGACTCCCCCGCCGCCGGTCCCTTCCCCGTGGGGCCGCGCAGCGTGTTGGTCCTGGCGGAGCAGCCGGCCGACGAGGGCCGGCGGCAATCCCCACCCACGGCCGACCTGCTGGACCGCTACGCCCGCGCCGTGGGCATCGCGCCGGACTGGTGGGATGAGATGGGTGGCCACCACCCCGTGCCCGACCAGACCAAACGCGCGCTGCTGGGCGCCATGGGCCTGGACGCGGAAACCCTGGGCGCCGTCCGCGACGGGCTGGAGCGGCTGTCGGAAGAAGGAACGTTTCGCCCCCTGCCCCGCACCGTGGTCGGCACGGCGGGGCAAGCGCTGCGCCTGGTCGTACCCCTCGCCGACACCCAGGCGCTGGACCTGGCGCTGCGGCTGGAGGATGGAACCGCGCGCCTATTGAAGGTGGCACTGGACGGCCGGCGCCTGCCCGTCACCGCCCCCGACGGCCGGCGGTGCACCACGGTGGAGGTGACGCTGGACGCCTTGCCGGCGGGCGTGCATCGGCTATGCCTGGCCAACCGGCCGGAGATCGCCGCCACCTTGGTGATCGCCCCACCGCGCGCCCACCTGCCGTCGGCCCTGGCCGGCGCGCCGCGCTTCGGCATCGGCGCCCATCTCTATGCCCTGCGGCGCTCGGGTAACGACGGGGCGGGCGACCAGGGCGTGGGCGACTTCACCACCCTGGCACGGCTGGGCGCCGGCGCGGGGGCGTTGGGCGCCGTTACCGTCGGCATCAACCCTCTGCACGCCCTGTTCAATGGCGACCGCGACCGCGCCAGCCCCTACCAGCCGTCCGACCGCCGCTTCCTCGACCCCCTCTACATCGACCTGGCTGCCCTGGGCGATGCCGATCCGGCGGGCGCCGCCGCCGTCCTGGTGTCGGCCGAGGGGGCGGCGTTGGACCAGCTGTCGGCCCGGCGCGCCATCGACTATCCAGCGGTCTGGGCCCTGAAGCGCCGGGCCCTGGCCGCCGCCCATGCCGGCTTCCGCGACCTGACACGGCGGCAGCCAGGCCACCCGGTGGTGGATGAACTGGCCACCTTCGTGCGCGCAGGCGGCGAAAGCCTGCAGCGCTTCGCCCGGTTCGAGGCCTTGGCCGAGGTCCACGCCGGGCCCTGGGCGCGCTGGCCCAAAGCCGCACGCGTGGCTGACGCCCCCGTCGCCCCGGAAGGCATGGACTTCCCCCTCTGGCTGCAATGGCTGGCCGACCGCCAGCTGGCCGCCGCCGACCGGGCCGCGCGCCAGGGCGGGCTGCAACTGGGCTTTTACCGCGACCTGGCGGTGGGGGCCGCCTTCGACGGGGCCGAGACCTGGGGGAACAGGGCCGAGTTCGCGCTGGACGCCTCCATCGGCGCGCCGCCGGATCTGTTCTCGGCCGAGGGCCAGGTGTGGAACCTGCCGCCGCCCAATCCCCTGGCGCAGGAGGCCAATGCCGGCGCCGCCTTCGCGGAACTATTGGCCGCCAACATGCGCCATGCCGGCCTGCTCCGTATCGACCACGTCATGGGCCTGAAACGCCTGTTCTGGGTGCCCAAGGGGGCCGCCGGCCGCGACGGCGCCTACGTGGCGGCCCCATTCGATCTGCTGCTGGCGCGCACGCTGCTGGAAAGCCAGCGGGCCGGCGTGGCCGTGGTGGGGGAGGATCTGGGCACCGTGCCCGAGGGCTTCCGCGAACGGCTGGGCGAGGCCGGCATCCTGTCCTACCGCGTGCTGTGGTTCGAGCGCGAGGGGGAGCGCTTCCGCGACCCGGCGCGCTGGCCGGCCAACGCCGCCGCCTGCGTCTCCACCCACGACCTGCCCACCCTGGCCGGCTGGTGGGCGGCCGCCGACATCGCCGAGAAGCGCGCCCTGGGCCTGCTGGATGACACGGCCGAGGCCCAGGCCCGCGCCGCCCGGCGGGAGGAGAAGCGCGGCCTGCTGGACCAGCTGGTCGGTGCAGGCCTGCTGACCGCCCCCGACGCCGACTTGGACGGGCCGCTGGACGACACCCTGGCCGCCGCCATCCATGCCTTCGTCACGGCGGCGCCATCGACCCTGATGCTGGCGCAGGTTGATGACCTGGCGGGTGAGGTGGATGCCGTGAACCTGCCGGGCACGGACCGGGAGCGGCCGAACTGGCGCCGCCGCCTGGGCCTGGATGTGGACGCGCTGCTGTCCACCGGCCGCAGCCGCGCCATCATGGCGGCGGTGGCGCAGGGACGGCGGTAGAGCCGCTATCCCGCGAACCCGGCCGCCACCAGGGGCGCCAGGTCGGGTGGCAGCGTGCCTTCGAGGTGCATGAGGCGGACACGCAGCAGGGCGGCTATGGTCATGGCGTCCAGAATCTCGCCCAACAGCGCCATGTCCAGCGCCGCGCGCAGGGGCAGGCGGCGGATGGTCAGCTGCTCCGTCTCGTCCGGCGCTACCGGCACCTCGGTCAAATCCCAGGCCAGGTAAAGATGGGCATGTTCGTTGCCCACGCTGTTGGACATGTCCATGCGCTGGATTTCCAGCCAGCGGCCGGCGCGCAAGCCCGCCTCCTCCCGCAGTTCCTCCGCGGCGCCGGCCAGGGGCCCGACCGCCTTGGGGCCCGCCAGGGGTATGCCACCCTCCACCATTTCCCAGCTGTAGCGGCCGGCGCCGAAGCGCCATTGCCCCACCAGCCAGGTATCGCCGTTGGCCGCCACGGGCAGGACGCCCACCGCCACGGTGGCGAACTCCACCGTGCCGAAGATACCGGGGCTGCCGTCGGGGCGCAGGACCTGATGATGGAACACCCGCAGCCACGGGTTTTCATACCGCAGGTCGCGCGACAGCACGGTCCAGGGATTCTTTTCGTGGAACGGCTGGGCTGGCATTGGGGCGGACATGACGCTTCCGGATTCCTGACAAGGCATGAGCCCTAGGGATACGGGAAACGGCGCCGGGGTTCACCCCCTATCCGATGATGCGCCATCATCCGCCGCCTCGGCCAACGCCCGCAAAGGACTGTTTTCCAAGCTTTTCCCGAAGGTGGCACCCCGCTTCCACCCCTCTCCATCCGGGATCCGTCATATTTTTTTCGATTTTGCCAAACAAAGGGGTTCCCATCCCAAAAACGCTTTGCTATATCACCGCCCACCGCAGCGCCGCTGACTGATCGGTCAGACGAAAACGAAGCAGGCGCGCTGATCCCAGGTAGCTCAGCCGGTAGAGCAGGTGGCTGTTAACCACCGGGTCGGGGGTTCGAGTCCCTCCCTGGGAGCCAATAGAGCCCCCGGAACCGCAAGGTTCCGGGGGTTTTTCTTTGCCTAATGGGCTACCATCTCGTTGATCTACATGGAATTTCCAGCACGTCGCCGCACCGGGGCGTAGGCGGGCGCAGATGGTCCAACGAGGGCCGCTGTACGGAATTGTTGGTATGTTTGTTGGTAGAGCACGCCCCCTGTTGGTATCCTGAGATACCAACAGAAAGGTGATTGCCATGCCTCTCACCGACATGAAATGCCGCATGGTTCGGCCATCTTCCAAGGTCCAGAAGCTTTCGGATGGTGGCGGGCTGCAGCTGTGGATACAGCCAACAGGCGGCCGACTGTGGCGCCTGGCCTACCGGTTCGACGGCAAGCAGAAGCTCCTCGCCCTCGGCGCCTACCCAGCCGTATCGCTGGGCGATGCCCGCAAGGCCCGCGACGATGCCAAACAGCTGCTGCGCGAAGGAATCGATCCCTCCTCCGACAAGAAGATGCGGAAGGCGGAGGAGGAAGGTGAGACGTTCCGGGGAATCGCCCAGGAATACATCGCCCGCCTTGAGAAGCAGGGGCGCGCCGACGCCACTATCACCCGCACCAAGCGCCTACTGGAAAGCACCTACCCTTCCCTAGGCGCCCTCCCCCTGAAGGATATCGACGCTCCGGCCGTCCTGAAGGTCCTTCGCCTGGTGGAAGACCGCGGCCACTACGAGACCGCCCGCCGCCTCCGGTCGACCATCGGCTGCATCTTCCGTTACGCCATGGTCACCGCCCGGGCAGCCTCCGATCCCACCCTTCCGCTCGCCGGCGCTTTGATCCGGCCGACCGTGACCCCACGGGCCGCTATCACCGAGCCCAAGGCCTTCGGCGCCCTTCTCCGAACCGTTGATTCCTTTGAGGGGCAGGTGGGAACACGAACGGCATTACAGCTCATGGCACTGCTCTTCCCACGCCCGGGGGAACTGCGCCTAGCCACCTGGCCGGAATTCGATCTGGAGGGGGCCGTGTGGGATATCCCGGCCAGCCGCATGAAAATGCGTCGCCCCCACCGGGTCCCCCTGCCCCGGCAGGCCGTCTCCCTCCTACGGCACCATCGCGAGACCACCTCAGCCGGCCTCTACCTGTTCCCTGGCATCAGGACCGCCGCCCGCCCCATCTCCGACGGAACCTTGAATGCCGCCCTACGCCGACTGGGCTACGAGAAGGAAGAGGTGACACCCCACGGGTTCAGGGCGACCGCATCCACTCTCCTAAACGAGTGCGGTAAATGGCATGCCGAAGCGATCCCACATCGTTCGCAGATAGGCCGTGCCGGCGAGAATGTTGTCGCCAGGGTCGAAAGGATCGCCGCCGAGGTGATAGAGCCCCTGCAGGTCATGCCAGGTCGCCGGCATGAGTTGCATCAGCCCCATGGCACCCTTCGACGACAGCGCGTGCAGATCGCCATCACTTTCGGCGGCGATGACCGCTGCGATCCAGCCTGCTGGAAGGTCGAAGCGCCGAGCAGCTTCGGAGATCTGCGGCCGCCATTGATCAAGGCTGGCAGCCGATGTGGACGCGCTCACCACCATCACGACGCCGGCCACCGCCAGGCTCAACCGATCCATAGCGGCACCAGCTGGCCGATCACGCTCTCCACGCGCACGGGCCCGAAATAGCGGCTGTCGAAGGAGTCCGGCACGTCCCGCATCAGCAAGAACAGCTCGCCAGCCTGCAGCATCCGGCAGCCTTCCCAAGTGGGGAGCGGCCGGCCCAAACGATCCGTCTCCAGACGCGTGGGGACAGGTTCGCCGTTGATGGCAACCGAGCGTTGCTCACCACAAACGGTGTCGCCCGCAAGCGCCGCCACGCGCTTGATCAGCGGCACACCGGCGGGCACATAGCCGCGCGCAGCGGCCAGGCTCGCCACTGCCGACGGAGGGCGAACCAGGACCAGGTCCCCACGGATCAACTGCGTATTCGACCGAACCCGATAGAGGCCGATGGGCGCAGAGGCGCTGGCATTCCAGACCACCAGCGGGTGGTGGTGCAGCAGCGACGGACCGCTGACGCCGCATGTCCCCAGGGCGCAGAAGGCCAGGATGATGAAGCGGCCAAGCCGCCGGCGCCGGCGATGATGCCGCGCTATCGTACGGGCGATCATGACGCTTTTCCCTGGTCGGAAGCGACATCCCCATCCTTCCCCAGCGACCAAGCATCCAGGTCATCGATGTGGTAACGCACGTAGCGCCCGTGCTTGCGAAAGCGCGGACCGCCCCCTTTCAGGCGCATCTTCTCCAACGTCCGGTGCGACAGGCCCACATAAAAGGCGGCCTGCGCGGTGTTGAGAAAGGGACTGCCCTTCTTGGCCTTGGCGGCCCGGCCAACCTCGTCCTCCATGCCCTCCTCCTCCAGCGATGGCGGCGGATGTCGCCGCAGATGGGCAGAGGATGGCGAGCGGGGGCGTGCTTGCGGACGCTCGAAAACCCACCCCCCTGGTTTTCGATCCCCGGCCGGCCGAGCACAGGAAAAGCCCCGTCCCGGAGGTTCCGGAACGGGGCTGTGGAAAGACCGGGATCAGCGGTCGCGCGGCTCCCAGAGGGCCATGTGCGTGGGGCCATCGGCGACGGGCTGCTCCAGCTTGACCAGGCGGGCGCGAACCCAGCTGGGCCCGAATTCGGGGGCACCGATCTTGAGGTTCACGTAGGTCTCGCCGCTGGATTTGGCGACCTGGCTCCAACCGGCGCCGACCTCGTAGCGCTGGCCGTTGCCGGCGTAGACGCGATGGTCGGGGGCGTTCTCCGACAGCTTCTGCACGGGCACGATGGTGAGGCTGGCGGTGATGTTCAGGGTCTTGAGGATGCCGGTGAAGCTGTTGTCGTCGAGCTTGGTGAAGGTGCCGAGGGTGATGGCCATGATCTGTCTCCTTCGCTGTGGGGCGCGGGGCCTATCCCCGCGATGTCCCCGGCGTCAGAGCCCGCAAAGGCGGGCGCGCCACCCGGAGCGCACGCGACGGGCCGCAACGTAGTGAAGGACCCGAGGGGGAGAAAATTTGCCGCGCGAGGAATGCCGGCACCGGGCCCCATCCTTCAGGTGGGTGGTGCAGGCAGGGGAAATTTTCTCGAAACCCCGAGGGTTGGCGCGGCCGCCGCGGGCTCTACGCCATCAGGAGGACAGCGGGGATGGGGCTGTGGGCCAGCATTTCGAGAAGGCAGGGCGAGGCATCACCTATGCAAGCCAGTGAGCGCCAAGAAACGATCACGCCGATCAAGAAGAACTCACTGGGTCTCGTAATTTTATCCGCAACAGCATGGCGAAAATCGGATAATTACCCCAGTGAATATTCCATCACAATATAGTCAAATAATGAGCCATATATTTTGCCTGCGCAGCAGAGAGCTGAGTCCTATTAACTTCCGATCCGTTTTCTTCCCCGGAAATTTCCTGCGGACGCCGCCCCATCCTATAGCAGCACGATTCATAACCTCGTGTTACCGCCGCTGGTACCACGTTGTTGCCTGCAATAATTCCATGCAGTGATCGCGCTTCGGAAATCGGATTACCGTCTTTGGTGCAATTTTGTATATATTTTCAATCTTAAGTGGAGGGTTTATACTCCATCGGTTTCACTGGCCCGGCCTTTGTCGAGCAAAAGAACAGACGGGAGATCACAATAATGTCGCGCGATCATCTAATCAGCATAGATCGCCGGGCGGCGATGCGTCTACCCTTATTACTTACCCTTCAGGCCATAATGGGCGGCTCTCTTTTAAATCTCGCCGGATGCAGAAGTTCAGAACCAGCACCCCAGCCGGACGTATCGTCAGCGGCACAAGGCATCGATGTTCACTGCCACGTCTTCAATGCACGTGATTTGCCTATCCCAGGTTTTGTCCTTCATGTCTTTTTTGAGCAATATCCTCTTGCGGCGGCTATCGCTGACCTGCCGATCACCATGATCACGCTCATGCTCGACGCCGCAACCCAAGACGCCGACGCCGAGCTCGCCGGCTTGAAACAGGGAACCATAACTCCGTTTTCCACAGGGCCCACGCTCCGCGCCGCAGCCCGCACCCCTGCGGACTTCAACCAGACGCTCTTTGCGTCTGCCAAACAGGCGGCACTAGCGCTACAGACGCCGACGCCGCGTTCCACAGAAGTGCTGCGCAGGTTGCGGGCCATCGTCCCCTCGAGGCAAACCACCCTCAGCGCCAGGCCGCCTGCACGCCCCACTCCATCGGCAACCTCCTTCCTGGCCGCCGTCGCGAAACTGCAGCCAGGCGACCCTGTCCCGGGCCTGAGCGGCGACGAAAGAATGGAGACAAAATCCCTCCAGCCGAACGTCGTTAGCCCTCTGGCGAAACTTACACCCGAGGCGCTCGCCGACGCGGCGGCCCAAGGGGTGGTACAGCACGCCAGCAATCAGTCCGGCATCTTCTATATGATCGGGCTGCTGATCGGCTACCGGACAGAACTGGTGCGGCGCCTGATGACCTTACCCGCCGCGAACGACGCCAAGGACATCGCGCTGATCACACCGGCGATGATCGACTTCAGCTTCTGGCTGGACCATCGGGCAGACGACCCCTCGGACCCCACCCCCGCCTCCGATCCCCAGGATGTGACGCCCTTGGCCGATCAAATCAACGTCATGAGTTACATTGCCAGAATCAAGACCGATCAGACCGAGACGCCGCGCAAATACGCAGTTCACCCCTTCGTTTCTTTCTGTCCATGGCGGCAAATCGCCGAGCAATGCCGCGGCGTGCCCACGGCGCAACAGCAGTTCGCCAAGGTACAGGACGCGATCCTTCAGCACGGTTTCATGGGCGTCAAACTTTATCCTGTGATGGGGTTCCTGCCGATCGGCAACGCGGCCGCGGCGGACAAGGCGGCTTACCCACGGCGCCTGCAAGCGCTGGGGCCGCACTGGGCCGAAAAACTGGACCAGGCCCTAAAGGACCTTTACGACTGGTGCATTAAGCATGATGTGCCGGTAATGGCGCACTGTTCATTCAGCCGGTATCCAAACGACGCCGCCGGGCATCGCGGCGCCCCCGCAGCATGGGTCAAGGTGTTCGACGCCGGTTACAGGAACCTGCGCCTCAACCTTAGCCATTGTGGCGGCATCTGGGACCTGGCGCCCTACAGAACGGATGTCGTCAAGAGGGCAGGCAGCCGATGGCCGGATCAAGTGCTGGCGATGCTGGCGTCCACAGATTATCCCAACTTGTACGCCGATCTTGCGGATTTCGACGGGGTCCTGGAATGCCAATCTCCCGGTTCCGCCACACCGATGCCCCCGAACTCTGCCATTCCCATCCTCGCCCAACTAGTCGCGCAGTATCCGGCCGCCCATGATCGCCTGATGTACGGCACCGACTACATGTTTCTGATTCAGGCCTCCTGTACGGAAAATTATGTCGCCAAGATGCGGGACTGCCTGGCCGCACAACTGGGCATGCCGTCAGCGAAGTTAATGGGCTTGAACGCGGCTCGCTTCTTTGGGTTGAATGATCCAGCCAGCCAAACCCGCCAGCGGCTCGACCGATTTCGAGGCGACAAATTCCTCGCGAGATGGGAATCACCGAGCAGTTGACGCCCCATCATGTCCTCATACCAGTGGCACAAGTTATAGTCTCGTGCCGTTGGTATTATAATAGTGAACGAAACTAACTTCAGCCCATAAGTACCGATCAGCCGGCCCCAAACCGCCGCACCGCGATGCCCATCTTCCGCGCCTTATCGGCCAGATTCTGGGAAATGCCGGAGCCAGGAAACGCCACCAGCCCAATGGGCATGGCCTCCAGCATCTGGTCGTTGCGCTTAAACGGCGCCGCATTCTTGTGGCGAGCCCAGTCGGGCTTGTAGACGATCTGCGGGACTTGCCGGTGGTCGGCCCAGCAGGCGGCGATGCGTTCGGCACCCTTTGGCGCGCCGCCGTGCAGCAGCACCATGTCGGGGTGTTTGGCGCGGACCTTGTCCAGCACGGCCCAGATGCGCTCATGGTCGTTGCAGTCGACACCACCGGTGAAGGCCACCTTGGGGCCTGGCGGCAGCAGCAACGTATGGTCGGCCCGATGGCGGGCGGCGGTGAAGTCTCGGCTGTCGATCATCGCCGCCGTCATGGTGCGGCGGTTCAGTTGTGAGCCCTGGCGCGGACGCCAATTGGAGCCCGTCAGGGTCTCGTAGGCTTCGGCGGCGACGTCGCGGAAGAACTCGAAGGCGTTGCGGCGCTCGATCAAGCCGACGCCGTCGGCCGTCAGCCGCTCCAGCTCGACCGAACGGATTTCCGAGCCGTCCTGGTCGCGCTGGCTGCGCTGCTGGGCCTGCTCATTGGTGTCCAGATCGCGATCCAGGGTGGCGATACGACGGTGGAAGACGTTGACGCAAGCCCACAGCAGATCATCAAGGTCGTCCTCTAGCCGGGTGTCGGTCAACAGGCCGGCCAAGGCCTCCAGGCAGGCGCCGATTTCAGCACGGGCCTGGTCGGCATCCGGCAAGGGACGCGGGTCGGGCTCATCCTGGAAAGGGCGGTAGCCGTATAGCTGAAGCTCCTCCAGCAGGTAGGCGGACGGGCTGCCATCGGTCGGCAGGTCGGTCTCGGTGAGGATGGTGGAGCGGGAGTGGCGGTTGAACATGACGGTCACCGGAGGCTGATCGGCCGCGCCAGTCGCGGCCTTCCGGGGATCGCTCGCCAGGGCTTCAGGCCGGTCCCGCACCCCTTGTGGCCGCAGCGACAGCGGAGGACGGCCGGGCATCCGGCCGTTGCGGGATCGGCCGGCCCTGGCAGATCCCCACCCTGGAAGGCCGCCTCTCGCGCGGCCCGGCCGCCGGTGCACCAGCCCTGTGGCCGCCCCGTCGCCCCCTCCCCGATCTGCTGACGGGCGGATCATTCCCCCAGCAGGAAAGCTGCCGCGTCCCGGCCGGCCAGTTGCGATGCGATCCAGTCCCGCAGCTCCGCCAACCCGAAGGCCATCAGGTCGCTATTGAAGTCGTCGAGCCTGGGATGGAGCGGCAGGACCTCCAGCCCGGCGTCGAGGCCACGCTGCAGGAGCTTGGCCAAGGCCCACCGGCCCGCCGCATCGGCATCGCACGCGACATAGAGCCGGCAGAGCGCGGCAGGAAAGATCCAGGCGCTGAGATGGGAGGCGGAGAGCGCTGCGACGGCCGGCAATCGCGGGAAGGCCATGCGCAGCGATAGCGTGGTCTCCAACCCCTCGCCCGCCGCCATGACAGGGCCGGCTGCGCCGAAGCGGACAGCGTAGCCCACCAGTTGCCCCATGGCGCGACGTGGACTATCCACCGGAGCCTTGCCGCCATCTGGCGCCAACCAGGTGCGGTGCAGGCCCGTCAAACGACCATCATCGTCGGTCACCGCCGCGATCAGCGCGGGCAAGCTGACACGCTCGGGCCCGTCCCGCCGATGGCAACGCGGATGGAAGCG
Source organism: Nitrospirillum amazonense (assembly GCF_007828045.1). Taxonomy (GTDB): domain Bacteria; phylum Pseudomonadota; class Alphaproteobacteria; order Azospirillales; family Azospirillaceae; genus Nitrospirillum; species Nitrospirillum amazonense_C. The sequence goes on along the minus strand of NZ_VITN01000010.1, from coordinate 97,440 downwards.
CAAAGCCGATTCCGCGCGCCCCAGCACGATTCCCCGGCCGGCCAGGTAACGCGCCGCAAGTGTCCCCCGCACCGGCTGGCTCACCGCGAACAGGCGTCGGCATGATGCCGGCGTGCCGGTGTCGCGTTGCGTGAACTCATCCGCGCGGGATGTCAGCGGCAGACGGAGGAGGATTTGCGCCTCCCTGATGGCATCACGCAGGGACAGGCCCTGGCTGAGGGCAATCAGGTCCAGCAGATCGCCGTGCTCACCGGTGGCGGCGTCCACCCACTTGCCGGCGCGAGGCCCCGCCAGACGGACATAGAGGCTACGACCCGGGGAGCCCGAGACATTCCCGACCTGCCAATATCGCCCCTCGCGGCGCCCCTTGGGCAGCAGGTAGCGGCAGACATCCTCCGCCATGGACGCCAGCTGTCGCGCGGTTGGGCCGGCACCTTGCGTCATCATCTGAGCCTCCAAAGAAAATGGCCCGACACTGGGGTCAGGCCATAAGTTGATCGAGATCGATGGGCGGCTACTCGGCCGCGACCGACTGCGGCGTTGCCGCTTCCTGACCCTCCGGCATCTGATCGGGGGCACCGCCAGACGACTCGGGCGTGCCGAACACCTGGCCTGGTGACCGCAACGGAACGGGCAGCCAGCCGGTGCCGGCCAGGAGCTGTTCAGCTTGTTCCACCATGTCGGGCTTGCGCAGGTGGTCGATCCGGCGGGCGACGGCCTCCCCCTTCGCCTCGGTCACCGCCTCAATGATGCGGGCCTTGGTCACCCGGCCGAGGTAGTTGCCCGTCGTCGGTGCCCAACCAACCGATGCCAGGTCCAGTTGCAGGACATTGGCGAGCCGGTCCGCATTTCGCTGGAATGCGGGCGAATGCTCGACGGACGACAGCACCGCGTGAATGGTGAGCGCGGCGCAGTGGGCGAAGAGAGACGCCATGCTGTCCGAGTCGAATCCGACCAGGACACCCCAAAGATCACCGGGCTCCTGAGGTAATTGCTTCGCCCAGTTCTCCTGCCGGGCCTGGATCGATTGTGCTGGTGCACTGTCCGTCAGGCCCGGCGGCTGGACCATGAAGCTGGGGCTCCGCGCCGAGATCTGCAGGCAGGAATCCGTGCCGCGGCTATAGAAGGTTTGCAGGCAAAGGACATGCAGGACGGCGATGAACGCCGTGTCCGGATCCTGCGCCATGGCGTCCCGCAGGGCCAGGGTGCGATAGGCCGTCAGTTCCATCACCAGCCGCTCCGGCAGCGGCTTCAGGCCGTCCTCCTCCGCCTCCAGGTCCTGGGTGATGGTCTCGTCCACACCTGCCGCCACCGGCAAGGCCGGCGGCGCGGCCGTGCCATCATCATCGCCGCCAGCAGCGAACTCAGCCTCCGCCACGGGCTCCGGCTGCGCCTCGTCCTCGGGTCGCACGAAGCCCCGGTCCACCCGCAGCACGCCGTCGGGACCGATGCTGACGAAGCAGCCCGCCCGCGCCATCTCATCCGCTCCGAAGCGCCGGGGACGATCATCCAGCTTGGCCATCTCGTCCTCGATGGCGGACAGCTGTTGATCGATGCCCTCGGGCGGGTCCTCGGGGCTGTCATAGATCTCGAGCAGGCGCTCATGCTGGGTGTGCAGCTCGTCACGCCGGGCCTGCTCCTCGTCCGTCATGGGCACCTCCTCGGCCGTCAAACGGCGCAGGCCGGCGGCATGCCCATAGGAGAAGTCGAGGTCGGTCTCGATCCACTTCCAGCCCTCCGCCGTGACCGCTTCGGCATTGCTGGCCAGTTTCTCGGCCACCAGGCGGTCCAGCAGCGGGACATCGCACAGCCACCCGCCCTCATCGGGCGTGAACAGGTCGCGCATCACCGGCCCGCCGGCGGCAACGTAGGTGTCCAGGCCAACGAACTTGGCCCGCTTGTCCCGGACGGGAACACTGCTGGCCGTCAGCGCCTGGCGGATGTGGAAAGGCTGGCGCTGCCAATTCTGGGACCCCGCCCAGACCTGCTCCTGGTGTTCGTGGTTGTCGCTGACGCTGAAGGCCATCAACTGCTCCAGCGTGATGCCGTCCTCGGCGTAGAGGTCCAGCAGCTTGGGCGACACGGAGGCCAGCCGCAGCCGCTGCTTCACCACCGCCGGCGTCACGAAGAAGCGCGCGGCGATCTCCTCCTCATCCAGCCCCTTCTCCCGCAGGGTCTGGAAGGCGCGGAACTGGTCCAGGGGGTGCAGCGCCTCACGCTGGGTGTTCTCGGCCAGGGAGTCCTCCTCGCCCAGGCCTTCCGTGCGGATGATGCACGGGATGGGCGCCGTCTTGGCCAGGCGCTTCTGCTTCACCAGAAGTTCCAGCGCGCGGAAGCGCCGGCCGCCGGTGGGGATTTCGTACTTCCCCGTCTCCTTGCCCTCGGCGTCCAACTGCACGCGCACCGTCAGGCTCTGCAGCAGCGTGCGGCGGGCAATGTCGTCCGCCAGGTCGGAGATGGACACGCCCGCCTTGACGCGGCGGACGTTGGCCTGGGACAGGACCAGCTTGTCGAAGGGAATGTCCTGAGACCGGCTCAGGATGATCTTGGTAGGGGTACTCGCCATGGTTGGTCTCCACGACGGGCCGGCGGGAACCTCTCTCCTGCCTTCCAACCCGTCGTGAAAACCCCGGCCTTCCTTTTCCTCTGACCACCGCCGTACCCGTGGGTTCAGGCCGCCCGCTCCAGCAGCTTCTTGGCCCGCCCCTCCATCTCCAACCGCGCATCCTGGTGGGGCTTGTGGCGGGCCACCGCCGTGATGCCCTGCACGAAATCGAAGATGCTCTCCGGCTTGCGCCCCTCCTCCGCCAGCACGGTCTCGATGATCTTGTCGGTCTCGCCCTTGGAGAAACCCCGCTTGCGCAGGAAGTCGCTACGATCATCCTCGGTGCGGGCGACGATCTGGGTGCGGGCCGCCCGGATGCCATTGACGAAGGGTGCCGGCGAGGAATTGGCGAAGCGGGTCAAGGCCGGCGCCGCCTCATGCGCGAACCGGTTCGCGGCGTATTTGGAGTGCCGGATGGTGATTTCCTCGAAATCCTCGACGCCCCAGAGGTTCCGGTTCTGACAGACAGCCCGGAGATAGAAGCTGGCCATGCCCAGGGTCTTGGCACCAACCTCCGAGTTCCAGCAGAAGAAGCCGCGAAAGAAGAGGTCTGGCGATCCGTCCGCCAGCCGGCCGGCCTCGATCGGGTTCAGGTCGTCGACCAGGAACAAGAACACGTCGCGGTCGGACGCATAAAGCGTCGTCGTATCCTGCGTTATGTCGACGCGCGGGTTATAGACGCCGGTGGACCAGTCCAGCACGCCCGGCACCTTCCAGCGGGTGTCGCCCGTGCCGTTGCCGGCGATGCGCTGTACGGCCGAGACCAGTTCGTGGTCATAGATCCGCCCATAGTCGGGCCCGGTGGCGGCACGAAGTTCGACCCGCCCGTCGTTGTCGACCTCCAGCGTCTTGATCTGCTCAGCGCGATTGGAGGCCAAGCCGTACTGGAGGTTGATACCGGCCAAGGCCGCCGGCAGCTGCCGAAGATAGGCCGCCGGTGCGCCCACCAGGCCGGCCAGTTGGCCGAAACTCCAGTGCGTCGGTGCAGCCGCCCGATCCGCCCCCGGGATCATCAGGGCCAGCGCGTCCGGATCGTCACGATCAGCCTCCACGCGAATATCAGCCGAGGGGATCGTCCTGGTTTGGCTGTGATCGGTTCGGCAGCGGACAGCGGAATAGAGGTCGCTGAGCGACAGGTAGCGCTCATCATCCGGCCGGGAAAACCATTCCGAGGATACCCGGCCCACCCGCTGGCCGCGAGTGACGTCCACCCGATAGCCACCCCGGTGATCTTGAGCGGCATCAAGGGTTTCAACCTGGCTCATGGCACGTCTCCATGACGGACGCCGGAGGCCTTCCTCTGGCTGTCAGTCCGTCACGGAAACCCGAGCCTTCCTCTCACTCTCACCGCTTCAGCCTGTTACCTAGGACACTGGCCGCGCGCTACCGCCGGATTAACCCCACCGCGCCAGAGACCCAGCGCCAGGAATCGCGCATTACGTTCAGCGGCATCGTAGTTCGCCTGACCAGCCGGGCACGTCACAGCCCAGCCCTGGCGAACCATCATCTCCGATAAAGACTTTCCGCCAACGAAGCAGTCTTCAAGCGCCCGGTTGGTTTCCGACAAACGGCATTGGATGAGCTTGCCGGCGACCAGATTCTGCAGTGCCTGCATGGCCTGCCGACCACAGTCCCAGCTACGCCCCTGCTCATCTGTGCACTGGTCTCCCGGCTTTGGTGAGGAAACCCCCGATAGCCGATGTCGGGCACCTTCTATTTCAAGGACGCCCGCATCGCTGGCAGTGGCCGTTCCTCCCGGTTGAGCTTGGTGCTGAGGCCAAAAGACGACAGCAACTCCGACACTGAGAAGAACCACCACAGGCAGAATGATGGTGAGCGCCTTCATTGTTCAGTCTCCTCATCGGGGGTGAGCGCGATGGAACCATTGGGTGCGGCCCGCCCTGGCATCAAAGCCGACCTGATCAGCACCCTGCGCTTCGCCCCCAGGACCCGCAGTCCACTACTCAAGACAGCAAGGCGCGATACCCACCGCGGGACAACCGGCGACCATCCCGAACCAATCGCTGAACACGGAGACGAAGATAGTCCGACCTTCCGGACCATTCGGTCGCTGTCCGCCTTTCGCCGACCAGCGCAGTTGCAATTTCTCGCTGGGTGGCACCAGCCGACACGGCGTCGAACGCGCGTAACTTGGCGACCCATCGGATAGCCGAAGGCTCCCGGGCATACAGGGAGCGTGGTAACCGCCCCAATCGCCGGCACATGGACAGCCGCCGCAGAGCTAGAACTTTGCAGTCGATATCGCGCATTCCGCGCAAGGTGCAGATTAGGTGGACTGGCCCTTCCAGCAGGGTGCCGGAAGTGACGGCGACCTGAAGCTGGCGCTGCCCGTCGCTCAGCAGCAGATGTTCGGCGCCGTCGGGGAGGCGCAGAATCGACACGAGGTTGCTGACCAGCCGCCAATCGAACAAGTCTGCCATCTCGGCGTAGCGGCCCGCCGGCTCCGCAACGAGCGGAACAATGGCAGGGTGCGCAGAAGGGTCCCAGAACACCCGTCCCCTGTCTGACAAATCGGCGAAAGAGAACCCCCCAGGCTTTCAAAGAAGAGAGGTCCCCCACTGCAGTGAGGACTTGCCCCTCTCTGCGGAAGTGAGGTGAAAGTCCACCCAACTGCGTTCGGAATTCTCCATTGCGCTTAAGCCACTCCCAGGCCCAGCCGACCCTATCAAGGGTTAGTAGAGCGCGATAGCTGGCGCCATTCCGCCAATCGGGGGCAACGTGAAACGATGCAGTAGGTGTCTCGTCCTGCATGGCATTCCTCCATTGCTTCCCGGAGCCTGGATCGCGCCGCGCGCGGTGCTTAATCGGCTTTTAATTGAATAACTGCTATCAATGATTATCGATCCGAACTTCACAAAAAACTTCCAAATTCGCGCGGCGAATGTCAAATGGGCGCTGAACTTTCGCTTATGCATTTATTAATAATATACCCATAGATGAATCGCCACATACCACCTCAGGTGTATGAAATTTTAATATTATACATAATAATAGAAAGAAATTAAAATTACCACAGAATTCCCAATATGTGAGTTTTGGGCAAAAACAAACCGAAATTGCACGATATCGCATCGATCTTTGACTACACACGTGAATGACTACATGGATAGGTATCTTTTCGTGGATTTTATGGCGGATGCTTTGCCAGCCGGTATCACGACCCAGCGTCGCATCCGGCAGCGACATCTTATTGTCGGCCAATATACCCTGGATCGTTGCCATGAAATTCGTTTTGGGTCACCACAATTTCTTCTACTCCAAAATGACGGCCCTCCGCACACATTAACTTGGCACACCCCAGGAAATCCGACACCGAATCGACAGCACGTTAAATTAGGAGAAATCAATATTATTCCACCTGAAACAATATTATATGCTAGCTGGCCCGAACAAATATCCACATTCATTGTTGCTTTGACTCCAAATTTTGTTGTCAGCACCCTGAAAACATTTCCCCCCAGTCGAATAGTGGCAGGGGCAGGCCCTTGGATTGGAATAGATGATCCCATGTTACTGAATATTTCCGCTGTCCTACGGGGGCGGCTTGACCATCGATCTCATGATGATTCCACCTATCTGCCGCTGGCAGGGAATCTTCTCATCACCCGAGCCTATGAACTCTTCGCTGGCCATACGGTTAGGCAACCGTTGGCGGCAGGCGGCCTCGGGCTTATGAGACAGCGGCACATTCTGGCCTTCATTGATGGTCGACTTCAGGAATCGCTCACCCTCTGCCGCCTGGCGCGCGAAGCCGGTCTAAGCCCCGATCACTTCGGTAGAGCATTTAGAATCAGCGTGGGATTGTCGCCCCTCCAGTACATTACCCAGCGGCGCATCTCGATGGCCAAAGAGGCCCTACTCACCCCCAATCGCACCATAACGGACATCGCAATGGCGCTCGGCTTTGCAAGCCCCAGCCATTTTTCTGATGCGTTCCGCAAGGCTACTGGCGTTGCACCTTCGAAATGGCGGCGCGAGCGTAACTAGTCACAACCACGCTTCTAGCTTGGCGCAAGAATCGCTTGTCCAAGCCACGCTTTGAATTTGAAGCAGCCGGCCGAACGGTCGCAACATTCGGATTATGTGGTGAGGACCGAGCCGAAGATCGCCCCCACCAGATTTAGATACACGGTCAGCCAGGAGTCAGGGCCGGAAAATCAGTTCCCTCAAAACTCATAGGACAGCGTCATCCCCAGTTCCCGCGGCCGGGTCGTGCTGACCAGACGGTAGCCGGAGTTGAAGGCGGGACCGGCGGTCTCTGCAAAATAGGGCGGCGTGGCGAGATAAGTGCCCACGACTGACGGATAGCTGGCGTTGGCGCTGTTGATGGCGGTGATCTCCCGCGTGTCAAACAGGTTCTTGGCGAACAGGGTCAGGCTCCACCGGTCGTCCTTGCCGCGGACACCGACATAGAGATTCATCTGGGTGATATCGTTGAACTGGTAATGGTCGACCGACGAATAGAACCCCGGTTGATAGGTCACCAACGCCCGGATGAAGGGCTGCACCGCCCCCACGTCGAAATCATATTCGGTGTTGGCCGACAGGTGAAACTTGGAGGTCTGGGCGATCCGGCCGTTGTAGGGGCAATAGGACACGCCCACCGTCGGGGTATTCAGGATGGGCGTGCCGTTGGCGTCGAAGATGTTGCACGGCATCTGGCCGTTCTCATAGTGCGCATCGACATAGCTGACGTTGGCACCAGCGGTCCAGTTGTCGAGAATCTGGCCACGGAGCTGGGCCTCGATACCGGTCGAGCTGACGTTCCCGTTCCAGTTCAGTTGCAGGGTGGAGTCCACGATCCCCGGCCCGTAGAGACCGTCGGACGCATTGATGGTATCAGTCGTGCGACCGATGTAGTTGGTGAAGTCCTGGTGGAAGACGTCGACATTGGCCGACAGCCGGTTGCCCAGGAAACTGCCCTTCAGGCCCAATTCGTAGGAATTGGAGGACTCGTTCTTCGCGACGATCAACGCGCTATTCAGCTGCGCCGTTACACCGACCGAGGCCGGGCCGACACGGTAGGAACGCCCATAGCTGATGTAGGTGGAAATGTCATCGGTCAGCTTATAGGTCAGGTTGGCGCCGCCGGTCACATAGTCCTGCGACCGGTAGGCCGCGCTGTTGGGCAGCGTCCCAAAGTTGTCGTAGACCGTGGTCCCGGCCGAACTGACGGTCAGGAAGCTCTGTTGCTGGCTGCGGGAATGAGTGTAGCGGGCACCCACCTGCAACCCCAGTTGGTCGGTGAACTGGAAGCTGTTGCTGGCATAGAGCGAGGACACATACGTGGTCCCCGGAACGGTGATCCTGACATTCACCGGAATGACATTGTAGAAGGGATAGAATGAACCCGGCTGCGGTGGGGAAGGATACAGCCCGGTCAGGAACTGGTCATTGGGCTGGGTTGTGGTCGTCGGCGTACCTTCTGAATAGTAGGAGACACCTACCAAGTAGTTCCAAAAATTCTGGCCATTGGACTGCAAGCGCAATTCGGCGGACCGGATGTAATAGCTAATGTGATTTTTCTGAAGCTGCTGGTAACCAGGTAGGCTATTCCCCACATCAAGATCGACCAGCTGGTTCAGGACAGCCTGTTGATCACCGGCGTTCAGCACCAGGGTGGCCGGCCCCAGATCCCAGGAGCCTTCAAAGGTGATCAAGTTGGTTTCGCTGACGAATTGCGGGATGCCGTCGGCCACCGCGATGTAGTCGTCGGCACCGGCGACCGGACCGTTGGCGGCCAGCTTCACCGTGGGCGGAAAACCCGGCCCCGACGCCAGAATGGAATTGCCGTTGCCGGCCACCTGCTGGAACTGAACATTCCGGCTTTTCATGTACTGGTCGGTCACGACGAACTGCAGGTCGGGCGTCGGATCATATTCCACCGTGGCACGCACGCTGCCCGTGCGGCCGTGCGAGCGCTCGCCATTGTTGACGTTCCGAACGTCATTGATCCGGTTGCCGTCGAGGACACCGGCGACACGAACGGCCAGCACATTGTCGACGATGGGGGCGTTGATCGCGCCCTGCACGTTCCGCCCGCCCCGGTCCGACACCGTCATCTGGGCATAGCCCCCAACCTTGTCCATGTCAGGCTTGCGGGTGGTGATGGTGATGGCGCCCGCCGGGGCCGTCCGTCCACGCAGCAGACCCTGGGGCCCGCGCAGGACCTCGACCTGGCTGACGTCATAGAGCGAGGTGAAGGCCGTCTGCGCGTCGATGTTGATCTCGTTGAAATAGACATCGACCGCCGGCGCCGATCCCGTATCGGGATCGAAGGGAATGCCACGCAATGTGGCGGCCTGGTTGCGTCCGGTGGTGTTCGCGATCTCAAGCCCCGGCGTCAGCTGCTGGACATCCTGCACCGCTAGGATGTTGTACTTCGCCATGTCCGCCGAGGACACGGCATCGACCGCCATCGGCACATCCTTCAGCGCCTGGGAATGGCGGGTCGCGGTGACGATGATTTCCTCAAGCTCCGTCGCTCCCTGGCTATCCGACGCGCCGGATGCGGCGACAGGCTGGGCCCGTGCGGTGGTGGCCAAACACAAGGACAAGGCGGCGACCCCCGCCAGTGTTGCACCAGCGAAACTGCCACCAAGCGTGGACGCACCTCGGGCGTATGAACGCAAAGACATGTCTTCCCTCCCCGTATGCCGCAGGCTTGTTTCCGCCTCGGCTCTTTGACTTTTGACTAATTCGGCGAGCCCAATCGCCGGAGACGCAGTTTCCCGTCGCGCCAATCACCCTTCCGGCAATTGCGATGTCTGCACTATCATCTTTTGCGCAAATAACGGCTTCATAGTACATGATACGCACTATTGCGCAACATCTCTATGTAGTGGCGCCGCATTTTGGCGGTCATTGTGGCCAAGAACCCCACTTTGCGTAGCCGCGATGGCCGGCGGCCCTCAGAGCACGGCGACGCATCCGCGCCATATCCGCGGACAAACTCGCGGGCATGGCGCGGCACACGGCGAAGGCACGCGCGTGAATGGGGTCAAAGGGGCTCTTGCAAGGCACCCGGCCTTCAATTGGCCAAGCCACCGGGTTCCGGCAGGGTGCGATAAACAGATCGCTTCAGCACCCGATAAACGAGCCGTTGGCCTTGCAATGATATCCACGGGCAATCTGCGCCTGGGCGGCCACCAGGGGATCGGTCACCAGGCGTGACAACAGGGCCGGCTTGAGGGAGTGAAGCAACAACACGGCCACCAGCACCAGGAGGCCGGCGGCCACCGACACACCAATGTGATGCAGGCGGAAGCCACTGTCCCGCCCCCCATTGTCCCACCCCCGGGCCCCATGGGCGCTTCGCCCGGACCTGAAGACCATGCTGGAAAAGTGCTTACCGCTCGCCTTGGATAGAGCCATGTCCGCCTCCCCGGGGTTCGGCGGCTTGCGCGGATTCCGCGTCAGGACCACCGTTGTTGTATCGGTCTCTCAGGCAACGCACGCACAGGCAGAGAACCCAGCCGGCCGGCTACCCGGCCTTCGCGCTGAATTGCTGGCGTAGCCAGCCGCCTACATCATCCACGGCCGTCTGCGCCGCGTCGATCACGCCAAGCCAGGAAACAAAGCCGTGCACCATGCCGACATAACGCCGGGTGGTGACGGGAACGCCCGCAGCCACAAGAAGCAGGCCATAGCCTTCCGCATCATCACGGGTCGGGTCGAATTCAGCCGTGGCGATGAAGGCCGGCGCGGCGCCAACATGGGATTCGGCGCGATTGGGCGACGCCAGCGGATTATCCCGCTGCGCCTCCACCTGTGACAGGTATTGATGCCAATAGAAGAACGTGTCCTCGGTGCTGATGAAGGGGGCCACGGGATAGTCGCGCCAAGACGCCGTCTCACCGCGGGGATAGCCGCCCGATCCATAGATCAGCACCTGCCCATCCAGTTGGGGGCCGCCTTCATCGCGGGCCCGCAGGGCCACCGACGCCGCCAGCACCGCACCGGCGCTGTCCCCAGCCACGGCCAAGCGGCCGGGAATGCCGCCGATCTCCTCGGCATGGTCGGCGGCCCAGCAGGTGGCCGCCCAGCAGTCATCAGGCCCCGCCGGGAATGGATGCTCGGGCGCCAGGCGGTAGTCCACCGAAACCACCAAGCATCCCGCCGCATGACACAGGCCCCGGCAGATCATGTCCTGCGTATCCAGGTCCCCCATGACGAAGCCGCCGCCATGGAAATAGACCAATACCGGTGCCGGAGTTCCACTTGCCGGGGTGTAGAGCCGCAGGCGCAGGTCGCCCGCCGGGCCGGCGATGACGCGATCCTCGATCTTGGCGATGGGCACCGCCAACGGCGGAAAGGCCAGCGACGCGTCCCGCACCGCCTTGCGTAAATCGGCCAGGGGAATGCTGTCCACCTTGGGGAAATGGGCAGCGGCATCGACGAAGGGTTTCAGTTGCGGCGAAATATTCATGGTTTGCTCCAGAGACAGCGAGATCGGCGCGGCTTCCCCGCCAACGGGAAGCGACAAGTCAGATTTCGGTCTTGGTGAACATGTTCTCGGGGTAGCCGGGGAAGACGTAATCGAGTTCCAGAACCAGCTTCTCACCCAACGGCCCGGCGGCGAAAATGTCGGTCTCGATGAAAGCCTGGACCGCGTGCCGACCATAGGTGTAGCGCGGCGTATCCCCGAAGACGGGGGAGGTATCCAGCCGCTCGTCCACCGCCGCCGTACCCCGGCGCGATCGGTTGGCCAGCAGGTTCAGCCGCCCCTTGAAGGCAGGATCGTTCGCCGCCAACTCGCGCGCCGCCAGCATCGTCCGCTCCACCCAGTCCAAGGACCGGGCCACGATGCCGACGTGGAAGCCATATTCGGGATCGCTGGCCTGCGCCGCGCGGAAGCCCGCCACGGCGGGATGCTCATCGACTTCACCTACGCGCAAGGCCGCGTGCACCGCCGCCATCAAGGCGCGATCCGGCGCCGGCAGCGCGGAGAGATAGACGATCCCCTGGCCCGCCGCCGCTTCAGCGCCGTCCAACGCCAGCTGATAGAAGCGTGTTCCATCGGGCATGGGAAAATCCTGCACGACCTGAAAACCCACCAGCATCAGCAGACGCGCGGCCAGCGGCCCCTCCTCCGGCACGCGATAATGTAAGGCGATATGTCCCAGATGGCGCTCGGCGCCGCCCTTCGGTTCCTGGCCCGCGTTCGACACGAGGCTTCCTCCCTGGTTTCATTATTTCAAGGGCTTAGGCGCGATATCGGCTCAAGCACCGTCAGGGGTGACGCCCTCCCAGCGGCGTCGGAAGTCTTACTTCTTCTACCACCAGCGTAGCGGGCATGACGGGGTCGCGCAATACTAAGCGTGCACTTACTTACAATTTATCCAAGCCAATAGCCCAGCGTGATCGGTCAGGTGAAGGACTGCGCGATGGAAGACGGAGCCCCTTGCAGGAACACATGGTAATGGCCGGCCGACCAGCCGCCATCCACCGCCAATTCGGCCCCGCAGATGTAGGAGGCATCGTCGGAACAGAGGAACAGGCTGGCGGCCGCGACTTCCTGGGTTTCCCCCATGCGCTGCAAGGGAACGACCTCATAGCCCCGGTTCTTGGCTTGTCCCGAAAGGCCCATGGGATTGCCCATGGTGGTGTCGATGCCCCCGGGATGGACGGAATTGACGCGGACACCATGGTGGCCGAGTTCCAGGGCCGCCGCCCGCGTCAGCCCACGGAGAGCCCACTTGCTGGCGACATAGGCGGCCACACCATTGCTGCCACGCAGCCCGTCAATGGACGAGATGTTGACCACAGCCCCCCGGCCGGCAGCCTTCATCACGCCACCGACATGCTTCAGGCCCAGGAACGCGCCCTTCACGTTCACCTGGTAGACCCGGTCGAAGTCTTCTTCGGCAAGGTGTTCGATGTCCGCGAAGTGCAGGACGCCGGCGTTGTTCACCAGGGCGTCTATGCGCCCCCAGCGCTGCGTGACATCGGCCACCAACGCTTCCCATGCCGCCCCCTTCCGGACATCCAGCGGGAAATATTGCCCCCGCGGCCCCAATTCCATGGCAAGGGCGCGTCCCTCGTCATCCGCCATGTCGGCCACGACAACGTATGCGCCCTCGGCCGCGAACAGGCGGCAAGTGGCCGCCCCCATGCCCTTGGCACCACCGGTGACAATGGCGACACGGTCCTTCAGTCGATCCACCTTTTCCTCCCTATCTCGCAGTCATTGCGCCTGGTCACGGGCCAGATCGGCCAGGGGATGGGGCGCGTTGGCGTCCCAGGCGTGACGCGGCCCCACGCTCAACCCGCCGTCGACGACAAAGCTGACGCCGGTAACGAAACTCGCCTCCTCACTGGCCAAGTATAAGGCCGCGCAGGCGATGTCTTCCGGCTGCCCGGCCCGGGGAATGGGCTGGGCATGCGCGCACACCTCCGCCACACGGGCAGCGAACTGGTCCGCAGCCGGCCGGTCCATACCCAATGAAGCGCCAAAGATGGACGTGGCGATCATGCCGGGGCACACGGCGTTGACCCGTATACGCTGAGGGGACAATTCAGCTGCCACCGTGCGCGTCAGGTGCAGCAGGCCGGCCTTGGCCGTGGAATAAGCGATCGGTCCCCATCCCGCCTGCATGCCCGCCACGGACGCGACATTGACGATGGCGCCACCGCCGCGCGCTGCCAGCAACGGGGCGGCGTACTTCATGCCCAAGGCGGGTCCCCGCAGCAGGACTTGGAAGATCCAGTCCCACTGCTCGGCCTCGATCGCGGTGATGGAAGGCATCATGTCGCAAATGCCGGCATTGTTGACCAGGATGTCCAGCCCGCCGAACGACGTTGACGCCAGGGCGACGGCGGCGGCGATTTCCGCCTCCTGCGTGACATCGCACCGAATGTGGCGCACCCGCCCGTCATGGACCTGCTCCAGCACCCGTCCCTTGTCATCCTGGATGTCGGCGACGACAATGCGCGCGCCTTCGGCCACGAACAGCCGGACCATCGCCAAGCCGATGCCGGAAGCGCCGCCGGTGATCAAGGCGACCTTCCCATTTAGACGACCGGACATTCCCGCTTCCCCGTGCTCAGAACCGGTCCGGTCGCATCAGCGCATCCGTCCCACCGTCGTTGAAGATGATCTGGCCCAGGAGGTAGTGCCCCTCGAAACCCAGCAGGTAGATGATCAACTCCGCGATCTCATCCGGCCTGGCAAAACCGGGGACCGCCATGGGGTTGGTCTGGTCGATCACCGCCCGCATCTGTGCATCCGCCAGCAACTGCGCGGTCATGGGTGTCTCCACCACACCCGGCGCCACACCATTCAGAAGGATGCCAGCGCCCGCCCATTCCGGATGCACAGCGGTGCGGCGCAGCCATAGCGCCAACGCCTTTTTCGACGCCGGATAAGCCACTTCCGGACTGTCGGAAAGGACAGCCAGCGCGGCAGCCTCATCCCCTGTCAGGCAAGTGGCGGCCACCGCATCTCCCACTGGCAGCAAGGCCGCCGTCGAGCAGGTGGCGACGGCGCGACCTCGTGAGGACAACGCCAGCAGCGGGCGCAGCCCCTCCAGCGTGGCGACGGCACCGAAATAGTTGACGGCCAACGTCTCCTCCGGCCGGTCCGGCCGCGAGATCCCGGCGTTGGCGACGACACCATCCAGCCCCTCAGGCGCCAGGGCATGGGCCCGCTCCACCAGCCACCGCCGGCCATCCGCCGTGGCCAAATCCGCTTCGATCTCGGCATCACGGATATCGGCACCGATCACGCGGTCGCCTGCGGCCTCCAATCGGCGGCGCACGGCCAAGCCAATACCCGACGCCGATCCCGTTACCAGCACGGTTCGAGCCATCTTCCCTCCCCTGTTCCTTATTACGTCACTTTATCCCAGAGCCCGCGTATGCGACCCGAGAGCGACATATATCTACGCAAATAACGTTTTTAATCGTCGATATACCAGCACTATGCGCTTTCATGAATGCAACCGTCAACGCATATTGACTTTGTAAGTGAACACTCACATCCTAGGCACGTAGCGCCATCGCAGAATGAGCAGCTGAGGGAGGATTGCGCGCGACGGGAGCGCAAGAGCGGATGTCGGCCCCATCGCCTGAACGCGGCGAAGTTGGAGGCGCCGACCGCCATTCCAGATCGAACACATCCAGCGATGACGGTGGGCGCCCCGGAAAGGCGCGCAAATAAACAAAACCATGCAGGGAGGAAACAGCGTGCGGAGAGGAAACCCTTGGCTGTTGGGAATGTTGTTGTCCGGTACGGCTTTATCCTTGGTTGCCGGCGTCGCGGCCGCTCAAACGACGGCACCATCCGCCGTCCCGCCCTCGACGGCAGCCCCCGCCAACACGACAGATGCGAACACGCTCAATGACATCATTGTCACGGCCAACCGCCGTGCGGAGCGCATTCAGGACGTTCCGACCGCCATCACCGCAGTCAGCACCGACACCCTGCACGAACAGAACATCAGCACGCCCCAGGATCTGCCCGGCAAGATCCCGTCATTGATGGTGACGTCCAACGGCACCACCCGAAACGCCGAAACCGTCGTGATCCGCGGTCAGGGGCAAAGCTATCTCGCCCCTGTCGGCGTCGTGAACTATTTCGCCGAGGTGCCGCTGATCCAGGGCGCGATCATTTCGAATCAGGGCGGACCGGGCACGTTCTTCGATCTGGAGTCCTTGCAGGTGCTGCGCGGGCCGCAGGGCACGCTGTTCGGCAAGAACACCACAGGCGGCGCCTTGCTGCTGGGGCCGGCCAAGCCCACCGATAAATTCGAGGGCTATTTCCAGGCCCAGGTCGGTAACTACAACGACCGGGAATACGAAGGGGTCATCAACGTCCCCGTCGACGACAAGCTGGCTGTCCGCCTGTCGTTCCGCAAGGTGGACCGCGACGGCTATACCAAGGATGTCGGCCCGCAGGCCTTCGGTTACGGCTACGTGCTGACGCCCAACGGCCCGTCCAACGGCTTCGCCGGCAAGGACTACGACGACCGCCACTACGACACAGTCCGTCTGGGTGTTAACTGGACACCGACGGAGCGGGTTGAGAACTATCTGGTCGCCTACTACACGCAAAGCCACGACAACGGAACCGGCCTGTCCATCAGCGATGCCAACACCGGCGCCAACCTGTCGAACCTAGCCGGCAACCTGTTCTATCGCCAGCCGACGGACCCGCTGTACGGCAGCAACGACCCCACGATCGCCCAAGGCATTCTGGCCCGCCAGCGGGCCCTGGGCCCCCGCGAGACGGCGCTGAACACCAACGAGTTCGATGATCTGAAGGTCTGGAGCCTGACCGACATCCTGAAGGTCGACCTGACGGACACGCTGCTGTTCCGCAATATCTTCGGCTATCAGCGGATGAAGCAGGGCTACGCCTGGGACCTCGATGGTTCCATTCTGCCGCTGACCGCGCAAAACCCCACCCTGGTGGTGGCCGGGACACCCGGCAGCTTCGGCCAAGTGGGCCAGGGCACCAACATCACCAACCTGAGCCAGCTCAGCGTCGAGCCGCAGATCCAGGGCAAATTCCTGGCCGACAAACTGAACACCGTGGTTGGCCTGTTCTATTCCGATGTCCAGCCGGAAGGCCTGCAGGCGCTGGGCAGCTTCAACTTCGGCGAACCGGGCATGGTGCTCTATTCGGTCAAGACCCAGAGCAAGGCTGTCTACGCCCAGTCCGATCTTGATCTCGGCGCCTATGTCGGCGCACTGGACGGCCTGAAGCTGACCGCCGGTGTCCGCGAGACCTGGGACAGCTATGACGGCCGGCGCTACGCCAGCAGCTACTTCAATATCCCGGAGGCGCAAGCCAGCAAGACCGCCGCGGCCACCACCTGGACCGTCGGGTTGGACTACCGCCTGGCCGCGAACACCATCGTCTATGGCAAGGTCACCCGCGGCTATAAGGCCGGCGGCTTCAACATGGTCGGGGTGCAGCAGGATGGCCTGACCTACGCGCCCGAGCACGTCACCAATTACGAGGTCGGAACCAAGACCGACTTCAGCGTCGCCAACATTCCCGTCCGGCTGAACGCCACCCTCTACGACATGGAAGACGACGGGATACAGCGCAACAGCGCCGACAACGCCTTCAACGGCTTCCAGAACGCGTCCGGCCTGGACCAGGGGGCCCGCATCTTCAATGCCGGCGCATCCACCGTCCGTGGCGTGGAACTGGAGCTTTCAGTACGACCCGCCAAGGGCCTGGAGCTGAGCGGCTCCTACGCCTACATGGACGCCCACTACAACAACTTCCACATCGACATCCCGCCCGATCCGCTGGTCACGATGAAGGATACCTGCAGCGGCCCGCTGGCCGTGCCTTCCCCCTATCTGCCGGGCGCCAGGGCGGTCAGCGCCAATCTCAGCTGCATCCCCTTCCCCTTCGCCCCCAGGCACCAGTTCAACCTCAACGCCCGCTACCAGTACGACCTGGGGCGCTCCCTGGGCTCCCTGGTGGGAACGGCCAACTTCTCCTGGGTGGACCAGCAGTTCGCCTCATCCATTTCAACGCCGGCAGGAGAGCCGGGCGCCACGCTAGCCCCGTATGGACTGCTGAACCTCAGCCTGGAGTGGCAGGACCTGCTGAACCGGCCGCTGGACCTGCGTCTGTTCGTCACCAACGCCACGGACAAGGTCTACCGCATCAGCAACAGCAACCTGACCGACACCGCGTTCGGCAGCTCCGCGTCCATTTACGGCGAGCCGCGCATGTACGGCTTGTCGCTGCGCTACCGCTTCGGCGACTGAGCCCACGCCGGTGATCCTCAAGGGGAATTCAGATGAGCATCGAACAGGAAGTATTCGGCAGCGGCGTCGCCGTCGTCACCGGGGCGGGGGCCGGCATCGGCTCCGGCATCGCCCGGCGGCTGGGGCAACTGGGCATGCACGTGGTGGTGACCGATATCGCCGGTGACCGCGCTGAAGCGGTGGCCGCCGCCATCTGCGCCCAGGGGGGCCGGGCGGAAGCGCAAACGTTGGACGTGTCGCGACCGGCGGAACTGGACCGCCTGGCGGCGGACCTGTTCAGCCGCCATGGCGCCGTCAAGCTGCTGGTCAACAACGCCGGTATCGAGACCATCGGCTTCAGCTGGGAAATCCCGGCCGAACGGTGGGAAACGACGCTGAACGTCAACATCCACGGCGCCGTCCACGGGGTCCGCGCCTTCGTGCCCCACATGCTTAAGGCCGGCCAGCCGGCGTGGATCGCCAACCTGGCCTCGGTCGGCTCCTTCGGGGTCATGCCCACGCAGACCGCCTACATCATGAGCAAGCACGCGGTGCAGTCTTTCAGCGAATGCCTGTTCCTGGAACTGCAGATGGCCAAGGCGCCGATCCGGGTCAGTTCGGTCATTCCCGGCATGCTGAAGACTTCGATCTTCGATGAGGCGGGCGGCAAGGGCGAACCGCCGGCCGCCAGCCACCACCGCAAGGTCATGCGCGAGCTGATGTCCACCTACGGCATGGACCTGGACGAGGGCTGCCAGCGCATCGTGGCGCAGATCGCCGAGGGCCGGTTCTGGGTCTCGACCCAGCCGGAAATGACGGCCGGCATGATCGCGGGGCGCGTCGACTTCCTGACCCGGCAGACCGACCCCACCCTCAGCGACCAGGCCAGGCACCTCCTGGAAAGCTGACCCGGCAGCCTCCCGCCTGCCCTCACGACCCTCAGCCCCAAGGAAGACTGTCCCATGGCACCCCACTCCCCGGTCCCCTTTTCAGACGCGCGCAGCCTGCCCATCCGGGACCATGACGGACTGCGCCAAGCCTTGACCGACGCCAACCTGCCCACCCTGCTCATGGTCTACATGCACTACACGGAGGATGAGGGGATGCTGGAGCGGTTCGCCCCGCATATCCACTCCCCCTACGCCTATAATCCCGCACCCATCCCGGCGGAATTGGAGCAGGAACTGCGCGATCGTCTCTTCGGTCTGCTGACCCAATCGCCGCCGCCCGTCGAACGGCCGCTGTCGCACGACCTGATGCGCCGGATGATGAGCGTCGGCGTGGCTGAGACCGTGGATGAGGAATGCGTGCCCATGCTGCTGGAGCAGATGGGGTTCGAAACGCCGGTTCCGCGCTCCAGCGTGCCGGGGCGCGCGGCGCCGGCCGGCTTCAAGGTGCTGGTCATCGGCTGCGGCATGACCGGCATCGTCGCCGGCATCAAGCTGGCGGAGGCCGGCTACGACCATGTCATCATCGAGAAGAATCCCGAGGTCGGCGGTACCTGGTACGAGAACCGCTATCCCGGCGTGGGGGTCGACACGCCCAGCCACTTCTACTCCTTCTCCTTCGAGATCAATCCCGAGTGGAACCACTACCACCCCAAGGGCCACGATATGCAGGATTACCTGCTGCGGGTGGCGGACAAGTACGGTATCCGGGATCGGACCATCTTCAACACCCAGGTCCTCTCCTGCGTCTATGACGCCGACCTGGGCCTGTGGCACGTCACCGTGCGGTCGAACGATGGTCGGGAATGGGTCATCGACGCGAACGCCGTCATCAACGCCCATGGCCCTTTGAACCGCTGGCAGTTGCCGGACATGCCGGGGCTGAAGGACTTCAAGGGTCCGGCCATGCACACGGCCGCCTGGGATACCCGTGTCGACTTGGCCGGCAAGGACGTGGTCATGATCGGAACCGGGGCCAGCGGCGTGCAGCTGGCGCCTGCCATCGCACCGTCGGTAAAGCATCTGACCATCCTGCAGCGCTCGCGCCACTGGGTCATCCGCAATCCGGAAATCGGCCGCCAGGTCACGGAAGGCGTCAAATTCGCCCTGCGCCATATCCCGCATTACAAGGAATGGTTCCGTTATCGCGTCTACTGGTTCGCCGGCGATGGGTTGTTCGTGAACGTCGTGAAGGACCCCAACTGGACGGGCTCGGATTTGTCGGTCTCGGCCCATAACGAGGGCATGCGCCAGTTCGCGTTGTCCCAGCTGCAGGCGGCAACAGCGGACCGGCCGGACCTGTTCGAGAAGCTGCTTCCCGACCACCCGATCTTCTCTAAGCGCATCCTGCTGGACGATGGCTGGTTCGATACCCTGAAGCGGGACAACGTGACCCTGGAGAACCGGGCGGTCGATCATATCGAGGCCGACGCCGTGGTGCTGAAGGACGGGACCCGCCTGCACGCGGACGTGCTGGCGCTGGCCACCGGGTTCAACGTCGCCAAGATGCTGGGCTCCCTTACCGTCATCGGACGCGAGGGTGCCGACCTGGGCCGGATCTGGGGCGAGGACGACCCCCGCTCGCATCTGGGCGTGACCATCCCGGGCTTCCCCAACTTCTTCTACACGGTGGGTCCGAACAGCGCGCCCAATCATGCCGCGGGCCAGAACCTGATCTCCGAAGTCCAGGTCAACTACATCATCGAGTGCCTGGATGCGGTGGTGGCCGCCGGCGCCAAGGCCATCGAGCCAACGAGGATGGCGTTCGACGCCTTCAACGAGCGCATCGACCGGCGCATGCAGGACATGATTTGGACCCACCCCAAGGCCAACAGTTACTACAACAACAGCAAGGGCCGCATCTTCCTGTCCTGGCCGTATCGACTGGTCGACTATTGGACAGCCATGCGCAAGCCGGACCTCAACGACTTCACCCTTCTGCGTTGACCGGTTCCAAAGCGGCGGTCCCAGCCGGACCGCCGCCACCCGCCCCCATGAGAGACGTCTTTCGTGCCCCCTGACGACACTTCCCCCACCCCGGCAGCGCTGGCCGGCATCCGGGTCCTGGACCTCAGCCGCGTGCTGGCGGGGCCCTGGGCGGCCCAGATCCTGGGCGACCTGGGCGCCGACGTCATCAAGATCGAGCAACCCGGCAAGGGAGACGATACCCGAAGCTGGGGCCCTCCCTATCTCCCCAGCCGCGATACCGACGCCGACCCCTTCAGCGCCTATTATCTGGCCTGCAACCGCAACAAGCAGTCGGTGGCCATCGACATCGCCAAGCCTGAGGGAGCGGCGCTGGTGCGCCAGTTGGCCCGCCGCAGCCACATCGTGCTGGAGAACTTCAAGGTGGGAGGCTTGGCCCGCTATGGGTTGGACTACGCCAGCCTGGCGGCCGAAAACCCCGGCCTGATCTACTGCTCCATCACCGGGTTCGGCCAGACCGGCCCCTATGCGGCCCGGGGCGGTTATGACTTCCTGATCCAAGGAATGAGCGGCCTGATGAGCGTCACCGGTCAACCGGATGGCATGCCGGGGGCCGAGCCATTGAAAGTGGGCGTGCCGGTCTCCGACCTGTTCACCGGCCTCTACGCCACGGTGTCCATCCTGGCCGCCTTACGCCATCATGAACGCACGGGCGAGGGCCAGCATATCGACTGCGCGCTGTTGGACACGCAAGTGGCCCTGCTGGCGAACCAGGGCATGAACTGGCTGGTGGGTGGCCAAGTGCCCCGTCGGCTGGGCAACGGTCACCCCAACGTCGTCCCCTATCGCTGCTTCGCCACGCGGGATGGGCACATCATCGTCGCGGTGGGCAACGACGGCCAGTTCCGCGCCCTGTGCCAGGCGTTGGATCGCGCCGACTTGGCGGCCGATCCCCGCTACACGGCGAACCCCGGCCGCCAGCGCCATCGCGAGACGCTGGAGGCGGCGCTGGCGGACAGCATCGCCGGCTGGGAAATGGCGCCCTTGATCGATCACCTGGCCCGCGCAGGCGTTCCGGCCGGCCCCATAAACCGCGTCGACCAGGTCTTCGCCGATCCCCAGATCGCGGCCCGCGGCCTGGTGCATGAACTGGCGGCGCCGGACGGCACCTCCATCCCCGTCGTGGGTTTCCCGGCCAAGCTGTCGCGCACACCGGCCCGCTACACCTTGGCGCCCCCCCGGGTGGGAGCGCAGACGGCCAAGGTTCTGGGGCGAATCCTGGGATTGGACCCGCAAACGGTGGACGGACTGGCCAGCCGGGGCGTGGTCCAGAGCGCCCCCGAAACGCCCGCCTCGCAGACAGAGGATTGATATCATGGAAAAGCTGAACTGGATTGGCGGGCGGCAAGTGGCGGGCATCCGTCTCACGCCCAATTCCAACCCGGCCAACCCCGACGACGTGATCGGACACTACGCCTGCGCCAGCCCGGACCAGGCCGCCGAAGCGATTGCCGCCGCGCGTGCCGCAGCACCGGCCTGGGCGGCCACCAACCCGCAGACGCGGTCGGACATCCTGCGCCGGACGGGTGACCTGCTCCATGCCCGCGCCGAGGAATTGGGTGCCCTGTTGACGCGGGAGGAAGGCAAGACCCTGCGGGAGGGTATCGGCGAGGTGCGGCGCAGTGCCCAGATTTTCCACTACGCGGCGGGCGAGCCGCTGCGCGCCGGTGGTGAGAGCCTGCCCGGCCTGCGCGATGGCATGACAGTGGTCGTAAGCCGGGAACCGGTCGGCGTTGTGGGCCTGATAACGCCCTGGAACTTCCCCATGGCCCTGCCGGCCTGGAAGACGGCCTACGCGCTGGCCTACGGCAATACCGTCGTCCTGAAGCCATCGGACGTCACGCCCGCCTGCGCCTGGGAATTGGCCAGCCTGCTGCACCAGGCCGGGCTGCCGGCCGGCGTCTTCAACCTGGTGATGGGTCCCGGGTCTCGTCTCGGCCCGGCGCTGGTGGATGGCGCGGATGCCATCAGCTTCACCGGCTCGCCAGGGGTGGGGCAGGACATCCTGGCCCGCAGCGTCCCCCGACGCATCAAGGTCCAGTTGGAGCTGGGCGGCAAGAACCCGCTGGTGGTGCTGGACGACGCCGACCTCGAGCTGGCGGCCGGCATCGCCGTGCAGGGGGCCTTCCACTCAACGGGCCAGCGCTGCACAGCCACCAGCCGCATCATCGTCCATCGCCATGTCCACGACGCCTTCGTCGAACGCCTGGTCGCCAGGACCCGGGGCCTGCGGGTGGGCGACCCCATGGCGCCTGAAACCGACATGGGCCCGGTGGTCAACGAGGGCCAGTTGCAGAAGAACCTGGGCTATGTCGCGGAAGCCCGGACCGAGGGGGTTGAACTGGCCTGCGGCGGCAAGCGCCTGGACCGGCCGGGCTGGTTCATGGAACCGGCACTGTTCGTCGGCACCAACAACGCCATGCGCATCAATCGTGACGAGGTTTTCGGGCCCGTGGCCTGCGTCATATCCGCTGACGACCTGGACCACGCGATCGCGATCGCCAACGACAGCGAACACGCCCTGTCCAGCGGCGTGGTCACCCGCTCGCTCTCCGCCGCCGAAGCCTTCCGCCGCCGGTCCCATGCCGGCCTGGTGATGGTGAACGCCCCCACCGCCGGCATCGACTACCACGTGCCGTTCGGCGGCCGCGGCGCCTCGGGTTATGGCGGACGCGAACAGGGCAGCGCCGCCATCGAATTCTTCACCGAGGGCAAGACCACCTACGTCAACCACGGGGTCGTCGACTGAACCGCCCCCGGCCGCCATCCGGCCCATCCTTGAAAGGAGGTCAACGACATGACCGACACCATCGCCTTCATCGGCCTTGGCGCCATGGGGCTGCCCATGGCCAGCAATCTGGTCCGCAAGGGCTTTCCCGTCATCGGCTTCGACCTTGACCGCGCCAAGCTCGACGCCCTGGTGGCGGTGGGCGCCAAGCCGGCTGGCAGCCTGGCCGACGCCGTCCGTGAAGCCGGCATCGTCATCACCATGCTGCCCGCCCCGCCCCATGTCCGTAGCGTCATGCTGGGGCCCGACGGTGTGCTGGCCCATCTGCGCACCGGCGGCCTGGTGATCGACATGAGCACCATCGACCCCGCGACCACGGATGACGTGGCGGACGCCTGCCGCCGGAAAGGCCAGACCTTCGTCGACGCCCCCGTCGGCCGCCTGGTCAGCCATGCCGAGCGCGGCGAATCCCTGTTTATGGTGGGTGCCAGTGATGAGGGCCATGCCCGCGCCCTGCCCCTGCTGCAGGCCATGGGCACCACCATCCTGCGCTGCGGACCGGAGGGCAGCGGCACGCGCACCAAGATCGTGAACAACTATCTGGCCATCGTGGGAGCGCAACTGACGGCGGAAGCCCTGCTGCTGGGCACGAAGCTGGGACTGAACGTGGCGACCATGCGCGACGTCGCCGGCGGCACCACCGCCACCAACGGCCAGCTTATGATCAATTTCCCCAGCAAGGTGCTGAAGGGCGATACGGCGCCCGGGTTCACCATCGATCTGGCGCACAAGGACCTGATGCTGGCCCTGGCCGCGGCATCACAGCAGCGCCTGGGCCTGCCGGTCGGTCAGGCGGCGGCGTCCGCCTTGGGCGCGGCGCGGGGGAGCGACTATGCGGGCCGGGACTTCTCCGCCCTGCTGGACTACGCCTGCGAGATCGCCGGCGTCGCTCCGCCCCGCCTGTCCCCCCAGGCGTCCTGACGCGACGGGAGCGGCAACGGTGAGCGAGACCAGTGAAATCGTGCGGGACATGTCGGCCCGGTTGTTCGCCGACTTGGCGACCCCGGCCCGGCTTTATAAGGCCGAAGCCGGAGTTTGGGACCAGCCGGCCTGGGACCGGGTGCAGATGATGGGATTGCCCCTGGCCCTGGTGCCGGAGGAGGCGGGCGGCGTTGGATTGGAGGCGGCCGACGCCGCTGGGCTGGTCGCCAGCGCCGCGACCACCGCCCTGCCAGTCCCTTTGGCGGAAACCATGCTGGCCAACCGTCTGCTGGCCGATGCCGGCCTGCCTTTGGCCGAGGGACCGGCCACCCTGGCACCCGCCCGGCCCGGCGACCGCTTCACCCTGGAGCGGCGGGGGGCTGGCTGGCACCTCCATGGTGGGGCCGAGCGTGTGCCCTGGGCCAGCATCGCCGGTGACATCGTCATCGTTGCGGAGGCTGAGGGCCAAGTGCTTGCCGCCCGTGTCGCCCGATCGGACGTCACGCCGCTGCCCGGCCGCAACCTGGCGCTGGAGCCGCGCGATCGGCTGGAGGTGGATTTGGAGTTGCCCGGGGATGCCGTCGCCCCGCTGCCGGCCGGCATCACGATTTGCCACCCCCTGGCCTTGGGCGCGGCGTTCCGCACCGCGGCCTTGGCGGGCGCCGCCGCCCGCGTCCTGGACATGACCGTGGCCTACGCCAACGAGCGCAGCCAGTTCGGCCGGCCCATCGGCAAATTCCAGGCCGTTCAGCAATCCTTGGCCCTGATGGCGGGCCAGGTCGCCGCCACAAAGGGCGCCGCCGACCTGGCCGCGGGCTATCTGGACGCCTATTCCCAACCAGGAGGAGCCGACCCCCTTCCGGTTGCCATCGGCAAGGCCCGGGCCGGCGAGGCGGCGGGGATGATCGCCGCTATCGCCCACCAGGTTCATGGCGCCATCGGCTTCACCCATGAGCACGCCCTGCATTTCCTGACCAAGCGCCTGTGGTCATGGCGGGATGAGTTCGGCAACGACGCCCATTGGCAGCGCCTGATCGGCCGGCGCATGGCCGCCGCGGGCCCTAAGGGGCTTTGGCCCCTGCTCACCACCCTTTAGGCCCGGCCGACCCAAGGAACCATCATGTCCCATTTCGCGTTCCCGCCACCCATCCACCCGCCAGGCGCGGACGACTTGCGGGCCGAGGTGCGCCAGTTCCTGGCCGAGGAGCTGGCCAGCCGTCCCGCGTCCCAGCGCATCAAGTCCTGGAGCGGATACGATGCCGATTTCAGCCGTAAGCTGGGACAACGCGGCTGGATCGGCATGACCTGGCCCAAGGAATATGGCGGCCGGGAGCGGAGCGCGCTGGAGCGCTACATCGTTCTGGAAGAGCTGTTGGCCGCCGGCGCGCCCGTAGCCGCCCATTGGATCGCCGACCGGCAAAGCGGCCCCCTGTTGCTGAAGGAGGGGACCGAGGAGCAGAAGCGCCACCTCCTGCCCCGCATCGCCGCCGGCGAATGCTTTTTCTGCATCGGCATGAGCGAGCCTGACTCCGGATCCGACCTCGCAGCCGTGCGCACGCGCGCCGTAAGGACCCAGGACGGTTGGCGGGTCAACGGCACCAAGCTGTGGACCACCTACGCCCACAAGTCCCACTACATGATCCTCTACTGCCGTACCAGCGGTGTCGACGATCGGCACGGCGGCACCAGCCAGTTTCTGGTGGACCTGACGTTGCCGGGCATCACCATCCGCCCCATCGCCGATCTGTCGGGTGAGCGGCACTTCAACGAAGTGGTGTTCGAGGATGCGCCGCTACCCGCCAGCGCCTTGCTCGGCACGGAGGGCAACGGCTGGAACCAGGTGATGGGCGAACTAGCCTATGAGCGCAGCGGACCGGAGCGCTTCCTGTCGACCTTCGTGCTACTGGTCGAATTGATCCGGGCGCTGGGAACTGATCCGTCCGACCAGGCGCTGGCCGTGCTGGGTCGCCTGTGCAGCCATCTCGCGGTGCTGCGGCGCTTGTCCCGATCGGTGGCCGGCCTGTTGCAGGAAGGGGCGAACCCGGCATTGCAAGCCGCCCTGGTCAAGGACCTCGGCGCCGTCGTGGAACAGGAAATTCCCGAACTGGCCCGCCAGCTGGTGGCGACGGAGCCGATGCTGGGATCGGACGACATTTTCCAGGCGGTGCAGGGCTACGCCATCCTGAACGCGCCCGCTTTCTCGCTTCGCGGCGGAACGCGGGAAATCCTTCGCGGCATCATCGCGCGCGGCCTGGGCCTGCGCTGATCCAACCAGGGAACCCCCATGTCCGAACCGGTTCTATTCGAGCAGAGCGAGGGCATCGCCCTCATCACCCTCAATCGCCCCGAGACCCGCAATCCCATCTCCGACCCCGACATGATCGAGGCGATCCTGGCCGTCCTGGCGCGGATCGAGGCTGACCTGACGGTGCGGGTCGCCATCCTGACTGGCGCCGGAAGCGCGTTCTCCTCCGGCGGCAACCTGAAGAAGATGGGCGAACAAGGCGGCGTGAATGATCCTTTGCCCGCCCAGACGCGGCGCAACTACAAGCACGGCATCCAGCGGCTACCGCTGGCGTTCGCGGCGCTGGACGTACCCGTCATCGCCGCCGTCAACGGCCCGGCCATCGGCGCCGGCTGTGACTTGGCCTGCATGTGCGACCTGCGTATCGCCGGACAGAGCGCCCGCTTTGCCGAAAGCTTCGTCAAGCTGGGCATCGTGCCCGGCGACGGCGGGGCCTGGTTGCTGCCCCGGGTCGTGGGCTTCGCCAAAGCCAGCGAAATGGCCCTGACCGGCGACGCCATCGACGCCGCTGAAGCGCTGGCTTGCGGCTTGGTTTCCAAGATCGTCCCGGATGCCGAGCTGCTGGACCACGCCCGGGTGCTGGCACAGCGCATCGCTTGCAATCCCCCGCATGCCGTGCGCATGACCAAGCGCCTGCTGCAGAAAGCGCGCGACAGCAACCTGGAGACCGTGCTGGACCTGTCCGCGACCATGCAGGCCTTGGCCCATGCGACTGCGGATCACAAGGAGGCCATCGCCGCCATGTTGGGGAAACGCGCACCAACCTTCGTGGGCCAGTGACTAAAGCCCACCCCATCTGCTCATAACATCATAATTTGCGTAGTTTTTTCCTTTTAAAAACACGCATACAGACTATAGTGTCGCCTTGGGGGAGCGCCAGGATGTGAGCGGATAAACGGACCGCCTGGGAGGGTGTCCGTCCCCGTACACGACAGGCAACCTGGGACAACCGAGCCGCGGCGCTGCGGCACCGGCCAGGTCACGCTCCCCCACCCCCGACTACGCCGCCATCCGACCAGACCCTGCTCAGCCAGCCTCATCAGAAGGTGATCCCATGCTCGAACGTGTCGCGCTTCATTCCGCCCTGCCCGCCGTCAGCCGGCTGTGCCTCGGCACCAACATGTTCGGAACGGCGGTCGACCAGGTCCGGGCCAACGCCTTACTGGATGCCTTCGCCGCGCTGGGCGGCAACTTCATCGACACCGCCCGGTCTTACGGCGACTGGATTCCCGACGCGCCCAAGGGCGCCAGCGAACGGGCGGTGGGCGCCTGGATGAAGGGACGCCGGCGTCAGGACATCGTCCTGGCCACCAAGGGCGGGTTCTTCGACCTCAAGGTCATGGATTATCGCAAGCGGGTGAACCCTGAGGACATCGCCAGCGACTTGGCTGAAAGCCTGGAACACCTGCAGACCGACTATATCGATCTTTATTGGCTGCATACCGACGACGACACCCAGCCTGCGGGCGCCCTGGTCGACGCGCTGATCGAACACCAGCAGGCCGGGCGCATTCGCCAGTTCGGCGCCTCCAACTGGTCCCCGGCGCGCCTGGAGGAGGCACGCGCCTACGCCCAGGCGATCGGCCATGACGGCTTTATCGCCTGCCAGCCCTTCTGGGGCTTGGCGGTCCCCAACCGCGAGGTCGCGGCTGTCTCGGGCTACGGTCCCTATTATGAGGACGGCTTTCAGCCCGTGCACGCCGCTGGCCTGGCCATGGTTCCCTATTCCGGCCAGAGCCGCGGCTTCTTCACCAAGCTGGCGGCCAGCGGCGAGCAGGGCCTGCCCGATGACCTGAAGGCCATGTACGTCAACGAGGCCAACCGGCATCGCTTGGCGGCGCTGACGCGGGTGGCTGAAATTCACGGTGTCGGCCTGAACACGGCGGCGCTGGCCTATCTGACGTCGCAGCCCCACCTGACTGTTCCCATCATCGGCGCCAGCAAGCCCGAGCAGTTGGCGGAGAGCGCCCGCGCCACCGCCCTGACGCTATCGGCCGCTGAGCTTGCGGCTCTCGCCACCGCGTGACCCTGACAGGGAGGTTGACGGGATGCCCGTGGGCAAAGTCGCTGTAGTGACCGGCGCCAGCCGGGGTGCGGGTGCCGGCATCGCGCGTGCGCTGGGCGCAGCCGGTTATACCGTCTACGTCACCGGCCGGACGACCGTGGAAGGGGCGGCGGCACTGCCCGGCACCATTGGCGCCGTCGCCGCGGAGGTTACGGCCGCCGGCGGCATCGGCATTCCCGTGGCCGTCGATCACGGGGATGACGACCAGGTGGCGTCGCTGTTCGATCGGGTCCGGAATGACCAAGGACGCTTGGATATCCTGGTGAACAACGCCACCGCCCTGCACGATGCCCTGGCCAGCCCCGGCGGCTTCTGGGAACGGCCGCGGGAGCTGGCGGATATCCTGACGGTAGGCTTGCGCTCCCACTACGTGGCCAGCTACCACGCGGCCCCCTTGATGATCGCCACCGGCGGCGGGCTGATCGCCTTCACCTCGTCCTTCGGGTCTGTCTGCTATATGCATGGGCCAGCCTACGGGGCCCAGAAGGCCGGGGTGGACAAGTTCGCGGCCGACATGGGGGTGGACTTGGCACCGCACGGCGTGGCCACGCTCTCCCTCTGGATGGGGCCGCTGCTGACCGCGCGGACGGCCCGCACCCTGGAACAGCGCCCGGACCAATACGCGTCCTTCATGGAACAGGCGGAGACGCCGGAATTCACCGGCCGCCTGATCGCAGCCGTCCACGCCGATCCCAACCGCATGGAATTATCCGGCAGCACGCAGATCGGCGCCGAGTTGGCGGCACGCTACGGCATCCGCGATGCCGGCGGCAAACAGCCGCCCTCCTACCGGGACATGCTGGGCAGTCCGCGCATTCCCCACCCCGCCATCGTGCGCTGACCCCTCGCAGACGGATTACCGACCATCCGTGGCAGCGGTCAGGTCCCTGTCTGCTCCGCCACCACCTGGCCCATCACCGCCCCGACCCGACGACCGGAGAAGATGCAGTCGGCGGCGGATAGGCCGCTGACGTAGAGATTAGAGCATATGCCCACCGCAGCGCGGCCAGCGGCATAGAGGCCGGGAATGGCACGGCCTTGGCTGTTCAGGACGGCACCGGTGTCCTCGTCCACGGTCAGTCCCCCCAGGGTCAGCGTGGGCAGCGGCGCCAGCTTGGCATCGATGGACATGT
Organism: Nitrospirillum amazonense; assembly: GCF_007828045.1. Taxonomy (GTDB): domain Bacteria; phylum Pseudomonadota; class Alphaproteobacteria; order Azospirillales; family Azospirillaceae; genus Nitrospirillum; species Nitrospirillum amazonense_C. The sequence continues at coordinate 67,957 of NZ_VITN01000010.1, read as the reverse complement.
CCAGTGCATAGAACGGCCCGCGTTCCAGGACGGCCATGTTGTCAGCGCCCTTGTTGAACGCGTCGGACACGATTCCACGGGCCGCCTGGTTGTATCGGGTCACTGTGCGATCCAGCGTGGCGGGGTCAAAGCCGCAACGCTCCGCCAGGGCGGCCAGCGTGCGTGCCTTGCGGCGGCCGAAACGCATGGCCAGCATCGCGGGATATTTCTGAAAAGGCAGCACCTTCCCGCGGGTGACCTGCTGCCAAGCCTGGTCATAGAGTTGCTGGTCCAGGATCAGGTAAGCCCGCCCCCCGCGCTCCTCGCACATCTTCTGGCCGATGGCGGCGCCATACAGCATCTCATTGACGTAGCGCTCTCCCCGCCTGTCGACGATGACGCCATGGGCCCAGGCCAGAGGCGGATTGATGAAGCGCCAAGCGCTGACATGGTTCATGCGCGCGACGGCGCCCCCCACCGTCTGCCCCAGGCGGATGCCGCTGCCATCATCCCCAGGCGACCCCAGGGGCATGCCCTGGACATAGGCTGGCGCATGGTGGGCCACCATCGGCCGGTTGAAGATGAAGCCGCCCGTGCTGAGACAAACCCCTTTCCGGGCGTGGATAAAGCATTCCACCCGGCCGGTCCGCTCAATGGCGCGCGCCCTCTCCCACAAGCGGGATGCCCGCCAGTTGGCGAAGCCGGCCCCTGGGAACGACGGCGGGAACATGAGCATGTACTTCGTGCCCTTCGCCGCCAGCCGCTCATACTCGATGGCGTCCATGGTCCTCGGCGGAATATGCAGGACCCGCACGCCAAGGACATGGCCATGACGGTCCACCACCAGTTGCCGGCACTCTGCCTTGGTCCATAGCCGCACCCCCAACCCGGCAGCCGCCGCCTGCAGGGGGTAGTACAAGCCGACACCGTATCCGACGGCGGTGTTGGCGGCGGGCATGAACACCCGATGCCCACGCGGCGCCGGCTTGGCCACGGCGGCATGCTCGGGGGCCAGGCAGCTGTCGGAGTGGTAGAGGTAATAGTCGGAATGGGGGTAGCTGGTCTTTTCCCAATAGACCCGGCTGTTGAACGCCACGCCGTGGGCCTTCAACCACTCCACCATCTCGGGGCTTTCCGCGCAGAACCGGTGCAAGGTGCGGTCGGACACCACCCCCTCCGTTTCCCGGCGCAGATAGCGGTACATATCCTCCACCGTGTCCTCGACGCCGGCTTCCTGCTGCACCGAGGTGCCGCCGCCGGCGTACAGCACGCCGCCGTTCATGGCCGTGGCGCCGCCGCCGTGATAGCGGTCGACGGCGATAACGGACGCCCCTCGTTCCGCGGCCTCCACCGCCGCGGCGACGCCGGCACCACCGTAGCCGACCACCACCAGGTCCGCTTCCGCGTCCCAGCGCACCTCGCTCGCGTCCGCGACCGTCAGCGGCGCCTCGACAGCGGAATGCCAGCCGGGAGAGCCCGGCCTCTCCTCTCCGGTCATCTTGCCCTCCCCGCCCCCATGCGTCTCACGTCGCGGCCCGCGTCTCGCGCGCCTTCAGGATGTCCAACGCCACGTCGACGATCATGTCTTCCTGACCGCCCACCATGCGCCGGCGCCCCAGTTCCGCCAGCACCACGCGCGCATCGACTCCATAGGTCTTGGCGGCGGCCTCCGCATGGCGAAGGAAGCTGGAATAGACGCCGGAATAGCCCAGGCTTAGCGTCTCGCGATCCACCCGCACGGGGCGATCCTGCAGCGGGCGCACCAGGTCTTCCGCCGCGTCCATGAGGGGATAGAGCTCGCAGCCGTGCTTCCACCCCTTGCGGTCGGCGGCGGCGATGAACACCTCAAGGGGGGCGTTGCCGGCGCCGGCCCCCATGCCGGCCAAGCTGGCGTCGATACGCACGGCGCCGTTCTGGACGGCCACCAGCGAATTGGCCACGCCCAGCGACAGGTTGTGGTGGGCATGCATGCCGCGTTGCGTCTCGGGCTTCAGCACCCGGTCATAGGCCTGGAGCCGGGCGGCGACGCCGTCCATGTCCAAGGCCCCCCCGCTGTCCACCACATAAACGCAATGCGCACCGTAGGATTCCATCAGCTTCGCCTGGGCGGCCAGCGCCTCGGGCTCGATCATGTGCGACATCATCAGAAAGCCGGACACGTCCATGCCCAGGTCGCGGGCGGCCCCGATATGCTGCTTGGCCACGTCGGCCTCGGTGCAGTGGGTGGCCACCCGTACCGAGCGGACACCCAGCCCATAGGCGCGCTTCAACTCCTCCACCGTGCCCACGCCGGGCAGCAGCAGGGTGGTCAACACCGACCGCTCCAATACCTCGGCCACCGCCTCGATCCACTCCCAGTCGGTATGGGCGCCGAAGCCGTAGTTGAAGCTGGTGCCATTCAGGCCGTCACCGTGCGCCACCTCGATGGCGTCCACGCCGGCGCGATCCAGCGCCCGGGCAATGGCCCGCACATGGTCCAGGCCGTACATGTGGCGGATGGCGTGCATGCCGTCGCGCAGGGTCACGTCCTGGATGTAGATCTTTTCCCCCTGCGGGTTCTTCATGCCACGCCCCCTTCCAAGCGCTGGGCGATCAGGTTGCCTGTCGCCTCCGCCGCCGCCGTCATGATGTCCAGGTTTCCGGCATAGGGCGGCAGGTAATGGCCGGCCCCCTCCACCTCCAGGAAGACGGAGGTCTTGAGGCCGGTGAACTCGCCCAGCCCCGGAATCTTCAACCGGTTGTTATCGCCATAGCGCTCGAACTGGACTTCCTGCTTCAGCCGATAGCCGGGCACATACCGCTGCACCGCCTGGACCATGTCTTCCACCGACCGGCGGACGGCGTCCTCATCTTCGCCCAGGCTCAGGGTATAGACCGTGTCGCGCATGATCATGGGCGGCTCGGCCGGGTTCATGATGATGATGGCCTTGCCACGCTGCGCCCCGCCCACCAGTTCGATGCCGCGCGCCGTCGTGCGAGTGAACTCGTCGATGTTGGCCCGAGTGCCGGGACCGGCGGACCGGCTGGAGACCGACGCCACGATTTCGGCATAGGGCACCGGCGCCACCCGCGACACTGCCGCGACGATCGGGATGGTGGCCTGGCCGCCGCAGGTGACCATATTGACGTTGGGCGCGTCCAAATGGGTCGCCATGTTCACCGCCGGCACGGTGAAGGGGCCCAGGGCCGCCGGCGTGAGATCCACCACCCGCTTGCCGTCGGCGCGCAGCGCCGCGTCATGCGCCTTGTGGGCATAGGCCGAGGTGGCATCGAAGACGATGCGGATGTCGGCGTAGTCCGGCAGCTCCCGCAGGCCACCGATACCGTTGTCCACGGCCCGCACGCCCAGCCGGCGCGCCCTTTCCAGGCCTTCCGACGCCGGATCGATCCCGACCATCGCCGCCAGTTCCATGTGCGCCGACCGGCGCACGATCTTGACCATCAGGTCGGTGCCGATATTGCCCGAGCCGATGATCGCTACCTTGACCTTGGCCAAAGTCCGCTCCCTTCCCCGCGACCGGCGGCCGCGTGCTGACTGTCTGTTATTTGAACGTGATGGACGCCGTGCCGATGCCATCCAGCGTCATGGCGAAATGGTCGCCCGGCCGGGCTGGCTCCAGCGGCACCAGGGAGCCCGACAGCACGATCTCGCCCGCCTTCAGGGACACTCCGAAGCCGCCCAGGGTGTTGGCCAGCCAGGCCACGGCCGCCTGTGGCGACCCTTGCACGGCCGAACCGTAACCCTCGCTGAGAAAGGCCCCGTTCTTCTCCACCACCACCCGCACGGCCGGCAGGTCCAGCGCCCGGGGCGGCACCCGCGCGGCGCCCAGGACACAGACGCCGCAAGACGCGTTGTCGGCCACGGTATCGACGATGCCGATGCGCCAATCCTGAATACGGCTGTCGACGATCTCGAAGCAAGGCACCACCGCCTCGGTGGCGTCCAGAACGTCCTCCGGCGTGACCCCCGGCCCCCGCAGGTCCCGCTTCAGGATGAAGGCGATCTCGGCTTCCGCCCTGGGCTGGATCAGCCCGGCGCCGGCGATGTCGACGACGGCACCATCGGCCACGATCATGCGGTCGGTCAGGAAGCCGAAGTCCGGCTGGAAGACGCCCAGCATGTCCTGGACGGCCTTGGAGGTGACGCCGATCTTCTTGCCCACCACGTGCTCGCCATCCGCCTCGCGGCGGCGCAAGGTCGCCAACGAAATCCGGTAGGCGTCCTCGATGGTCAGGCTGGGATGGCGCGCGATCAGGGGAGCCAGCGTCCTACGCCCGCGCAGGGCGCCATACAGTTCCTGGGCCAGTCGCTCGACCAAGTCGGCGGGTGCGGGTTCGGCGGGACAGTTCTCAGTGCGTGAGGAAGTCGATGACATGGCGGTTGAACTCCCCGGCCCGCTCCACCATCACCCAGTGGCCGACCTTGTTGAACAGCATGAAACGGACATCCGGGCAGGCCGCCAGGAACTTCTGGGCGCCGCTGGCCGGGCAGAAGGCGTCCTCGGTCCCCCAGAAGCCCAGGATGGGTTGGGTCAGCTCCCCCAGGCGGGGGCTCAGATCGGGTACGCGCATGGTGGACAGCACCTGCTTGGGCTGTTGCCGGGCCACGGCATAGCGTTCCGCCACCAATGCGTCGGTGATGTGGACGGGGTCATGGACCAAGTTGGTCACCAGGCGGCGCTGATCGGCCTCGGTGAAATCCGGACTGGTGAAGTCCCCCACCATGCGGGCGATGCCCGGCATGGCGAAGTAGGTTTCCCGCGTCTCGATGCCGCCCGGCGCCATCATCACCAGGCGATCCACCAGCGCCGGATCATCCAGCGCGATCTGCATCGCGATGGCGCCACCCAGGGAATTGCCGACCAGCGTGGCCCTCTCCACACCCACCTCGGCCAGGGCGGCGCGCAGTGTGCCGGCGAAGAGGTCCAGCGTGTAGTCCACATGCGTGGGCTTGTCGCTGGCGCCATACCCGATCAGATCCGGCAGGATGACGCGGAAGCCCGCATCGGCGAAGGCCCGCCAGTTGCGGCTGAAATTGGACGCGGCGCTGGCGCCGGGCCCACTGCCGTGGATGAAGACGACGGTTGGGCCGGACCCGGCCACCGCCACCCAAAGTCGATAGTCGCCGGCCTGTATATGCCGGCCGGACAATTGCCAGTCCATGGTGGTCCCCCGCTTCAGCAGAAATGGACGGCCGGCGCGCCGCCCAGCAGCACGCCGCCGAGATCGGGCCCGACATTGTTGGGGTCGTTGGCGACGTGCGCGCGAGCGGCATTGACGTCCAGCCAGAAACGGATGATGGGGCTGCTGCGATAAATGGCGCGCCCGCCCAGCAGCGGCATGAGGCTGTCCACCAGGCCGGCACAGCGGGGCACGATGGTGGCCGACTGATATCGGTACATCAGCCGCTCCTCCAGGCTTAGCGGTTCACCGGCCGTCACCTTGCCGAGCAGACGATCGAAGTTGGCGGCCAGTTGCACCTTCATCTCATCGATCTGGGCACGGACGCGGGCCGCCGCCGCCAGGGACGCGGGGTCGGTCCGCGACACCTTGCCCGTGTTGCTCGACACCCGCTCCCGCACGATCCCCAGGTAGGCGTCCAGCGCCCCCTGGGTGGCACCGATCGCCGCCGTGGACACGGCCCGCACGAATACCTGCGCCCAGGGCAGCGCGAACAGCGGCGCGGTGTTCACCGTCTGGCCGGGATTGGTGCAGAGGAAACCGTCCGACGCCTTGTGGGTCCGGTGTTCCGGGACGAAGCCGTTTGAAACGACGACGTCATGGCTGCCCGTTCCCCGCAGGCCGAAGGTGTCCCAGGCCTCCACCACCTCATAGTCGGACCGGGGCAACAGGAAGGTGCGCATGTCCATGGGGTCGCCGGGGTTCAGCGGCGGAACGATGGCCCCCAGGAACACCCAGTCGCAGTGCTGGCAGCCGCTGGAAAATCCCCAGCGTCCGGAAAGGCGGAAGCCGCCCTCCACCCGCTCCACTTTGCCCACCGGCTGATAGGACGATGAGATCAGCGTGTCCGGCGAGGTGGACCACACGTCCGCCTGCGCCCGGTCATCGAACAGAGCCAGCTGGTAGGGGTGCACGCCGACCACGCCCAGCACCCAGGCGGTGGACATGCAGGCCTCAGCCAGGGTCATCTGGACATCGAAGAAGACCTGCGGCGCCATTTCGAACCCGCCCCAGCGCTTGGGCTGCAGGATGCGGAAGAAGCCGGCTTCGCGCATTTCCTCCACGGTTTGCATGGGCAGGCGGCAATCGCGCTCCGCCTCGGCCGCCCGCGCGCGCAGCGCCGGCAGCATGGCCCGGGCCCGGTCCAGCAGCTGGCCCGGCGTGGGAACGTCCCTGTCCCGTTGCACTTCGACCATCTTGTTCATGCGATGCCTCCCGTTGGCTTCGACGCGTCACGCCGCCGATTTACCATCATCATTCGTATTTATTGGTACGTCTAACTACGCAAATCGTCAATCATAAACGCATATGACGCGATTATCGGGAGATGGGAGACCCACAATTAACGAGGATGCACGAGCTGCGCGGATTCTCCCCCGTGTAAGCTAAGCCCGAAGAGACCTCAGAGAGGGAATCCCTGGACCATCCAGTGGGCGCAAAACCTCGCCGGCGGTACAACCAGGTCCCGATTTTCGTTTGTTTCCGCACCGACATGGATTAAACCCGGTGCATGGTCCGTAAACGCTTACTCAGTGCCGATCGGCGCGCCTTGATTTTGGAAGCCGCGATCCGGGTTTTCGCGGAGCATGGCTTTGATGGCGCGAAAACCCATCGTATCGCGGCCGAGGCCCAGGTTTCCGAGGCGCTGATCTTCCGGCACTTCCCGTCGAAGGAAACGCTTTATCGCTCCGTGCTGCGGAAGCTGATCCGGGATCAGAATGAGGCCTTCAAGGCGGTGGGGGAACTCAGCCCGGATGCCACCGGCCTCGTCACGATGATGCGGAATTATTTCGGCAACTGCCTGCGTGGCAGCCTGACCCCCAATCCCAACGCCATCCGCATCCTTTACGCTAGCCTGGCCGGCGACGGCACTTATGCCCGTCTGACCTATCGCCGTTCCCTGCGGCTCAGCCTGCCGTCATTGATCGACGCCCTGGCTGGCGCCCGGGCGGCAGGCGACTTGGTGGGAGCCCCCATCGACCCGATAAACATCGTGGCGATGCTGGAGCACCTCGGCTCCAACGTCACCGTCGCCCGCATGCGGGAGCCGCACTTGGTCCAGTACGCCGGCACCGAGGACCAGCTGCTGGAACAGATGATCCTTTTCTGCGGCCGGGGCATCGGCTTGCGGGAAGAGGTCATCCAGGCGCATCTCGGCGCCGACGCCGCCCTGTCGCTTCGGGCCGTTGGGACGAAATAACCCACCCGACGGCATGAAGCCCTGCAACAATCAGTGAACAATCAGCGGCCTTGGCGCCAAACCTGCGCGAAGAACGGGCTGCGCCGGGCCACGGCATCATAGCCATCGGGATCAATCATGCAGGTCGGGCACCAGTGCCCGCCGCGCAGCATGAGGTTGGGCGACATCTGGAACTCATGCCCCACAGCGCACCGCCAACCGACCGGTTCGTGGGGGTCGTGCGCATGGTCAGCCGTGCACTGACCGCCCCGGAATTCCGCCGCTTGGCGCAAATCCGACACAGTCCACTGCTCCTTGGGCTTGTTCTCGTCATATCCATGATCGAGGTATGACGGCGTGCGCGACGGCTGGCCTAGCGGAAACTGGGCCCAGTCCGAGGGGATTTGCTGCCACTGCGCCCGTGAGCCGAAATAGGCGTTGATGTGCGCCTCGTCCCCCTGTTCCAGCCAATGCAACGGCCCGCCCTCGCCCCGCGCCAGCTTCTCAATCTGCTTACGCGCGGCGCCACCGGCCAGCCGGGCCCCCCAGCGCACATAGAACGGCACCGCGGCCTTCAGGATCGCCAGGAAATCCGCCAGCGTCTCCCGGCGGAAGGGGACCAGTTCCTGCAGGCGGTCGGAATCGGTGTACCACTGGCCGTGGAAGTTCTGCGTGGCGAACCAGTTGGGTTGGAACACCTTGCGGAAATCGGAGAAGCCCAGCACCTTGAACATCGCCGCCGCGAATTCATGATTGACCACCCGCAGGTCGCCACCACCGCCGATGTTATAGAAATTGCGCCAGACCTGGTCCGGGACGCTGTCCTCGCAAAAGTTGGCCGCCAGGCGCCCCGAATCCCCCACGGTTACCCATTCCAGTACCCCGTTGAAGGGGCTGTGGAACATGATGGGATCCTGGATTTTCCAAAGATTGGCGTGGGCGATCCCGGTCTGGCGCAAGGAAACCCAATGCTTCAGGCCGGACTCGGCAACGATGGCTTCCGCCTGGGTCTTGCTGACAGCATAATGGTCATACTTGCTGATCTTGATGGGATCGCCGGTGCGCCCCCAATGGACCGGCGTCTGGCGATCACCGGTTTGGGCCACGGTGCCGATATAGACCAGCCGCACACGGTCCGGTGCCGCCTGCGCCTTGATCGCCTGGACGATGTTGCGCGCGCCACCGACGTTGACCTCCATGGTCAGCTTCGGCAAACGATCCGCCATGGGGGAAACCAAGCCGCCGATGTGCAGCACCTGGTCGGCGCCCGTCACACCATTCAGCACATCGGGGTAATGCCGCAGATCCCCCCAGACGATTTCCAGGTTGGGATGACCCTTGAAGCGTTTCAGGACAGGATGGTCACGCTCCTTCGGCAAGACCAGCGCCTTGACGCGGAAGCGGTCGGCGCGCTCCAGCAATTGCCGTAGGGTTTCTCCCCCCATATTGCCCGACGCCCCGGTGAGGAAGACTACTTTCTTGCCCTGCATCAAGACACGCTCCGCCTGAAAAGTTCGCCGATGACAGACCGGAGGTGACGGCCCTGCTTCGCGGTTCCCGCCCGCTCACTTTAACCAGAGGCGGTCGTCTCACCGCCACCACCATGGCAGCCGCCAAGGTGCCATGGTCATCCGCCCGCGCCGCCTGCAGTAAGCCCTTGGCGCAGGGACCCTCCCGATCTTATTAAGTATTTACTCACTTACTATGATGTGCCTTAAATTCCGCCCAGTTTCAACCGGCGGAAAACGCTATGGCGCGGGGTGCGGCGGTGACAGGGGCGGCCGCCCAGGGGAACGGCCCTGGCGACCGACCCCTATGGTCAGGCCCGGGTAAGCGGCAAGCCACGGGCCCCGAAGGTGCCGTTGGCCTGCGCCTGGAACCGTGCCGCCTCAGCCTTGGGGTTATAGAACTGCTTGTACCACTGGCGCAGCTTGGAGAAGGCCCCGTCTCCGGGAACGGCCAAGGCGGCCAGGCAAGCGCGCTTGTTGGCCCAAATCTCAAAATCCTGGGCCAAGGCAGCCAAGCTGCCAGCCTGCTGCTGCCGGGCGCCGGCGACATCGTCGTCGGTCGCGACGTCCTTGCCCGAATGGACCAAAAGGCCGTGCCAGGCCCGGACCACCCCGTCATCCACCGGCGTGTGGGCGATGTACATCACGGCATGGGCACCGTTGAAGTAAGACAAAAGGACGCCGGGGCCGGTGTAGAAGGTGTTCGTTTCCAGCATGAAGCCTGGCGCCAGGCTGCGATGCTGCGCCCCTTGGAACTGCCGCAGCACGACACCGTCGATGACGTTGCTGAAATATTCCGCCGGTCCACCGTGGGTCGGCCCCAGGTGGGCCACGTCAGCCATGTTGTCGACGATCTCCTGCGGATGGCAGGGCAACGTGCCCAGCTGGTCGATGCTCCAGTGCACATAGGACGGATGATCCCATTCAGGGATCAGCGGCAAGTCGAAATCGGGCGCGCCGCCCTCGGGGTCGTGCCAGGTGAAGAGGCAACCGTATCGCTCTTCCAGTACCCAGGTGCGCAATCGCGCCGCCGCCGGAATCGGCGCCTTGGAATAAGGGATTTCGGTGCATCTGCCGTCAGGCCCAAATTGCCACGCGTGATAGGGGCACCGTATGGAATCGCCCTCCACATGCCGGCCGTCCTGAATGACGTAGGACGTCGTGTTCTTGGCCAGATGGGTGCCCATGTGGGGGCAATAGGCGTCCACCATGTACGCCCGGCCACTCTGCCCCCGGTACAATACCAGGTCCTGCCCGAAGAAGCGCACCGCGGACGGCACCGACGTGACCTCCGGCGCCGCCGCCACCATGAACCATCCCCGGGGATAGGTGAACGGCCCCAGCCCATACTCAACGGTCTTCGCCACGATAACCTCCCTTGCCTGTTTCGCGCATCGGCGCTTATTCGTGGCGATCCTATCATGGCAATTTTCTACGCGAAACGCGTTTTCAATATCGATTGTGCTCCATACTGCGTATCTATTAACCTATAATTCTGCGATTATCGGATAACGTCGGTTGTGCCCACACTCTGCGGCCCTGGCACCTATCGGGTGTTCCAGGCCCGACGGATGTGACCGGACAGATAACAGCAAAAGCATGGGAGGACTTATGAGCAACAAACCCGACAGCCGCGGGAGCGAGGGGCCGAATGTCGACGTCATCATCGTCGGGTCCGGCGCTGGCGCCCTGATGGCCGCTGTGCGGGCCGCCGACCTGGGCCTGAAGCCTCTGGTGGTGGAAAAGGCCGCGTTGATTGGCGGCACCTCCGCCATATCCGGCGGCGGCATCTGGATACCCTGTAATGACGATCAGGCGCAGGCCGGTGTGCGCGACACGCTGGAGGACGCCTTCCGGTACGTGCGGACTTGCGCCAAGGGCTTGGCCAGCGATGACCGCATCCTGGCCTATGTCGAGACCGCCAGGCTGATGGCCCGCTATCTTGGCAGCATCGGGGTACCTTACCGCTGCATGCCGCTGTATGCCGATTACTACCCTTCCCTCCCGGGCGCCCGCCCCGGTGGGCGGACCATGGACCCGGCCGACTTCGACGCCGCGTCGCTTGGCCTGGAGGGCCTCGCCCAGATGCGGCCCGGCAATCCCGGGCAAGCACTGTTCGGGCGCATCAACCTCAATTCCTTCGACGCCCACACCATCCTGTCCCAGGGACCGGGCTCGGTGTCCGTCGTCTTGAAGAACATCCTGCGCTACGCCACGGACCTACGCTGGCGGCTTAAGACATCCAAGGACCGCCGCATGACCGGCGGGCAGGCCCTGGTCGCCGGATTGTTGCGGGCGGCGCGCCAGCGCCAAATCCCCATATGGGTGGACAGCCCGCTTCAGTCACTGCTGACGCAGGAAGGCCGGGTGGCCGGCGCGGTGATCCACCATCGCGGCCAGGACGTGCGCATCGTCGCCAAGCGGGGCGTCGTGCTGGCCGCCGGCGGCTTTGAGCGGAACCAGGACATGCGCAACCAATACCTTCCCAAACCGACTGACGCCCGCTGGACGGCGACCCCGCTCGACGGCAACACCGGTGACGCCATCCGGGCCGGCGCCGCCGTCGGCGGGACCCTCCACATCATGGACCTGAGCTGGGGCGTGCCCACGGTGAATGTCCCCGGTGAAGAGAAATTCCGTGGCGTCTTCGTGGAACGCTCCCTGCCCGGCTGTTTGGTAGTCAACGCTCTGGGTCAGCGCTTCGTGGACGAGTCCGGCCCCTATCCGGAATTCCAGCAGGCGATGATCGCCAACCACCAAGCGACGGGCGGCGCCATTCCGGCATGGATCGTTTTCGACGGCCGGTTCCGCGCCCGCTATCCCATGGGCCCACTGCTTCCCACCAGCCTGATGCCCGACCGCAAGGTACCCCAGGCCTGGTGGGACAGCGTCGTCTGGACAGCCCCGACATTGGAAGCCCTCGCCACGCGCATCGGCGTCGACCCCCAAGGCCTGCGGAACAGTGCCGACCGCATGGCCGCCTTCGCCCGCACCGGCAAGGATGAGGATTTCGACCGGGGCGGTAACGTCTTCGACCGCTATTACGGTGACGTCACCGTCAAGCCCAACCCCAACTTGGCCCCGCTGAGCCAGGCACCGTTCTATGCGATGCAGCTGTGGCCGGGCGACATCGGCACCAAGGGGGGCTTGTTGACCGATCGGGACGCCCGCGTGCTGGATGCCCAGGGCGTGGTCATCCCCGGCCTGTATTGCGTGGGGAACAACAGCGCATCGGTCATGGGCCCCGCCTATCCCGGCGCCGGTTCCACCCTGGGGCCGGCCATGACCTTCGCCTACCGGGCGGCCAGCCACCTGGCAGGCCAGCCCCTGCCCCTGGAGCGGCTCGATCTGCTGGCCGGGTGATCCGGGAAAAGCATGCCCGCGGCCTGGCGTGCAGGCCGCGGGCATCCGATGGCGGCGGACCGGAAGGATGTCAGCGTTGCGACACCGGCGTGTGAACCACCAGCCCATCCAATTCGGCCGTCAGGCGGATCTGGCACGCCAGGCGGGAATTCGGCTGCGGATCGACGGCGAATTCCAACATGGTCCTTTCCGCCTCGGCAGCGGGAGGAAGGCGGGACAGCCAGTCCGTGCTGACCATCACATGACAGGTGGCACAGGCACAGGCCCCGCCACACTCGGCGTCGATGCCGGGAACGCCATTACGCACCGCGGCCTCCATCACGCTGTCGCCGGCACCAGCCTCGATCACGGTATGGAGGCCGGTGGCGGAAACGTAAATCACTTTAGGCATGGTCTTATCCTTGGCACGAACCCTGTGAAGACGGCCCCGCCGCCTGGGCGATCAGACGGCCGCGTCCTTCAGGCCGACAGCGACATCCGCCAAACGGGCCGGAGAAACCGCCCGCCGTTGGGCGATCCATTGCCTGCCGGTCATAAATTCGGCCGGCATATTCACGGCCTCCACCGCCCTCACGGTGTCGTCCGTTCCGATATGGAACACGGCGAAGCGCCCTTCGGCGGAAACGCCGCGCATCACCCGGTGGACCTCGCTACCAGGCAAGCCGGCGAGTTGCAGCTTGACCTCATATTGGTCCGACCAGAACCACGGGACCTCCGGCGCCGGGGCCGGCAAGCCGCAAAGACTTGCCGCCACCTGGCGCGCCTGTTCCAAGGCGTTCTGCACGCTTTCAAGCCGGCCGGCCCCACCATTGAAGGGCAATGGCCTCCGGCTCACGTCGCCGATGGCGTAGATGTCCGGATCGTCGGTTCCGCAGGTGGAACTCACCCGGATACCGTCCTGGCACGCCAGGCCGGCGGCCTCGGCCAACGCGCTCTCGGGGATGGCGCCGACGCCGACCAGAACCGTATCGGCTGGAATTGCCGTTCCGTCGGTCAGCATCACCTCCGTCACACGCCCGTCCCGCCCCCCGATGGCCTCCACAGCCGCCGAAAGGCGCAGGTCCACTCCTCGCGCGGCGTGCAGGGCGGCATAAAAGTCCGAAACCTCCGGACTGGCGACGCGGGCCAGCAGGCGCGCTTCACGCTCCACCACCACGACATCCCGCCCCAGGGCACGGGCGGCGGACGCGACCTCCAGCCCGATATAGCCCCCGCCGATCACCACCAGCCGTCCGGTGGAGCCCAACCGGCTTCGCAACCCGTCCGCGTCAGCCACAGTGCGCAGCGTCACCACGCCGTCGAGCCCCGCGTCGGGGACAGGCAAGTCCCGCGGCCGCGACCCGGTGGCGAGGATCAGCACGTCATAGGGAACCCGGGCGCCATCGCTCAGCACCACCACCTTGGCGCCGCGATCAAGGGCGACAACCCGACACCCGCAGCGCAGCGCGATCCCTTGCTGCTGGTAAACTTCGGCCTTGCGCAGCACGACACCGTCGAAGGAAACCGCCCCCTTCAACCAGGCCTTGGACAGGGGCGGCCGCTGATAAGGCAACTCGCCTTCCGCGCCCAGCAAGGTAATGGCCCCTTGCCATCCATTTTGCCGCAACTGCAAGGCGGCACTGGCACCAGCGTGGCCGGCGCCGACAATGACGACATTGCGGTTCACATTCTGCCCCACGCGTGGTTCCCACCTTTTCTCTCGCGGCCAGGCAGCACCGGCCCATCGATAGGGGAACGGCCGCCCGCCATCACCGCAGTACCGGCGATGCGAACGGCCGCCCCGCTGGGGAAGGCCGACAGCCTTCCCGCCGACAACAGCACCGCGTCACGCGGCCCGGGCGCCCCCAATGCGCAAGGGCGACAGGGGGGCATCGGCCGGATACTGGACCGGCGGCCCGAAATCGTAGGCCGCGTTCAAGGTGCGAATGAAGAGCGGATCGGCCAACGGATCGGCGGGCGGGGTGATCTCAATCCCCTTGGAGCGCACGTCCTTGATCAGGGTCTCGAACACCTGGTCCAGCGTCAGATCGGCCGAGCGATCCATATTCTTCTTCAACTCGGCATAGTCCTCGAACACCTCAGCCGACCAGTGCACCAGGAAGCGCAAATCGTCGGTGGAATGGCGGGCGATCACCCGATCGCCCGTCTTGAGGAGCCACCCGTTCCGGTCGGACGGGTCCCCCTGGAAGACAGTGTCGAAGCCAAGCCCATCCGGATATTGCTGGTCGCGTGGCCCGTTAGCCTCCCCCCGGTGCAGCATCATCTCGTTCTGCACCAGGACGCCGCGGTTGTAGACGGGCGGCATCAGCCGCTTGGGCGGGTTGAGCGGCCCCTCGGGCCAGTAGGTGAAGCCACTCTGAGGATCGTTGGAGAACCAGGTGATCACCTGGGCCATCTTGATCAGGTAGTCCTTGAACAGACCCGATTTGCCCATGACGCTGCACAGCCAGGTCGGCGCGCTCTCATACCGGACGCCACGGAAGCTGGGCGTGTCCAGATGGCCGGGGTCGGTATTGGCGCAGGGGCCGTTCACGTTGAACAGCATCATCTGCGGCTTGGCGTACTGCGCCTTCCAATAGGATTTGGCGTAATCCAGGAAGCGCTGGTTATAGAAACAATCCGCGATCTCGGAATACAGCGGTGCGGAATAACTGGCGTAGTAGCCGCGGAAGGTGGGCGTCAGGAACATGTCCAGGGTCGGCGTGATACCCGCCGGCATAGCACCCGACAAGGTCGCGATCAGCGCATCCACGGACGAGAAGTGCTGGGCGATGATCAGCTTCCAGGGACCGTTGCGGTGCACCACGTCCAGCAGCCGCTGGCGCTGGTCCTCGGTGTAGATGTCCACCAATTCCCGCGGCGGCGCCGCCGGACGAAGAATATTGGACAAATGTTCCCTGCGGGCATCGGTGTTCATCGTTCGCTCCCTGGCAGGAAGGCCGCCCCTACTGGGACCAGTCGCCCCCCTTCTGTGATTGTTCCGGGATTATAGGGAGGCGCCATCGGCCACGCAACGCGAAAACAGGATGATGCGTAATTATTAACATCTTTAACTACGCATTATGAATTTATTTCGGCATAAATAGACGCCCTTGCGCATGCTTGCGGCGGAGATGGCGCGTATCTTTGCCCCCAAGATAACGAAGACCTTCAGGTCGGCTCGCCGGCCGAGGTGAAGGCGTCCATGGTCCAGAACGCCCGCAGCGACGTGATGCGATACGTATCATCGAACGCCACCACTTCATGGACGGTCAGACGTTCCACAGGCGCCCCGGCCTTCTCCATTCCCATGGAAAACCGGATCAGGGCCTCCCGCCCACCGGGGACGAACACCTCCAACACAGGCGCGAAGCGATAGCCCCCTTGCTCCGCCATCGCCCAGAAGGCACGAATGGCGTCAAGGCCACGATGGAGTGGGCCGCCGACAGGATCCTCCACCACGGCGTCGCCGGCGAACAGCGACGCCCGCGCCGCCGCGTCACCATCGCGCCAACTGGCCAAGTACGCCTCCACCGTGCGGCGCTGACGGGCCGGGTCCTGCGCCACCGTTGACCGCGTCATCGCCTGTGCCAGATCTCGGGCGTCCGCCGACATTCGCTCCTCCTGTCATATGAGATTGGTGTTGATGGTGTCACGCGCCGACGGCGACGGGCACGTCCGCGCTCCATTGCGGGTAATCGGTGAACCCCCGGGCGTCGCCGCTGTAAAAGGTGCCGCGATCGGGCTCTACCAGCGGCGCCCCGTTGCGGAAGCGCGCGACCAGGTCAGGGTTGCTGATAAAGAACCGGCCGAAAGAAACCGCCTCCAACCGCCCATCGCTCAGCAGCTTCTGTGCGCTGTCCAGCGTCAGGCCGCCGTTGCCAATCACCGGCCCGGTCCAATGCTGCCGCACGAAGGACAAGGGCTCCAACTCCGGAATGGGCGTGTTGATGAGGTGAAGGTAGGCCAGCCCTAAGGGCTCGACGGCCCGCAGGAGCGCCGTATAGGTCGCCACCGGCTCTTCATCCTCCATGTCGTTATAGCCGTTGCCAGGCGAAATGCGGAACCCCACCCGCCCAGATCCGATGGCTGCGGCCATGGCTTCCAGCACCTCGATGACGAACCGGGCACGGCTCTGAGGCGAGCCGCCATAGCGGTCCGTCCGCTGATTGGTGCCCGTCGCCAGGAACTGCATAGGCAGGTAGCCGCTGGTGGCGTGCAACTCCACGCCATCGAAGCCTGCCGCCCGGGCGTTCCGCGCCGCCGCGGCCATTTCATCGACGACACCGGCTATCTCGGCTGTCGCCAGCGCACGGGGTTCAGCGCAGGGCGCCATGCCGGCGGCGGTATACAGGGCCTGTCGGCTGCGAATGGCCGAGGGCGCCACGGTTTCAGCCCAGGGGTCCTTATTCCCCGCCGCCCCCACCCGCCCACAATGCATCAGTTGCATAACGATGCTGCCACCAGCGGCGCGCACACCCGCCGTCACGGCACGCCAGGCCGCCATCTGCAGCGGCGTATGGATGCCGGGGGTCCGGAAGTAGCCCTTGCCATGGATGCTGGGTTGCACACCTTCGCTGACGATCAGGCCGGCACCGGCCCGTTGACGATAGTATTCCGCCATGTCGGCCGTGGGCTCGTCGTTCACCCCCGCCCGGCAGCGGGTCATGGGGGCCATCACCACGCGATTGTTGAGGGTGAGGTCGCCCAGGCGAATGGGCGAGAAGATGCTGGCCATGGTTCACTCCGGTGGAAGCCCGAGCCATTCGCGGCGCCCAAACCGGCACGGCCGATGCTCATGGCACCGACGAGGCGGGCGCTCACTCGAGCGACCGCCACATTGTCAGAATCAACGGTTCAGATCCACACCAATCACACTTTGCGTATTTTTAGCGCGTAAATATTACGCATATCTGCATAAACGGCCGTCACTCCTCGATCGGCGCGGCCTCTGGTTCCACACGGACGATACGCGCCATGCGGGCATCGTACTTCAGGCTGTGAATGGCGGTGGACACCTCCACCTCCCGCACCCCGGCCAGCGGCTTGATGGACGTGCTGACCAGCTCGTGCACCCGCTCCAGGCTGGTGAACAGGCCCATGGCCATCAGGCTGTACCGCCCCAGCAGGACCATGACGCAGCCGATGGCGGGGATGGCCGACAGCTCCTTGGCCAGTTCAGGCACCCGCGCCGGATCGGCCTGGATTCCCATCATCACCAGGTTGGGGGACCCCGCCATGCGGAAGCTGGTCACCACGGTGAATTGGATCAGCCCCTCGGCCTGCAGCCGCTTGATACGGGTGCGGATGGTGCCCTCGGTGACACCCAGCTCCGCCGCGATCTGCCGGTTGGACGAGCGCCCGTCGCGGCCCAAGGCTTCGACGATGCGATGGTCAAGGTCGTCAAGCTTTCCGCCGTTCATAGGGGGGCCACATTGAATTCGAATTTCACGATATCGGCGGCGATTCCGGGGCTCAATTCGCTGATGCCCGGAATCTTGGCCACATGGTCCAGCAGGAAGGTATTGATCTCCCCGAACTCATGCAGGATGACCAGCATCTCGATGTCGTAGGCGCCGTTCATGATGTGCAGGCTGAAGACTTCCGGAAGATCCGCCAGATCCTTGGCCACGTCGGCCACCGGACGCCCCAGGACCTTCACCCCGGTAGCGATCAGCATGTTGTAGCCGTGCGCCGAGAAGTCGGCGACGGCCACCACCCGCATGGCCTTGCTTTCCTCAAGCCGATGAAGGCGCGCCGACACGGTCCCAGCCGTGATCGACAGGCGGTCCGCGATTTCCTGGTTGGTTGCGCGCCCGTTGGAGCGAAGGATGTCGATGATCGCCTCATCGACGGTATCAAGTCCGGCAGGCGTCGCGCGCCGCCCCTTTCTGATCTGCATGTGGTGCCTTACACTTATCGCCGTCACGCTGCTGGCTACGCATCGTAACAAGAGCCCCTCATGGCCGCGACTGCTTTCGCAGGCGGGCCGTTTTACCGCTATGCAGGGCCATGACCTTCCGCCACCGCCCTGGCCGCCACCGCCCCGGCCGCCGACACGGCGCGTAGCGCGCGGGCGAGCGGCGCCTCCCCCTGCAGGATAGCCTCCTCCTGCGGCACCTCAACGCTCACCGGCACGTCCGGGGGCAGGGCGCGCAAGAATCCCGCGACGTCGAAATCCCCTTGTCCCGGCAGCCCCCTTTCCCTGGCGGCCTCCGCCTCCCGCGCGCCCGGCGCCACCCTTGCCGGTCCATCGCATAGCTGGGCCAGCAACACACTCCCCGCCGGCAAAGCGGCGACCTGGGCCACATCGCCGCCGGACCGAACAAGATGCAACAGGTCCAGGGTTATCCCGACGCGGCCGGGCCGGCCGATGCGCGCGACCTCCGCAATCGCAGCGGGCAAGTCCGGCACCAGGGACGGCGGGTAGAACTCCACACCAACGGCAAGGCCGCGGCCGGCCGCTTCCTCGCAAAAGGCTGCGAACTGATCGTGCCGTCGCCCGGCGTCGCGGTCGTACAGCAGCACGTTGACGGCGCGGATACCCAAGTCGGCCGCGGCATCCAGCGCCGGTCGGAAATCCGTCGCCACCGATCGGCCGTGCAGCGTGAATGGATAGGCGAGGTCCATGCGAACCCCCCGCTCCTGGAATCGCGAGCGCACGCGCCGCCGCGCCGCCGCATCGGTCACCAGATCATAATCGGCCATGCGGGGCAGCACGCTCATGGCATGCAGGAACAGGCAGACGCCGTCACACCCCGTCGCCGCCGCCAGATCAGGAAGGTCCCAAGGAGGGACGTCTATGACGGTCAAATGATCCAGCAACAAATGCATGTACGCGCCCCGTCTCCCGGCCCCAACCGGCCCAACGCTCCGCACCATATGTTCAATGCGGGCGATGGTCATTGAAATTCGTACATTAATTTGCTCACATCGACGCATATCAGCAATAGAACGCCGTTCAGGCATCCATTGGCGTACAACAACATCACGAGGGCCACCATGCACGATCCCCTTTCCGTTCCGCCCGGTCGCGTGGTCATCGTCACCGGCGGCACCCGCGGCCTTGGCCGCGTCATTGCCGAAACCTTCCTGCGCGCCCGCTGCACCGTCGCCATCTGCGGGCGCCATGCGCCTGAAGCGCTGCCCTCCGCCAACGGCCAGGTCGCCAGTTTCCACCCCTGCGACATCCGACAGGCCGACCAAGCCAGAGCCTTCGTCGACGCGGTGGCGGAACGCCACGGCCGCCTGGACATCGTCATCAACAACGCCGGCGGCTCCCCCCAAGCCGATGCCGCCACGGCCTCCCCCCGTTTCTCCGAGGCCATCGTCGCGCTGAACCTGCTGGCCCCCCTGCATGTCGCCCAGGCGGCCAACCGGATCATGGCGGAACAGGCGGAGGGGGGCACGATCATCAACATCACCAGCATCGCCGCCAAGCGGGCCTCCCCCGGGACGGCCGTCTATGCCGCCGCCAAGGCGGGCTTGCTAAGCCTGACACGCAGCCTGGCGCAGGAATGGGGGCCCAAGGTGCGGGTGAACGCCATCACCGTCGGCCTGGTCGAGACGGAACAGTCGGAACTGACCTACGGATCGGCCGCCACCCGCGACGCGATCGCCGCCTCCCTGCCCCTGGGCCGCATGGGCAATGGCGGCGATGTGGCCGCTGCCGCCCTCTACCTCGCCTCCGCCGGGGCCGCCTATGTCAGCGGTGCCGACCTGGCCGTCGATGGCGGCGGCGAACGCCCGTTGTTCCTGGAAATCGTCAAGCAGCACCGCCGGGATTGCGCAAACTGACGACCGTCGCGCTTGTTTCTGTAGATCTGCGTTTTAGACTGGTATATATCTACGCATATCAACGATAATTGATCACAAAAATCCGCCTTTGCGCAGAAATGCCGGGCCGGAACAGGGAGATCCCAGGGATGACGGTGGCGTCACTAGGCTATGTGGTAATCGAGACGAGGGATCTCGCGTCCTGGTCCACGTTTGCGACCGAGGTCGTGGGCCTCATGCCAGCCCCCTCGGCCCAGCCCGACGTGCTGTTGTTTCGCATGGACGATCGGCCCTTCCGCTTCTGGATCCAGCAGGGGGATCGCGAGGCCTTCGTGCAGCCGGGCTGGGAGTTGGCCAACGCGGGGGACTTCAATGCCGCCGTGGAACGCTTGAAAAGCGCAGGCCGGCCCGTCCAGCTGGCCACGCCGGCGGAGGCGCGGGCCCGGCAGGTGACGGCCCTGGCCCGATCGTCCGACCCGGCGGGCAACGATCTGGAAATCTACTACGGCCGCGTCCTGGACTACGCCCCCTTCCGGTCGCCGGCCGGGGTCAGCCGTTTCGTCACCGGCCCCAGTGGGGAACTGGGCCTGGGCCACGTCGTCCTGTCCGCCCCCAACTTCGCCGAAACGCACGCCTTCTATAAGTCGGTGCTGGGCTTTGGTGACACCGACCTCGGCCATTTCTATCTGGCCGGCGGCAGCCCGGATGATCCGGGTGTCCGTTTCGCCTTCATGCACGCCCGCAACCAGCGCCATCATAGCCTGGCCCTGGGTGAGCTGCCCCAGAACGAGGCGCGACTGGTCCATCTGATGGTGGAAGTAGCCAGCGTGGACGACGTCGGCCGCGCCTATGAGCGGGTGCACAAGCAGGCGGTTCCCGTTTCCGCCACGCTGGGGCGGCATGTGAACGACAAGATGCTGTCCTTCTACATGCGTACGCCCGGTGGCTTCGACATCGAATATGGCTGCGACGGCCTGCTGATCGACCCCGCGACCTGGATCCCCACCACCAGCCTGCCTGTCAGCGACTGGGGCCATGTCTGGGCGTTCCAGAACGCCGACAACCAGGGAAGCGAGGGCTGAACCATGCTCGACAAGCGCATGACCCTGGACGATATCGTCGACCAGTTGTCCGACGGCAT
Organism: Nitrospirillum amazonense; assembly: GCF_007828045.1. Taxonomy (GTDB): domain Bacteria; phylum Pseudomonadota; class Alphaproteobacteria; order Azospirillales; family Azospirillaceae; genus Nitrospirillum; species Nitrospirillum amazonense_C. The sequence goes on along the minus strand of NZ_VITN01000010.1, from coordinate 46,851 downwards.
GACCATCGGCATCGGCGGCTGGGCCACCCGGCGCAAGCCCATGGCCCTGGTGCGCGCCCTGCTGCGCTCACGGCTCAAGGACTTGACCCTGGTCAGCTATGGCGGGCCGGACGTGGGCTTGCTGGCCGCCGCGGGTAAGCTTCGCCGCCTGGTGTTCGCCTTCGTCTCGCTGGACCATTACCCGCTGGACCCGCATTTCCGCGCCGCCCGGCAGGAGGGACTGGATGTGCTGGAGCTGGACGAAGGCATGTTCCATCTGGGACTGAGGGCGGCCGCCATGCGTGTCCCCTTCCTGCCTACCCACATCGGCATCGGCACCGACATCATCCGCCAGCCGGCATTCCGCACCGTGCGCAGCCCCTATGAGGATGGAGAGGAACTCGTGGCGGTTCCGGCCCTGCCCTTGGATGCGGCCCTGCTGCACGTCCACCGGGCCGATGCGCTGGGCAATGTCCTGACGCTCAGCCCCGATCCCTTTTTTGATGAACTGATGGCCCGTGCGGCCAAGCGGGTCTTCGTCACCACGGAGAAGCTGGTGCCGACACCCGAACTGGACATGGCCAACAACGCCCGCTTCAATCTGTGCGAACGGGCGCTGATCAGCGGCGTGGCCGAGGCGCCCTTCGGCGCCCACCCCACCAGTGCCACCCCCGACTACCAGCTCGATCTTGGCCACCTGAAGACCTACGCCGACAGCGCCGCGTCGCCCGAAGGCTGGGTCGACTACCGCGCCCGCTTCATCGATGTCGGTGCCGATCACTACCTGGACGCCATAGGCGGTGCCGGGCGCGTCGCCGCCCTGCCCAAGCCCGTCTATTGAGCGAGAGCCGCCATGACAGACACATCGCGCCCCACGCCCTACAGTCTCGCCGAACTTGTCATCACCGCCGCCGCCGAAACCTGGCGACATGACGGCGAAGTCATGGCCACGGGCATCGGCCCTCTGCCCCGCCTGGCTGCGGCCCTGGCGAAGACCACCTTCAATCCGGCGCTGCAGACCACGGACGGCGAGTGCTTCTACACCGCCAGCCCCGTGCCGCCCGGCCCGGCCACCGATACGCCGCCGGTGATCGAGGGCTGGTCCCCCTACGACCGCGTGTTCTCCGCACTCTGGGGCGGGAAACGCCACGCGATGGTGGCGCCGGTGCAGATGGACCGCTTCGGTCAGACCAACATCAGCGTCATCGGCGACCACGCTCGGCCCAAGGCGGCCATGCTGGGCGCCCGGGGCTTCCCCGGCAACTCGGTCCACCACCCCAACAGCTTCTTCTTCGCCAACCACACCAGCCGCACCTTTGTCGCCGGCGAAGTCGATTTCGTTTGCAGCGCCGGCTACAACCCGGCCCGTTACCTGAACGGCCAGCCGCCGCGCGGACTGGACCTGCGCCTGATCGTCACCGATCTGGCGGTGCTGGACTTCGGCGGGCCCGGCCACGCGATCCAGGTGCGCAGCCTGCACCCCGGGGTCAGCTTCGACCAGGTTCAGGACAACACCGGCTTCCCCCTGCATCGGCTGGAACACGTGGCCACCACATCCGCCCCGACGGCGGAGCAGTTGGCCCTGATCCGGCAACTGGACCCCAACAACGTCCGGCGCACGGTGTTCAAGGGCGACCCTGCCGGCGACCGGCGTACGGCGTGAGAGGGGAAGCCATGTCCCATCAGCCATCCCCCGACCTGGTCGAGCCCAGGCATCAGCCACCGAGTTATGAAACGGATGAGCCTGTCCGCTACGTGACGGACGGCCCGGTCGCCTGGGTCATCATGAACCGGCCGCGTTTCAACAACGCCCAAAACTCGCAGATGACCTACGCCTTGGACGCGGCCTTCCGGCGCGCCGTGGATGACGACGCCATCCGCGTCATCGTCCTGAAGGGCGAGGGCAAGCACTTCTCCGCCGGGCATGACATTGGCACGCCGGGCCGCGACCTGCACAGCCGCTTCGACCGGGCGCTGCTCTTGCCCGATCACACCAACAAGCCGGCGGCCGAGCTGCTCTACACCCGCGAGCATGAGGTCTATCTGGGCATGTGCCGGCGCTGGCGCGACATTCCCAAACCCACCATCGCCATGGTTCAGGGCGCTTGCGTGGCCGGCGGCCTGATGCTGGCCTGGGTCTGCGACCTGATCATCGCGTCGGACGACGCCTTTTTCCAGGACCCGGTGGGCCGCATGGGCATCCCGGGCGTGGAATACTTCGCCCACGGCTTCGAACTGCCGCCGCGCATCGCCAAGGAATTCATCCTGCTGGGCGAGCGCATGCCGGCCCGGCGAGCCTACGACTTCGGCATGGTCAACCGCCTGGTGCCCCGCGACCAGCTGGAGGGCGAGGTGAAAGCCGTCGCGGCGGAACTGGCCAGCCGGCCCCGCCTGGGCAACTGGCTGACCAAGCAGGCACTGAACCATGTGGAAGACCTGCGGGGCAAGCGCACCGCCACGGACGCCCATTTCCACATGCATCACTTCGCCCACGCGCAGAACGACCTGACCTCCACCAACAGCTTGGGCGGCCTGGACGCCAAGTCCATGGCGCAGGCCAATAAATCGCAGGCGGGGGAGCGCTAGGCCATGCAGCCGGATCCGTTGATCACCGCCTTGGTGGAGCGGCTGGGCTGCCGCTACCCCATCATCCAGACCGCCATGGGCTGGGTGGCGGAGCCGCCGCTGGTGGCCGCGTCCTGCAACGCCGGCGCGTTCGGTTTCCTGGGCGCGGCCGTCATGACACCCGCCGACGCGGCGGCCAAGATCGCGGCCGTGCGGCGCCTGACCGACCGGCCCTTCGGCGTCAATTTCCACATGTTCCAGCCGGGCGCCGCCGAGATCGTCGAGACGATCATCGCCAACCGGGCGCAGGTGCGGGCCGTCAGCTTCGGCCGGGGGCCGGACGCCGCCATGATCGTCCGCTTCCGCGACGCCGGCATCCTGTGCGTGCCCACCGTCGGCGCCCTGAAACACGCGAAGAAGATGGTCCAGCTGGGCGTCGACATGATCAACGTCCAAGGCGGCGAAGGGGGCGGCCATACCGGATCCGTCCCCACCACCGTGCTGCTGCCCCAGGTGCTGGACACGGTGACCGTGCCCGTCATCGCCTCGGGAGGCTTCGCCGATGGGCGTGGACTGGCCGCCGCCCTGGCCTTCGGCGCCGTGGGCATCGCCATGGGCACCCGCTTCCTGCTGACGGCAGAGAGCCCGGTGCCGGCGGTGACCAAGGCCCGCTACTTGGAAGCCGACACCGATGACATCGTATTGACCACCAAGCTGGACGGCATCCCGCAGCGCATGGTCCGCACCCCCCTGATGGACCGCATTGAGCGCTCAGGCCCCCTGGGCATGTGGCTGCGCGCGCTGGAGAGTGGCCTAGCCCTGAAGCGCCAGACAGGCGCCGGCTGGGGGGAGCTTCTGCATACGGTACGGGGCATGACCGGCCATGGGGGCCTGCGGCTGGACCAGGCGCTGATGGCCGCCAGCGCCCCCATGCTGATCCAGAAGGCGGTGGTGGAAGGCAAACCGGACGAGGGCGTCATGGCCACTGGCATCGTCGGCGGCCGCCTGACCGAAATCCCCACCTGCCAGGCCCTGATGGACCGCATCGTGGCGGAGGCGCGGGAGCGCCTGGCCGCGCTGTGCCCCGCCCCTGTCGACAGCCGGAGGTACCATGCCGATCACGCTTGAAACCCACGGGCGGGTCGCCGAGATCGTTTTCGACTGGCCGCCGGTCAACGCCTTCGACACCAGTGGCTGGGAACTGATCCCCCGGCTGGTGGAAAAGGCGGGGGGCGACGCGGAGGTACGCTGCGTCCTGATCCGCGCCGAGGGCAAGGGCTTCTGCGGCGGCGTCGACATCAAGGAGATGCAGGCCCATCCGGAACGCATCGTCAAGCTGAACCGGGACAACTACTTGACCTTCAAAGCCATCCGCGACTGCCCGGTTCCCGTCGTGTCGGCCCTGCATGGCTTCGTCATCGGTGGTGGCGTGAACATCGCCGGCGCCTCCGACATGCTGATCGCGGCGGAGGGTGCCTATATTTCCCTGCCGGAGATCGACCGGGGCGCCATGGGGGGGGCCGCCTTTCTGTCGCGCATGTTGCCGCTGCACAAGGTGCGCGCCGCCTTCTTCACCGGCGGGCGGATCCCGGTGGAGGAAGCCTATCGCCTGGGCGCGGTGGAAGCGGTCGTGCCCAAGGAGCGCCTGCTGGAGGAGGCCCGCGCCTTCTGCGCCGTCATCGCCACCAAGAGCCGAACCGCCCTGGTCTTGGCCAAGCAGGCGCTGAACGGGCTGGAACCTTTGGACCCCTGCCAGGGCTACCGCTGGGAGCAGGGCTTCACCTTGGAAATGTACATGCATGAGGACAGCCAACGCGCCCGGGACGCCTTCGTCCACGACAAGGGCCGGACGGCCACCTTCTAGGAGCCCTGCCCCGTGAATCTGACCTATACGCCTGAGCAGAACGCCTTTCGCGCCGAGGTTCGGGCCTGGCTGGCGGCCCATGTGCCCGCCCGGCCCTTGCCCTCCTTCGATGCCACGCGGGAAGGTTTCGAAGCCCACCGGGCTTGGGAGCGCACCCTGGCCGAGGGTCGCTGGGGCATGGTGACGTGGCCCCAGGAATACGGCGGCCGTGGCGTCGATCTGCTGCAATGGCTGATCTTCGAGGAGGAATACTACCGCGCCGGCGCCCCAGGGCGTGTGAACCAGAACGGTATTTTCCTGCTGGGCCCCACATTGATGGAGTTCGGCACCCCGGAACAGAAGGCCCGCTTCCTGCCGGCCATGGCCAATGGCGACGAGATCTGGGCCCAGGCCTGGTCCGAGCCCCAGGCTGGCAGCGATCTGGCGGGGGTGCGGGCGACGGCCACCCGGGATGGCGACCACTATGTCCTCAACGGGTTGAAGACCTGGTCGTCGCGCGCCGCCTTCGCCGACTGGGCCTTCGGCCTGTTCCGCAGCGAGGCCGGCAGCCAGCGGCACCAGGGCCTGACGCTGGTGCTGTTCCCCCTGAATGCGCCTGGCGTGACGGTCAAACCCATCGCCCGCATCGACGGCAAGGTCGGCTTTGCGGAAATCTTCCTGGATAACGTCCGAGTGCCTGCGGACCAGCGGCTGGGCGATGAGGGGCAAGGCTGGCACATCTGCATGGTCACCGCCGGCTTCGAGCGCGGCCTGATGCTGCGCAGTCCCGCCCGCTACCAAGTGGCGGCCGCCCGCCTGGCGGCGCTGTACCGGCGGGAGGGTGACCCCGACGACGCGGTTACGCGGGCGGCGGTGGCGCAAGCCTGGATGGATGCGGAGGCCTACGCCCTGTCCATCTACGCCACCGCCAGCCGCATCCTGGCCGGGCAGCCCATCGGACCGGAAACCAGCACCAACAAGATCTTCTGGTCGGAGCTGGATGTGACGCTGAACCGCACCGCCCTGTCGATCCTGGGCGCCCGCGCCGAACTGCTGCCCGACCCCGCCGCCCCCGACCCCACGGGCGATTGGCTGGACGACTACATCTTCTCCCTCGCCGGCCCGATCTACGCCGGCTCCAACGAAATCCAGCGCAACATCATCGCCGAACGCATGCTTGGGCTGCCGCGCTGAGGAACAGGCTGATGGACTTCACCCTCACCGACGAACAGAAGATGCTGGCCGACGTGGTCGCCAAGTTGCTGGACGACCATTGCCCGCCCGCCGCCCTGCGCCAGTTGATGACCGACGGGGCTCCCCGCGACGCGGACCGCTGGGGCGCCATCGTGGAAACCGGGCTGGTGCCGGTCCTGGTGCCGGCGGAGCAAGACGGCCTGGGCCTGGGCGAACTGGACTTCGCCCTGATTGCCCAGGCGTGCGGACGTGCAGCCTTGCCCGAACCGCTGGTCGACCATGCGGGCATCGCCCTGCCCTTGTTGGCCGCCTGCGCCCCGGCGCACCCCTTGTTGGCCGAGGCCTTGAGCGGCGCCGCCACGCTGGCGATCGGCCATCCCCTGAACCCGCTGGTCGCCGATGCCGATACGGCCGCCGCCCTGCTGCTGGTCCATGAGGGCGACCTGCACCTGGTACCGCGTGATCAGGTGACACTGACGCGCCGTCCCAGCATCGATCCATTCCGCCGCCTGTTCGACGTGGCGTGGAAGCCGAGCGGAACCACCCGCATCGCCAGCGCCGCCACCGCGGCCGGGCCCCTCGCGGACGCCATCGACCGGGGTGCCCTGTTCGCCGCCGCGCAGTGCCTGGGCCTGGCGCAGTGCTGCGTGGACTTGGCGGTCGCCTATGCCAAGGATCGCACCCAGTTCGGTAAGCCCATCGGGTCATACCAGGCCATCAAGCATCACCTGGCCTCCGTCCAGGTGAAGATCGAATTCGCCCGCCCCGTGCTGCATGCCGCCGCCACGCGCTTCCCCGACCGCGACACACGGTCCCGGGCGGCCATATCGCACGCCAAGCTGGTGGCGGCGGAGGCGGCGGACCTGGCCGCCCGCACCGCCATCCAGGTGCACGGCGCCATGGGCTACTCCTGGGAAGTGGACATCCATTTCTTCCTGAAACGCGCGTTGGCCCTGACTTACGTCTGGGGAACGCCGGCCTTCCACCAAGCGCGGGTGGAACGGCGCGTCCTGGCCGGCCCCCTCGGTCCCGACCAAACCTTCCTGCCCGATCATCCCCGCCAGAACGAGGGCCAGCATGCCTGAAGCCTATATCATCGACGCCGTCCGCACCCCGATCGGCCGCAAGAAGGGATCGCTGGCCGGCATGCATTCCGCCGATCTGGGCGCGCACGCCATTGCCGCGCTGATAGCCCGCACCGGGGTCGACCCCGGTGCCGTGAACGATGTCGTGTTCGGCTGCACCGAAACCATCGGCAGCCAGGCCGGCGACATCGCCCGTACCTGCTGGCTGGTGGCGGGTCTTCCCGATCATGTGCCGGGCGTCACCGTGGACCGTCAGTGCGGTTCCGCCCAACAGGCGGTCCACTTCGCGGCCCAGGGAGTCATGAGCGGCACGCAGGAGCTGGTGGTGGCCGGCGGCGTGCAGAACCTCAACATGATCCCCATCTCCGCCGCCATGGAAGTGGGCCGCACCTACGGCATTCCCGACCCCTTTTCCACCTCCCCCGGTTGGCTGGCCCGCTACGGCAAGCAGGAAGTCAGCCAATTCCGCGCTGCGGAGATGATCGCCGAAAAGTGGGGCGTCACCCGGGAAGCAATGGAGGGCTTCGCGCTGGCCAGCCACCAGAAGGCCATCGCCGCCAGCGATGGCGGGCGCTTCGCCCGCGAGATCGCTCCGGTGGGGGAATTCACCACCGACGAGACGCCGCGTCGCGACACCTCGCTGGAGAAGATGGCCGGCCTGAAGCCCCTGGTGGAGGGTGGACGCCTGACCGCCGGCGTCAGCAGCCAGAACGCCGACGCCTCCGCCGCCCTGCTGATCGCCTCCGCCCAGGCCGTGAAGGATCATGGCCTGAAACCGCGGGCGCGCATCCATCACATGAGCGTGCGGGGCGACGACCCCGTGTGGATGCTGACCGCCCCGATCGCCGCGACCCGCCATGCCCTGGCCAAGACGGGGCTGGCCCTGGCCGATATCGACCTGTTCGAATGCAACGAGGCCTTCGCCAGCGTGGTGCTGGCCTGGATGTCGGAACTGGACATAGATCCGGACCGCGTGAACGTGAATGGCGGTGCCATAGCATTGGGGCACCCGCTGGGCGCCACCGGCGCCCGCATCATGACCACGCTGCTGAACGAGTTGGAGCGGCGCCAAGGACGCTACGCCCTGCAGACCATGTGCGAGGGCGGCGGGCAGGCTAACGTGACCATCATCGAGCGGCTGTGACACCATGGCCGTCTATAGCTACCAAGGCATCGTACCGGTCGTGGACCCGAGCAGCTTCGTCCATCCGGGCGCGACGCTGATCGGTGACGTCATCGTCGGCCCTGGCTGCTATCTCGGGCCGGGCGCGTCGCTGCGCGGCGACTTCGGCCGCATCGTGGTGGAGGGCGACAGCAGCATCCAGGACAACTGCACCCTCCACACCTCGTCCGGCAACGACTGCCACGTCGGGCTGGGCGCCACCATCGGACACGGCGCCGTGCTGCATGGCTGCCGCATCGGGCGGCACACCCTGGTGGGCATCAACGCCGTCGTCCTGGACAACGCCGAGCTGGGAGAGGACTGCCTGGTCGCCGCCCTGTCCCTGGTGCGCCCGGACGCCCGGTTCGAGGCCGGCTGCCTGATCGCAGGCAACCCGGCCAAGGTGATCCGCCATTTCAGGCCCGACCAGATCACCTGGCGCAACACCGGGGACGGCGAATACCAGCGCCTGACCCGCGAGGCCTTCACCGACCTGCGGGAATGTCAGCCGCTGGCCGCCGCGGAACCGGACCGGCCACGCATCCGCGCCAACGCCATTGCCGTGCGCCTACGGGGCGCCACGGCCGAGGAACGCCGGCGCCGCGCCGCCGCCACAGAGCATGGGGAATAACGATGTCGCGTATCTGCGAAGGCCGGGTGGTTGTCGTCACCGGCGCTGGTAACGGCCTGGGCCGGGCCTATGCCCTGGGCCTGGCCGCGGAAGGCGCCCGGGTGGTGGTGAACGACCTGGGCGTGGGAACCCACGGTGAAAGTGGAGCCACGGAGGGGGCCGCTGCACGGGTGGTGAACGAGATCCGGGCCGCCGGCGGCCAAGCCGTGGCCAACACGGACGACGTCACCGATTGGGACGCCAGCGGCCGCATCGTGGAATGCGCGCTGGACAGCTTCGGCGACCTGCATGCCGTGGTGAACAACGCCGGCTTCGTTCGCGACCGTATGTTTGTTTCCTGCACGCCCGATGAATGGGATGCCGTCCTGCGCGTGCATCTGCGTGGTCACTTCTGCACCAGTCGTCACGCCGTGGACTTCTGGCGCGCCCGCCAAAAGGCCGGGCACACGGTGGATGCCCGCATCATCAACACCACCTCCGGCGCCGGCCTGCAGGGCAGCATCGGGCAAAGCGCCTATTCCGCCGCCAAGGGCGGCATCGCCACCCTGACCCTTGTACAGGCGGCGGAACTGGGCCGCTACGGCATCACCGCCAACGCCCTCGCCCCGAATGCCCGCACCCGCATGACCGAGGGCGCCTTCGCCGCCGAGATGAACCGGCAGGAGGGGGACCTGGATGTCTATGCCCCCGAGAACACGGCCCCCTTGGTCGCCTGGCTTTGCAGCGCCCAATCGCGGGAAGTCACCGGACAGGTTTTTGAGTTGAAGGGCGGGCGGCTGTGGCTGTCCCAGGGCTGGACCGACAGCGTGTCCATCGACAAGAAGGCCCGCTGGGCAGCCGATGAGCTGGGCCCGGCGATCCAGGACCTGCTGCGTGCCCGGATGCCGCCCAAGCCCGTCTACGGCGCGGGCTGAGGATGGCACCATGCATTTCGCTTTGACCGACGATCAGCGCGCGATCCGCGACAGCGTCCAGGCCTTCCTTCAGGAAGCCGCCGGCCTGGACCGCCTTCGCTCCACCATCGAGGCCGATGCCGGCTGGGATGCCGAACTTTGGCACAATCTGGCGGTCGACATGGGCTATGCCGGCCTGATGGTGCCTGAGGCTTATGGCGGCATCGGGGGCGGCGCCGTCGACATGGCGCTGGTGTTGGAGGAGACGGGTGCGCGGCTGGCCATGGCGCCCTTCTTCGAAACCGCGGTTCTCGGTGTCCAGACCATCCTCGGCGCGGGCACGGAGGCGCAGAAGCGGAGCCTGTTGCCCGGCTTGGCTGATGGCAGCACCAAGGCGACCCTGGCCCTGACCGGTCCCCAGGGCCGGCCGGCCCCCGATGGGGTTACCGCCTGGCTCAGGGCGGAAGAAGGCGCATGGCGTCTTAGCGGCGAATCCTGCTTCGTGCCCTTCGCCCATGTCGCCGACCTGCTGCTGGTGGCCGCCCGTGCCCCCCTGTCCGCCGGCCCCCGGGGCATCAGCCTGTTGGCCCTGCCCCGCGACGCGACCGGCTTGCGGGTCGAGCGCCAGCCCGGGCTTGACCCGACACGGCCCCTGTGCCGCCTGACTTTCGACACCGTCGCGGTGGCGCCCGATCAGATCCTGGGGAGAGCCGAGGAAGCCGGCCCCGTCCTGGAGCGTATCCTGGCCACCGCCGCCGGCTTGCTGGCGGCGGAACAGACCGGTGGTGCCGCCTTCTGCCTGGCCACCACCGTGGAGTATGCCCAGCAGCGGGTGCAGTTCGGCCGCAAGATCGCTTCCTTCCAGGCGGTGAAGCACGAATTGGCCGACATGATGGTGGCCGTGGAGGCCGCCCGCTCCGCCGCGCTCTACGCTGCCGCCGCCATCGATACCGACACCGACCTGCTGGAGGCGTGTTCCGCCGCCAAGAGCTGGTGTTCAGACGCCTATCGTCATTGCGCTGGTGAAACGATCCAGCTTCACGGCGGCATCGGCTTCACCTGGGAACATCACGCCCACCTCTACTTCAAACGCGCCTGGTCCAGTTCAGCCTGGCTGGGCGACCCGGCCCATCACCGCGAGCGGGTCGCCCGGTTGATGGGCCTGGATGACATTCCCTGAGGACCCTATGACCATTCCAGCCCCCCGCCCCGTCGCCCCCCCACCCTACCCGCCCGCCCGTGGCCTTTTAACAGGCAAGACGGTGGTCATCACCGCCGCCGCGGGCACCGGAATCGGCTATGCCGTCGCCAAGCGCGCCGCCGAGGAGGGCGCGCGGCTGCTGATCAGCGACTATCACGAGCGCCGCCTGGGCGAAGCCGCTGACCGTCTGGCGGCGGAAACGGGCCACCGCCCGGCCACCCAGCTGTGCGATGTCACCAAGGAAAGTGATGTCCAAGCGCTGCGCGCCGCAGCGGACCGGGCGCTGGATGGCGTCGACGTCCTGATCAACAACGCCGGCCTGGGTGGTGAGGCGTCCGTCGTCGAAATGACGGATGAACAATGGTCGCGGGTGCTGGATGTCACTCTGACCAGCGTCTTCCGCATGAGCCGCGCCTTCCTGCCCGGAATGTACGCCCGCGGTGGCGGCGCCATCGTCAACAACGCCTCCGTCCTGGGCTGGAGGGCGCAGGCGGGTCAGGCGCACTACGCGGCCGCCAAGGCGGGTGTGATGGCCTTCACCCGCTGTGCCGCCATCGAGGCTGCGGGCCATGGCGTGCGCATCAACGCCGTGGCGCCCTCCATCGCCATGCACCCTTTCCTGGCCAAGGTGACGACACCGGAAGCGCTGGAGCGATTGGCGGCACAAGAGGCCTTTGGGCGGCCGGCCGAAGTGTGGGAGGTGGCCAACGCCATGCTGTTCCTGGCGTCCGACCTTTCCTCCTACATGACGGGCGAAGTGCTGTCCGTCTCCAGCCAGCGGGCCTGAGCCCATGGCGATCACCGTGGACACGCCGCACGATCTGCTGAACCAGGTGGGCCAGGACCTCGGCACCACCGAATGGCTGGTCGTGGACCAGGACCGGATCGACGGCTTCGCCCAGGTCACGGGCGACCATCAGTGGATCCATGTCGATCCCGTGCGGGCCAAGGAGGGCCCCTTCGGCACCACCATCGCCCACGGCTACCTGACACTCAGCCTGGTCAACCTGTTCCTGCCGCAGTTGCTGCGCATCCAGTCCTTCGCTTCCGGCGTCAACGTGGGGCTGGATCAGGTGCGCTTCATCGCTCCCGTCCGGATGGGCTCCCGCCTGCGGGGCCAAGGCCAGATCCTGGCGGTGAAAGAGGTCAAAGGCGGCGCCATCCAGTCCGTCGTGCGCATGACCGTCGAGATTGACGGGCAGGAAAAGCCCGCCTGCGTCGCCGACACCATCTCCCGCTACTTCCCCTGAGGGTTCCCTACCATGCGTGAAGCCGTCATCGTCTCCATCGCCCGCACCCCCATCGGGAAGGCCTACCGGGGCGCCTACAACGACACCGACGCGGCCGCCCTGTCCGGCCATGTCGTGGCGGAGGTCGTTCGCCGCGCCGGTATCGACCCCGCCTTGGTGGAGGATCTGATCCTGGGCTGCGCCTCACAGCAGGGCAACCAGAGCTATAACATCGGGCGCCTGACCGTGGCTTCGGCCGGCCTGCCGCAGAGCGTGGCGGGCATGAGCCTGGACCGGCAGTGCGGCTCCGGCCTGATGGCCATCGCCACCGCCGCCAAGCAGATCATGGTCGACGGCATGGACGTCGTCGTGGCGGGCGGCGTCGAGAGCATCAGTCTGACCCAAACCAAGCACAAGAGCACCTACCGCACCCGTTCTCAGTCGGTGCTGGCTCATATGCCGCACATGTGGATTCCCATGATCGAGACGGCGGAAATCGTCGCCGAACGCTATGGCGTGAGTCGGGAGGCGCAGGACGAATTCAGCCTGCAGAGCCATCAGCGTACGGTGGCGGCCCAGGCGGCCGGCCGCTTCGCGGCGGAACTGGCCCCCCTGCCCACCCGCAAAGCCGTCGTCGACAAGGAAACGGGCGAGACCTCCTACCAGGAAGTGACGCTGGGCGCTGATGAAGGCCCGCGGGCGGATACGACCCTGGACGGTCTGACCAAGCTGGCCCCGGTCTACAAGGACGGCGCGCTGGTGAAGGAGGGCCGCCATATCACGGCCGGCAACGCCTCTCAGCTGTCGGACGGGGCGGCCGCCGTGTTGCTCATGGAGGCCAAGCTGGCCGAACGCCTGGGCCTGGAACCGCTGGGTGCCTACCGCGGTGTCGCGGTCGCCGGTTGCGCCCCGGAGGAAATGGGCGTCGGCCCGGTGTTTGCGGTGCCCAAGCTGCTGGAGCGGACGGGACGCACCATGGCCGACATCGGCCTGTGGGAGCTGAACGAGGCCTTTGCCTCCCAGGCGCTGTATTGCCGCGATCGGCTGGGCATCGACAACGACCGCCTGAATGTGGATGGCGGCGCCATTGCCGTGGGGCATCCCTTCGGCATGACGGGCGCGCGCCTTGCCGGTCACTTGCTGGTCGAAGGCCACCGCCGGCGGGAGAAGTACGGTGTGGTCACCATGTGCATCGGTGGCGGCATGGGTGCCGCCGGCCTGTTCGAAATCTTCTGAGACAGCCCATGGACGACACCCCCGAACTTGAGCGCTTCCGTGCCGAGGCCGCGATCTGGCTGGAAAGCCAACTGGCCGGCCCGTTCCGCGACATCCGTGGGCTGAACAACCATGTCGACCTGATCGAACGGCGGCGTGATTGGGAACAGTGCCTGGGTGCTGCGGGCTGGAGCTGCGTCGGCTGGCCCGCCGCCTACGGTGGTCGTGACGCCAGCATCGCCCAGCAGGTCGTGTTCGCCGAAGAGTATGCCCGCGCCCGGGCACCCGCCCGCATCGGCCATATCGGCGTGGAACTGGCGGGCCCCACCCTGCTGGCCTTTGGCACCCCGGACCAGAAGAACCGCTTCCTGCCCGACATCGCCGCCGGCCGCGCCATCTGGTGTCAAGGCTATTCCGAACCCAATGCGGGGTCGGACCTGGCCAATGTGCGCACCAAGGCCCGGCGGGATGGCGAGCGCTACATCATCGATGGCCAGAAGATTTGGACCTCCATGGGCCAGATCGCCGACTGGTGCTTCGTGCTGTGCCGGACAGAGCCCGGGTCAGTCGGCAACAAGGGCCTCTCCTTCCTGCTGGTAAATATGCATCAGCCGGGCGTCACCGTGCGCCCCATCCGTCAGATGACGGGGGAGTCGGAATTCAGCGAGGTATTCTTCGATGGCGCGTTAGCCGAGGTCCGCGACCTGGTGGGCGCGGAAGGCGACGGTTGGCGGGTGGCCATGGGCCTGCTGGGGTTCGAGCGGGGGGTGTCCACGCTGGCCCAGCAGATGCAATTCCGCAATGAACTGGACGCCCTGATCGAATTGGCGAAGGAGAACGGCAAGGCCGCCGATCCACTGATCCGGCAACGCCTGGCCCAGGCGCAGATCGGCCTGCGCATCATGCGGTTCAATGCCCTGCGCCTGCTGGCCAACGCCGAGTCCGGCCAGTTGAGCCCGGAGGGCTATACCTACAAGCTCTACTGGTCCACTTGGCACCGCAATTTGGGCGAATTGGTCATGGATGTCGCCGGCCCGGCGGCGGAGATCGGTGAAACGGCGGAACGCTTCCCGCCGCTGACCACCATGTTCCTCATGTCACGGGCCGACACCATCTATGCCGGCACCAACCAGATCCAGCGCAACATCATCGCCGAACGCGCCCTGGGCCTGCCACGGGAGGCGCGCGGGCCATGACCCTTGCCACCCCGGCGCTGCCGGAGACCCTGCCCGCGATCGCCGCCCGCGCCGCACGCCTTTGGCCGGACAAGGCAGCCCTGATCGACGGCGGACGCACCTGGACCTTCGCCGGCCTTTACAACCAGGTACGCCGGGCCGCAGCCGCCTATCTGGCGTGGGGAATCCATAAAGGGGACGTGGTCGCCCTGTGGGCACCCAATCGGATCGAATGGATCGTGGCCGCCCTGAGCGCCCAGGCCGCCGGCGCCATCCTCACCCCCCTGAACACCCGGTTGAAGGGGCGGGAGGCCGCCGACATCCTGCACCGTTCCCGGGCCCGCTTGCTGGTGACGGTGGGTCACTTCCTGGGCGTGGACTACCCGGCCCTGCTGGCTGGCGAGACCCTGCCCGCCCTTCAGGGCATCGTGACCTTGGACGGCAACGGGCCGGGGGGATGGGAGGCCTTCCTGGAGCGCGGACCGGGACCGGATGACCCGGCCGTCGATGAGGCCATGGCACGGGTGACCGGCCAGGATCCATCCGACATCCTCTTTACCTCGGGCACCACCGGCGCGCCCAAGGGGGTGGTGAGCGGCCACCTTCAGACCATCAGGCTGTTCCAAGCCTGGTCCGATGCCGTCGACCTGCGGGTGGACGACCGGATGCTGATCATCAATCCGTTCTTTCACACCTTCGGCTACAAGGCCGGCTGGCTGGCGGCCCTGATGATGGGGGCGACCAGCCTGCCGCTGGCCCAGTTCGACATGGTGGAAGTCGCGCGCCTGATCCGTGAGGAAGGCGTCAGCTTCCTGCCCGGCCCCCCCACCATCTTCCAATCCCTGCTGGCCGAGCAGCACAGGCTGGGCACCGACCGGACGTCGTTGCGCGTCGCCGTCACCGGAGCCGCCACTGTCCCCCCCATCCTCGTCGCGCGGATGCAGACGGAGCTGGGGTTCCAGCGGGTGGTGACGGGGTATGGCATGACCGAGTGCGGCGCCATCGCCATGTGCCGCGCGGGCGACAGCGTGGACCGCATCGCCACCACCTGTGGCCGGGCGCTGGATGGGCTGGAGGTGGTTTGCGCCGACGACCAGGGGCGGCCCCTGTCTCCTGGAGAAACCGGGGAAATTCTGGTGCGTGGCTTCGGCGTCATGCAGGGCTATCTGGACGACCCCGCCGCCACGGCGGAGGCAATCGACACCAAGGGCTGGCTGCACACCGGTGACAT
The DNA here is from genome assembly GCF_007828045.1 of Nitrospirillum amazonense. Classification (GTDB taxonomy): domain Bacteria; phylum Pseudomonadota; class Alphaproteobacteria; order Azospirillales; family Azospirillaceae; genus Nitrospirillum; species Nitrospirillum amazonense_C. The sequence continues at coordinate 31,448 of NZ_VITN01000010.1, read as the reverse complement.
CGGCACGTTGGACGCCGACGGCTATCTGCGCATCACCGACCGCAAGAAGGACATGTACATCACCGGGGGCTTCAACTGCTATCCGGCGGAGATCGAGAAGCTGCTCTGCGCACACCCCAAGGTGGAGATGGCCGCCGTGATCGGCGTGCCGGATGAACGCCTGGGCGAAGTGGGCCGCGCCTTCCTGGTACTGCGCCCGGGAGAACAGGCCGAAGCCGACGAGATCGTCGCCTGGTCCAAGGCCAACATGGCCAATTACAAGGTGCCGCGGAGCGTCGTGTTCCTAACCAGCCTCCCCAAGAATGCGGCCGGGAAGGTCATGCGCAAAGACCTGAAGCCCCCCGCCTCTTAGGAAAGAGACCCAGGTCCCGGGCCGGTCCAGGCCTTATATAGAAGTAAGTATTCACTTATCATAGCCAAACGCCGTCGCCTTCGATCGCGTCCAAAAAGCCAAGGGAGGATCTTATGTACAACCAATTCGGCTTCACCAAGCTGCTGGTTTGGGACCTTGAAGCCACCGCCGCCTTCTACAAGGCGGTCAGCGGCATGGAAGAGCTGGCCCGCGTGGACGATGAAATCGCCGGCCGCAAAATCCAGGAAATCCTGTTCAAGCCCAGCCACGAGGGCGCCGCCACCTTCGTCCTGTTGAAGTTCGTCGATGCCCCCCGCCCGTCCAAGGACGAGGTCATCCTCGGCTTCATCACCGACGATGTGGACGCCTTCGCCCGGCGCGCCGTCGCGGCCGGCGGGACCGAAGTCCAGGCCGCCCGCGACATGCCCGCCCATGGCGTGCGCGTCGCCTTCGTCACCGATGTCGAGGGGCACCTGATCGAGGTTGTGCAGATGCTGCAACCGGCCGGCTAACACGGCGACCGTCGCAGGCAACGGCCCCCTTTCCCGCTGGCGCTTCCACGGGATGCGGATGGCCGTTGCCCTTCGTCCTCACACCGGTCAGGCGGACACAGCCATGGCAAACGCCTTCGCATCCCTCAAGGTCGGGCCCCTCACGCTGCCCAACCGTTTCATCCGATCCGGCGCCAACGAGATGATGACCAAGGGCTGCGTACCGACGCAGTCCTTGCTGCAATTCCATGAGCGTCTGGCCGCGGGGGGCGTGGGCCTGACCACGCTCGCCTATATCGCCGTTTCGCCCGATGGCCGGACCTTCACTGACCAGGGCGTCATGAACGCAGCCACGGTCAGCCACTACCGCGCCATCACCGACGCCATCCACGCCCAGGGCGGAAAGGCATCCGCCCAGATCACCCACGGGGGCAGTTTCGCCCAACATAAGGAACTGACCACCCGGCGGGCCATGTCGGCCAGTGGTGGCCTGGACAAGATCGGCCTGATGCTGGGGCGCCCTTTCCAGCACGCCATGACCCGGGGCGACATGGAACAGGTGCGGGGAGAATTCGTGCGGGCCGCCCAACTGGCCGCCGAAGCCGGTTTCGACGCCGTGGAGCTGCACATGGGCCACGGCTACCTGCTGAACCAGTTCATCTCCCCCTTGTCCAACAAGCGGCGTGACGCCTATGGCGGTTCCGCCGCCGGCCGTGCCCGTTTCCCGGCGGAGGTGCTGGCCGCGGTCAAGGCGGCCGTGGGTCACAAGCTGGCCGTATTGGCCAAGATCAACCTCTACGACGGGGCCAAGGGCGGGGCCACGGTGGATGACGCCATCGTCACCGCCCAGGTGCTGGAGCTGGCCGGCGTCGACATGCTGGTGCTGTCGGGCGGCCGCAACATCGAATCCCCCTGGGTGATCTTTTCCAGCCCCCTGCCCTATGACGACTTCCTGGCCGGCAAGCCCAGCCTGGCAACCCGCCTGCAGTTCCAACTGCTCAAGATGGCGACGCCCAAGTCACTGCGCTTCTCCGAGCTATATTTCCTTGAGGCTGCGCGGCGGGTGCGGGCTGCTGTGTCTTGCCACCTGGGCTATCTGGGTGGCGTGCTGTCCCTGTCCGCTGCCGACAAGGTGCTGAGGGAAGGGTTCGACACCGTGGTCATCGCCCGAGCCCTGATCCACGACCCGGAGCTGGTGCGGCGTTTTCGCGAGAACCCCGCCCATCGCAGCGGCTGCACCGCCTGTAACCGCTGTGTCGCCGCCATGTACGGCCCTTCAGGCACCCATTGTCCCTTGACCGACAACGCCATCAGCGCGGCGCTGAACCAAGTGCCGGCGGGAGCCTCTGGCTAGCCAACCTCGCCGGTTGCCGTCAGGGCCGGGCGAACATACCCCGCACCTGCCGGTCCAGGACCGCCTGGCCCCCCCCGGGAGCGCAACGATGTAGCCTAAGAGGGAATTCGGCTCAGAGCCGCCCCCTACGCGGGCGCCGGCGGCCGGCACGCTCCGTCCAGCCCAAGTCCTTGCTGATGTCCTCAGCCGCTGTGCGGACCTGCTCGGCCAAGGCCTCCATGCGCTCGTCCGCCATGTACTGGGCGGCGCTGGAGACGCTGAGGGCGGCCACAATCTCACCGCTGGCCCCCCTTATGGGCGCGGCGACACACCGGATCTGGTCTTCGTTCTCTTCCAGGTCGAAGGCATAGCCCTTGGCGCTGTAGATGCGCATGCGCTCCAGCCACACGGCCATGCCAGTGGTATAGCCGCGCACCTCATAGAACCCCCGCCAAGCCGCCTCGTCATGGTCCAACACCAGGGCCTTGCCCAGGCCGGTGGAGATGATGGGGTGACGTTCGCCCACCCGTGAACCGATGACCACGCGGCGGCGCCCGGGCACCTTGTCCAGATACAACGCCTGGGTCCCGTCCAGGATGCCCAGATGCACCGTATCCTCGGTTTCCGCCGCAAGCCGCTCTATATGCGGGCGGGCCACACTGGGCAGGTGCATCTGCTGATGCGCGGACCAGCCCAGTTCCAGCAACTTGGGTCCCAGGGCGTACCCCTCCCGCGCCACGAAGGTGAGATATCCGCGCTCCACCAGGGCGGACGCCAGCCGATGGGCCGTGGACTTGGTCAGGCCGAGACGTTCGGACAAGGCGGGAAAAGTGGTGACGCCATCGGCCACGGCGTCGATCACGTCCAGCCCCCGCAACAAGGTCTGGCTGCCCGAGGGTTGGGCCGTGCTTTTCCCCTCCTCGTCCATTTCCACCTGGTCCGCCTTTTTCAAAACCGACTACTCCTGCCCTTACAAATTGACGCCACGCCACCCGCAGCCGCCGACGTCACCAAGCCAGGCGACCTTGGAGAAAGATGGCGACGAAGCTGCGTATGGTTGTCTCGACCTCGTCGTCCGAAATCGGCCCACACCACCGGATACGCATCCACCAGCCCGTGAAGAGCCCCATAAACGCGACGGCCGCATTGCGCGCATCGCGAACCGGCACACCGTCCTGAATGGACGCAGCCGTCAGAATGGAGATGACGTGCGCCAGGCTGACCTCGAACGTGGTGTCGAAGAAAAGCTTGGCCACCTCAGGGAACTTTCGCCCCTCGGTATGCAGCAGCCCCTCAAAGGCCATGACCTCGGGATCGGACATGCTGCGCACGATGGTGCGGGCGAAATGCTCAAGACGCGGCGCCAGTCCGCTGCCCGGCGCCGGCTCGGGCGTGAAACGCATCGACCACACCTCCACCCGGGAAGAGCAGACGGCCTTGAACAGATCCGCCTTGGAAGGATAGCGCGCATAAAGCGTTCCCTTGGAAACCCGGGCCGTTTCTGCCACCGCCTCCATCGAAGCGCCGCTATAGCCGGCGGTCAGGAAAATGCCCGTCGCCGCCTCCAGGATGGCCGCGTCGATGGCACGGACCTGAGCCTGCGTCGGTCGGCCAGCCCCCGTCCGCTGGCGAGGGGCTGGCGTCGTCGTCATGGTATCCAAGGTGTCGGACATTGCAGCCTATCTCGATCGCTATTGGGATGGGGGGGCACGACCGGAATTCGGACGTTTCCGGTCGATTATACCGTGAAACCGGCCCCCTGGCGCAACTCCGTCAACGGCATCAGCGGGATCTGAGATGCCGGTTCCAAAAATTCACCACGCGCTTCATGGCGGCCACATTCTCCGGCGCGCCGGGTGCCATGGGCTGGAAGACGTGGATCATGCCTTCGTAGAGGTCCAACGTGGTGTCCACGCCCCCGGCCACCATGGCCTGGTAGTGGCGCACCATGTTGCTGAGGAAGATTTCGCGGGTACCGCCCTGGATCAGCGTCGGGGGAAAGCCCCGGGCGTAGTCTCCGTAGACAGGTGAGACGTACGGGTTCTTCTGATCGGCGGGATCGGCGTAGGCCGCCGCACTCAAAGCCAGGCGGTCCATGCTCAACGCCGGATCGAAGCTGGCCAGGGTACGGTAGGTATCACCCGTAGCGGTAACGTCCGACCACGGCGACCAGAGCAAGACGGCCCCCGGCAGGGGGGTGCCCGCGTCGCGCAGCTTCAGAACGGTTCCCGCCACGATGGAGCCCCCAGCGGAGTCTCCGAAGATGCCGATCCCCTGCGGCAACCGCCCCTGGGTCAGCAGAGCGCGATACACCGCCGCCACCTGGTCGGTTGTCCCTTGCCAGCGCTGCTGCGGCGCCAGGGTATAGTCGACGGAAATGACCCGCATCCGGCTGCGGTTCGCCATGAGGCCCGAGGAGAACAGGGTCGAGCGGGCCGAAAGGCTGGTGAAGCCGCCGCCATGGACATAGATCAGCAGACGCCCGTCGTCCACCCAGTCCTTGGGCGTGATGGTCAGGGTGGGCACACCGCCTATTAGGCTGGCCTCCACCGTCACCCCATAGGCCGCGGTGACGCCGGACGCCATCTTTTGCATCTGCTCGTCAACCGCATCTTGCTGCTGCTTCCATGCCGCGAGGTCATTAAGGGCGGGCTGCGGCGCCTCCGCCGCCTTGAACCCCGTCACGGTCGGCCACATCCGCTGCCAGGCGGGCGACAGCGTATCGGGCGGAACGCGGGCCGGGTCCACCGGGGCGGTCTGGCCGAAGGCGGCCCCGCCCGCAACAGCGACCATCAGAGCAATCACCAGCCCCGATAAGCGCCTCATCACCGTTCCTCCCGCCGAGGGGCCGGCACGCTCAAGTGCGTCTCCACAGCATCCAAGGGATAAGTGCGCCCTTGCCAGACGAACTCACCGGGCAGGTCTTTCGGTCGCCGGATGTCAGCCACCATCTTGGCGCCGACCACGCGATAGCGGATGGTCACCGCGCCATGCGGCGTCGCGGCCGTCGCATCCAGTTGGGTCAGGGCCCCCAAGGCGGGCTGAATCCGGACGGCGGCATATCCCGGGGCGCCGGGCTGGATGCCGGCGACGATATCCAACAGGTCCGCGGTGGGATGAGCGCTCCAGGCATGGGTGTCGGAGCGCGTGTTGCCCCGCTCCTCCGGCCAGGTGGTGTAGTGAAGCGCCAGTAGGTCACGCCACGTCTGCAGCAGCGCGTGGTAGTCATCCGCCAGGCCGGCATGAACGAAGGCCTGCGCCAGATACCAGGCGAAGTAGTAGCTGCTGACGTACATCCCATCCGGGGCATCGATACCGCCACCGGCCTTGGTGATGCGTCGCAGGATCGCCGGCGCCTCCTCCGGCGTCGCGACGTCATAGAGGACCGCCAGGGTATTGGTGTGCTGGCTGAAAACGTCGCCATCGGGATTGTCGGCGTAGAGCCCGCGTCCCGCCTGCCAGCAACGCGCCCGGAGCGCCGCCCGCACGGCGTCGGCACGGGCCGTGTCCGCCGCCGCCTGGGCCAGATCCCCCAGCGCCTTTTCCAACGCCGCCCCTTGGCGCAGCGCCCCCAGCCAGCTGACGGACATCAGGCAGCTTTCACCATCCTTGCCATAGGAGGGGAACTTGGTGCGATCGGTCGCCGGCTGCCCCGCCCAGTCGATGAAGTTCCACTGCGGATTCTTGGTCAGCAAACCGGACGGCGCCTGATAGCGCTCGAACCAATGCAGCACCTTGCGCATGCGGTCCAGGTGCCGCACCACCGGACCGGTGTCCGGCTGTTGCATCCACCAATCATGCAGCATCCCTACCCACAACAGGGAGAAGGGGGCGATAGCGTTGCTGTTGCGGACCGGGTAAGCCCCTTCAACGAGCCCATCATCCACGTCCGACTGGGCGAAGGCGTCGATCGCCTGTTCCGCCAAGCGGGGATCCCCGCCGACAGCGTAGCTGATCAGCGCCTGAAGCCGGGTGTCGCCGACATACTGGTTCTGTTCCCAGAACGCCGTGTCCATATAGGTTTCATGCGCGTCTACACGCGCCGTGCGCCAGCCGACCTGCCAGATATGGTCAAGCACCGGGTCGCTGCTCTTGAAACTTCCGATCTGCTGGAACGGGTAGCCGGTTTCGAAGACCCGCAGGCCGTCCAGGGTCAGTGGTTCACCCTGCGTCACCACGTCGATATCGAGATAACGCCATGTCCGCCACCACAGCGGCTGGAAAACTCGCCGCCCGCCGTCGGCGGTGAACGTATCCCAAATGCCGACGGCCTTCCGGTCGTCCACCAGATCGCGATCCGCCTTCTTGAACTGATCGTCGTAAAGGGCCTCGGCATAGGTCTGTTTGATGACCGCGTCCTTGCCGCCGCTCACCGCCAATTCCGGATAGGCCGAGATCATCGCGTCCCGGCGGAGCAACAGCTTGACGTGGGTATTGGCCGGCACGGTGACGGCATGGCCGGGGAATGCTTTCCCCCCGTCGAGATCGCTGCGCACCACCGTTCCGGCTGGTACCGGCGCATACTCCTGCTGCGGCAGGCGGTCGATCGTCAGCGTACGGGCCGCGGCCCCTGGTGCCGGCACGGCCTCCCGCCAATCGCCCTTGGGTTCCGCCACCGCCATCCAGTCCCAATTGGCCTTGGCGGCGTCGATCACCTCGGGCGAGCCTGCGACATAGAACCAGCGACGCACCTGGCGATAGCCGTTGACAGCCGACCGCCCACCGTCCACCGCAACCCGCCAGCCGGCCTGATCGGTACCGACAGCGGCCGCGGGGCCATCACCCCGCAGGCGGAAGCCGGTATCGACACTCTGCTGGAAAATGGGGGCCGTCTGGGAAAACAACTCGCCGCCGGCCGCCGCCCGCTTTTGCGCGTCCGTGGCATTGGACGGCAGCACCGGCGGCGGCTTCACGAAGTTCCAAACCTCCGCCGCGATCACGTTCCGGCCCGGCCGCAGATACGGCGCGAGATCCAACGCCTCCATCCGCCAATGAGCGATGTCGCCGGTGGAGGGCCCCATGGCCACCCGCACACCGTTGACATAGAGGTTGAACCGGTTGTCAGCCGTCACTGTGACCGGGAAGGCCGCCGGCACCGCGGCCAAGTCGAACGTCCGCCGGAAATCGAGAACGATGGGACGTTCCCTGACGGCGGCATCGGGATGGGTGATCCATCCCGATGCTGAAGCAGCGGCGCCCTGGCCCTCTGCCGACACAGCGGCGCCCTGGGCGGCAGCCGGGCCCGTCGGCGCGGCCAAACACAGCGCCAGGATACGGGCCAGGGTGATGGACGGAAGCCTCATTGCATAACCTCCACCTCGACGGGGCCGACCAAGCCGGCGGGGACAGGCTTCAGCAGCTTGAAGCCAGGCGCCTTGGCATCGACCATGGCGTTCTGCGGTGTGTTCAGGACGGCGATCTCCAGGGCGTTGCGACCGGGCCGCAGCGCCGCCGTCACATCCACCTTGAAGGGCTGGGTGACCAGCGGCTGGAAACGATGGCCATTGATGGTCACGACCGCCATGTCATGGACTTCGCCCAGGGCCAGAAGGACGCGCCGCCCCTTGCCCAGCCAGGATCGCTCCACCTCCAACGTGTGTTGGTATGTCCCCTCGCCCGCGAAGTCGCCCAGTTCAGCGGTTTGCGACCAGTCGCCCAGGGAGGTGATCGTCAGCGGCCGGCTGACCGACGCCCCCTTGGGACCATGGCCATTCACCGCCAAGGTCCAGCCATCCTTGGGCAATGCCTTATGGGTCACGAGAACCGGTGCCGGGGCGGGCAGCGGCGGCAAGCGGGTATCCTGCACCAGCAGCGCGCTGGCGCCAGCCGGCAACGTCAGGGGAACCGCCGTGCCATCGCCCGCGGGCTGGACGCCGCTGGACGCCGTGATGGTACCATCCAAGGCGTTCCAGCGGGTGACAGCGCCACGACCCGGCAACACCAAACTGGCGTCGCGAGACTGCCCACCGGCGTTGTGCAGGAAGGTCACCAACTGGTCCCCCACGCGACGCTGCACGTAGACCACATCCGTGGGATCGGCCGTGAAGCGCAAGTTGGCCGGCACCTGGATCAGGCGCAAGGCATCCACCACGCCGTCGGCCGGCACGACACGAGCGCCGGCCTTCAGGGTAGCCGCCACAGCCGCCCGGACGCGGGCATCCCGGGCCTCATGGTTGGCCAGCCCCTCATCACGGCTGGGCACATGATCGGCGAAGACAACCGGCAGCCCGGCCTGGGCGAAGGCGGCGACCTGTTCCGCCGTCTCGGCCGCGATACCGTCCACCGGGGGCAGGACCAGAACCGGGTACCGGGCGCCCCCGGCGGAAACCAGTTGATGGTCTTCCACGCGGGCGTGGGCCAACGCATCGGGATTGACGCGGTCGAAGTCGTAGCCGCCGGCGAGGAAACGGCGTTGCGCCAGCTCGGCGTCCGCGCCCCGATCCTCGATGCCGGCATAGTAGCCGACCTGGCCGTAGAAATAAGCCACCGGCACCACGGGCTTGCCCTGGCGCAGCACCGCCTGGGTACGGGCGAAATAGGCCGCCAGCGTGGGCACGCCGGCCCAGATCGGGTTGGTCTCGTTGACCATGGTGCTGAAACCGAGCGCGAATGCGCTGGGCTGGAAGGCGTGCCAGCCGGGCCACGCCACGCCATCACGCCGATAATTGGTGCCGTGGATCACCAGGCTGTTGACGCCGCTGGCGAAAATCAGGTCCGCCCGCTGGCGCAATTCGTCGGGCGTGACTGAATAAGGGCGATCCTTCCAGCACAAGCTTTCCGCCGACACGATGGCCCGACCATAGAGATCGGCGGCGGAGCGGGCGAAGCGCATGAAATAGGGATCGGCCCCCGCCAGATCCTCCGTCTCCGGTATGTCGGCGACGCCATAGCCCCGGACAATGTCGAGCGCGCCGCCATGTGCCTGGAACTTCGCCTGAAGGCCGTGCGCATGATTCCAGGCGACGAACGGATCGACAAAGCCATCGAACATCAGGTCGGAGACGGTGCGGCGGTAGTCGGCCCGCACACGCTCCGCCGTGCTGTCCCCCGCCTCGAAATAGGGGGGCGACCAGTATTCCCCCCAGGCCTGCATCCAGCCCGGCTGCAGCACCAGGGGCAGATAAGGGGTAAGGTCATAGCCGCGGCGCTTCTTGAATTCCGCCAGGAAATTCTCGGTCCAGGGCAGATCCTGCATCAGCTCCAGGCTGTCCACGAAGGTGGAGCGGACCGCGGAAAAGGCGGGACCCAGAGCCGACGGCAGCGGGTCCGCCACCCGCGCCACATGGGCGGCGAAGGCGGACGGGTCCATATGGTCCAGGGTCAGCTGCGGCCCCTCACCGGTACCCGCCAGGATCCCCATGTTGACGGCATACTGTTTGAAGACGAAGACCTGCCAAGTCCCCGCCGGCGGTGTCCAATCCAGCGTGCCGTCGTCCCGCAGCTTGTCGGTCAGCACCAACGCACTGCCTTCGTCCAACTTCCCGGGCGTATCCACATGACGCCAGGGATAGAGGACCAGACCTTGGGCGGGAGGTGCCGGCTGCAGTGCCGGGCCGTTGCCCTTGACGGCGATCACCGCCACGATCTTGGCCCGCGCGTCCAGCCGGGCCGGCCAGTCCGCCACCCTCGGATCCTTGCCCCGGGGATCAAAGCCCGAAATGGCGCCCATGCGCTTGGTCCGGCTGGGGATGGCCACCTTGACCGGCCCCTTGCCGCCGCTGACCTCGGTGAACGCCATGGTCAGCTCCACGTAGGCCTTTTCCGGCGGAATGGCGAAGCCACCACCCGACGGCCACGCGGACCCCAGCGTGTAGTCGAGGGTCAGTCCCCGTGCCGACGCCTCCTCGGCCGCGGCCTTCACATGGGCGAAGAACGGCGGGGTGGCATAGCCGTTGATCGTGTCACGCTCCGCCTGGCTGAGGCCAGGCACACCGGGATTGAAGGACTGGATTTCGGCACCGCCGAATCCCGCCTCATCCAGCACCTTGATTTCGCGCCGCAACTCGTCGGCGTTCACAGCGTCGCCCGGCCACCACCAGCGCAGACGCGGCCGCATCTCCTTGGGCGGCGCCTGAAACACCTGCTCCAAGGTCTGGGCCTTACCCGCTTGGGCCCCGAAGAGAAGGGCCAGGGCACAGGCCCCTGCCAGAAGAGGGTGCCACCTGCTCATCACGCGTTTCCTTCCCAGGGATCAGGGCTTTATTGTTTGCCGGCCAAGATGGGTCATACCTGCCAACGCCACATCCTCAGCGGATGCGCCGACCTCAACGCGATAGTCGCCCGCCGGGACCACCCAGCGCTGGGCCTTGGCATCGAAATCACCAATGACGCGGGGATCGGCCGTGACGGTAACCTCGCGGCTTTCCCCCGGCTTCAGCGTCGGCTTGTCCCAGCCGATCAGACGCTTGGCCCGGCCGTTGCGCGAAACATAGACCTGAGGCACATCTGCCCCTTCACGGCCGCCGGTGTTCGTGACAGTGAACCGCACCCGCAGCGTGTCGCCGCCGGCGACCTTCAGCCCGTCATAGTGGAAACGGGTATAGCTGAGGCCGTAGCCGAAGGCGTAGAGCGGCCGTGCGCCGGTCTTGGCGAACCACCGGTACCCCACGTCGGACCCTTCGGGATAGCTGATGTCAAACGGCTTCAGCCCCGCCTGGATACCGTAAACCGCCCGCGTCTCCTTATCCGCTGGCTGGGCGTCACCACCCGGCAGCATGGGGTTGGGCAGTTGCTTCTCGCTGGCCGGGAAGGTGATCGGCAGGCGCCCGGAAGGGTTGACGGCCCCGGTCAGCACCCGCGCGATGGCCTCACCCCCCCGCTGGCCCGGGAACCAGGCGGCCAGGATGCCCTGCACCTGATCCCGCCATGGCATGCTGACGGCATTGCCCGTTTCCAGCACCACGACCGTTCGGGGATTGGCCGCCGCGACGGCGGCGATCAGCGCGTCCTGCCCGTCCTCAAGCGCCAAGTCCTTGGCGTCTTCCGCCTCGGTCGCCCACTTCTCCACGAACACGATCGCCACATCGGCATCACGCGCCAGAGCGGCCGCCGCCGCTGGATCATGGCCGTCGTTGAACTCCACCGACGCGTCCGGGCGCCCAGCCCGCAGCGCCGCCAGCGGTGACGACGGACCGTAGCTGCGGCTGGCGAAGGACGAAGCCCCCGTCCCCGGGCGCTTGACCACCAGCGCGAAGCCACCCACTGGGGTGACCTGACTGGAGCCACCGCCGGACAGGACGCCGATATCCGCATGCCCGCCGATGACGGCGATGCGCTTGGCGGTGGCCGCCAGGGGCAGGACATCCCGCTCGTTGCGCAGCAGGACCATGCCGGCTTCCGCCGTCGCCTGCGCCACGGCGGCGTGGGCGTCGTAGTCGATGGAACCGCCCGGGACGGCCGGGTTGTCGATGACGCCGCGCGCGAACAGGGTCCGCACGATGCGCCGCACGGCGGTATCCACCGCCGCCTGCGGAACCCGCCCCTGCGCGATCTCTTCCTCCAGCGAAGCGGAGAAATACTTCTTCAGGTCCAGCTGGTCGCCCGACTGCTGATCCAGTCCATGGACCAAGGCTTCGGTGGAGTGGACCGCCCCCCAGTCCGACATGACCCAGCCCTTGAAGCCCCAATCGCGCCGCAGGACGTCATTCAACAGGAAGGGATTCTCACAGGCGTAGACGCCGTTGACCCGGTTGTAGCCGCACATGACCGAGCCCGGATCGCCAGTCTCGATGCCAATCTGGAAAGCAAGCAGGTCGCTCTCGCGCATGGGCGTTTCCGCCATGGTGACCGACAGGACGTTTCGCCCCGTCTCCTGGTCGTTCATAGCGAAATGTTTGATGGTGGCGACGATATGATTGGATTGCACGCCGGCGATGGCGCGCCCCACAAGCCGGCCCGCCAGCAGAGGGTCCTCCCCCAGATACTCGAAATTGCGCCCGCCACGCGGGTCGCGCACCAGGTTCACCCCGCCGGCCAACATGACGTTGAAACCCTTGGCATGGGCCTCCGCGCCGATCATGGCACCGCCGCGATAAGCCACCTCCGGGTCCCAACTGGAGGCGACCGCCAATCCGGAAGGAAGGGCGGTCGCAACGTCGCCGGGCCGCTGATTGTTCAGGTTCGACACGCCCAGGCTGGCGTCGGTTTCCGTGAGGGCGGGGATGCCCAACCGGGGGACGCCGGCTACATAACCGGCGCCGATCACGACACCGTCCGGACGCTTGGACCGCTGGACCAGCGCCAACATCGGCCCATGCAACAGGCTCATTTTTTCGTCCTGGGTCATCTGCTCCAGGAGGGCCTGGGCCTTGGCGTCGGCCTGCGACGGGGTTTCCCCCGCCGCAGCCCAGCCCGCCATCATTGCCAACCCGGACACAGCGGCGGCCATGGCAAAACGCATGCTGACGCTCCTTTACTGGCCGAAGGTGTAGCGGAGGTTCAGACCGAACTCCCGCGGACGCACCAGCGTCCCGACGGCGTAGCCCGACGCGTAGTAGCTGTAGTCCACCTGCGCGGCGCCGCGGGTCGTCAGCGTGGAGACGTCCGCCAGATTCTTCGCGAAGACCGAAACCTCATAGGCCCCGTCCTTGTCGCGCAGCCCCAGGAACAGGCTGTTGTTGATCAGGTCGCTGTAGCTGATGTTCTGGAAGGGGTCCGTCCGCTTCGGGATATAGTTCACGAGGCCGCGCACGAAGCCTTCGTTGTTGCCCCACAGCGGAACGGCATATTCGAAGTTGGCGCTCAAGCTCCAGTCCGCCTGATCACTCAGACGGCCATTCAGGCGGCAGAAGGCGACCTGCTGCCCCATCGGCACCGACGGCGTGCCGACCGAGTCCGCGACACCATCGCCGTTGTAGTCGTTGCAGGGCGCCAGCGCGTTCTTGAACTGGGTACTGTTGTAGGTTCCGCTCAACCCGAACTGCAGATGCTCGGTGATCTGCCCGGCCAGGGTAGCCTCGAACCCCCGAACCTGGGCGTCGGCGTTGAAGGTGAAGGCCGCGTTATTGTCCGGAATGCCGTTACGCGCGGTCGATACCGACAGGTAGGAACCGGTATAGGCCTGGTAGTTCTGGAAGTCCTGCTGGTAGGCGCTCAACGTGAAGCGCAGCTTGCGGTCCAGCAGTGCACCCTTCAGGCCGATTTCATAGGAGTCGGACTTCTCGGGCTTGTACAGCAGCAGGCTTTGGTCGAGGGCCGCCGTCGTCGCGATGACGCCACCCGGACGATAAGAGCGGCCATAGCTGAAGTAGGCCGTCAGATCGCGGCTGAAGTCATGCTTGTAGCTGGCCGATCCCGTGAACTGGCCGGAAATCCCCTTCTGCATGTCAGGCGCGATCCCGGCCTGCGTAATGGGATTGGGGCCGAAAATGGGGCCGCTCAGGGTTTGATTGAAGGCGTGGTCGAAGTGCTGCTCCTGATAGCGGCCGCCAACCTCGATCAAATCGCTGTCCGTGATCTTAAAACGGTGATCGGTGAAGATCGCATAATCCTGGATGGAGGCGGGAGCATCGATCCCCACATTGAAGACGCCAAAAGACAGCGGCGGCATCGGCGTGGGGGACAGCGCGAAGGGCAATATCTGAGCCTGGTTCACGCTGGTCGGGGAATTGACGTTGTCATAGTAGACGCCGACCAGGTAGTTCCAGAAATCCCGCCCCTGGGATGTCAGGCGCAGTTCCTGTGAGACCTGATGGATATTGGTATTCACATACTGCATCTGGGAGTAGTTCGGGATCGACCCTCCCCGCGCCAAGTCGGACACCCGGTCATTGCTGATCTGCTGATATCCACCCACGTAGTTGATGGCGACGCCACCCAGATCCAGCTCGCCCGTCAGCGTGGTCACGTTGCCAGTGTAGTGGTATTCGGTCGGCCCATTGGTCAGCGAAACGCGATCCCCGGGTGTCAGGTAGGGCGTCGCCGTGGAGCCACCGACGGAGAAGGCGATCGGGTTGGCGACCGTGTAGTTGTCCATGAACTGGTGGGTCAGGACGAAGGTCAGGTCTTCGGTCGGCTTGAAGGCCAAGCTGGCGCGAACACTGCGGGTCTTGTCACCGTCGTCGCTGCCATTGCGGATGTTGTGCGCATCGGCCGCGTCATTGCGGTCGAACAGGCCGGCGATGCGGAAGGCCAGCTTGCCATCAACGATCGGCGCCCCGACGGCGGCCTGAGTGTTGATGCCATCCTGGGTCGTGAAGGTCTGCTGAACGTAGCCGCTGACCTTGTCCAGGTCCGGCTGCCGGCTGGCGATGGTGATGGCGCCGGAGGGCGAGGTACGGCCCCGCAAGGTTCCCTGCGGCCCGCGCAACACCTCGATCTGCCCGATGTCGTACAGGCTGCGGAAGGCGCTGTTGGTGTCCAGCGGGGTCTCGTTGAAGTAGACGTTGACCGTCGGCTGCGTGCCAGAGTTCGGATCGAAACCGACACCACGCACGGTGATGGAATTGGTGTTCGGTTCTTTGGAATCCAGGCTGAGGCCCGGGGCCAACTGCTGGATATCCGAGAACTCGCGCAGGTTCAGCTTGTCGACCGTGTCACCCGTCACCACGTCGACGGACTTCGGCACATCCTGCAGGCGCTCGGCGCGCTTCTCGGCCGTCACGATGATTTCCATCAGGTCATCACTGGGCGCCTGCTCCGCTGCGGCGACCTGGGCAAAGGCGGGCGAGGCAACGCCAGCGGCCATCATGGTCGAGACAAGCAGAATGGATTTTAGATCGCGCAAAATTGTGCCCTCCCTTGCGGCTACGCTCTATATGGCGCCGCCGTTTTCCCTAATTATGGGATGGCATCTTACTTTTTGGTGTTAGTAAGTCAATACTCAATAACACGCTAACGTACAATTCCCTGGACGGGATGTGCTGTCCAGCATTTTCCCCACGCCAGCACCAACGGCCCGCCGCAGCGCCTGGGCAGGTAAGCAGAACCAAAGACAAACGGCGGTGGTTCGACGCCCGCGCTTGCCGGCCTAGACGGCGGGCAGCGGCCTATTGCGAAAGGAATTCAGCAGTATAATTAACCTCCGGGATTTTCCATAGCCGCCCTTTACTGCAGTGGGCGCGGGGCACGCGATCCAAAGGGCGCACGGCCCCCCGCATTAAGATCGGGACAGAAGCGATTCCGCCGCGGGTATGCAGTAAGAAAGTCGCGACGTGACCGGTCGGAGATCAACCTCCCCTGCGCGGCATGCGGAATGCATCCCCTCGGCAATCGACTATTCCCGGGGCCTGGGACCCGGGTGCAAAGAATGGGAATCGCCGTCCCAGGCTTGCGACGTCACCGGGCGCATCAGGCGCTGTACCGTGCCCCCCGGGCGCCGTACAGGGCGACCACCACGAAACCCAGCGCCGGCAGGATATAAGCCGCCGGGAAGCCGTAGGCCTCGGCGATCAGGCCCATGGGGTAAGGCAGGACGACGCCGCCGCCGATGGCCATGACCATCATGGAGGCGCCGCGCTTGGTATTCGGCCCCAGGCCCTGGACGCCCAGCGCGAAGATGGTCGGGAACATGGTGGACATGAAGAAGAAGACCGCGATCATCGCGATCAACGACACCCGGTCGAGGCCCGCCGCCACGACCAGCGACAGCGCGACATTGATGACCGCGAACAGGGTCAGCAGGACCCGTGGCGAAATCCGTCCCAACAGGGCCGTGGCGACGAAGCGGCCGGCCATAAACAGTACCAGCGCCAGGGACAGCAGATAGGCGGCGCCTTGGGCATCGAGGCCCGCCCAGGTATCGATGGCGACGTTGACGAAAAGCGCGCCGCACCCAACCTGCGCCCCGATGTAGATGGCCTGGGTCAGCACGCCCAGGACGAAGTGGCGATGCTGGTACAGGGGCCGTCCGTCCGCGCCATCGCTGGCGTGCTCCGGCTCCGCGATTTCCGGCAGGTGCGCGCGGCCCACCACCAGAGCGAAAACGGCGATGGCCACGCCGATGATGGCGTAGATCAGCTGGACGTTGTCATGCGCGCCCTCGCCGGCGGCGGTTCCCTTGAAGAACAGGCTGCCGCCGATCAGCGGCCCGATGAAGGTGCCCAGGCCATTGAAGGACTGCGCCAGATTGAGTCGGCGCGACGCCAGTTCAGGGGACCCCAAGACGTTGACGTAGCTGTCGGCGGCGGTTTCCAGACAGGCGAGACCCGAGGCCAGCACGAACATCGACAGCACGAAGGGCAGGAACTGGCCCAGCGATGCGGACGGGATGAACAGCAACGCGCCCAGGGCGGTGACCATCAGCCCAATCAGGATGCCGACCTTGTATCCCACCCGCTGCAGCAGAAGGCCGGCGGGCAGGCTGACCAGCAGGTAAGCCCCGAAATAGGCAATCTGCAGCCAAGTCGACTGCGCCGTGCCCACGTGCAGCGTGTCCTGGAAATGCTTGTTCAGCACGTCCAGCAGGCCATAAGCCAAGCCCCAGATAAAAAACAGGCTGATGGCGAAGGCCAGCGCCGTGCGCAGAACCCGCGGCGCCACCTGATCATGCGCCACCTGCTTATGGACCGATGCTGTGTATACACTCATGAAACTGCCCCTCCCTGGGCGCCGGCGGCTGCCCTTATTGTCACTCTGTCCTAGCGCTTGGGGCGCAGGTGTTAGGCCGCGATGCGGTAGATGCGGGCGGCGTTGCGCCCGAACAGGTCCCGCCGCTCATCCAGCGAGAAGCCACCCAGAATCTGGTGATAGGCGCCCATGACGCGATCGATGTTCCCGAACAGACGGTCCGTGGGAAAATCGCTGGCCACCATGCAGCGGTTCGCGCCGAAGAGATCGATGGTCTCAAGGATCAACGGCCGGATGCTGTCCACCGTCCATCCCCGATCCACCAGGCCGAAGCCCGAAAGCTTCACCGCCGCGTGCGGCAGGGCGGCCAAAGCGCGCATGCCCGCCCGCCAGAAAGCCAAGCCACCCGGCTCATGCAGCAGCGGCATGCCGCAATGGTTCAGGATCAGCGGTATCTCCGGATGGGCCGCCGCCAACTCCGCAGCGGCGGCCAGCTGACCCGGGTAGCATTGCAGGTCGAACGACAGGCCGTGACGGGCCAACCGGGCATAGCCCTGCCGCCAGGCCGGATTGGCCAGTGGATCGTTGCGATTATAGGTCCGGCGCGGATCCAGGTGCCAATTGGCGATGTGCCGGATGCCTCGTACCCGGGGGTAGGCGGCCTGTTGCTCCAGCATCTGTTCGACATCACCGCCATCAAGGGCGGCGAAGGCGACAATGGCGCTGGGCAAGCCGCCCTCCTCCGCCAATTGTTCCAGCCAGGCGGTTTCTTCCAGCGCCTGGGCCGGGTCGGCGCCGGCATCAATATGCACGGCACCGACCGGCGACCATGGGGCCAGTTCTTCCCGGTAGGCGTCAGGCAGATAGGTATGGGCGATGGCTTCGGTGCTGCCATTCGGCCCGTCGTCCGAGAACGGCGGTGTTAGCCAAGCGTACTTGAGCCGATCCAGGTTCCAGAAATGGACGTGGGCATCTACGAACGGAATCGCATCCATCGCCTATCCTCCCTTTGTTCTTAGCCGTCAGAGGAGAAGGCTAGTACGTCGTGCGACCGCCTGAGGTATCGAAGGTCGACGCCGTGGTGAAGCTGCATTCCTCGCTGGCCATGAAGCAGACCATGGCCACGCTCTCCTCCACATGGCCCAGGCGCCCCATGGGAATCTTGGAGCGCATGTAGTCCACCTGGCTCTGCGGCAGCTGGGCCAGGATGGGGCTTTCGAAGGTCGCGGGGGTCAGGCTGTTGACCATCACGCCCTTTCCGGCCAGTTCCTTGCCCAGCGACTTGGTGAAACCCAGAACGCCGGCTTTACTGGCGGAATAGGCGCTGGCGTTGGGGTTGCCCTCCTTGCCGGCCACCGACGCGACGTTGACGATGCGGCCATAGCCGTTGGCCAGCATCAGCGGCACCAGCGCACGGCAACAATAGAACAAGCCGTTCAGGTTGATGTCGATGGTGCGGCGCCAGCTGTCCAGCGGGAACTCGTGCACCGGCACGGTGGCACCGGTGATGCCGGCGGAGGCCACCAGCACGTCCAGCCGTCCGCCAAGCGCCTGGTGGCTGGATTGGGCCGCCGCCGCGACGGCATCGGCATCGGTGACGTCCAGCGCCACGCTGAAGGTGGCGCCCACCTCGTCCGCAGCAGCGGCCAAGGTGTCGGGATTATTGTCCCAGAGGGCGACCTTGGCCCCTTCCGCCACCAGGCGGCGGGCGGTTTCCTTGCCCAGGCCGGAGGCGCCACCGGTGACGATGGCCGTGCGGCCCGCAAAACGATCCTTGAACACGGTCATGCCAGCACCTCATCCCCCAGGTGGCGCCATTCCACCACCTGCTGCCGCTGGGTTCCCAGCTTCGCGATCCCCAAATCCATAACGTCACCCGCCTTGAGGAAGATGGGGGACGGCTTCTTCCCTTCGCCAACGCCCGGTGGCGTACCGGTGATGATGAGGTCACCGGGGAACAGGGTGATGTACTGGCTGGCGTAGACGATGATTTGGCGGACGTTGAAGATCATCGTCCGGGTATTGCCGGTCTGCATGCGCTGACCGTTCACGTCCAGCCACATGCCCAGATCCTGCGGGTCGCCCACCTCATCGGCCGTCACCAGCCAGGGGCCCACCGGGCAGAAGGTGTCGTGGCCCTTGCCCTTGCTCCACTGCGTGCCGCGCTGCTTCTGATTGAAGCGTTCCGACACGTCATTGGCCAGGACGTAACCCGCCACATGATCCAGGGCCTGGGCCTCCTCGACATAGCGGCAGGTCTTGCCGATGACGACGCCGAGTTCCACCTCCCAGTCGCTG
Source organism: Nitrospirillum amazonense (assembly GCF_007828045.1). Taxonomy (GTDB): domain Bacteria; phylum Pseudomonadota; class Alphaproteobacteria; order Azospirillales; family Azospirillaceae; genus Nitrospirillum; species Nitrospirillum amazonense_C. The sequence continues at coordinate 12,469 of NZ_VITN01000010.1, read as the reverse complement.
TGGGTGGAGTTCCTGGGCAGCATCACCTCATCGTTCGGCCCCGTCAGACTGGACAGGGCCTTGGCGAACATCACCGGCTCGGTCGGGATGGGCAGATTGGATTCGATGGCATGGTCCTCATAGTTGAGGCCGATGGCCACGATCTTGCCGATGCCCCGCACCGGCACGCCATACCGAGGCGTGCCGGGCACGGCCGGCAGGCTGGCCGGATCAACGGCGGACAGACGGGCCAACACGTCGGACGTCAGCGCCGCCGGCGTGATGTCGGCGATGCGGGAGGACAGGTCACGGATGACGCCATCGGCGTCGACCAAGCCCGGCTTTTCTTCGCCGCGGCGGCCAAAGCGACAGAGCTTCATAAGAAATGATCCTTAGTGCGTATAGGGGCGGTGCAGGGTGACGGCGGGGTTGAGCTCCACACCGAAACCGGGCTTGTCCAAGGCCGTGGCCTTGAGGCGGCCATTGACCGGAACGGGCTCGCCCAGCAGCTGGGGATGGAACATGGGCTGAACCTGGTCGGCCTTGGGCGCCATCATCAGGAACTCGGCGAACGGGCTGTTATGCCGGGTGATGACGAAGTGATAGCTGTAGACGCTGGAGCCATGGGGGATGACCATGACGCCCCGGCTGTCGGCCATGGCGGAGATCTTCAGCAGCTCGGTGACGCCGCCACACCAGCCCACGTCGGGCTGGATGATGTCGCAGCACTCCATCTCCATCAGCATGCGGAAGCCCCAGCGGGTGGCCTCATGCTCGCCGGTGGTCACCAGCATGCCGGCGGGGGCGGCCTTCTTCAGGGCGGCATAGCCCCAGTAATCGTCGGGGCTCAGCGCCTCCTCGATCCACTTCAGGCCATATTCCTTGGCCTTGTGGGCCAGGCGGGTGGCGTAGTTCAGGTCCAGCGCCATCCAGCAATCGAACATCAGCCAGAAGTCCTCGCCACACCGCTCCCGCATGGTGGCCAGCTCGGCGATGTTTTTGGCCAGGCCTTCTTCGCCCTCGGCGGGGCCGTGGTGCAGGGGCATCTTGCCACCGATGAAACCCATGCCCTTGGCCAGGTCCGGCCGCGCGCCGGTGGCGTAGAAGCTGAGCTCATCGCGCACGGCCCCGCCGAGCAGCTGGTACACCGGCTCCTGCCGCAGCTTGCCCAGCAGGTCCCACAGGGCGAGGTCGACGCCGGAGATGGCGTTCACCACCAGGCCCTTGCGACCGTAGTACTGGGTCCCGAAGTACATCTGGTCCCAGATCTTCTCATAATCGGTGGGGCTGCGGCCCTCCAGGAAGCGGGCTAGGTGCTTTTCCACGATATAGGCGGCGGGCTCGCCGCCCGTGGTGACGGCGAAGCCGACAGTGCCGTTCTCCGCCTCGATCTCCACCACCAGGGTGCCCAGCACGTTGATGCCGAAGCTCTGCCGGCTTTGCCGGTATTCCGGGTACTTGGCCATGGGCGTGGCGATATGGTCGTCGATCCAGTGGCCATCGCCCTGGTCGTGATAGTCCGCACCGCCGCCGCGCACCACATAGGCGCGCACCTGTTTGATCTTCGGCAGCATCAACCCCTCCCTTGACCTTGCTTCTCGCCCGGCGTTCCCGCGCTTCGCAGGTACCGCCGAGATTGGATATTGCCATATGATGGAATTGTGTTCTATATGATAGAAAAAATCGCGTCAACGGGAAGATGCCCGTAAACAGACCGTGGTGCGATCACGGCCAAGGCAAGAGCCAGAAAGATCCGATCCTCACATTTGTATGGGACGTCAATCGGCAATGATTCTCAGGATTGTGGAAATCCTTAAGAAACAACCACCTAGAGCATCCGCCTTATTGACTTCATAGTCGAGATTCCATGTCTGATAAATTGTCAGCATGACCGAAATCATAGAATTATGACTGGGAGATACTGCACCATGGCAACGCCACTACTCGCCGGAAAGGTCGTTCTAGTGACTGGCGCATCGACCGGCATCGGCCGGGCGGCCGCCATCGGCGCCGCGCTGCACGGTGCCGACGTCGCCATCAACTATCACTCCGACGACGCCGGCGCCGCCTCTTGCGTGGCGGAAATCAAGGCCTTTGGGCGGCTTGCCGTGGCAATCAAGGGTGACGTCGCCGATCTGGCCACCGCCACCGACTTCATAACCCGCGCCTGCGACGCCCTGGGCAAGGTGGACGTTTTCGTCAACAACGCCGGCATCTGCCCCTTCCACGCCTTCCTCGACATGCCGGCAGAGACGCTGGAACGGACGATGCGGGTCAACCTACACGGCGCCTACTACATGGTGCAGGCGGCCGCCAACCGTATGGTGGCTCAGGGGAATGGCGGCTCCATCATCGCGGTGTCTTCCATCTCCGCCCTGGTTGGCGGCGAATATCAGACGCACTACACCCCGACCAAGGCCGGGGTGCATTCCCTGATGCAGTCGGCGGCGATCGCCCTGGGCCGCCACGGCATCCGCTGCAATTCCGTGCTGCCCGGCACCATCCTGACCGAAATCAACAAGGACGACCTGGCGGACGAAGGCAAGCGCACCCGCATGGCCGCCCGCGTGCCTTTAGGCCGTCTCGGCGCGCCTGAGGACCTGGCCGGCCCCATCGTCTTCCTGGCGTCGGACCTGGCCCGCTATGTCACCGGCGCCGCCCTGCTGGTGGACGGTGGCGCCTTCGTGAACCTGCAGTAAGCCCGTCTCATGCTCGCCCGGACACGATACGCCCTCCTGATGGGCGCACTCATTTCGGCCATGGCCGCCAACGCGCCCGCCGGCGCGCAACAGGCCGCTCCCCCAGCCAACCCCAACGCCATCATTCTTGGCACCGGTGGTGTCGAGAATGGCGCCGCTGAAGAAATTTGGTATGGCCGTGGGGTGCAACTGGCGGTGCGCAATGTCACCCAGTCGACCCTTACGCCCGTGCTGCCGGACAAGGACAAGGCCACCGGTGCCGCCGTTATCGTCGCGCCCGGCGGGGCCTACCGTGTCCTGTCCATGAATAACGAGGGCTGGTCGATCGCGCACTGGCTGGCGGATCATGGCGTCGCCGCCTTCGTCCTCAAGTACCGGCTGATCCCGACCCCCGCCGACCCGCCGGCGTTCGCCAAGCTCATGACGAGCCGCTTGGCCGAGATGGCCCAGGCACCGGCCGGCACCCCTTGGCCGGCGTTCCCCCCCGCGGTGGAGGACGCCGAAGCAGCCCTGAAGCTGGTACGCACCCACGCGGCCGATTGGGGCGTGGATCCTGGACGCGTCGGACTGATGGGATTTTCCGCCGGCGCCCGGACCATACTTGCCGTCACCTTGCGGGCCACGCCGGACAGCATGCCTGCCTTCATCGCACCCATTTATGGACCGATGAACGCCGAGACCGTGCCCGAGAAAGCCCCGCCCCTGTTCGCCGTGATGGCCATCGATGATCCGCTGCTGTCCAAGACGGATTTCGGCCTCATCCAAAGCTGGCGCCAAGCGCACCGGCCCGTGGAACTCCATGTCTATCAAAAGGACGGGCACGGCTTCGCGGCCGGCAATCCGGGAACGACGGCGGCGGCCTGGCTGGACTCGTTCCTGCTGTGGCTGCGCATGAACAAAATTCTGCCGCCGTCCACCTGAGTCACTTCACATGGTCGTGGACAAAGCGCCCGGCCTATATTAGAACGTCACCGTTCGTTTTAATCCGACAGCAGCCCGCCGCAGGGATGCCAAAACACTGGGAGATCGCCATGTCGTTTCTGAAATACACCGCCCTCGCCATCGCGGTCGCCGCTGCCCCGCTAAGCCACGCCGCTTTCGCCCAGTCGGCCGCGCCGGCCGCTGCTGCGCACGCCGCCCCGGCCCATTACAGCACCGCCGAAACCGAAATCGGCAAGCTGCTGGATGATCCGGCCGCCAAGGCGCTGCTGGACAAGTACATCCCCGGCATGACCAGCAACGACCAGATCGACATGGCCCGCGCCATGACCCTCAAGGATATTCAGCAGTATTCGCCGGACCAGGTGAATGACAAGGTCCTGGCGCAACTGGACGCTGAATTCGCCAAGATTCCGGCGAAGTAACCAGCGTAGTGTCGCCTCGGCGACATTGTTCTTCTCTCCGATTCATAACTCGGCAAGGTCGTGGACACCCACGGCCTTGCTTTTTCTTTGCCATTGCGCCTCCGGGCCCGACCCGGCCAAGCATCCTTATAATGATACGATATCGTTCGATTAAACTTTCCATTTGCCGTCGCACCTGATAGGAAATCCCCACAAGGCCGCGCCGTGAAAACGGGCAATCCGGTTTCACCTTTTCCGCTCTGCGCGCCATCCTCCGTCAGCCGAAGTCCACCATGGCAGAGACCGCCCCTGGGTCGCCGACACCCGCCCCGCCCCCCGCTCGCCGCGGTGGACGTTTTCTATCCACCATCCTGATCACGACCTTGGTGGGCGCGGCCGGCGCCGGCTATGCCTATCATCAGGTCCAGGGGCGCTATTTCCAGGAAACGGATGACGCCTACGTCCACGCCGATGCCATCGTCATCTCATCCAAGGTTGCCGGCTATGTCGCCGAGGTCCTGGTGGAGGATAACGCCGAGGTTCAGGCCGGCCAGCCGCTGCTGCGGATCGACCCCCGTGACTATCGGGCCCAGGTGGCCCAGTCCCAAGCCCAGGTCGCTGTAGCCAAGGCCAACGCCGAGAACATCCGCGCCTCGATGGCGGAGCAGATCGCGGCAATCGAACGCGCCCAGGCCCAACTGGATGCCGCTGAAGCACGGGCGATTTTCGACCGCAGCCAAATCATACGGTATGAGCCTTTGGCCAAATCCGGCGCCGAACCGGCTGAGCGCCTGGCCCAGCTGCGCCAGACCGCCAGCGCCTCAGCGGCCGACGTGACAGCCCAACGGGCCGCCTTGAGCATGGCCCAGCGTCGGAGCGCCACGCTCAAGACCCAGTTGCAGCAGGCGATGGCCCAGGCGGACGCGGCCCAGGCGCAGCTGGACGCCGCGGCCGTCAATCTGGAGGCCACACTGATCCGCGCGCCGGCGGCCGGCCGGGTGGGGGACAAGACGGTCATGCTGGGGCAGTTGGCCCAGCCCGGAACACGGCTGCTGTCCATTGTCCCGGCGGACAAGGTCGACATCGAGGCCAATTTCAAGGAAACGCAGATCGGGCTGATGCGGCCGGGCCAGCCAGTGAAGATCACGGTCGACGCCCTCAGCGGCCAAGAGTTGAGCGGACGGGTGGCCAGCATCGCGCCTGGCACGGGCGCCCAGTTCTCCTTGCTTCCGCCCCAGAACGCCACCGGCAACTTCACCAAGATCGTCCAGCGCGTGCCGGTGCGCATCATCCTGGAGGCCGGGCCTGAAACCCGGCAACTGCTTATCCCCGGCCTGTCGGTAACAGCGACCGTCGATACCCGCGGAGCCAAGGATGTGCCGGCCCGCATCGACCGCGAGCAGCGATCCGCTGTCCGGCAGGGCACCTGACATGGTGACCGCGCAGGACACGGCGGGCCGCACCAACGCCGACCTCACGGCCTGGCTGGCGGTCGCGGCCGGCACGCTGGGCGCCTTCATGGCCACCCTGGACGTTTCCATCGTGAATTCCGCCCTGCCCACGATCCAGGGGGAAATTGGCGCGACGGGCACGGAGGGCACCTGGATCGCCACCGCCTATCTGGTGGCGGAGATCATCATCATTCCCCTGACCGCCTGGTTGGAGCAGCTGCTGGGCCTCCGGCTCTTCCTGCTGGGGGCCACGCTGCTGTTCACCGGCTTCTCCGTCCTCTGCGGTATTTCTTCCAGCCTCCCGGTCATGATCGTCGGCCGCATCGGCCAGGGGCTTACCGGCGGGGCCATGATCCCCACAGCGATGACCATCATCGCGACCCGCCTGCCCCGGCACCAGCAACCCATCGGCAGCGCGCTGTTCGGCATCACCGCCATCCTCGGGCCGGTGATCGGCCCCCTGATCGGTGGCTGGCTGACGGAGAATATCAGCTGGCACTACGCTTTCTTTCTCAATCTCCCGGTTTGCACCGCCCTGGTCCTATTGTTGCTGCTGGGCCTCCCGCGCCAAGGCATGAGGCTGGATCGGCTGCGCGAGGCCGATTGGTTGGGGATCATCGGCCTGACCCTGGGCCTGGGCGCCCTCACCGTCCTGCTGGAAGAAGGACAACGCGAACTGTGGTTCCAGTCGCCCCTCATCCTCCAGATGGCCTTGTTGGCGACCTTGGGCTTCGCGCTGCTGATCGTGGGGCAGGTCACCGCCCCACGGCCGGTCATCCATCTTGGACTGCTGCTGAACCGTCAGTTCGGGTCGGTGGCGATGATGGGCATGGTGGTGGGCATGGTAGTCTACGGCAGTTCCTATGCCATCCCGCAGTTCCTGTCGGTGATCGCCCAGTACAACGCGCTGCAGTCCGGCACCATCGTCCTGATCTCCGGCATTCCCAGCCTGCTGCTGATGCCCTTCACACCCTGGATGGTGCGCGTCCTCGATATCCGCGCGGCCCTGGCCGCAGGCTTATTGATGATTGTGGCCAGCTCCTTCCTGGACACCGATCTCTCCTCCGCCTCGACCGGTGGCGGCTTCGTCTTTTCGCAGCTTCTGCGCGGTGCCGGCACCATCTTCGCCTTCCTGTTCCTGAGCCAAGCCGCCATCACTTCGGCCCCGGCGGAATACACGGGCGACGCTTCCTGCCTGTTCAACGCGGTGCGCAACCTGGGTGGTTCTTTCGCCTTGGCTGGCATCAGCGCCGTCCAGGACCAACGCACCTGGTTGCACAGCCGGCGGCTGGAGGAGGCGCTGCACGCCAACGGCCTTATGGTGCAGGAATGGCTGGCCGGGCTGGCCCGCATCACCGGCAGCCGCGGCGGCGCCCTGGAGATGGTCTCCAGCCAGGTCCAGCAGCAGGCCCTGACCATGACCTACAACGACCTGTTCTGGCTGCTGGGCGTGGGCTCGGCCTGCGTGCTGCCCCTGGTCCTGTTCCTTAAACCCCTACCCAAGGGCGCCGCGCTGGCGGCCATGCACTGATGCGCACCTTCCCGCTTCCCCTCATCGCCTTGGCCTTCGTCGCCGGCTGCACCGTCGGCCCTGATTATGCGGGCCCGCCCGAGCTGCCTGGCAACCTGACCGCCGCCGGGATGTTCCATCGCCAGGGCGATACCGCTTCCCTTGCCCGCGCGCCCATCGCGGCTTGGTGGGAGACGCTGGCCGACCCCGCGTTGACGGCACTGGTGCAGCAGGCGCTACGCGCCAGCCCCACCCTGGCAGCGGCACAAGCCAAGCTGCAAGGCGCCAGGGCTGGACTGGCCCGGCAGCAGGCGGATGGCATGCCCAAGGCCAGCGCCCAAGCGCTGTACCTCCATACCCATACGCCCAGCGACCTGCTAGGCGGCACGACCGAAACCTCGACCGACAGCGATTTCGTCAATATTGGTTTCGACGCCGCTTGGGAAGCCGATCTGTTTGGCGGCCACCGGCGTGCGGTGGAAGCCGCCGGCGCGCAAGCCGAAGCCAGCCGATACGATCTGGGCGATGCCCAGATCAGCCTGGCGGCCGAAGTCGCCCGCGCTTATGTCGGCCTGCGCAGCGCCCAGGAACGGCATCGCCTTACCCTGCGGTCCATCGGACTGCTGGAGGAAATGCTGGCGCTGTCCCGCCAGCGCCAGTCCGCCGGAACCGCTCCTGCCATTGCGCTGACGCCCCTGCCGGGCCAACTCGCCACCGCGCAGGCCGATGAGGCCGAATTGGCCACCGAGGTGGAAGGATACCTGGATCAACTCTGCCTGCTCACCGGCCAGGTGCCGGGTTCTCTGGATACGAGCCTGGGTAGCGACGCTCCTGTTCCCCTGCCCCCTGCCGAGGTAGCGGTGGGCGATCCGGCCCAACTGCTGCGCCACCGGCCTGACATTCGCGTCGCCGAACGGACGCTGGCCGCCGCCACCGCGCAGATCGGCGTGCGGGAGGCTGACAAGTTCCCGCGGGTGAGCCTGCGCGGCCTGGTGGGCCTGGGTGGCAACGGACTGGCGGCCCTCACCCATGTCGGCAACACGGTTGCCCTTGGAACGCCGTCGCTCAGCTGGACTTTCCTGGACTTCGGCCGGGTCACCGCCGCGGTGGACCAGGCCACCGCCGAGCGGGACGCAGCGGAGGCCCAATATCGCGCCACGGTTCTGAAGGCATTGTACGAAGCCGAAAATGCCCTATCGCACTTTGGTGGACAGCGGCGGCAACTGGCGCGGGTAGCAACCGCCGAAGCGGCCGCTGCTGAGGCGGTGGATCTCACCCGGCAGCGCGCCACGCGGGGCACGGCCAGCCGCCTGGACCTCCTCGATGCGGAGCGCCACCAGACCCAGGCCCTCATCGCGACAGCCCAAGCCACGGCGGCGCTGACGCTGGATTACGTGGTCTTGCAGAAGAGCCTGGGCCTGGGATGGAGCGAGACCCAGGCGACCGCCCAAGCATTATAAGGACGGGGTCATTCGGTGGACGGTCGCAGCGTCAGCCACGCTTGTGCCGCTTCATATACTGCTTGGGCGTCATGCCGATCGCTCTGCCGAACGCCACGCAGAAGCTGCTGGGTCCTGAATAACCCAAGCGGTGCGCGATCTCCTTGAGCGTCAGATCGGTATCGCACAGCAGGCTCTTGGCCTTCGCCATCCGCACATCCGCCACGAAGTCCCCGATCCTCCTGCCGGTCGAGGCCTTGAACGCGCGCGAGAGGTGCCGGGGGCTGATCTCGCACAGAGCCGCCAGTTCCTTGAGCGGCGGGTGGTGATCAACCATGCCCTCGACATAGTTGGTCAGACGCCGCAGTTGCCAACCAGCTAAGGCGCTTTCCGCCAACATCTCGTCGCGCCCGGCATCGCCCAAGTAGCGACCGAGTTCGATAAGGGAGACCTCTGCCAGGGTGGCGACCAGCCTCTCGCGACCGGGCTGGGCCTCGGTCAGCTCTTTCAGAAGCCGGTACAGATCACGGCGAATAGTAGGCGCCCGGATGTCTATGGCGGCTGAAATCTGCCGTTCCGACCAGGGGCCGCTCAGGCCGCTCGCCTGCTCGAACCACGGCGACGGGAACATGCAATAAAGGCCGCGATACTGCTCCGCCCCACCGGGCGCCTCAACACGAAGCCGGGCGCCACGCGGCACGAAGATGACATCGCCAACCGGCGCCCAGGCTCCCGGCTTGCCCGTCGCATCCAGGAAGCTGCAGCGTGAGAAGCGGACCTCGGGCGTCAGCGACATGCTGAGGGTATGGGCATCGGCTTCAAACTCTCCCTCGAAGGGAGAGGGTTGCCGATACGTCTGGACTTCAAAGGTCCCCTCACCAAGTGCCAGGGCCGCATCCACGCTGTAGGGAATTGGAGAGACCATCTTGGGCCCATCGCTTTGTCGCTTACCGTCGGTAGCCATCTAAAAAGAAATGGCCATTTCGAGAAATGAATACCGAAAGGCCCTGGCATCCCTCCGGTCTACCTTATCGGCACCCTGACCGGTGGACAACACGGGTCGGCAGAAAAATCGACTTGGGAGGGAAAATCACGTGTCCGAACTTAATTATTCCGACTACACGCATGATTTCATGGGAAAAGTCGGCAACATCGAGGACTTTTCGCGCGACTTTCTCGCCGAGTTGGCGCGCATTTTCGAAGACACGCTGCACTTCCAGTATTACGCGCACACCGCCGTGTATTCAAAGAAGGTTGGGGTGAACGCCGCATGGGACGTGGCGGCGCAGATGTCTCGCGGCCCACTTCGTCAGTCCATGCCGATGGCCCGCTTCATCGCCCCCGAAGGCTGGGATTGGAAGAGCGCGCAATACCAAGCCAAGCCTTTCGACATCCAAAGCAGCGACCTGGCCAAGCCGGCCCTGATCCGGCTCATCCAGAGCTACTGGGACCAGTACCTGAAGGCGCACAACTATTGGATCGACATCTGGGTCAAGTCCATTCCCGAGGAAGAGGTGTGGAATGGCCTGCCCGAAGTCTACGAACACATCATCGCGTACCAATACCCGAAGCTTGCGAAACTCTTCAAGATCGAGCCGATTCACGTCGTCGACTACCTGAAGATGGCCGTCCTCAGTATCGACGGCACGCTGGGCTACGGTGGCGAATATATCGTCATCAATCCGGACTACATCGTCCTGAACCTGAATCGCTGCGAGGTGATGCAGAAATACATGGACGAGGGGCTGTACCCGCCGGACCGGGCCTGGCGGAACTGCACCTTCGAGCAGCGGATTTCCGCGCCCTTCTTCCCCGGCTGCAAATTGGAGATCAAGCTGCCGCCGCCAGACCTGAAAATCCCCCAGGGCCATCCCTTTTGCGTGTGGATCTACACCCGGGGGGATCAGACGGCGGCCGGGTACAAGCCCCTCCCGCCGCAGCCGCAATTCCAATTCAACTCGGCGGAATAAGCGGCACCTGGGATGCCCGCAGCATGGTGGGCGTGCTTGACGGACTGGTCGAAGCCGAGAGATCCGGGTGCGACGTGGCGATCATTGCCTGCGGTGGTGATCCCGCGTTGCAGCCGGCGCGTGACCTGGTTTCCATGCCGTCATCGGCCTGACCGAGAGTGCAATGCACATCGCTTGTTCTCTCGGTCACCGTATCAAGGTCGGCACGATGGACGATGCCTCCATCGCTCTGATCGAGCGTAACTGCTGAGCGATTTGGCTGCGATCACGTTGAGGGCCGCATGAAACCGAACCATGTCAATACACCGCTGATCGGCGTGACAGGATCAAGGGGGATGCTGAGTACGCCAGCCCTTGTGCTGGACCTCGATCGGTTCGAAGCGAATTTGCGCCTGATGATGGACTTGGCGCGGCGCCATGGCATGGCATGGCAATACGGCCGCACGCCAAGACCCATAAATGCGTGGAGATTGCCCGCCGCCAGCTGGCGGCGGGAGCCATCGGCCTATGCTGCGCGAAGCTGGGCGAAGCCGAAACCTTCGTTCGTCACGGCATGGGCTACCTTTTGTTGACTTCGCCCATCGTGACGGCGGCTGGCATTCAGCGGCTGATGGGCCTGATACGGACGGCACCCGAGACCATGGTGGTGGTCGATGACGCCCGCAATGTCATGGACCTCGCCGCCGCTGCCACCGCCAGTGGAGTCCGCTTGCGCGTGCTGGTTGACCTGGACGTAGGCTTGAACAGGACCGGGGTCGCCAGCGTTGAAGAGGGCGTTGCGTTGGCCCGACTGGCGCACGAGGCCGCTAGCCTGGATTTTCGGGGCATGCAGGCCTATGCCGGTCATGCCATGCACATCGTCGGCCGGGAAGCGCGTCACACCGAGCTGACACGGGCCGCCGAGTTGACATGGCGGCTCCGGCGGGCGCTGACGGCTGCCGGCCTGATCCCAGCCATCGTCACCGGCGGCGGCACCGGCAGCGCTGATGCCGACGTCGCAGCCGGCGTGCTGACCGAACTGCAAGTCGGATCCTACATTCTCATGGACAGGGAATATCAGGATGTGTGGCAAGACGCGGGCGAACGCCCGCCCTTCGATTGCGCTTTGTTTTTGCAGACGACCGTCATCAGCGCCAACCGGCCCGGTCAATGCACGACCGATGCCGGCTGTAAGGCCTTCGCCACCGATGCCGGCGCCCCCCGTATCGTTGCCGGGGCGCCCCCAGACGCACGGTACGATTTCTTCGGCGACGAGCAGGGGCGGGTGACATTCGCCCGGACTGAAGATCGGCTGTCCCCTGGCGCCGTCCTGACCTGCATGACGCCGCACTGCGACCCCTACGGTAAACCTGCACGATATATTGCATGTGGTGCAGGGCGACCGGTTGGTCGACATCTGGCCCCTTGAAGCACGCGGGTGCGGGCAATGACGTCGCGCAATGCTTTGAACCAAGCCGCACTTGGCGGCGTTGCCGCCAAGTGCGGCTTCGCGCGCGAGGATCAATGTAACATTGACAACATCTGCTCCATCTAGGAGAGGAACGACGCGAACTTCAGCCACACCAATGGTGGTCACGTCGCCGCTTTCATCCGCCCTATGGACATGCTGTCCATCGACTTGGTGAAGGTGCCGATGGTCGCCATGATCGTCTCTTGAGATATTCCAAGGCTCCCGTCGCAGCCTCGACGGTGATCCCGTGCCCCGAGTGCCATGCCATCAGACTCCTGGAGGCAGTGACCGAGCTAGTAGCGGCCGTACCTGCTCGGTTCTCTGAAGTCGCACCTGCCCTTTAGGAATAGTGGATTCCGGTTCGAGACCCTCAATCGTAGTTGGTCCAACGAAAAAATCTGTTGGTATTTGTGTTGGTATGGTGCAGGCAACGACCCAATTTCCCATTCAATCACAATGCATTATAAATTCATCCGAGTCCCTCCCTGGGAGCCAATAGAGCCCCCGGAACCGCAAGGTTCCGGGGGTTTTTCTTTGGTGCGCCAGGCATGGCGCGAGGTGCGTAAGCACCGAGAGCCGGGTTGGTAACCGGCTTGTGACTTGGAGGTGGAAGTCCTCTACGGACCCT
>NZ_VITN01000009.1 GCF_007828045.1 Nitrospirillum amazonense | reverse complement strand
AACTGCTGCCCTGGCGCTGGGCACCCAAGGCCCCGGCAACGCCCGCCGCGGCGGCCTGATCGCCGCCAAACTGCGGCCTACGCCGCATGCTTACTTCCCAACCGCATATCCCGAGGTCATAAGATAGTTGGCCATCTGCATTAAATCGCTACATGCTAAATCCCCGCCTCTCACGTAATATGTCTTTACCGCAGGGGAATTATCTAGTTGGGTGATTAACTGGGGGAATCCTGTCACCCATCGCTCAGCTACGGCTTGTTCATCTGCGGTAAGCGCCTGCTTCTGATCGAGTGCACATCGTGCGTATTTCAACGCATCTACGATCAAGGACTTCCCTTTCTGAGGGTTCGCCGGCCCCGTCCCGCTGGGTTTCAGCTCCGTTTGCGCTATACCAAATTTGAGCGCAGCCACTTGAATGCATGCTGCTGGATCGCCTCGGTCAGCCAACAGCGTCAGCTTCTCGATGATTTTTCCGGACCGTTCCATTAACTTTTCGGTCGGCTGCCCCGTTGTCTGGGCATCATGCAGAGATGTTGAGACAGTTTTTAGTTCCGCTGCTAGCGCCGCCACGCTTTCTTTCTTTTGCCCAACGAAAAGAGTATTGGCTGCGATAAAGATCGTAATGCCCGCAACGAGGATACAGCCAACCAGCAAAGACCTTCGGGCAAATTTATCAATTGGCCTGTTGTATTCCATCATTACCCCTCTGTCGGCCCTTGTAAGCCGATTTTTGTCACCGTGTGGGGGGAGGACGGAACACGCCGGCCCCACCCCCAAAGTCATGAGATCAGCCAGCGTTGGTTTGCACCTTCATCAGCTTGCCGATCAATTCGAGTGCGGCGGGTTCTCCGATCTCCAAAAGTTGAGAAATGCGGCGTAGCACTAGGCGACCCTTCAAAGCGTTGGCGCGGGATAGTTCGCGCAGCACATTCGGGGGGATCGCCCGGTTGGCCGCCAGCTTCGCCTTCACGGTTTCGGAGTAGGTGCTCACGATCTGTTCGCATTCGGATAGGGCGGCATCCACCTGCGCTATCGTCATCCGCCCGATCGGAATCTTGCTGGGTGTCTGCTTTGGCGCCTTGGCTACCTTCGAGGTGTCCGCCATCTGGTCAGTCATAGAATGCCTGTGAGTAAGTGGTCCTAAACCGACCCTATACAGAAACCCAGGGTTGTACATATCCGGCTTTGCGTCCCGGAAAATTGCCCTAACGTGATGACGTGCGGAAGGTGGCCTTTCTCAAACTGGTCGAACCGAGACCGCCTCCTCGCCGGTTAACATACTATAGTTGATAAACTTATAATATGTAATCTGCAACCCATCCCGTATGGATATGCGGGAACTCGTTGGGAAGAACGTGCGGAAGTACCGTCAGGCGAAGGGGCTGACGCAGGAGCAGTTTGCCGACCTGTCCGGGTTCAGCCAGCAATACATTTCAAGCCTGGAGAAGGGGCATAGGAACCCAACTATCGTCACCATTTACGAGCTGGCGATGGCTCTTGGCATAAGCCATGTTGACCTGGTGCGGCCCGACCCTTCCTGACCCACGCATTTAAATGCATGGTGGGATTTAATCCCGCTCATCGAATAGGGGACGGTGGCGGAAGCCAAGCGTGGAGCCATTGAAGCGAATGCCATTCGCCCAGACATAATTCAGGAAATCTGATACGATTTGGCGAATGAGCTGGCTGCGGTTGGTGCCGGCATCTTTGGCGATACCGGCAAGCCGTTCGATCATATCCACGGGCATGAGCATACTGATCAACTTTTCTGCGGGAAGCTGTGCCATTCGAGCAGCTTCTTCCTCGGCCCTCCGCCGAGTTTCCCGTAGTTTTTCGGCAAATCCCCTAAATTCATTTCCACCTGTTTCTCCCATGGTAGGGTGGGCTGGCTCAGAATAGGGGACATCGAACATGAATGAACTCATTGCGGCTTTCTCGTATGGAAGATATGCGGGTTATTTATATTTAATATCAAATAGATAAATCATGATTGCGACCCTCAAGCTGAACCATAAAATACCCAACTTCCAAGATGCCAGGGTGGCTAAAAGGGCCAATTTGGTGCTGGATTGGTGCGATCAATTCGTTGGCTCGAAGCGCGAAATGCGCGTCTCGAGTGAAGAGCTGCGGCGCGTCTTTTCAAACAAGGATCGGGGGCTGGGGAGCTGGCTCTATTCCACCCTGCTAATCCAGGTCGGCACGTATCAGGTCGGCAGCCACCCCTATTCCTACAGCTTGAAAATTGAGGGCTATCAAAAGCTCTGTGGCCTGTTGGGGCGGGAGGTTCGGAGCGAAACAGACGTTGTGCGCCAGCGCTTCCAGCCGGTACTGGACGGCCGTGCCGTTGAATATCATGACAACGGGCTGCGGCGTTTCCATCCGGTCCAAAACATTCGACGGGATGTCAGGAAGCAGGTCTTCGATGGATGGTGGGACTACGACGTTGAGAGTTGCGCGCCTACGCTCGTCTACCAATACGCGGTCAGCCATTATCGATGGGTTTATGGCGTTCAATCCGCGGCAGAGCCATTCCCGTCCATTTTGCGCCTCATCAATGATAAGGCGCACATCAGGCAACACGTGTCATCGCTAACGGGTCTGGACGTCTCCCGCTCAAAACAAATTCTGCAGATGCTTTTTTTCCGCGCAAACCCCGGGATGCATGCTTCGAACGCACTTTACTCAACGTTGGGAAACGACCCATATATTTTTCAAAAATTGGTTAATGACGATTACGTTCAAGCTTTACGGCTGGATGCCAAGGCGATGTGGCGGTATGCGATAGCGCGCGATACTCATGAACGCGCCAGCCTGCGAATGTCCGGCATCAAGTCATCTACTCCGGTCAGCGGCATTCGCGCGCGCAGGATGAACATTTATCTGTCTCTGGAGCGGCGGGTAATGGATGCGATTTTCAGGCAACTATCAGCTGATGGGGTAACGCACGTTATCATGCATGATGGCTTCATGAGTCGAGATAAGGTTGATGTTGGAAAGCTGACGCGATTGGTCAAGGATGAGATGGGATACGAAATAAGACTTTCCGAAACTCGGCTTGGACAGCACGATGAGTTAGAGCCTGAAATTGACGTGGAGCAGGCAATGCAGGAAGTTGATGTCGAAGACGATAACGAATTCAATTCAGATCATCGGACAGATAAACCGGCATTCGGGTAGCAGTTTGCGCGTGCGCGCACGCATTTAGCAATATGTTGTACACATCGAGGTCGAGGTCCATTGGCGAGCAGCGGTACGCCGAGGGAGAATTGGGACGAAACTCTAGATGCGATCCAAAGCTTCGTCCCTCGAACTCAATCCGTGACGGATAACGACCCGATCCCGCAAAAAAGCTCACGGTGCATGGCCATGAGAGTCATGTCCTTCGTTGACTCTGCGCGCACAGGGCCAGCCATCAAGAGGTAGCTTCGGTGGCCAACACGGGTTTCCGATGCGGTCGTAACATCAGAAAGGCTGATTTTTGTCCGCGCATCAGGATAGAAGTAATGGCGCCATTTCACATTCGGATCTGGTAAATTATCCTCATCATTGAGTTCCGTTCGTGCGTATTCTTTCATGCTTTTAATGAAAAGATCAGTTGTGTCAGAAATTTTAATGTCCGGCCGTAAACGCAGGGGGTCCGCAATATCTTCTAGAGTGATAACCGGCCGAATAATCTCTCGCACTAAAAAATCTTCACCATGTGTTTCCACGGAAAATTGCTGAATCACCATTTCATCCCGAGGCGGAAAATTGATCTCCTCGATAGAAACTACGTAGGAGACGGGATGCCCCTCTCCCAATCTCCGGTCTTCGATGACCCGCGTTATCCAGTGCTCATCCCAAAAGACAGACCAGGCGTTTTGGGGAGACATATGGAAGAGGCGGATGTTGGCTAGCTCTTCCTGCATGGCTTTATGGTTGGCCAAATGGCGCTGCATAACGTTTTCGATCATCGCCATCTCATCAGCGGAGGCAATTTGTGCTTCGTGGTATTCCATTGAGTTGATCCTTTTGAAAAAGATGGACGCAAAGACCCCTTTTCCAAGCACACACGCGCGAGGAAATACGCCATGTTCCAAGGACATGGGCGTGACTTTTCGGGGTGTTAACGTGAGGGGGAGCGGTTAAGGACGGGCTTCGCCCCTAACGAATAGGTGGCCACCTTCTATCCGCCCAAAATCCAAATCAAGAGAATTCGTAAAACTGGTTAGCCCAGAAAGTTTGCCGGTTCGAAGGCTGTGGCCCTGTCGTGTAAACGGTCGTGGAGACGGGGAATGTGGCGGCACGATTGTATAGAAGGACGGTGGGACGGTCGTGGCAGTTCAAAGACGCACGAAGAAAATTCACGCGGGCGCAGATTTCTGTGCGAATTATCTGGATCCACGCCACCGCCTGTGTCTTAATGCATCCGTGGCAGCGGCCGGTTGTGGAGTGACGTGATGACCAGTGAATTCATAAAGGCGTTGGATTTGGAGATATCCAGCATTGAGGCTGAATTAGCTCGCGAACCTCGTTTCGTGAAGCTGCGCGAGCTTCAGCGCATACGCGCGCTTTATGATATTCCCAAGTCTCAGCGTGAACGGCTTACGCCGGAGACGATTGAGCGCATTAACCGTTCTGCTGGTCGCCGGGAATCTCCCGAGCGTGCAGCCCTTAGGAAGGCCGTCGCTGACATTCTTGTGGGACGCACAGTTCCCGTCGCAACCAGTTCACTTCTGCGCCTGCTAGAAGATGCTGGGCATGTTGTGCCTGGGCAAAATCCCGCAAACACACTGAGCGCTATGCTGAGTCATGCGAAGCAGTTCAAGGCGAACGGTCGTGCCGGTTGGACGCTGGCGGCAGCCGACGATAGTGAACCTGAAAACAGCGAGGCCGAAGGCGTTGCCGCGCCCCCGGCCTCTGAGCTGTAACCCTGACAGACGTGAAAGAAAGGCAGGTGGTACATGTTATTATGATGGCTTAAGCGGCAGAGGGAGTGTTGTACCTTTGTAGGTTGACACTCCCAAACCCGCATACACACACCACAGTGCCCACGTAGCTTAACTGGACAGAGCGCCCGGCTGCTAACTGGGGGGATGTCGGTCCGAATCCGACCGTGGGCACCATTTTTATAGCATATCCGCGGCGAACTGGCAAATAAGTGCCTACTCTGCGGATGATGAGTTGCTAGGTTCGGCCCCGAGTAAGGGCTGATTGACCCGCTTTATGCCAGGAAAAAGCTTTTCAAGCTCCACATCATCCCCATGGGCAATCAACAGTTCGATCAAGAGGTCACCACGTATGATCGCGGCGGCGGCTCGATGATTGCCGTCATAAAACCAGGTTGTATCACTCCCGACGCAGAGCGTTATTGGGTGCTCGTCGTGGGCATTGGGCAGTACGCTCAATAACCGGGCCAGCCTCCTGATGTGAAAGGTTCTGTGCAGGTGGAGGGGCAGCCGTGCGTTAGCGTCCTGCCAAGAATCATCAATTCCGCCGCCAGCATTCGCAGCGGCTCGAACCTCATTGGGATCAATGGGAGCAATCTTCCAAATAACGCCATCGAGTGGGTTGACGACCTCTTTCAGGGAATTGATGGGTACGGAGTATCGTATCATCTAATCAGCCAATCATGCTCGACGGGTCAAGGCGCTCACGCTGCCAGCTTCATAGAAGGGCGCATGAGACAGAAAGGTTAAGCGGTGAGCTTCTCTCCGAGTTCCCAAAGCGCGTCAATGCCTTGAAGGTAGGCGACAACACGCCAGTCCTCATCGTTGATGATGCCCCAGCCCGTATAGTGCGGGCCCTCTCCAGGGACCGTAACTCGGTGAAACCAGCCGACCTGGACTGTCCAGCTGTCGTCGCCTCCATCCTTTGCGATCTCACAAATATGATTGATCAGGTTTTCTTTTGAATCCTCTAAACGGCCAGCCATTTGGGCGAACAGAATCGTCACACCACCCTTGCGCTCACCGATAAAAATGATCGGCCAAAGCATGCCGGCAAGATGCAGACGTTCAATTACGCGGATTATGCGAGTGTCGTGATCCTCGTCCCAGATGACGGCAAAGTCATGTACGCGCCCCTGGTCAAGCAGATCACCGCTGATATTCCGCCATTGAACAGAGCGGAAGACCGAATGATGTGCGCCACGTCCTAGCTGGCCAACCGGTGCGAGCTCATCATGCAGGCACGAGAAAAGGTGTGAATAGACCGAATTAACCATGGCTTGCCCCTTGTCCAGGAAACATCGCGGCGTCAACCGCTGCGCCCCCGCTTTCGGCAGGCGCGCAAAGCCAAAGTGCCACAGCATGACCATCGATGAAAGCAGGCTTGTTTCGATTCGCACGGGGTCGGCTACGATGCAGCGGGCGCGCTTGTTGGACGCGGCCAATAGAGGTCCAAGAATACTGGTGTAGGTAGCGCTGCGACTTAAAGTGGTTGATCTCCATTCGGTTTAGCGCCCTCGCTCTGTGCGACATTTGCCGGTGCGAGCGTTCCGTCCGCAGCAGCAGTCCGTTCTCCACTAAGCTCAATCCCCGGAGCTTTAGCCCGGAATCGTGTAAATCCGGCAATTCCTAACGCCACGACAAGTAGAGCTGCCGCTGAGAAATTAGCCGCAGTTTCACGTGATTGTGGTGCAAATATGATGAGTGAAGCCGCTATGGATGCAAACAGTACGGAAGCGGCATAGGGCGCGACAATGCGAGCTGTGATGTGACTGTTGTAATTTTTAACCAGATTTTCCTGAGCGCTCATCGCGCTAGTTCCATGTGCATGGAACTGGGCAGATTTAGAAGTTTGATGGCCACAATGAACACAATAAGTCCCCCTATGATCGTCAGGAAGCTGCACCCGACAGGCCGGGCAGACGCGATACCGATTGTCCTGCATGAATTTTTCCTGCCAAAGCCAATTTGAACCACTATATGGAGAATTAGTCCCTCAAAAAATAACCTTTGAGGTGAGCAAGGCAAGTCATGTTTACTAAATGCAAAAGGTAAACTTTGCGGAGAAAGCTGTTAGATATCAATAGCCTAGAGCTACACCAAAAACACTATGTACAATCATTATTTAACAAATTATCTCTGTAGAACTTCTAACACATTGGAGCTTCTATGGTCCGGGAGAAAAAAGCGCCTGTTCTGACGGAAAGCCAGTTCCGCCAGGTCGTGGCGGTCGCGAGGACACACGATCAACCCCATCGTAACGTCGCGCTGCTCTATTTCTCCGTCGCCCTCGGGCTGCGGGCGAAAGAGCTTAGCCAGCTATTGGTACGGGACGTATTGACCCCTGATGGCGCGATCAAGGACGAGGTGCTGCTGACGCGAGCGACAACCAAAGGTCGAAAGCAACGGCTGGTCTACCTGGCCAACAAGGACGTGCGGAAAGCCCTCACCGTCTATCTCGACGAGCGGCGGCAGGCGGAGGCCATCGTCGCCCTTCCATTGGCCCCGTTGTTCAAGTCGCGAAAGGGCGGCGCGTTCACGCCCAACACCATGCAGATGCTTTTCAAGAGGATGTACCGCCGGGCCGGGCTGGATCAGGCATCAAGCCATTCGGGCAGGCGAACATTCGCCACCTCGCTGATCGAGCAGGGGGTGGACATCAAGGCGGTATCGAGCCTAATGGGCCATGCGTCCGTGTCCATGACCGCGCGATACGTGGACGACAACCCGCTCCGCTTAAAGCGGATTTGCCAAAATGTGCTTGCGGGAGTAACGCCATAGGAGGCGCACAAAATAGCCCCCGCCGGAATGATTGAAACTCTGAAAGTCTAACATACTGATAATTAACGAGAATTTTCCCTATTGCGTCCGTTGAATGGTGTTTCAAGATGAACCATCAGAAACACCGGGGGAAAAAATGACATACGACGAAAAAGACAGTGCCTTGCAGGCGCGCATTATCGAGGCCCTTGTCCAGCGGTACGAAATCAACCGTGCAGAGGAAGAGGGTACCGCTCACTTCGGTCATTTCGAGGAAGATTTAGTGACGCCATGCGTGGACATCTCCAAGGACGAAATTCGCGATAAAACTGGCCGTAGTGACGTCCGCAAGGTGGTCATGACGCAGTACGTCGAAGCGCTGAGTCGCCCCGGCTTCACCGCGCACATGCTACCCGGAAAAGACATCATCCGAGTTTGTATCGAACCTGAACGGACTCCAGACAACATGTTCCGCTCGTTGGATGCATTAGTCGAATCAAATAATGAAATGATCATCAAGCAACAGATTGAGAGCCACGACGAAGGTTAATTAGCCGGCAAACGCCATGGGGGCCAAGCCTGGCAGGAGCTTCAATCCTGCCGCTATCTCAATGAGGGTCTAATAGGTCTCAAATATAAGCAGGTTGTGCGCGCCACTGGCCGCGACCTCCAGCGCGCGCTTCGCCGTCTCCCGGTATGGTGGCGCAAACGCACCCAACTTTTTCTGACCCCCTGAGGTAGGTTTGCCCAGGTAGTCCACAGGAGGGCCCCACGCCTGGCGCGGCGGGCTCCCCACAAGCCGACGCAGCGTCAGGCGTGGGAGGTACCTGTGGGCCCACCTGGACAAACCGGAGCGCTGCGGGGGGATTTCTTTGGCCATGGTCGATGGTGCGACAGTCGCTCTTCCTGAATTTTCCCCACCGGCCGATGGCGCCGAGCCGCCCATGCCTCAGGTCGACGTTCTGGCCGCCCTCCACCAGAAGCTGCTACGCGACCTCGAAGCTGCGATCCTGATCGTCCGCCAAAAGGAGGCGGAAATCGAGTCGGTTGAGCGCGCCCTCCAAATCATCGCTCCGGGCACCGATCGTGCCGTGTTACACCCTCGCCGGACCTTTGTTCCTGGCCACGAGATTCTGACGCCCGGCGAGGCGAGGGCTGATGTACTTCGGGTGCTTCAGGAAAGCCGCTGCCGGCTCACCACGGTTGAAATCCTGGAGACGCTACTGCGGGAGCGGGGCGCATTGAACCTTGCACCCGAGCGCAGGGGCCGGACCCTCCGAAATGTCCACGGCATCCTCTCTGAGGCCGCGCGTAATGGAATTGTCCAGCGCCGGGGTAAGACCCAGCACCGCGGACCCGGATGCACTCCCACCGTCTACTGGTTCTGGGTGGGACCGGTAGCCCCAGCTTGACTGCGGGGAGAACGAACCGACGACTATCATGATGACAGAGGAGGTCAACCAGATGCCAGCTTACAAGTAGTTATTCCGGTAACCACATGCAATTGGCCCACTGTTCTTCATATCGGCTCGCAAATGCGTCCATCTCTTGCGCATTTGCCTCGGGCGTTCGGCAGGCTCGCGCACAAGTAGCTACAACGTCCCGATAGAAGGGAAGTGATACATTTCTGGTCCCCTCAAAATTTAAGATCAACTTGGGGAGGACTTCTCCGATAGCCTCACCGCGAGGGACCATAATGATACTTGGCGGTTTGTCATAGGCGTTAACTAAAATGTACCTCCAACTCGGATCAGCCGCACCTTGCACAGGGATAAGCTCGTACGGGCTTGCATTTCCGCCATCGGAAATTTCCGTATAGATGTATTCAAGAGCCTTTGTTTTTTGCGCGATTAGAACATAAGGCCCAGCGGGTATGTAGCGGCACGTCTGCTCGTCATACTCTATGCCCAGGATATCTTCGAGATTATATCGAATCGATGGATCGAGAGGGCTTCTCCCAGATATAAACCATTGAAGTTGCCGCAGCGTTGTGCCGGCTGCCGACGCAATTTCTTTTGGCTGGTTGGGCCAGCACGCCACCAGATTCTTGGCGATTTCTGAGGCGTTATCATATCCATACTCAACAGGCGCCTCGTCTTCCTCATCGCCATCATTTATTGGGGCTTTTCCAAGCAGTAACCAGGTATTGCCGTCAAAGCTGCCCTGGTGAAAATATCGGGGCTGGTGAGGCGGCAGAGGGAATTCCCAAGACGACAGCCACGGACCAGTGGTCCAATTTGCCCCTTCGAAGGCGATTTCATCTGGTGATCGCACTGGCAGCGACCGCCATTGTTCAATTAATCTCGCAAGGTTTCGGCTTCCCGACGTCTGGAAATTTAGTCGATTGTCAGAGTCGTGGTCCGCTTGAGCGGCATTGCAAAGATGACTAACGGCATCGTCAATCGACGAGCCGGGGGGCGTGGGCCTTCTCAACAACCAACGGGCAGCATCCTGCGCGGAGCGGAGGGACGCAGACAGGGACTTGTCCTTGTTATCCGCGATCTCCAGCCGAACACCGATCCGCGCCAGAGTCGGGGCCAGAGACGGGGCCGCTTGTGCTATGTGACGGTTGACGCATATCGCGTCAGGGGGCCCGCGTAAACCTTCCGCCCTATTCCAAGCCATCTGGAGGACGTGGCTAAACGGTAGCGGCTTGTCGATTGGCGAAAAGGTTAGCCATCTTATAGGCAAACCGGCAACGGTAAGCCCGTACATAATCAACGGCGAAAGTGCATATCGCTCTGCGGCAGCGAGCCCGATAGGATCTCGAACTGACACGATACCGTGCTGGGCGTGATAAAAGACGAATTTGGCAATTGATACGTAAAAATGATGCGCTCTTTTCGTCAATTTTCCCATTTTATTTATTTCACGGAATATATTCGAAACGGATAATCACTCCATCTGATTGCGATTTCGGGAAAGTTGGTATTGTGCGCACCTCTTCTTTCGTAAAAGATACATTATCATTGGATAACCAAACTTGTCCGCGCCTATATGTAGGCGACGGTGTGCCATTGGCGGCATTGCCTGGCTGCTGGACACAGATAGCTTTGCCTTTAAACACAATTCTCCCGTCTGGTGACGGCGAAAACTCGCCATCGATATCTACAGAATAATCGCCCTGACCTTGCATATCGTTGGGATTCTCCCGCCCTTGAACCAGGTGGACATGGCCGGGATAGGGTACGGTCACCGCCGGAATTTCGACGGCTGGCGCCCAAGGACTTTCCTCTATTGTACAACTGACGCGCACGGAGGGCGCCGCATACGAAGCCGTCGCCATGAGCAGCGTCGGGAAAACTACAGCGAGGGGCGCGATTCGCATCGAGGTTTCTCTGGAAGGGAACAGGTCTTCCTTTATAGCCCGCACAACTAGCGGTGTCACCGCTCGTGTTTAAACCCTACCGCTTGTAAATACGGCCGCCATCATTACCGCGCGCATGGCATTCCCGCCCCTTGAGGTCAGGCGACCTCCGGCGGCAATCCGCCCGAGGGCTAGCGGCGGCCGCTCCGGGGTGCGTACATGTCCCTGAAAGCGTCGCTACCGCTATATGCGAGGTCACAAGCAGCATTGTAGCCGCTATAGGCAATAGCTTCGGCGGCGCTGCCGCTGCCGCTGCCGAAAATGCCCAACACATTCTGCGTCTGGGTGGCTTTTGTTAAGTCCATCGACAGGGCCGCTCTCGCTTTCTCCATTGCGGACCTCTCGCCGGCGGTGAAAGCCTTTACGACATCCTCCACTGTAGATGGGACTATAGCCCCGAATGAACTGGTCAACAGGGCTGCTCTCGCTTTCTCCATTGCGGCGCATTCACTTGCGGTGAGGGATTTTTCTGCCTCGCGCATGGCAGTCTGACTTGTAATTGCCGCTATGTATCCCCGCATCTGCCGATCGTCATTAGATACCAATGTCGCGGCCCGGAGTGCTTGTTCGGCGAGGCTTGGCTCCAGATAATTTTGCCTAGACAGAGCTGCTGCGACGGACGCCCATTCCGAGTCATGCTTATGAGACGGCACCACTGACCTAGGGTTGCTGCTACGGGCGCGTTTCGGCGCAGCGCGCGATGTCGCCTCGGCCATAAGCCTCTCTTCGTGTTTTTTGAACTTGCGGCGAAGACGGTGCATGACCGTATCGTCGGCGTCGGGCTTGGCGTGGCGGATGGCGTCCGTCACTGTCGCGGCCTTGTTCGCAAGCCGGAAATCGGCTATGGCGGCGAGCAGGGGAACATCTTCGGGAGGCCGTTCAGTCCCCATCGGGCGCCCCGGCCTGCGGGCTTTGGTGGTGTTTGTCATAGAGGGCTCTCCAAGCGGGTGAAAACATGCCCCCATTGTTGGTTGGGATTGGCGGAATTCCTAGGGATATGAATTCCTAACCTTCACAAATTTGCGGACAATAATTCGACCTGCTAAGCCCGATCCCCGGACATTAATTCACCGGAGCTTCGTGGCGATGGGGCGACGGGGACCAGTTGACCATGGCAGATAGCATGCGCGTCTTAAGCGGGGGTGGCATCGACATCTATATGGCGGCTTCCGATGAAACCGCGGCCGAGTTGCTGGTGTCGAATGATCCGCTGGTCACCGCGCTACGGGTTTACGACACCTATTTCCGCGAAGAGCTGTGGAAAGGATGCCCCGTCTCGCCCCTTCCTGCCTTGATGTTCACGAACGCCTATCAGTTGTTCCTCGCTGGTGTGCGTATGGCCCTGAGTGGCCACCCGGCTGCGGTTTTCCCGGTGCTGCGCACCGCCCTGGAATCGGCCGCCTATGGCGGGCTGATGCTGCATACGCCTGAACTTCAGGGTGTTTGGACGGACCGGCATGCTGGTGAGGCAGAGAGGAAGGCCTGCCTGGGCGCTTTCACCTTCAAGAAAGCGATCCAACCATTGGAGGCGCACGCGCCTCAAATTCATGCCCTCGCTGTTTCCGCCTATGAAGCATCGATCGACTTCGGCGCCCATCCCAATGTCAAAGGCGTTTTCAGCCATGTAACCATGGACGACCATCGGGACGACGGCCTGATGGCCGTCAACCACACCAGCCTGTATGGCGCAACCCACAAGGAAACCATTCGCGGGTTGGGCGCCTGCCTTGATTTCGGCCTGGCGATTATCGGCGCCATTATCTTGTCGTTCCCGGACCTGAGCGACGAGCAGGTAGCCGCTCTCGATCGCCTCATTGCGCTGAAGGACGCGGCCGTTGCGCCCTATAGTTCGCCATCGGAATAAGCGCGGCGGCCCGAACCCTTGCTCGCACAAAGCACGCGGCCTACCATAGCTTGTAGGGGCCGTACCATCTGCCCTACCAATGAATGGGAGCGCGCGCCATGGCCGACGTGAAACAAGTTGATCCTGAAACCCTGCAGCAGACCGCCCAGCTGGTCGCCGCCTACCTGTCTAACCCGGGCAACCAACTCGCACCGGGCGAACTTCCCGCGCTCATCAACGCCACCTTCGCCAGCCTGTCCACCCTCGGGCAGGAAGCGCCGATCACGGCTGAACCAGAGAAACTGACGCCGGCGGTATCCATCCGCAAGTCGGTGACGCCCGATTACATCGTCTGCCTCGAAGACGGCAAGAAGCTAAAGATGCTGAAGCGCCACCTGCGCACCGCCTATGGCCTCTCGCCGGATGAGTACCGGGCTCGCTGGGGCCTGCCGGCGGACTACCCCATGGTAGCGCCCAACTATGCCGAGCAGCGCTCAGGGCTGGCCAAGGCTATCGGCCTGGGTAAGCGCGAGCCGGTGGCGGAAGCCAAGCCAGCGCGGAAGGGCAAGCGCGCGGCAGCGTGACCTGCTCGGGCGGCCGTCTTCAACCGGCGGCTGCCCGCATCATCAGTTCTATAGGCGAGAAACGACCTGGCTTCGATGCGAAGGCTCCCGAACTGGGCCGTGGGTTGCTGACCAATCTCCTGCCCCAAGGCGGCGAGGTCGCTTGTCATCGCGATGGGCTGGAGTTTGGCCACCTGCTCAGCGAATTGGCTGAAGCCGGCGGACAATCCGGAAACTGAAGTGGCGCCGTCACTGGCCCAAGTGCCCCTTCTTTCAGCAAGGCCCGAGGGCTAGTACTGCGGTCACTTGGCGGAAAACCAGCAGACAAGGAACAGGCTGGAAACCTTTTTGGGCTGGGCAAAAGCACCCGCTAAATTGCCATCGAGATCATTGTCCGGCGCGGGCGCTCACCGCTACGGCCACCTCCCCAGGTGATATATCCCCTTGCCGATTCGCTAAATTCGCCTACCTCGCTTCTGTCAGCACCGGGAGAAGGCCAGCCCAGACATGAGCGCGACCGCGGACAACCAGGCAATGGAAGCCGAGCTTGACCGGCAGCTTGTGCAAGGTGCCCAGCGCATCGTGACGGATGCCGTGGGTCAGCGAGTAGACCAACGCACCATGCCTGTGGGTCGAGTCCCGGCCGGCATGAGTCTGGTGCAGTTCTGGCGCCTGGACACCCCGCTGGATGGTGTCTCCACGCGGTACAACGATCCACTGGTGCAGCACCTTCTTCAGGACATGCTCTCGGTGCGGCGTCTGGATCCGGGTGCGCTCTATGCGCTCCTGACCAGGATCAAGACCCAGCTGGTGACAGCGTACGGCCCAGCCCAAGGTGGTTGGATGGCCGCCATGCTGATGTCCCGATGCCGTCAGGCGATCGAAAGCCCGGAGGACTTCCCGCCGCTGCTCTCCGACGACGAGTTGCGGGAGGCTTTCAAGACTTATGACCGTCTGGCCAAGGTCTTCCATTATGGCGACGCCCTCAGACAGGGGGCGCTGGGGGAGGGCACGCGCCGAAAGGTCATGCAATACGGCAGGAGCCCGGTAATCCTCAAAGACATGTACACCGAGTTGACCAAGGGGCCAGCCATACCCATCGCCGCGATGTATTACTTTATCGGCTATATCCTGAGTACGGGCGAGAAGTACAATGCCGCTCGGAATCTCAGCTATCGAGATGAGCTGAACCGGCGGAACCTGGCGCTCCCATGACCTCCACGATTGAACCCCAGCAACGCAATCCGAAGGTCCGCCGCGTCTACCTGGTGCTCTGGGGGCTGGGCCTAGCCATCTATCTCTCCAGCCTGTTCATAGATCATTCTACGCCATTGTCCGGGGGCGCCCAGTTGCTGGGCAGCGCGATCTTGCCGATCGGGTTCCTGCTGTCCGTGGTCACCGCGCGCCGGCCATTGTTGAGCGGCGGGCTGTGGGTGGCCTCTGCGCTTGGCCAACTGGCGTTCGCCCTGGCCTGCCGCTGAAGCAATCCCCAGCCCCCGGGCCTGGTGGATGCGCGTGAGGCGCGGTGCCGGACAGCATCGACGCTTGGAGGTTTCTGTAAAGCGTAGTCGGCCTGGGCTTTGCCGCGGTTCTGGCCCCGTGGTGGCCATCAAGGCATGGGCCATCAATCGCCCGCTGCGCACCAGGCCGACGCGAGCTTCAGGGGGTGGCTAATTCAGGCGATAGCAGCGACTGGCGCCGGTTCGATCGTCGACGCGGGGTTCGTTCACCACGAGTTCGCACATCGCCCATCGCCGATCGTTCCTTAAGATCATACCGATAGTCGGCGAGCCTGACGTTACCACCCACCCGCTGGACAACAACTTCTCCAAAGACTCCGTCATTGGCTCAGCCATGGTTGGCAGTCTTTTTGGTATTGGATCGGCGTGCGCTGCCATAGAAAATGGCGCAGAAATCAAGAATATGGAAAAGATAATGGAAATAGCCTTCACGTTGCACCTTTCATTCTTAGAGACCGGGTAAATTAAGGACGCGCACAACAAGCGCAGAGCCCGCGTCCATAGACAATGTAAGGATTTATGCTCATTGCATATTCACTATTACTGTCAAATTCTGACGTGGGTGAAGTGGATCAGTTGAGCATGATGGTTCAGCGGAGACGTCATAGATGCGATTGTCAGAGCCCTTAAGCTGCCTCCACGTAATGCATCGCCGGTCAGATGACATGTCGCCAACTAGGCTCCACCCAAGTTGGTCCCATGGCCTATCGGGGCTCTCCCCAATAAAGAGGATCGGCGCAACCACATCCTCTCCTCCCCCGAGAAACGCGCCACCACCGCCAAGAATAACATGGACCTCCTGAACATTTTGCCCAGCACTCGACGTGTCGCACATCAGAACAGACGCACCAAACGTCGCAGCAACGAGTCGCGTTAATTTTCTTAAAGGTTTATGCAAAGCGGCACTCCATCGATTTCTTGCCTTCTTGCAACAGGATTAACTCCCTGCCGGCAACAAACAATAGATGAGGGCTTCGCTCCCCATGATCGGCGAGCAAGGAACGGCGAACGACTACGGGTGTAGTAAGACATTACAGATTTGGCCATCCCGATGGGTGTCCGTCGTCGTGGTTGCTCGGGCGGGCGTCGCGACAGCTTGTTAGCCAATCCCGACTCCGTCAGCCAGTGGATGGTCCGCCACTGCCTCCACCTTTTACCTCGCCCGATCATCCGCCTGGATCGCGCTCGTCAGTTGCTGGCTGTCGATGCCAGGCGGTGTGGGCGGTACGTCGAGGAGGAGGATCACCCCAGAGGTGGCTCACTGCAAGCACGGCCATCCCTTGGACGGGCTCAGCATGCGAGCGATCCCCTCTTTGATTGCCGATGGGAGCGATATACAACCAGAGCCCCATTCATCGACGCTGAAGGAATGATAGATGACGCGGGCTCTTATTGCCGTTGTGCTGGCCGCCGGCACCTCTCTCTTTGCCTTGACGGGGGCTGGACAGGCTGAGCCCTCTTCTGCTGCTCCGGCGGGCCGCTATCAGCTTCTCTATACCGGCAAGTTCACCAACCAGGTGGCCGAGGTTTATCGGATCGACACCCAGACGGGCCAACGATGGTTCCTGGCGGAGGGAACCCACTGGGTGCCAGCCGATCCAGTAGCCCCAGGCCACTATCAGGTCTTAAGCACCGGATTCACCCGGAATGGCGAGTCGGAGGTGCTCATGATCAACGCCGAGACGGGCGAGACATGGCGCAGGAAAGGCAACGACTGGATCCGCATCCCGTTTCCAGGTTGATGAGATCGGCGCGGCGGGGCCTTCTCAGCCGCGCTTGCGGCTCGCCTGAATTGGGCGGCTGCCTCCGCTGCCGGCTCGCGCTGGGTGGCTTGGCGGCCATCGGCTCCTAACCGTCAACGCACCTGGCAGGCTGCATGCTTGCGCTCTTGAAACGCCTCCGTGTCGGCGGGCCAAACCACGCCGACAGCAGCCCGGTCCACGCCGGCAGGCAATGGCAGCGTAAGCCCAGCTGCAGCTTCTACCTGAGCGATCGATACCGCGTAAGGGGCCAGGTCGCCTTTCGGCGTGGCCTCGTTCCTCATGATGAACGCGGCGGTCTGCCCGGAGCTATCCACCACCACCTTCTAATACGCCGCGGGCACGCCCACCGCATCGGCGCCGATGGTTGTGATGGGGTCCGCCCAGATGGGGCCGTCCATCACGACCAGCGGTCCCCGCGTCAGCGCCCACGCTCGTGTCACTTCCTCCAGCCGCTCCCATTCCCACTGATTCAGGTGAGACGCCTGGGGGCTCATGTTCGACAGATAGAAGCTCTCTCGTTGAACTTGGGCATCCCACTCGAAATCCGAGTTGGGGGCCATGTGACCCCGGTCGTACACCCCGGCATGCCCCTTGTAGTCGGCCAGCTCGGCCCGGTGACCAGCAGGGAGATCAGGGTCCGGTGCGAACGAGTCTTTGCGCGGAAGGCACCCCAACGCGTGTTCCGCCGTCAGCGACCAGGACACGAAGTCCGGCACCAGCTTCACGTCATCGTGCAGAGCGACATAGGCCCGGTGGCAAAGGGTCGTGATCGGCGGCTCCGTTCCCGCCCATTGAGGTGCTCCCCAGGGGGCCTGGGCCTGGCAAGCGTCTGGGATTTCCGCCGCGCCTGGTGCTCCGCATATGCTCAGCCAGGCCAGAACAGCCAAGCCCGCCACATATTTGGTCATGCAACGTCCCAGGGCGCCGGTTGGGCGATATCGAGGCGGTGTAGCGTGGCGTCCAGAGCAGCCATGGCGGCGTCGAGATCGGCTTCCATGCCGGCGATAAGCCGGTCGACCTGAGCAAGTGCGTGGGCAGGCACCCCGGAGTTATCATCAAGAGCGCGGAGGCGCAGATAGGCGCTGACGGAGAGGCCGGCGGCGCTCGCCTTGGCGGTGATGGTTGAACTTTCCTCTTCGCTGACCAGGGCGCTGACGCGGGTGGTCCGCGCCTGGGAGGGAGGTGTTGTGGGCAGGGCCATGAGCGGGCTCCTTGGCGTGATGACCAAGCCCATATTGGCACATCTGCCGGCGCGCATTCAGGGGTGATTGTCCGAGCCCAACGCCGCCGGCCGGACACGAAGCCCGGCTCAGCCAGCAGGGCTATTCCTACTGGTGCATCGACTCGTCTTTGACGGATTTTAGCCAGTTGAACTGGCTCAGGAATGCCCCCGGTTCGCACCGTAAGGCGACGCAATACCGAACGAAATCCAGGACATCCAAGAGGACGTCCAAGCGCTCATACCGGGAGATCAGCGACTGGGTGGTGCCCATACGGTCGGCGACGTCAACCTGGGTAAGGCCCCGGCGCTTTCGCTCAGCGACCAGCGCTTTAACGACAGCTGCATATTCCGGGTCAAAACGGTCCTTGTTCGCCAAGCCAAACTCCCCCTGGGCCTGGACAGGGGGTAGCTTACTCGCTGCAAAATGCATGATGTACATAGACACGTTGTGTCTTATCCTGATGCGGCCGCACGCTGCGTCTGGGACGCCGTGCGCTGGTATCCCCCGACGCCGGGGCAAGGAACGTCTACGCCGCCCCCGGGGACCATCCCGGGGCCTGTCCACCGGAGCCCGGCATGTCCTTCACCTCTCCTCACCCTGAAGATCGGGCGGCTACCCTGGGCAGCAACCCACTTACCACCTGCGGCTGGATGTTGGGCGGGGCTATCCTCGCCATGTTGGCCGGGCCTTCGTTGGGAGGATTCGGGGGCCTGCTCTTCCTCGGCGGCCTGTTCATGGTGGTGGCGTCGCTCTGGTGTGGTCTCCGCGCGATGTTCGGCACCCAGTTCTACAAAGCCGCCCACCACCTGGTCGCAACGGGTCAGTTCACGCCCACCTGGACCTACCGGTCATTCATGTGCGCAGGGGGCGGCATCCTGATGGTGGATGAGCCTGGCCGGCGCGTTCACCTCGGGGGCGACACCTTCGCCTTCGCCGACGTGAAAGGAATCTCGTACACCTCCTTCGTTGGCCCCGGCGCTCCATCGGATGGGGAGGTCTCCATCATCCGGAACGGCGGCATGACCCCCGTCCGCGTGCTGCGCATTCCGCGGGCTGATGTGGCGCAGGTCGCCCATCGGCTGGCCAACTGCATCGGTGGTTTGGAAGCCACCGTCGTTCCGCATCACAGGCAGGCGTAACAGCCTCGACGCCCCGCAAGGTTCCGTCTTGCCGGTCGATGCGGTGGGGCAGACACTGCCTGTGTTTTTGGATTGCGGTGAACCTCTCAGCCAGCGGCCCCGGTCATGATCGCCTTTCTTGACATCGAGGCGTCCAGCCTCGACTCGGGCAGTTACCCCATTGAGGTTGGCTGGGCCATACCTGGCCGCCAGATCGAGAGCTACCTGATCCTCCCCCACCCGGATTGGACGGACTGGGACCCGGCTGCGCAAGGCGTGCACGGGCTTTCCAGGCAGACGTTGTTCAGCGACGGTACGGCGGGCCCAGCGGTGTTGGCGCGGCTGTCGCGCAGCCTGGTGGGGCTGACAGTCTACAGCGACGCGCCGGCGGAAGATGGATACTGGCTAGGGCGGCTTTGCCAGGCTTGTGGTCAGCCCCAGCCTTTCCTCCTGCACGACGCGGAAATGCTCTTTCAGGAGATGGCGGCTGCCGCAGGCCGGGACCTGGAAGCGGCCCGGCTGGAAGTGGGGCACCAGTTCCCGATCCGCCATCGGGCTGCGCCGGACGTCGCCTATCTAAGCGCCCTGTGGACCAGGTTAGGGAGCGGAAGAAAGGCTATTAATCAAAGAACGCGACTCCAATAGTGTGGTAAAATGTAAACTAGAATCACAGCGGTTGATGGAAATCCGATAAGATTGTGGCTTAGGTGAGGATGACAAAGAATGAAGACGGTATTTAAATCTGAGGAAATGCTAAAAATGGTTGCGGCACGGCGTAATCTTTTTGCGCCGCTTAAGATATTTTACGACGAAAGTGAGAATTTTCGCAAAGTCCGTATTACTAACAACGGCTTCAACAATGACATCCGGAAAGCATTCGTTTTGGCCGGGATAGCGCTTCAACCTGGCCAGGAAGTGCCAAGTGAGGCCACATTGAGGTCCCTCACTATGATGCAGAGCAACATGCCGGAAATTAAGTTCGACTATATCGCAAATGGGACTTATGAGAATATTCTGAAATCTCGAAAACTCGAGGCCTTTCTGGCGCATTTGGTCGAAAAGAAGATTGTTGTACATTATTCGGTTATTGATTTGTTGTACTGGACGCTGGTTGATATCATCGATAATACAATTGGCCCAAACTGGGATCTGAAGAACGAGCTATTCCGAGGCGCCATACAGAGCAACGGTAAGATTACTGATCTCCTATACCGCTATGAATTTCCAGTTATACCAGATGGAAAGACCCAGGCGTTTTTATCAGAATTGAAAGATATATTGGCAGCTCTACAGCATCATCCTGATAATCCCCATCCTCCTGTTCTGATGGAGGCAATCGATATGATGATCGCGCATCCGGATATTGAGGACGCGTTTTTCTCCACGGGTACCAAGCATGAGGTGGTCGAAGGGCTCTCATCTCATTATTTTCACTGTGTCTACAAATTTCCCAAGGCAACACATCTATTTGACCGAGAGGTTGAAATAGAAGATGCCTTGTCAGATTTGGAGCTACAGGATAACGGGAATCCTGTGAATTTTTCGTTTTGTGATTCCAAATCCGAATTTGGCATTCAGATCGCGGATGTCATAGCTGGCCTTTTTTCCAGGCACTTCACATACTTGCGGTCTCTACCTATTTCCGAAATCCGTAGAAGGAAATCAGGGTTTTTTGCCATACAGAACCGTAATCTTGCTCTTATTAAGAAACTTGTTGATTACTCCGACGCCGTGAGTGACGGAACATGCCATGCAATTGTTCCACTGGACACCGCCGCGAAGAATAGATTGTTCTTGCATGATATTGATGAGCCGGAATTGTACGATGATTTTGTTTATGTAAATGGGTCATGATCTAATGTTGCTAGGGGTGGCTTGCATGCTACATCCCTTGATTGGCCGGCTGCCTTTCCCTCCCCCGCTCGCCGGTAGATATTTTTGCTGGGGGTCAAAGCACCTGCACGGCTAGGCCTTGGCTGCTGACCAGCGAATGCTAGCCGCGCTGACCATCTGGGGGCTCAGCCGGCAGGCCATCTGCTACGCAAGATGATGTGGATCGGTGGGCTGCTGGACGCGGCGCGCCGGTCGAGCAGCCTCAACGCAAGGGCCGCGGTTTGGACCGCCTGAGCCGTGGGCTGCACCGCCGCAGGCGCGGTCGCAGGAATGTCCTGAGGCGGAAGCCACAGTTTCCCTTGGTAGCTCAAGTCGGCGCAGTATTGCTTTGAGAAGAGCGGCGTTCGACTATTCCCACCCCAATGGCCCAATGAAACCAGGCACCTAACCCGCCCAATGAAATTGAATTGAGGGGAATTTTCGATTTAGCCAAGTAGGACTATCCTGTGGTAGCAAATTTCGGCGCCATCAGATCAGCGCAGATAGTAAGGTGGCGAGAACAGGTCCGCCCTTTGCCTGTTAGCCCTCAGGCCGAAACTTGAATTGCGATTCGCCAAGAAGTCTGTTGTATTGATGGCGTGCGGCCGGCCGGGCCGCGTCCCCACCAAATGGTGCGCGATGGTCTAGCGAATACATGGGCGCCGATAGCATGATGCCCCGCCGCAGAGCGGCAGGGCATCAAGGATGATGCGGGTGCTACAACACCCCTCATCCGGGCAAAGCGGCGATGGCACAACCACAATCCACACTTGCTGGCAGAGAATGCCACAAGGCCGCCCTATTGTCTAGGGTGTGCCAATCCTCTTCCAGTCATTGTGGACTAAACCCAAGGGAAACCAAATGGGAACAGTCCCCTATGACGTGCGAGGCCGCACGCCACTACTTACTCCGATTTCAGTCTTTATTGTTTTTCGGCTACCGCACGGGTAGGCCGCTATGAAGCCTCCCGTGCTCCCCTACAAACGAATAGCCGCTGAATGGCGGGCTGCTGCGGCTCACCTGTCTGCGGCCGCCGCTCGGTTCGAGGCCCTTGCTCAACTGGGCGCTCCGCCTCCCGAAATTACCGCCGGCACGGTGCCTGTGCGCTATCGGCGAACGCGGCAGAAATGCCAAGAGCCCATCCTGCAGCTGCTCGCCTCGGCGCCAGGGCCAATGTCCTTGGACGAGATCATGGCAGGGCTCCAACAGCAGGGCCTCACGTCCCTGCCGAAGTCCGTAAAGGCCGCGCTGTGCCGGCTCGAGCTTCGTCGTGCGGTTCAGGTCGTGGGCCGAGGTCACTACCAGCTGGGCCCAGCCTCCAAAGATCGGAGGACGCCATGATCAACGTGGAACTGGTCCGTAGGAAGCTGGAAGAGACCCGTACCGCCGTAGTCCACCAGTCGGGCTACGCGGCCGCCTTAGTCTGGGTCCTGGAGGAGGCAGGCGGCGTGCCGGTGGGCGACGCGGCGGCCGCCCCCGTTGCTACGGAAGCGCCAACGGCGCCGAAGAAGCTGCCTCGGCAGCGAACCCCATACACGAAGTATGTGCTGGCCATAATCGACAAGGCCGGCGGCCCGTTGACCCCGCTCGAGATATGCAACGAGCTGAAGGCCCGGGGGGTGACGATTTCCGAGGAAGAGTGCCTTCGGGTCTTGCGGCGTCTAACCAGCGCCGGCCTGCTCACAGAAGAGGGGGCAGGATTCGAAGACGCTCCGGAGGGCGGAGAGCCCAATGGCACCGAAAGCTGATGCCATGGCCACGATTGAATCAAAGGCGACTGCCGCCCGCCAGGCGGCGGAAGATGCCGCCTGGGAGGAAATCATCGCCGCTGGTCAGTTTGCCGCTGGCGTCGCTGACGGCTTGGCCTGGGTGGCACGCCACGCCTGGACGCCTGGGAAGGAGGAGGCAGTGCTACCCCCGCCCGAGCCCGAAGCCCCCCGAACTGCGGCGCGCTATCGCGACCCAACGCCGACTCAGCGGCCGCTCATCGACATCATGCGGCGTGAGGCCAGGCCGCTATCGATCACAACCCTCATGACCCTCGCGCGGGCCGAAGGCCATGACCTCATCCGGCCGACGGTCAAAGACGTGCTGAAGCGCTTACACAGCCGCGGTGACGTCAAACTCTTACCCAATGGCAGATGGCTCTTGGTCCACCTGTGAGGAGAATGCCATGCCTGGATTAGCTATCCCCGGCTTCAGTGTCGGCGCGCTTCTCTGGAAGGAACTTCGCCACTTCCTCAAGGGTGACTCCGGGGAGACCAATCGCCGCCAGCAGGGCGAGGAAGAAGCCGGGGTCATACATGCTGCGCCGAACCTTGTTCCCCAGCGCCACCCGTTCCTTGGGCTCGCCGGCGAAGCTGGGGGGCTGGGCGATGTCGGAGTAATCCACCCGCCGCTGAGCCATGGCGTGGCGCAGGAAGCGGAAGAGCGCCTCCCGCCACTGGTCTTCGGTAACGTGTCGCAGATCGGTCAAGGGATGCTCCCGTTAAATTCGGCGCCATCATATGGGATGGCGTTTCCTGTTGCAACGCGCTCACCCGAGGGGTATAACGCCATCATATACGATGGCGATGAACCGAAGATGCGCAAGCAGGGAACCCACTTTCTGAAGTCAGCGAGGCGCGCGACCTGGTCGCTGTGGAGCGTCGCTGAGATGACGGAAGAAGAGGCCTACGAGCGTTTCCTGAAGCACCGGTGGCCGCGAACGGGCGGGACGCCAGTCTGCCGGTACTGCAAGTGTGAGAGGTGCTACACCATCACCACCAGGCGGATATTCAAGTGCTCCGCCTGCCGCCGGACCTTCTCGGTGACGGCCGGCACGCCATTCAATTCAAGAAAGCTGCCCTTCAAGCGAATCATCGCGGAGATCACGACGTTTGTGCTCAATGCCAAGGGAGTCAGCGCCATCCAAGCATCCCGGACGGTGGGGCTGAACACCAAGACGTCGTTTGTTTTCAACCACAAAATCCGCGAGACGATCGCTCGCAGGCGCGGCGACCTGGTTTTGTCCGGTGAGGTGGAGGAGGATGCCGCGTATTATGGCGGGCACGTCCGCCCTGGAAACACCGGCCGGGAGGGGCTGCGGCCCGACAAGAAGCAACCCAAGAAGTTGCCCAAGAAGAAGGCGGTCTTGGTGTTGCGGGAACGGGGCGGGAATACCGTGACCGTGGTGATAGAAAGCGAAACCACCGAGGAAATCCTGGCGGCGAGCGCTAAGCACGTCGCTCCGGGCAGCGTGATTTATACCGACGAGCACAAGGCCTACGGCGCGTTGCACGCCCGCTACCAAACCCATCACATCAATCACCGCCTCGAGTACGCCAATGGCCGGATCCACACCAACGGCGCGGAGGGGTTTCACTCCCGCATGCGCCGCGCCGAGATCGGCGTCTACCACCGGATCAGTTCGCACCTGCTAGGGCTGTACAGCGCGGAGATGGCCTACCGCGAGGATCGGCGCCGCGTGGATGACGCCAGCCAGGTCTGGGAAATCCTCGAAATGATGCTCGCGAGCCCCACCAGCCGCGTGTGGACGGGCCGGTGGCAGAAGATGGCGTGTTGCTGACGATGGAACGGACTGGACGAGAACGGCCGGCGCTGCGCGAGGTCTTCATCGTGGTCACCGACATGTCTGGCCGCCGGCACGCCCTGGCACCGAGCTTCATCGCCGGCATCTCCGACGCCGACGACACTGCCATGAACGCGTGTGTCACCCTGCGCACGGGCGCAGTGTTGCTGATTACCGAGTCGCTGGATGCGCTTATGAGCCGGTTGGGGGCTTGCCAACGCTAACCGACGGCATTTCGGCCAAACGATCCTCAACGTCACTTCGGAAAGCGCCAATCCGCCGTTTTGCGAAAAATAATGGCCATTTATTGCGATGCTTCCAGTATGCCTCCCACGCCCCGTCTTCAGCATGGATTTTTGCGATACGGAGATGCGCATTGGTCCCGAAAGGCACGATACTCCTCCATGCCCCCTGGTGGAGAAGCACGTTACTCGGATATGGCAGCGCCAAATCTTGCGCATCTTCCATTATTGGCCCATCCCACAAGAACGTTATTTTCGCTCCGTTCCCTTCAATATGTTGGTTCGTGTTATGCGGTTGTCCGGCTGCAAAGCAATTCAAGCCCGAGTCTGCAGCAAGAGGGTTCCTATAGCGAGGAACGAACCAAAGCGTATCCAATATGCTTAGGGCTGCGCCGAGCCCCGTATAGTGATATAATTCAGTCATGTTTATCTCCTGATATTTAATAGTTATTTATTATGTTAAAACGCGGTCCAATTGTAATTATCTCGCGCCTCATATCCGCATCGGAGACATTTTGCGCGCAGACCAGTTTGGTGGCTATCTTCCGTCTTCGACCACGGAAGCACGGACACTTCACCATAGCGCGTCCTACCGCAAACGCCCCGGCACACTATTTGTACTAACTTTTCCTTCGGCACATGTCGGGCGTAATCGGGTATAGGCATTTTCCCTCCATATGATCCGCAACTCGAGGCTCTGGAAAATTATTAAAGCTCTACGTTGATCTCATATGGCCTGCCGACCACCAGAATTCAACCTCACGTTTCTCTAGGGTGCTTTATAAACAGCGCTTTAGATCAGATGCCAGATCACCGCGCGGTTGGCGCCATGGCCACCGTCTCGCCCTGCCTTGCGAACCAACCCTTTCCGGAACTGGCCATTCAGGCCGGCATTGATCTTCCGCAGCAGGACCTGGAATTGCCGGGATGTCAGCCGCGGACCACCCTTTTTCTCGAGCATCACCTTGAGGATGTCCGTCGTCGAGAGGGCCGTATTCGCCTCCCTGAGGGCAT
The DNA here is from genome assembly GCF_007828045.1 of Nitrospirillum amazonense. Taxonomy (GTDB): domain Bacteria; phylum Pseudomonadota; class Alphaproteobacteria; order Azospirillales; family Azospirillaceae; genus Nitrospirillum; species Nitrospirillum amazonense_C. The sequence continues at coordinate 209,889 of NZ_VITN01000009.1, read as the reverse complement.
CAAGCGCCATCAACGGCGCTTCGCCTGGACGGAAAATCTCATCAAAGGTAACGTGCTTCTTCGGCGTCACGGCCGCGAGATCCACCGAGGGATCCAGCAGATGTATCACCGCGTCCAGATGGTGAACGGCCTTCTCGCACTCAGCCATCTCATCCCGAAGTATCGCCATGTCTCGGAGGATGTCTCGGCGCTGATCAAGGAGTGCCGTTATTGTAGGGGACGTCATGCGGGCTCCTGCTATTGCAGAACTAGTCTATCGGTCCCCCGTCAGCCTTGCGATTTCGATTTGGGTGTTTTTGCGCCACCATTCCGCCGTCTCCTGCCCCTTGATGTCGGCCAGGTCCGGCAGGGCGCCGGGCTCATCCTCCTCCATCTTGGGCTGGGGGCGGGACAGCACTTGGGTGCCCTTGAAGTGATTGATCAGTTCCAGCAGGGTGCGGGGGGCCAGCACCTCCAGCTCCCCGGCCCAGGCGGCCTCCCCGCCGCAGGCCGCCGGGCAGATCAGCCCCCGGTCGGTGGCCACCGCGTGGATGGCGGCGGGCAGGGTGCCGGCCACGGCCGTCAGCGCGCCGTCCAGCGCCAGTTCGCCCAGGGCGCAGAAGCCCTTGATGTCCTCATCCGGCAGGATGCCCATGACAGTCAGCAGGGCGATGGCGATGGGCAGGTCGTAGTGCGACCCCTCCTTCTGCACGTCGGCCGGCGCCAGGTTCACGGTGATGTGCTTGGGCGGCAGGGCCAGGCCCAGGGCGTGCAGGGCCGCCCGCACCCGCTCCCGGCTTTCGGCCACCGCCTTGTCCGGCAGGCCCACCACGGTGAAGGCCACCTGCCCGCCTGACATCTGCACCTGGACGTCGATGTCCAGGACGTCCACCCCCTGGAAGGCCACCGTCGAAACCCGCGCTACCACCGGCCCCACCCCATCCCGCCTCTGCACGTGCGGGTAGTGTAGGGGCGGGATGGAGGATGCGCCAGGGGATGCGATCGGCTCTATTGATCCCAGATAGAGTTATGATATTATCACTTGTGAATTTTTCACAAACTGAGGAATGTCATGCAGCCCGAGCAATTACGAGCAGCCCGCAGCGCGCTCAATTGGAACTTGGATCGTCTAGCGGAGGAATCGGGGATTCATCGAAATACAATTTCGAACTTTGAAAATAGAAAGTACTCAGGAGAGAGTGTGACGATCAATATATTAAAGAATACTTTGCGTATGGCGGGGATAATTTTTATTGAAGAAAGTGAAAATGAATCGGCCGGTATTCGGATGCGTCGTTTTAGAGTGGGTGACAAGGTGAGTTTCCGGCCAAACTCTAGAGTGTCAGCGGGAATATCGCCTAGAGAAGTGGGGGATGTTGTAGAAGTCGAGCCACATCCGCCCGCCACGGGACCTACCTATCAAATCAAGGTTAAGTTTGACCAAAAAATTTTGCCATATATCTTCAGATATGAATTTGAGTTGAAGCAGCCTGCCCCAGACGATGGGGAAAATATTCAATCGGAAATGATCCGGCGACCGTATCTTCAGATAGTTGAAGATAATATTTAAGCGATCAGCGCCGCTTCCCTTCGCGCGATGGGCGGGCGCGACGGATGCAGGACGATGCCGTCGTCGGCGATCTCGACCTTGGCTTCGGGGTAAACGGCGGTGGCCAGGGCCAGGGCGTCCAGGAACACGGGCTTGAAGTGGCTGAGCTTGGCGTAGTGCTCGCCGAACTGGCGGCGCAGGGCGGCCCAGCGCACGGGCGTCGCCTGGTTCAGCACGTGCAGGCGGTAGGCCAGCCAGATGTAGACGTCGATGGCGGTGCTGCTGGCGCTGATGTGGCGCAGGGCCGCTTCGGAGACGGGGACGGCGTGCTGCTTCAGGCTGTCGTAGAAGCTCTCGTTCAACTCGATCACGTCCTGGAACAGGGCCACCTGGCGCTGGTCGGGGTTGGACTTGAACAGGATGGAATTGTTGACGAAGCCGGCGTTCTGCCGGGTGACCGAGGCGTCCGTCTCCCACAGGAATTGCAGGCTGCAGGCGGTGATGCGCTGCGCCTGTTCCATCACCAGGCGGTAGGTCTTGCCGCCGGGGCTCTCCCCCATGGCCTTCAGCCAGGAATGCCAGCTCTTGCCCAGCTCCACCTGGCGGGAATTGGTCTTCAGCGCCTCGGTCTGCAGGTACAGCAGGATCATGCGCGCCTTGGCGCCATAGGGCACGCCCACCAGGCTGCCGTCGGCGTGCCGGCCGCTCTGCACGATCAGGGTGCAGCGCCCGGTTTCCTTGCGGTGGTATTCCGGCTCCGGCCCCTTGTCGATGGAGCGGTGGGGCAGGCTGGTCAGGGCGAAGCCGGCATGGGTGATGCCCATGCTGTCCTCTTCCTGGGCCAGCATGGCGGCGGCCACGTCCACCAGGGCGCGACCGCTCTTGCTGGTCGCCATCTCGCGCGCCCGGTCCACGCCATGTTCCAGGATCAGACGGTGAATGTCGGCCATGGCGCCCTTCGCTCCCTGCCAGTCGGTTCGGTCGGTGTCGGTTGGTGTCGGTTGGTGGCCGGAGTGTTCCAAAGGCAAATCACTAAATCTAGGTCGGACTTTACCGGCCCCCGCTATTTGTGGGGTATTTGGAGTCTGTTATTTGAGGTGCCGGTTAAGTCCGGGAAATAATCCCGAGTCGGGCCGGTAGAGTCCGGCCCTCGGCCGGCAAGGTCCGGGGGAAAACTGTTCTTCCCATGCGGGCGGACCGCCCCGGCGCATCTTTTGGCCGGTAAAGTCCGGAGGAGACGCGCCCGAGTCTGTGGATAACTCTGACCTGGCCGGTAAAGTCCGAGCCGAATCGTGACGAATCGCCCCGCCGGGGATCGCGGGATCGACTCCGCCGGACTCGAAAGCGGTCGCGACTCGCCCCTGGATTCGGACTTTACCGGCCTTGCCGACGGAAGTCTGGGCCTTTCCGGCCGGCGGGATGGTTGAGGGAGGGGGGGCGGGTGGGCGCGGCCGCGGCTCAAATCCAGGCCCGCCGGGTCCACTCGGACTTTACCGGCCCCGACTTTGGGGCGGGGCTGTTCTGCCCCGGCGCTTTTTCCTGGACTCGGACTTTACCGGCCTTGGCCGGGCGGAACACGGACTTTACCGGCTTACGCCCGCCCGCCGTCACCGGGCTCAGGGTTGGCCGGAACAGACCGAGGCGAGAAAGTCGATCTCCAGTTCATCGCCATTGGCCTGGGCTTCCCGCGCGCAGCGGCAGGCCTGGGGCAAGTCGTTCTGGTTGGCGTAGACATAGGCTATCTGGGCGCGGGCGTTGTGGGCGGTGGGTGAGGCCGCCAGCGCCTCCCGCGATTGCGCCAGGCTTTCCTGGTAACGGTGTTGCATATCCAGATAGCGGGCGTAATCGACGTGCGACGACACGGTGTCGCGCGGTTGGGCCAGCGCCATCTGGAAATAGCGCTCCACCTCCGCCGCCGGGGCATTGCGCATGGCCAGGACGACGGCGAAGCCGTGATAGGGCTCCCCGCTTTGCGGGTCCAGCATCCAGGCCTGGTTGAAGCGGGTCATGGCGGCCACCAGATTGCCGCTGGCGAGATAGCGCCAGGCGTTCAGCACCACCCGTCGCGCCCCTTCCTCATGCGTGACGCCCAGCGCCTCGATGGAGGCGATGAACTTGGCGTCGGCCTGCTTCTGCTTTTCCGTCTTTTCCACGCCGCCATAGAGGGGCTGCTGGTTGATGGGCAGGTCGGCCGCCCGCCCCGGGGGGACGCCCGGGACGCAGGTCAGGATGAGAAGAAGGCGCAGCAGGCGAAGACGCATCGGCTAGGCTCCGCAAGGGGTTACCCTCCGGATGCCACAGGACCGCAATCACGGCGTGAATGGCCAGCCGGAAGCACCACCGGGTGCCGAATTCCAGAAGGACGGAAGGCGGGGCGGTTCCGCAGACCGCCCCGCCTCTCCCTCACGGGCGGCGGATGATGGGAGGGCCGCCCGTCGGTTTCGCCCCTCAGCGCCAGCAGGCTGCCGGCACCGCCTTGCGCACCAGGGTGGCAAAGTCCTCCACCGTGCAGCGGTCGCCGCCGCAGGCGGGCAGGGGCAGATCAACCTTACCCGCCGGGTGGCCCGGCGTCAGGGCGGCGGCTTGCCGCAGATCCTCCAGGGTCTGGTAGTACAGCACCACCCGGACATAGCGCTTGCCCGTGGCGGTGTCGCGGCTCACCTCGAACGCCAGGGTGGTGTCGGGGGCGGTCTTGTCCGGCTGGTCGGGCAAGGTCCAGTCCAGACCCAGCAGGCCGGCCACGTTGGACAGGTTGGTGTCATGCCCCAGGATGGAGACGAGCTTGGCTCCCGCCGGCACCGGTGCCAAGGGTGCCGGCGCCGCCCCGCCCGTCACCCCGGCCACGATCTGGCGGGCCAGCAGCGCGCCGTTGTGACTGGCGATGTAGGGGGTGCGGCGGGTCAGGTCGGCCTGGTAGTCGTGCACCGGCAGGATGGCGGCCAGGGCCTGCGGCGTGCCGGCGCGGCCCCAGCCCACCTGCTCGGCGGGCATGCCCTGCACATATTCCAGGAAGACGCTTTCGGCCAGCATGGCGCCCCGCGCCAGGGGCCCGTCCACCTTCACCTCTCCGCCCTTGTCCACCACCTTGGCGGGGCCGGTGGCGAAGCAGGCGCCGGGGGTGGCGTTGGCCGCGCAGGCCTTGGGCGCCACCACCTTCACCAGGGCCGCCAGGGCCGGGGCGACGCTGGCCGGCACGGTGGCGATGTCGCCGCCGTTGGCCGCGACCACCGCCTTGGTGGCCTCATCCGCGTCCATGGGGCAGGCGCCGCCCGACGCGGCGTCGAACAGCACGTCGGGGCTGTCCGGCGCCAGGCCATGGGGCTTCAGTCCGCAGCCGGGGGCCAGCCCCTCCGCCAGGGCCTGGGCGCTGGCGCGGGTGCGCTGGTCGCCGCTGTCGCCCCAGACGAAGATACTGTCACCCGCTGGGCCGCCGGCTGGGCCGCCCCCTGGGCCGCCCCCTGGGCCGCCCCCTGGGCAGCGACCGGGGCCCAGCAAGCCGCGCTGGCGGTACTGGGCGCCCAGGTACAGGCCCAGCTGGCGGATGGCGTCGGCGCCGTGGGGGGTCAGGATGCCCCGGTCCACGGGCCACGCCGGCCAGTCCTGGTCCGACAGGCGGCGCAGTTCCGCCAGGCCCTTGGTCGGGCTGCGCACGCCGTGGCGGGTTAGCATGACCACCCGTTCCAGGACCTCATGAGAGGCCGGGGGGGCGGTATCGGCCCAGGCGGGGCCGGCCACCAGGCCGGCCGCCAGGACCACCGGCATAAGCCGCCGGACGGCGGCGCCCGGCGCTTGAGGGAACACGCGGAAACCCTTACCCATCACCACCCCGTCACCGACAGGTTGAAGAACACGCTGCGTCCCGGCGTGGTCCAGTACAGCGCGTCGCCGGTGGCCGACTGGGTGCCGGCGAAGCCGTTGATGCGGTGGGTGTCGAACAGGTTGCCGATCTTCAGGCTGGGGGTGACGTCCACCAGGTGATAGCCCAGGTCCTTCAGCCGCCAGCCCACAGAGACGTCGGCGGTGAATACCGGGTGGATGCGATAGGCATTGGCGAAGTCGGGCAGGCCGGTCTTGGCGTCGGTGGTGTTGTCCTGGCCGTAGAACGGGCCCACCACCTTGCCGATGGCGGAGAAGTAGAGGCCCTCGGGGCTGTCGTACATGACGCCGGTGGTGGCCATCCATTGCGGCGTGTCCGCCACCCAGACGTAATTGTCCTTGTACTGGGCGTGGTTCAGGCTGGCGTTGGCGTACAGCGACAGGGCGTCCGTCAGGGCGTACTGCGCCTCCATCTCCAGGCCCTTGTAGATGGCGCCGGATCCGTTGACGAAGGTGCTTTCCGTCGTGCCCGGCACCTGGCTGGTGGAGATGTAGTTGCTGAAGTCGATATAATAGGCGTCGGCGCCCACCATCCAGCGGCCATGCTGCACGGCGGTACCGACCTGGTAGTTCATGGTCTCTTCCGGCTTGATCGAGGCGATCTTGGCGACCTGGAAGACGTCGATGGGCGGCGCCAGGAAGCCCTTGGCCACCTGGGCGTAGGCGGTCCACCCTTCCTGGATGGTGTAGTGGGCGGCGATGGAGGGCTGGGCCTCGGTATAGGTTTCGCTGTAGTTCAGCGGCGCCGGCGGCTTGGTCTTGTTATACAGGGCGTCGACATCGCGGGTGAAGCTGGTGACCTTCACGCCCGGGATCAGGGTCAGGTCCGGCGTGACCTTCCAGTCAAACTCGGCATAGGGCTGCCAGGTGGTGTTCAGGTCGCGGTACTTGTAGGTGTAGGGCGTGCCGTACTTGCCCGTAACCAGGATGTTCTGGGTCCAGTCATAGGATTCGGAATGGCGGTGGTCCAGCTGGCGGTCGTACCAGACGCCGGCCTTGATGTCGCCGAAGGACAGGCTGTCGGTCAGGCGGAAGGTGTCGCCGAAGGTGCGGTAGTTGGCGTTGGCCTCCTTGCCCGGGATGTCGTTGGCATAGGTGGCCACCTTCTTGCCCGCGGCGTTGTACACGGTGACGCCCACATCCTTGGGGTTGCTGTCGCTGGCGTCCGACGATTCCTTGTAATGATGGCCGAAGCCGTTGGTGTAGGCGGTGTTGTCCAGCTTGATGCTGTCCGTCAGTTCCGACTGCACCCGGATGTAGTCGAAGTCCGAGGTGTAGCGGCTGGGCTGGTACTTGTAATAGGACTGGGCCTTGGGGTTGTCGCCCAGGCCCCAATTGTCGCCGTACTTGGCCAGGTCGGCCAGGGTAACGCCCTGGGTGGTGTACTCGAACGAATGGTTCTTGCTGGCCACCAGCGTCACCGTCGTGCGCTCCCCGATGTCCAGCACATCCTTGAAGAAATAGTTGGTGCGCTGTTCCTCCGCCCCGGTCAGGTAGCCGTCGGAGGTGGTGCGCTGCACGTCGAAGAACATGCGGCCCAGCACGGTGCGGCCGGTGTCGATCTCCCCGCCGATGCCCTTGGTGTTCCAGCTGCCATAGGTGCCGTAGGCGGTGACGCCCGGATCTTCCGACGGGGTCTTGGACAGGAAGCCCAGGGTGCCGCCGAAGGTGGCCTTGCCGATGGTTGAGGCCGTGCCGGGGCCGCGGTCCACCTCCGCCTGGCCCATGTCGTGCGCCACGAACAGGGCGGAGCTGGTGTGGTGCAGGTCGGTGGCGTCGCCGAAGGGGATGCCGTCGAAGGTGATGTTGAACTGGCTGTCCTGGAAGCCGCGCAGGCTCAGCGTCTCCGCCTTGCCCAGGCCGGGGCCGTTGGGGCTCTGGGCATAGACGCTGGGCTGGAACTTCACCATGTCGTCGAAGCTGGACAGCGGGACGATGTTGTCGCGCAGGAAGCCCTCCGGAACGATGGAGGTGGGCTCCGTCGCCTCCAGCGGCACGTTGGAGGGCGAGACGCGCATGACCTTGGCCACCACGTCGATCTCGGTCATGGGCGCGTCGGCGTCGGCCGCGCCAGACGGGGCGGGCGCCTCGGCCGCGCGGGCCGGCGGGGCGAGGGCGGCCAGCGCCATGGCCACGGCGGCGGCGCCCATCATCAGTGTGGCCCTGCTCGGGCGGGTCTCCGGCTTCGTCGTCATCATCGTCCCCCTTCGTTCATCGCGGCACCTTGGACGGCGCTTTGCAAAATCGCGTGCCGCGCTGGTACAGTCGGGACGGGATGCGGATCTTGACGGCAGCCTGACGGAAATTTCAGGTATCGCCGATCACGGCGGCGGCATAAGGCCTTAGGTGGCGCCCGTTTTCTTGTGAATTTCATTTGACCAATACATGACGGGATGATGACGGGCCGCCTTGCCTTGACCGCGCTGGACCGCGATGCCGGGGAACTGATTCAGGAACTGGCGGCGCTGGGGTGGGAGGCCACCCAGGACGGCGTGCCCGATGTCCGCCTGCTGATCGCAGCCGATGCCGGGGCGCTGCCGCGTCATCTCATGGAAGAGTGGCCCACCCTGTGCCTGGCCACTGTGGGGGCGGAGGCCGAGTCCGTCCTGCTGCGGGCCGGCGCGCACATGGTGCTGCCTTTGGATACGGCGGCGATGACGGTGGCGGCGGCCCTGTCGGCGCTGGCCCGGCTGGCGGCGCCCGGCGACCGCCCCTTTCGGGTGGGCGACGTCGCCCTGCACGTCGACCGGCGGTTGGCCTGGTGCCGGGGGCGGCCGCTGGCCCTGGCGCCCCTGGATTTCGACCTGTTGCTGCTGCTGGCCGAACGGGCCGGGCAGGTGGTGCCGGCGGCGGAACTGCGGGCCCGGCTGTGGCCCGATGCGACCGACAGCGCCGGCCGCCTGACGGCGCACATCCACAGCCTGCGCCGCGCCCTGGGGCCGGCCGCGCCGCTGCACACCTGCGGCCACCGGGGCTATATGCTGGGGACGCCGGGCCGGGAACGGTAGGCTGGATCGTTAGGTAGTATACCGGATATCGGCGCTGGCGGCCGCCGCCTAGGGTACCCGGCATGGTTCCACCAGGCGGGTGATTCCCATGCGCGCCCTTATCATCGGCAAGGCCACGCCCGGCGTCGCGCGGCTGTCGCGGCTGTTGCGGGAACGCGGCTGGCAGGTCGACACCCTGGCTGCCCTGCCGCTGGCGCCCCGTACGACCGACGTCGTGGTGCTGCCCGATGACACCCGTCACTTGCGAGAGCGCCTGAGCCGCGCACGGCGGATTTTCGCCGGCGCCCTGGTGGTGACGCTGGCGGCGGAGCGGGCGGACCGCGCCGGCGCCCTGGCGCAGGGCGCCGATGACCAGGTGGACGCCGCCCTGCCCGGCGACCTGGTGGTGGACCGCCTGCTGTCCCTGCTGCGCCTGAAGCGCCAGGGGCCGCGCCTGGCCTATGCCCTGGATGACCTGACCGTGGATGTGCGCCAGCGCCGCGTGCGCCGCGCCGGCCGCGACATCCTGCTGTCTTCGCGCGAGTTCCAGCTGCTGGTCCTGCTGCTGCAGGCGGAGGGGGCGGTGGTGCCGCGTAGCGCTATCCTCGACCGGCTGTGGGCCGGCGACCTGGACGTGGCCGACAATGCCGTGGATGCCCTGGCCTCCCGCTTGCGCCGCCGGCTGGACGGGCCGGGCCAGCCCCGCCTGCTGCACACCCTGCGCGGCGTTGGCTACTGCCTGCTGTCCGCCGTGATGGAGACCCGGGCCGCCGCCTGATGCCGCCGCCGTCCCCTATGTCGGGGGCCGTCATGTCGCGGCCATGCTCAAGTGGATCAGGGCGGGTACGTTGTCGCAGCCCGTCTTTTCCATGACCCGCGCGCGATGGTTTTCCACCGTGCGGGCGCTGATGCCCAGCTTCCAGGCGATGACCTTATTGGGGTGGCCGGCCACCAGCAGGTCCATGACCTCGCGCTCACGGGTGCTCAAGGTCTCCAGCCGGCTTTGCGCCGCCTGGAATTCCGCCTGGTGGCGCAGGGTGTGGCCGGAGCGCGCCATGGCCGTCTCCACCGCCCGCACCAGGGCGTCGATGGCGAAGGGCTTCTCGATGAAATCCACCGCCCCGGCCTTCAGGGCCGTCACCGCTTTGGGCACGTCACCCTGGCCGGTCAGGATGATCATGGGCAGGGGACAGGCGCGCCGCGCCAGCTCCGCCTGCAACTCCAGGCCCGTCATGCCCGGCATGTTGATGTCGGCGATGACGCAGCCGGGCACGCCGTCGGCGCCCGCTTCCAGGAAATCGGTGGCCGAAGGGTATGTGGCCACAGGGTAGCCTTCGGCCTGGAACAGGGCGCTCAACGCGTCGCGCACCGCCTCGTCATCATCGACGATGGCCAGGGTCAGCTCAGGCTGCGGCATCGGGTACCTCCTGGGCGGGCACTTCCGGGGCGGGCACTTCCGGGGCGGGCGGTGCCAAAGGTCGGGAGGCCAAAGGCAGGGAAAACGAGAAAGCGGCACCGCCCAGGGTGCCGGTGCCGGCCCGCAGGCGGCCGCCATGGGCCTCGACGATGCCGCGGCTGATGCTGAGGCCCAGGCCCATGCCCGTGGGCCGGGTGGTGGTGAAGGGCGCGAACAGGCGGCCCGCCACTTCCTCCGCGATGCCGGGGCCGGTGTCGGCCACGCGGATGTCGGCATGGGTCCCGTCTTCCGCCGCCCGCATCTCGATCAGAATGCGGCGGTCGGCGGTGGCGCCATCGGCCAGGGCGTCCAGGGCGTTGCGCACCAGGTTGATCAGTACCTGTTCCACCTGCACCCGGTCGATGGACAACGCCAGGCCGTCCTCGACCGCCAGGTCCAGGCGGGCGCCGGCGTTGGCCACCTCATCCGCCAGCAGGCGGGCGACGCCGGCCACCAGGTCGCCGGCCGGTACCGGGGCGCTGTCCACCTGGCCGGTGCGGTAGAATTCGCGCAGGTGGCGGATGATGGCGCCGGCCCGCTCCGCCTGGGCGGCGGCCTTGCCCATCAGTTCCAGCGCCTTGGACTGGCTTTCGGATTCCAGGATGCGGCGACAGGCGCCGGTGTAGCTGACGATGGCCGACAGGGGCTGGTTCAACTCGTGCGCCAGGGCGGCCGCCAGTTCCTCCGTCAGGTGGCTGCGGCTGGCCTGCTCGGCGGCGGCGCGGTGTTGGCCCAGGGCGGCGGCGGCGCGCTTGCGGGCGGAGATGTCGCGGATGGTCAGCACGCCCATGACGCCGCCCGTTTCCTCGACCATGGCCAGGGACGATTCCACCGGCAGGGGGTGGCCATCGGCGGCGACCAGCCATTCCTCGCCGCCCTCGCGGCGCAGCAGGTCGGCCAGGGGGCGGCCGCGCAGGATATCGGGCGTCCGGCCCGTCAGGTCGGCGACCAGGCGGTTGACCTCCTCCACCCGGCCGTCGGCGTCCAGGATGACGATGCCATCGGGCGCCAGCTCGATCAGGGTCTTCAGTCGCGCCTCGCCCTTGGCGGCGGCGGCGCGCACCCGCTCGCGTTCCGAGATGACGGCGCCCAGCAGCAGGCCGGTCATGGCCAGCGACAGCATCAGGATTTGCAGCTTCAGCGCCTGATACGGCTGGATGTCGCAAACGGCGATGCCCAGGCTCAGGGCGGCCTCCAGCCCGGCCAGGGCCAGCACGGCGCCGGGCAGGCCGCTGCCGGCCGCCACCCAGACCAGGGGGATGAACACGGGGTAGAACCGCGACCCCACCACCCGGGGAAAGATCACCGCCACCGACAGGCAGATGCCGGCGACCTGGCCCAGGGTCTGGGCCCGCAGCAGGCGGGCCGGGTGCAGGGGATGCGCCAGGCGCGGCGCCATCAGGGCCAGGGTAGCGGTCACGGTGACGCCGGCCACGTCGCCCACCCAATGCTGCAGGGCCACGGTCAGCGGGTCGGCGGTCATGGCGCGCCCGTCCCAGCCGGTCAGCGTCCATCCCGCCAGGGGCCAGCCCGGCAAGACCCGGGCCAGGGCCAGCAGCAGCAGGCTCTGCCCCAGCGCCCCCGCCATGGTCAGGCCGGCCAGGCGCATGACGCCGTCCACATCCTCCAGCACGAAACCCTCGCCGTCGCGGCGCAGGCGGCGGGCCAGCAGCAGGGCGGGCAGGGTGAAGACCAGCGGCTCGGCCAGGGTGGGGATGGCCATGCTGGCGGCCAGGGGGTGGCTGGCCGGCACCAGGACGGCGCGCAGGGCCAGGCCGGCGGCGGCGGCGGCCATCAGCAGCGGCAGGCGCCGGGGGCCCCAGACCATGACCAGGGCCAGGCCGATGCCGGCGCGCACGTTCCACGGCGCCCAGCCGGGCACGGCCGAGACCAGCAAAGGGTCCAGCAGGCCGGCCAGCGGGTACAACGCCAGCAAGGCCCACGGCCAACGGGAATTTGAAGTCGACAGCAAAAGGCCCCATCACGGACAGGATGAAGGCGGTTCCTTCATCTGCCTGTGATAGGGCCCTTGCGTTACGGTCTTGTGACGGCGCGTCTTTTCGGGGCGCCGTCTTCGACGCTGCCTTTACCGGGAAGCCGTCTTCGACGGCGGGGCCCACTTGGCCAGCCAGTCGACCACGGCCTGCGGGTCCATATGGCGGGCGTCGGTCAGGTCGAAGCTGGCGTCGCCGTTCACCAGGGTGCCATCGGCCTCCACCACCAGCACGGTGGGCACGCCCTTGAACTTCGGCACGCCAAAGCGCGCGGGCACGTCCATGTTCTTGGTGTAGCGGCCCACGTCCACCGTCACCATCACGTAGTTCTTGTCCAGGAAGCTGTGGACCTGTGGCAGTTCCACCAGACCGGCCAGCACGCGGCAGTCGCCACACCAGTTGCCGCCGAAGTCCAGCAGCACGCGCTTGTGCTCCTTCTTCGCCTTGGCCAGGGCGGCGTCCACCTGGGCGTTCACGGCGGCGTTGTCGATGGCCTCGTCATAGGGATAGGGCAGGGGCTGCTTCAGTTCCACATTGCCCACCTGCGGGGCGGCGACCTGGGCGGTGGCCGCGGCGGGGGCCAACAAGGGCAGGGCCAGCAGGGCGGTGACGCCCAGGGCGGAGAGGGTGGTGCGGACGGTCATCGCAGGCTCCTGGGCTACAAGGGGACAGTCGCACTTTTCCAAGCGCGAATTCAGGTCATTATGCCTGATATGGGCACCAGGGAAAGCCCCGCCAGGGACCTATTCCCACCGCCGGCCGCATGACCGCCCGGCATTTGACGAATAATGGGCGATTGGTTCGGGTGAATTACCACAATGACCAATGTAGATAACAAGATCATGGACCGTGCGGACCTGAACCGCGCCCTCCTGGCCCGTCAGATGCTGTTGTCGCGCCATGCGGCCGGCGTGGTCGCGGCGGTGGAGGCGACGGCGGGACTGCAGGCGCAGGAACCCCGCCCGCCCTTCGTCGGCCTGTGGTCCCGCCTGCTGGGCTTCCAGCGCGATGACCTCCTCGCCGCCCTGCGCGAACGCCACGTGGTTCGCGCCACCCTGTTGCGTGGGACTCAGCACCTGGTGAGCGCCGCCGACTACGCCGCCTGGCGCGGCCTGATGCAGCCGATGCTGACGGCCGCCTTCTTCGGCCTGGGCGACCGTACCCGCCATATCGACCCGCTGCCCATCGCCGCCGTGGCCCGGCCCTTCATGTCCCTGCCGCGCACCTTCACCGACCTGCGCGCCCACCTGGCCCAGGCCTTCCCCGATGAGGCGGACGACCGGGCCATGGGGCACGCGGTGCGCTGCCACCTGCCGCTGGTGACGGCGCCGGATGACGGCCCCTGGGGCGTCGCCAACGATCCGCTGTACGTGGCGGCGGAGGAATGGCTGGAGCGGCCGGTGGATTTGCAGGGCGACCTGCAGGGGCTGGTGCGCCGCTACCTTGCCGCCTTCGGGCCCGCCACCGCCGCCGACATGCAGGCCTGGTGCGGGCTGAGGGGGCTGAAGCCGGTGCTGGACTCCATGGCGGCGGAACTGGTGGTGCTGCGCGATGAGAAGGGCAAGGCGCTGTGGGACCTGCCCGACGCCCCCCGCCCGCCGCCGGAGACGCCGGCGCCCGTGCGCTACGTGCCCGCTTTCGACAACCTCATCCTGGCCCATGCCGATCGCACGCGCATCGTGGATGAGGCTTGGCGCCCGCGCATCGTGTCCAAGAACCTGCAGGTCGCGGCCACCTTCCTGGTGGACGGCTTTGTCGCCGGCATCTGGAAGACGGCGCGCAAGGCCAAGCTGGCCACCCTGACCCTGGAGCCCTTCACCCCCCTGGCGCCGATGGATGAGGCGGCGCTGCGCGAGGAGGGCGGGGCGCTGCTGCGCTTCCTGGAACCCGACGCGCCGGGCCTTGAGATCACGGTGGCGGGGTGAAGGGGGTCCCCCCATCTTCCTAGTCCCATGGTCCGTGTTGCGCCGCGATCCAGGGGGGCGGACCCTGGCACCCATGGATTTCACCTTCGCCATCGCCGAGCTGGCGGGCGCCGTCGCCCTGTTGTTATGGGGCGTGCACATGGTGCAGACGGGCGTGCAGCGCGCCTTCGGCGCCCGGTTGCGCGCGGTCTTGGGGCGGGCGCTCTCCAACCGTGCCCGCGCCTTCCTGGTGGGCATGGGGGTGACGGCCCTGCTGCAGAGCAGCACCGCCACCGGCCTGATGGTTTCCGGTTTCGTGGCTGGCGGGCTGGTGGATCTGGTGCCGGCCCTGGCCGTCATGCTGGGCGCCAACGTCGGCACCACCCTGATCGTGCAGGCGCTGTCCTTCAACGTCGCGTCCATCGCCCCGGTGCTGATCCTGGTGGGCTTCCTGCTGTTCCGCCGGGGCGCCAGCCCGTCGCGGGACATGGGCCGCGCCTTCATCGGCCTGGGCCTGATGCTCATGGCCCTGCACCAGTTGCTGGCCATCATCGCGCCTTATGAGGACGCGCCCAGCCTGCGCATGATCCTGGGGGCCATCGCCACCGAGCCGGTGGTGGACGTCATCCTGGCGGCGGCGCTGACCTGGGCCGCCCATTCCAGCGTGGCGGTGGTGCTCCTGACCATGTCGCTGGCGGCGCAGGGGGCCGTGCCGCCGCATGCGGCCTTCGCCCTGGTGCTGGGCGCCAACCTGGGCACGGCCATCAATCCGGTGCTGGAGGGGGCCGCCGGCGACGACCCCGCCGCCCGGCGCCTGCCCCTGGGCAACCTGTTGAACCGGGCGGCGGCGGTGCTGCTGGGCTTGGCGGCGCTCAACCGCATCGGGCCGTTGATGGTGGGGCTGGAACCGGACGTGACCCGGGCGGTGGCGGATTTCCATACCTTGTTCAATCTGGCGGTGGCGCTGCTGTGCTTCCCCCTGCTGCCGCTTTACGCCCGGCTGCTGGCCCGCCTGCTGCCGGCCCGGGTGGACGCGGCCGACCCGGGGCGCCCGCTCTACCTCGATCCATCCGCCCAGGGCACGCCGGTGGTGGCCCTGGGCAACGCCGCGCGTGAGGCGCTGCGCCTGGTGGACGTGCTGGAGGCCATGCTGCAAGGCCTGCGTGACGCCTTGGAGGAGGGCGACCGCCGCCGCATCGCCGAGACCAAGCGCTTGGACGACGTGCTGGATCGGCTGAACACTGCCATCAAGGCCTACCTTTCCGCCCTGGACACCGATGCCCTGTCGGATGCGGACCAGCGGCGCGTGTTGGAAATACTGACTTTCGCCCTGAACATGGAACACGCGGGCGACGTGGTGGACCGCAACCTGATGGGCCTGGCGCGCAAGCGGCTGAAACGCGGCCTGGTCTTCTCGGCGGAGGGGCAACGGGACCTGCTGGCCATGGTCGATAGCCTGGTCGTCAACCTGCGCACCGCCGGTTCGCTGTTCATGACCGGCGATGCCCGTGCCGCCCGCCTGCTGGCGGGGGAGAAGGAGGCGTTTCGCCGGCGGGAGAACGCGGCCACCACCGCCCACTTCGCCCGCCTCAGCGCGGGCCGGGTGGACAGCACGGAAACCAGCGCCCTGCACCTGGACCTGCTGCGCGACCTGAAACGGGTGAACACCCACCTGGTGGAGGCGGCGGCCTACCCCGTCCTGGAACGCTCCGGCGATCTGCTGCCCAGCCGGCTCAAGGGCCGCCAGCCAGCGGACGGCCGGGACGGGTAAGGGCATGGGGCCCACCCCATGCCGCCATGGCTCGCGACTACTCCTTATCCCACTCGCGGATCACCGCCAGCCACAGGGCCAGCGTCTCCGAATGCGGGCTGGTCAGGGGCAGGTTGTCGGTCTTGACCGAGGTCTGGACCATGACCAGCTTGGTCTTGGGGTCGACGAAGATGTACTGGCCCTCGGCGCCCAACAGCGCGAACAGCCGGCGGCCGTCGGGGCTGACCTTGGGGGGCAGCACCCAGACCTGATAGCCATAGCCGTAAAGGTGCGACGCCGTGCCCGGCGCCACCTGCGCGTCGGCCGGGTCCAGGGCGGTGGCGGCCAGCATCCAGTCCTTGGGGATCAGTTGCTTGCCCTCCCACGCGCCGTCGTGGGCCAGCAGGCGGCCCAGGCGGCCATAATCGCGCAGGGTGGCATTGAAGCCGGAACAGCCGATCTCCTGCCCGCTGGCGTCCACCTCCCACCGCGCCTCCGCCTCCGCCCCCATGGGCTGCCAGACCTTGGTGGCCAGGTAATCGGACAGGGACCGGCCGGTGGCGTGGCGCACCACCGTGGCCAACGCCTCGCTGTCACCGCAGGAATATTGGAAATGGCCGCCGGCGGGGGTGGCGCGGCGGTATTTGGCCAGCGCCGTTCCCTCGTCCACCCCGCCGTGGATGTCTTGGAACAGGCTGTGCGGCTCCGCATCCTCAAAGGCCACGCCGGACGACATCTGCAGCAGCGCCTTCAGCGGGGTCTGGCCATAGGCGCTGCCCTTCAGGGTGGGGACGTAGGCCTCGGCCGGGTCGGCGATACCCTTGACGCGGCCGTCGGCGATGGCGGCCCCCAGCAGCAGGCCGACCAGGGTCTTGGCCATGGATTGCGAGGTGAAGCGGTCCTTGTCCGTGCGGCCGTACTGATAACGCTCCACCAGGATGGTGTCGTCCTTCAGGATCAGCAGGCCGGTGGCCGGCACCCGCGCCATGTAATCGGCCAGGCCCAGCACCGGCCCGTCCTTCAGGTGCAGGATGTCGGGCACGTAGTGCAGTTCCGGCTCCGCCGCCGCCCGCCGGAAGGCCCAGGGCTTGGCCGCCGCCGGCAGGGTGTGGGTCTTCACCAGGCTGTCGTAATGGCTGAAGCCCCAGACCATGTGGGGCTTCTCATACCAGTTGTCCCAGGTGCCTGCGGGATAGCCTTCCGCCTGGCCATAGGCGGCGGCGTCGGGGCCGCCGGTCTCGAAGGTCTGGGCCTTTGCGGAAGGGGGCAGCAGTGACACCCACAGCGCGGCGAGGACCAATCCGGTACGGCGCATCACGCATCCCCTTCTTCAGATATCGGGTTGTTCGGCCCCGGATCGGCGTCGGCCAGCCTGTCCATGAGGCCGGCCGCCAGGCGCAGCAGCTCGCGCTCCGTCGGGGTCAGGGTGGTGATCATGGCGCGGGCCAGGGCGGTGCGCCGGCCGTGCACGTCGCCGAACAGGGCCCGGCGGCCGGTATCGGTGATTTCAATGCGCACCTGGCGGCGGTCCGCCGCGTCAGGCCGGCGGGCGATGTGGCCCTGTCCTTCCAGGTCGGCCAGCAGGCGGGTCAGCGACTGCGGCTGGATGCGCAAGTAGGCGGCCAGCGCCGTGGCCGTGGCCGGCCCCTCCCGGTGCAACTGGCCCAGCACGCCCAGCTTGGTCGTGCTCATACCCTCCGCCGGCCGGTCGGCCAGCAGGCGGCGGGACAGGGCGGTGGTGCTGCGGTGCAGCCGCCGCGCCGTCTCCAGCGCCGCCGTGAAGGTTTCATCGTGATCGCTCATATACCAAGATATGGCTTAGTATATTTCGGGAGTCAATGGGCGTTTTTGCCGCGATACGGACAATATAAAGAAGCCATATCTTATGAATTTTTCGCGACGCCCATTGCCTGCCAGCGCTGGCGCATGTCTTCCAGCCAGCGGCCGCGGAGCGCGGCGGGGCGGTCGGGATAGCGCTCATCCAGGAAGTCGGCGGCGGTCACCCGGTCGGTGCGGAAATGGCGGAAGTCCTGGCGCAGCTCGCACCACGCCACCAGCAGGCGCACGGTCTGGAAATAGGCGACGGTGACCGGCCAGACGACGCGGTCGCTGGGCCGGCCGAGTTCATCGGCGTAGCTCAGGCGAATTTTGCGGCCGGCATGGATCCATGTGCGGGTGCGGGCCATGTCCAAGCCATCCGGCGTGCGTTCCGGCCGCCGGGGCGGCATGCGCGTCGCCGGCTCCAGCACATAGGGGCGCAGGCTGTCGGGCACGGCGGCGGCGATCTTGGCGATCAGATCCTGGGCCGCCCGCACCAGGGCGGGGTCGGCCTGGGTGCTGACCCACTGGGCGCCCAGCACGGCGGCCTCGATCTCATCCGGGGTCAGCATCAAGGGCGGCAGGTCGTACCCCTCGTCCAGCACATAGCCGATGCCGGCCTCTCCCCGGATGGGTACCCGCTGGGCCATCAGGTCGGCGATGTCGCGATAGACGGTGCGCTTGGACGTCTCCAGCTCCGCCGCGATGGCGTCGGCGGTCAGGGGGCGTCGGGTGCGGCGCAGGATCTGGATGATCTGGAACAGGCGGTCGGCACGTCTCATGGCGGCATCCTGGGTATACGCTGCTGACAGCATGTTGGCAGCAGGATGGCAGTAGAACGGGGCCATCGACAAGCCACCACCCCCGCCACCACCCCCAAGGAAAACCGCCATGACCGCCACCCAGAGCAGCCCCGGCCAGCCCATCACCCTCTACACCGGCGGCGCCCTGTTCGGCCTGCCCGACGCCAGCCCCTTCTGCATCAAGGCGGAGGTGCAGCTCAAGATGGCCGGCGTGCCCTATGTGAAGGCCCAGGGCATGCCCGACCAGGGTCCCAAGGGGCAGATCCCGTATATCGAGGATGACGGCACCCGCCTGGGCGACAGCACCTTCATCCGCGCCCATATCGAAGCGACCTACGGCGTGGATCTGGACGCCGGCCTCACGCCCCGGCAGCGGGCCCTGTCCTGGACCATCGAGCGCCTGCTGGAAAACCAGCTGTACTGGACCGTGGTGTACAGCCGCTGGCTGATCCCCGAGAACTTCGCCAAGGGCCCCGCCCAATTCTTCAACCGCGTGCCGGAAGCGGTGCGGGAGCAAATGCGGCAGTCGGTGCTGGAACGGGTGACCAACAATGTGCGCGCCGCCGGCCCCGGGCGCCATTCGGATGCGGAGATCGCGGATCTCTGCGACCGCTCCCTGTCCGCCCTGTCCCTGCTGCTGGGCGACCAGCCTTATTTCATGGGGGACAAGGCCACGGCGGTGGATGCCACGGCGCTGGGCGTGCTGGCCAGCCTGCTGACGCCCTACTTCGATACGGAGGTGCGCCGCCGGGTGCTGAAGTATCCCAACCTGCTGGCCTACACCGACCGCCTGATGGCGCGGTTCTTCCCAGACTTCGCCTGGGTGCCGGCAGCCGCTTGACGGAACCTCCGCCGCCACGGCCGGTTAGGGTCCCTGCCTCCCCAACGGCAACGGAAGCAGGGCGCCCATGCTGATCCAGCCGATAGATTATTTTCTGGTCGCCTGGTTCGTTCTGGCGCTGGCGTCGGCCGTCTATGTCGGTATCGACCAGTATCGCCACAATCCGGAACCGCCGGTGATGAAGTGGGGCTTCATCCTTATCACCCTTTATCTGGGTCCCCTTGGTCTTCTGCTCTATGTGCTAGTCGATAAGGAACCCCGGCCGGGCGGGCATGAGGACTTCATCCGGCCCCTGTGGAAGCAGGGGGCCGGTTCCACCATCCACTGCGTGGCGGGGGACGCCACCGGCATCGTGCTGGCGGCGGCGGTGACGGCGGCGTTCGGCTTGCCCATGTGGCTGGACCTGATCGTGGAGTACCTGTCCGGCTTCGCCATGGGGCTGTTTATCTTCCAGTCGTTGTTCATGCGATCGGCCATGGGCGGCGGTTATTGGCAAAATGTGCGGGGCAGCTTCCTGCCGGAGTTCATCAGCATGAACTTCATGATGGCTGGCATGGCGCCGGTCATGTGCTTCCTGATGATGGGGCGTGACATGCGTGCCATGGAGCCGGCGGAGCTGTTGTTCTGGGGTACCATGGCGCTAGGCATCGGCGCGGGGTTCGCGGCGGCCTATCCCGCCAACGTCTGGATGGTGGCCCGGGAAATGAAGCATGGGCTGATGACCCAGCGGGAAGCACGGCAGCATCATCACGACATGAAATCCGACGCCACCAGCGCCCAGGTGGCCGCGTTGGGCGGCGTGTCCCTGCTGGCGTTGGCCACGGGCATGGTAGCGCCGGCCAACTGGTTGAACCTGGATGTCTCGGCGCGTGACGTGGGCGGGGCCATCATGCCTCCAGGCATGGTCATGGACCGCGACACGCCGGCGGACGCGATGCGCGACATGGCCGCCGTGGATCCACGGCGGGTGACGGCCGCCTTCAATATGGACGCCTTGGGGGACCGCGAGTTGCCTTACCGGCTGGAGGGCGGCGTCAAGGTCTTCGACCTGCGCGCGTCCGTCATCCGCTGGACGATTCTTCCCGGCGTCACGGTTGATGCTTATGCCTACAACGGCCAGATCCCGGGGCCGCGTATCCATATCCGCCAGGGCGACCGTGTGCGCATCAACGTCACCAACGCCTTGCCGGAATCCACCACCGTCCATTGGCATGGCTTGGTGGTTCCCAACGGCATGGATGGGCCGGCGTGGGTGACGCAGCCGCCCATCCCGCCCGGCGGACGGTTCAGCTACGAATTCATGGCCGCTCAGCACGGCACCTACTTTTATCACCCGCACGCCAACCCCGACCGCACGCAGGCCTTGGGGCTGTACGGCGCGTTGATCATCGATCCCGCCGACCCGAAGGATGAGGTGCCGGCCGACCATGACTACGTGATCCAGTTGCAGGAATGGCTGCGCCGCGACGGATTGACCTTCCCAGCCATGCCCATGGACGGCGGCCACCCCAACTATTTCACCATCAACGGCCGCGCCTATCCCGCGACGGAGACGGTGCGCATGAAGGTGGGTGAGACGCTAAAGGTGCGCTTCATCGGCACCAACACCGGCTTGGTCCACCCCATGCATATCCATGGCGGGCCTTTCCTGGTGGTGGCCCGCGATGGCCAAACCCTCCCCCCATCCGCCCGGTACGAAGCCGACACCGTGAACGTGGGGCCGGGGCAGCGCTATGATGTCATATGGACGGCACGCCTGCCTGGGAAGTGGCTAATTCATTGCCACATTCCCCACCACACCACCAACAACAACACCGAATCTCGGGGCGGAGGCGGGTTGATGGTGATGATCGACGTTCAGCCTTGAGGGCCGTCCTCCCGGAACACCAGTTCCAGAAGGATGGCGCCGCCGCCCGCGCCGGGGGGCGTGCGGCTTGGGGGCGTGCGGCTGGGGGGCGTGCGGATGAACAGCCGCCGTTCCCCCAGGTCCGGAAGGTCCATGGTGGAATAGGGGACGGCCAGGCCTTCCAGCTTGGCCCGCATGGCCCAGTAACGTTCCGATTGGCCGTCCATGCGGAAGGCCACGTGGTCCAGCATCTCCCCCGTCCGGTCCACCGCCGTTCCTGATCCAGGGATCAGGTGGACGATGGGGGCGCCCTCCGCGTACAGCCAGTACCCAGGGAAATCGAAGGGCGGGCGGTACCCGGGCTTCAGGTCCAGCACCGCCTCCAGAAAGCCGCGCGTGGCCTCCAGGTCGGCGGTGCGCAGGGTGGCGTGGTCCAGCCGCATGACCGCCCCCGCCTTTAGATCGTCTCGGTTTCGCGCACGGTGAGCGGGCTGCCGGCGGCGAAGCGGGCGATCTCATCCTTGCGCAGGAAGGCCACGCCGGGATGGCTCTTGGCGTAGGTCAGGAACTTGTCCCATACCCGTACCATCTGCGGCGTGCCGCTGATGCGGTCATGCGCGCTGATGGACATCATGCGGCGGCGGTGGCCCGCCTCCTCATACAGCTGGTCGAAGTCCAGGGTGACCTGCTCCAGGAACTGGGTGGGCGTGTAGTTGCGGCCCTCGATCAGCACGATGTCGTTGTTGCGCAGGGTGTAGGGCACGACCAGGAAGTCGCGGCCGGCCACCTGCTCGATGAAGGGCTCATCCCGGCTGACGTCGTCGATGTGGTAGAGGTAGCCCAGCTCCTGCAGCAGCGGCAGGGTGTGGGGCCCACGGCGCAACCAGTTGGCGTTGTAGCCCATGGGTGTCTGGCCCGTGACCTCCGCCACCATGGTGCGCGCCTCGGTCAGGAAGCGGCGTTCCTCCTCCCGGCTCATGGCGTATTCGCTGCTCCAGCGCGGGCCGTGGCCGGCGGCCTCATGGCCGCGCTTCACGATCTCGCGCGCCAGGTCCGGGTTCTTGCGCACCGCCTCGCCGATCATGTGCGAGGTGACCTTGACGCCGTGCTTGTCCCACAAATCCAGCATGCGCGGCACACCCTCGCGGTAGCCATAGGCGAACCAGGTGTTGGCGACGGGGTCGCTGGGCACGCTGTCGGGGAAGTCCACCTTGGGGAAGGGGCTGTCGGTGCCCTTCAGCGGCTGGCCACCCGCCTCGAACTGCATGGACACGCTGATGACCAGGCGGGTGTCGCCGGGCCAGAAGCCGGCTTCCTGGGATTTAGGGGGCGCCGCCTTCACGGCGGGGGCCGCGGAGAGGGACTCGGCGGCGCCGGCGGCGGACCCGCCTAGGGCCATGCCGGCGGCCAGCATGCCGGCGCCGGCATGGGTCAGGAAGCCGCGGCGGCTGGCGATGATATCCGCGCTCATGGCTGGTCGCTCCTCTTACTGGGCCACCACGCCCAATTGGCGCAGCAGGGTCAGGTTGTCCTCGATATGCCAGTTTTCGGCGATGCGGCCGTCCTGGACGCGGTAGAGGTCGGTGGCGATGAAGTCGACCGCCTGGCCCTTGCCCTGCACCGCGCCGAAGCGGCCGGTGAAATGGCCCTGGAAGCGGAAGTGCACCGTCACCCGGTCCCCGGCCACCACCAGCTGTTCGACGCTGGCCGTCAGGTCGGGGATGGCGGCCCGCACGAAGGCGGAGGCGGCCAGCGGCCCGGGCACGCCCTGGGCGCGGCCCGGCGGCAGGGTGCGGTCGGTGAAGTCCGGCGCCAGCGCGGCGTGGGCCAGGGCCTCATCGCCGGTGGACCAGAAGGTGGCGTAGCGGCGGGCCGCCAGGATTTCGGCATCGGCCTGCGCCTTGGGCAGGCCGGCGTCGATGGTCACCATGCTTGGGCTGAACCAGGGTGTCGGCGCCAGCCGCGAGGGCCAGGGGCGAGGCGGTCAACGCCAGGCCCAGGACGGTGCCGCGCATCACGGAAAGAGGCATCTCACGCTCCATCGACCGGGGTGAATTCGATGGGCAAACGGTAGCTTAAGGCCCCGCCCGCAAGAATGTACCTTATTCGGCAAGGTCTATTGTGTTATCAGCAAGAATATGGCCGACACTTTTTCCGATATGGCGACCTTCGTCCGCGTGGTTGAGGCGGGCAGCCTGTCCGCCGCAGCCCGCGAACTGGGGCAGTCGCTGGCCGTCGTCAGCCGCCGCCTCGGTGGGCTGGAGGAACGGCTGGGCGTGCGCCTGCTGAACCGCACCACCCGCACCCTGGCCCTGACGGAAGAGGGGGCGGCCTACCACGCCCGCTGTGTGCGCATCCTGGCGGAGGTGGGGGAGGCGGAGATGGAGGCGACCAGGGGCCGCCACACCGCCACCGGCCTGCTGCGCCTGACCTCCACCGTGGCCTTCAGCCGCCACTTGGCGCCCCTGCTGCAGGAATTCCAGGCGTTGCATCCCGGCCTGCAGGTCCACCTGCATGCCGCCGACGCCCTGTTCAACATCATCGACAACAGTTTCGACCTCGCCATCCGCTTCGGCGCGCTGGCCGACAGCAGCCTGATCGCCCGCCAGCTGGCCCCCAACCGGCGGGTTATCTGCGGCGCGCCCGGTTATCTCGACCGCCGGGGCCGGCCACAGGCTTTGGAGGATCTGCTGGGCCACGATTGTCTGCTGTTCGGCGACCCGCCGCCCGACCAGTGGACCTTCGCCGACGGGCGCAGCGTCCGCGTGCGCGGGCCCCTCAGCAGCAATGACGGCGAACGGGCCCATGCCTGGGCGCGGGCCGGGGCCGGCCTGGTGCTGAAATCCATCTGGGACGTGCATGAGGATATTGCCGCCGGCCGGCTGGAAGTGGTGCTGCCCCACCTGCCGTTGCCGGCCGCCCCGCTGCACGCCGTCTATCCCCATAGCCGCCACGCCGCGGCCAAGGTCCGCCTGTGCGTGGACTTCCTGGCCGACCGCTTGCGGCGCATGACGCCGGCCCTGGTTGATCATTCATAAGACGGAATCCTGTGGGTGTCGGGGCCGGCAATACGCCCAGGCCCCCTCCTCCCGAAGATAAGAATGCACATTATGACCCTTTTGGCGAACAAGACCGCCCTGATCACCGGCGGCGGCATGAGTACGCTCTAAGGCCGAAGGACGGCGCCGGGCGGCCTTGATAAGGTCGGCCGGCCCGCCGTTCCTGGTGCTTGAGAGACCCCGTATGACCCTGTCCGTGCCCAGCCATTCCCCCCGCCTCATCGGCTCGTTCGGCTTGCAGGGCAGCGGTTCCACCTGGGTCTACAATGTCATTCACGCGGTGCTGGAAACGACGGGCGTCCGCATCGCCCGCTTCTTCGCCAGCGACCTGACGCACGAGAACATCCTCCAAATCAGGGGCGCCGATATCGCCATCGTGAAGGCGCATGAGCCATCGGCGGCCCTGCTGGCGGCCTGCCTGTTCGCGGGCGCCCCGGTCATCGTCACCGTCCGCGACCCGCGCGATGCCGTCGTCTCCCTCATGGAGCGGTTCGGCCATTCCTTCCAGGAGGCGGCGGACGAGGTGCGCAACAGCGCCCGCTATCTGATGCGCCTGGTGGCCGACTGCCCAGCCTGGGTGTTGCGCTATGAAGACGGCTTCATGGAGGCGCCGGCCACTGTGTCCAAGATCGCCGCCCATGTCGGCGTGGAAATCAGCGGCCAGGATGCCGATGCGATCTTCCAGGCTCACGCCAAGGGCGAGGTGGTGCAGCGGATCGGCCGCTTCATCCAGGAAGGCCGCATGGGCGGCGACAACCCGCGCCTGCGGTTCGACGCGGCGTCCCACTGGCATCCTAACCATGTCGGCGACGGCCTGGTGGGCAAATACGCCAGGAAGTTGACCGCCGACCAGGTCATGGCCGTCGAGATCGCCGGCCGGGACTTCATGGACCGGTTCGGCTACGGTCCCCTGACCAGCGGCCTGCCCTCCGGCTACGCCATCGACTTCGGCCCGTCGGGGTGCGTGAACCGCAGCGTGGCGCACGGCTTCTTCCGTCCGGAAATATCAGACGGCGCCGGGGTCATGTGGGCGCGCACGGCGACGGCCACCGTCGATTATCCCCTGGCCGGTCCCGCCGCCTGGGCGCGGGGCACGGTTGACCTGGCCCTGGCGCCCGGCTTTCGGCACGCAGCCGGTAAGGCCGAGGTGGCCGTCGAGGTCCGCGGGCGGACGATCGCGGTGTTGCGGTCGGGTTCGGCGGGTGAGGACGGGGCGCGGTTGAGCTTCGCGCTGGAGCGGGAGGAGATACCGGCCGATGGTTGTCTGGAACTGGTGTTCCGTACCACGAACGCCGTGAGCGCCGCCGCGCTGGGCCTGTCTCATGACGACCGCAAGCTGGCCGTAGGCATCCGCCGCCTGGCCATGGAGTACGGCGCCTAGCTGTACTCAACCAGGCTGGCGGATGCGGCGGTGGGCGTCAGCAGGGTTTCGGCGGCGGCGACCACCTCGGCGGGGCTGACCCCGGTTATGCAATGCGCCGTGTGCCGCGACACGCAGCCCTGGGCACAGGCCGGGTCGGCGGGAGTGGCGGGCCGCACGATGCGGTGTGGCACCCCCACGGGGCCGAAGCGGCGGGGCGCGTTCTCATGATTGTCCGGCGCCGTCAGTGGATGGCAGGAGATTTCGACCACCGGCACGGCCACGGCCGCCGCCATGTGCATCAGGCCGGAATCGTTGCCGATATACAGGGCCGCGCGCTCCAGCACGGCGGCCGATTTGCGCAGGTCCAGCCGGCCAGCCAGGTTGTGCGCGCGGCTGCCCAGGGCCCGCGCAATGGCGGCGGCGTCGCCGGCCACGTCCGCGCCCCCCAGCAGCGCGAACATCAGGTCGTGGCGCCCCGCCAGCGTCCGCGCCGCCGTGACCACCTGGTCCACCGGCCAGCGCCGGCGCCCGGTCGAGGCGCCCAGGCCCAGGGCCACCAGCGTGCGGCCGGCCACGGGCGGCACCATCGTCCAGGCCGTGGCGCGGTCGACCTCATCCAGGTGGATGTCGCAGCGCGGCTCCGATGATGTCGGGACCGCCCCACCGCCGCTGACCGCCCGCATCAGCGCGCCCATCACCTCGACCTCGTGGCAGGGGGTGGGAATGGTCACCACGTCCGTCATCATGGCGGTGAAGGCGGCGTTGAAACGGCTGAGGTCGGGCATGCGCGGGCTGGTCAGGCCATAGCGGCGCGGTACCCCGGCCAGCACCGCGATGTGGTTGGCCAGGTAATAGTCGGGCATCAGGCGGGGGATGATGGTGGCGTCCACTCCCTGCAGGAACGCCACGGCCTGGTCGATCGTGGCCTCCAGCCAGGCCGTGGCTTCATCGGGGGCGAGCCAGGGCAGGCGCACCGGCACCAGCAGCGTGCGGTCGATGCGCGGGTCGCGGGTGACCAGGTCGCGCACGCGGGCCCCCGCCATCAGCCCGATCTCGCCCCCGAACCAGGGCCTCAAGGTCCGCAGGAAGGACGTCAATAGGACGCTGTCGCCGATGGAATCCAGCTTCAGGATGCCCAGCCGGCCCTGTGGCGTCAGGGGACGGGCCCGCTGGTCGGGCGGGATGAAGGGGGCGAGGGCGGCGGCCAGGCGGTTGGTCAGGCGTGACAGGGCGGCGTCGATGGCGCGCTTGGCCGCGCGCGTCCGCTCCTCGCCGTGGTCGGGGCCATCGTCGGGCGCCTCATCCAGAACGGCGAAGGCATCGCTCTGCGCATCGCCGGCCAGCGCCAGCAGGTCGTGCGCGGCCATGCGGCCCCGGTGCTGGTCGGCGCCGCTGGCCTGGGCCAGGGAGGGCAGGACCAGGCCGCCCGCGGGCAGGTTGGCGACGGGCAGGCCGGCCCTGACGGCGCGCAGCACGACATGGTGGCCGATCCAGCGGTCCAGCGGAACGGGGGCGTCGCCGACGCAGGCGGGCAGGGCATTCACGGGCAGCAGCACGGGGCCGAAATAATGCTCCGGCCGGTCCAGCCGGTCTGCCCGGTCCAAGCGGTACAGTGGGCCGATCACCGGCAGCAACCGGACGACCCCGACGCCGGTTGACGCCGGTGGCGGGGAGGCGGGCAGGGCGATCAGGCCATCGTCGCCGCACAGCAGCACGGCCGGTACCGCCATGTCCCGGGCCAAGGCCGCCAGTGCGGCGGCGTCGACGGTGTCACCCTCCAGAACGCGGCACCCGTCGTCCGGAATAAGCAAAGGGTGGCCAGGCACCCGCAAGATGGTGACCGGCACGCCGGCTGGAATGCGGCGCAGCAGGTGATGCACGACGCGCGGGCCCAGGCGGCCCACGCGCAGCACGACGCCGTAAGAACGCGTCAACCCCCATTCCCCCATGGACCAACTGCCACTTCAGCCCCGGGGCGGCTGGCCCCTGGCCGGATCTGTTAGCGGATCGATGAATTGATACGTGGGGAAGCGTATTTACCCGGTGGTAGAGTCGCAATGATTAGTGCGACAAAATGCGCACTTCACGTTTACTGAATTGGTAATAGACAAACAATTCTGCAATGAATATGGCAGATATTACACGGCCTTTCGATCTATTAAATTAGTAATAATATGAGCAATTTTACAACTATTATGTCGCATAAGGCCGTTAGTTGGTGAGTCTGACGGGGTTTCCCAAAGGCGATGAGATGGTGAAATAAAACGGCGGCCTTCTCGGGGGAGGGGCATCCACGGCGGGCCGGGGGGCAATAGGCCAGGGCCAGCTCTGCGTTCGTCAAGCGGATGCGGCCGGCCCTTTACCGGGGCCGGCGTGGGGCGTGGGCTGGAAAGGATCTGCGGAAATGGCAAAGACCGGGCGGTGGCTTCGCGTCATCGGCGAAGACCTCGGCCCAGGTGACATTCAATTCGTTTGGAATAAGCGGCCGGAAAACTCGACGGCCTGATCTGGCTATTCGCCCACTACTTGAGACGAATGGCGCGCCCGGAAGGACTCGAACCTCCAACCCCCAGATTCGTAGTCTGGTGCTCTATCCAATTGAGCTACGGGCGCTTTTTCGTCTCACCGGTGTCGGCCGGTGAGGTGGGTGCTTGTAGAGGATGATCGGTGGGGACGCAACAGCTTTTTTGGGTCCCGTTGCATTTTCTTTTCGATGGCCACCCCCACCCCGCAAGCGGAGCGGGACGCCGGTGCGTCGCGATGCATTGTCCAGACGGCGGGGATGGGCTATCTACCCAATCCTCCACCTATGTGAACATTTTTGACCGTTTCGCGGAGCGCCGCCCCCATGTCGTCCCATCACGCCGATACCGCCAAGAACTTCCCCGTCACCTGGGAAGAACTGCACCGTCATGCCAAGGCGCTGGCCTGGCGCATCAGCGACAAGGGGCCGTGGAAGGGCATCGTCGCCATCACCCGCGGTGGTCTCGTGCCGGCCGCCATCCTGGCGCGCGAGCTGAACATCCGCCTGATCGACACCATCTGCATCAGCAGCTACGACCACCAGAACCAGCGCACCGCCCAGAACCTGAAGGCGCCGGTGGCGGTGGAGGGTGAGGGCGAGGGCTGGCTGATCGTCGATGATCTGGTCGATACCGGCAAGACCGCCGCCATCGTGCGCAACATGATGCCCAAGGCGCACTTCGCCACCATCTACGCCAAGCCCGCCGGCCGCCCGCTGGTCGACACCTTCATCACCGAGGTGTCGCAGGACACCTGGATCCACTTCCCCTGGGACCTGAACCCCATCGCCTACATGCAGATCCGCAACGACTGATCGCCTGAGGCCTTCGCCCAAACGAACGGCCCCGCCGGGTACGCCCGGCGGGGCCGTTTGCGTTTGCGTTCTTTTTCCCGGCTATTTCCCATAGGACGCGACCGCGTCCGCCGGAGGTTTCCGGGGAGCGAAGCGGACTGGAAACCGAGGTTGGCAGGCGGGCGGATGCCCGGGCCCGCAGGGAACTTATTTAGATTCAGGCGCCACCACGTCGCTCAGGTGCGGGGTGTCCGGGTCGGCGATGATGGCGCGCAGGGCCGAGCGGTCCTGCGGCAGCTTGCCCAGGGGCACGTCCATCAGGGTGTCGGCGCGGGTACTGACCGGCACGGGCTTGCCGTAGATGGCGTTCAGCCGCTCATACTCCGCGCGGTGGAAGGCGTCGTCCTCCTCATAGCTGGGGTAGGCGCGCGGGGTGATGATGATGTCTTCCTGCCGCGTCGCCGTCTCGGCCGCGCGGCGCGGGCCCGGCGCCGGCACGGTCACCGTCTGGGTGGTGGCGGTGGGCTGGGCGGTGGTGGTCTGCTGCGCCCCGGCGGGCGCGGCCAGCAGCGCGGCGGCCAGCAGCGCGGCGGTCACTGTAGGAAGGGGGGCAAGGCGGGTCGGCATGGCATCGGTCTCCTCTGATGCCGGCCTCGCGTAAGGCCGGACGGTGAAGGAATCCGCGACCGCGAAGGAAAGGCCGCCCGGGACCCTGGGGCGGGTCGCGGGAGGGCGGCGGCGGGTAAGCCACTTGAGACCGATAATATAGGGAAGACCGGGACTTATTCCCAGACGGCCAGGACGCTTATTCCCAACCGCCTAGCAGGGGGCGCATGCGCTTGCTGTCCACGTTGCGGACCTTCTGCCGGCCGTGGACATGGGTGGGTGCGGGTTCGACCGGGCCGCCGGCGCGCACCGGGCGCTCGGCGAAACGGCCCAGCGAGATCATGCGGTCGTACATGACGATGGCGGCGGCCACGGCCACGTTGACGCAGAACTTGATGGGGATCTTGATGACATGGTCGCAGCGCGCCTGCATGGCCGGCGACAAACTGCCGCGCTCCGGCCCCAGGACATAGGCGGCCCGCAAGGGATGGCGGAAGCTGGGCAGGTCCACGGCGTCGTCCGTCAGTTCCACACCCACCAGGGTGCAGCCTTCCGGCAGGGTCATGGCCGAGACGCTGGGATAGGTATAGAGCGGAACATGGTCCTGGCCGCCCGAGGTGTCGACCCGGTTCATCTCATCCAGGTCCAAGGCGGCGTTCACGGTGAACACAAAGCTCGCCCCGAACGCATGGCCGGAGCGCATGATGGTCCCGATGTTGCCCGACTTGCTGATCCCCTCGGCGCCCAGGGCGAAATATCCACGCATGTCGCGCACCTTGCACAAGGCAAGCCGCTTGGGCAAGGTTCCAGCCCCCCGGGAAACAGGATTGCAGTCATGCCCCGGCCGGGGGAGAACGCGGACCTCAACGAACCCCAAGGGCGGAGCGCCTGGTCATGCACGACCACGACGACCATGATCACCACCACGGCGACGGCTGCTGTGGCCATGACCACCAGCCCGCCCCCCAAGGCCAGGCGACCGTGCGCCAGGTGGACATCCCCGACCGTTCCGACGCCCCCATCCTGGTGGAGGTGACGCGCGGGTCCATGGTGGAATCCCGGCATCGCGGCCGCGTGGTCGTCGTCGACGCCGGCGCCCGCGTGGTGGCCCACTGGGGCGACGTCGATGGCCTGGTCTATCCCCGCTCCTCCAACAAGGCCTTGCAGGCCATCCCCCTGATCGAAAGCGGGGCGGCCGACGCCTACGCCGTGACGGATGAGGAACTGGCGCTCGCCTGCGCCTCCCACCAGGGAGAGGCCATGCACACCGAACGCGTGGCCGCCTGGCTGGACCGGCTGGGCCTGTCGGCGGATGACCTGGAATGCGGCGCCCACCTGCCGACGCATGAGCCGACGGCGGCCGCCTTGCTGGCGGCGGGGCAGAAGCCCACCGCCCTGCACAACAACTGCTCCGGCAAGCACACCGGCTTCCTGGCCGTGGCCAAGCATAAAGGAGAGAAGCTGGCGGGCTATGTCCGGTACCAGCACCCGGTGCAGCAGCGTATCCTGGGCGTCATCGAGCAGGTGACGGGCCACGACCTTAGCCGCGCACCCTGGGGCGTCGATGGCTGCTCCATCCCCACCATCGGCCTGCCCCTGGGCGCCCTGGCCCTGGGCATGGCCCGGCTGGCCGACCCCGACAGCCTGCCCGACCGGCGGGCGGAGGCGGTGATGCGCCTGCGCCGCGCCTGGGGCAGGCATCCCGAACTGGTGGGTGGCACCGGCAACTTCGACACCGAGGTCATGCGCGCCGCCAACTCGGCCGTGCTGCTGAAGTCGGGGGCGGAGGGTGTGTGCTGCGCCGTGCTGCCGGAACACGGTCTGGGCATCGCGCTGAAGATCGAGGACGGGGCGCCCCGCGCCGCCGGCCCGGCCATGGCGGCGGTGCTGAAGCGCCTGGGCGTGCTGCCCGACACGGTGTGGGACGGCGTGGCCACCCTGGCCGTCGCCCCCGTCACCAGCCGCAAGGGCGAGACCGTCGGCGAAATCCGCCCCACCGCAGCGGCGGCGGGGTGATCGCCCCCCGATTGACGCGCCGATGAAAACCGCCGCCGAGGTCGCCCCCGGCGGCGGTTTCCGTTTTGGGCTGCCCCGCCTTTTTAGTGGCCCCTTTTAGTGAATGGACTCGCCGTGCAGGGCGATGTCCAGGCCGTCGCGCTCGATGTCCTCATCGACGCGCAGGCCGATCACCAGGTCGATGATTTTCAGCAGGATGAAGGTGATGACGGCGCACCACACGACGGTGAAGGCCACCCCCTCCAGCTGGGTGATGACCTGGCCGACATTGCCCTCGATCAGGCCCAGCTTCGTGTCCGGCGCGTCTTTCAGGGTGGTGGCGAAGGCGCCCTCGCTGTTGGCGATGGACATCTTGGCGAACACGCCGGTCAGGATGGCGCCGACGATACCACCGATGCCGTGCACGCCGAAGGCGTCCAGGCTGTCGTCATAGCCCAGGGCGCGCTTCATGGATGTGGCGGTGAAGAAGCAGATGACGCCGGCGGCGATGCCGATGGCGAAGGCGCCGACGGTGTCGACGAAGCCGGCGGCCGGGGTGATGGCCACCAGGCCGGCCACGGCGCCCGAGATGATGCCCAGGACCGAGGGCTTGCCCTTAACCGCCCACTCGACGAACACCCAGGCCAGCGCCGCCGCGGCGGTGGCGACCTGGGTCACGGTCATGGCCATGCCGGCGCGCGGACCGGCCGTCAGGGCCGAACCGGCGTTGAAACCGAACCAGCCCACCCACAGCAGCGAGGCGCCGATGAGGCTCAGCACCAGGTTGTGCGGGCTGAAGTCGGCGTTGGGGTAGCCCTTGCGCTTGCCGATCACCAGGCAGGCCACTAGGCCGGCGATGCCGGCGTTGATGTGCACGACGGTGCCGCCGGCGAAGTCCAGCACGCCCAGCTTGGCCATGAAGCCGTTGGGATGCCACACGGTGTGGGCCACCGGGGCGTAGACCAGCAGCGACCACAGGGTGATGAACACCAGCATGGAGGAAAACTTCATGCGATCGGCGAAGGCGCCGGTGATGAGGGCCGGCGTGATGATCGCGAAGGTCATCTGGTACATCATGAATACCGGCTCCGGGATCGTCGGGGCCAGGGCGTGGGTGCCGGTCGGGTCCATGCCCGCCAGCAGCACGCGGCTGAAGCCGCCAATGAATTCCTTGGCGTCGGCGGCGTCGCTGGCGGCGGTGAAGGACAGGCTGTACCCCACCAGCGCCCAGATGACCGTCACCAGACAGGTGATGGTGAAGCTTTGCATCACCATGGCCAGCACGTTGAACTTGCGCACCATGCCGCCGTAGAACAGCGCCAGGCCGGGAATGGTCATCATCAGCACCAGGGCCGTGGACATCAGCATCCACGCCGTGTCGCCGCCGCTGATGGTGGGGGCCGTCGCGGCCGCGGCGGGGGCCGCCGCATCCTGCGCCATGGCCAGCGCGGGCAGGCCCGCCGCCAGCGCGCATGCGCCCAGTCCCAGGAAACGCCTACCCAAACCGCTCATCCCACACCCCATTCCAACATCCCATTCCCAGGCACCGCCGGCGGCAGGGGGCCGTCACCGGCCCTGGTCCGCCGGCTATCCGCGAACCCGCGCCCCGAAAAGCGCGCCGCCCCCTCTTTCAAACTTCGTGCCGCGATACATCCGGTCGCGGTCCGGGGCCTTGGGCTTCTCTGGGTATGACGGTGGGTGATTATTTAATGGGCGGAATTGGGCGCGCCGGAAGGGTGCAACACCCCATGAGCCTAAAGAATAGGCTGATTTTCATCAAAAATAGAAAGAGATTAACAAAATGATCAATGGCTTAGCGCCAAGCGCCATCAAATATCTGTGCCGTTGGCGGCAAACTGTGCGGGAATTGCCCAATTTTTAGGCTTCGCCCCATCTTCCCCAATTGGGCCCCCAAAAAAGCAACAACGCCGGCGCCACCCCATCGCCACCCCGGGAACAGGGCGGAAAGGGGCGGGCGCCGGCGCCGCCAGCAAACTCTCAATCGGCCGTGAGGAAGGCGACGATTATTCCTCTTCCTCGTCGGCGTCCTGCTCGATCTGGTTGGCCAGGTCGTGCAGCATGTCCACCACGTCCTGGTGCGTGGTCTCTTCCACCGCCTGGTTGACGGCCACTTCGATCATGGCGACCGCCACATAGGCGGCCAGGGGGCCCGCCTCCTTGAGCGCCGCCTCAAGATGCTTTTCCGCGACGCTCAGCGCCTTCTCGAACAGGGCTTCCGCGGTGGAGTTGTTGGTGTCGCTCATGGCAGACCTTCACTGTGATAATAGGGGTGTATGGATCAGATGATGGGCAGCTATAGCACCCTTGCCGGGTGTCGTCACGCCGCCCCGCTTGCCAAAACCGGTTCCATACCCCTAATCCCTGGGGCGAACCCCGCCCCGTCACAGGAACTTAACGCCCGTGTCCGTCCCGCCCCCGTTTCCGTCTGCCTCCAGCGACGCGGCCGACCCGCCCTTCGACCTGGCCGACGCCGGCAGCTATCGTTTCTGGACGGATGAGCATGTGCGTTTCAACGACCTGGACCCAGTGGGCCATGTCAACAACAACGCCTTCGGGGTCTATTTCGAATCGGGGCGCGTGGCGCTGCACCAGGCCCTGCGCCGCCGGGTGGGTTTTGACCGCCATGCCATCGTGATGCGCAAGATCACCCTCGATTACCTGGCGGAGATCACCTACCCCAACGCCGTGCGCGTCGGCACCCGCCTGGTGCGCCTGGGCCGCACGTCGTGGACGACGGGCAGCGGCCTGTTCGTCGGCGGCCGTTGCCACGCCACCGCCCTGTCCGTCTCCGTCCTGGTGGATGTCGACAGCCACCGCCCAACACCCATTCCGGACGACCTGCGCCCTGTCATGGAGAGCTTCCTGTGAGCCGCCGTTCCCCCCCCGGGCCCACCCCCGCGCGCGGCAAGCCCTCCGCCGGTCGCCACCAGTCCCGCCGCCCCGCCGCCCGTCCGCCGGTGGAACCCCCGACCAGCGGCCCCGTCGAGATCACGGTGGAAAGCGTGGGCGCCCTGGGCGACGGCGTGGCCCACTGGCAGGAGCCCTACGGCCCGAACCACCGCCTGTTCGTGCCCCAGACCCTGGTGGGCGACCGGCTGATGGTGCGCTTCGCCCAGCAGCGGGGCGAGGGCTGGCTGGTGGAGCCGGTGTCGCTGCTGGCCGAGGGGCCGGGCCGGGCCGACCCCGCCTGCCGCCACTTCGGCATCTGCGGCGGCTGCACCCTGCAGCACATGGACGCCGACACCTACGGCGCCTGGAAGGTGGAGCAACTGCGCCACGCGCTGAGCCGCGTCGGTATCACCGACCTTCCCATGGCCCCGCTGGCGCGCACGCCGCCCCATGCCCGTCGCCGCGCTGTGCTGGCCGCCGCCCGCCGGGGCCGGCGCCTTTGGCTGGGCTTCAATGAGCGCGCCAGCCACCGCCTGGTGGATATCGAGGAATGCACGGTGCTGGCGCCGCGCCTCATGGCGCTGATCGCCCCCTTGCGCTCCCTGCTGCTGGACCTGCTGCCGGACGAGCATACACTGGACGTGGCGCTGACCCTGCTGGACGATGGGCCGGACGTTCTGCTGGTGGGCCTGCCGCAGCCCGACCTGAACGCCCTGGAAAAGCTGGGCGCCTTCGCCGAGGCGCATGACCTGGCCCGCCTCAGCTGGTCCAAGCGGCCGGGCGCGCCGGCGGAGCCCATCGCCCTGCGCCGCACCGGCGTGGTGCGCTTCGGTCCGGTGGCGGTGTCGCCGCCCGCCGGATCCTTCCTGCAGGCCAGCGCCGAGGGCGAGGCCGCGCTGGTGGCGGAGGCTTTGGCCGGGGCCAAGGGGGCGGCACGGATCGCCGACCTGTTTGCCGGCAGCGGCACACTGACCTTCCCCCTGGCCACACTGGCGCCCGTTCACGCGGTGGAGGGGGATGGGCCGGCCCTCACGGCGCTGAAGGCGGCGGCCCGCATGGCCGGCGGCGGCCATCCCGTGACGGTGGAACGCCGCGACCTGTTCAAGGAACCCTTGTCCCCGGCGGAATTGTCGGCCTACCAGGCAGTGATCTTCGACCCGCCGCGCGCTGGCGCCGCGTCCCAGGCGGCGGCGCTGGCTGCATCCCGTGTGCCGGTGGTGGTCGCCATCTCCTGCAACCCGGTCAGCTTCGCCCGCGACGCCGCCCTGCTGCTGGAGGGCGGCTACGTGCTGGAACGGCTGGTGCCGGTGGACCAGTTCCTGTGGTCCCCCCACCTGGAGGTCGCGGCCCGCTTCCGCCGGGGGTGATGTGGCCCCGGGGTGATGTGCACATGTCACGCCGGGGCCAAACGTTTGGCCAGGGGCGGCAGCGGCGATGCGGGGGCGGGCGGGGCGTGTTATAAACCCTGCCCCCATAGTCGCAATACAGAAGCGAGTCCGGCAGTCCCATGAGCAAGGCGCTTGAGATCCTGAAGTCCTACGCCCCGGCCACGGTGGCGGAGGAAAACGTGCTGAACGATATCCTGGACCGGCTGGGCCGCCGGACGCTGGACGCCGACACCGCCGTCGAACAGATCATCGACCGCCTGGACTGGCCGCTGGACCGCGCCGCCGCCGAGGTGGATGCTTATTTAGAGTAATTCCCTCAAACGGCGGGCGGGCCCATCCGGGCCCTTGCCTTGTCCTCGCTGCGCCCTTCGGTGTCTCGCTGCGGCGGCCACGGTCGTGGCCTTGTCGCTGCGCTCCGGTGCGCTTCGTTTGAGGTGAGGCCAGGTGCGCCTGGCCTCCATCCTTATTCCGTGATGCGGATGGTCGGCAGGCCAACCCCGGCGGCGGCGCGTTCGCGCAGGATTTCGCGGCGGAAGCGGTAGAGTTCCGCCGGGCGGCCGCCGGTGCGCACTTCCAGGGCGCCCGTGGGCTCCACCAAGCCGCCGGCGATCAGCAGGCGGCGGAAGTTCTGCTTGTGCAGGCGCACGCCGGACAGCGCCTCCACCAGGCGCTGCAGCTGGAACAGGGTGAACTGCGGCGGCAGCAGATCGAACACCACCGGCCGGTATTTCAGCTTGCCCCGCACCCGCCCCAGCGCCGCCGCCAGGATGCGGCGGTTGTCCTGGGCCATGGGGATGCCGGTGGCGGCCTGCGCCTCGGGCTGCACCGGGCCGGACCACAGGCCGGCCACGTCGGCCGGCAGCTTGCCGTTCTGCGCCAGGCGGGCCAGCACGGCGCGGTCGCGCGGCGCCTCCGCCACCAGGCCTGCCTCATACAGCAGCTCATACCGCTCCAGCACCCGTTCATAGTCCCAGGCGTCGTCGTCGCGGCTGAAGGTGGTGTGCACCCGGTCGCGGCGCGCGGCGGCCAATTCCGAATCATGGTCGGCCCAGCGTTCCAGCGCCGGCAGCAGGGTGCGCGCGATCATGGCCGGCCGGCCGTCGCGCCAATCCTCCCATGGGAAATAGCTGTACCAGTCGTGCCACTCGGCGGCACCCGAGCCCGACAGCGGCGCCTCGCGCGTCAGGGCGATGTAACCGACGGAGACAACACGGGCGTCGCCATCCACCTCGCGCAGGTCGCGATAGCGGTCGCCGAAGGTGTAGAGCTGCTCGACATAGCCCAGGGGCAGGCCCGTCAGCTCCGTCACCCAGCGGCGCAGGCCCTGTTCCAGGGTGCGGTGGCGCTCCGGCGCGAAGGGACCGAAGGGCAGGGCGTCCCAGTCGCCGCTGGCCTGTTGCTGCGGCGTCGCCAGGTCATGGGTCAGGCGGCGCACCACCAGCACGCGCGGCACCTCCCGCGTCACCGCCACGATCACGGCGGTCAGGCCGATGGAGGCGCGCTCGCCCATGGGCTGCGAGATGGGCTGCGGATTGGCCTGCGGGCTGGGCTGGGGCTGAGGGGCCTGGGCGCTGGTCACGAGTCTCCCGCCAAATCTGTTTTCTGGGCACCTTTTCCGGGCCCGGGGCGGAGGCCCGTCCCGGGGCGCGACAGAATGTGTTGTCCGAGACGCTTTTGACAGCAAGAGAAAGTTCACGGGCACCTGTTAAAAGACGACAATCTGCTTATTGTCCTGGGCGGCAGGATGCCGCTTCGTTTCCCCACCATGATTTGCCTATGGTAGGCCCCGCGAATTAACGGGCCGGCCGCCGTGTGGCAACCACATGTCGTGAGAGAAGGTCCGACTTCGGGAGAGAGACCCATGGCGCTCAAAGCAGAACAGCGCAAATCCGAACTGACCGAGCAGATCGCCGCCAAGGTGCGGGATCGCCTGTCTCGGGAAAAGGCCGCCACGGCGGAACGTTTCGTCCGGCAGTTCTACGCCAACGTGCCCCCTGACGACATCCTGCGCAGCAGCAGCGACGAGCTGTACGGCGCCGCCATCGCCATGTGGCAGTTTGGCGCCGCGCGCAAGGCCGGCACCGCCCAGGTGCGCGTCTGCAATCCCAAGGTGGAGCAGGACGGCTGGCATGCCCCCCACACGGTGGTGGAGATCGTCAACGACGACATGCCCTTCCTGGTGGACAGCGTTTCGGCGGAACTGAACCGCCACGGCCTGGCGGTGCACCTGGTGATCCACCCGGTGGTGAAGGTGAAGCGCGACGCCGATGGCCGCCTGGTCGAGCTGTATGAGCCGCACGCCGCCCCCGCCGATGCGCACGCCGAAAGCTTCATGCATGTCGAGGTCGACCAGCAGACCTCGCCCGAACTGCTGGAAAAGGTCCGCGCCGGCCTGGTGCATGTCCTGGCGGACGTGCGCGCCGCCGTGGAGGATTTCGAGGCCATGCGCAGCCGCGTGGCCGAAACCATCGATGAATCGCGGAAGAACAGCCAGGCCCTGGACGCCGCCGAGGTGGCGGAGGGCGTGGACTTCCTGCGCTGGATCGATGACGACCACTTCATCTTCCTGGGCGTGCGCGAATACCGCTTCGGCAAGGAGGACGGACAGGACACGCTGGACATCCTGACCGGCGCCGGCCTGGGCATCCTGCGCGATGACGAGGTCTCGGTCTTCGACGGCCTGCGCTACTTCTCCCAGCTGCCGCCGGACGTACGCGCCTTCGTGCGCCAGCCGCGCGCCATCATGGTGACCAAGGCCAACAAGGACTCGACCGTCCACCGCCCGGCGCCGCTGGACGCCGTGATGGTGAAGCTGTTCGACGACAAGGGGGTGGAGATCGGCGAGCGGCTGTTCGTCGGCCTCTTCACCTCGGTCGCCTACAACCGCGCTGCGCGCGAGATCCCCTACCTACGCCAGAAGGTGAACCGCGCGCTGGAGCGGGCGGGCTTCGACAAGTCCAGCCACGACGGCAAGGCCCTGCTGCACATCCTGGAGACCTATCCCCGGGATGAGCTGTTCCAGACCAGCGATGATGAGCTGTTCGACATCGCCATGGGCGTGCTGCACCTGCAGGACCGCCAGCGCGTGGCCCTGTTCGTGCGCAAGGACCCGTTCGAACGCTTCGTCAGCGCCCTGATCTACGTCCCGCGCGACCGTTACGACACCGACCTGCGGCTGAAGCTGCAGGGCATTCTGGAGACGGCGTTCGAGGGCAAGACGACGCAGTACCATGTGATGCTGTCGGAAAGCGCGCTGGCCCGCGCCCACATCATCATCCAGACCACCCCCGGCAAGGTGCCCGACTACGACGTCCGCGACGTCGAGGAGACCCTGATCGAGGCGGCGCGCGGCTGGGGCGAACGCCTGCAGCAGGCCCTGATCGACGCCAAGGGCGAGGAGGTCGGCCTGCGGCTGGCCCGCCGCTACCGCCGCGGCACCCTGGCCGAGGGCTACCGCGAGATCTACAGCCCCGAAGCCGCCGTGATGGATATCGAGCGGCTGGAGGCGGTGGCGGCCACAGGGCAGATCGCCCTGAATCTGCACCGCCCGGTGGAGGCCGAGCCGCACGAGCTGTTCTTCAAGGTCTACCACGACGACACGCCGGTGCAGCTGTCCCAGGCCCTGCCCATGCTGGAGGACCTGGGCCTGAAGATCCTGGCGGAAGGCGGCCCGCACGAGGTGCGCCTGCCCGGCCGCGAGAAGTCCATCTGGATCCAGGACTTCGAGATGAAGATGGCCAACGGCCAGGCCGTCGAGCTGGACGCGGTGAAGGAGGCGTTCGAGGACGCCTTCATGCGCGTCTGGACCGGCGAGGCCCAGACCGATGGCTTCAACAAGCTGGTGCTGGGGGCCGGTTTGGCCTGGCGCGACGTCACCATGGTGCGCGCCTACGCCAAGTACCTGCGCCAGGCCCGCTTCGACTTCTCCCAGTCCTACATCGAGGACACGCTGGCCGCCCACGTGGGCATCACCAAGCTGCTGGTGCGCCTGTTCCACCTGGCCCATGACCCCGCCATCCTGGCCAAGCTGGGCCGGGAAGAGGTGGACAGCCGGCGCATGGGCCTGGTGGTGGAGATCGACCACGCCCTGGACCAGGTCACCAACCTGGATGAGGACCGCATCCTGCGCCGGATGCTGAACCTCATCCGCGCCACCCTGCGCACCAATTTCTTCCAGAAGGGTGCCGACGGCCAGCCCAAGGCCTACCTGTCGTTCAAGCTGGACAGCCGGTCCATCGACGACCTGCCGCTGCCCCGGCCCATGGTGGAAATCTGGGTCTACAGCCCCCGGGTCGAGGCCGTGCACCTGCGCGGCGGCAAGGTGGCGCGCGGCGGCATCCGCTGGTCCGACCGCAAGGAGGATTTCCGCACCGAGATCCTGGGCCTGATCAAGGCGCAGATGGTGAAGAACGCCGTCATCGTGCCCATGGGCTCCAAGGGCGGCTTCGTGGTGAAGAACCCGCCGCCGGCCTCGGCCGGCCGTGAGGCGGCGCTGGCCGAAGGCATCGAGTGCTACAAGACCATGATGCGCGGCCTGCTGGACATCACCGACAACCTGGTGAAGGGCCAGGTGGTGCCGCCCCGGGACGTGGTGCGCCTGGACGGCGACGACCCCTATCTGGTGGTCGCGGCCGACAAGGGCACGGCCACC
Source organism: Nitrospirillum amazonense (assembly GCF_007828045.1). Taxonomy (GTDB): domain Bacteria; phylum Pseudomonadota; class Alphaproteobacteria; order Azospirillales; family Azospirillaceae; genus Nitrospirillum; species Nitrospirillum amazonense_C. Next base: position 169,798 of record NZ_VITN01000009.1, on the reverse strand, counting down.
TTCTCCGACATCGCCAACGGGGTCAGCCGCGACTACGGCTTCTGGCTGGATGACGCCTTCGCCTCCGGCGGTTCGGCCGGATACGACCACAAGAAGATGGGCATCACCGCGCGCGGCGCGTGGGAGGCGGTGAAGCGCCACTTCCGTGAGCTGGGCCGCGATTGCCAGACCCAGGACTTCACCGTCGTGGGCGTGGGCGACATGTCGGGCGACGTGTTCGGCAACGGCATGCTGCTGTCCCGGCACATCCGCCTGGTGGCCGCCTTCGACCATCGCCACATCTTCCTGGACCCCGACCCTGACGCGGCCAGCAGCTGGGAAGAGCGCAAGCGCATGTTCGACCTGCCGCGCTCCTCCTGGGCGGACTATGACAAGTCCAAGCTGTCCCAGGGCGGCGGCATCTTTGAGCGCGGGGCCAAGTCGGTCCCGCTGTCGCCCGAGGTGCGCGCGGCCTTGGGGATCACGGCGGAGCGCCTGACCCCGGCCGAGCTGATGCAGGCCATCCTGAAGGCGGACGTCGATCTGCTGTGGCTGGGCGGCATCGGCACCTATGTGAAAGCCGGGGGGGAGAGCAACGCCGAGGTGGGCGACAAGGCCAACGACGCCCTGCGCATCGACGGCCGCCAGGTCCGCGCCAAGGTGGTGGGCGAGGGCGCCAACCTGGGCTTCACCCAGCGCGGCCGCATCGAGGCGGCGCAGGCCGGCGTGCGGCTCAACACCGACGCCATCGACAACTCCGCCGGCGTCGATACCTCGGACCATGAGGTCAACATCAAGATCCTGCTGCGCGACGTGATGGACAAGGGCAGCATGACCCTGCCCCAGCGCGACGCGCTGCTGGCCACCATGACCGACGACGTGGCGGAGCTGGTACTGGCCGACAACTACCAGCAGACCCAGGCCCTCTCCATCGACGAGGCGGTCGCGCCGGACACGCTGGACGATCTGGCCCGCTTCATGCGGCTCATGGAAAAGGCGGGCAAGCTGAACCGCGCCATCGAGTTCCTGCCGACGGATGAGGAGGTGTCGCTGCGCGCCCAGGCCCGCCGGGGCCTGACGCGCCCGGAAACGGCGGTGCTGCTGGCCTATGCCAAGATCGACCTGTACGACAAGCTGCTGAACTCCGACCTGCCGGACGATGCCAAGATGGCGGCGGACCTGGTGGACTACTTCCCGGAAAGCCTGCAGCGGCAATATCCGCAGGCCGTGGCCGGCCACCAGCTGCGCCGCGAGATCATCGCCACCGTGGCCACCAACAGCATGGTGAACCGCGTCGGTCCCAGCTTCGTCGCCGAGATGGTCGAGCAGACCGGCTTGGGCGAGGCCGACGTGGCCCGCGCCTATCATATCGCCCGCGACGCCTATGGCCTGCCGGCGGTGTGGAAGGCCATCGACGCCCTGGACAACCAGGTCCCGGCTGCCACCCAGGCGGCCATGGGCCTGGCCACGCGTCGCCTGTTACGCCGCGCCGTGCCCTGGACCCTGCTGAACAGCACCCATCCCCTGGACATGGCGGCCGGCATCGCCCGCCTGGGGCCGGCGGTGAAGGTGCTGTCCAAGGCGCTGGCCGACATCCTGTCGCCCGACGCCGCCGCCGACCTGGCCGCCAAGAAAGAGGAGCTGGAGCAGGCCGGTGTGCCGGCCGAGCTGGCCCATCACGTGGCGGCCCTGTCCGCCCTGGGGGCCGCCACCGACATCAGCCAGATCGCGGTGGAAACCAACCGGGGGGTGGAAACGGTCGCCGCCGTCCACTTCGCGCTGGGCGAACGGCTGGGCTTCGACTGGCTGCGCGGCCGGGCGGAGGCGGTGAAGACCACCACCCACTGGCAGCGCCAAGCTCTGGGCGCCATCATCGACGACCTCTACGGCCTGCAGGGCCGCCTGGCGGCCCGCGTGCTGGCGGGCGAGGGCGACGATGCGACCGCCCTGATCGACGGCTGGCTGGCCGCCAAGTCCGGTCCGCTGGACCGTATCCAGTCCCTGCTGGCCGAACTGCGCGGCGTGGCCCATATGGACGTGGCCATGCTGGCCGTGGCCGCCCGCCAGCTGCGCGGCCTGACCGCCGGCTGAGTCAACGCTTGGGCATGAACAGCGGCGTGGGGCCATCCCCATGCCGTTGTCGCCCACCCGGCGATTGCGGGAAACCCAGTCCCCTCGGGGGAACTTTTTCCGTGAATTTCAACCCTGATTCTCCGTCGCCTGCACTGTGGGCGGCGGTGGTGAACTGTCGCTTGCGCAAAGCGTGGCGACCCCATATTTATTGATTTCACATCACCTGTCCGTGCATTGATAAGATTGTCCGGCTCGTGGTTTCGTTTCCCCGATATCCCTTGGGGGAACCGCTTCCATAGGTGACCTTTGTCCGTGACGTCGGATTACAGAGTCCTTGAGGGCAAGCGCCTGCTGCTGGTGATATCCGGCGGCATCGCGGCATACAAATGCCTGGAACTGATCCGCCGGCTGAAGGAACGCGGCGTCCGCGTCCGCGCCGTTCTGACCGAGGGCGCGCAGCAGTTCGTGACGCCTCTGTCCGTGGCCGCCTTGTCGGAGGAGAAGGTCTACACCGACCTGTTCTCCCTGACCGACGAGTCGGAGATGGGGCACATCCGCCTGTCGCGCGAGGCCGACCTGGTGGTGGTGGCCCCGGCCAGCGCCGACATCCTGGCGCGCATGGCCGCCGGCATGGCCAATGACCTGGCGACCACGGCGCTGCTGGCCACCGACAAGCCGGTGATGGTGGTCCCGGCCATGAACGTCATGATGTGGACCAACCCGGCCACCCAGGCCAACGTCCGCACGCTGGAGGGGCGCGGCATCCGCCGCCTGGGGCCCGCCGCCGGCGACATGGCCTGCGGCGAGGTCGGCTCCGGCCGCATGGTGGAACCCATGGAGATCGTGGCCGGCATCGCGGCCTTCTTCGCGGAACGGAGCGTGCCCAAACCCCTGGCCGGGCGTCGCGCCGTGGTGACCAGCGGGCCCACCCATGAACCCATCGACCCGGTGCGCTACATCGCCAACCGCTCATCGGGCAAGCAGGGCCACGCCGTGGCGGCGGCCCTGGCGGCGCTGGGCGCCGACGTGACCCTGGTCAGCGGCCCGGTCACCTTGGCCGATCCGCCGGGCGTGCGCGTGGTGCGGGTGGAGACGGCCGCCGAGATGCTGGCCGCCAGTCAATCCGCTCTCCCGGCCGACATCGCCGTCTGCGCCGCCGCCGTGGCGGATTGGCGCGTGGCCGCCGCCGCGGGCGACAAGGTGAAGAAGGGCCCGGACGGCCCGCCCACCCTGACCCTGGCGGAAAACCCCGATATCCTGGCCACCCTGTCCCAGGCCGGCCCGGCGCGACCCCGCCTGGTGGTGGGCTTCGCCGCCGAGACGCGCGACGTGCTGGCCTATGCCGCCGCCAAGCTGGCCAAGAAGGGCTGCGACTGGATCGTGGCCAACGACGTGGCGACCGGCACCGGCACCTTCGGCGGCGATGACAACCAGGTGCATCTGCTGCGCCAAGGGGCCCAGCCCGAAACCCCTCTCATTGAGATTTGGCCGCGCCTCAGCAAGACCGAGGTGGCGGCGCGCCTGGCCCAGGCCATCGCCGACACTTTCCTTTCAACAAGCAACCACAGTCCGGAACCCGTTTGATGACCGAAGCCGTTACCGTCGCCGTCACCCGTCTGCCCCATGGCCGGGACCTGGACCTGCCGGCCTATGCCACCGCCCAGGCCGCCGGCCTGGACCTGATGGCGGCCGTGTCGGCCCCCGTGGTGATCCCGCCCCTGGGCCGCGCGCTGGTGCCCACGGGCCTGGCCATTTCCCTGCCGGTGGGCTTCGAGGCGCAGGTGCGCCCGCGTTCCGGCCTGGCGCTGAAGAACGGCGTCACGGTGCTGAACGCGCCGGGCACGGTGGACGCCGACTACCGGGGCGAGGTGGGCGTCATCCTGGTGAACCTGGGGGACCAGCCCTTCACCGTCGAACGCGGCATGCGCATCGCCCAGATGGTGATCGCCCGCCACGAGCGCGCCCAGTGGAACGAGGTGGACAGCCTGGATGAGACCGCCCGCGGCGCCGGCGGCTTCGGCTCCACCGGCGTCACCGCGACCGCCACCGGCCGGGCGGGCTGATAAAAATGGGGGAAGGGATGCTGCGGATTTCCAAGAAGCTGATGTTCGCCATCGAGGTGGTGCTGGACATCGCCTACAACGCCGGTTCCGAACCCGTGCAGTCGGGTGAGATCACGGCGCGGCAGGGCATCCCCAAGCGTTACCTGGAACAGGTGCTGCAGGCCCTGGTGCGGGCGGGTATCCTGGCCGGCGTGCGCGGCCCCCGGGGCGGCTACCGTCTGGCCCGCGAGCGCCGCCGCATCACGGTGGGTGAGATCGTGCGCATCGTCCGCGCCCTGGAACAGGCCACCGATCCCATGGAAGAGGCGGTGGGGGCCGAGCTGGGCCGGCAGGTGGTGCGCCCGCTGTGGGCCGAGCTGCAGGACGACTGCATGCGCCGCCTGGACCAGACCACCATCGAGGATTTGTGTCTGCGCGCCCACCGCGCCGGCATCGAAAGCGAAGCGACCCACAAGCTGGACTTCAGCATCTAAGGAAGGGATCGAACCATGGCTGACACCGCCCCCACCGCCGCCTTCCGCGGCCGCGTTTACGACAGCATCCTGGAAACCGTGGGCGCCACCCCCCTGGTGCGCCTGAAGCGCCTGGCCGCCGCCCACGGCGTGAAGGCCGACATCATCGGCAAGTGCGAGTTCTTCAATCCGCTGTCCAGCGTGAAGGACCGCATCGGCCTGGCCATGATCGAGGCCGCCGAGGCCGACGGCCGCATCTCCCCCGACCGCACCCTGCTGATCGAGCCCACCTCGGGCAACACCGGCATCGCGCTGGCCTTCGTGGCCGCGGCCAAGGGCTACCGCCTGATCCTGACCATGCCGGAAAGCATGTCGGTGGAACGCCGCCGCATGCTGAAGCTGCTGGGCGCCGAGATCGTGCTGACCCCGCCGGCCCAGGGCATGAAGGGCGCCATCGCCAGGGCGGAGGAACTGGCGGCCGAGGCCGGCGACGCCTACATCCTGCAGCAGTTCAAGAACCCGGCGAACCCGGAGATCCACCGCCGCACCACGGCCGAGGAAATCTGGACCGACACCGCCGGCGGCGTTGATTTCCTGATCTCCGGCGTGGGCACGGGCGGCACGCTGACCGGTGTGGCCAGCGTGATCAAGGAGCGCAAGCCCAGTTTCAAGGCCGTGGCGGTGGAACCGGAGGACAGCCCCGTCCTGTCCGGCGGCCTGCCGGGCCCGCACAAGATCCAGGGCATCGGCGCCGGCTTCGTGCCCGACATCCTGGACACCCACCTGATCGACGAGGTGCTGCGCATCTCCAACCAGCGCGCGTTCGAGACGGCGCGCGAGGTGGCCAAGCTGGAAGGTGTCGCCGTCGGTATCAGCTCCGGCGCCGCCCTGGCCGCCGCCCTGGAGCTGGGCGCCCGCCCGGGGAACGAGGGCAAGCAGATCGTCGTGATCCTGCCCAGCTTCGCCGAACGCTACCTGTCCACCGGCCTGTTCGACGGCCTGGATTGATCGACATCGGGGCCGGTTGAGCGCAACCGGCCCCATCACATCGCTGCTGGTTTTATCGTTTTATCTAGACCGCGACCGCGGTCGCCGGAGCATTTCGGGGAGCGTCAGCGGACTGGAATGCGAGGACAGCCAAGGCGCGGATGCGCCGCCGGCGCCTGAGGCAAACATATGGACTTTAATGACTCACAGATCGAGCGCTACTCCCGCCACATCATCCTGAAGGAGGTGGGCGGGGAGGGGCAGGCCAGGCTGCTGGCCAGTTCCGTCCTGGTGGTGGGCGCCGGCGGCCTGGGCGCCCCCCTGCTGCTGTACCTGGCGGCGGCCGGGGTGGGACGCATCGGCATCGTCGATGACGACACGGTCGACCTGTCCAACCTGCAGCGCCAGGTGGTGCACGACATGGCCTCGTTGGGCCTGGCCAAGGTGGACAGCGCCGCCGCGCGCCTGCGCGCCATCAACCCCGACGTGGCGGTGGAGGTGCACAAGATGCGCCTGGGCCCCCACAATGTCCGGGACCTGATCCGGGCCTATGACATCGTGGCCGACGGGTCGGACAATTTCGCCACCCGCTTCCTGCTGAACGACGCCTGCTATTTCGAGCGCCGTACCCTGGTGTCGGCCGCCATGCTGCGCTTCGACGGCCAAATCTCCACGTTCAAAGCGTATCTGGGTAAGGCCCACGAGGGCCATCCCCACCCCTGCTACCGCTGCGTCTTCCCCGAACCGCCGCCGCCGGGCCTGGTGCCCTCTTGTTCCGAGGCCGGGGTGCTGGGCGCCCTGGCCGGCACCGTGGGGTCCTTGCAGGCGCTGGAGGTGCTGAAGGAGCTGCTGGGCATCGGCGACAGCCTGTCCGGCCGCCTCATGCTCTATGACAGCCTGGGTGCCTCCTTCCGCACCGTGCGGGTGAAGCCCGACCCCGACTGCCCCCTGTGCGGCAGCCATCCCATCATCACCGCCCTGCCGGGCGAGGCCACCATCACCGCCCTGCCCGGTGAAAAGGGGTCGGGGGAAGAGACGGCATGACGGCCACTCAACCGGGGCTTTCCATCGTCCTGCACTCCGGCGGCTTCGACCGGGTGCATTACGCCCTGGTCATGGCCACGGCGGCGGCGGCCATCGGCCGCCCCACCCTGCTGTTCGTCACCGGTCGCGCCCTGCACCTGTTGCTGGCGGACGACGGCTGGACCGGCCTGGACCCGGCGGACGACGGCAGTACCGCCGTCGAGCGTGAGCGGCGGTTCAGGGAAACCAACGTTGCCACCCTGGCGGAGCTGGCTGAGTCGCTGGACCCCCTGGGGGTGCGCGTCATGGCCTGTGAGATGGGCTGGCGCGTGCTGGGGCTGGACAAGCCGGCCCTGCGTCCCGATGTGACGGTGGAAACCGCGGGTGTGGTGACGCTGTTGCAGGCGACCCCGCCGGGCGCCCATCTTATCCACCTGTGATCCGCCCAGCCTGAGAGCGCCCCCCATGCCTGAATTGCCCGAGGTCGAAACCGTGGCCCGGGGCCTGGCCCTGAAGATGGAGGGCCGCACGCTGGTGCGCGTGGCCCAGCACCGCCCCAACCTGCGCACGCCCTTCCCGCCCGGCTTCGTCCAGCGCCTGACGGGCCGGCGCGTGGCCGGCATCGGCCGCCGGGCCAAGTATGTGCTGGTGCGCCTCGACCCGGTTTCTGGCTCCGGGGATGATACCCTGCTCATCCACCTGGGCATGTCGGGCAGCATGGTGGTCAGCCGGGGGCCGGCTGGCGCGCCCGGGGCGCACGACCATGTGGTCATGGAAACGGACGACGGTGCCGTCGTCACCTTCAACGATCCCCGCCGCTTCGGCCTTATGGACCTGATCGCGGACGGGCAGGTGGACAGCCACCCCCTGCTGGCCAAGCTGGGGCCGGAGCCCCTGGGCAACGAATTCGACGCGGATACGCTGTCCGCGCGCCTGGCCGGCAAGATGACGCCCATCAAGGCGGCGCTGCTGGACCAGCGCGTGGTGGCCGGCCTGGGCAACATCTATGTCTGCGAGGCGCTGTTCCGTTCCGGTATCAGCCCGGAACGGTCGGCCGCCAGCGTGGCGGGCAAGGACGCCCAGCGGCTGGTGCCGGCCATCCGCGACGTGCTGACCGAGGCCATCGCGGCCGGCGGATCCTCCCTGCGCGATTACGTCCAGTCGGATGGCGAGTTGGGCTACTTCCAGCACTCCTTCGCCGTTTATGGACGGGAGGGGGAGGCCTGCCCCGGTTGCGACTGCGACGTGGCCCGCACGGGCGGCGTGCGGCGGCTGGTGCAGGCTGGCCGGTCCAGCTTCTTCTGCGCACGGCGGCAGCGCTGACGCATGCGGCCTTGGCCGTTGATGGGCGGCCCGGCATGCTTCACCTTATGGCTCTAGCGAACCTTACCGGCCCCTCCTGGCCGCCCCTGGTCCCCCGCGTGAGCCCTGAATGCGCCTTGCCCTTGCCGTTGCCGTTTCCATCCCCCTGCTGCTGGCCGCCGGGCCGGGCGGCGCCGGACCGGTGGAGCCGGGGTTCGTGCCGGGGGTGGAGGATTTGCCCCTGATGCCGGGGCTGACGGCGCCGGCCAACGCGGCGGTGGTCTTCGATCAGCCAGAGGGCCGCATCGTCGAGTCGGCAGCCCAGGGCGACGTCAACGCCGCCGCCATCACCGCCTTCTACGCCCAGACCCTGCCGCAGCTGGGCTGGCACCCCGCCGGCAACGGCCACTGGGCCCGTGAGGGGGAAAGGCTGGAGATCACGGCGACCCGCGACGGCGTGGGCGGCCGGGCCGAAACCATGGTGCGCTTCATTCTGCGGCCGCAGTAGACCCATTTCTGAAGTGCTTCGCAAGGGAAAGGGCGTGTTTAAAGTAAAAGACCCATGATCTTGGGTGTCGGCGACAGAATCGCCCATATCTGGTTTTAGACTCGTTGAATCCGGGGGGCGGGGATGTCCAAAGCAAGGGCATGCTCGCCGGATTTTGGTCTAGTCTGGCGCGGTTTTTAGGGCCGTGCCGCTTGACGGTTTCGTGGGGAGGGGGTATAAGCCCGGCCTTCCACGGCAAGGGTCGTGTTCGAAAAGGGTTTGTCATGGCTAATCATAAGTCCGCTGAAAAGCGCATCCGTCAGACGGAAGTCCGTACCGAAGTGAACCGGGCCCGCGTGTCCCGTATCCGCACCTTCGTGAAGAAGGTTGAGCTGGCCCTGGAAGCCGGCGACAAGGCCGCCGCCGCCGAGGCGTTCAAGCTGGCCCAGCCGGAAATGATGCGTGGTGTCTCCAAGGGCGTGATGCACCGCAACACGGTGTCCCGCAAGATTTCCCGTCTGTCTCTCCGCATCAACGCTCTGGGCTGATACGCCGGCCGCGCCGATCGCGCGGGCCCTCGGGGCCCGGCGCATGGGGCGGGGTTCCAGCTCTTGACCGTGGATTGGATGAGGCCGCGTCCTGCCGGACACCGGCGGGGGCGCGGCCTTTTCCTTGTCCGCCCGTCGTTACTGCGTTCATCCTCACCTATTCTTCCAGAATAGTCCGAAGGGCCGGTGGCGGGCGGCGGGTGCGAGCATCATTCGGTCTTTTTTGCTTGTTCCCTTTTCGAGCCTATTGCGAGTCCCGGACGGCCCGACTAGCATCTGCGGATGTGCGGGGTCGTTCTCCTCGATGAAGTAATCAAGCGGCGGAAACGCCCGCGCAGACCGATGGCAGATGTACATTGATGCTGACGCTTGGCGCTCTACATCATTCTGGCGTTGGTAGATTTCTGAATCTTTGAAGAAGATCATGCGTCTACGGGAGATTCTTTAAAACGAATCCCGTAAGGTGCGCGGTTTTGTTTGCGTGTGTAGGTTTTGGTCTGCCTAATATTTCAGCGGAATGGCGCCGGACAGGGCGGGGCGATGCCTCAAACCCGGTGCCGGCAAACGTTCCGGTGGGAGGAAAGGCGGTCACGGAACCAGCCGGGACAGGGCCGACGACAGGGGCTGACGAAGCGGGGTTAGGGCGGCGTTGGAAAGGGCGGGACCTTGGGTGGTCCTCCGCCTTTGTCCATCATCATCCGTCGCGCCGGCTGTCCGGCCGGCTCCCATGCCTTCGTTCGGCTCCAGGCTCGTCGCCCGGACCTCCGGCCTTCATGAGGCGCCTGCCGGGGTGATGCATCCCGGGATGACCTGTCTCATGGGGGAACCGGGCTTTTCCGGCATAAGGTTCCGGTCCGATTTGATCCGGTTGTCAGGCCGGCTGTCGTTGGCCGGTGTCGTCTTATTGATTTCCGGGTCCGGAAGGCGTTGGGGCAGGAGCGAAGCGGGAATGTCGGTTCAGGCATCTCTGGATCAGCAATGGGCGCGCATCAGCGGGCGCCTGAAGGACGAGGTGGGTGAAACCGCGTATCGCAGCTGGCTGAAGCCGCTGACCGTTGAGGATTTCATCGGCGGCCAGGTGCGCATCGTCGTGCCCACGCGCTTCATGCGCGACTGGATCCGCACCCACTACGCCGATCGCATCCGCGCCCTGTGGACAGGGGAGAATCCCGGCGTCCAGTCCGTGGAAATCGTCGTGGCCCCTCCGCGCAACGACGCCTCGCTCGGCGGTGCCCTGACCACCGGCCCGCGCGCCGCCAACGCCATCGTCGATGCCGGGCCGCTGGCGGAAACCGGTATCGATCATCTGCCCACATATGACGAGGTCCAGGCGCCCGCGTCCCTCAACGGTGGCCTGCATGGCGGTCTGAACGGGGTGGCCGAGGCGCCGGCCCTACCGGCCTTCATCGCCGGCAACGGCCTGGGTGAGGAGCGCGACGACGTCTCGGCCCTGCTGGACCCGCGCTTCACCTTCGAGAATTTCGTGGTGGGCAAGCCCAACGAGCTGGCGTTCGCCGCCGCCCGCCGCGTGGCCGACGCCAACGCCGTCACCTTCAACCCGCTGTTCCTTTACGGCGGCGTGGGCCTGGGCAAGACCCACCTGATGCACGCCATCGCCTGGCACATCCGCAAGAAGGACCCCGCCCGCCGGGTGATCTACCTGTCGGCGGAAAAGTTCATGTACCAGTTCATCCGGGCGCTTCGGTACAAGGACACCATGGCGTTCAAGGAGCAGTTCCGCTCCGTCGATGTGCTGATGATCGACGACGTGCAGTTCATCAGTGGCAAGGACAGCACCCAGGAAGAATTCTTCCACACCTTCAACGCCCTGGTGGACCAGAACCGCCAGGTCATCATCTCCGCCGACAAGAGCCCCTCCGACCTGGAAGGCATGGAGGAGCGCCTGCGCTCCCGCCTCGGCTGGGGGCTGGTGGCCGACATCCACCCGACGACGTACGAGCTGCGCCTGGGCATCCTGCAGTCCAAGGGCGAGCAGATGCGGGTGCAGATTCCGCAGAAGGTGCTGGAGTTCCTGGCCCACAAGATCACGTCCAACGTGCGTGAGCTGGAAGGCGCCCTGAACCGCATCGTGGCGCATGCCGAGCTGGTGGGCCGCGCCATCACCCTGGAAAGCAGCCAGGAAGTGCTGCACGACCTGCTGCGCGCCAGCAACCGCCGGGTGACCATCGAGGAAATCCAGAAAAAGGTGGCGGAGCATTACAACATCCGTCTGGCGGATATGAGCTCCGCCCGCCGCGCCCGCGCCGTCGCCCGCCCGCGCCAGGTGGCGATGTATCTGTCCAAGCAACTGACCGCCCGCTCCCTGCCCGAGATCGGCCGCAAGTTCGGCGACCGCGACCACACCACCGTGATGCACGCCGTGCGCAAGGTGGAAGAGCTGTGCGCCACCGACCCGACCTTCTCCGAGGACGTGGAACTGCTGCGGCGCATGCTGGAAGGGTGAAGAGGGTGGCTTGACGGAACAGTCAGGCCCCGTCCTAATGTACCTGATCCGTTCTTCTGCCTGATCGGGACATTGCCCTGACCTCCCCCCTGGCGATCTCACTGCCCCAGGCGCTGGCCTTCCGCCTGGACCGTCAGCATCTGCTGGCCCCGGCGCCCGACATGCTGACGGCGGCCGGCACGCTGCTGGGTGCCCAGGCCCAGGTGCAGTCCGCCGCCATCCTGCAATTGCGGGCGCGCACGGCCGCCCTGGACGACGCCGAGGTGGCCGGGGCTCTCCATGACAGCCGCAGCCTGGTGAAGCTGTGGGCCCAGCGCTCCACCTTGCACCTGGTGCCTGCGGCCGACCTGGGCGATCTCTTGGCCCTGCGCCGCCTGAAGCAGCCGGAGTATCATGCGTGGTACAGCCGCGAGGGCCTGTCGCCCGAGCGGGTGGCGGTGCTGATCGACGCCGTGGTCCAGGCGCTGGCCGACGGGCCGCACAGCCGCATGGACCTGTCCCGCCGCCTGGTGCCGCACCTGGGCGGCTGGGCCCAGCCCTGGCTGGAGCACAGCTGGGGCGGGGTACTGAAGCTGGCCTGCGCCCTGGGCCATCTGTGCCACGGCGCCCCGCGTCCCGACGATAACGAAGCCGCCTTCGTGGGGCTGCCCGCCTGGCTGGGCCAGGCGCCCGCGGTGCCGGCGGACAGCGCGTATGGCGTGGCGAATTTCCTGCGCCGCTATCTGGCGGCCTATGGTCCGGCAACGCCGGCCGACTTCCGCAAGTTTGCCGGTATCCCCGCCGGCCCCTGCCGCCAGGCCTTCCAGGACCTGGCCGGCGAACTGCTGGCGGTGGAGGTGGATGGCCGTCCTGCTTACATCCTGGCGCGGGACGAGGCGGCGGCGCGTGCCGCCGAGATGCCGGCCGGTCACCTGGCGGTGCTGCCCCTGTTCGATCCCTGGCTGCTGGCCCACACCGACACCGCCCAGGTGGTGGACGACAGGCATCGTACCGCCATCTACCGCCAGGCCGGCTGGATCTCGGCTGTGGTGCTGCGCCAGGGGCGGGTGGCGGCGACCTGGACCCATCGCCGCCTGGCCGCCAAAGGCCAGCCGGTGTGGGAGGTGGAACTGGCGCCGCTGGGCCGCCTCACCAAGGCGGAACGGCGGGTCGTCCTGGACCGTCTGCGCCACCTTTCGGGCGGCCCGGACGTGCGCTACGCGGGCGGATGATCCCCCTTTCGGACAGGCGGCGACTCGGCCTTCCGAATGCCTCTGGAATCGGTCGAAAACGCTGTCGCCGCGCGGGGCTTGTGCTATGGTGACCACCCATTTTTCCAGGCCCTGTGGGGGGGCCTTGGGGGATTCAAGGCAAACAATCGCCGCGCCTCACAGGGGCGACGGGTCAGCACAAGCGGAACGGCATGAAGATCACCATCGAACGCGCGGCTTTGCTCCGGTCTCTCGGTCATGTTCAGAGCGTGGTGGAGCGTCGGAACACCATTCCGATCCTGTCCAACGTCCTGCTGAAGGCGGAAAACGGTGAGCTGGCGCTGACCGCCACCGACATGGATCTGGAGATTGTGGAATCCGTGCCGGCCGACATCGCGCGTCCCGGTTCCGCCACGGCCCCCGCCCACACCCTGTACGACATCGCCCGCAAGCTGCCGGATGGCAGCCAGGTGGAACTGGACTTCACCGCCGACACGCTGACCCTGCGGTCCGGCCGGTCGCAGTTTCGCCTGGGCGCCCTGCCGGTGGAGGATTTCCCCGTCATGGCCGGCGGCGACACGGGCCACCGCTTCAGCCTGTCGGCCAGCGACCTGAAGATGCTGGTGGACCGGACCAAGTTCGCCATCTCCACCGAGGAGACGCGCTACTACCTCAACGGCATCTACCTGCACGCCTCCAAGGCCAAGACCGGCGCCGCCGAAATCCCCGTGCTGCGCGCCGTGGCCACCGACGGCCACCGCCTGGCCCGGGTGGAGATGGCCCTGCCCGACGGCGCCGGCGGCATCCCCGGCGTCATCATCCCGCGAAAGACCGTGATCGAGGTGCGCAAGCTGCTGGACGAGGCGGCCGACCGCATCGAGGTGCAACTGTCCGATACCAAGGTGCGCTTCGCCTTCGACAGCATCGTGCTCACCAGCAAGCTGATCGACGGCACCTTCCCGGACTATGAGCGCGTCATCCCCACGGGTAACGACAAGGTGATGGAGGTCAACGCCGGCCAGTTCGCTGCCGCCGTCGACCGCGTCGCCACCATCTCCACGGAGAAGAGCCGGGCGGTGAAGCTCAGCCTGGACCGCGGCATCCTGACCCTGTCGGCATCCAGCCCCGAGGCGGGTTCCGCCACGGAGGAGATCGAGGTCAGCTACGACAACACCGCCCTCGAGATCGGCTTCAACAGCCGCTACCTGCTGGACATCACCCAGCAGATCGAGGGTGAGGGCGTGCGCTTCACCCTGGCCGACGCCGGCTCGCCCACCGTGGTGCGCGACGTGGCCGACGGTTCGGCCCTCTACGTCCTCATGCCGATGCGCGTTTGAGGTCCTGGGGTCCCCCGGGGCGGCGGTAGCGGTTGCTGGCCAATATGGGCGCCATGTCCACAGAAGAGCCGCCCCTGACGGGGAAGCCGGAGGGCACCCCTCATGAGCATGGGGGGGCGGCGTCCGCGCCATTCGCGGCGCTGGCCGTCACGCGGCTGACCGTCACCCGCTTCCGCTCCTACGCCCAGGCCCGCCTGACGCTGGACCGGCGGCCGGTGGCGCTGACCGGCCCCAATGGCGCGGGCAAGACCAACCTGCTGGAGGCGGTCAGCTTCCTCGCCCCCGGTCGCGGCCTGCGCCGTGCCAAGCTGGGGGATGTGGAACGGCTGCAGGCCCCGGGCGAAACTTGGGAGACGCCGGGTTGGGCGGTGGCGGCGGAGGTGCAGACGCCGCTGGGCGCGGTGGAGATCGGCACCGGCCGCGACCCCGCTGGGGCGCCGGGCAGCGAGCGCCGCGTGGTGCACATCGATGGCCGCCCGGCCAAAAGCCAGATGGCACTGGCGCAATATGTTTCCTGCGTCTGGCTGACGCCGCAGATGGACCGCCTGTTCGTGGAGGGGGCCGCCGGCCGCCGCCGCTTCCTCGACCGGCTGGTGTTCGGCTTCCATCCCGAGCATGCCGGCCACCTCAGCCGCTTCGAACAGGCCATGCGCGACCGCATCCGCCTGCTGCGCGAGGGGGGCGACCCGTCCTGGCTGACGGTGCTGGAGGATCAGATGGCGACCAACGGCATCGCCGTGGCCGCCGCCCGGCGCGACGTGACCGCCCGCTTGGCCGCCGCCTGCCGCCGGGGCGTGGGTCCCTTTCCGGCGCCCGGCCTGGCGCTGACCGGCACCCTGGACGGCTGGCTGGCCGACCGGCCGGCGGTGGAGGCGGAGGACACGCTGCGCCGGGCCCTGGCGGAGGCGCGGCGGATCGACGCGCACGCTGGCACCACCACGGTGGGGCCCCACCGCAGCGACTTGGCTGTGACCTATCTGGCCAAGGGCATGCCGGCGGACCTGGGCTCCACCGGCGAGCAGAAGGCCCTGCTGATCGCCATCGTGCTGGCCAACGCCCGGCTGATGGCGGCCGAGGGCGGGGCGCCGCCCCTGCTGCTGCTGGACGAGGTGGCCGCCCACCTGGACGCCGAGCGCCGCACCGCCCTGTTCCAGGAGGTGCTGGCCACGGGGTCCCAGGCGTGGATGACGGGCACCGACGCCGCCACCTTCGCCGAGCTGGGGGGCGCTGCCACCCATGTCCGGGCGGTCCCGGACGACGCCGGCGGCGGCGTGGTGGTGGGCGCCGGATAGGCCCCCTGGCGCTTTCGAGAGTCCGCGGAATGGGGGGCTGCGATCCCCCTTGGTTATGACGGTTTTGCCCCTGAGCGACGCGATATCTGGTAGAGTGTATTCATGGCACAAGAAGCTCTGACGACCCCCGACTCCGCCGCCGAGGATTATGGCGCCAGCTCCATCAAAGTGCTGAAAGGCCTTGATGCGGTGCGCAAGCGTCCCGGCATGTACATCGGCGACACCGACGATGGTTCCGGCCTGCACCACATGGTGTACGAGGTCGTGGACAACGCCATCGACGAGGCGCTGGCCGGCTATTGCACGCGGGTGGACGTCATCCTGAATCCCGACGGCTCGTGCACCGTGCGCGACGACGGCCGCGGCATCCCCGTGGACATCCATGCGGAGGAGGGCGTGTCGGCGGCCGAGGTCATCATGACCCAGCTGCACGCCGGCGGTAAGTTCGACCAGAACAGCTACAAGGTGTCCGGCGGCCTGCACGGCGTGGGCGTGTCCGTGGTGAACGCCCTGTCGGAAATCCTGGACCTGCGCATCTGGCGCCAGGGCCGGGTGTGGGAGATGCGCTTTGCCCATGGTGAGGCCCAGGCGCCGCTGGCCAACACCGGCGTCGCCCCGCTGAGGGAAGACGGTCGGCCCCTGTCCGGCACGGAGGTCACCTTCCTGCCGTCCAAGGGCACCTTCACCAAGACCGAGTTCGACTACCAGACGCTGGAACATCGCCTGCGCGAGCTGGCCTTCCTGAACTCCGGCGTCACCCTGTTCCTGACCGATGCCCGGGGCGTGGAGCCCAAGTCGTGCGAGCTGCATTACGAGGGCGGGCTGGAGGCCTTCGTGCAGTGGCTGGACCGGTCCAAGACGCCGCTGCACAAGCCGGGCATCGCGCTGCGCGCCGAGCGCCAGAGCGACCTGGGCGGCACCATCGGCGTGGAAGTGGCGCTGCAGTGGAACGACAGCTATCACGAGAGCACGCTGTGCTTCACCAACAACATCCCGCAGCGTGACGGCGGCACCCATCTGGCCGGCTTCCGCGCGGCGCTGACCCGCACGCTGAACAACTACGCCAATGAGTCCGGCATCGCGAAGAGGGAGAAGGTGAACCTCTCCGGCGACGACATGCGCGAAGGCCTGACCTGCGTGCTGTCGGTGAAGGTGCCCGACCCCAAGTTCTCCAGCCAGACCAAGGACAAGCTGGTCTCCTCCGAAGTCCGCCCGGTGGTGGAGGCGGTGGTGGCCGAGGCCCTGGCGATGTGGCTGGAGGAGCATCCGGGCGACGCCAAGCGCATCATCGGCAAGGTGGTCGAGGCCGCCGCCGCCCGCGAGGCCGCGCGCAAGGCGCGTGAGCTGACCCGGCGCAAGGGCGCGCTGGACATGGCCTCGCTGCCCGGCAAGCTGGCCGACTGCCAGGAACGGGACCCGGCCTTGAGCGAACTGTTCCTGGTCGAGGGTGACTCGGCCGGCGGCTCCGCCAAGCAGGGCCGCTCGCGTCAGTTCCAGGCCATCCTGCCCCTGCGCGGCAAGATCCTGAACGTGGAGCGCGCGCGCTTCGACAAGATGCTGTCCTCCGCCGAGATCGGCACCCTGATCGCGGCGCTGGGCACCGGCATCGGGCGGGAGGAGTTCAACGCGGAAAAGGCGCGCTATCACAAGGTCATCATCATGACCGACGCCGACGTGGACGGCGCGCACATCCGCACCCTGCTGCTGACCTTCTTCTATCGCCAGATGCCCGAGCTGGTCGAGCGCGGCTACCTCTACATCGCCCAGCCGCCGCTGTACCGCGTGAAGCGCGGCACGGCCAAGGAACGCTACCTGAAGGACGACCGGGCGCTGGACGATTACCTGATCGGCCAGGGCCTGGAGGACGTGACCCTCAAGGCCGCGGACGGCAGCGAGCGCCTGGGCGGGGATCTGCGCGACGTGGTGGAGCAGGCGCGTTCCGCCCGCCACCAGCTGCAGGCCCTGACCCGCAAGGTGGGCAACGCGTCCGTGGTGGAACAGGCGGCCGTGGCCGGCGCCCTGTCCATGACCCTGCTGACCGACGACGCGCGCGCTGATGAGCTGGCCCGCGTGGTGGCGGACCGCCTGAACCGCATCGAGGCCCAGGCCGCGCAGGCGGCCGGCAATGCCGGCGAGGGCGCCACCGTGGGCGTGGGCGCCTGGCAGGGTGAGCGCGCGCGCGAGGGCGGCCTGATGCTGTTCCGCACCAGCCGCGGCGTCACCCACCGCCACATCCTGGATGCCGACGTGCTGAAGAGTGTGGAGGCGCGGCGCCTGGACGCCATGGCCGACTTCCTGAAGACGGTCTTCACCGACGCCGCCACCCTGACCTATCGCGGCCGCACCACCCGCACCATCGTCGGCCCCACCGGCCTGATGGACGCCGTGCTGGAACAGGGCCGCCAGGGCCTGGCCATCCAGCGCTATAAGGGCCTGGGCGAGATGAACCCGGACCAGCTGTGGGAAACCACCCTGGACCCCAAGATCCGCTCGCTGCTGCAGGTCAAGGTCACCCACGTTGACGAGGCGGAAGAGGTGTTCTCCACCCTCATGGGCGACATCGTCGAACCCCGCCGCGACTTCATCCAGGAAAACGCGCTGAAGGTGGCGAACCTGGACGTGTAAGTATTCGCCTTTGTGAGTTGACCCATAAAACGAGAATCTTTGACCCATAGCGTGAGAATCGGCGGTTTTTCTCATGCTATGGGTCAGGGCACGCCGAAGGTCGTCACCCCCTCTCCCGGAGCCCGGAAAGGGGATCTCCAGGCCTTCGGGTTCAAAAGGCTTCTCGTCCCTCGGCAATGTTCAGCAGCTGGGGGAACACGAACGTGGCCGGTGCGCGCCCTGCCGCCGGCACCAGTTCACGCAACAGGCCGTTGTCGCGCAGATCGCGGATGATCTTTCTGGCCGTCGGTGGTGGAATTTGGGCTGAGGTGATGAAATCCGGCGTCTGGAATATGGGCCGCTGGAAAATCCAGTCGAGGGCCCGCACCGCATATTGGGAATGGGTGATCTCCACCACCCAGTCGCGCTTATCCTGATGCAGGGCCAGGATCGCCTGAGCTTTCCGGGTGTTGCCTTCGGCCTGGGCGATGATGCCACGCAGGAAGAAGGCCACCCAGCCACTCCAGTCGCCGTCACGCGAGACGGCGAGCAACCGATGGTAATATTCATCGCGGTTGGCTTCGAGATATTCTGAGAGATAGAAATTGGGCCGAGACAACAGGCCATGAGCACAGAGAAACAGCGGGATGATGAGCCGCCCGATGCGCCCGTTGCCGTCGAGAAACGGATGGATCGCCTCAAACTCGGCATGAACAATGGCCAGCTGTACAAGCCGATCCGGCGCATCGGTGTGAATGTAGGCCTCCCATGCCGACATTGCCGGCTCGATCTTGTCAGCGCCTGGTGGCACGAAGCGCGCCTGCCCGATGGTGCAGCCTTCTGGTCCGATCCAGTTGGGAATGCGGCGGTATTCGCCGGGATCCTTGTGGCGACCACGGACACCATCCATCAACACGCGATGCGTGGCCTTGATGAGCCGCTGCGACAGTGGAAGCCAGGACATCAGACCCGCCGCCTCACGCAAGGCGGCACGGTAGTTCAGAACTTCGCGGGCGTCCGCCTTCTTGGGGGTGCTCTCATCGAACAGATGGCCCTGCGCCTCAAATTCCAGCACCTCGCCCAGCGTCACCTGCGTCCCCTCGATCTTGCTTGAGAGAACAGCTTCGTGGGCCGTCAGTGGGGATAGGAGGACGTCGGGATTGGGAATGCCGGAGAGTACGCCCTCATACCGCGCAATCGCGGCATTGGCGGGGCCAACCAGCGGGAACAAGGTTGGGAGATCAAGCTCCGCAGGTGGAAACCGTCCGTCGTGGTAAGCAACAGGCAATGGAGTCTCCGTCGGGCCATCATGGGTGAGCGCGCGTAAGCCGCAGGCTGCCCTTGATGATCGTTTGCCGAAAGCTACACCATTTGATGATCATGAAATAGGATTCTGCCTACATCAAGACAACTTGTTGTTATTGGACGATCATCAAATCCCCAGTCGGCGATGTCCTTTGGGGTTGTGGTTCATCGCGCCAGTCGTCAATCCACAAAAAAGATCGTCCAGGAACTCTGTTCCCGGTCGCACGCCCGTCACCAGCAGGCGATCACGGGCTCGGGTGCAGGCGACGTACAGCAGGCGGCGCTCGGTATCATTGATCGCTTCGATGTCCGCGACGTCGCCGATTGACAGGCGCACTCATGCAACGTGCCCAGGACGCTGGGTTCATCCGAAACGACTTGCCGCCCGGCCTCGCCGCGATCATGGGCGGCGCGCTGGTACAGTTCTGGCTCGACAGTCAGCTTGAAATCCGCGCTGCCCTGGCGATCACCGGCGACGAAGGGCTCGCAGACGAAGACGCCATTCGTCACATTGTTCGCCTGCTCCGCAGCCAGAGTTGAAACCGCGATCCGCGTCTTCCAATTGCGCTTTCGTTTTCTGGGCGCCGTCCGGTCAGATTTGGGCCATGCCACCATCGGCAAAGATCTCGCCGCCGGTGAGGAAACTGCTCTCCGCCGATGCGAGAAACAGAGCGACGGCCGCCACTTCCGTGGGCTTGCCCAGGCGACCTAGCGGAAGCTGGCTTGCCATGGCCTTGAGCGCTTCGTCAGGGTTTGGCGCACGCGACGCCGCGCGCCGGAGACCGGGAGTCTCCGTGGGTCCCGGCGATAATACGTTAACGCGAATCCCGGTTCCCTTGAGGTCCAGCGCCCAGCATCTCGCAAAGCTGCGAATGGCCGCCTTCGAGGCGCTGTAGATGCTGAAGTTCGGAGAGCCCATCGAGCCCGTCGTGGAACCGGTCATGATGATCGAGCCGCCGCCGGTCATCAACGGGAGCGCTTTCTGGACGGTCTGGATCGTGCCTTTCACGTTCACGCCGAAGACAAACTCATAGGATTCTTCGGTGATGCTCCCGAGTTTCTCGCCGGATCCGACACCGGCGTTCGCGAAAACAATGTCCAGCTTGCCGTGATTCGACCGAACCAGGTCAAAGAGACGATCGAGATCGACCGCCATCGCGACATCACCCTGCACGGCGGTGACGCCCGGGCCGATCTCCGCGGCAGCGCGCTCAAGCTCATCGGCACGCCGCCCGGTAATGTAAACATGCGCGCCTTCGCTGGCGAAAAGCCTTGCGGTCTCGAATCCAATGCCCGTGCTGCCGCCGGTTATGACCGCGACCTTGTCCTTCAACCTCATGCCGAGCCCCTCAAAAAAAATCCTGGCGAAGAACATTTTAGGCTCGCATATACTTTGTCACCAGTATGCACCTTTTGGTAAGTGCCACATCATGCGCCGTCCCATGCCCGTGAACGGCTTCAGCTCCGGCCTTGATGCCGCCCTGTTTGTACTTGGCGGCAAGTGGAAGCCGCTGATCCTCTTTCATTTGTTCAAGAACAGCCCGCTCCGCTATGCCGAGCTGCGCCGTGCTGTCGGTCGCGTCAGCGACAAAGTGCTGATCCAGCAGATCAAGGAAATGTTGGCTGACGGCATCATCGATCGGCGTGATTTTGGCGAAATCCCGCCTCGCGTCGAATACTCGGCCACGCAGCTCGGCAAAAGCCTTGGCGCGGCGTTGATGCCGCTGTGCAAATGGGGCGAGGAGTTCACCGATCGCGTCGAGGTGATCCGGGATCGTCGCGATCTCCGGGATATGAGTGACTAGGGAACTGATAAGGAAGGGGCATCACGCCAGGCGCAATTCCACATCGATGTTGCCGCGCGTGGCCTTGGAGTAGGGGCAGAACCCGTGACGGCGGGTGTAGGCCAGTTCCGCCGCCAGTTCGGCGACGATCTTGGCCGCCGGGGGGAAGCGGGCCAGCGGGGCACCCTGGCCGGCCCATTGCGCGCCATAGCCGGCGTCGCCAGCGGCCTTGGCGGCGGTGTTCAGGGCCTTGCCGGCGTCGTAGGCGACCGGGCAGGTGGGGACAGGTGGGCACCGCGTCCGGCGGCAACCTCCCGCCCAGAGAATGCCTCATTTGGCATCCCTGGCGGTACCGTCAGGTCATGGTGCTAAATCGGGGGATCAGCCGATGGCTGCCTTGCGCCGCCGGTACTCCGGCACCGGCAGGCCGCCCCAGCCCCAGTTTTCCAGCGGCATCTCCTCGATGACGACGAAGGTGCTGTCCAGCGGCTTGCCCAGAACCTGCAGCATGAGCTCGCTGGCGCCCTTGATCAGGGCGGCCTTCTGTTCCGCCGTGGTGGCGTCGGCACCGTGTGTGGTGCCTTCGCGGGTGATCTGGATGGTGACGATAGGCATGTCGGCTCTCCCGCCTTCCCAGGATCAGTGACCGGCACTTTGGCCGCCGTCGACGTGCAGGATCTCGCCCGTCACGAAGGGGGCGTTATCCAGGTAGAGGATGGCGTTCACGATGTCGGTCATCTCCCCCATGCGGCCCACCGGATGCTGCTTGCCCAGCCAGTCGTGGGTGGACGGGTCGTGCATCGGGGTCTTGATGATGCCGGGGGAGACGGCGTTGACGCGGATGCCACGGCTGGCGAACTCGATGGCCAGCGACTTGGTGGCGGCGTTCAGCCCACCCTTGGTCAGCGAGGCCAGCACCGAGGGGACACCGGAATTGGCGTGATCCACCAGGCTGGTGGTCACCTGCACCACATGGCCGCCGCCGCCCTGCTTCAGCAACTGGGCGATAACCAGCTGGGTGATGTGGTGGAAGCCGTTCAGGTTGGTGGACAGGACGCGGGCGTAGTCCTCGTCCGTGTAGTCGGTGTAGGGCTTGGCGATGAAGATGCCGGCGTTGTTGATCAGGCTGTCGATGCGACCGAAGCGCTCAAGCGCCGTGGCGATCACGCGCTCCGCCGTTTCGCGGCTGCCGATGTCGCCGGCCACGGTGGCCACGTTCGGATCCTGCGAGGGCTGGATGGTGCGGGAGGTGGCGACGACACGGTAGCCCTGGGCGACGAGGCCGGCGACGGTGGCGGCGCCGATGCCTTGCGAGGCGCCGGTGACGATGGCGACTTTTCCAGTGGTGCTCATGATGGGAACTCCTTCGGGATCGGTGGCGGGCGATCGTCTTTGTCGACGGCGCTGCCCTGTGGATGACCCGAAAGATGCGCCCCGCCTGGTTGCGGGTGAACGCCCGGCCGGCGGCAGACATCCTTGCGCCGCGTGGAAGAGTGCCGTGTTTAAAGGAACTTGAGGGGAGGCGGGCACAGCTGGGCGAAATGGGCCCGTAGGCGCGGCACGGCGTAATCGACGAAGGCGCGCACCTTGGGCACGGACAGGCGCCCCGGCGGCGCGATCAGGTGCACCGGCACCGGTTCATGCTCATCCCGGTCCAGGATGACTTTTAGGCTGCCGTCCGCCAACTCGGCCGCGATGTGGTAGGAGAACAGGCGGGTCACGCCCCGCCCCTCCACCGCCGCCGCGGCCGCCGCCCGGATGGTGTTGACCACCAGGCGGGGGGTGAAGCTGACGGTGCGGGGCACGGCCGACCCGGGCGCCGGTGGGAAGCTCCACGTCTCCAGCCCGAAATGGGTCATGGCCACGATGGCGTGGCGCGCCAGGTCCGATGGCTGTTCGATGGCCGGATGGCTTTCCAGGTAGCGGGGGGCCGCCGCCACCACCCGCCGCACCTCCCCCACCCGGGTGGCGACCAGGGCCGAGTCCGCCAGGTGGGAGATGCGCAGGGCCAGATCCATGCCCTCGTCGATCAGGCTGACCGGATGGTCGATCATGTTCAGGCGGACGGACACCTCGGGATAAGCGTCCATGAAACCCGCCAGGATGGGGCCCAGCACGGTCTCCCCCGCCGCCACCGGGGCGGTGACGGTCAAGAGGCCGCGCGGGGCCGAGTGTTCGCCGGCGGCCAGCATGTCGGCCTCGTCCAGGTCGGCCAGCACGCGGCGGCAGGCGGCGGCATACCGCTCCCCCGCCTCGCTCAAGTGCAGGGATCGTGTGGTCCGGTGCAGCAGGGCCGTTCCCACATGCCCCTCCAGGAAGGCGATGGCGCGGCTGACGGCCGCGGCGGAGCGGCGCATGCGGCGGGCGGCGCCGGCCAGACTGCCTTCGTCCACGGCGGCCACGAACACCCTCATCGCGTCGATACGGTCCATGGGCAAGGCTCTGGCAGGTGGGCGGGGCGAGCGGGCGCGGATGGCTCCGCCACGATAGGGCCGGAACGCAACGGTTGGAATGGGGCATCGCCCCAGGCGCTTATGCTATTGATGCGCCCGACGCTTTCGTCCCTTGGAGCACCGTGCCGCCGTGACCTACCTGATCCTGTTCATCGTCCTGGCCTTCGCCTACCGCTTCGCCATGCTGGCGGTGTCCATTCGGCATGAAAAGGCGCTGCGCGCCGCCGGCGCCGTGGAACATGGCGCCCGCAACACCTTGGCGCTGACCATCGCCCACATCGCCTTCTACCTGTCGGCGACGGTGGAGGGGCTGGTGCGCGACGCGCCCATCGACGCCGTCAGCGGCTTCGGCTTCGCGATCTACCTGTTCGGCACCGCGATGCTGCTGGTGGTGGTGTGGCTGCTGGGCCGGCTGTGGACGGTGAAGCTGCTGATCGCGCGCGACCACCAGCTGGTGACCCACCCGCTGTTCCGCCTGGTGCGGCACCCCAACTACTTCCTGAACATCCTGCCGGAACTGGTGGGCTTTGCCCTGACGCTGCACGCCTACTGCACCCTGGTCGCCGGCCTGGTCGTCTATCTGGTTCCCCTGACCATCCGCATCCGGCAGGAGGAACGGGCCATGCGCGAGACCTTCGCCGCTTATTGATCCGGTGCGCCGGGGAAAAATCGCTGGACCCGGGGCCCCATCGACCCCACCTCCATGGGCGCAAGGCCATTGGGATGGGATCAGAGGAACAGCATGACCGTGGGCGATGCTCCCAACACCCATGCGGCCAACACCCATGCGGCCGACATCCACGCCGCCGATGCCACCCGGCCCCACAAGGTTTCCGATATCCTGCAGGCCCTGGCGGCGGATGAGACCCGGGAGCGGGTGGCCATCGGCGATCTGCTGACGGCGCTCAGCGACCGCGCGGTGGGGGCGCTGATCTTCGTCTTCGCCGTACCCAACGCCCTGCCCATGCCGCCTGGCACCTCCGCCGTGCTGGGCCTGCCGCTGGTGTTCCTGACGGCGCAGCTGGCCCTGGGGCGCAAGCCCTGGCTGCCCCGCTTCATTTCCAGCCGGTCGCTGGCGCGCAAGGATTTCGCCGCCATGATGGCCAAGGTGGCGCCCTGGCTGGCCAAGGCGGAGCGCATGCTGAAGCCCCGCCTGGGCGTGCTGGCCCGCCCGCCGGTGGAACACGCGGTGGGGCTGGTCTGCTTCCTGCTGGCGCTGATCCTGTTCCTGCCCATACCGCTGGGCAACATGCTGCCGGCCGTGGCCATCAGCCTGGTGGCCCTAGGGGTGCTGGAACGGGACGGGGTGTGGGTGCTGCTGGGCCTGGGCACGGCGGTGACGTCCGTGGCCGTCGTCTGGGGCGTGCTGGTGGCCCTGCTGAAAAGTGGGCTGTTCCTGCTGGAACATACGCTGGGGATCTGAACTCAGGCGGTGCCCGCGGCCGACTTTTCGATGCGGCTGATGTGGTCCAGCCCGGGCAGGATTTCCGAACGCACGAATTCGACCCGCTTCATCGGGCCGCCGCCGCCGTGGGGGAATCGGGCCTTCCACAGGGCCATCTTCACCGCCAGGCCGCACAGCACGCCGCCGATGGTGACATGGTGGGCGGACAATTGGGCGCGGACGGAGCGGAAGCTGTCGGCATTGATGTCGTGCCAGAAATCCTTGCTGCGCCGGTCAAAGGCCTCGAACCGCCCGGTGATGGAGGTGGTGATCCCTGTCAGCATACGCATGACGTCGCTGATCATCTTCATCAGCAGGCGGTCGCGGGTGATCATCTCACTCTTGGTCGCTTCGTTCACCCAGGCCATGAAGCGCTGCACCTCCGGCACCAGGCCGTCCAGGCAGCTGCGGAAATAGGCCAGCGACAGGAAGACGTCGCCGTATTCCTCCAGGAAGTTGGGGATGTCCTGCAGCTGGATGTTCAGCTTCCGCGACAGCAGGGTCAGGTTGCGCAGCGCCTCTTCGCGGTCTGGATTGGCCAGCAGCTGGAACAGGTCGGCGATGTCGTTGATGGGCCGCTCCTCCGACCCATAGACCTGCTGGATCAGGGGCAGGGTGAAGTCGCGCATGTAGGTGGTCAGCTCCAGCCGCTTGCCGGCGGACAGGCGCAGGTAGTTGACGTCCTCCACCGGGATGCCCAGGCGGCGCAGTTCGATGCGCAGGCTGTAGACGTCATAGCTGTTCAGTTGGGTCAGCCGGTGGATCTGCGCCATGTCGGTGCGCATTTCCTTGGCGTGCGAGGGGTACATGGTGGCCAGGTGTTCCGGGTTCACCTGGCCGCTGCCGGCCGACCGGTCCTGGAACACCTCCACCACCGTCTCCAGCCGCGCGTTCTTGATCAGCCGCGCCCGTTTCAGGCCCGGCGTCTGCACCGGGATCATGCCCAGCGGCAGGATGTGCAGCGCGTCGCGGTCATCATCGGCGAACAGGCCATCGTCGCCCGACGACGAGGTCGTGGGCGGGAATTCCTCGGCGGCGGCCTCGCTGTCGGAAGGGGCGGGTGAAGACGTCAACGGGGCGGGATCCGGGAGGGCAGCGGGGTGGCGGCAACGGCGCCCTGTGTCGGCCGCCTCGACCCTGCGTCAGGTATAGACGACGGGGGGTGTGGTCAAGGGCGCCCGCGCAAGGATTTGGGCGGCCCCGGACATGCCCGCCCTGTGTCGTACCCACCCCCGGACTTGGATGGTACCCCACCCCCCTGGATATTTGCGCGGGGGCCATGGCCTCGCATACAGTGGGCCACAGGTACAAGGTGTGGGCCTTGGGATCATTTCTCCAATGAGCTGCTTTGTGAACAGATGGGCCGGGTCGGTGCCATGCGCCAGTCGGTGATGGGCGCCCTTGCCGGCCTGGCGGCCCTGCAACTGGGGCTGGCGGTCGTGGACATGCGAACGGCCTGGCTCCAGGCGCGCGACGCGCAGGACGGCCACGCCCTGGTGCTGGCCGCGCGGGGGCTGGCTGGCGCGCTGGATATCCAGTCGGCGCAGTGGACGGCGTCATACCTGGCCTTGCGGGCGCCGGGGACTTTGCCCGCGTCCCCAGCCACCGCTCCCCCGGCCACCACTCCCCCGGCCGCCACACCCTCTGCGGCCAACCCCTCCGCTGATGATCTGGCGGAAAAACGGCGGCAGGCGGACCAGGCGTTGGGCGCGGCGCTGGAGGCGCTGCCCGCCAATGCCGTGCTGGACAACGCACGCCAGCGCCTGGCCGGAATACGTCAGGAGCTGGCGGGGCCGCGCCGCGCGGTGGACCAGATGCTGCATCAGGCCGGCGGCGACCGCGACCCGTCCCTGGTGCGCAACTGGCTGGCGGGGGAAAGGGCGCTGGCCACGGCCGAGGGCCGTTTGGCGCGTGAGATCGTGGCCACCGCCGCCCGCAGCCTGCCCAGCGCCGACGCCGTCCTGGCCGGCGACGCGCTGGCGGCCCGCCGTGACGCCGACCTGGCATGGGCGGACGCGCTGACCCAGCCGCCCGCCGCCACGGCCGCCCCGCTGTTGGACTGGCCCGCGCCCTCCCGGCCCGACGACGGCCTGGCCGTGGCACTGGCGCGTTTCACCGCCGCCTTGAATGGCCGACGGGCGCCGGAGGAGGTGGTGGCGGCGCTCACCGGCATCGGTGCCGTGGCCGGCGGGGCGCTGGACCGCTGGGCGGCGGTGCCCGTTCCCGCCGCCGGCTGGGCGGCGGTCAAGGCCGGGGCGCCGCTGACCTTGGCGGCCCTGTTGACGCTGGCCATCCTGGGGACCTTGCGCCAGGGCGTGTTCCTTGCCGTGTCGCGCACCGCCCGGCTGATGCGCGACCTGGCGGAGGGGCAGGTGGCCCAGGCGCCGGCGTTGCTGCCGCGGCTGGGGCGCGACCCTCTGGTGGCGGAACTGCATTCGGCGCTGGCCCTCTATTGGTCCCACGCCCGCCGCATCGAACGAGAGACCCAGCGCCGGGAACGGGCGGAACGGCTGCTGACGGTGGAACGCAAGGTGTTGGGCATGACCGCAGGGCGCGCGGCCCTGTCGGCCGTGCTGTCGGCCCTCTGCTCCGGCATGGAGGCGGAACTGGAGGGCGGGCTTTGCTCCATCGTGCTGGTGGATGCCGAGCGGCGCCACATCCAGACCGGTGCCGCCCCCAGCCTGCCGCCGGCCTTCGTGCGCGCCGTCGATGGGACGGAGGTGGGGGCGTCCGTGGGGTCCTGCGGCACGGCCATCCACCGGTGCGAGCCGGTGATCGTCACCGACATCGCCAGCGACCCGCTGTGGCGGGAATTCCGGCAGGTCGCGGCGGAGGCCGGCCTGGCCGCCTGCTGGTCCCTGCCCATTCTGGCCGGTGACGGTCATCCCCTGGGCGCCTTCGCCGTCTATTTCCGCACCCCGCGCTCGCCCGAGGGCTGGATGCTGGACCTGGCCCGCCGGGCCAGCCGGTTGGCCACCGTCGCCATATCGGCGGAGCGGGCGGCGGAAGAGGTGGAGCGGGCCAAGGCCGCCGCCGAGCTGGGCAATCGCACCAAGACCGAGTTCCTGGCCAACATGAGCCATGAGCTGCGCACGCCCCTCAATGCCATCATCGGATTCGCCGAGGTGCTGGAGAACGACCTGCGCCGCGTGCCCGATCAGGCGACCAACACCGGCTATGCCGGTGACATCGTGGCCAGCGGCCGCCACCTGCTGGCCATCATCAACGACATCCTGGATGTTTCGAAGATGGAGGCGGGCAAGGTCGAGCTGCGGGAACGGGTGTGCGACGTGGGCGCGCTGGTGGCGGGGTGCGAGCGCATCGCCCGCGCCCGCGCCATGGAAAAGCGCATCGACCTGGTGGTGGCCATGGCGCCCGGCCTGCCCCCACTGTTGGCCGACGACGTGAAGATCAAGCAGATCCTGCTGAACCTTCTGTCCAACGCCGTGAAGTTCACGGACCCGGGCGGCACCGTGTCGCTGACCGCCACCATCAATCCCGAGGCCCAGCTGGTCATCGCCGTCACCGACACCGGCATCGGCATCGCGGCGGAGGACCTGTCCAAGGTCTTCGTGCCCTTCCAGCAGATTGACAACGTCTACGCCCGCACGACGCAGGGCACCGGCCTGGGCCTGTCGCTGTCCAAGGGCTTGGCCGAACTGCATGGCGGCCGGCTGGACATCGCCTCGCAACTGGGCCAGGGCACCACCGTCTCCCTCATCCTGCCCGGCCAGCGCCTGCTGACGGGCGGCGCCGGCGAGGACGGCCGCCCCGGCTTGCCGCCGGGCGTGATGGCGGCGGCGTTGGGGGAAAAGGGCGCGTAAGGGATTACGCGGCCGCCGGCGCCCGATGATCGAGGGAAGGTAAAACGAAAAGGCCCGAAAGCGCAGGGCTTCCGGGCCTTTCCCCCGCCGCTTCCGCGACGGACCAGGTCTCGAAGAACCTTATATGTAGTAGGACGCCAGCGGCGAGAAGCCGTTGAAGTTGACCGCCGAGTAGGTGGTGGTGTAGGCGCCGGTCGCCAGGATATCGACCTTGTCGCCGATGCGCAGGTCCACCGGCAGGCGGTACTCCGTCTTCTCGTACAGCACGTCGGCGCTGTCGCAGGTGGGGCCGGCCAGGATGACGGGCTCGGCGGCGCCGCCGTCATGGGGCGTCTGGATCTTGTACTTGATGGCCTCGTCCATGGTTTCGGCCAGACCGCCGAACTTGCCGATGTCCAGGTAGACCCAGCGGCGCTCGTCACGGTGCGACTTGCGCGAGATCAGCACCACTTCCGACCGGATGACGCCAGCGTTGCCTACCATGCTGCGGCCCGGCTCGATGATGGTCTCGGGCAGGCGGTTGCCGAAGTGCTTGCGCAGCGAGGCCTCGATGGCGTTGCCATACTCGCCCTCGCTGGGGATGTCCTTCAGATAGCGGGTGGCGAAGCCGCCGCCCAGGTTCACCATGCGCAGCATCACGCCCTTTTCTTCCAACGTATGGAAGATCTCGGCGGTCTGGGCCAGGGCCTTGTCCCACTGGGTCAGGTCGCGCTGCTGCGAGCCGACGTGGAAGGACACGCCGTAGGGCACGACGTTCATGGTCGAGGCGGCCAGCAGCAACTCCGTCGCCATCTCCGGCTCGCAGCCGAACTTGCGCGACAGGGGCCAGTCGGCACCCTCGCCCGAGGTCAGGATGCGGCAGAAGACGCGGGCGCCGGGGGCATGCTCCGCGATCTTCTCCAGCTCTTCCATACTGTCGAAGGCGAACAGGCTGATGCCCAGGGCGTGGGCGCTGGCGATGTCCGACGCCTTCTTGATGGTGTTGCCGAAGCTGATGCGGTCGGCGGTGGCGCCGGCGGTCAGGCAGTACTGGATTTCCGGGATGCTGGCGGTGTCGAAGCAGGACCCCCGCTCGACCAGCAGCTTCAGGATTTCCGGCGCCGGGTTGGCCTTCACGGCATAGAAGATCCGGGCCTCGGGCAGGGCGTCGTGCAGGTTGGCGTAATTGTTGGCGACGACGTCCAGGTCGACCACCAGGCAGGGCGTGGCGGGCGTGTTCTCAGCGAAAAAACGAGCGATCTTCTCGGTCATCGATGACTCCGAGGCCAAAAGGCATTCAGGGGATGGATCGGGAATGGGGGCTTAACCGGGCAATGGCCCGGGTCCGTTCACTTAACCGGGCAGCGGCCCGGGTCCGTTCAAGCGTGCCAATAAAGCGGCCGGCCCGAACGGGTCAGATACTGGAGATATGCCCAGGCGGTGCCAAAAGCGCGCAAACCACCGGCCCGGTCTGACTGCAGACCGCCTGATCATGGCCCATCCGACTCTGCTTCAGAGTGGGGGCGGGGGATCGAGGAAAGGCGGGCGCATGCCCACCGACAACAACATCAACCATCGTAGCCTCCAATTCGCCGCCTTGCTTAAGGGACGGACGAGGATACGCGTTACGTCGTTGCATAACCCGTGGGCGGAACCATTCCGCCCGGGGCCATAGGCACGTGCGCTGCGACTGAGCGCTATATAAGATGGAAATCCGGGGTTGCACAGCGATTTTTTTGGTGGACGCCGCCCCTGCGACCTCATGGCCGAATCTTCGGCACCGCGTGGCATTCCTCTCTAATTCCGCTTGGCGCCCCGCGGGTTCCAGCCTGGATGACGCCTGCGGTACAAATCTCAATTTCGCCATTTTTGCGGCCCAAATTGGCCATGTCGCGCTGGCCTTATGCGCATAGAGGACGACGCGACATGATCCCCTGCCGGGGTCGGAAGCACTCCCGCCCGGTCTCCCCCGACCGGCCTACCGGAGGTGTCCTCTCCAGCCTGCCCCGGCTGGTCTACCAAACGGCCACCGCACCTGCCCCCCGCGGTGGCCGTTTTCTTTTTTGTTTGTTCTCAGGCGCCGGGCGCGGGCATCCGCCCGCTGGGCCTGTCCTCCCTTCCAGTCCGCTCCCCCGGAAAGGTCCGGCGGCCGCCCTTTTACGGAGACAGGGGCGTGGCCTACAACGGCGCGAGGGGGAGTCTCACGCCGTTGATTCCGGGCACCGTTGAATTGGGCAATTGATCCAGCGCTTTGTGGCGTGGGCGCCGCCGGCCTATAGTCGGGTCCCTTTCGACTCCGGTGCCCAGGGCCCATGACGTCACCTCAGCTTTTCACCGGCCAGGATTTGCTGTGCCTGCGCGGCGGGCGCCTGGTGTTCCAGGACCTGGACTTCCAGCTGGCGGCCGGCGGCTGCCTGACCCTGGTGGGACCCAACGGCAGCGGCAAGTCCACGCTGCTGCGCCTGATGGCCGGTTTGCTGAAGCCGTTGCGCGGCACCATCGCCTGGGGCGGCGTGGCCCTGGGCCAGGATCCGGAGGCGCACCGGGCCCGCCTGCACTATGTCGGCCACCTGGACGCGGTGAAGGCCAGCTTCACCTGCCGCGAGATTCTGGCCTTCTGGGCCGGCCTGCGCGGCGCTGGCGGGGTGGACGCGGCCCTGGCGGCCTTCGCCATCGACACGATCGCCGATGTGCCGGGCCGTTTCCTGTCCGCCGGCCAGCGCCGGCGCCTGTCGCTGGCCCGCCTGGCGGCGGCCCCGGCCCCCCTTTGGCTGCTGGATGAGCCCACGGTGGGCCTGGACCGCGCCTCCGTCGCGCTGCTGGAGGGGGCCATCGCCCGTCATCGCGCCGGTGGCGGCCGGGTGGTGCTGTCCACCCATATCGACCTGGCGACACCGGGGGGCGAGGTCCTGGACCTGGCGGCCTTCGCGCCGGTCGAGGACGATCAGGACGGGGCGGAGGACGCCGCCTGATGCTGCGCCTCATCCTGCGTGACCTGCGCCTGGTGCTGCGCCAGGGCAGCGACGCCACCGCCGCCCTGATGTTCTTCGTGCTGTGCGTGGTGCTGTTCCCCTTCGGCGTGGGGCCGGAGCCCAACATCCTGACCCGAATCGCCCCCGGCGTGCTGCTGATCGCGGCCCTGCTGGCGGCGCTGTTGTCCATGGAGCGGCTGTTCCAGGGCGACTTCGAGGACGGCAGCCTCGAACTGCTGCTGCTCTCGCCCCTGCCGGCGGAGGGGGTGGCCATCGCCAAGGTGGCGGCCCATTGGCTGGTGACGGGCGTGCCCCTGTTGATCGTGGCGCCCCTGCTGGCCCTGCTGCTGCGCATGCCGGCGGACCAGCTGGGCCTGCTGGTGGGCACGCTGGCCCTAGCGACGCCGCTGCTCAGCCTCATCGGCGCGGTGGGGGCGGCGCTGACCCTGGGCGCCCGGCGCAGCGGCGTGCTGCTGCCGCTGCTGGTGCTGCCGCTCTATATCCCCGTGCTGATCTTCGCCGCCGCCGGCCTGGACGCCGGCCTGTCCGGCCTCTCCCCCCGGCCGCACCTGCTGCTGCTGGGCGGCATGCTGTGCGGCGCGCTGGTGCTGGCCCCGCTGGCCATCGCCGCGGCGCTGCGGGCGGCGCACGAGTAGTCAGCTCGACGCCCAGGGACGGGCATTAACCAATCCATTCGCCCCCTACACCATTGGGCCTGATCCATATCAATTTACAGTGTATCCCGATGGCAAAGGCCGGAGGGCGTGATACATAACGGGGGCCATGCATCGCTTCGCCAACCCCGCCCGTTTCCTGAA
The DNA here is from genome assembly GCF_007828045.1 of Nitrospirillum amazonense. Classification (GTDB taxonomy): domain Bacteria; phylum Pseudomonadota; class Alphaproteobacteria; order Azospirillales; family Azospirillaceae; genus Nitrospirillum; species Nitrospirillum amazonense_C. The sequence goes on along the minus strand of NZ_VITN01000009.1, from coordinate 137,418 downwards.
GATCGCCAACGCCGTGCTGCCGTGGGCGGCGGGCCTGTCGGCGGTCTGTTTCGCGGCCGGGCTGTACCTGGGCCTGTTCGCGTCGCCGCCGGACTACCAGCAGGGCGACACCGTGCGGATCATGTACATCCACGTGCCTGCCGCGTGGATGAGCATGTTCACCTACAGCACCATGGCCGTGGCCGCCGCCGCCGCGCTGGTGTGGAAGCATCCGCTGGCCGAGGTCTACGCCAAGGCGGCCGCGCCCTTGGGTGCCGGCTTCACCGCCCTGTGCCTGCTGACCGGGTCCCTATGGGGCGCCCCCATGTGGGGCACCTGGTGGGTCTGGGACGCGCGGCTGACCAGCGTGCTGGTGCTGTTCTTCCTCTATCTTGGCTACATGGCCCTGGTGGACGCCTTCGACGATCCGGCGCGGGGGAACAAGGCTGGCAACATCCTGTTGCTGGTGGGCGCCGTGAACGTGCCCATCATCAAGTTCTCGGTCGAATGGTGGAACACCCTGCACCAGCCGGCCAGCGTGTTCCGCCTGGGCGGCCCCACCATCGCCGCCAGCATGCTGTGGCCCCTGCTGCTGATGGCCGCGGCCTTCCAGAGCTACTTTTTCGCCGTGGTCATCCTGCGCATCCGCGCCGGCCTGGCCGCCCGCCGAGTTCAGACCCTGCGCCTGGGCCAGGCCAACTGAACCGGCGGTTGGGGATGGGGTGGGGCCGATGGGACAAGAAGACCGAAGGCGGTCGTTCCGGGGGCGTGATAACGTAATGGTCGTGCCAACTTCGCGGTCCTTCCGGACCGTCCGGCAGTGGTTGAGAGTGTGATGGACGGGTTCCTGTCGATGGGCGGATACGCCGCCTATGTCTGGTCATCCTACGGGGCCGCGGCCGTGGTCCTGGTGGGCCTGCTGGTGCTGAGCCTGACCGGCCTGCGCCGGGTGGAACGCACCCTGGCCACGCTGGAGGCGGCCAAACCCCGCCGCAAGCGCGAGCCCAAGGCGGCCCCGGCCCCCACGGCCACCCCTGCCGCCGAGACCACACCATGACCCGCAAACGCCGCCGCCTGATGATCCTGGCGCTGGCCCTGCTGGGGCTGGGCACCGCCACCGCGCTGACCCTGTCGGCCTTCCGCGACAACATCGTCTTCTTCTACAGCCCGTCGGATCTGGCGGCCAAGCCGCCGGGGGGGCGCACGGTGCGCATCGGCGGGCTGGTCGAGGCCGGCAGCCTGAAGCGCGAGGGCGGCATGACCGTCACCTTCCAGGTGACCGACACCGCCAAGTCGCTGCCCGTCACCTACACCGGCATCCTGCCCGACCTGTTCCGCGAAGGGCAGGGCGTGGTGGCGGAGGGCAAGCTGGGCGCCGACGGCGTGTTCGCGGCGACCGAACTGCTGGCCAAGCATGACGAGAAGTACATGCCGCCTGACGTGGCCGATGCCCTGAAGCGTGCCGGCCACCCCGGCAAGCCCGGTGACGCGCCAATCGCGGCCGGTGAGGAGCACCAGACCTCCACCCTGCGCACCAATCCCTGAACGATGATCCCGGACGACCGCCCATGATCCCCGAGCTTGGACACTACGCGCTGGTTCTGGCGCTGGTCGTCGCCCTGGTGCAGTCGGTCATCCCCCTGTGGGGCGCGGCGCGACGCGACCCCGCGATGATGGAGGTGGGGCGCACGGCGGCCTACTGCCAGTTCGTGGCCCTGGCCCTGGCCTTCGGCGCCCTGACCTATGCCCATGTCGTGTCGGACTTCAGCGTCTTGAACGTGGTGGAGAACAGCCACACCGACAAGCCCATGCTGTACAAGGTGGCCGGCGTCTGGGGCAACCATGAGGGCTCGCTGGTCCTGTGGGTGTTCATCCTGGCCCTGTTCGGCGCGATGGTGGCCGCCTTCGGCCGCAACCTGCCGGCGTCCTTGCGGGCCCGCGTCCTGGCGGTGCAGGGCATGATCGGCGTGGGCTTCCTGTGGTTCATGGTCGCCACCAGCAACCCCTTCACCCGCGTGGATCCGGCGCCGCTGAATGGCCATGACCTCAACCCCCTGCTGCAGGATCCGGGCCTGGCCTTCCATCCGCCCTTCCTCTACCTGGGCTATGTCGGCTTCAGCCTCTGCTTCTCCTTCGCCGCCGGCGCCCTGCTGGAGGGGCGGGTGGACGCCGCCTGGGCGCGCTGGGTGCGGCCCTGGGCCCTGATCGCCTGGTCGTCGCTGACGCTGGGCATCGCCATGGGGTCGTGGTGGTCCTATTACACCCTGGGCTGGGGCGGTTGGTGGTTCTGGGACCCGGTGGAAAACGCCAGCCTCATGCCCTGGCTGGCCGGCACGGCGCTGCTGCACTCCGCCATCGTGGTGGAAAAGCGCGACACGCTGAAAAGCTGGACCATCCTGCTGGCCATCGTCACCTTCACCCTGTCGCTCATGGGCACCTTCCTGGTGCGGTCTGGCGTGCTCACCTCCGTCCACGCCTTCGCGTCCGACCCGGCGCGCGGCGTCTTCATCCTGGCGCTGCTGGTGGTGGCGACGGGCGGCGGCCTGCTGCTCTACGCCCTGCGGGCGCCCATCCTGAAGGCCGGCGGCCTGTTCGCGCCCATCAGCCGCGAAGGCGGGCTGGTTCTGAACAACCTGCTGCTGTCCACCGCCTGCGCCACCGTCTTCCTCGGCACCCTCTATCCGCTGTTCATGGATGCGGTCGGCGGGGGCAAGATTTCCATCGGCCCGCCCTTCTTCAACGCCACCTTCGTGCCCCTGATGGTGCCGGTGGTGGCGGTTATGGCGATGGGTCCCCTGCTGTCGTGGAAGCGGGCGGACCTCGCCGGCGTGCTGGGGCGGCTGAAGATCGCGGCCCTGGTGGGGGTGGTGGCCGCCCTGGCCGCCTTGTGGCTGGCGGGCACCAAGCCGGTGCTGGCCGTTCTGGCCCTGGGCCTGGCCGGCTGGGCCGTCATGGGCGCGGTGGTGGACGTGGCCGACCGCATCCGCCTGTTCCGCATGCCCCTGGGCGACAGCCTTTCCCGCGCCCGCCATCTGCCGCGCGGCGCCTGGGGCACCGCCATCGCCCATGCCGGGCTGGGCGTGGCCGTGGCCGGCATGGTCGGCACCTCCGCCTGGACGACGGAGGCCATCCAGGTGCTGCACATCGGGCAGGCGGTGGACGTGGCCGGCTACAGCTTCCGCCTGGACAGCGTGGCAGAGGCACCGGGCCCCAACTACACCGCGCGGCGCGCCGTGCTGACCGTCACCCACCAGGGCGACTTCGTGGCGACCCTGGCGCCGGAACAGCGCTTCTACCCCGTCACCCGCATGACGACGACGGGGGCGGCCATCCACACCAATTTCTTCAGCGACCTCTATGCCGTGGTGGGCGAGCCGGCGCCGGACGGCACCGGCTACAACACCCGCTTCTATCGCCACCCCCTGGTGCCGTGGATCTGGGTGGGCTCCATCCTGATGATGACCGGCGGCTTGGCCAGCCTGTCCGACCGCCGCCTGCGGGTGGGCGTGCCGCTGAAGCGCGCCGCGCCGCGCGCCGCCGCCACCGTTCCGCCGGCCCCCGCCGAATAAGGTTCCCCGCATGCGCCGCCTGATGTTCCTGATCCCCCTGGTGCTGTTCCTGGGCCTGGCCGGCTGGTTCGCCGTGCGCCTGAAGCAGATCGACCGGGGCGACACGCCCGACCATCTGCCCTCCGTCATGATCGACAAGCCGGTGCCGGCCTTCGACCTGCCGCCCCTGGTGGAGGGGCAGCCGGGCGTGGCCGCCAAGGACCTGGGGCCCAGCGCGGGTGAAAGCGGTAAAGTCCGGCTGGTGAACTTCTGGGCCAGCTGGTGCGCGCCCTGCCGCTCGGAACACCCCATCCTGATGCGCCTGGCGGGGCAGGGGGTGGACATCCGCGGCATCGACTACAAGGACAAGGCGGCGGATGGCCAGGCCATCCTGGCCCGCGACGGCAACCCCTACGCCGCCGTGGCCCGCGACGAGAGCGGCCGCACCGCCATCGACTTCGGCGTCTATGGCGTGCCGGAAACCTATGTCATCGACCGCCAGGGCCGCATCCGCTACCGCCAGGTGGGGCCCATCACCCCACAGGATCTGCAGAACCGCATCCTGCCGCTGATCAATGAGCTGTCGAAATGAGGCGGGCGCTTTTCCCACCGGCCCGGGTCACCCCGGTCCTGGTTACCTTGGTCCTTGTGGCCACGCTGTTGTCCGGCCCCTTGGCGCGCGCCGTGCAGCCGGACGAGATGCTGTCCGACCCGGCCATGGAGGCGCGGGCGCGCGCCATCTCCAAGGATTTGCGCTGCCTGGTCTGCCAGAACCAGTCCATCGACGACAGCGACGCGCCCCTGGCCCGTGACCTGCGCCTGCTGCTGCGCGAACGGCTGGTGAAGGGCGATACGGACGCCCAGGCCGTGGCCTACCTGACCGATCGCTATGGCGACTATGTCCTGCTGCGCCCGCCGGTGCGGCCGGCCACATATCTGCTGTGGTTCGGGCCCTTCGTCCTGCTGGTCGGGGGCGGCGGCATCCTGCTGTGGCGGGGCCGGCGCGGATCGACGGGGGCCGAGGCGGTGGCGCCGCCCCTGACGGCGGAGGAAAAGGCCCATCTGGCCCTGCTGATGCGTGATGAGGACGAAGGGAAGGGGCGGTCATGATGGCGTTCTGGATCGCCGCCGCCTTGCTGACGGCGGGCGTCCTGCTGGCCCTGCTGCGCCCGCTGATGGTGGCGCGCAAGGCGGAGGCCGGCGGCTCGCCCGAAGTCGATATCTATAAGGACCAGCTGGCGGAAATCGAGCGCGACGTGGCGCGCGGCCTGCTGACCGACGACCAGGCGGCCGCGGCGCGGACGGAGGTCAGCCGGCGCCTGCTGGCGGCCGACGCGCGCGCGAAGTCGGTGCCGGCGGCGCCCGCGATGCCGGCGAAGCCCTCCCGCAAGCTGGCCACGGCGCTGATGGCCGCCGTGCCGCTGCTGGCCATGGGCATCTACCTGCGTCTGGGTAGCCCCGACCTGCCGGGCCAGCCGGCGGGGGGGCGCACCGACCAGACCGCCGGCGTCCAAGCCCAGGCGGTGCTGAAGACCCTGCAGGCCCGGGTCATTGAAAACCCCAAGGATCTGGAGGCGTGGAAGGCCCTAGCCACCGCCCAGGGCATGACCGGCCAGAACGACAAGGCCGCCGCCTCCTGGGCCAAGGCCGTGGACCTGGCCCCCGACGACGCCAACCTGCAGGCCTCGCGCGCCGAGGCGCTGGTGCTGTCGGCCGACGGTGTGGTGGGGCCGGAGGCCAAGCAGGCGCTGGCCAAGGCCTTGGCCCTGAACCCCAAGGAGCCCCGCGCGCGCTACTATGACGGCTTGGCCGTGCGCCAGGCGGGCGACCTCAAGGGTGCCATCACCCGCTGGTCCGCCCTGCTGGCGGAAAGCCCGGCCGACGCCCCCTGGGTGCCCTTCCTGCGCGGCCAGCTGGGTGAGACGGCGACCGAGGCCGGCATGGACCCGGCGGCCGTGACGCCGCAGCCCCTCCCGCCCGCAGGGCCCCCGGCTGGTCCGCCCGCCAACCCGACGCCTGCACCTAATACCGGTACGCCCGGCCCGACGGCGGACGACATGGCCGCCGCTTCCACCATGTCCAGCGGCGATCGCAACGCCATGATCCAGGGCATGGTCCAGCGTCTGGCCGATCGGCTGAAAACCCAGCCCGAGGATGCCGAAGGCTGGTCGCGCCTGGCCCGCGCCTATCGTGTGCTGGGGCAGAACGACAAGGCGGCGGAGGCCGAGGCCAACGCCAAGCGCTACGGCGGCACCACCACCGGCGCGCCTGCCGGCGCCGTTCCGCCGGGCATGCCCGACCCCGCCACCATGACGCCGGAACAGAGGTCGGCCACGGTGAAATCGCTGCTGGCCCAGTTCCAGGCGGCGGCGGAGAAAGAGCCGGACAAGCCCGAGGGCTGGGCCCGCCTGGCCCAGGCCTATGAGGCGACGGGCGATGTGGCCAAGACGCGGGAAGCCTGGGCCAAGGCCGTGGCGACCGCGCCCGACGATGCCGAGATCAACCTGGCCTATGCCCGCGTGCTGTTGCCGGCCGACGGCGGCCATCCGCCGCCGGCCTTCTTCACCGCCCTGCGCGTGGTGCTGAAGTCCTCCCCCAACAATCCCCAAGCCCTGTGGTACCTGGGCCTGGACGCGGCGGAGGGGGGGCGCAAGGCTGAGGCCAAGGATCTGTGGGGCCGCCTGTTGCCCTTGCTGCCCGAGGGCTCCGACGACCGCAGGGAGTTGGAGGGCCGGCTGAAGGCGCTGGGTTCCTGAGGCGTTTGACGGTCTGACCTACAGGGGTAATCCCAAGGTGCGGGGCGGGGCGCCGCCGATGCGACATCCTATCCCTCGGGTTGGTGCCAAGGGCGGTGCAAACCGGGGGTGAATGACCTAAAGTGCGGGTATTGCCCCGTTTCGCTGGCGCCGCCCTATCCATGCGGCATACGGCCCCGTCCCAGGATCCCCTTTCCGCGATGAACGAATCGTCCCCCTTGCCTTCCGCCGCCGGTCTGGCCGGCGTGGTGGATGAGCATCTCCGGTGGATCGGTCAGTGGCACCGCGCAGCCTTCTTCAGCCTGGGCGACGGCGCCCCCCTGCCCACGCCGGGGGCTTTTCCCGCGTGGGTGCGGGGCGCCTCCGGCAGCGAGTTGGCCGACCAGCCGGCTATCGACCGCCTGATCTCCCTGCACGACCAGATGCACCGTATGGCCCGCCTGGTGCACATGCGCGCGGTCGAGGGCCAGCCGCCCTCCCTGCAGTCGTACGAGGCGGTTATCGAGAAGTTCGACGAGTTCATGCTGCTGCTGCGCCGCATCGAGCGGGCGTTCAGCGTGGCCGGCAGCGGCATCGACCCGCTGACCGGCCTGCGCAACCGCACCGGCCTGCGCGAGGAGATGGAGCGCGAGGTCAACCGCTACCGACGCACCGGCCGGCCGTTCTGCGTGGCGCTATGCGACCTCGACAAGTTCAAATCGGTCAACGACACCTATGGGCATGAGGCCGGCGACCGCGTGCTGATGGCCGCGGCCGGCGCCGTGAACCAGGGCATCCGCAGCTTCGACGAGGCCTTTCGCCTGGGTGGCGAGGAAATCCTGATCCTGCTGAAGGATGCCACCATCATGGACGGCTACGCCGTGGTGGAACGCCTGCGCCAGGATATGGAGACGCTGTCGGTCGCCATCGGCGGCGGGCGCGCCATCCGCTTCACCGCCAGCTTCGGCCTGGCCGAGGCGCGGCCGGATTGCGACCCGGAGGATCTGGTGGCGGAGGCGGACGCCGCCCTCTACACCGCCAAGCGCCAGGGGCGCAACCAAGTGGTGCGCGCGACCCCGCCGGCGTGAGCGGGATTTGCCGGATGGCGTCCAGGTCTGTCGCGGACCAGCCATGAGGCTTGACCGCTTGGTCAGGATCACCCGCCTGGGGTAACCGGTCGCCTTATTCGGGCGGGGGGACCTGATTTGTCGCGTCGCCATGGTGGCGCTCGGCTGCCGGGTCCGCTAGCTTGGAACCAATTCCACCGCTTAAATCCCTGGTCCTGCCGCCCATGCGCACCGTCCCCGAATTCCCCAACCTGTTCATCGCCGACCATCCGCTGATCCAGCACAAGCTGTCGCACATGCGGGACAAGCGGCGGTCCACCATGGGCTTCCGCCAGCTGCTGCGCGAGATCGCGCTGCTGATGGGCTATGAGCTGACGCGCGACCTGCCGTTGACCACGGAACGGATCGAGACGCCGCTGGTGGAAATGGACGCGCCCGTGATCGAGGGCAAGAAGGTCGCCGTCGTTCCCATCCTGCGCGCCGGCCTGGTGATGGCCGAGGGCCTGCTGGAGCTGATGCCCGGCGCGCGCGAGGGCCACATCGGCCTCTACCGCGACCATGAGACCAAGCAGCCGGTGGAATACCTGGTGAAGCTGCCGGCCGCGGCCGGCCGCACCTTCATCCTGGTCGATCCCATGCTGGCCACCGGCAACTCCGCCGTGCACGCGGTCGACGTGCTGAACCGCCACGGCGTGGCCGACGACCAGATCCGCTTCATGGCCCTGGTGTCGGCGCCGGAGGGCGTGCGCGTCTTCCACGACGCCCACCCCGAGGTGAAGGTCTACACCGCCGCCCTGGACAGCCACCTGACCGACGACGCCTACATCGTTCCCGGTCTGGGTGACGCGGGTGACCGGTTGTTCGGGACGAAGTAGTTTTTTCGTTTTCCCTCAGGCGCCGGGCGGGCGCATCCGCGCCCTCGGCTGTCCTCCCTTTTCAGTCCGCTGACGCTCCCCGAAAAGGTCCGGCGCCCGCAGTCGCGGGCTCGTCGCTACGCTCCACGCGCCCGAATCTGCTCGGGTTCGCCGGGGCTCTATGGCTAAGCCCGCCGTTCGAGGGCACACCTACTCCGCCGGCGGGATCACCAGGATTTTGTCGATGCGGCGGCCATCCATGTCCACCACCTCGAACCGGTATCCCGCGTGGCTGATGCCTTCGCCCACGCGGGGCAGGTGGCCCAGCTTGAACAGCAGGAAGCCGGCCAGGGTCAGATAGTCGCCCCCATCGCGCAGGCCCGGCAAATCCAGGACGTGCGACGCCTCATCGATGTCCATGCGGCCGTCGATGAGCATGGAGCCGTCCTCGCGCCGCACGAACTCATCCTCGTCCACATCGTGGGCCTCCGGCAGGTCGCCGGCGATGGACTCCAGGATGTCGGTCAGGGTGACGATGCCCTCGGCGCTGCCGTACTCGTCCACCACCAGGGCCATCTGCTGGCCGGAGGAGCGGAACAGTTCCAGCAGGCGCATGACCTGGGTGCCGTCGTGGACGATCAGGGCCGGATTGGCCAGCTTGCCCAGGTCCGGCGTCTCGCCGGCCAGCACGGCATCCAGCACCGCCTTGGCGTGCAGCACGCCCACCACCTCGTCCAGGCTGCCGCGGCCGATGGGAAAGCGGCTGTGGTGGCTTTCCTGGATTTCCTTGGTCAGCTGCTCGACGCTGTCGTTCAGGTCCAGCCACATGACGTCCAGGCGCGGGGTCATGATGGCGCGCGCGGGCCGGTCGGACAGGCCCAGCACGCCCTCGATCATGCGCTTTTCTTCCGGCTCGAACACGCCGGCGGCGGTCCCCTCGGCGATCAGGCTCTTCACTTCCTCTTCGGTGACGGCGTTCTCCGGCTTGCCGGCGGCGCCGAACAGCTTCAGCACCAGTTCGGTGGTGGCACCCAGGAACCAGGCCACGGGCGATGCCACGCGCGACAGGCCCAGCAAGAAGGGCGCCGTCAGCACGGCAATGCGCTCGGTCGCGAACAGGGCCAGGCGCTTGGGCACCAGCTCGCCCACGATCAGCGACAGCAGGGTGATGCACACCACCACCAGGGCCACGGCGACGCTGTCGGCATGGGGGGCCAGGGCCGGGATGGTCGCCAGGCTTTCCGCCAGCGGACCCGACAGGGTGGCGCTGCCGAAGGCGCCCTCCACGATGGCGATCATGGTGATGCCGATCTGTACCGTGGACAGGAAGTGCGACGGGCTTTCCTGCAGGGCCAGGGCGGTGCGGGCGCCGCGCTGCCCCTTCTCCGCCAGGGCGGTCAGCCGGCTGCGCCGGGCGGACAGAACGGCCAGTTCGGACATGGCGAAAAAGCCGTTCAGCAGGATCAGCAGAACCAGGATGGCGACTTGCAGGTAAAGCATCAGGGCGGCGTCGGAGCCTGTCGGGGAGGGAAGGTACACGCGGCACGATAGCATGGACGGACAGTCTGTCGCGTCCCACCATCACAGGGGCACCTAAGTTTTACGGCTTATGCCTTCAAAACGGCGACGGGACCAGGGGCGCGGCCATGACGTTTTCGCGACCATCGCCCAGCCGGACGCAAGTGTCTTGATTCCCGACCGGACTCGTATTATCTCCGCTAGCACTCACCGGGGTTGAGTGCTAACAGCAGGCTCAGCCCCACAGCTTTTGCCTTTTGAGGGAGAGATCCTATGAAGTTCCGTCCGCTGCACGACCGCGTGGTGGTGCGCCGCGTCGAGAGTGAGCAGAAGACCGCCGGCGGCATCATCATCCCCGACACCGTCAAGGAAAAGCCCCAGGAGGGCGAGGTCGTCGCCGTGGGCCCCGGCGCCCGTGACGAGCAGGGCAAACTGATCGCCCTGGACGTGAAGGCTGGTGATCGCGTGCTGTTCGGCAAGTGGTCCGGCACCGAGGTCAAGATCGATGGGGCCGAATACCTCATCATGAAGGAATCCGACATCCTGGGCATCGTCGCCTGATTGGATGACCAGGTTGGCCGACCCTGACGGGTCGCCGTCCTGTCGTGTTCCCCTCAAAGCCATCGCGGGCCTCATGAGGCCCCGGAAATTCAAGGAAGAGAGATTATGGCTGCCAAGGAAGTGAAGTTTGGCGTCGATGCGCGCAACCGCATGCTGCGCGGCGTGGACATCCTGGCCGACGCCGTGAAGGTGACCCTGGGCCCCAAGGGCCGCAACGTCGTCATCGAAAAGAGCTTCGGTGCCCCGCGCATCACCAAGGACGGCGTCAGCGTCGCCAAGGAGATCGAGCTGGCCGACAAGTTCGAGAACATGGGCGCCCAGATGGTGCGCGAAGTGGCCTCGAAGACCAACGACATCGCCGGTGACGGCACCACCACCGCCACCGTGCTGGCCCAGGCCATCGTGCGCGAAGGCGCCAAGGCCGTGGCCGCCGGCCTGAACCCGATGGACGTGAAGCGCGGCATCGACCTGGCCGTGACCACCGTCATCAACGACATCAAGAGCCGCTCCAAGAAGATCTCGACCAACGCCGAGATCGCCCAGGTCGGCACCATCTCCGCCAACGGCGAGGCCGAGATCGGCGAGATGATCGCCAAGGCCATGGAAAAGGTGGGCAACGAGGGCGTCATCACGGTGGAAGAGGCCAAGAGCTTCGACACCGAGCTGGAAGTCGTCGAGGGCATGCAGTTCGACCGCGGCTACCTGTCGCCGTACTTCGTCACCAACGCTGACAAGATGACGGCTGAGCTGGAAAGCCCGTACATCCTGCTGCACGAGAAGAAGCTGGGCAGCCTGCAGCCCCTGCTGCCGGTCCTGGAGGCTGTCGTGCAGAGCAGCCGCCCGCTGCTGATCGTGTCGGAAGACGTGGAAGGCGAGGCGCTGGCCACCCTGGTGGTGAACAAGCTGCGCGGCGGCCTGAAGATCGCCGCCGTGAAGGCCCCGGGTTTCGGCGACCGCCGCAAGGCGATGCTGGAAGACATGGCCATCCTGACCGGCGGCCAGGTCATCTCCGAAGACCTGGGCATCAAGCTTGAGAACGTGTCGCTGGACATGCTGGGCACCGCCAAGAAGGTGGTGATCACCAAGGACGCGACCACGATCGTGGACGGCGTCGGCGCCAAGGCCGACATCGAGGCGCGCATCGGCCAGATCAAGGCGCAGATCGAGGAGACCACCTCGGACTACGACCGTGAGAAGCTGCAGGAGCGTCTGGCGAAGCTGGCGGGCGGCGTTGCCGTCATCCGCGTCGGCGGCGCCACCGAGGTCGAGGTGAAGGAGCGCAAGGACCGCGTTGACGACGCCATGCACGCCACCCGCGCCGCGGTGGAAGAGGGCGTGGTGGCCGGCGGCGGCACCGCCCTGCTGTACGCGACCAAGGCCCTGGACGGCCTGAAGCCGGCCAACGACGACCAGCGCGTGGGCGTGGACATCATCCGCAAGGCCCTGCAGTCGCCGGTCCGTCAGATCGCCTTCAACGCCGGCACCGACGGTTCCATCGTCGTCGGCAAGCTGCTGGACCAAGCCAGCGCCGATTTCGGCTACAACGCCCAGACCGGTGAGTTCGGTGACATGTTCGCCTTCGGCGTCATCGACCCGACGAAGGTGGTCCGCACCGCCCTGCAGGACGCCGCTTCGGTGGCCGGCCTGCTGATCACCACCGAGGCGATGGTCGCCGAGAAGCCCGAGAAGAAGGCCGCTCCGGCCGGCGCCCCGGGCATGGGTGACATGGACTTCTAATTCGTCTCCAAGACGAATCGGAAAAGAGGGGGCCGGCTTCCGAAAGGGGGCCGGCCCTTTTCCTTGGCGAAGGCGCATCCGCGCCTCGATCCTCCCTTTTCAGTCCGCTGATCCTCCCCGAAAAGGCATCGACCTGGCGCACGAGGCCGAGGATCGGCGGCTGGGTCGGCGCATCCAATGCCCGACCCTGATGTTATGGGGAGAGAGAGGCCTGGTGGGCCGTGCCTACGACCCGCTGGCCGTGTGGGGCGAGGTCTGCCGCGACCTCCAGGGTGAGGCCCTGGACTGCGGCCACTTCCTGCCGGAAGAGCGCCCGCAGGATGTCCTGCGCGCGCTCTTGGACTTCATGGGTTAGTAGCCGCTACGCCCCGCTGCCTTTTCTCTTGGCCGCGACGGTGCCGCCGGAGATTTCCGGGGGAGCGAAGCGGACTGGAAATCGAGGACAGCCGAGGGCGCGGATGCGCCCGTCCGGCGTTTCGAGGATACAATAAGCTTAATGCACCCGCTGGGGTTCCATGTCGTGCTGGCGGACGGAGGCCAGCGCCACTTCGGGAGAAGCGGCCACGGCCAGCGGCGTGCCGTCGGCGGCGTGGATGGCATAGCCCAGGATGCCCTGGGTCACCACCGGCTTCACATAGGCCAGGACGTTCACGCCGAAGGCGGCGAAATCCTGGGTGGACAGGTGGCGCAGGGCGTCGGGGCTCAGCGTCTGGAATTCAGCGTCGAAGCTGTCGGTCATGATGTCACTCGCTTTTCGCAACGTGAGGAAAGACAGGCTTTTGGAAGCCCTGCCAGGGTGAAGGCGGAAGGTGGCCCGATCTGGGATGAAGCGGGGTTTTTATGGGGCGGGGCTTTTATCGGGCGAAACGTCGATGGTTTGGGGCTCGGGCGTGCCCTCGCCGGCGCCGCTGATCTTGATGGTGCGCACCTTGGGCTCCGGAATGGGCCGGCGCAGGTCGATGTGCAGCAGACCGTTGTCCAGGCTGGCGCCTAGAACCTCGATGCCGTCGGCCAGGACGAAGCTGCGCTGGAACTGCCGGGCGGCGATGCCGCGGTGCAGATAGATGCGCGACTTGTCGTCCTGCTGGCGGCCGCGGATGATCAACTGGTTGTCCTCCGTCTGCACCTGCAGGTCGTCGAAGGTGAAGCCGGCCACGGCCAGGGAGATGCGCAAGCCGTCTTCGCCGACCTGCTCAATATTGTAGGGGGGATAGCCCTCGGCGGCGGACTTGGAAATCCGGTCGAGCGTGCGTTCGAACTGGTCGAAACCCAACAGGAAGGGGCTGTTCAGGAACGAGACGCGGGTATTCATGATGTCGGCAACCTCCTCCAACGAGCGAGTATGCAACGAGCGAATATGCGGGGGCGGCCTCCGCGCCAGGCTCCATCCGAACCCGGTGCCTTCGGCCCGCTGCTCGGCGGCCCGGAACGGCACCGCCTACGGGATACATGGGTACCCCCTCCCACGGTTCAAGACAAGCGCCGGCGCGCGAGGTGGGCTGAGGAGCCGTGGGCGATCGTGGCGGGGAGGGATGAGGCGCCCCCTCCTGTGATCACGATCATGGCAGGGCCCACATGCCTTTCGGCCAGGGGAAGGGGCGGGATTCAGATACCCCCAGAAACTGTGGATAAGTCTGTGAAAGGGTGGTGCCGGGGCCAGGAGTCCCGGGGCTCTGCGCTCTTTGCCCAAAAAATAGGCAATAAAGGCAAGTTATTGGAATTAAACGATATTAATGACAATACGTTTGCGCCGACGGGGGTATTTCCTTATCGCGTAGGGCCATGGCGGCCCCTGATTCGGCCTTGACAGGCTTGTGGACCGCCAGGCAGCAGGGGCCGCGCCGGGGAGAGGGGGGATTCCTTGAGGCTAGGCCCTCCGTCGGGGGATTCGAGTCGCGCCGCCATGCGTCTTCCCTGCCGTTGGTAGGGGTTTATCTCCGGCGTCGCGCTTGATCGGCCGCCGGGGTCATGACACAAGCATTGCCAGCTACCATTCAGGCTTACCGCCTTTTTCGAGGTGACCCATGCGTCGTCTGTTCTTGGCCCTTGTTCTCGGTCTGCTGGTCGTGGCACCCGCCGGCGTGGGTGTACGGTCCGCGTGGGCCCAGTCGGGCGGCTTCGGCTTCGCCGATGAGACGCCCATCACCTTGAACGTGGCCGAGATCGAGGTGGTGAACGATTACGTGTCGCCCATGAAGCCGCCCAACATCGAATACCAGCTGCAACTGACCCCGGCCGAGGTGGTGCGTCTATGGGTGCAGGACCGGTTGAAGGCCGCCGGCTCCAGCGGCAAGGCCCGGGTGGTCATCAAGAACGCCAGCATCGTGGAAGTGAACCTGCCGCGCACCACCGGCGTGAAGGGCTGGTTCACCACCGACCAGTCGCAACGGTATGACGGTCGGGTGGAGGTGGAGATCCAGGTCGACATGCCGGCCAAGGGCTATGCCGGCAGTACCTTGGTGGTGGTGACCTCCAGCCAGTCGGTGTCCGAGGACGTAACTCTGAACCAGCGGGAAAAGACTTGGTCGCAGCTGGTGCGCGACATGGCCCGCGACATGGACGCCCAGCTGGCCAAGGGCATCCGCGACAACCTGTTCGCGGCGATGATTCTCTGAGTTCCTCAGGTGCCGGCAGGGCCGTCCGGCCCTTTGGCCATTCTCGCGTTTCGGTCCGCGTCGCTTCCCAAAACGCTCCGGCGGCCGCAGTCGCGGCCTAGGAAAAGGGTGATGGGACTGGCGATGGCGCAAAGGAAAAGGCCGGTGGCGCTGGGGCGCCGCCGGCCTTTTCCTTTGGTGCTGGCTCGTTGGTGTTGGGGCTCCGGCCTCATACCAGCGGCACGAGATGGTGACTCGTGTCGCTGTAGGCCCCGACCGGGGCCGCCGTAGCGAGCACCGGAGGGCGCAGCGAGGACGAGCCTAGGCGGACGGACATCCGCCGCCCGGCGCATGAGGGAGCATTTGAACGGCCACGTTCAAATGCCGCGCGTATCAGAACATGCTCCCGGCCGGGCTGGGGTTGCCGATCATGGCCAGGAACTCGCGGCGGGTGCTGGGGTCGTTGCGGAAGGCGCCCAGCATGCGGCTGGTGACCATGGACACGCCGGGCTTGTGCACGCCGCGGGTGGTCATGCACTGATGCGACGCCTCGATCACCACGGCCACGCCCAGGGGCTGCAGCACCTCGTCGATGGTGTTGGCGATCTGCGAGGTCATCTTCTCCTGGATCTGCAGGCGCTTGGCGTAGACCTCCACCACCCGCGCCAGCTTGGAGATGCCGACCACGCGCGACCGGGGCAGGTACGCCACGTGGGCCACGCCGATGATGGGCACCATGTGGTGCTCGCAGTAGCTTTCAAAGCGGATGTCGCGCAGCACGACCATCTCGTCGTAGCCGTCGGTCTCCTCGAACGTGCGGGCCAGCAGCTCCATGGGGTCGGAGGCATAGCCGGCGAAGAATTCCTCATAGCTGCGGACCACGCGGTCGGGCGTGCCCAGCAAGCCTTCGCGCGTGGGATCGTCGCCCGCCCAGCGCAGCAGGGTGCGAACCGCCTCCTCCGCTTCCTCCCGGCTGGGGCGGCCTTGGGCGACCAC
This sequence comes from Nitrospirillum amazonense, assembly GCF_007828045.1. Taxonomy (GTDB): domain Bacteria; phylum Pseudomonadota; class Alphaproteobacteria; order Azospirillales; family Azospirillaceae; genus Nitrospirillum; species Nitrospirillum amazonense_C. The sequence goes on along the minus strand of NZ_VITN01000009.1, from coordinate 121,829 downwards.
GGTGCGGCGCCCGTGGACCGGCCCGGCCACGATCTTGTCGGCAGGGGTATTTTTGGCGTGGGTCACGGTATTTCTCCCTCGGGCGGGCTGGCTTGATGGCGACGGGGCGTCTGGGCCCTGATTCGGGACCATGCGGTCAGGTTCTGTACAAGCACTGCGCGGTGCCGTCTGTGACAGCGGACGGCTGGTCTTGTGGCTTTATCTACGAGCGGGCGGGGCTGTCAGTTCAGCGCCCCACGTTCATGGGGGCTATCCAGCGAAAAGGCCGGGATGCGCACGTCGAACCGGCTGCCGTCCGTGCGCTCCATCTGATAGCTGCCGACCATGATGCCTGATGGCGTGCTCAGCGGCGTGCCGCTGGTGTATTCAAAGGATTGCCCGGGGCTCAGCACCGGCTGCTCGCCCACCACGCCGGCGCCCCGCACCTCCTGCACCCGGCCGCGGGCATCGGTGATGTGCCAGTGGCGGCTGCGCAGTTGCACCGTCTCGCCGCCGGTGTTCTCGATTCGCACGGTGTAGGCCCAGACGTAGTGACCTTCCCCCGGGGACGATTGGTCCTCCAGGAATTCGGGGCGCACGCTGACCCGGATGGCATGGGTGGTTTCACTGTACATGGGACTTGTCTTTCAGGGCGTTCTTCCCATGTCGCCGGCCGGCGGCTGGTTCGCCCAGCGCCTGATTGGTCCGCGACAAAATCTCCTGTCCCATCCTTCTTAGGCCTGTTCGCGGCCAATCTCCAGGGTCTTGGGCGGCAGGGGAGGAAGGCGTCCCGGGGGGGCGCCCCCGGGCGTCCGAGGGGGGCTGCGGGCCACATGCGTGCGAGGCGGTGGTCCCAGCATTGCCGTAAGCGGGATGCCGACCCCGGCCCAGCGGGGATCAGGCCCTAAAAAACACGCTTGCGCCCGGGGGGGCTTGGCCTCATATAGGCCCTCAGGTGCAACTACCGACGGCGCGTTACATGTACGCCAGCCTCCTCCTTCGACGACGATCCTCCGGTCGCCTGCCTTGCGGGCGACAGGGTCGTATCACGGCCGGATGCTGACGCGTCGCCCCACTCCTGGCGACGCCCCTCGGTTCCGGTCTCTAGGCGCCCACCGCGCCATCGTTTTAGAGAACCGGGACACCCCAATCGTATGATCCTGACGACTGAGCTGCCGGCGCACGCCGGCGCCATCGAACGCCTGCTCGACACCGCCTTCGGACCGAAGCGCAAAGCCAAGACCGTTTACCGCCTGCGCCGTGGCGTGGCCCCTGTGGCCGATCTGTGCATGGTGGCGCTGGATGAAGAGGCGCCCGGCTACTCCGCCGCCCAGCCGCGCCTGGTGGCGTCCATCCGCTACTGGCCGGTGATGGCCGCCGACGGCACCATGACCCTGATGCTTGGCCCCATCGCCGTGGCCGAGGATTACCGGTCCGCCGGCCTGGGTGGCCAGCTGATCCGCGCCAGCCTGGCCCGGGCCGAGGCGCTGGGCTATGCCAGCGTCCTGCTGGTGGGCGATGCGCCCTACTACAACCGCTTCGGCTTCACCCGCCAGCCGGTGCTGGGCCTGAAGCTGCCGGGCCCGGTGGAACTGGACCGCTTCCTGGGTCTGGAGTTCATCCCCGGCTCGCTCAGCAACGCCCACGGCATGCTGGGCCGCGCCCCGACCCGCACGGCCGTCCCCGCCGCGACAGCCGAAACCGCCGAGGCTGGCGTGGCCAAGCTGGCCCGCCCGCGCCGGAGGGCGGTTCGCTGAACCGTCCGGCCCCCCGGCCAATTGCAACGGCCGGGACCCTGATTGATGTGCCCCTGAGGTTCGATGTTTCCCGCGTTTCAAGTGGCGGCCCTACTGCCGCTTGAACGCCGCCCCGGAAAGCCCTATAAGCTCCTTCCCGGCGCGGGTGTAGCTCAATGGTAGAGCAGAAGCTTCCCAAGCTTACGACGAGGGTTCGATTCCCTTCACCCGCTCCAGTTCCGGCCGGCTGGAACCCGCTGCGTTCAGGCGGCGCAAGCCTTCCCGGCGAGACCATTTCGCGGCCTGCGGGTCCCCGGCACCGGGGCCGCCGCCCCACTGCCGCCACGGTTCCTCCCTACATTACAAGTGTGTAACCCGTCCGGGGCTTGGTCGCTTTCCCGTTGAATCGCCGGGCCAGTGGGACAATATGGAAGTCGCGGCCCATGGGGGCCGCCTGGGTTTAACCTGGGATCATTCGAGGAACGTCATGGCTATTGGACCCTACAATCGTTTTGCGTCGAGCACCGGCGCTTACGACCGGGCCCTGTTCGATGAGGGCCTGCGCCAGCACATGCTGCGCGTTTTCAACTACATGACTGTCGGCCTGATCGTCACCGGCCTTGTCGCCTTCTTCGGGGCCCAGTCCCCGGCCCTGGTGGCGGCCATCTTCGGCACGCCGCTGAAATGGGTGGTCATGCTGGCCCCCATCGGCTTCGTGTTCGCCCTGTCGGCCGGCATCAACCGCATGTCGTCGGGCACGCTGCGCACCGTCTTCTTCGCCTACTGCGCCGTCATGGGCCTGTCGCTCATGAGCCTTTTCCTGGTGTTCACCGGCGCCAGCATCGCCCGCGTGTTCTTCATCTCGGCCGCCACCTTCGCCGGCGCCTCGCTGTACGGCTACACCGCCAAGCGCGACCTGACGCAGTTCGGCTCGTTCCTGATCATGGGCGTCATCGGCTTGGTCATCGCCAGCCTGGTCAACATCTTCCTGGCCTCCAGCGCGCTGCAGTTCGCGGTGTCGGTGCTGGGCGTGCTGATCTTCACGGGCCTGACCGCCTACGACAGCCAGCGCATCAAGGAGATGTACGCCGAGTCCTGGGGTGTCGAGGCCAACACCAAGCTGGCCGTCATGGGCGCGCTGAGCCTGTACCTCGACTTCATCAACATCTTCGTCTCCCTGATGCAGCTGATGGGCGATCGCCGCAACTAAGCGGAACCCGCCCGCATTGAGAACGTTGTGGGGCCGTCCGGGCGACCGGGCGGCCCTTTCCTTTTGGCGCCGCCGCCGGTCATGATCGGGCGGGTCCTGTCCACCGTCTCCCCTCTCCCGAGAGGTCCGCCGCCATGATCTTCCTCTATACCGATTTCGGCTGGTCCGGCCCCTATGTCGGCCAGATGCGGGCGGTGCTGGCGGCCCGCGCCCCGGCGGGCACCGCCGTCATCGACCTGATGCACGACGCCCCCGCCTTCGATCCCCTGGCCGCCGGCCGCCTGCTGGCCGCCATTCTGCCGGCCACCCTGGCGGCCCTACCGCACACCACCGTGCCGGCCGTCTTCCTGGCCGTGGTCGATCCCGGCGTGGGCACGGAGCGCCGCCCCCTGGCCGTGCAGCTGTCCGGTGGGCAGGGGAAACCCCAAGGGCGCCCCGTCTGGTTGGTAGGGCCGGATAACGGCCTGTTCCAGCCGCTCATCGCTGATACCACCACCACCGGGGGCCTGGCCGAGGCGTGGGATGTCACCTGGCGGCCAGATGCCCTGTCCGCCTCCTTCCACGGCCGCGACCTGTTCGCGCCCGTGGCGGCCTTGGCCGTGGAAGGACAGGAACTGGGGGACTGGGTCCGGCCCCTGGCCTTGACGGATCTGATGGGTGCGGCGCCATTGGGCGGAACAGGGGGTGGCGGGACCGCCGACCATGGCCGCATCCTCTACATCGACAGCTACGGCAACGGCTGGACCGGCCTGCGTCCCGCCGGAGTGCTGGACGGCACCGTCGCGCCCGACGCCCGGCTGTGGGTGGGCGGCCCCGGCGGCGGCGGCCAGGCGGTGGAGCCCGCCCGCACCTTCGGCGCCGTGCCCCGGGGCACCGCTTTCTGGTACGTGAATTCCAGCGGCCTGGTGGAGATCGCCGTCAACCAGGGCCGCGCCGATGAGGCGCTGGGCTTCACCCTCGGCTCCCCCATCGGCGTGCGCGCGCCCTACATCAAGCTGTAGGTGCCTGTAATCTTCATCGCATTTCAGCCCGGCCATAGGACGCGACCGCGTCCGCCGGAAATTGAGGAGAAGCCAAGCCGGCGGATGCCGGCGCCCGGCGCTTGAGGGCGAAAAACTAATGCGCCGTAGGCACCACTGTCGCCTCGTCCATCAGGGCCAGGAAGGGCAGGTCGCTGGGCTGGTTGCCATAGCCCCAGCGGCGCCCATAGGGGCCCGTCTCCTCCATCCACAGGGCCAGGCGCCGGGCCTTCTCCGCGCGCACGCAGTTGCCGGCCACCATCTCGCCCGTCAGCAGGCCGTCCTCGCCCACCGCCATCTCGGTGCCCAGCAGGTCATGCACCGGCAGGTCGGCCAGCAGGGCCGGCATGTACAGGGTGAGCGCCCCGGTGGCCACCAGGATGCGGTGGCCTTGGTCGGCGTGGCGCATCAGGGCGTCGCGCAGCGGGGTGTGCCAGCGGACCCAGGCCCCCATCTCCGCCGCCGCTTCCTGTGCCCGCTCCAGCGGCACGCCGGCCAGGCAGCGGCGCAGCAGGCGCCGTTTGAAGGCCGTCTTGAAATCGTCGTCCGCGTCGCTGGCGTGGCCGCCCTTCACCAGGGCTTCCCCCGGGGGCCGCTGACGACCGGGCAGGCGGCGGCCGGGGCGAACCGGCAACCGGCGCGACGCGGCACCGGCCACGCTGCCGGCCAGGTGGCGGCGCAGGGTTTCGCCCCCCGCCACCCGCGCCAGGAAGGGCAGCAGGCTGTCGCCGCGCGCCAGGGTGCCGTCGAAGTCGAATACCGCCAGGCCCGGCAGGTCGCTTTCCTGGGAAATGTCGCCCGTGCGGGCGGCGGTCTTGGGGGCGGTGGACTGGGACATGGATGGCATGAAGCTCAGCGGCAGGCGGATGGGGCGCAACCCCCGGTTCATCCGCGCCATAAAACGGGGTGGGCGGCTTCCTCTCAAGTGGTTTTCGCGTTAAGTGTCGGCCTTTCCGCTCAAGACCGACGGCAGACCCATGATCACCACCCCCACCACCCTTGCCGCCGCCACCCAAGGTGCGGCCAAGCCCTACAAGATCATCATCGACACCGATCCCGGCCAGGACGACGCCGTGGCCATCCTGCTGGCCTTGGCCAGCCCCGAGGATGTGGAGGTGCTGGGCATCACCGCCGTGGCGGGGAACGCGCCCCTGCCATGGACGGAGAAGAACGCCTGCCGGGTGTGCGAGCTGGCGGGCCGGCCGGACGTGAAGGTGTATGCCGGTTGCGACCGGCCCATGGTGCGCCTGCTGCACACGGCGCCGGAGGTGCACGGCGACACCGGCCTGGATGGCCCGGTCCTGCCCGAGCCGACCATGCCGCTGCAGGCGCAGCACGCGGTGGACTTCATCATCGAGACGGTGATGCGGGAGGAGCCGGGCACCGTCACCCTATGCCCGCTAGGGCCGCTGACCAATGTCGCCCGCGCCCTGGTGAAGGAACCGGCGATCGCCACCCGCCTGCGCCAGATCGTGCTGATGGGCGGCGCGCAGATGGAGGGCGGCAATTCCACCCCCTGCGCCGAATTCAACATCTATGTCGATCCGCACGCCGCCGACATCGTCTTCAAGTCGGGTGTGCCCATCGTCATGTTCCCGCTGGACGTCACCCACCAGGTCCTGACCGCGCGTCGCCATATGGACCGCATCCAGGCCGTGGGCAACCGCGTGGCCCAGGCGACGTACGAGATGCTGGACTTCTACCAGCGCTATGACGAGCACAAGTACGGCACCGACGGCGGCCCGCTGCATGACCCCTGCGTCATCGCCTGGCTGATCCGGCCGGGCATCTTCGAGGGCAAGACCGTGAATGTGGAGATCGAGACCGGCAGCCCGCTGACCACCGGGCAGACGGTTATCGACCGCTGGAACACCACCGGCCGGCCGCGCAACGCCACCGTCATGCTGAAGGCCGACAGCGACGCCTTCTTCGACCTGCTGGTGGAACGGCTGCGGCGTTTCGGCTGATGCCCCGGCGGCGACGATGGCAGATCGGCAATAGTTGCCGATCTGTCGGAATCTTTTGCCCGGGCCGGCTTGGGGCAGGGGCATGTCTGGCCGGGCTTCACGCCGGCTAAACCGGCGGATCGCCTGGATTTTCGCGGGTGAGGGCGGCGGCCCGGGCCTTGCTTGGGAACACGGCGTTAACCATGGCTGTCTTTGGGCGCCATGGGGATCGCGTCGTTCCACCCCAGGGGCCAAGGGACCGAAGACCATGTCGTTCCTGAACACCAGCAACCACACCCAGTCCACGGCCAATGCCTATGGCGGCTTCGGCGCCGCGGGCAGCGGGGGCGTCGGTCCGGCCGGCTCGCAGAGCGCCCTGTCCGTCAGCCAGACCGACAGCGCCTTCGCCGACCTGCTGAAGGGTGACGACGATCCGCAAACCATGCTGAAGGACATGACCACTGGCGGCTTCCAGGGGTATTGGTCCTATCAGATCAAACAGATGAAGCAGAAGATCGCCGAGGACACGCTGCAGTCCAAGGGTCTGACCGCCCAGGACGTGGCCAACATGCCCGCCGACCAGCGCGCCGACCTGGAACGCCAGATCATGCGCGAGGTGGAGCAGAAGGTCCGGCAGATGACCGCCTCCGGCAAGGATGGCAAGAGCGGTTTGGAAGACGCCACCCAGACGGCGGCTGATGGCAGCGGCCAGAACGGCTTCGGCAGCCAGATGGCCGCCAACAGCAACCAGACCGGCGCCCGCAGCGGCGTGCCCATCGCCGGCGGCGACACCCTGCAGGGCATACTGGCCGCCCAGGAGATGAGCGCTTAGTTTTTCGTTGCTTCCGGGGCACCCCAGCGCAGGGTGGTGACCAGCCGGCCGGCGGTGCCGTCCTCCAGCAGGAGGCGTTCCCAGCGCATGCGGCTGCGGCGGATCAGCAGGTCGGGGCGATGGTTGGTCTCGGTCTCCAGGTCCAGCACGCCGTCCGGCCGGTCGTACCAGCCGGCGCCGGCCAGGCCGGCTTCCGCGTCCAAAATCTGCGGCGTGGCATAGGACAGCAAGGGCAGCCCCAACACCGTGCTGGCCGACACCGTCCATTCCGCCTCGCGCGCCGCGGACGCCGCCAGCAGGCGGTGACTGCGATCGCAGATCAGATGCACCGGATCGCGGGAACGCTGCACCAGTCGCTTCAGGGCGGCGTCCTGGCCCGCCCGGCCCGGGCTCAGCAATGTGGCGATGTGGGCGGCGTGCGTCTCATCCGGCCAGGCCAGGCCCCGTTCCCAGCGCGATACGGTGGCCTGGGTCACGCCCAGCAGCTCGGCCACGTGCCCCTGCTTCAAGCCCCGCAGCCGGCGCAGGCGGCGCAAATCCTGGCCCACGGTGTGGCGACCCACGGTGTTGCTGGCCGACCGTCCCTCCATGCCTGCCTCCCAAAAAACGCCGCCCAAAAACGAAGGGGCGACCCGAAGGCCGCCCCATCATACCAGACCCAGGCATCCCGGCCGCTCAGTGCGACTTGCCGCTCTGGATGGTGCCGGCGATGGAACCGCCGTCGGCGATGCTGATGCGGCCATAGCGGATGGTGCCATCGACCTGGCCGCTCTCACCGATGGACAGGGTGCCCGTCACCTCGATGGTGCCGGTGGCGCGGCCGGAAACCTTCATGCTTTCCACCACGGCGGTGCCTTCGAAATGGCCGCCCTCGGCCACCTCCAGCACCTTCACCTCGTTCAGCGTCACATCGACCAGGCGGCCAGCGACGTGCAGGGTGTGGCAGTGGGAGATCTTGGCGCCCTCGATACGGGCCTCGGGCGAGATGGTGGTGACCCCGCCGCCCAGGTCGGGCGCCGATTCCGTCTGCGGTCCGCCGTTCAGGCCCGGCCGCAAAAAGCTGCGCGGATCGAGGATGTCACTGGCCATCGGTCCCCCTCATAGTCCGGCGCGGGCCGGAACCTGGAAATATCCGGCGCGGGCCGGACGCTGAAAACACCCGGCGCGGGCCGGAGGTCGAAAAATTTCTCGCCCGGGCCGGCGCGCATTCCCCACGACGCACCGCCGCCCCCGCCGAAACGGGCCGGACGCTGCAAAACTCTTAAGCGTTTCTTAGGCTTTTCGCAACATCTCCCGGGTCGGTGAGGTGGGGGACGCCCCCTTTGGCTTCACCGGCGCGCATGCGTCCCGTACCAGGGGCGCATGGCAGGGGACCCGCAGGATAGGGCGGGTTGCGATTGACGGAGGGCCGGCGGCACACAATAGTCGGCGGTTCGAAACCCCGGTTGGCGTGCCGGGGGTGGCCCTGGTTTTATGATAATTTCGTGTAACGCGCCTCAAGAAATAAAGGAGTGTCTGGCCGTGATTCCTGTCGTGATGCCGACCTATTCCCGGATCGACGTTGTGTTCGAGCGGGGTGAGGGCTGCTTCCTTTACGACACCACCGGCCGACGATTCCTGGATTTCACCAGCGGCATCGCGGTGAACGCCCTCGGCCACGCCCACCCCTACCTGGTGGAGAAGCTGACCGAGCAGGCGCACAAGCTGTGGCACACTTCCAACCTGTTCCGCGTGGCGGGGCAGGAGAAGCTGGCCAGCCGCCTGCGGGAACTGACCTTCGCCGACACCATGTTCTTCACCAATTCCGGCGTCGAGGCGTGGGAATGCGGTGTGAAGCTGGTGCGCAAGTATCATTATGAGACCGGTCATCCGGAGAAGACGCGTTTCATCGTCGCCGGCGGCAATTTCCATGGCCGCACCATGACGGCCATCGCCGCCAGCGGCCAGGACAAGATGGTGAAGGGCTTCGGCCCCCTGCTGGACGCCTTCGACCGGGTGGCCTACGACAATTTGAACGAACTGCGCGCCGCCATCACGCCGGAGACGGCCGCCATCCTGGTGGAGCCCATCCTGGGCGAGGGCGGCATGCGCCCGGCCAGCCTGGATTACCTCCGCGCCCTCCGCGCCATCTGCGACGAGTACGGCCTGCTGCTGTACTTCGACGAGATCCAGAGCGGCATGGGCCGGTCGGGCAAGCTGTTCGCCCATGAATGGGCGGGCGTCACCCCGGACGTGATGTGCATCGCCAAGGGCATCGGCGGCGGCTTCCCGCTGGGTGCGTGCCTGGCCACCGAGAAGGCGGCCCAGGGCATGGTGGCCGGCACCCACGGCAGCACCTTCGGCGGCAACCCGCTGGCCATGGCCGTCGGCAACGCCGTGCTGGACGTGATGACGCAGCCGGGCTTCCTGGACAACGTCATCGCCAAGGGCGCCCTGCTGCAGGGCAAGCTGGAAGAGCTGGTGGCGCGCCACCCCACGGTGCTGGACAGCGTGCGCGGCAAGGGCCTGATCCTGGGCCTGAAGTGCGTGACGCCGGTGGGCGACCTGGTCACCGCGTTGCGCGACAACGGCATGCTGGTGGTTTCCGCCGCCGACAACGTCGTCCGCATTTTGCCGCCGCTGATCGTGGGCGAGGCCGAGATCAACGAGGCCGTGGCCATCCTGGACCGCACCTGTGCGGCCCAGGCGGCCTGAGGGGTACCCACACCATGACCGCGACGACCAAGACGGTCCGGCATTTCCTGGACATCAGCGATTTCGATACGGCCACGCTGCGCGAAATCCTGAAGCGGGGCCGGGACCTGAAGCAGACCAACGGTACCGCCCAGCACCCCCAGCCCTTCCGGGGCCTGACGCTGGCCACCATTTTCGAGAAGCCATCCACCCGCACCCGCGTCTCGTTCGAGGTGGGGATGCGCCAGCTGGGCGGTGAGGTCATCACCCTGACGGGGCGCGAGATCCAGTTGGGCCATGGCGAAACCATCGCCGACACGGCCCGGGTGCTGTCGCGCTTCGTCAACATCATCATGATCCGCACGGACCATGAGACCAAGGTGCATGAGATGGCGGGGGCCGCCAGCATCCCCGTCATCAACGGCCTGACCGACACCTCCCACCCCTGCCAGATCATGGCGGACATCATGACGTTCGAGGAGAAGCGCGGGCCCATCGAGGGCCGTGTGGTCTGCTGGAGCGGCGATGCCAACAACGTCTGCCAGAGCTGGATTCATGCCGCCGCCCGCTTGGGCTTCGAAATGCGGGTGGCGGCGCCCGCCAGCCTGCAGCCCACGGCCGACACCATCGCCTGGGCGGCGCGTGAAGGCGCCCGCCTGGTGGTGACGGAGGATCCCAAGGCCGCGGCCGAGGGTGCCGATGTCGTGGTGACGGACACCTGGGTGTCGATGCATCACAAGGATGCGCCTGCGCGCATGGCATTGCTGGCCCCCTTCCAGGTCAATGACGCGCTGATGAAACTGGCCTCTCCCGACGCCATATTCATGCATTGCCTGCCGGCCCATCGGGAGGAGGAGGTGACCTCCTCCGTCATCGACGGTCCGCAGTCCGTCGTCTGGGACGAGGCGGAAAACCGCCTGCACGCCCAGAAGGGCATCCTGGCCTGGTGTCTGAACGTCTGATCGTTCCGGTACCGGACCCAGGGTGTCCGGCCTTGAGGTATTCCATAAGGCCCCGATCGGTTGACCCCGATCGGGCGCCTTTGTTTTTGGGGTAAGCGATCATGACCACCGCCGCCGTTTCCACCCTCGCCCCCTCCCTGGTTTCCCGGAACATCGACGTGGTGCAGCCCTTCCAGCTGGACCGGTCCAACCTGCGCGGCCGCATGGTGCGCCTGGGGCCCGTGCTGGACGAGATCCTGGGCCGCCACGCCTATCCGGGTCCCGTCGCCCAGATGCTGGCGGAAACGATCACGCTGGCGACGACGCTGGCGGCGGCGCTGAAGTATGAGGGCGTCTTCACCCTGCAGACCAAGGGCGATGGCCCGATCAACCTGATGGTGGCCGACATCACCAGCGCCGGCGCCGTGCGTGGCTATGCCCAGTTCGACGAGGACAAGCTGAAGGCCGCCCTGGAGGCCGCCGGTGGGGCCTCACGCCCGTGGGCCCCGGTGCCCACGCTGCTGGGCAAGGGCTATCTGGCGTTCACCGTCGACCAGGGCGAGCACACCCAGCGCTACCAGGGCATCGTCGGCCTGGAGGGCGATCGCATGGATGATTGCGTGCGCCACTACTTCACCCAGTCGGAACAGCTGGCCACGGGCATCGTCGTCCACGCCGGCCTGTCTGACGGGGGCAACTGGGGCGGCGGCGCCATCATGCTGCAGGCCCTGCCGGACGAGGATGCCGGCGGCGTGGCGTCGGATGCCAAGCCCAGCGACTTGGAGGACGACTGGCGCCGGGCCATGGCCCTGCTGTCCACCGTCACCCCGGCCGAGGTGCTGGACCCGGCGCTGCCGGTGAATGATGTGCTGTTCCGCCTGTTCCACGAGGAAGAGGTGCGTGCCTACGACCCGCACGGTCTGGCGGCGCAGTGCCGCTGCTCGCGGGAACGGGTGGTGACGGTGCTGAAGTCTCTGCCGCGGGACGAGGTGGCGGAGCTGAAGGTGGATGGGGCCGTGGACGTCGCGTGCGAGTTCTGCAGCACCCACTACCGCTTCGACGATGCCGAGCTTGAGACCGTTTACGGCTCGGCTTCCTGAGGTCGCGCTGTCGCTGGCCGGTTTCGCCCGGGCATGACGCCCACGGCGATGCCGGCCAGCACACCCGCCAGCCCCAGGGCGTGGGCCAGGGTCGGCCGCTCACCCAGCAGGAACAGCGACGGCACCAGCACGGTGACGGGCAGCAGGCCGGTGAAAAGGCCGCTGCGGCTGGCCGGGATACGGGCCGCCCCGCGCAGCCAGAACACCACCGCCACCAGGCCGTTGCCCAGCGAGGCCGCGGCGTACAGCGCCCAAGCGCCCGGCGACAGGCCGCCCCACAGCGACTCAGGCGTCATCCCCCGCGCCGTCAGCACGGCGAAGGGCAGGGCCAGCACCGCCGCCATCAGGTTGGCGAGGAAGGTGACGGCCAGGGGCGACACGCCCGCCAGCCGCCGGGCATAGACGTTGTACAGCCCCTCCGACACCACGGCACCCAGGACCAGGGCGTTGCCGCGCAGGGTATCGCCGGCGCCGCCGTCTGCGCCATGGGCCCCGTGGCTGGCCAGGTTGAGGGCGGCGATGCCCGCCATGGCCAGGGCGATGGCCGCGCCGTTCCGCAGGGTCAGCCGCTCACGCAGGATGGCGGCGGCGCACAGGGCGGTCACGGCGGGGATGGTGCTGGTCAGGATGCCGGCGGTGGTGGCGCTGGTACCGCGCAGGCCGTACATCAGGAAGACGTTGAACAGCACCATGCCGAACAGCGACAGCAGGGCCAAGCTGGCCCAGTCGCCGCCCGTGGCCGGCAGGGCGCGGCGTCCGTGGCGGATGGCCCAGGGGCTGAGCGCCAGCGCCGCCAGGGCGAAGCGCACGTCGGCGGCCACCAGGGGCGGCACGGCGGTCACCGCCATCTTGCTGATGGGCACGGACAGGCCGACCAGGACCATGGCGGCGGTGAGGGAGAGATAGGCGGAGCGCATGGGGGCCACTATGGGGGACAGTGTGGCCGCTCGCCACCCGCGCCGACATCCCCGGCAACATCGCTGTTGAAGCCGGGCCCGCCAGCGCTTACTTGCAGTGCCTGACTGTTTGCCTTTCCCAAGGATGACGACAATGACGACCGAAACCGCGACGCTGGCTGGTGGCTGCTTCTGGGGTATGGAAGATCTGATCCGCAAGGTGCCGGGCGTGGTGGATACCCGCGTGGGCTACATCGGCGGTGAGCTGCGGAACCCGACCTACAAGGACGTGAAGACCGGCACCACCGGCCACGCCGAAGCCATCGAGATCACCTTCGACCCGGCCAAACTGACCTTCCGCCGCCTGATCGAGTTCTTTTTCCAGATCCACGACCCGACGACCACCAACCGCCAGGGCAACGACATCGGCAGCCAGTACCGCAGCGCCATCTTCTACGCCTCGCCCGAGCAGAAGGCGGCGGCCGAGGAGGTGACGGCCGAGGTCGGCGCGTCGGGCCGCTGGCCCGGCAAGGTCGTCACCCAGATCGTTCCCGCCGGCACCTTCTGGGAGGCCGAGGACTACCACCAGGACTATCTGGAAAAGAACATCGGCGGCTACACCTGCCATTGGGTCCGCCCCGACTGGGTGCTGACCGGCAAGTAAGCCTGGGCGGGCACGCCGACACTCGGGTAAGCTGTTGAAACGAAACAGCGGCCGTCGCCATCATGGGCGGCGGCCTTTTGTTGTGCGCCATTGGATGGTGATGTCGCGTGCTTGCCCTGCCCACCTATCTGCTGGCCGCGGTGGCGGAGATCGGCGGTTGCTTCGCCTTCTGGGCCTGGCTGCGCCTGGGCAAAAGCCCCCTGTGGCTGCTGCCTGGCATGGCCAGCCTGGCCCTGTTCGCCTGGGCGCTGACCCGCGTCGATATCGCCTTCGCCGGCCGGGCCTATGCGGCCTATGGCGGCATCTACGTCGCGACGTCCCTGCTATGGCTCTGGGCCGTCGAGGGGGCCCGGCCGGATCGCTGGGACATCCTGGGCGGCCTGGTCTGCCTGACCGGCACCGGCATCATCCTGTTCGGGCCCAGGGGATAGCGGCTTCAGTCAGGCGGCATCATCCTCCAGCTCCAGCTCAATCTTCAGTCGCTTGCCGGCGTGGCCGTGCAGCAGAATGGCTTTGCTGTTTGAAATACCGAAGTAAACGCGGGCTTCCACCTTGCCTTTACGGATCATTGGCCGGACTTCGTAATACGGTACGTTTTCGCAGCGTCCCTTATCGCCCCATCTCCCGCCCCACGGGATAGCGCAGGTAGGCGGCGTCGCTGTAGGGCGTGCGGTCATAGAACCAGGCCAGGCGCTGGTCCGGGTTGGTGGCGAAGCCGGGGTCGGCCTTCAGCTTGGCCTCGAAGGCGGCTTTCAGGGCCGGGTCGGCGGCCAGCATGCGCTCGGCCAGCGGGGCGATGGCGTAGGGCTCGATATATTCCGTGCGCTGCAGGATTTCGGGAAAGAAGCCCCAGGCCAGGAACGACTCGGTGCTCTCCGCCTCCAGCAGCTGGCCGGCCAGGTCGCCCAGGGGCTGGTCGGTGGGCACGCGCACGCTGCCCTTGGGGTACAGCACCGTGCGCGTCTCATGCACATACCCGGCCGTGTCCAGCATGACGTGGCCCTCGTTGGTCTCGGTGGCCAGCTTGGGCTCCGTCAGGCGCACGGCGTCCACCGTGACCTCGTGCGGCTGGTCCTGCGTTTCCATCGCCAGGCCGTGCAGGCGCAGCCGCGCGATGATCTCCGGCTTGGTCGCCGGCACCCAATAGGCATCCGGCCGCGCGACGGTGACGCTGGGGTGATCCAGGAAGATGGGCATATGCACCGTGGCGCCCGGCCGGCCCAGCCAGCGTACCTCCACCCCGCCCGAGGCGGGGGAGATATAGCTCTCGTGCCGCATGGTCCGGAACGCCACGCTGGCGCTGGGCGTCTTCTCCGTCTCGAACGCCACGGGCAGGGTGACGGGCCGGCGGGCGCGGTCGGACGCCATGGCCTGGCGCAGGGCGGCGCCCTGTTCCGCCAGCAGGGTCAGCGATCGCTCGATCAGCACATAGGTGCCCAGTACCCGCTGGCGGTAGGGCTTCAGCGAATGGTTCTCCACCAGCACGGTGGGGATGTGCGCCAGGTTGCCGTAGCCGGTGGAATAGCGCAGGGGCGTGGTGCCGCCGGCGATACCGCCCTCCGGCTTGCGGCCGTCGGCCTCCGTCACCAGGGGCCCGGGGATGTGGCCGGCCTTGGCCAGGGCTTGGCTCACCTCCGTCTTGAAGGGGCCCGCCAGCCAGCGGTCGATGGCGGGGGAGAACAGGTCGCCGGCGGCGCCTTCGTCATTGCCGAAGGTGATGTCATAGGCATAGTCCATGCCGTCGGTGACATGGATGTCCAGGTACAGGTCGGGCTGATAGCGGCGGATCAGGGCGATCATGGCCCGCATCTCGGGCGTGTCCAGCTTGCCGTAGTCGCGGTTGAGGTTCAGGTTCTGCGCCGTGGTGCGCCAGCCCTGGTTCATGGGGCCGCGCTGATTGGGCCGGTTGTAGGCGCCGGCGCGCTCATGGCCATCGACGTTGAAGATGGGCACGAACAGCAGGTTCACCCGGTCCAGCAGGCCGTCCTTGCCCCGCTGGGTGATGTCGCGCAACAGCATCAGCCCGGCGTCCTTGCCGTCGATCTCGCCCGCATGGATGCCGGCCTGCACCAGCAGCAGGGGCTTGGCCGGGTCCGGCTTGCCATCCACCATTCCCTTGGCCGCCAGCACCGCCACCATCTCGCGTCCCTTGGGGGAGGTGCCGAACACCTCCTGCCGCAGCAGGGGGGATGCCGTGACCAGCCGGTCAATGAAGGCGCGGGTCTCGTCATAGCTGGGCGTGGCGGTCAGGCCGGTCAGCTCCGCCGGTGTGGCCCAGGGATCACCCGCCTTCACCACCAGCTTTTCCGAGGCGCCGTGCCAGGGCGGCGGCGGCGGCAGGAAATCCGTGTCCCACGGCTCGGTCTGTTGGGGGCCGTTCTGTTGGCCGGGCGCGGCCGCCCAGGCGGGGGCGGCGACGGACAGCATCAGGATGGCGCAGAGCGCCAGGCGATGGGAACGGGGCATGGACGGGACTCGGGGGAGGGGCGAAGGGATGGGGCTCGACCATCACCCGGCGGGCAGGCCGCTTTCAAGAATGCTTTTGCCAGAACCCCGAAAGCGCGAAAGCCCGGCTGGGCTGTGCCAACCGGGCTTTCGGATTTGGTGGAGCTAAGCGGGATCGAACCGCTGACCTCTACAATGCCATTGTAGCGCTCTCCCAGCTGAGCTATAGCCCCGAACCTGTGAATTCGGTCGCCGCCCTCTGGGGCCCATTGATCTGGGCAGCGGCGGTGAGGCCGGGAATATGCGCAGATGCGGGGCGGAGATCAAGCGCGCAATTCCATCCGCGACCCTGGCATGTCTTTCGGTCATGTGACAGGTGCCGCTGCCATCGATGCCCAAGTCGGTCAATGGCCAGGGCTGTGTGCTGAAAGAAAAAGCGGCGCGGGAGACCAGTCAATCCGGCCAGAAACACGAAAGGCCGGCTGAGTCGTCAGCCGGCCTTTCGGATTTGGTGGAGCTAAGCGGGATCGAACCGCTGACCTCTACAATGCCATTGTAGCGCTCTCCCAGCTGAGCTATAGCCCCGAACCATTTTTAACTCGGTCCGCGCCGCCTGGGGGCTGGCGTGGTGTGGGCGGGAATATGCTCAGATGCGTCGGCTGGATCAAGAGAAAAATCGGGGATTCCCAAACTTTTTTCCAGAATGGCCAACGCCCTGAAATTCCTCAGACTTTAGCGGTCCTCGTCGCCACCTTCGACATCGACCACTTCGCCCACGTCATCCTCGTCGCCCAGTTCCTCGGCGTCCTCCAGCAGAACGTCCTCGTCATCGTCGCCGGGCACCTCGTCGGCGGTCTCGGCTTCCTCCAGGTCATCGACCTCCAGATCGACCTCGGCCTCTTCCAAGGCCTCTTCCTTCTCCTCGTCCTCAACCTCGACGCCGGTGTCCTCGTCATCCAGGACCGGCTTCTTGGTGTCGTCGGCCAGGATGGGACGGGCGCGGCGGGACTTCAGCAGGGCCTCAGGATCGAACACCGTCGAGCACGAGGGGCAGGTCGGCGGATTCTTCCGCATGTCGTAATAGCGGGTGCCGCAGTTCGGGCAGATCCGCTTGGTGCCCCATTCCGGTTTCGCCACGGCAATCCTCCGTCAAAAACACGCGTGGCGACGGCCCGGGCCGGCCATGTCCACGCTCCATATAAAAAGGTACAGGAGCGGGCGTTTGCCATGAAGCCCGCCCCCTGTCAAACGTGAATCCTCGAAGACACCCACAAGGGGGCGCTTTCGTCCCATGCGGCGGTGCCCGCCGGGGCCCCCATGGCCCCAACGCCTTGCGCGGCGGCGGGGGTGGGGCCATCCTTGACACCGTTCCGCCCCGTCATTCCAGGGACTCCAATCCCCATGTCCGCGCCCGCCTTGTCCACCTGGATCTCATCCCCCGCGCCCCCGCTGGGCGGCACGGCGGCGGTACCGGGCGACGCCGCCATCGCGGCGCGCGCTCTGGTGCTGGCGGCGCTGGCCGTGGGGGAAAGCCGGGTGACGGGCGCCCCCATCGGGCAGGAGCCGCTGGTGCGGGTCCTGCGCACGCTGGGGGCCCACCTTGAGCCGATGGGCGCGGGCGCCTGGCGGGTCCACGGCGTGGGCGTGGGCGGCCTGCGCCAAGCCCCGGGCCTGCTGGACGTCGGCGCCGACGGCCTGGCCTTCGCCTTGCTGGCCGGCCTCCTGGCCACCCAAGGGGGCGAGACCTTCCTCACCACCAGCCATCCCGCCGCCGCTTTCCTGAAGACGGCGCTGCCGCCCCTGTCCCGCATGGGGGCGGCCTTCATTCCCGCCGGTGACGGGTTGGGCGGCATCCATCCCCCGCTGCTGGTGCGCGGCACGGCCCGGCCGGTGCCGGTGGACCACCGCCCGCTGGCCCCGGTGGGGTGCGAGGTGAAATCCGCCCTGCTGGTGGCCGCGCTCAACGTCGCCGGCCGCACCACGGTGGTGGAGGAAACGCCCACCGCGGACCATACCGAACGCCTATTGCGCCAGTTCGGCGCCGCCGTCACCGCCCGCCACCAGCCGGACGGCGCCTGGGCCGTCAGCGTCGACGGCCAGCGGGAACTGCAGCCGGCCCGGGTGGCCGTGCCGGGCGACGTCTCCCTGGCGGGTGCCGCCCTGGTGGCCGCCACCCTGCGCCCCGGCCCCGGCATCGCGCTGCCCCATGTCGGCGTCAATGAGCACCGCATCGCCCTGTTTCCCGTGCTGCGCGACATGGGGGTGCGCGACATGGGCGCCGGCCCGACGGCGGCGAACCAGCCCGCCGGCGAGGGCGAACCCGTGGCTGACCTGCGGCTGCACCCGCCGGCACATCCCTTGCGCGGGGTGGAGGTCGCGGCCGCATCCCTCACCGCCGGGGAGCTGGCGCTGGTGGCGGTGGCGGCGTCCTGCGCCCGGGGCACGACGGTGCTGCGCGGCCTTCCCCCCCGCCTGGCCCGGACGGTGCCGCCCCTGGTGGCGGCCTTGGGCGCCTGCGGCGTCACGGCGTCGGCGGGGATGGATGTCCTGACCATCACCGGCGACGGCCGGCCGCCGCAGGGCGGGGCGGCGGTGGAGGTCGATGCCGACGTGGCGCCGGCCTTCCTGGCGCTGGGCACCGCCGCCACGCAACCCATAGCCGTGCGGGCCAGCCTGGGCCCGGCGGCCGCCTCTTTGCTGAACGCCCTTGGCGCCGCCATCACCCAAGCGTGAGGGGGCGGGGCCGGCTTGCCAGGCGGGGCGGGCGGTGTTAGGCCACCGGCCAACCCTTCTTTCCTGTTCCTTCCTGCTTGGCGAAGGCGCCCGATCCCATGACATCTTCCTTCATCGTCGCCATCGATGGCCCCGCCGCCAGCGGCAAGGGCACGCTGGCCCGCCGCCTGGCCGCCACCCTGGGCTTCGCCCACCTGGACACGGGCGCGCTTTACCGCGCGGTGGGGTTGACGCTGTTGCGGACCGGCCATGCGCCGGATGACGCCGTCGCCGCCGTCGCGGCCGCCCAGGGCCTGGATGCCACCACCGTCCTGCCCATGATGAACGACCCGGCGCTGCGCCAGGACGCGGTGGCGGTGGCCGCCTCCAAGGTCTCGGTGGTGCCCGAGGTACGGGCGGCCCTGTTGGATTTCCAGCGGAATTTCGCCAACCACCCGCCCGAGGGGGCGAAAGGCGCGGTGCTGGACGGGCGCGACGTCGGCACCGTGGTCTGCCCCGACGCGCCCGCCAAGCTCTACGTGACCGCCGACGTTGAGGTTCGCGCCCGGCGCCGTTTGTCGGAGTTGCGGAATACTGGCGCCGAGGCTATATACGAGGCCGTCCTGGAGGACATGAAAGTTCGTGATGCGCGTGACAGTCAACGGGCGGTGGCACCGCTGAAGCCCGCTGTCGACGCGTTTTTGCTTGATACGTCCATGATGGATGCCGAACAGGCGTTCGTCGCCGCCACGGACTTCATCCGCTCCAGACCCGCGTTTCCCGGCTTCCTTTAAAACGGACGGTTAGGCCGCGCGGCCCCCAACTCAACCCAAGTCGCCGGGCATGGTGTCCGACGCCATGGGCCAAGTTAACCTCCTGTCGGCCGGGCGTCTGCCGGGGGGTTGGAACGGGCCTGTGCTGGATCCACTCAAGGAGTTTAAATGGCCCAGGTTTCCGCCGCCAAGTCCCAAGACCGTGGGATGAAGGAAAGTTTCGCCGCCCTTCTGGAAGAGTCGCTCGGCACGAGCGAGAGCCTCGAAGGCACGGTGGTCAAGGGCACCGTTCTCAACATCGAGAACGACATGGTGCTCATCGACGTTGGTCTGAAGTCCGAAGGCCGGGTCGCGCTGAAGGAATTCGCCGTCCCCGGTCAGCCGGTTGAGCTGAAGATCGGCGACACGGTCGAGGTCTACCTCGAGCGCATGGAAGACAAGCACGGCGAAGCCATGCTGTCGCGCGAGAAGGCCAAGCGCGAAGAGGCCTGGACCCAGCTGGAGCGCGCGTTCACCGAACAGCAGCGCGTCACCGGCATCATCTTCGGTCGCGTCAAGGGCGGCTTCACGGTCGACCTGTCGGGCGCCGTGGCCTTCCTGCCGGGCAGCCAGGTGGACATCCGCCCGGTGCGCGACATCTCCCCGCTGATGGGCACCCCGCAGCCCTTCCAGATCCTGAAGATGGACCGCTCGCGCGGCAACATCGTCGTGTCGCGTCGCGCCGTTCTGGAAGAGAGCCGCGCCGAGGCCCGTTCGGAGCTGGTGGCCAACCTCAAGGAAGGCCAGGTTCTGCAGGGCGTGGTCAAGAACATCACCGACTACGGCGCGTTCGTGGATCTGGGTGGCGTCGACGGCCTGCTGCACGTCACCGACATCGCCTGGCGCCGCATCAACCACCCGTCGGAAGCCCTGCAGATCGGCCAGACCGTCACGGTCCAGGTCGTCCGCTTCAACTCCGAAACCCAGCGCATCAGCCTGGGCATGAAGCAGCTTGAGGCTGATCCGTGGGAAGGCGTGGAAGCCAAGTACCCGGTCGGCGCCAAGTTCAAGGGCCGCGTCACCAACATCACCGACTACGGCGCCTTCGTGGAGCTGGAGCCCGGCATCGAGGGTCTGGTGCACGTCTCCGAGATGTCCTGGACCAAGAAGAACGTCCACCCCGGCAAGATCGTCTCCACCTCCCAGGAGGTCGAGGTCATGGTGCTGGACGTGGATCCGCAGAAGCGCCGCATCTCCCTGGGCCTCAAGCAGTGCCTGGACAACCCGTGGGAGACGTTCGTCGACAAGTTCCCGGCCGGCACCGAGCTGGAAGGCGAGGTCAAGAACATCACCGAGTTCGGTCTGTTCGTTGGTCTGCCGGGCGACATCGACGGCATGGTCCACATGTCCGACCTCGACTGGAACAAGTCGGGTGAAGAGGCCATCCAGGACTACAAGAAGGGCGATCACGTCCGCGTGAAGGTCCTGGACGTCGATGTGGAAAAGGAACGCATCAGCCTGGGCATCAAGCAGCTGGCCAGCGATCCGTTCGAAGCCACCGTCGCCGGCGTCAAGAAGAACGACGTCGTCACCTGCACCGTCACCGCTATCACCGAGGGCGGCATCGAGGTGTCGGTCGTCGATGGCTTCACCGGCTTCATCCGCAAGTCCGACCTGTCGCGTGAGCGTTCCGAGCAGCGCCCGGACCGTTTCGCCGTCGGCGAGAAGGTCGACGCCAAGGTCACGCAGATCGATCGCGCCAGCCGCAAGATCGGCCTGTCGATCAAGGCGAAGGAAGTCGAGGAAGAGAAGCAGGCGATGGCCGAGTTCGGTTCGTCCGACTCGGGCGCCTCGCTGGGCGACATCCTGGGCGCCGCGCTGAAGCGCGCCCAGAAGGACAAGGACGAGGCCTGAGATTTGGTCCGTCAGGACTGAGTTTCAGGACCCATCCGGGTCTTGAGTGAGAAAGGGCCGTTCCCGGGCAACCGGGGGCGGCCTTTTTCTTATCCAGCCGGCTTGGCCGGACGGAGGGGCTCGACGGGGAAGGGCCCCCGAAAGGCCGAGTCCAATCAGCGATAATGCAGGAGTATGAAG
This sequence comes from Nitrospirillum amazonense, assembly GCF_007828045.1. Lineage (GTDB taxonomy): Bacteria > Pseudomonadota > Alphaproteobacteria > Azospirillales > Azospirillaceae > Nitrospirillum > Nitrospirillum amazonense_C. The sequence continues at coordinate 100,830 of NZ_VITN01000009.1, read as the reverse complement.
ACCTTACCCTTGCCAGGACGGGTCCGCTCCGGCACAGTTGGGAGAGGACGGGCGGCGACGGAGGCCGTGACCCGACCCCACAGGGCTCAAGCCGAGGCTGGCCACCAGGGGAAGCGGGACGCGGTATCAGGACCCGCTAGGCATGGGTGGATGTACACCTGGGCCGCCGGCCTGCCGGGAGGCACCAACGACACGATAAAGATAGCGGTCCCGCGAGACCGGGACCGATTGCCCAAGGGGGAATTGCCGATGACCAAGTCGGAACTCATCATGCGGCTGGCGGAACTCAATCCGCACCTCTACCAGCGCGATGTGGAAAAGATCGTCACCACCATCTTCGACGAGATCACCGAGGCCCTGGCCCGGGGTGACCGGGTGGAGTTGCGCGGCTTCGGCGCCTTCTCCGTGAAGCGGCGCGACGCCCGCACCGGCCGGAACCCCCGCACGGGCCAGGCGGTGGACGTGGATGAGAAGTTCATTCCCTTCTTCAAGACGGGCAAGCAGCTGCGTGAGCAGTTGAACACCGACTGATAGCCCCCATCTGTGGGACCCGGCCCCGGCGGTTCCGTCGGGGCCTTCTCAGCGCCGCCCCCAGGGGCCGCCCCATCCGCGGGTGGTCCGGGGCGGCCGTTGCCAGTGGAGCGGCCAGTGCTGCGTTACCTTTCCTGGATCGTGTCCATACCGCTGGCCCTCGTCGCCATCGACTTCGCCATCGTGAATGAGGAGTTGGTGCGCCTGACGCTGTGGCCGCTGGACGGCGCGGTGGTGGCGCCCTCCTTCGCGGTGGTGTTCGTGTCCCTGCTGGTGGGCTTCCTCGCCGGCGGCCTGATCTCCTGGCTGTCGGCCGGCAAGCACCGCCGGGCCCTGCGCAAGGAGCGGGCACGGGGCGACCAGCTGCAGCGCGATCTGGATGCCGCCCGGCTGCACGCCGCCGATTTGGAAAAGCGCATCGCCGCCGCCGACCGGGCCGCGGGTGCGGCGGCGGCCCCGCCGGCCGATGTGCGGGTGATGTCGCTGCGTTAGTTCGGCTTGCCCTCATGCGCCGGGCGCGGCCATCCGGCCGCTTGGCTTCCTCGTTTTCCAGTCCGCTGTCGCTTCCCGGAAAACTGTGGCGGATGCGGTCGCATCCTGCAGCGGCATGTCATGCCGCCCGTTCCAGGCATGGCGGCCCTCAGCGGGCCGCCTTTTCCTTTTCCGGCATGGCCTTTTCATCCGCCAGGCGCTTGTCCAGGCGGGCCGTCACCGCCGCGCCATAGCGATGGCAGGCGGTCTCATCCACCAGGGGCAGGGTGGCGTTGGGGCCCAGGCGCTTCCACATCTGCGAGGCGTCGGGATGGGGCGTCAGCAGGATGTCGCAGGGCAGGGCCGCCATGGTGGCGATGGCTTGGCGGAAGCTGGCCAGCGCGCCGGGATGCGCCGCCTCGTCCGAATAGCGGTAGACATCGTCGGTGTAGGCGCTGAGGCTGTCGGCGTAGACCATATGATGGCAGCGGCCATCCTGGCAGCTGTCCCAGGTCCAGGTGGTGGCCCCCGGCGTGTGGCCCGGCGTGGCGTGGGCCGTCAGGCGGATGGGGCCCAGGGTCACCTCCTCCCCATCCTTCAGGCGCTTCACATGCGGGATGGCGGGGAAGGCCTCGATGCTCAGGTACTGCGGGTCGCCCCGATCGCCCTTGCCGTGCTCCAGCGCGCCGGCCGCGGCCGACAGGGCCATGACCGTGGCGCCCGAGTCGCGCTGCAACTGGGCAATGCCGCCGGCATGGTCCAGGTGCTCATGGCTGTTCAGGATGACGCGCACGTCCTCCACCTTGAAACCCAGGGCGCGGATGTTGGCCTCGATCAGCGCCGCCGCCTTCTCCGTGGCGCCGTCGATCAGCACATGGCCCTGGGGCGAGGTGATGAGGATGGAGGACAGCCCGCAGGTACCGACGTACCAGGTGTCGGCATAGATGCGCAGCGGCGCCGCCGGCATGTTCCAGTCCGCCCCTTCCGGACAGGCGGCTGCCGGCCGCGGGGCCGGCGCGGGGGCGGTCGCGGCCAGCGCGGAAGCGGCGACGCCGCACAGCAGAAGGGCGGCGAGGGCGAAATACCGGGGCATGGGGGCTGTCCGCAGGCTGGAGGAAAAACTTCCGCGTGTGTGACTGCCAATTCTGGCCAAAAAAGGGCTACGGGGCCATGGGCGCCGCACCGGATGGTGGCGTTCGCCGCAACGGGCGGATGCCGCCGGAACCGTTAGCGGGGCCGGCGCTTGCGGCCGCGCCAATCGGGCTTGCGCGCGCCCTCGCCGGATGGCCGGTTGGCGGCGGCCTTGGGCGGGCGGTTGCCACGCACGGCGCGGTAGCGGGCCACCAGGGCGATGAAGGGCGCGCGCAACCGCTCCACCAGCGTGTCGTCCCCCTCCAGCTTGGCCAGGGCGAAGGCGCCGGCCTCCAGCGTCGACACGCTTTCGCGCCGGGGCTCGCGGCGCAGATTGCCGTAGGCGGAGACGAAATCGGGATGGACGATCAGGCGGCGCAGCTTCAACAGCCAGGCGTTGCGCCACCACAGGGCCTTGGCCTGCGACCACGACCCGTCCAGCAGAATGATACCCTCCAAGTCGGCCAGCATGGTGGGGTCCTCCACCGTCTGGCCCTTCTTGTCCACCAGGCGCAGGGTACCGGGCTGGGTGGCGACGGCGTCGTCGCCCGAGCCCATGTACAGCACGGCCCAGCGGCGCGGGTCGGCCTCGCGGCCCCCTTTTTCCGTGCCCAGCGCCTTGGCCAGGTTGGGCCAGGACAGGCCCACCTTCAGCCGGCCGCGCGCCAGGCCCAGGGTCAGCAGCCGGGCGCTGCCCAGCTCCACGTCCTGTTCCTGGGGATGCTGCAGCACCAGCACCTCCAGCCGGGTCTCGATGGGCGTGATGCCTTCGCAAACGCAGAGGTCCAGGGGTTTGGCGCAGCGGGGACAGGTAGCAAGGGCGGCGGAGGGCTGGGGGGTGGCCTCTTCCGCCGGCGGCACGGTGTCGTCAGTCATCTCAACCAGCACTCTCTTCCATGAAACGGGCCTTGCGCATGGGCGTGGGGTTCCGCGCCATGGTGTCTTCCTTTCCGCAGCCGCCTTCCGGCCCAGGGTCTATCGGGGCGATAATGGGGTTAAGTCGCCTGCGACGATGACGCCTGAGCGCCGGGGCTTGACGGCGGGGGCCGACAAGCGTTGACGTGGACCCGGCGGGGCCCTCCCGTCAAGATTCTAGCACAGCCTACCCCGGTATAGAGCCATGGCCACCGTCACCGTCCTGCCCCGCCGCTTCACCTCCCCGCCCACGCTGGAGGAGATCGAACGCCTGGCCACCGACGCCATCGCGTCCATCCCGCCCGAGCTGCGGGTGCACATGGGCAACCTGGTGGTCCATGTCGCGGAATTCCCGGATGAGGAGACGGAACGGGAGATGGGGCTGGAAACCCCGTTCGACATCCTGGGCCTCTACCGGGGTGTCTCCCTGCCCCAGCGCGGCGCCAACGACGCCAGCCACGGGCCGGACATGATCTTCCTCTACCGCCGGCCGCTGCTGGACTATTGGTGTGAGACGGGGGAGGATCTGGGCGATCTGGTGCTGAACGTCATGATCCATGAAATCGGCCACCATTTCGGCTTCACCGACGACGACATGTACGGCATCGAGGCCAACGATCCCTGAGTTTGGGGGGCCAGATTGGGGTTGGCGCCGATATAAGAAACGAGGGGCGGGCGGCCTGGGCGCCGCCGGCCGAAAGATGGGGGATGGGGTTATGGCGGCCTTCGTGTGGACCGGTCTGGTCACGCTTCTGGCATTGTTCGTCTATTTCTGGACCATCGGGCAGGTGAGCCGGGCGCGCACCCGGCATGGGGTGGAGGCGCCGTCGGTGGACGGCCCGCCGGCCTTCCAGCGGGTGCTGCGCGTGCAGGTGAACACCCTGGAGCAGATCGTGCTGTTCCTCCCCGGCCTGTGGCTGTTCGCCAACATCTGGGGTGACCACCAGGCGGCGGTGATCGGCCTGGCATGGCCCATCGGCCGCGTGCTGTACGCCGTGACCTACTATGCCGATGCCAAGAAGCGCGCCGCCGGCTTCGGCCTGGCGCTGTTCGGCACCTCGGTGCTGCTGGTCGGCAGCCTCATCGGCCTGGTGCGCTACCTGCTGGGGATTTAGCTCCCCGCCTGCAGGGTGGCGTCGCCCAAGCGGTAGTACAGGCCGTTGTCGTCATCGCCCACCATGTGCAGCGTGCCCGTCAGGGTGATGGGCTCGTTGGTCATGGCGATGGGGGCGCTGGTCTTCACCTCCATCAGGTCGGCGGGCCCGGGCGGCGGGCAGAAGGGGCAGCTGGGCGCCATGGCGCTCAGCAGGAAATGGCCGGACTTCTCCTTCTGCTCCAGCGGGATGATGAAGCCGGCGATGGTCAGGGGCTTGCCCTCCAGCGCCTGCACCGCCGGCCCGAAGGCGGCGCGCACGCGCAGCAGGCCGTTGTCCATGCTGTGCACTTCCTTGACGTCGGCCAGCTTGTCCCAGCCCAGGGTGGCCTTGGGGATGTTGGCCTGCACGGATGCTGCCGTCCCCGGCGCCGGCGCCGGGGGCGTGACCGATGCCACCTTCTTGTCGGCCGCCAGGGCGGGCGCCCCCGCGACGATTGCCGCCATCATCAGGGCGGCGGCGAATGTGCGCTTGGCCTGAACCGTCATGGCGAAATCCTTTCTCGCAACTGCCAAATGCTTTGTTGGCCCCAATCGTGGCCGATTAAGGGCTGGGTGTGCAGCGGAGGGTCACCCCCGCGACAGCACCGCCGACACATCCGTGCGATAGGCCTGGACCGCCGGAACCAGGGCGGCCAGCACCGACAGGCCGGCCGCCAGGACAAGAAGATAGGGTTCCGTAGCCGGAAACTGGAGTCCTGTGATGCCCATGTCGCGGGCCTGGGGCACCAGGCGGCCCGCCAGTTCCACCGCGCCATGGCCCAGCGCCAGGCCCAGGGCGGTGCCTGCCGCGCCCATGGCCAGCGCCTCGGTCAGCAGCAGGCAGGAGATGCGGGTACGGGTGGCGCCCAGGGCGCGCATGACCGCCAGGTCGTACCGCCGCGCCTGGGTGGCGTTGTAGAGCGCCACGAAGATGCTGAGCGCGGAGGAGGCGACCAGCAGCAGGCCGAAGCCGCGCACCGTGTCCGTGCCGATGCCCACCAAGGACAGCAGCCGCGTCATCTCCGCCGCCGGCGAGGCCGCCTGCATGGCGCTGCCGGTGTTGATGCGCCGGGGCAGCAGGGCGGCCGCGATGGGGGACCGGTAGCGCAGCAGGACGGAGGTCACCTCGCGCTCGGGTGCTTGCTGGGCCGGCTGGGCACCCTCCGCCAAATGGTCATGCGCCTCATGCGCGTCGTCGGGATGATGGTGGTGGGCGTCGTGCACCGCCCACACGCTGTCGATGGGGGTCAGCACCAGGCGGTCCACCACGCCGCCGGTGGGGGCCAGGATGCCCACCACGGTGTAGGGCGTGCCCTCATGCACCGCCCCGCCGGCCGACAGGCCATGGTTGCCGTTGAACTGGTCGCCCACCTTCAGGCCGGCGGCCCGGGCCACCTGGGCGCCCACCGTCGCCTCCATGGGCGCCTGCCACAGCCGGCCCATCGCCACCTGGGCATGGCGCAGGGCGACGAAGGCCGGGTCGGTGCCGACGATGCGGTATCCCCGGAAACTGTCGCCCAGGGCCAGGGGGACGGCCCGGGCCACCAACGGGTCGGACGCCAGGGCCTGCGCCTGCGACAGCGGGATGTTCCCCGTGGGGATGTCGATCTGGTACAGCGCCGACAGGATCAGCTGCAGCGGGCTGCCCTTGGCGCCCACCACCAGGTCGATCCCGGCGGCGTCCTTGGCCAGGCGGTCCTGCACCTGCGTGCCCACCAGGATCAGCACAACGATGGTGCCGGTGCCCAGCGCCAGCAGCGCCACGTTGAGCGCGGTGGTGAGGGCCGAGCGCTTCAGATAGGCCCACGCCAAGCCAAGGGTGTTCATGCGGCGTGACCGTCCACGGCGGTGCTCAATTTCGGCAATTCCAGCCGGTCGGATATCCGGGCGCGGGTGCGCTCGTCATGGGTGGCCACCAGCAAGGTGGCGCCGCACCCATCCGCCTGTTCCAGCAGCAGGTCCAGGACCAGCCCGCAATTCTCGTCATCCAGGGCGGAGGTCGGCTCATCCGCCAGGATCAGCTTCGGCCCCGTCACCACGGCGCGGGCGATGGCCACGCGCTGCTTCTCCCCCTGGCTCAGGTGTTCCGGCTTGGCGGCCAGGCGGTTGCCCAGGCCCACGCGGTCCAGCGCCCGGGCCACGGCCCCCGCGTCGCGCGGCAGGCCGGCCAGCCAGCGCGCCAGATGCAGGTTCTGGCCCACGTCCAGTGCCGCCACCAGGTGCAGGGTCTGGAAGACGATGCCGATCAGGCGGCCCCGCGCATGGTCGCGGGCGGCGGCGTCCAGGTCCCACACCGCCTGGCCGTCCAGCAGGATGCGCCCCTGGTCCGGCCGCTTCAGCCCGGCCAGGGCGTGGATCAGGGTGGTCTTACCGCTGCCGCTGGGGCCCAGCAGCAGGCAGTGCCGGCCGGCCTCGACCGACCAATGGGGAATGTCCAGCACCGGCCGGCCCGCGATGGCGTGGCGCAGACCGGTGACGTCGATAAGGGGCATGGGACCTGTATCCTGCCGCGTTGCCGTACCCCGGCGGCTGCCACCGGCGGGACGGGCGCATCTTGGGCGGCGCCGCGCGGCCCGGCAAGCGGGAAGGGGTGGTCCGGATGTCGCGGGCCTACCTTCTTGGAGAGGGGGATCGGGTGAGCATTTGATTCCCGGGTCCGACGTTGCTACAGTCGCCGCAGATGTCTTGGCACTCCCGGAATAAGGGTAAGGCATTGGAAAATAATCGGAAAATTTCAATCCTGTTCGTTTGCACGGGCAACATCTGCCGCTCCCCCACGGCGGAGGGCGTGATGCGCCGCCGCTTGGTCATGGATGGCCTGGCCGATGATGTGACGGTGGCCAGCGCCGGCACCCATGGCTATCACGTGGGGGAGGCGCCGGACATCCGGGCGGTGGAGGCGGCGCGCCATCGCGGCGTCGACCTGTCGGCGCTGCGCGCGCGCCGCGTGGACGCGGATGATTTCGAGCGGTACGACATGGTGCTGGCCATGGACCGCGATCATCTGGATTTCCTGCGCCGCCTGGCGCCGCCCAAGCGTCGCGACCGGGTGCAACTGTTCCTGGACTACGCCCCCGACCACAAGGGCCATGACGTGCCCGATCCCTATTACGGGTCGGAGGACCAGTTCGACACCGTGCTGGACTTGATCGAGGCCGCGGCCGACGGCCTGCTGGACGAGGTGCACCGCCGGCTGGGGCGCAAGGCGGGCTAGGTAAACGGACTCGGCTTGGCGGGCCGGGGGCGCTATACCTAAGGGCCCTATCGTCCCCGCCCTACCGGATTTAGTAGCCGTGCCCGACACCACCGACATCGCCTCGCCAGCCGCCAGCCAGGGGGCCGCCAACCAGGGCGTCACGCCCATGATGGCGCAGTACCTGGAGATCAAGGCCCAGCATCCGGGTGCCCTGCTGTTCTACCGCATGGGCGATTTCTACGAGATGTTCTTCGACGACGCGGTGGCCGCCGCCCGCGCGCTGGACATCACGCTGACCAAGCGCGGCCTGCATCTGGGGGAGGAGATCCCCATGTGCGGCGTGCCGGTGCACTCGCACGAGAACTATCTGTCCCGCCTCATCCGCCTGGGCTTCCGCGTCGCCATCTGCGAGCAGACCGAGGACCCGGCGGAGGCGCGCAAGCGCGGCGGCAAGGCGGTGGTGCGGCGCGAGGTGGTGCGCGTCGTCACCCCCGGCACCATCACCGAGGACGGGCTGCTGGACGCCCGGTCCAACAACTACCTGGCAGCACTGGCCGAGGTGGGCGGCGCCCTGGGCCTGGCCTGGCTGGACCTGTCGACGGGTGAGCTGACCCTGCAGCCGGTGGAGCGGGCGGCCCTGCCGGCGGCGCTGGCCCGGCTGGCGCCGGGTGAGCTGCTGGTGTCCGAACGCCTGACACAGCAGCCGGAGCTGTTCGAGCTGTGGGCCGAGTGGCGCGACCAGCTGACGGTGCAGCCTAACGCCCGATTCGACAGCGAGAACGGCCGCCAGCGCCTGCTGGACCTCTACGGCGTGGGCACGCTGGACGCCTTCGGCAGCTTCAGCCGGGCGGAGGTGGCGGCCGCCGGCTCCCTGGTCGATTATGTGGAGCTGACGCAGAAGGGCCGGGTGCCCCGCCTGGACCGGCCGCGCCGCCTGGCGCTGGGCGCGGTCATGGAGATCGACCCGGCGTCGCGCCGCAACCTGGAACTCAGCCGCACGCTGACGGGCGAGAAGCGCGGCAGCCTCCTGGGCGCCATCGACCGCACGGTCACCGGCGCCGGCGCCCGCCTGCTGGCGGCCCACCTGGCCTCCCCCCTCACCGACCCGGCGGCCGTGGGCCGGCGCCTGGACACGGTGGCCTATTTCGTGGAACAGGGCGGTCTGCGGGCCGACATCCGCGCGCACCTGGGCCGGGCGCCGGATATCGAGCGCGCCCTGTCCCGCCTCAGCCTGGGCCGGGGCAGCCCGCGCGACCTGGCGGGGGTGCGTGACGGCCTGGGCCGCGCCCGCGACATCTGCGACACCTTCCCGGCCGAGGCGTTGCGCGGCGCCCTGGAGCCGCCACTGCCCCCCGGGCTGCTGGACGCCCTGCACGGCGTGAAGGTGCCGGCCGACCTGGTGTCCATGCTGGTGGCGGCCCTAGGGCCCGACCTGCCGCTGAACGCCCGTGACGGCGGCTTCATCGCCCAGGGCTATTCCGCCCCCCTGGACGAGCTGAAGGAGTTGCGCGACGACTCGCGCCGCCTGATCGCCAACCTTCAGGCCCGCTATGCCGGGGACACGGGCATCAACACCTTGAAGATCCGGCACAACAACGTGCTGGGCTATTACATCGAGGTCACCGCCCAGCACGGCGACAAGCTGATGGCGGCGGAGCAGCGCGGCACCTACATCCACCGCCAGACCCTGGCCAATGCCATGCGCTTCACCACGGTGGAGCTGTCGGACCTGGAACGCCGCGTGGCGGAGGCGGGGGACAAGGCGCTGGCCCTGGAACTGGCCCTGTTCGAGGAGCTGACCCAGGCGGTGCTGGCCCGGGCTGACGACATCGCCTCCACCGCGCAGGCGCTGGCGTCGCTGGACGTGGCGACCTCGCTGGCCGACATCGCGGTGGAATGCCGCTGGTGCCGCCCGGTGGTGGACGACAGTCGCGAATTCCGCATCGTGCGCGGCCGGCATCCGGTGGTGGAGGCGGCGCTGGTGGCCGCTGCCAGCGGGCCCTTCGTCGCCAACGACTGTGACCTGTCGGACGCCAACCGCCTGTGGCTGCTGACCGGCCCCAACATGGCCGGTAAGTCGACCTTCCTGCGCCAGAACGCCCTGGTGGCCGTGCTGGCGCAGATGGGCAGCTTCGTACCCGCCGATGCCGCCCACATCGGCGCCGTCGACCGGCTGTTCAGCCGCGTGGGGGCGGCCGACGACCTGGCGCGCGGCCGATCCACCTTCATGGTGGAAATGGTGGAGACGGCGGCCATCCTGAACCAGGCCACGGGGCGCAGCCTGGTCATCCTGGATGAGATCGGGCGCGGCACCGCCACCTTCGATGGCCTGTCCATCGCCTGGGCGGCGGTGGAGCACCTGCACGAGGTCACGCGCTGCCGTGCCTTGTTCGCCACCCACTACCATGAGCTGACGACCCTGTCGTCCAAGCTGCCGTCCCTGGCCTGCCACACCATGCGCATCAAGGAATGGCAGGGCGACGTGGTGTTCCTGCATGAGGTGGCCGCCGGCGCCGCCGACCGCAGCTATGGCATCCACGTGGCCCGCCTGGCCGGGCTGCCGGCCACGGTCATCAGCCGGGCGGAGGAGGTGCTGGCCATCCTGGAGGCGGGTGACCAGGGCAGCGCCGTGACGCGTCTGGCCGACGACCTGCCCCTGTTCAGCGCGCCCGTGCGCCGCGCGCCGGAACCTGCCGCGGCGCCGCCGCCGGAATCGCCGGCGCTGGCCGCGCTGAAGTCCGTCAGCCCGGATGAGCTGACGCCGCGCCAGGCACTGGAAGAGCTGTACCGGCTGAAGGGGTTGGTGCAGGGCGCTCCCTGACGCCGGGCGGGTGCCTCATTCCTTGGGCAGCGTGGGGCCTTGGTCCGGCTTGGTGACATCCACGAAGTCGCCATCGATGACGGTGGTGGGGCGGGCCGGGCTGCCATAGGTGCCGCCTCCATTCATCCTGCCATCGGTGGTCCGGACGGTGAAGCGGGCGCCCGACAGCCGCTGGGCCTGGCCCAGCAGGGCGCGGCGCACCGGCGGGACCAGCAGGGCAAGCCCGGCCAAATCGCTGAGGAAGCCGGGCACGGCGAACAGCACGCCGGCGGTGGCCAGGCACAGGCCGTCCCATGCCACCACGGGCGCCTCGCCCGGGGTCGACCCCGCGACCTTGCGCAGGGCGTCCAGACCCTGGCGCTGCACCAGCCACAGGCCGACGATGGTGGACAGCACCACCAGGGCCACGGTGCCCAGCACGCCCACCTTCTCCCCCACCCAGGCGAAAGCGGCGATTTCCGCCAGAAGATACGCGATGAGAAAAAGGGGAAGGCGCATAAGCTTGCTCTTTCTTCGGGCGCCGCCTATCTACAGCGAGAGGGCCGCCCGTAATGACAACCGGGTGTTCGGTCTTAACATGGTGGGGCGGGGGCCCCGTATCCAGGTGCCGATTGGGCCTGGAACGCGGGCTGATTTCAAGCGCCGGAGGTTCGAAGTCTGCAATGGGTGACAACTCCTACTTCTTCGAAATCATCATCTTCGCGATGATCGCCGTGTTCCTGGCCTATCAGCTGCACAAGGCGCTGGGCCGCAAGACGGGGGAGGAGCGTGAGCGCCCCAACCCCTTCACCGCCGTTCCTCCCGCGCAGGGGCCCACCCAGGGACCGACCACCCAGGGGCAGCAGGGCGTGCGCCCGCCGTCCTTCCAGGGGGTGCAGCCCAAGGTGATCGAGGGCACGGCGCGCGATGTCACCCCGCCCGACTACGACGGCCCGCTGTCGCTGGAAGCCGGCCTCGCCCGCATCCATCAGGCCGATCCCAGCTTTGACGAGCGGCGTTTCCTGAAGGGCGCCGAAAGCGCCTTCGGCATCATCGTCGACGCCTTCGCCCGGGGCGACACCGGCGCCCTGCGCCCGCTGCTGGCGGACGCCGTCTATAACGATTTCGCCAAGGCCATCGAGGCGCGGGCCCAGGCGGGCGAGACGCTGGAGGCGCACATCCAGGCCTTCGACACCGTGGACCTGGTACAGGCCCGCCTGCTGGAAGGCCAAGCCCTGTGCACGGTGAAGTTCATCACCCACCAGACCAACGTCACGCGCGACGCCCAGGGGCGGGTGCTGGATGGCGACGCCGAGCACCCGGCCGAGGTGGTGGACATCTGGACCTTCGCCCGCGACACCAGGTTGTCCGACCCCAACTGGCGCCTGGTCGAAACCCGCGTTCCCCACTAAGGGCCCCCACTACGGGCCCCCACTACGGGCCATGGCTTAAGCGGGCGAATGGCGGCGCAAATCGCGATGCGCCCCGCATCCGGTGTTTCCTTCCGGCGGCGATCCGTTTTAAGGTCCGGCTCGACCTGACGATCCAGCCGCCCCGCGAGGAACCATTGCCCATGCCGTGCCGGCCCGTTTTCGCCCGCGCGGCGCGCGGCGTGGCGGGCGCCCTGCTGCTGCTGACCACCGCCTGTTCCCTGTTCACCTCTGAAGAGCCGCCGCCCCCCAGCCCGGCGCCGGGGGCCAAGCTGGTGCTGCAGCCGGCCGCCTATGCCGACCTGCCCGGGTGGCAGGCGGACAAGGTGGTGGAGGCCGTGCCCGCCATCCTGCGCTCTTGCGACAAGATGTTGCGCCAGACCTCGGGCGTCGCGGGCAAGCCCCAGGACTGGAACGCCCCCTGCTCGGCCCTGAAGAACCTGCCGCCGGGGAACGAGGCCATGGCCCGCGCCGCGCTGGAACGCTGGTTCCAGCCCTGGCGCGCCACCGACAACGGCAATCCCGAGGGCCTGTTCACCGGATACTATGAGGCGGAGCTGCGCGGCAGCCGCACGCGCCACGGCCGCTACACGGTACCGCTCTATCGCCGTCCGCCCGATCTGGTGATGGTCGATTTGGGTGAGTTCCGCGACAGCCTGAAGGGCCAGCGCATCGCCGGCCGCGTGACGGACGGCAAGCTGAAGCCCTATGAGGACCGCCGCCGCATCGATGCTGGCGCCCTGACCGGCAAGGGGCTGGAGCTGGTGTGGCTGGACGACGCCGTCGACACCTTCTTTCTGCACATCCAGGGCTCCGGCCGGGTGGTGCTGGAGGAGGGGGGCGAGATGCGCGTGGCCTATGACGGGCAGAACGGCTGGCCCTATGTCGCCATCGGCCGCCAGATGGCGGCGGACGGCAAGCTGGACCGCGACGCCGTCACCATGCAGTCCATCCGCGCCTGGCTGGCCGCCAACCCGGCGCAGGCCCAGGCCACCATGGAAGGCAACCCGTCCTACGTCTTCTTCAAGGCGCTGGAGGGCGACGGCCCCCTGGGCGCCCAGGGCGTGGCGCTGATCCCCGGCCGCTCGCTGGCGGTGGATCACACTTACGTGCCCTACGGCCTGCCCGTCTGGCTGGACGTCACCGATCCGGAGGATGAGGACAAGCGCCTGTCCCGCCTGATGGTGGCGCAGGACACCGGCGGCGCCATCCAGGGGCCCGTGCGCGGCGACGTGTTCTGGGGCCACGGCGCCCAGGCGGAACACCGGGCGGGCCTGATGAAAAGCCGGGGCGGCTATTGGCTGCTGTTGCCGCGCACGGTGACGCCGGCCAATATCGGCGCCGGGCCCGGACCGTCTTCATGAGCCGCCAGCGCCGCAGTCCGACGTCGGAGGAAATCCGCCTGTGGCGTGAGGTCATGCGCGATGCCGCCCCGCTGCGCCGGGGCGGCCCCCTGCCGCCCCCACCGCCCGCGCCGGTGGAGGCCGCCCCCGCCGTGCCCGCCGCCCCGCCGCTGGCGACGGCGCCGGCGGCCAAGTCGGTTCCCGCGGCCCCGCTGGTCCATCCCCCGTTGGTCTTCGGCGCCCGCGCCGGCCTGGACCGCCGCACCGACGACCGCTTGCGCCGGGGACAGCTGGTCATCGACGGCCGGCTGGATCTGCACGGCATGACCCAGGCCGAGGCGCACGGCGCCCTGAACGCCTTTGTCGCCCGCGCCCACCGCGAGGGCCGGCGCACCCTGCTGATCATCACCGGCAAGGGCTCCGGCGGCGGCGTCCATATGGGCACCGACCGGGAGAAGGGCATCCTGCGCGTGGCCGTGCCCCGCTGGCTGGGGGAGGCGCCCTTGCGCCCGCTGGTGCTGGCCATCCGCCAGGCCCAACCGCAGCATGGCGGCGGCGGGGCGCTCTACGTCCTGCTGAAGCGCCAACGTCCATGACCCCTTTCGGCCAGCGGATGCGCGAGCTGCGCGAGCAGCATGGCCTGGCCCTGAAGGACATGGCCGCGGCACTGCACATCTCCTCCGCCTACCTTTCCGCGCTGGAGCACGGCCGCAAGGGCACGCCTTCGCCCATGCTGGTGCGCCAGATCTGCGGCTATTTCGGCATCATCTGGGACGAGGCGGAGGAGATGGAACGCCTGGCCCAGATGTCCGATCCCCGGGTGGTGATCGACACCAGCGGCCTGCATCCCAAGGCGACCCTGGCCGCCAACCGCCTGGCGCAGCGCATCGGCAAGATGGATGAGGCGACGTTGGACCGGCTGCTGGGGCTGATCGGGCCCGCCTGACCGGATGCCCTCTTTCCCGCCGCCGCCGTTTCATGCGACGAAACAGTCGGCGCGGCGGAACGGGCGCGGCGAAACGGGGCAGCCCTGCGGTCGATTCCACTCGAACCGGGCGGGGCGCTCGGTTTAGAATGCTTATAGTTTCCCGTCCTCACCGGCGGCCGGTTCACCATTTCCGTCTTTTGGGAGCGTCCCCATGCCATCGCGTCTTGAACAGCTTTGCATCCAGAAGGGCCTCAAGATGACCGAGCAGCGGCGGGTGATCAGCCGCGTGCTGTCCGAGGCCATGGACCATCCGGATGTGGAGCAGGTGTACCGCCGCGCGGTGGAGATCGATCCCAACATCTCCATCGCCACGGTCTACCGCACCATGCGGCTGTTCGAAGAGGCCAACGTCATCGAGCGGCTGGACTTCGGCGACGGCCGCGCGCGGTACGAGGAAATCCGGGACGAGCACCACCACCACCTGATCGACCTGCAGTCGGGCGAGGTGATCGAGTTCCGCAATGAGGAGCTGGAGCGCCTGAAGGAAAAGGTGGCGGCGGAGCTGGGCTATGAGCTGATCGGCCACCGCCTGGAACTGTATGGCGTGCCGCTGAACCGCGCCAAGCGCTCCTGAGGTCCCGTCCCATGGCTTGCCGCGAGGATGCCACGTCCGACTGTTGCCGCCCCGCCGTCGTGCGGGCGTACCAGGAGATGCGCGGCAAGGGCCAGCCGGAGAAGTTCTGCCTGGAGGCGGCGATCACCGTCTACCGCTGGCACCATCCCAGCCCGGACAATTTGCCACCCGAGGTCATGGCCATGGTGACCGGCTGGGTGCGTCAGGGGCTGATGCACTGAGGGGGCCGGGAAGGGGATGGGACCTTTGTTCGACTGGCATGCCGACCCGATCGATCGCGCCACCCCCATCACCGCCGGTTATCGCGGGACCCAGAACGTCCGGCGCTTCTTCCGCCGGGAATGCGGGGAGCATTTCAAGTTTGACCGGCCCTTCATGGCCTGGATGAAGGCGGCGGCCCATCAGGCGGGTGGGGGATGGACCATGGGCGATGCGGCCGACGAATGGCGCCGCCGCGACCTGGCCGGCGGATAACGGCCGTTACCCCTCGGCACCACCCTTAGCACGCTGCCCCTGCGCCCCTTGCACTGGTCAAGGCGTCCGGCCGCCCGTATGGTCCGGCGCCATCAGCAGCCCCCCAGCAGAGGCGACGCCCCATGATTCCGCGCTACAGCCGCCCCCAGATGGTCAAGATTTGGGAACCGGAGAACCGGTTCCGGATCTGGTTCGAGATCGAGGCCCATGCCTGCGACGCGCAGGCCGAGCTGGGCGTCATCCCCAAGGAGGCCGCCGCCGCCGTGTGGGAGCGCGCGAAGTGGGATGTGGCCCGCATCGATGAGATCGAGCGCGAGACCAAGCACGACGTCATCGCCTTCCTCACCAACCTGGCGGAGCATGTCGGCCCCGAGGCCCGCTTCGTCCACCAGGGCATGACCTCCAGCGACGTGCTGGACACCTGCCTGGCGGTGCAGCTGAAAGAGGCGACCGACCTGCTGCTGGAGGATATGGACGCCCTGCTGGCCGCCCTGAAGCGCCGCGCGCAGGAACACAAGTACACCCCCAGCATCGGCCGCAGCCACGGCATCCATGCCGAGCCGGTGACCTTCGGCCTGAAGCTGGCCGGCCACTACGCCGCCTTCCAGCGCGGCCGCGACCGTCTGGCCGCCGCCCGGGATGAGATCGCCACCTGCGCCATCTCCGGCGCCGTCGGCACCTTCGCCAACATCGACCCCCGGGTCGAGGAACATGTGGCCGCCAAGCTGGGCCTGTCGGTGGAGCCCATGTCCACCCAGGTCATCCCGCGCGACCGCCACGCCATGTACTTCGCCGTCCTGGCCGTCATCGCCGCCAGCATCGACAACCTGGCCACCGAGGTCCGCCACCTGCAGCGCAGTGAAGTGCGCGAGGCCGAGGAGTATTTCAGCCCGGGCCAGAAGGGCTCGTCCGCCATGCCGCACAAGCGCAACCCGGTGCTGTCGGAAAACCTGTCGGGCCTGTCCCGCCTGATCCGCAGCCATGTGGTCCCGGCGCTGGAGAACGTGACCCTGTGGCATGAGCGCGACATCAGCCATTCCTCGGTGGAGCGAGTCATCGCCCCCGACGCCACCATCGCCCTGGACTTCGCCCTGTCGCGCCTGACCGGCATGATCGACAAGCTGGTGGTCTATCCGGAGAACATGCAGCGCAACCTGGACATGCTGGGCGGCCTGCACAACAGCCAGCGCGTCCTGCTGGCCCTGACCCAGGCCGGCATGAGCCGCGAGGACGCCTACCGCGCCGTGCAGCGCAACGCCATGCCGGTGTGGCTGGAGGGCAAGGACTTCCGCACCCTGCTGAAGGCCGACGCCGACGTGGCCAAGCACCTGACGGCCGACCAGATCGACGGCGCCTTCGACCTGGACTACCACACCAAGCACGTCGATACGGTTTTCAAGCGCGTGTTTGGGGAATAGTTCTGTTCCCTGAGGCGACGGGCGCGGGCGTCCGCCCGCTTGCCTTATCCTCGTTTTCCAGTCCGCTGATGCCCCCGGAAAACTCCGGTGGACGCAGTCGCGTCCTGCGGCGGCATGGAATGCCGCCGGTCAAACACAAACAAAAAAAGGGGCGGTCCCGCTTGGGGCCGCCCTTTTTCCTATTCGTGATCCTGTAGGGGATCAGTCGGTCATCACCTGCTGGCGGGCCGCCTCCAGCGTGTGCTCCATCTCCTTCTCCACGCGGTGGGCGGAGATGTCGATGCCCTTGGCGGTGAAGTCGGCCATGATGCGGGCCAGGATGTCCTGGTGGCCGGGTTCCTTCAGGTCTTCCGACACCATTTCCTTGGCATAGGCGGCGGCCTCGTCGCCCGTCAGGCCCAGGTGCTGGGCGGCCCATTCGCCGACCAGGCGGGCGCGGCGGACGTAGATGCGGAACAGCAGTTCCTCGTCATGCTTGAACTTGGCCTCGAAGGCCTGTTCGCGTTCGTCAAAGGTCGTCATCGCTATTCCTCGAAGCACAGCTCTGGGTGGTTTCGATTTCCCCCGGCAGCCTTATATATCGGGTGGTCGCTTGCGGTCTACAGCCCCCGGGGCAATACGCCGCCCCCGGGGCCTTTCCCGAAGCGGCGCCAATACTCTGTCAGGTGCCTTCATCCCATGTGCAGCGTCATCCTCCTCCGCCGTCCCGGCCATGCCTGGCCCCTGATCGTCGCCGCCAACCGGGACGAGATGAACGACCGTCCCTGGCTGCCCCCCGGCCGCCATTGGCCCGACCGGCCGGAGGTGGTGGCCGGCAAGGATGAGCTGGCGGACGGCAGCTGGTGCGGCCTGAACGACAGCGGCGTCCTGGCCGCCGTGCTGAACCGCGAGGGCACGCTGGGCCCGGCGGCCGGCAAGCGCTCACGCGGGGAGCTGGTGCTGGAGGCGCTGGACCATGCGGACGCCCCGGTGGAGGCGCTGTCCGACCTGGACACCCGCGCCTACCGTCCCTTCAACCTGCTGCTGGCCGACAACCGCGACGCCTGGCTGCTGGAACATGCCGGTGAGGCGGGGCGTACCCGCGTGCGGGTGACGCCCATTTCCGAGGGCGTCTCCATGATCACGGCCCGGGGCCTGAACGCCCTGGACTGCCCGCGCACCCGGCGCTACCGGCCCCTGTTCGCCGCCGCCCCCGCGCCGGATCCTGAGACCGAACGCTGGGCGGAATGGGAGATGCTGCTGGCCAGCCGCGTCAGCGGCGCGGGCGATGATCCGCGCGAGGCGATGTGCATCGTGACCCCGCCCGTTGGCGGTAAAGGGGGTTTCGAGACCACCAGCAGCTCAATCATCGCCCTGCCGGCCATGGACCGCGCCGGGGTGCTTCCCCGCTGGCGCTTCGCCGCCGGCCGGCCGGACGAGGCCCCCTTCCTTGACGTGGATCTGGGACGTGGATCTGGGCCGGTAAGTCCGACCGTATAGGCGCCCGGCGTGGGGCGAGGGGTGCCTGACATTGTACAGAACCCCATTGCTTGCTATATCCTCGCCATCAGGGCCGGCCCTCGGGCGCGGGCGTTCCACTATGCGCACGTCCGCCCGATGCCGCCCGCATCCGTTCGTTCGAAAGAAGTGATCCCATGTCTCGACGCCGGCGGATCTACGAAGGCAAGGCCAAAGACCTGTTTGAAGGGCCTGAGCCCGGCACGCTGGTTCAGTACTTCAAGGATGATACGTCCCATGAGCACAAGAAGGGCGTCATCACCGGCAAGGGCGTGCTGAACAACCGCATCTCCGAATACCTGATGACCCGCCTGGGCGAGATGGGGGTGCCCACCCATTTCGTCCGCCGCCTGAACATGCGCGAGCAATTGGTGCGCGAGGTGGAGATCATCCCGGTCGAGGTGGTGGTGCGCAATGTCGCCGCGGGTTCGCTCAGCAAGCGCTTCGGCATTCCCGAAGGCACGCAGCTGCCCCGCTCCATCATCGAGTTCTATTACAAGTCCGACGAGCTGGGCTGCCCCATGGTGTCGGAGGAGCACATCACCGCCTTCGGCTGGGCGGGGCCCCAGGACCTGGACGACATGCTGTCGCTCAGCCTGCGCATCAACGACTACCTGTCCGGCCTGTTCCTGGGCACGGGCCTGAAGCTGGTGGACTTCAAGGTGGAGTTCGGCCGGTTGTGGGACAACGACGAGATGCGCATCGTCCTGGCCGATGAGATCAGCCCGGACAATTGCCGCCTGTGGGATATCAAGACCAACGAGAAGCTGGACAAGGACCGCTTCCGCCAGGACCTGGGCAAGGTCGAGGAAGCCTACCAGGAAGTGGCCCGCCGCCTGGGCATCCTGCCCGAGGGCGGCCCCGGCGACGTCAAGGCGCCCAAGCTGATGCAGTGAGTTCCGGTCCCGGGGGCGGTTTCGCCCCCGGGCTTTTTCATACCCCCGTTCGCGTAAAACTAGCCAGGAAGAGCATCGATCATGAAGGCCAAGGTTACCGTCACGCTGAAGCACGGCGTCCTCGATCCCCAGGGCAAGGCCATCGGCCACGCCCTGCAGACCCTGGGCTTCGACGGCGTGGGCGAAGTCCGTCAGGGCAAGCTGATCGAGCTGGAGCTGGAAGAGACCGATGCCGCCAAGGCCAAGGCGGCGGTGGAGGCCATGTGCCAGCGCCTGCTGGCCAACACTGTCATCGAGAACTACGCCATCGAACTGGTGTAAGTCCTGGCCCGGGGCGGCATCCGGCCGCCCCGGTATCCCTTATTCCGCCGGTTTCAGGCCGGCGATGAAATAGCCCAGCGCCCGGTCGAACGCGGCATCTGGGCTGTCCTCCAGGACGCCGGCCACCGCCACCGCCATCAGCGGCGCCTCTGGCCCCATTTCCGGCAGGGTCTGGCCGGCGCGGTCGGGCGCGTCCATGGCCCTGGCCTGTTCCTCCAGCACCCACCCCACGACGAAGCGCGACAGCGCGATCAGGATGGACAGCGCGTCCGCCGGGGCGAAGCCGTGCCGGCACAGCAGTCCCACCTGCGCCTCCGCCAGCGGCATCTGTTCCGCCAGCGGGCCGGTGCCGGCATGCACGCGGGCGCCGTCGCGATAGGCCAGCAAGGCGTGGCGGAAACTGCGGACGTTCAGCGTCAGCCACGCCCGCCAGTCCGTCTCCCCCTCGGGCGGCCACACGTGCTTGTGCCGCGCCAGCATGGCCACGGCCATGGCGTCCAACAACGCGCGCTTGTTGCGGAAATGCCAGTATAGGGTGGGCGACTGCACGCCCAGGCGCGCCGCCAGCAGGCGGGTGCTGAGCCCGTCCATCCCCACCTCGTTCAGCAGATCCAAGGCCGCGCGCACCACCGTGTCGCGGGTCAGTTTGCCCTCTGGCCGCATGCCGTCCTCCATTCGCGCTTGACTCTCTATCATCGATAGGGAAAATGCAACTCTATCAGTGATAGGGATCGAAGGCGTGGCGTCATGAACAAGGCGTTGTATGTGGTTTTCCTGGCCATGGCGCTGGATGCGGTGGGCATCGGCATCATCATGCCCATCCTGCCGGGTTTGTTGCGCGAAGTGACCGGCACGGACGACGTGGCGCCGCTCTATGGCCTGCTCCTGGCGACCTTCGCCCTGATGCAGTTCTTCTGCGCCCCGGTGCTGGGCGCGCTCAGCGACCGCTATGGTCGCCGGCCTGTCCTGCTGCTGTCGCTGGTCGGCGGGGCTTTGGACTATCTGGCCCTGGCCTGGTCCCCCAACATCTGGGTGGTGGCGGGTGGCCGCATCCTGGCCGGCATCACCTCCGCCAACATGGCGGTCATCACCGCCTACATCACCGACACGACGGAGGAGGCGGGGCGGGCCAAGCAATTCGGGCGCATGAGTGCCGCCTTCGGCGTCGGCTTCATCGCCGGCCCGGCCCTGGGCGGCCTGCTGGGCATGGTTTCGCTGCGGGCGCCCTTCCTGCTGGCGGCTGGCCTGAATGGCCTGAACTTCCTGCTGGCGCTGCTGGTGCTGCCGGAGTCGCGGCCGGCGGCGGCGGAGCGCACGCCCATCAAGCTGGGCGCCCTGAACGCCTTCGGCTCCCTGCGCTGGGCCGCCAGCGTGCCGGTGCTGGCGCGGCTGCTGGTGGTCTATGTCCTGGCGGAGGGGGCGGGCCAGCTGGCGGCCTCCCTCTGGGTGCTGAACGGCCAGGACCGGTTCGCCTGGGACGCGTCGGTGGTGGGCTGGTCGCTGGCGGGCTTCGGTTTCCTGCACGCCATCGCCCAGACCTTCGTGACGGAACCGGTGACCCGCCGCCTGGGTGAGCGCGGGGCCTTCATCCTGGCGGCGGCGGCGGATGGCGTGGCCTACGCGGTCATGGCCTTCGCAACCCATGGCCTGGCTGTCTTCCTCATCATGCCGCTGCTGTCCCTGGGCGGCATTGTCGGGCCGGCCCTGCAGGCGCTGATGTCCTTCCGCGTCGGCCAGGACCGGCAGGGTGAACTGCAGGGCACGCTGGCCGCCCTGGGCAGCCTGGTGGGCATCGGCGGCCCGCTGCTCTTCACCGCGGTCTATGGCGCCACCCGGGCCATCATGCCGGGTGCCGTCTGGCTGCTGGGCGTGGCGGCCTACGCCATCGCCGTTCCGCTGCTGCCCAGCCGCCGGGCCCTGGCACCCACTGGGGCACCCACTGGGGCGCCCGCTGAGGCACCCACTGGCGCGCCGGCGGGGGAATGAGGGCGGCCGAGCCGCTCGCGCGTCAGTCCGGCTTCCCCCCCGTCATTTCCATCTGGTCCCGGTCCGCCTGGCTGGCGCCGGCGTGGACCAGCAGGTTGTCGCGCAGGCGGCTGACCGTCTTCTGGATCACCTTGAACTCTTCCGGCGTCAGGCCGCTGGCCTTCACCAGATTGCGCTGCCCGCCCTTTTCCCGCAGCTGCCGGCCGGCCGGGGTCAGGCTGACCCGCACCTGGCGTTCGTCCGCCGGGTCACGGCGGCGCCGCAGATAGCCCAGCGACTCCAGCTTCTTCAGGATGGGGGTCAGGGTGTTCGATTCCAGGAACAGCTTCTCACCCAGGCTGCTGACCGTCTGGTCGTCCTGTTCCCACAGGGCCACGATCGCGATCCACTGGGTATAAGTCACGCCCAGTTCATCCAAGATCGCCTTGTAGGCGCGGCCATAAGCCAGGTTCGCGGAATAGACGGCGAAACACAGGAAATCCGCCAGCTTCGCCTGGGGGGCTGAGGGCGCGGGGCTGTCTGGTGCCGGGGCGTCGGGGGGTGTCATCGGCGTTCCTTCCGATAAGGGTGTCGTGGGCCTTCCGGCCTCTCCCGCCCCATATAGCACGCATGCGATTAAATCGGAAATTGACGCTGTGTCGAAACGGATTTATTAGTAGCGTATCCGATCTAAACGGAAGCGATTAAAATAGGAACCATCATGGCCTCGATCCTCCTGGCGTATCTGGCGGGTGTGTTGACCATCGCCGCCCCCTGCATCCTGCCCCTGCTGCCCATCGTGCTGGCCCCGGCCTTGACGGACGGTGCCGGCTTTCGCCGCCGGGGGCTGCCCCTGCTGGTGGGGTTGGCGGCGGCCTTCGCCGTAACGGCCAGCCTGGCGGCGGCGGGCGGCTGGGCGGTTGCGGCCAACCAGTACGGCCGCGCGGTGGGCCTGGCCTTCGTGGCTCTGTTTGGCCTGGCCATGATGTGGCCGGCGCTGGCCGCCCGATTGACGGCGCCGCTGGTGGCGGCGGGGTCGCGGCTGGCTGAACGGTTCAGCCCCGCTGCGAGTCCCGGGGCCGACAGGACCGTCGCCTCATCGCTGGCCCTGGGCTTGGCCACCGGACTGGTGTGGGCGCCCTGCGGCGGGCCCGTCCTGGGCCTGATCCTCAGCGCTGCCGCCCTGCACGGGCCGGGCCCCGATACCACGGTGGCGCTGTTCTTCTACGCCCTGGGCGCCGCCACGCCGCTGGCCGTCATCATGATCGGGGGCGGCCGCCTGGCGCGCGCCTTGCCGCCGGGGGCCCTGCACTGGGCCGAGGGCATGCGCCGGGTGGCGGGTGGTGCCGTGGTCGCCACGGCGGTCATCAGCGCCGCCGGCCTGGACACCCGCCTGTTCCTGGGGGTGCCGGCCCTGCCCACCGACCGGATGGAACGCGCCCTGGTGAAGGTGTTGAGCGCCCATGAGTCCGGCGTGGCCCATGCCGCCACCCTGCCGACGACGAGCCCATCGCCGCCGCCGCCGGTGACCGGCCCCCTAGCCGATGTGCTGAAGGCCAAAGCCTGGGTCAACACCCCCGGCCTGTCCCCCGGCGACCTGCGCGGCCATGTGGTCCTGGTGAACTTCTGGACCTATTCCTGCATCAACTGCCTGCGCGCCTTGCCCCATGTCCGCCAGTGGGCGGCGCAGTACAAGGACCAGGGCCTGGTGGTGGTGGGCGTCCACACCCCGGAATTCGCGTTCGAGCGGGATGTGGGCAACATCACCAAGGCCGCCGCCACGCTGGACGTGACCTACCCGGTGGCGGTGGACAACGACTATCGCATCTGGCACGCCTTCGACAACCAGGCTTGGCCCGCCCTGTACCTGGTCAACGCCGACGGCCGCGTCATCTACCAGGCCTTTGGCGAGGGCGATTACGACAAGACGGAACGCGTCATCGGAAAGGCGCTGGCGGACGCCCAGGCCACGCCCGCGGCTCAGGTTCCTGCTGCCCAGGTGAAGGTCGAGGGCACCCAGGCCGCCGCCGACCTCAACGACCTGGGCTCCCCCGAAACCTATGTCGGTTATGGCGAGGGCCAGCGCTATTCCGGCGGCGACGACATCGCGGCCGACGCCCCCGCCCGTTACCGCCCCGCCGGCAGCCTGCGCCTGAACCACTGGACCCTGGGCGGCGGCTGGACGGTGGGCCGGGAATTCGCCACGGCCGGTCAGGCCGGGGCCCGCATCGCCTACCGCTTCCACGCCCGCGACCTGCACCTGGTGCTGGCGCCAGGCGCCGATGGCCAGCCCGTCCGCTTCCGGGTGCGCATCGACGGCGCCGCCCCCGGCCCCGACCATGGCACCGATGTGGACGCCGACGGCGGGGGCACGGTGCGCGCCGCCAAGCTGTACCAGCTGGTCCGCCAGGCCGGCCCGGTGGCCGACCACACCTTCGAGATCGAATTCCTGGACCCTGGCGCCCGCGCCTACGCCTTCACCTTCGGCTGATCCGCCCCGAACCCCGTCCATCCCCGGTGCCGGTTGGACGTCGTCAGGCTCTGACGCCGCAGGGCCGCGACCGAGGTCTCAGGGGATCAGACCAGTCCCTGGGCGCGGAAGCTGAAGTGCCGCCCCCGGCCGATGACCAGATGGTCGTGCACCGCTATCTCCAGCGCCTTGGCGGCGTCGGCGATGGCCTTGGTCATCTGGATGTCCGCTCGGCTGGGGCTGGGATCGCCGCTGGGGTGGTTGTGCACCAGGATGATGCCGCTGGCGCCCAGCTCCAGCGCGCGCTTCAGCACCTCGCGCGGGTAGGCCGCCGTCTGGTTGACCGTGCCGCGCTGCTGCACCTCGT
This sequence comes from Nitrospirillum amazonense, assembly GCF_007828045.1. Taxonomy (GTDB): domain Bacteria; phylum Pseudomonadota; class Alphaproteobacteria; order Azospirillales; family Azospirillaceae; genus Nitrospirillum; species Nitrospirillum amazonense_C. The sequence goes on along the minus strand of NZ_VITN01000009.1, from coordinate 76,908 downwards.
CCCGCAGCAGCGCGTGCCGGCCGTCCAGGAACAGAACGCGGAACTGTTCCACCGGCTCATGCGCCAGGGCGCCCTGGCAGTAATCCAGCAGCTTCTGCCAGGACGACAGCACGGGGCGGTCCAGCAACTCCCGCCGCGCCATGCGCAGGGCGGCGGCGGCCACCACCTTGATGGCGCCGATGGCGGCGTCGCTCAGCTTGAACTCGTCACGCAAGGTGGCCACCGGTGCCGACACCAACCCCCAGAAGGAGCCGAAGCGGTCCAGCAGCTGCTTGGCCAGGGGCTTCACGTCGCGCCGGGGGATGGCCTGGAACAGCAGCAGCTCCACCAGCTCATAATCCTGCAGGGCTTCCGGCCCCTGGTTCAGAAAACGCTCGCGCAGGCGGTCGCGGTGGCCGTGGTAATGGGGCGGCGGTTCCTTTTCGGCGGCCGGTGTGGGCAGGTCCAGTTCCAGTACGGCGTTCTTGTCGTGCTCGCGGCCCATGCCCATCCCCCGTTACCCGCGCAGGCAGTATAGGTGGGGCGCGGTGCACCCGCCAGGGGTGCCGCCGTGGTGCCGCCGGGGGGGGGGCGATGGGGGGAATCGTCCCGGCAAAACCTGCCCTTCGCGAAGCGAATTGCAGGGGCTTGCCGGGTGGGCACGGCCGGGCGCTGGCCGCGACTCGCGGGAATCCCTAATCCATTCGCCCTGCCATTGCCTGGCATATCTATTGCTTTGGGGTTACTTCGCCTGACCAGAGGAGTCCAGCCGCGATGTCCCATCCCATTCCCCTGTCCACCGTCAAGACGGCGCGTGTCGACAAATCCCTGGCCGACAAGTCCCTAGCCGACAAGTCCCAGGGGCCGGGGGATGAGCGCGGCCTTGAACCCTTGCCCGGCATTCCCCTGGTGGAGGAGGAACGGCTACGCCGCTACGCCCTGTCGCTGGGGGACGGCGTGCTGTCCGAGATTTTGGCGCTCTACGCGGAATGTCTGGTGGATGCCGGTGGCGCCTTGGACCTGGCGCTGCGGCGCGGTGCCGTCGACGGCGTGCGCCACTATGCCTATCTGCTGACCGGCACGGCGGCGGAGATGGGAACGCCCCGGCTGGCCCACATCAGTCGCTTCCTGGCGCGCCGCGCCGGGCAAGGTGTGGCGGAGGCTGGCGCCTTGGCCTCCCTGCACCAGGTGCTGACCCAGACCCAGGCGGCGGTGGGTGATATTCTGGAACACCATCTCCAGGTGGTGCAGGGACCGCACGTCGCCCGCGCCTGAGCCCACTCGCGTGATTCCGCTGCCGATATGAAAAAGCCCCGCCCGGGGCGACCTGGGCGGGGCTTTCCTGATGCTGGAGAACTGGGTGCCGGGGAAGCGGATCAGGCCTTGGCGGCGTAGGGCGGGCGGTGGAAGCCGGCCGGCGACAGGGTGAAAATCTCACAGCCGTCCTTGGTCACGCCCACGGTGTGCTCGAACTGCGCCGACAGGCTCTTGTCCTTGGTCACGGCGGTCCAGCCGTCGGACAGGATCTTCACGTCATAGCGCCCGATGTTGATCATGGGCTCGATGGTGAAGATCATGCCTTCCTTCAGTTCCGTCCCCTGGCCAGGCTTGCCGAAGTGCAGGACGGACGGGGCGGTGTGGAACACCTTGCCCACGCCGTGGCCGCAGAAGTCGCGCACGACGGAGAAGCGGTTGCCCTCGGCGAAGGTCTGGATGGCGTGGCCGATGTCGCCCAGGGTGGCGCCGGGACGCACCGCCTGGATGCCGCGCATCATGGCCTCATAGGTCACGTCCACCAGCTTGCGCGCCTTCAGCGGGATGTCGTCGCCCACGAAGAACATGCGACTGGTGTCGCCGTACCAGCCGTCGACGATGACGGTGACGTCGATGTTGGCGATGTCGCCCTTCTGCAGGCGCTTGTCGCTGGGGATGCCGTGGCAGACCACGTGATTGACGGAGATGCAGCAGGACTTGGGATAGCCGCGATAGCCCAGGGTGGCGGACTTGGCGCCGTGGGCCTGCGTCCATTCCTCGCACAGCCGGTCGATCTCCTCCGTCGCCACGCCGGGCACGACGAAGGGGGTCAGGTAGTCCAGCAGGGCCGCGGCCGTCTGGCCGGCCTTGCGCATGGCGGCGAAGCCTTCCTCGCCGTGGATGACGATGCCGCGGTCTTCCAGTTCGTACTCTTCATCCGCGGCGGCGGCCGCTTCGCCTCTGTTCATGCTCTCAAATCCATCTGTCGGGCGGCCCAGGGGCCGGCCCAGCCAAACACCAGCCTCCGGCAACCCACGGGATGGTGAACAGGTGCCGGAACACACGGTTCCGAACTTAGGCGCGCCACCGCCCCACGGCAAGGCAATCCGGGGGCAGGGCAGGGCCCCGAATCCGTGTCAGGGACGGTTGGCGGCGGGACATTTCCCCCTATAATCGCGCGGCATATCCCGTCCCGCGACGAAAGCCCGCCTCGATGACCGCCTCTACCGCTGCGCCCACTGGCTGCCTCATCATCATCGGCAATGAGATCCTGTCCGGCCGCACCCAGGATGTGAACCTGAACCACCTGGCCAAGGTGCTGGGCGGCATGGGCGTGCGCCTGAGGGAGGCGCGGGTGGTGGCGGATGACGAGGCCGCGATCATCGAGGCGGTGAACCAGACCCGTGCCCGCTACACCTACGTCTTCACCACCGGCGGCATCGGCCCCACGCACGACGACATCACCGCCGCCTGCGTCGCCAAGGCCTTCGGCGTGCCCCTGCTGCGCGATCCCGAGGCCGTGCGCCGGCTGGAGGCGCACTACGCCGGCACGGGGCGGGAACTGAACGAGGCGCGGCTGCGCATGGCCAACGTGCCGCAGGGCGGCATCCTGATCGACAACCCGGTCTCGGCCGCCCCCGGCTTCCAGATCGGCAACGTCTTCGTCATGGCGGGCGTGCCGGCCATCATGCAGGCCATGCTGGCCGGCCTGACCAACCGTCTGGTGGGCGGCCCGGTGGTGCTGGCCCGCACCGTGCGCTGCCTGGTGGGGGAAGGCGAACTGGCCGGCGGCCTCAGCGCCATCCAGGACCGCTATGCCGACGTGGACATCGGCAGCTACCCCACCTATCGCGAGGGTCGCTTCGCCACCAGCCTGGTGCTGCGCAGTTCCGACGCCGCCCGCCTGGCCGCCGCCACGGACGAGGTCGCGGCCCTGGTGCGCGGCATGGGGGCGGAGCCGGAGGTGGTGGAGGGCGCCGCCTGACAGGAAGATCCGAAGCGGCGTCACCGCACGCGTTACTGGCCTTGCCCTGCCGGCCCCACCTCCGCTAGGGTCCCTCCCGGCCTCGACCCTGGATGCCCGCTTGGCGGAATTGGTAGACGCAAGGGACTTAAAATCCCTCGCCCTCACGGGCGTGCCGGTTCGATCCCGGCAGCGGGCACCACGGGTGGGACCTCATTCAAGGCAGGCGCTATTCCGCCGCCAGGGCCCGGGCCGCCATCAATGGCTCTTTCTCAATAACCGTAAGGTACGCCAAAACCGTGGCATCCGGTTCGCGGCGACCCTGTTCCCATTCCTGCAAGGTACGCAGAGGAATGTGGTAACGCGCGGAAAAGTCTTCTTGGGAAAGCCCCAAGGCGCGACGAATGCGTTTGGCCACCGCCTGCGGGCGCATCTTGGCCAACTGCTGGTCGGTAAAGGGGATGTCATCGGTCATGCCATTTACCTTCAACGGCTGAAATAGCGGGCCTGTTCTCTTTTGTCGGCCACCCGAACGGAGATGATGCGGATCGCATCCTCCCGTTCTGTGTAGACCATGGCGTGGACGATACCGGCGACCAATCCCAGAGCCAGGAACCGATCCTCGCCATAGTCCAGGGTGTCATCCAAGAACTCGAGCAAGTCGGGATCGAGCAGTACCTGTTTGCCAAAAGCGAGGTCGAGTCCGTGCTTGCCGCGGTTGGCCGTATCCTTGGCCGGGTCGAACTCGATCTTCATGGGGCATACTACGTCATTGACGGATTCTTTCCATGGTCAAGTCGATGGTGTCCGCCCCGGCCATGGGAAGCTAAGCAGGGCTTATTGCTCCCGGTCTTCCGCCATGTCCTCGGCCAGCTCGCTGGCCAGGTCGACGAACAGGCCGGGGTCGACGGTCAGGCCCTGGGCCTCGTTGATGCGCACGAAGATGCGCCAGGCATGCAGGATGGCCACGTCCAGGATGGTGTCATCGGCCTCTTCCGAATGCTTGTCGGTGATGCCCCGCTCCTCCAGGGCCGCCTTGATATCCAGGTCGGCGGCTTCCAGCACAGCTTCCATGGCGCGCTTGTGGGGGGTGGACATGATGGCAACTCCTTGAATAACAATCAGATGCTTGGGACATGACATCCGCCGCCGGCGCCGTGCCGGCGGGGGTGCCGGCGGGGGTGTTCGCAAACCATCATAGCGGATGGCGCGGACGCGAAGCCATGCGCGGGTTTAAGCGGTGTTTCAAGCCGAAACTTGAGCGGTTTTGGGGGGAAGGACGTGGCGCCTGCCTTGCGTTTCCTGGCCGGGTCCGAGGCCATGGCCCGCCTGCGCCGCGACGGCGTGTCGGATGGGATGTTCGGCACGGTGGCGGGGGCATCCGGCGGACCGAAATGGCTGGCGCTGACCCGGCTGGACCGGGCCATCCTGTCGCGCTGGTTCCAGGGCCGCACCCGGCCCCTGGCCATGGTGGGCAGTTCCATCGGCAGCTGGCGCTTCGCCGCCATGGCGCGCCAGGACCCGGCCGGCGTGCTGCGCCGGTTCGAGGAGGCCTACCTGGCCTACGTCCCGTCCGACGCCACCATGCCCACCCTGACGCGGGAAAGCCGCGCCTTCCTGGACATCATCCTGGGCTCGCCGTCCGGCGCCAACGAGGGTGACCGCAAGGGCGCGCGGGAGATCCTGTCCCACCCCGCCATGCGCCTCTCCATCCTGGCCGTGCGGGGGCGGGGACTGCTCAGTGCCCGCCATCCGGCCTGGGTGGGCGCCGGCATCGGGGCGGCCGGCCTGGCCAACCTGGTCAGCCGCCGCAGCCTGCCCCTGTTCTTCCAGCGCACGCTGTTCGCCGACCCGCGCGCGGCCGACCCCTTCGATCTCGCCGCCGGCTTCCCCACACGGCGGGTGGCGCTGACCCCGGCCAACCTGGGCGACGCCCTGATGGCCTCGGGCGCCATCCCTTTCCTGTTCGAACTGGTGCGCGACATCGGCGGGGCCAGACCCGGCGCCTACATGGATGGCGGCATCATGGACTACCACCTGGACATTCCCTTCGTGGCGGAGACGCCAGGCAGTGACTTGGTGCTGTTCCCGCATTTCGGGCCCAAGGTGGTGCCGGGATGGTTCGACAAGGCCCTGGCCTGGCGCCGCCCTGCCGCGTCTTCGCTGGCCCGCACCCTGCTGCTGTGCCCCTCGGACGAGTTCCTGGCGTCGCTGCCGCACGGCAAGATCCCCGACCGCCGCGATTTCAAGGCGCTGCCGCCCGCCGAGCGCCAGCGCTACTGGCGCCAAGCCGTGGCCGAGACCGACCGCCTGGCGGACGCGTTCCTGGACGCCGTCGACCGTGACCGCATCCCCGACCTGCTGGAGCCGCTGCGGGGCTGACGTCCCTTCCCCCCAGGCTCAAGCGCCCGGCTTTTCCGGGCCGCGACCGCGGGTCCCCCTCGCAGTTCCAGTCCCTCACAAGACAGGGCTTAGTTCCAGATACAAGGAACTAGTAACGCGGCATTCCCATGGTCTCCACCGGCACGATGGCCTTGCCGATGGGGGCGAGCGCCAGCATGGCGAACTTGAAGTGCTGGATGCCGAAGGGGATGCCGATGATGGTCACGAACCAGAACACGCCGGCGAAGACGTGGTAGAGGGCCAGCCACCAGCCGGCGAACAGGAACCAGACGACATTGCCCAGGAAGCCCAGGGGGCTGGTGCCCAGGTCTTCCCGGCCGGTCAGGACGCGGCGGTCCACCGCCATCTGCCCGAAGGGCCACAGCACGAACAGGCCCATGTTGAAGGCCGCCCGGGCCCAGGGAATGCCGACGATGCTGACCACCATCAGGATCGCGGCCATGAACCAGGCCAGCGCCCCGGTGAACCCGAACAGCACCACCCATAGGATGTTCATAAGCAGACTGATCATGACGCGCAGGCCCCGCTTGTTGCTTCCAGGATCCGATCATTCCCCAACGGGCCCGCGCCGTCCAGGACCACACCGGCCGGGGCGGGGGGAGCCACCTCGAGGCGGGGCTGTGACGGCGGTGACTTGCCGGGCGCGGCATTCCGGCATATGCCAAGCTGTAGCCTTGCGAACGTGGTTAAAGTCACCGACAGTGACAACGTTATCATCCCCCCGCACATCCGAGCGACCCATGCGCCGCAGCAGCCTTGCCGTCCTGTCCGCCGTCAGCCTCAGCCTGGGGGCGCTGGCGCCCGCCTGGTCTTCCGCCGGGGCTGCGACCCCGGCCGGCGATCCCGAACAGAAGGTGGGCCAGCGCATCCAGATTCGCGCCGCCGACCTTCCCGCCCCCTATGCGACCGAGGGCGTGGGCAATTCGTCGGAAGAGGTGCCGCGCCCGGACGGCGCCAGCCTGAACGTGCCCAAGGGCTTCACCGTTTCCGTCTTTGCCACGGGCCTCAGCCGCGCGCGCAATCTGGCGGTGGCGCCGAACGGCGACGTCTTCCTGGCCCGCCAGGCCACGCCGGGTGAGATCACCCTGCTGCGCGACAGCAAGGGCACCGGCACCGCCGACCAGGTCGTCACCTTCGCCGCCGGCTTCGACCGCCCCTACGGCATCGAGTTCCACGACGGCTACCTCTGGGTGGGCGACATCAAGGCGGTGTGGAAGATCCCGTACAAGGACGGCGACACCAAGCCGGCCGGGGACCGTATCCAGGTGACGCCGGACGGCGCCCTGGGCCAGCCCAAGGGCCACCCCACCCGCACCCTGGAATTCGCGCCCGACGGCAAGAGTTTCTTCGTCGGCGTCGGCTCCATGAGCAACATCGGCGAGGATCCGAAGCCCCACGCCGCCGTGACCGAGTTCAACATGGACGGCACGGTGAAGCGCCTCTACGCCACGGGCACGCGCAACCCCGTGGGCCTGCAGTTCTACCCCGGCACCGACGACCTCTACGCCGTGGTGAACGAGCGCGACGGCCTGGGCGACGGGCTGGTGCCCGATTACTTCACCCGGTTGCAGCCGGAAGGCTTCTACGGCTGGCCCTATTCCTACATCGGCAACCACCCCCAGCCGGACTTCGCCGACAAGCGGCCGGATCTGGTGGCCAAGGCCATCGTGCCCGACCTGTTGTTCGACGCCCATTCGGCCCCGCTGGGCCTGCTGTTCTACACCGGCCACCAATTCCCGGCCGATTACCAGGGCGGCGCCTTCGTCACCCTGCACGGCTCGTGGAACAAGGCGAAGCCCACGGGCTACAAGATCGTCTACGTGCCCTTCACCCACGGCCGCCCGGCGGGCCATTACGTGAACTTCGCCACCGGCTTCTGGCTGCCCGGCACCAACCCGGCCCAGGTCTGGGGCCGCCCGGTGGGCCTGGCCATGGCGCATGACGGCAGCCTGCTGGTGGCGGACGACGTCGGCGGCACGGTGTGGCGCATCAGCTATCACGCGAAGGGCAAGTCGTAAGCCTTTCTATTTGCAAGATTTGGTGGCCGCCTGGAGTCTAGCGGCAATGAAAGGGTGGTGGCGGTGGGCAATTTCTGCCGCAACCACCCTTGTCCAATTTGCAAAATGAGCGTATATGTCGGGGTGGCTAAAGGAGGCCATTCCCATGTCCATCGGCGGCATCAACTTCTACAGCTCTGGTTATGGCGCGACGTTCCTGACCTCCGGTGTCGGTTCGACCAGCGACGTGGCCAACTCGCAGGTGCAGTCCATCTCCCCGGTCAAGACCCAGGGGACCTCGGACCAGGGCACCGACCAGGCCAACACGGACAACAACGCGTCCAACAACAGCAGCAGCTTCACGCAGAACTTCAGCCCGACGCAGGACCAGGTGAAGGCGGCGTCGGACACCGGCCGCACCCGGGGCGCGTTCGTGAACCTGACGGTCTGAGGAAGCGCTGATCACCGGGCACCTTGGGTGTCCGGCGCAAGGGTCGACAGCGGTCGCTGCCGGCCCTTTTTTGTTGGTGCGCGCGACGCCCGTGCCCGGTGGCGTCAAGCCACCCAGCGCCGGACTTCATGCAGGTCGGCGGCCACGCGGCACAGGGCCTCGATCTCTTCCGTGGGGGCCAGCAGGTCCGGCACCATCACCGCCATCATGCCCGCGGCGTGCGCCGCGCGGATGCCGTTGTGGCTGTCCTCCAGCGCGATGCAGTGCCGGGGATCGATACCCAGGGCGGCGGCGGCCTTCAGGTAGGGCTCCGGATGCGGCTTGCCCTGGCTGACGTCGTCGCCGCCGATGACGGCGCGGAAGCGGTGGGCGATACCGGCCTGGGTCAAATGGTGCAGCGCGCGTTCCCGCTGGGTGCTGGTCGCCACAGCCATGGGGATGCCGGCGGCGTCCAGATGGTCCAGCAACTCCACCACCCCGGCCATCAGGGCGATACCGGCGTCGAAATGCGCCTGGATGGCGCTGCGGTACAGCTCGGTGAAGTGCTCGAACACGGTTTCGCCGCCGAAATGGTCCACCAGCATCTGGCGCACCGCCGGATAGGGCCGGCCGATCAGGGTGCCGTAGAACAACTCGGTCAGGGGGCGGCCCACCGTCACGGCGGCGTCCATCATGGCGCCGCGCAAGGGGCGCTCGCTGTCGATCAGCAGGCCGTCCATGTCGAAGATCGCGGCTTGGATGGCGTGGGGAAACGGCATGTCCGTGTCTTCATGCTGAGGGTGGCGGTCGCCTTGGGGATACCCTGGGGCCATTCCGGCCGCCAGTGCCGGGGCGGCATGGCAGGTTCCCCGCCGCTGGCCGTGCCGGGGACATGGCACCCCCCCACTCGGGCCCGCTTGCCGGCTCCATACCCCCGACCATATCGTTGCGATCCGTTTCCGCCGCCTGCCATTCCCGATGCGGGCGGCACAACCATTGGTATCGCCATCCATGTCCGCCTCTGACGCTCCCTTCCGCCAGTCCGCTTTCGCCAAGCCGCCCGTGGCCCGGGTCTGGCCGGTCGAGAAGACGGCCCACGGCGAGGTCCGCGTCGACCCCTACGATTGGTTGCGCGACCCGGCCTTCCCCGAGGTCAAGGACCCGGACATCCTGTCCTACCTTGAGGCGGAGAACGGCTATATCGAGCAGGTGCTGGGCGGGGAGGGGGACTTGCGCCCCGCCCTGGTGGCCGAACTGCGCGCCCGCATCAAGGAGGACGACACCGGCGTGCCCTACCGCCGCGACGGCTATTTCTACCAGTCGCGCTTCGCCGCCGGTCAGAACTACCCTGTCTTCGTGCGCTGGGCCGCCGGCACCTCTGAAGAGGAGGTGGTGCTGGATGTGAACGTCCTGGCGGCGCAGCACGACTTCATGCGCGTGGCGGATTTCGAGACGACGCGCGACGGCCGCTACCTGGCCTACACCGCCGACACCGATGGTTCCGAACGCTATGGTGTGCGGGTGAAGGACCTGTCCACCGGTGACCTGGTGCTGGAGGGGGCGGCCGACGCGACCCCCGGGGTCGCCTGGGCGGCCGACGGCCGGCACCTGTTCTACATCCGCCAGGATGAGTTCCAGCGGCCCAAGACCGTGTGGCGCCATCGCTTGGGGACCGCCCTGACCGAGGACGTGCTGGTCTATGAGGAGGCCGATGCCGCCTGGATGGTCAGCCTGGACCTGACCCTGTCCGGCCGGTTCATCCGCATCGTCGCCCACAACAACGTGTCGACCGAGGTGCGGTTGCTGGACGCCGCCCGGCCGGAGGGTGAGCCGCGCCTGGTCCTGCCCCGCCGCCAGGGGCACGAATACAATGTGGAGGATCAGGGCGACATCGCCTGGATCATCACCAACGACACCCATCGCAACTTCCGCCTGGTGAAGGCGCCGCTGGCCGATACCAGCGAAGCAAACTGGGTGGAGGTCATCGCCCCGGCCGACCGCACCTACCTCACCGGGCACATGGCGTTCCGCGACTGGCTGGTGGTTTATGCCCGGGTGGACGGCGCCCAGGTGGTGCGGGTGCTGGACCCCAAGCGGGCGGATGGCGGCGGCGCCCACGACATCGCCTTCCCCGACGCGGCGTTCGAGGTCGGGCCCGGTGCCAACTTCGACTATGACGGCGGCCTGCTGCGCCTGCGCTATCAGTCGCTGGTGACGCCGCCCACGGTCTACGACTACGACCTGAACGACCGCACGCTGGCCATCCGCAAGGTCCAGGAAATCCCCAGCGGCTATGACGCCGACCAGTATGTCAGCGCCCGCCTGATGGCGCCGGCGCGCGACGGCACGCTGATCCCCATCTCCATCGTCCACCGCCGCGATTTCCCCAAGGATGGCTCTGGCGCCCTGCACCTCTACGCCTATGGCGCCTACGGCAACGGCATCGACCCCTATTTCTCCGCCAACCGGCTGGGCCTGCTGGACCGGGGCTTCGCCTTCGCCATCGCCCACATCCGCGGCGGTGATGAACTGGGGCGCGGCTGGTACGAGGACGGCAAGCTGGAGAAGAAGATCAACAGCTTCACCGACTTCATCGACGCCGCGCAGTTCCTGGGATCCCGAGGCTACGCCAAGGCCGGCAACATCTCAGCCGAGGGCGGCAGCGCCGGCGGCCTGCTGATGGGCGCCGTGGCCAACATGGCGCCCGAGGGCCTGTTCCGCGCCATCGTGGCCCAGGTGCCCTTCGTCGATGTGGTCAACACCATGCTGGACGACAGCCTGCCGCTGACCGTCATCGAGTATGATGAGTGGGGCAATCCCAACGAGCCCGAGGTCTATCAGCGGCTGAAATCCTACAGCCCCTATGACAACGTGGCGGCCAAGGCCTATCCCCACCTGTTGATCACCGCCGGCCTCAGCGACCCGCGCGTCACCTATTGGGAACCGGCCAAGTGGACGGCCAAGCTGCGCACGCTCAAGATCGACGACCATGTCCTGCTGTCGCGGACCGAGATGGGCGCCGGCCACGCCGGCGCCGCCGGCCGCTTCGACAAGCTGAAGGAGGTGGCCCTGACCCAGGCCTTCCTGCTGCGGGCCTTCGGCAAGGGGCTGTAAGGCAGTTCGTCCACTGCCGGGCATTTGTAAGGGGGGATGGGGCAGGCTTATAGTCCGCTCCAGCCCTTTACATTTCAAAGGTCCTATCCCGTGACCGTCACGCCTTTCCCCATCGCCCGCGCCCGCGCCGCCACCCGTGCGCCCCATCGCGCCATCGGCATCTGGCTGCTGGTCTGCGCCGGCCTGGTCTTCGCCATGGCCGTCATCGGCGCCATCACCCGCCTGACGGAAAGCGGCCTGTCGATCACGGAATGGAAGCCGGTGACGGGCGCCCTGCCGCCCCTGTCGGACGCCGCCTGGGCGGAGGAGTTCGCCAAGTACCAGGCCACGCCGGAATTCGCGCTGAAGCACAGCGGCATGGACCTGGCGCAGTTCAAGGGCATCTTCTTCTGGGAATGGTTCCACCGGCTGGTGGGGCGCCTGATCGGCGTCGTCTTCCTGCTGCCCTTCCTGGTCTTCCTCGCCACCCGCCGCGTGCCGCGCAGCCTGGTGCCACGCCTGGCCGGCCTGTTCGTTCTGGGCGGACTGCAGGGCGCCTTGGGCTGGTACATGGTCAAGAGCGGCCTGGTGAACCGGCCGGACGTCAGCCACTACCGCCTGGCGGCCCACCTGTCGCTGGCGGTGCTGATCTATGTCGCCATGCTGGCCACGGCCCTGCCACTGCTGTTCCCCGCCGCCAGCGGCACCCTGCACCGGGCGCGCGGCAGCTTGCGCCGCCATGCCGGCATCGCCATGGGCTTGGTCGCCACCACCATGGTGTGGGGCGCCTTCACCGCCGGGCTGGATGCCGGCCAGGCCTACAACACCTGGCCGCTGATGAACGGCACCCTCGCGCCGGAGGAGATGTGGAACCTCAGCCCGGCCTGGCTGAACTTCCTGGAGAACACGGCCGCCGTGCAGTTCACCCACCGCTGGCTGGCCATCCTGACCGGGCTGGTGGTGTGGTCCTACGCCTTCCGCGCGCTGCGCGCCGGGGTGCAGGGCCGCGTGCGGGCCTTGGCCATCGCCGTGGCCGTCATGGTGCTGGTGCAGATCAGCCTGGGGATCAGCACCCTGCTGATGTTCGTGCCGGTGCACGTGGCCGCCACCCACCAGGCGGGCGCCCTGGTCCTGCTGGGCCTGTTCACCTGGACGGTGATGGAGTATCGGCGGGCGTAAGAGGTCCGGCGGACAAACAAAAAGGGCACGAGGCCGGTGCCGCGCGCCCTTTTTCATTCCGGGTTCGGGTATCGCCCGATGGTCTGAGCATCAGGCCACCGGAGGCTGGCGATTGCCAACCCGGACCGGTCAGGTCCGTAAGCCAAGCCGCCGGATGGCGGCGCCCGGCGCCTGAGGGGCGGCTTAAGCCGCGGCGGCCTTCTCGGCCTGCAGCTGGCGGCGGTACTCGAGGGCGTCGGCGAAGACGCGCAGCATGGTGTCGATGAACTCCGGCACCACCTCCTCCGGACCGCGGGCGGTCAGCAGCTGGCGGTCGATGTTCATGTTCTGGCCTTCCTCGGCCACCCAGGTGGCGCCGGCGGCCTCGACGGTCTCGCGGATCGCCTCGTTGCCGGTCACGGTGCGGCCCTTCAGACGCTGGGCCACGGCCAGCAGCTGGACGCCGTGGTTGATGGCGGCGACGCCCTTGCCGGCGTCCATGAAGCTGCCGATGATGCGGCGGGTGTGCGGGTTGGCGGACAGCTTGGCCACGCTGCGCTCACCACCCGGCAGGACCAGCAGGTCGAAGTCGGCGGCCAGCACTTCGCCAATCTGCTTGTCCGTGGGGAAGTAGTGGCCCCAGGACGTGCCGTGCCAGCCGTTCACCAGACCCTGCTCGGGCGAGATGATCTTGGGCGCGGCACCGGCGCGCAGCAGGGCGCGCTGGGCTTCGGTCATTTCCACTTCTTCGAAGCCGTTGGCGATGAGGATGGCAACGGCTTTTCCGGCGAGCGGCTGATCGGTCAAATTACGTCTCCTATGTTGTTTCGGCGGCCCGACACCCGCCCGTCGCCGTTCCCCAGGGGACGGCGCCGTTGGCAAGGCGCGATGGATGCTGCCTCGTGAAAATGGCCGCCCAGGAACAGGCGGCCATGGCAAAGCGTCAGGCGCGGGCGGCTGTCGTGATGCATGCCGGGCCGATGGGATGACGCTCTATTCGCATGGCATCGTAATTGGCCTCTCCGACGCCCCAGGTCAATCGCATTAAGACCGATTCGGGGTTGCGGTGCGGCATGGCTGAGTTGCGGGTGCACGGCCAAGCTCTGGCACGGCCGCGCCTACCTTGACCTAAACTTTGGGATGGGGTGGGCGTCCGCCGCTGTAGGCCCCGACCGGGCCGCCGGGGCATTCCGGGGAGCGTCAGCGCACTGGAATGCGAGGACAAGCCTAGCTGCCGGATGGCCGCGCCCGGCACTTGAGGGAACACTAACTAATTAACTAATCGCCGACAGCGCCTCTTCCAACTCGTTGAAGTCCGGCATGTACTCCGTCGGCACCTTTTTTCGCGCCGCCTCGATGGAGACCTGGGGCGCGTAGCCCGCCAGGTGGGATGTGATGGCCGCCCGGATGACGTGATAGAACTGGTTCTCCTCCTCCGCCACGCCTTTCAGCCGCGAGGCGATCGGGGCGATGATGCAGTAGGACAGGAAGATGCCCATGAAGGTGCCGACCAGGGCGCCGCCGATCAGCTTGCCCAGCACCTCGGGCGGCTCGGTGATGGACGCCATGGTCTTGATGACGCCCAGCACGGCGGCGACGATGCCCAGGGCGGGCATGGCGTCGGCCATGGTCTGGAAGGCGTGGCTGGAGTGCAGGTCCTCGTGCTTGGCCTTGTCGATCTCCTGCTCCATCAGCGCCTCAAGCTCATGCGGGTTGTCCACACCGATGGAGAACATGCGCAGGTAATCCGCGATGAACTTGACCGTGAACGGGTCCTTCATGATCGAGGGGTAGGCGTTGAAAATGTTGCTTTCCAAGGGCTTTTCGATGTGCTGCTCAATGGCCAGCACGCCCTTGGTCTTCATCGTCTTCAGGATTTGATAGAGCAGCGACAGCAGCTCCATGTATTCCTTCTTGTGGAACTTGGCGCCGGGGAAGATGCGCTTCACCGCACCCAGCGCCTGCTTGATGGTGTGGGTGCTGTTCGCCACCATGAAGCCGCAGATGGCGGCGCCGCCGATGGTCATGAACTCGCCGGGCAGGGCCTCAAGGATGATGCCGATCTTGCCGCCGAAGATCATGAACGACCCGAACACGCAGATGAACACGCCGAGCAGGCCGATGGCGGCAAACATGAGCAGACCTTGGTAGCTGGACCCCTAAGGTTCGCAGAGTCCAGACAATCGGCCTACTTGTCAAATCCCTGATGGGTTAGGGCGACGGCACATCGGCGCGCCCGGACGGGTGATGTCGAACGCGGCCCCCGTCACCCAGGCATGATGCCAAGACCCTTGAATTCGGACGCCCCCTCCGCCATCGTTCCCGCCATCGACTGGGGTGCCGCCCGCCTGACCATCAGGCCCGCGGCTGAGATCAGACCCATGGAACCTGCTCCGGATCATGCCGGCGAAGGGAGATCGCGAGACCGTGACCTATCATCCGCCCTCGGGCCATTCATCCGCCAAGCCGTCCGTCACCTCCCGGGTGATCGTCATCGGCGCCGGCTGCATCGGCCTGTCCATCGCCTGGCGCCTGGCCGCCGCCGGCAGCACGGTCGACATCTATGACCAGGGCCGGGCCGGTGGCGGCGCCACCCATGCCGCCGCCGGCATGCTGGCGGCCGCCGTGGAGACGGAACCGGGGGAACAGGCGCTGCTGCCCTTGACCCTGGACAGCCAGCGGCGCTGGCCCGCCTTCGCCGCCGAGCTGGAGGCCTACAGCGGCCTGCCCGTCGACCTGCGCACCGACGGCACGGTGCAGGTGGCCCTGACCCGCGACGATGTGGAGGTGCTGCGTAGCGGCTTCGAGTTCCAGCGCGGCCTGGGCCTGAACGTCGCCTGGCTGACGGGCGCCCAGGTGAAGGAACGGGAGCCGTGGTTGAACCCCCGCGCCGCCGCCGGCGTGCTGGGCGCCGATGACGGCCAGGTGGACAACCGCAAGCTGGCCGTGGCGCTGAAGGCCGCCGCCGTGAAGGCGGGCGCCCGCCTGCACGAGGGTGCCGCCGTGGAGACCCTGTCGCTGACAGCGGGCCGCGTCGATGGCGTGGTGGTGGACGGCGCGCTGAAGCCCGCCGACGTGGTGGTGCTGGCCGCCGGCGCCTGGTCGCGCCAGCTGGCGGGGTTGCCGGAGGGCGCGGTGCCGCCGGTGCGGCCGGTGAAGGGCCAGATGCTGGCCCTGCGCATGGATGCCGCCCAGCCGCTGCTGCGCCATGTGGTGTGGCCGCCCAAATGCTATCTCGTGCCCCGTCTGGACGGCCGCCTGATCGTGGGCGCCACGACCGAGGACAAGGGCTGGGACGACCATCTGACGGCCGGCGGCGTGCTGGCCCTGCTGGAGGCTGCGTGGCGGGCCCTGCCCGGGGTGGAGGAGCTGCCCATCGAGGAGATGTGGGTGGGGCACCGCCCCGGCAGCCGCGACGACGCCCCCATCCTGGGGCCCGTGCCCGATGTCGCCGGCCTGGTCATGGCCACCGGCCACCACCGCAACGGCATCCTGCTGACCCCCGGCACGGCCGACTTGGTCGCCGACCACATCCAGACCGGCCGGGTGGACCCGCTGCTGGCGCCCTTCGGCATCGGGCGGTTCCAGGAACGACATACCAACGGCATGAGACCTTGACTCATGCCCTTGTCGGACGCGACCGCGTCCGCCGGAGCGAGTACCGCGCGGCGGAGCGAGGAAGCCAAGCCGGCGGATGCCGGCGTCCCGGCGATTGAGGGATAAGGAAGCGCGCATGATCACTGTGAACGGCAAGACCCGCGACCACGCGAACGGCCTGGACCTGCCGGCCCTGCTGGGTGAGGCGGGGGTAGATCTGGGGGCCCGCGGTATCGCCGTGGCCGTCAACGGCACCGTCGTGCCGCGTGCCCGCTGGGCGGAGCGTGCCGTCGCCGACGGCGACGCCATTGAAATCGTGAAGGTGCTGCAAGGTGGCTGAAGACCTGTTCCGCATCGCCGGCAAGGCGTTCACCTCCCGCCTGTTCCTGGGCACGGCGGGCTATCCCAACCAGCAGGTGTTCCTGGACAGCCTGGCGGCCTCGGGTGCGCAAGTGGTCACCGTCTCCATCCGCCGGGTGGACATGGAAGGCGGGGCCGAGGGCATCCTGGATCTGGTGCGCGACCGCGCCTGGTTGCTGCCCAACACCGCCGGCTGCGCCACGGTGAAGGACGCCGTGCTGACCGCCCAACTGGCGCGCGAGGCGCTGGATACCAACTGGATCAAGCTGGAACTGATCGGCGACCGTGAGACGCTGTACCCGGATGTGGAACAACTGGTGACGGCCGCCGCCCAACTGGTGGATGACGGTTTCGCCGTCCTTCCCTATTGCACCGACGATCCCATCGTCTGTCGCCGCCTGGCCGATGTCGGCTGCGCCGCCGTCATGCCTCTGGGGTCACCTATCGGCACGGGGCTGGGAATCCTGAATCCTTACAATATCGAAATGATTTGTAGCCGGAGCACGGTGCCCGTCATCCTGGATGCTGGTGTGGGTACGGCCTCGGACGCCGCGCTGGCCATGGAATTGGGCTGCGACGCCGTGCTGCTGAACACCGCCGTGTCCAAGAGCACCGACCCGGTGCGCATGGCCGCCGCCATGGGCCACGCCGTGGCCGGTGGCCGCCTGGCCCGTCTGGCCGGCCGCATTCCGAAGCGCACCCGGGCCGAGGCCTCCAGCCCCGAACTGGGGCTGATCGGGGGGTAGGGTGGAGTTGCCATATCCCGCGCTGCTGGTCATCACCGACCGCCGCCAAGCGAGCATGCCCTTGCCGCGGTTGCTGGACCGGGTCTTCGCCGCCGGTTGCCGCTGGGCCAGCGTGCGGGAGAAGGATTTGGCCCCCTGCGAGCGGTTGGATTTGGTGCGCCAGTTGCGACCCATCGCCCGCCACCATGGCGCCCTGCTGACGGTGCATGGTGACCTGACGGCGGCGGTACTGTGCGACGGCGTGCATCTCGGGGCGGGCGGCGACGTGGCGGCGGCCCGGGCCCGCCTGGGACCACGGGCCCTGGTGGGCATCTCGCGCCATCATCCGGAGGAAGGCCTCGGTGGCGCCGACTACGCCACCCTCAGCCCCATTTTCGAGACCGCGTCCAAGCCCGGCTATGGTCCCGCCCTGGGCCCCCAGGCGCTGTCCCGCCTGCCCGGCGCCGTGGCCCTGGGCGGACTCACCCCCGCCAACGCGGCGCAGGCCCGCACGGCCGGCGCTGCCGGCCTGGCAGTCATGGGCACGGTCATGCGCGCAAGCGACCCCGGCGCCATGGTCGGGGAGCTGCTGGCGGCCTGGGATGATTACGATATTGGGGGGCCTTGATCCTTGAACCCGTCAAAGATCGCGTCGAAATCCCTTTGCCCGTGAACCAAGCGGAGGATTTGGACGACGCGGCCGGTTACGCGATGGAGGACCACGTAAGATTTGGCGACGGGGAAACTCCGCAATCCAGCGGTGACATCGCCCAAATCCCGGCCCAGCTTGGGAAAATCCGCGAACTTCTCCGCAAAATGGAAAACGGCATCGATCAGGTCATCGGCCGCCTTCGGGTTTTCCGTGTAGATGTATGACCAAATCTGGCGGAGGTCCTCTTTCGCAAGCGGAGAGAAGACAACCTTTGCCATCAAGAGCCGTGACGGGTGCGAAACTCCGCCTTCAGCGATTCCTTGGTTTCCACCGTGCCCAACCCGGCGTCCAACTGATCAATCGCTGCCTGGCTGTATTGGCGCAATCGTTCGATTTGTTCCGCCTCACGGGGGGGGGGATGCGGCGCACCTCCACCCGGTACAGGTCGGTCGGCTTTCCGGCGTCCAGGCCCTCCGCCAAGCTGGCAGGCAGCTCGTCACGGCGAAGGGTGCCAACGGTGGAGTTTGCCATGAGAGGCTCCGGGCGGCTGGATTCGGTACGGGGCGATGATAGTCCATTCCACTGACCATGGCATCGCCCATCCAGAGATGATGGTCGCAGCCCATTTTGCCAAGGACGGCGGAGGCTCCCGCCGGCGCCCGAGACCCCGAACTAGTGCGCCTCGCCCCAACTGCGCCCGGTGCCGGCCTCGGCCACCAGGGGCACGCTCAAGCTGGCCGCCCCCTCCATCACCTGGCGCACTACGGGGATGGTGGCGTCCACCTCCGCCACCGGCACTTCGAACAGCAGTTCGTCGTGCACCTGCAGCAGCATGCGGCCGGCCAGCCCGGCGTTGGCCATCGCGGCGGGGATGCGGGCCATGGCGCGGCGGATGATGTCGGCGGCCGTGCCCTGGATGGGGGCATTGATGGCCTGGCGCTCGGCGAAGGCGCGGCGGGCGGCGTTGCTTTCCTTGATGCCCTGGATCCAGCACTGGCGACCGAACAGGGTGGTGACGTAGCCCTTTTCCTTGGCCTCGGCCTTGGTCTTCTCGAAATAGCCGGCCAGTTCGGGGAAGCGTTCGAAGTACTGCTTGATGAAGGCCCCGGCCTCACCCGCGCCGGTGCCCAGTTGCCGCCCCAGGCCGAAGCCGGAGATGCCGTAGATGATGCCGAAGTTGATGGCCTTGGCCTTGCGCCGGATCTCGGATGTCATCTGGTCCAGCGGCACGCCGAACACCTGGCTCGCCGTCATGGCGTGAATGTCGATGCCCTCGGTGAAGGCCTGCTTCAGGGCCGGCACGCAGGCGATCTCCGCCACCAGGCGCAGCTCGATCTGACTGTAGTCCACGGACAGCAGCACATGGCCCTCCGGCGCCACGAAGGCGCGGCGGATCTTGCGCCCCTCCTCCGTGCGGATGGGGATGTTCTGCAGGTTCGGATCGGTAGAGCTGAGGCGCCCGGTGGCGGTGGCGGCCAGGGCGAAGCTGGTGTGCACGCGGCCCGTGTTGGCGTTGATCTCCTCCTGCAGCGCGTCGGTGTAGGTGGATTTCAGCTTGGCCAGCTGGCGGTGGTCCAGCACCTTCTGCGCCACCTCCACCCCCTGTTCGGCCAGGGGCTCCAGCACGGAACTGTCGGTGGAATAGGCGCCGGTCTTGCCCTTCTTGCCGCCGGGCAGGCCCATCTCGTCGAACAGCACCTCGCCCAGCTGCTTGGGGCTGGCGACGTTGAAGGGGTGGCCCACCAGGGCATGGATTTCCTGTTCCAGCGCCGCCAGACGGCCGGCGAAATCGCGCGACAGCTCGGCCAGCATGGCGCGGTCCACCAGGATGCCGGCCTCTTCCATGGTCGCGACCACGGGCGTCAGCGGGCGGTCCAACGTCTCGTACACCGTCACCAGGTGTCGGCGCAGCACGTCGGCCTTCAGCACCTGGTGCAGGCGCAGGGTGATGTCCGCATCCTCCGCCGCGTAGGCGCAGGCGCGGTCCAGGGGCACGCGGTCGAAGGTGATGCGGTTCTTGCCCGTCCCCGTCACCTCGTCGAAGGTGATGCAGGTGTGGCCCAGGTGGCGCTGCGCCAGCTCATCCATGCCGTGGCCGTGGGCGCCGGCGCCCAGGGCGTAGGACAGCAGCATGGTGTCGTCCACCGGCGCGATGGCGGCCGGGCCGGGGGCGAAGCCGTGGCGGGCCAGCACCCGGATGTCGAACTTCAGGTTATGGCCCACCTTCAGCACCGACGGGTCGGCCAGCAGCGGCGCCAGCAGGGCGCGGGCCTCGTCCAGCGGAATCTGCGGCGGCGGGGGCGGCGCCTCGCCGAAATCGAAGCCGCCGGCTTGTGGGTTCGGGGCGTCCGGGTTGATGTGCGCGAGGGGCACGTAGCAGGCACGGCCCGGCGTGTGGGAGAGGGAGAAGCCCACCAGCTTGGTCCGGTCGGGGTACAGGCCGTCGGTCTCGGTGTCGATGGCCACCGTGCCGGCCAGCGTCGCCTCATCGATCCAGCGCTTCAGCACGGCGGCGTCCTGCACCAGCTCGTACGCGATCTCGGTGGGGGCGGGAATCTTGGGCTCCCCGATGGGGGCGACCTCGGTGCTGTAGAAACGGCTGTTGTAGGCGGCGCGCACGGCGTCGGTGCGCTGCTCCGCCCCGCCGCCACTGGCCGTGGCCTCCAGCGTCAGGGCCGGGGCGCCACTGCCGCCCGCACTGCCGCCGCCATTGGCCTTCAGGATGTCGTTCTCGACCTTCTGGATGGCGGAGCGGAAGCCCTGCTCGCGCAGCCAGCCGATCAGGCGCTCGGGGTCGGGCTTGCGCGCCGTCAGGTTCTCCAGCGGCTCGGGCACCGGCACATGGGCCTCCAGCTTCACCAACTGGCGGGAGATGCGGGCCATCTCCGCATGCACGGTCAGGGCCTCGCGCCGCTTGGGCTGCTTGATCTCGTGCGCGCGCTCCAGCAGGGCGTCCAGCCCGCCGTATTCCGTGATCAGCTGGGCGGCGGTCTTGACGCCGATGCCCGGCACGCCCGGCACGTTGTCCACGCTGTCGCCGGCCAGGGACTGCACGTCCACCACCAGTTCCGGCGCCACGCCGAACTTCTCCAGCACCTCGTCCCGGCCGACGCTCTTGTTCTTCATCGGGTCCAGCAGGCCGACGCCATCGGTGATCAACTGCATCAGGTCCTTGTCGGACGAGACGATGACGCAGTCTCGCCCCGCCTCGCGCGCCAGGCGGGCGTATGTCGCGATCAGATCGTCGGCCTCATACCCCTCCAGGTGCAGGCAGGGCAGGTTGAAGGCGTCCACCGCCTGGCGGATCAGGTCGAACTGCGGGATCAGATCTTCCGGGGGCGGCGGGCGGTGGGCCTTGTAGTCCGGATAGATGGCGTTGCGGAAATTCTCCCGCTTGCTGTCGAAGATGACGGCGACGGAGTGCACCTTCACGTCGGCCAGCAGCTTCATCAGCATGTTGGTGAAGCCCAGCACCGCGTTCACCGGCGTGCCGTCCGGCCGGTTCAGCGGCGGCAGGGCGTGATAGGCGCGGAAGATGAAGCCCGAGCCGTCCACCAAGTACAGCGTTTCCTTCACCTCGCCCGGCACGGCCGGGACACCGGTTACGGGCGTGGGCGCATCCGGCGGAACGGGGATGGCGGCGGTCGCGGCGGCGGGCGCGTCGGTGGTGTCGGCCATGGCGGGCATCTTCAGCGTAACGGGCGGGGTGGGACGGGCGCATGAACGCGGGCATCCCGGGAGCGCACCATGGCCGATTTGGGGCGGGGCTGTCGAGGGTGGCGACGGTCGAGGTCCCGCCCCCGCAGTGTCCCAAATGCGGCCCAACACGCGAACAGGCGGGCGAAGCGCCAGCCAAAGAGATCAAGCAACTATTTGAAAGCGGTGGCGGACCCGATACGATTCGAACGTACGACCTCTGCCTTCGGAGGGCAGCGCTCTATCCAGCTGAGCTACGGGTCCATGCCGGGCGGCACGCCGGGTTTCCGGCGGCGCGGCGCGCACCATACAGGCAAGTTCCGGGCAATGCAAACGCTATGGTAGGTGTTGGGTGGGGGCGCCGCTCAGGGCGCCCGGTCCAACCGGACGTAGCGGCGTTCCAGGCGGGCGGCGTTGTAGTAGACGGCGACGGGGGCGCCGGTGCCGGGGTCGGTGAAGCGCTCGCCCGTATCCTGCCAGCCGGGGCCGGGCAGGCCGGTCATCAGCGGCTTGTAGGCGACGCGCTCGACACAGGCGGCCAGGCACAGCACGCCGGTGCCGACCAGCAGGCCGATGGGGAACACCGTCACCATATCCATGAACCAGACGGCCAGGGTGGCGGCGAAGGCCAGGGCGCTGCCGATCATCAGCCAGGTGCAGGCGGGCTGGCGCAGGTGGGAACGGCGGTGCCGGGTGGGACCGAAATGGACATGCAGCACGGACATGATGGACGTCTCCTTCCCCTGTTCGGGGGCCCTGGCGGCGGGCGTGCCCGGATCGGCGGCGGGGCGGCGGTCCGTGGCGGGCGTCCGGGGCGTCGGGCCCCTCTGCTTGATGGCGGTACTCAGGCTTTCCTTGAAGCGGGCTTTCCTTTCGTAAGACTCAGGCGGCGGGCTCCAGCACCACGGCGGTGCCGTAGGCGACGATCTCGCTCATGGTCTCGCCGATCTCGGAACTGTCGAAGCGCATCATGACAACGGCGTTGCCCCCCATGGCGCCGGCATTGGTGACCATGCGGTCGATGGCCTGGCGGCGGCCTTCCTCCAGCATCTGGGTGTATTCGTGGATCTCACCGCCCACCAGGGTGCGCAGGCCGGCCATGAAGTTGCCGGCCAAACCCCGGCTGCGTACCACCACACCGAACACCTGGCCCTTCACGGCCACGACCCGGTGTCCGGGCACGGCCTCCGTCGTCACCACCAGCATGCGGCACTCCTGTCCTGTGAGGGAAAGCTTACGCCCGGGCGCGGTCCCACGCCATGAGCGCGTTCGGTCAGGGTGGCCCCCGCCGTGGCGGGCGGGGGCCGTTTCCGGTCAGTGCGTGGCCGGCAGCGTGGCCAGCCAGCCGTCCACCTGGGGCAGCCGCTCCTGCGCCACCTTGGCCCGGTAGGCGATTTCACCCGCGGCCTTGGCGACACCCTGGCGGGCGGTGGCCGGCACGTGCGCTTCGGCATAGGCGTTCAGCTCGCCGATGCGCGCCGGATCGGACGAGCGGCGCGCCACGCCGGCGAAGAACTCATAGCGCTGCATCTGGTCCAGCGTGGCCTCCACCGCGTCGACGTGGGCCGTGACGAAGCGCCAGGCCAGGTCGGGGTTGGTGTCGGCCACGGCCAGGATCAACTGCGGCGCGATGGTGGTGCCCACCTCCGGCGTCAGGCTGAGGTCCAACACCTTCTGCGCCAGGGCGGGGTCGCGCACCGCCCCCAGGGCCCCGTACAGCTGGCGGCGGGCCAGCGCGTCGGTGGTGCTGGACGCCAGGGTGTGCAGCCGGTCGAAGGTGGCGGCATCGGCGTGCTGCGCCACGGCGGTGATGACGGCCAGGCGGATGCCGGGGGGCAGGGCCGTGGGGTCGGTGCCGTCGGCCGCCAGGCGCCGTTCCGCCTCCGTCAGCGTTTCGGGGGCGTCGAAACCGCTGAGCGCGCGGATCAGGGCGGCGCGGGTCAGGCCCACCTTGTCGCCCTGGCCCGGCTGCGGGTCCCAGCCGATGGTGGAGAGCACCGGCGCCAGCACGCCGCGGGCGAAGGCGCGGAAGGCGGCTTGGCCGGGCTTGCCGGCGTAATAGCCGTCCACGTCGCGCAGGTAATCGGCCGCCTGTTCCCATACCGACGGGTCGGCGTCCGGGCGCAGGGCGCGGATCAGGGACAGGCTGTCGCTCATGGCCATCTGCCCCGCCTCGCCCAGGGCGGCGCTGTCGTACATCAGGCCCAGCTGGTCGATGGGCGCCAGCCGGTCGACATGGTCCACCAGGGCCTTGAACGCCGGCTCGGTATAGGCCGTGCGGAAATAGCCGGTCTGGCCGGCATTGGCCAGCAGGGGCCCGCAGCCGGGCACGGCGGCCTTGCCCGTCAGGGCCGTCAGCAGGCTGTGCGTCTGGGAACCGGTGCCCCCGCTGGCGCCGCCGCCCACCGTCGCCAGCGGCACGGGGATGGCCCACAGCCGGTCGCTCAGATGGTACTGGTCGGGGATGGTCACCGGCTCGGTGGCGAAGCGCGCCTGGCGCAGGCTGACCTGCGTGCCGCCCCCCGCTACCACGGCCGGCGCCGTTTCCTTGGCGCCCTTCCTGCCCTTATGCGGCTTGGGGCTGTCGTCGGCGCCGCAGGTGGCGCTGACCGATACCAGGGGGATGCCGGGTTTGGTGATGAAATCGGTGGCGATGCGCAGCGCGTCCTTGGCGCCCGCCTCCTCCACCGCCTTGAACAGGTCGCGGGTGGTGGCGTTGCCGTAGGCGTGGCGCTTCATATAGCGGCGCACCCCGTCACGGAATACGGTTTCGCCCACCGTCGCCTCCACCATGCGGATGACGGCCTGGCCCTTGTCATAGGTGATGTCGTCGAAGGCCTCATCCGCCTCGGCCACGGAATTGATGGTCTGCACCACCGGGTGGGTGGCGGCGCGGGCGTCCAGGCGCTTGGCCCGTTCCATCGCCGGCATGGCCACCAGCCAGGGCGACCAGTCGGGATGCAGGGCGTCCATGGCCTTGGCCTCCATCCATGAGGCGAAGCCCTCGTTCAGCCACAGGTCGTCCCACCAGGCCATGGTGACCAGGTCGCCGAACCACTGGTGCGCCATCTCGTGCGCCACCACCTGGAACACGCGCTGCCGGGCCTTCTCGGTGGCCAGGGCCGGGTCCAGCAGCATGTCCTTCTCGAACGACATGATGGCGCCCCAGTTCTCCATGGCGCCGAAGCCGCCGGCGCCGGGCGTGGCGATGAAGTCCAGCTTGGGCAGGGGGTAGGGCGTGCCGAAATAGTCGTTGTAGCGGGCCAGGATGGCGGCGGCCGTCTCCAGCGCGAAGCGCGCCTTGTCCACCGACCCGCGCCGCACAACCACACCGATCTCCACATCGCCGGCCTTGGCGGTGGCGCGCTCCAGGTCGCCCACGGCCACGAACAGCAGATAGCTGGACATGCGCGGCGTGGGCTGGAAATGCACCAGGTGGCGGCCGTCGGCCATGGCCTCGTCCGCCTTCACCGGCATGTTGGACACGGCCATCTGGCCCTGGGGCGCCATGATGGACAGGGTGAAGGTGGCCTTGGCCGAGGGCTCGTCCCAGCAGGGCAGGAAGCGGCGGGCGTCGCCGGCCTCGAACTGGGTGGACAGCATGCGGGCCGGCACGCTGGCGTCCCCCTTGCCATTTCCTGGAACATCCGTGGCGTACTCCAGCTGGAACAGGCCGCGCGCCGACTTCTCGATCTGGCCACGGTAGGCGATGTCCACCGTGTGATGGCCGGGGGGCAGGGGGGATGCCGCCGTTAGGGTGGCCGTTTGGCCGCCCTTGTCCAAGGTGACGCCGGTGGCGGGGTTGCCGTCGATGGTCACGCGGTCCAGGCTCAGACTTTCCGCGTTCAGCACCACCGTGGGGGTGGCCGTGGCCACGTCGATGTCGATATGCACCTCACCGGCGAAGGTCGAGGCCTCGATGTTGGGGATGACCGTCAGGTCATAGTGCAGGGGTGAAATGTTGCCCGGCAGTCGGCCGTTGGCCGCTAGACTAACCGTGGGGATGAGGCATAGGGACGCAGTCGTCGCCAGAACAATTTTGAGCATGCCTTTGAAATTAGTCGGGGCCAGGGGCATACAGCCACTCCTACGCTTGTATTGCGTGGCGCCACTGCGGGGCGCTTTACGCTTTGACGCGGAGTGTGCCTGCGTCCACCCCGCAGTTCAATTGCGGACTTCCCGGCCGATAGGGGCGCCGCCTGCCGAGGGCGGCGGGGTTGGTGTGTGGTGGATACTATATCCATCGACTTTCAAGGTAAGCGCTGTCCCCATGCTGAAATCGCCACGTTGGGCCGGCAATTCGCGGTGGGATGCGACAGAAGAACGCAGACCCGGTCGCAAACCTGTCGCCCGCTGACACCGCTTCTCGGCGTTGGCCCGGGCTCTTCGGACAGGATTTAGCGGAGGGCGGTGGATGATATGTCAACCTCATCTTTCCCAAAGGTCGGCCTCGATGCCTGATTAGTTAGGCTGGGCAATCGATTTTCTGCTGATTCAGCAAGTGTTACTTAACAAAGAATACCGACATGATCTGGTGCGCTGATAGCAAAACCGCAAAGAGATTAGCGATTGGTGATGAAGGTGCCCGAGAGTTAAAAGAAAATTCAAAGGCGAGCGGGTTAGCCGGTCGTTCCAACTGATGGTCTAGTCTTCAAAATTCGCATGGGCTTGTCCCTGGACTAAACTCCCAGCGGCCTATATTGAAAGTTGCCTTCCGAAAGTCAGCTCCGCGGTTCGCGGGCTGATCGGGATCGCTCTAGCCGGCATTTCAAATTTCGCTGTCGTTCTCGCCCGTGCGCGCCCTCCAGCGCCCTCGTGGGCGCCGCATTTGGGAAGTATCGCCATGTTCCAAGCCCAGTCCTCGACGGCCCCATTGGCTGCCGACACCCCGTCCATTTCCAACCGGGCCCGCAAACGTTTCGCCGTGTCGGTGGCGGCGCGCATCGCCCTGCTGATCGTGGGGGCCGTGACCCTGCTGACGGTGGTCAGCCTGGGCATCAGCCACGTGTTGCTGGCGGGCTTCACCATGGAATTGGCCAAGGACCGGCAGGACGCCAACATGCAGGTGGCCTGGCACGTGCTGGAAGGTTACGGCAAGGGCTACAGCCTCAAGGACGGGCGCCTGTACGCCGGCGACACCGCGCTGGAGAACAACGTCGCCGCCGTCGATACGGTTAAGCGCCTGGTGGGCGGCACCGCCACCATCTTCGCCGCCAAGAATGGCGAGATGGTGCGCATCGCCACCAACGTCATGAAGCCGGATGGCAGCCGTGCCGTCGGCACCGCGCTGGACCACAACGCCGCCTACGACGCCGTCGTCGGCCGGGGCGAGGCCTATCGCGGTGAGGCCGACATCCTGGGCGTGCCCTTCTACACCGCGTACGACCCGATCAAGGACGCCGGCGGCCATACCGTGGGTGTGCTGTACACCGGCATCCAGAAGCGCATCTTCGCCGAGGCGGTGGAGCATCTGAAGACCAGCATCCTGGTGGCCAGCGTCACCCTGGCCGTGGTGCTGGGCCTGGCCGCCTGGTGGCTGGCCAGCCGCTGGGTGGGCCGTCCCGCCCTGCTGGTGGCCCGCCTGCTGGAACGCCTGGCGGCCAACGACACCACGGTGGAGATTCGCCCCACCCAGCGCCGGGATGAGATCGGGCGCATGCTGCGCGCCGCGGGCGCCCTGCGCGGCGTGGTGGCCGACGTCTTCCGCCTGAAGCAGATGGTGGACGACATGCCGCTGAATGTCCTGCTGGCCGACGCCGACCAGAATTTCCGCATCACCTATGCCAACGCCGCCAGCCTGGGCACGCTGAAGACGCTGGGCGCCCCCCTGCCGCGCCCGTTGGCCGGCGGCACGCCGGTGGGCGCCGGGATCGGTCTGTTCCATGCCGACCCCGCCCCGTTGCTGGAGGTGGTGAAGAACCCCGCCCGCCTGCCCTGGCAGGGTCGCCTGACCCTCGAGAACGTTGGCGGGAATGCACAGGGGGGCGATAACGAGGAGCTGGAGCTGCGCGTGGCCGCCGTCCGCGATACCGACGGCCGCTACGTCGGGCCCATGATGACCTGGTCGGTGGTGACGCGTCAGGCCCGCCTGGCCGCCGCGTTCGAGACCGACGTGCATGGGGTGGCCGCCGCCGTTACCAGTGCCGCCCACACGCTGGAGGGCGATGCCCGCACCCTGACCGACAACACCGGCACCGCCTGCACGCAGGCCCAGGACGTGCAGGCCGCCGCCAGCCAGACCTCCAGCAACGTGCAGACGGTGGCCGCCGCCGCCCAGGAACTGGCGGCCTCGGTGGATGAGGTCGGCCGGCAGGTCGAACGCTCGAAGGCCATCGCCGCCCGCGCGGTGGCAGAGGCGACCACCACGGGCCAGACCATCGGCGGCTTGGCCGAGGCGTCGGACCGCATCGGCGCCGTGGTGCAGATGATCAGCGACATCGCCGGGCAGACCAACCTGCTGGCCCTGAACGCCACCATCGAGGCGGCGCGGGCGGGTGAGGCCGGCAAGGGCTTTGCCGTCGTGGCCTCCGAGGTCAAGACCCTGGCCGGCCAGACGGCCAAGGCCACGGAGGAGATTACCCGCTATGTCCAGGACATCGGCCAGCGCACGGGCCTCAGCGTCGCCGCCATGGAACGTATCGGCACCACCATCCACGAGGTGAACGAGGTCGCCGCCGCCATCGCCGCCGCGGTGGAGGAGCAAGGCGCCGCCACCCGTGAGATCGCCCGCAACGTGGCCGAGGCCGCCGACGGCACCGACCACGTCAGCCGCACCCTGTCCTCCCTGACCGATGCCACCGGTGTGGCCGGCAGCACGGCGGGCGAGGTGCTGGACACCGCCGGCAGCCTGACCCGCGAGGCCGGCCGCCTGAACCAGGCGGTGGAAGGCTTCATGAAGGCGTTGCGGGAGATGTGAGGGGCGCGCGCGTTTGCCCGCTAGGCTAGCTTTGGTTTCCAGTCCACGTTCCCTGGAAACCTGCGGCGATCGCAGTCACGGTCTTGTCGCGGCACTCCGGGTGCGCTAGAGGGCGGGGG
This sequence comes from Nitrospirillum amazonense, assembly GCF_007828045.1. Classification (GTDB taxonomy): domain Bacteria; phylum Pseudomonadota; class Alphaproteobacteria; order Azospirillales; family Azospirillaceae; genus Nitrospirillum; species Nitrospirillum amazonense_C. The sequence goes on along the minus strand of NZ_VITN01000009.1, from coordinate 48,566 downwards.
TAGTTAGCGAAGTGACCTCATGAACGCCACGCCCGATCTAGACGACGATGACGAGGACGACCTGCCGCCCCTGCCGGCGGGCGCCAAGAACTATATGACGCCGGAAGGCTTCAACCGCATGCGGGACGAACGCCATCAGCTGCTGAGGGTGGAACGGCCCAAGGTGGTGGAGGTGGTGTCCTGGGCCGCCGGCAATGGCGACCGGTCGGAGAACGGCGACTACCTCTACGGCAAGAAACGGCTGCGCGAGATCGACCGGCGCATCCGCTTCCTGACCAAGCGCATCGAAAGCGCCGAGGTTGTCGACCCCCAGCTGCAGAAGAACCGTTCCCAGGTCTTCTTCGGCGCCACCGTCACCTATGCCGATGAAGACGACGGTCGCATGACCGTCACCATCGTCGGCCGGGACGAGGTGGACATGGATCGCCACCGCATCAGCTGGGTGTCGCCGGTGGCGCGCGCGCTGATGAAGGCACGCGTGGGCGATGTCGTCACCGTGCGCACGCCCAAGGGGCCGGAAGAAGTGGAGATCCTGGAGATCCGCTACCCCGACTGAAGGGCCGGGGTGGCGGCCGGGGAGGATGGTCCTCAGCGGTGCTTCCGGGCCGTCGTGTCATACTCCGCCGTCAGAGTGTCCTTCAGCGACCACGGATGGTCGGCGGCGCTGGCGTTGTCCTTCAGGATGACCACGTCGTCGATCAGCCAGCGTCCGCCGGTCCGCGCGAAATGGTAGGCCAGGACGCGGGGCCCCATGTTGTTGAAGCGGGCCGTCACCGTGGCCGTGTCGCCCGCCGCCTCGGCCTCCAGGCCGAAACCGGACAGCTCCCAGTCCTGGCCGTCGATGATGATGTCGAAATCCAGGGCGCAAATCCCCTGGGTGCGCTTCTCGCAAGCCCGGTCGGCGTCCAGCAACCGCGCCAGCGCCGGGGTGGCGTGGCGCCGGACCTGGGCGACCGAATCGATAGTCGTATCTTTTTCGGCATGCGGATCGACGAGGTATGGCCGATACAGCGCCTCTACGATGGCCCGGGGTGTCGATCGCGGCGCCTCGGCGCCGGCCGCCGGCGGTAGGGCTAGCAGGCTGAGGGCCACCGAGCCCATTGCGGGCAAGCGGCCCGCCCGCCTCATAGTTCCGGCCGCATGCCGGCGAGCGACCGCCGGGCGATATCCTTCAGGGCGGCGCGCAGGCGCTCGATCTCTTGCGCGGCGGCCTCGTAATCCTCGATCAACCCCCCGACCAGGGTGCCCGGGTCCCCGGCATGGTCGGGATAGCGGTCGCGGGCCCGTTCGGCGCGGCGGCGCAGCCGCTCCACGATGTCCTCGTTGACGGGCGGCGCCGGGCGGTGGCTGTCATCCTCCGGCGTCATGTCCTCGGCATCCGGCATGGCCTCAGCCTTTCTTCTTCAACGTAAAGGCGGGTTGTCGGGCCCCACCCCTTACGGGGCGCGGCCATGGCAATGCTTGTACTTCAGCCCGCTGCCGCAGGGGCAGGGGGAATTCCGGGGGGTGTTCATCCAGGTGTCCGGGTCCTGGCCGCCCACCTGGGTCGATTGCGGCATGTTCACGGCGCCATAACCCAGGCCGGTGCTGGCCCGCACCATGCCTGGGGGCAGGGGCTCATCGACCGGCGGCAGGCCAGGGGGCGGGAAGGCCGGGTCGATGCGGGTCTCCTGCATTTCCTGGGGCGGGAAATCGTTCGGGTCCAGCGGCGGCTGGGCGACCTGCAACTGCACGCGCATCAGCACCTGCGTCACCTGCTCGCGCAGGCTGTCCAGCAGCTCCTCGAACAGGTTGAAGGCTTCGCGCTTGTATTCGTTCAGCGGGTCGCGCTGGCCATAGGCGCGCAGGTTGATGCCCTGGCGCAGATGGTCCAGCGACAGCAGGTGGTCCTTCCACGACTGGTCCAGGAGTTGCAGCAGCAGGCTGCGCTCGATGGAGCGCATGATTTCCGGTCCGTAGCTGGCCTCCTTGGCGGCGTAGGCCTCCGCGGCGGCCTTCATCAGGCGCTGCTCGATCTCAAGCTCGGCGATGCCTTCTTCCTTGCCCCATTCCTGCACCGGCACGTCCAGCGCCAGGACGCGCACCACGTCCTCGTGCAGCTGGTCCATGTTCCACTGCTCGGCATAGGAATTGGCCGGAATGGCCTTGGCCACCAGGGTGTTGATGGTGTCCTGGCGCATGTCCTCGACGGTTTCCTTGATGTCGTCGACGGCCATGATTTCGCGACGCTGCTCATAGACGACCTTGCGCTGGTCGTTCATGACGTTGTCGTACTTCAGCAGGTTCTTGCGGATTTCGAAGTTGTGGGCCTCAACCCGGCTCTGGGCCTTTTCCAGCGCCTTGTTGATCCAGCTGTGGATGATGGCCTCGCCTTCCTGCAGACCCAGGCGCTGCAGCATGGTGTCCATGCGCTGCGATCCGAAGATGCGCATCAGGTCGTCTTCCAGCGACAGGAAGAACTTCGAGGCGCCGGGGTCGCCCTGGCGGCCCGAGCGGCCGCGCAGCTGGTTGTCGATGCGCCGGCTTTCGTGCCGCTCCGTGCCCACGACGTAGAGGCCGCCGGCGGCCAGCGCCACGTCCTTGGCGGCCGCCACCTCTTCCTCGATCTGCTGGATGCGCCGCGCGCGCTCGGCCGGGTCGGTCACTTCCCCCAGCTCGTACTCGATGCGCATCTCGACGTTGCCGCCCAGTTTGATGTCGGTACCGCGGCCCGCCATGTTGGTGGCGATGGTGACGGCGCCCGGCCGGCCGGCCTGGGAGACGATGTAGGCTTCCTGCTCGTGATAGCGGGCGTTCAGCACGTTGTGCGGGATGCCCTGTTTCTTCAGCAGGTCGGACAGCAGTTCCGACTTCTCAATGGAGATGGTGCCGACCAGGATGGGCTGCTGGCGCTCCTGGCACTCCTTCACCAGCTTGACGATGGCGTCGTACTTCTCGCGCGCCGTGCGGTAGACCTCGTCATCGTAGTCGATGCGCTGGACGGGCAGGTTGGTCGGCATATCGACCACGTCCAGATTATAGATCTCCGCGAATTCCGCCGCCTCGGTCATGGCCGTGCCGGTCATGCCGGCCAGCTTGGGGTACAGGCGGAAATAGTTCTGGAAGGTGATGGACGCCAGCGTCTGGTTCTCGCGCTGGATGGTCACATGTTCCTTCGCCTCCAGGGCCTGGTGCAGGCCCTCGGAATAGCGGCGGCCATCCATCATGCGGCCCGTGAACTCGTCGATGATGATGACCTTGTCATCCTTGACGATGTAGTCCACGTCGCGGGTGAACAGCTTGTGGGCGCGCAGGGCCTGGTTCACGTGATGGACCAGGGTGATGTTGTGGATGTCGTACAGGTCGCCCTGCTTCAGCAGGTCCATCTCCGTCAGGATCTGGGCGACCTTCTCGGTACCCTCTTCCGTCAGGTTGACGGACTTGGCCTTCTCATCCTTTTCATAGTCCGCGTCGACTAGGCGCAGGATGACCGTGTCCACGGCGGCATACAGCTCGGACCCGTCGGTGGAGGGGCCGGAGATGATCAGCGGGGTGCGCGCCTCGTCCACCAGCACGCTGTCCACCTCGTCAACCACGGCGAAGTTGAAGGGCCGCTGGACCATGTCGTCCAGGCGGAACTTCATGTTGTCGCGCAGGTAGTCGAAGCCGAACTCGTTGTTGGTGCCGTAGGTGATGTCGGCGGCGTAGGCGCGGCGGCGCTCGTCATCATCCAGGCCGTGGACGATGCAGTCGGTGGTCAGGCCCAGGAAACCATAGATTCGGCTCATCCAGCCGCTGTCGCGCTTGGCCAGGTAATCGTTCACGGTCACGACGTGCACGCCCTTGCCTTCCAGGGCGTTCAGGTACACCGCCAGGGTCGCCACCAGGGTCTTGCCTTCGCCGGTGCGCATCTCGGCGATGCGGCCGCGGTGCAGGACGACGCCGCCCATCAGCTGCACGTCGAAATGGCGCTGGCCGATGGCGCGCTTGGCCGCCTCGCGCACGGTGGCGAAGGCGTCGGGCAGGATGTCGTCCAGCGTCTCGCCCTTGGCCAGCCGGTCGCGCAGCCAGTCGGTGCGCATGCGCAGCTCGTCGTCGGACAGCGATACCAGCTTCGGCTCCAGCGCGTTGATGGCGTCGACGTCCTTCCGCAAGCTTTTGACAACGCGCTCGTTGGCGCTGCCGAACAGTTTGCGGGCGATGGAACCGAACATGAAAACCTCGAAGAGAACGAACACGGGGAAAACCGGCCGGATCATCCAGCCCGGCCGCGCGGGACATGGGGCCCTTTTGGATAAGGCCCCCCATGCGCCTTGTGAGATAAGGTGGCAGGGCCCGGCGGTCAATGAAGCCCCGCCGTTTCCGGTACCGCGATACCGGTCCCACCTGCCGCGTCAAATCCCCCACACGCGCGGGGCTGGACCATAGCATGATCCGCCTGCTTTCCAACCGCTTTGATGCCCAAGGGAATGCGGTATCCGGGGACCGTTGCCGGGCACGGCGCCTAGCCTGTGCTTTGGGGGGCCGGGTGCGGCATCAGGACACGTTCTGGGTGGGTATCCGGCGCTGTCCCACCTTGCGATGGGGGCGCCCCCCGTGTTTTATGGCGCGACAGCCGAAGAAGGGCCCGGCAGTGCTACGGCGTGGCCGTCCCTGGTCCCTAGCATCGCGCCGTTTTTTGATGCAGCCCCAGTCCTCGAGGAATTCAGCTCCATGTATGTGAAGATGTTGCGTGCCGCGCTGCTGACCGCGGCTTTCGGGTCCCTGGCCGGCACCGCCCTGGCCGCTGACACCCCGGCCAAGGCTGCCGCTCCCGCCGCGGCGCCGGCCGCCGGCTCCCCGGCTGCCAGCGCGCCGGCCCAGGCCGCGGACGATCCGGTGGTGGCCCGTGTCAACGGCAAGGAAATCCACCGGTCGGAAGTGCTGGCCGAATACAGCCAGCTGCCGGCCCAGACCCAGCAGCAGATTCACCTGAACGAAGCCTACCCGCGCGTTCTGGAGAACCTGGTGACCGCCCGTCTGCTGACGGATGCCGGCTACAAGGACAAGCTGCAGGACAGCAAGGAAGTGAAGACCGAGCTGAAGCACGCTGAAGAGCGCTTCGTGCAGCAGGCCTACATCCGCAAGCAGGTCGACGCCCGCATGAACGAGGCGCTGCTGAAGAAGAAGTACGACGAGATGGTGAAGGCCATGCCGGCCGAGGACGAGGTCCGCGCCCGGCACATCCTGGTAAAGACCAAGGAAGAGGCCGACGCGCTGATCAAGCAGATCCAGGGCGGCGCCGATTTCGCCAAGCTGGCGTCCGAGCAGCAGATCGACAAGAACTCCGCCGCTTCGGCTGGTGACCTGGGCTACTTCACCAAGGGTGACATGGTCGCCCCCTTCGCCGACGCCGCCTTCGCCATGAAGCCGGGCGAGGTCAGCAAGACCCCGGTGAAGACCGATTTCGGTTGGCACGTGATCAAGGTTGAGGACCGTCGCAAGCGCCAGGCCCCGCCGTTCGAGCAGGTGAAGGGCCAGGTCGCCCAGGCCGAGGCCCAGGATCTGGCCGCCCAGGTGGTGGATGAGCTGCGCAAGGGTGCCAAGGTCGAGGCCTTCGACATCACTGGCAAGCAGGCCATTTCCCTGGCCCCGCCGCCGGCCGCCGCCAAGCCGGCCGCCCCCGCCAAGCAGTAAGGCGGGTGGGAAGGCGCGGGGATGATTTCCCTTCCCGCGCCGTCACGCTAGCGAAGGGCGCAAGCATCGCCGGTGGCGGTCTTGCGCCCTTTTGCTGTCCGCGTTCCGCTTAAGCACGGGAAGTCCGTTTTCGATTTTATTCGTCATGGATTTCGGCCTATTTTCTGCGCCGTTTGCCCGGCCCTTCTCCGGGCGGCCCCCCATCCGAACCGTTCGCCTTCAACGGAGCGATTCCCCATGGCCCTCAAGGTTTCCCCCCTGGCGCCCGACGCTTTCCCCACCCTGTCCCCCGTGGCCGGCGTCCGCCTGGCGGCGTACAACTGCGGCATCCGCTACAAGGGCCGGGATGACCTGATGGTGGCCGAGCTGGCACCCGGCACCACCGTGGCCGGCGTGCTAACCCGCTCGCTGACCGCCAGCGCGCCCGTGCATTGGTGCCGCCGGGGCCTGGCGGGCGGCAGTGCCCGCGCCCTGGTGGTGAACTCCGGCAATTCCAACGCCTTCACCGGTGCCGCCGGCGAGTCGCTGGTGTCCGAGACGGTGGCCACCGCCGCCCAACTGGTGGGTTGCAAGCCGGAGGAGGTCTTCGTCGCCTCCACCGGCGTCATCGGCCAGCCCCTGCCGGCCGACATGATCGCCCAGCACCTTGGCGCCGCTTGGGCCAAGCTGGACGCCGGCAGTTGGGACGCGGCCGCCCGTGCCATCATGACCACCGATACCTTCCCCAAGGGGGCGGTGGCCACCTGCGTCATCGACGGCAAGACGGTGACCCTGAACGGCTTCGCGAAGGGCAGCGGCATGATCGCCCCCGATATGGCGACCATGCTGGGCTTCCTGTTCACCGACGCCGCCATCGCCGCGCCGGTGCTGCAGAAGCTGCTGTCGCGCGCCACCGACCGCAGCTTCAACTGCGTGACGGTGGACGGCGACACCTCCACCAGCGACACGGTGATCCTGGTCGCCACGGGCCAGGCCGGCAACGCCCCCATCACCGACGCGACCGACCCGCGCCTGCGCCCCTTCGCCAAGGCGCTGGACGCCATCTGCCTGGATCTGGCCCAGCAGATCGTGCGCGATGGCGAGGGTGCCACCAAGTTCGTGACCCTGACCGTGACCGGTGCCACCAGCAACCAGGCGGCCAAGCGCATCGCCCTGACCGTCGCCAACTCTCCCCTGGTGAAGACCGCCGTGGCGGGTGAGGACGCCAACTGGGGCCGCATCGTCGCCGCCGTGGGCCGCGCCGGTGAGAAGGCCGACCGTGACAAGCTGGTCATCAGCATCGGCGGCGTGCAGATCTGTGCCAACGGGATGGAGGTCCCCGGCTATGACGAGGCGCCGGTGGCCGCCCACATGAAGGGGCAGGAGATCGACATCCAGGTCGATTTGGGCCTGGGCCGGGGCAAGGCCACCGTGTGGACCTGCGACCTGACCCACGGCTATATCGACATTAATGGGAGTTACCGGAGTTAAGGTATTCCCTCAGGCGGCGGGCGCGGGCATCCGCCCGCTTGCCTTGTCCTCGATTTTCAGTCCACTGCGTTCCCCGAAAATCTCCGGCGGACGCCGTCGCGTCCTACAGCGGCATGAGACGACCTCATGCCGCTGATTATTTGGAGGAAGTGCTGTGGCGGATGAGATGACCCCATGCTGGAACGGACAGTCTGAACCGACGGATCCGGTGCGTACCGTGCTGGTCGCCGCCGTGGCCCTGATCGACGCCGACGGGCGGGTGCTGCTGGCGCAGCGTCCGCCGGGCAAGTCCCTGGCGGGCCTATGGGAGTTCCCTGGCGGCAAGGTCGATCCGGGTGAGACGCCGGAGGTGGCCCTGGTGCGGGAACTGCGGGAGGAGCTGGGCATCGACACGCGCACCAGCTGCTTGGCGCCCTTCACCTTCGCCAGCCACCGGTACGAGACCTTCCACCTGCTGATGCCGCTTTACGTCTGCCGCGTCTGGCAGGGCACGCCCCAGCCCCTGGAAGGCCAGTCCCTGGCCTGGGCGCGGGTGGACCAGCTGAACGATTATCCCATGCCCCCCGCCGACGTGCCGCTGGTGGCCATGCTGCGCGATCTGCTGTAGCCGACGCCTGGAGCGAACGATGGCCAGCTTTATCCCGGTCGCGAGTGGCGCATCCAGGAGGGGGCCAAACTGGTGGGGTGGGGCACGGTGATCCAGGTTCTGTCTGAGCGGCTGTGAGCCCGCGTCCCAATCAGTTCTTCAGCGGATTGATTTCTTCCGTACCCAGCGCGTCGGCCAGGCGCAGCTTGGCGCTGCCGCGGCGCAGGGGCTTCTGCTGGCTGTCGTCGGGGGCCCAGCCGGCCAGGTACAGCACCTGGAAGCTGGCCTCGATGCCGCCCTCGCCATCGGGGTACAGGTCCTGGTAACGCTCCGCGGCCCGGGTGAACAGGTCGCTGGGGCTGACGGCCTTGCGGCTGTCCAGCACGGCGTTGGTCTCGCCCATGCCGCGCAGATCCTGGATCAGGCGGAAGGCGTGGGGATAGCTGACGGTCAGCATGTCGCTGTCCACCACCGGCAGGGCGAAGCCGGCGCGCTGCAGCAGGCCGCCGGCGTCGCGCACCTCGGCCATGGGGCTGATGCGGGGCGACAGGCCCCCCATCAGGTCCATTTCGGCCTCCATCAGGCTGCGGCGCAGCTCGAACAGCGTCTCGCCGCCCAGGATGGCGCCCAGGAACAGGCCGTCGGGCTTCAACGCGCGGCGGACCTGGATCAGGGCGCCAGGCAAGTCGTTGACCCAATGCAGGCTGAGGGCGCTGACCACCAGGTCGAAGCTGCCCTCGGCGAAGGGCAGGAACTCCTCATCCGCCGCCACCGTGGGCAGGCCGGGCATGCGCTTGGCCGCCTCGGCCGCGAAGCGGGGCGACAGATCCGTCGCCACCACCTGGGCGATGCTGGGCACGGCCGCCAGGGCCTGCGCCACCTCCCCGCCATGGCAGCCCAGGTCCAGGGCGACGCGGAAGTCGCGCTTGATGTCGGCCAGTCGTTCCACCAGGCGGCCGACCACCTCGGCCTTCAGGAAATCGAAGCCGGTCCACCCGGCGGCGGCCCGGTCGCGATGGGCCCGCACGCGGCGGCGATTGAACACGGTCATGCTGTCGGCGTCGCTCATGGGGCCGGTATAGGCCCTTCCTTGGCCGGAGCAACAGGAATTTACGGGGTACGCGCGGCTTTGCGCTATCATGGCGCGTGCTTCTTGGAGGACATGCGCGCATGGGCGATTGGGGGCGGGCGATAGGGGCCGCGATGGGGGCTAGGGTGCGCGACACCGGCGTGCGCCTGCTCGACCTGGTACTGCCGCCGCGCTGCTTGGGCTGTGGCGAGGCGGTGGCCGCCGCCGGCACGCTGTGCGGCACCTGCTGGCGGGGCGTCAGCTTCATCACGGCGCCGCAATGCGCCGCCTGCGGCCGGCCCTTTCCCCACGACATGGGCGCCGACGCCCTGTGCGCCATCTGTGTCGCCGCGCCCTTGCCCTTCGGCCGGCTGCGCGCCGCCGTGCTGTACGACGACGCCAGCCGCCCCCTGATCCTGGGCTTCAAGCATGGCGACCGGACGGAAGCCGTCCCCCTGTTCGCCGGCTGGATGGCGCGCGCCGGCGGGGAGTTGCTGGCCGTGGCCGATCTGGTGGCGCCGGTGCCGCTGCACCGCTGGCGCCTGTTCGCCCGGCGCTACAACCAGGCGGCCCTGCTGGCCGCGCGGCTGGGGGCTCTCAGCGGGGTGAAAGCGGTGCCCGACTTGCTGGTCCGCCGCCGCCGCACGCCCAGCCAGGGCAGCCTGTCGCGGGAGGGGCGGGCGCGCAACGTGGCGGGCGCCTTCGCCCTGCGCCCCGGCCGGTCGGTCCAGGGGCTGCGCGTGGTGCTGGTGGATGACGTCTACACCACCGGTGCCACCGTGGCGGAGTGCGCCCGGGTGCTGTTGCGGGCGGGTGCCGTGGGGGTGGAGGTGCTCGCCCTGGCCCGGGTGCTGAAGGCGGAAGATATTTAGAAACACTCTAAAATCAGGGCTGGGTTGCGCACCCACCCTTGGCGCTGCGCCGCCGATGCGCCAATATTTCAGGTAAATCATTTCCTCAGGAGTTTGGGCCCATGCCCCGCGTTGAGATCTACACCAGCCCCTACTGCCCGTACTGCCACCGCGCCAAGCGCCTGCTGGACAGCAAAGGCGTGCAGTATGAGGAGATCGACGTCATCGCCAACCCGTCGCGCAAGCCCGAGATGATCCAGCGCGCCGATGGCCGCACCACGGTGCCCCAGATTTTCGTGGATGGCGAGGGCCTGGGCGGCAGCGACGACATCCACGCCCTGGACCGCGCCGGCAAGCTGAACGCCAAGCTGGGCCTGGATCAGCTGGCCTCCGGCACCGCCTGAAGATGACGGTCGCCCCCTTCTCTGGCGTCTTGCGCGCGGCGGTCCTGCAAATGACCGCCGGGCCGGAGATCGCGGCCAACATGGACGCGGCGGCCCGCCTGCTGCGCCAGGCCAAGGACCAGGGGGCGGCATTCGCCACCCTGCCGGAGAACGTGGCCCGTATGGTCCAGGGCCGCGAGCGGGTGCTGGCCGGTGCCTTCGCGGAAGAGGCGCACCCGGCGCTCAGCCGGTTCCGTGAGCTGGCGGCCGAAACCGGGCTGTGGCTCATGACCGGTACCCTGGCCTGCCTGACGAAGGATGGCCGCGCGGCCAACCGCTGCTTCGTCATCGACCCGGCCGGCCAGGTCCTGGCTCATTACGACAAGCTGCACATGTTCGATGTGGAGCTGGCGAACGGGGAGCGGTATCGCGAAAGCGCCACCTTCCGCCCCGGCGGCAGCGCCCGCGTGGTCGACACCCCCTGGGGCGGCCTGGGCCTCACCGTCTGCTACGACGTGCGCTTTCCCCAGCTGTTCCGCGCCCTGGCCAGGGCCGGGGCCCGCCTCATCACCGTGCCCAGCGCCTTCACCGTCCCCACCGGCCGCGCCCACTGGCATGTGCTGCTGCGCGCCCGCGCCATCGAGACGGGCTGCTGGATCCTGGCGCCGGCCCAGGTGGGCCTCCACGACGGCGGCCGCGCCACCTACGGCCACGCCCTGATCGTCAGCCCCTGGGGCGAGGTGTTGGCCGACGCCGGCGGCGAGGCCCCGGGCGTGCTGGTGGCCGATTTGGACCTGTCCAAGGTGGACGAGGCGCGGAGCATGGTGCCCAGCCTGCAGCACGACCGGGCGTTCGAGGGGCCGTGAGGGGATTCAGGGCTTACCGATGAGGGCTGAGGCCTTGCGGCGAACCTCCGATAGTTCCGCTTCGCCGATCTTGTCTTTGAACTCAGCCTGCCGGGCTTGCCAGTCCAGGCTTTTCACCTGGTCGGCCAAGACTGCCTGCTTCTTGTCTGGACCGATCAACACTTCGAAGGGATAGCCTTTGATCTGTGTTGTCATCGGGCAGCACAGCATCAAGCCGGCGCGTCGATTGTAGGCTGCGGGGCTTAAGACCACGGCCGGCCGGTGTCCGGCCTGCTCATGCCCCGCTTGCGGATTGAATTGCAGCCACACGACATCCCCGGCATCCGGGATGTAGCCCATTACGGGATTTCCTTGCCGACCGATGGTCCGTAGTCGACTTCGACATGGCGATTTTCCGGGGTTATGCCGGCAATCAAATCCGCCAGGTCGTAATCGTCCTTGCGCACCGGCTCGATCACGATGCGGTTGCCCTCTTCCCGAATATCGACTGTGGCGTCGACCTCCAGTCCCACCGCTTCCATGATCGCCACGGGAATGCGGACTGAGGCGCTGTTTCCCCATTTTCTTACGGTCACGCGCATGCTCGGCCCTTCCGTGACGTCGAGACAATGTCGATACGTTAGCGTAGACGGGCGCGTTGTCAACGTCACCGGACCTGAGGCGTGGACAGGGTCCAACGAAAAAGGCGGCACCCCTGCGGATGCCGCCCTTCGTTTTGCTGCCGGAACAGACCTTATTCAGCGACCTTCAGCACACCGCGGCGGATCTGGTCGCGCTCCATGCTGACGAACAGGGCGCGGAAGTTGCCTTCGCCGAAGCCCTCGTCGCCCTTGCGCTGGATGATCTCGAAGAAGATCGGGCCGATGGCCGTCTCGGTGAAGATCTGCAGCAGATAGCGGTTGTCCTTGCCGTCCAGCAGGATGCCGCGCTTCTTCAGTTCCTCCACCGGCTGGCCGTGGCCGGGAAGGCGCTCTTCCAGCATCTCGTAATAGGTGTCGGGCGGCGGCGTCATGAACTTCACGCCGGCGGCCTTCAGCGTGTCCCAGGTGGCGATGATGTCATCGGTCAGCAGGGCGATGTGCTGGATGCCTTCGCCCTTGTAGGCCTCGATGAATTCCTGGATCTGGTCCAGCTTGTCGGCGCCCTGCTCGGATTTCGACTCGTTGATCGGGATGCGGATCTTGCCGCAGGGGGCGGTCAGCGCCCGGCTGGTCAGGCCCGTGTACTCACCCGTGATGTCGAAGTAGCGGATCTGGCGGAAGCCGAAGATCTTGCCATAGAATTCCGAGATCGGGTCCATGCGGCCCTTGCGGACGTTATGGGTCAGGTGGTCGATCAGTTTCAGGCCGGCGCCCACGGGGTTCTGGTCGGCGCCCTCGATGGGCAGGAAGTCGATATCGTAGATGCTGGGGCTGTTGTAGCGGTCCACCAGGTAAAGCAGGCTGCCGCCGATGCCCTCGATGGCCGGGATGTTCAGTTCCATGGGGCCGACGGTGCCCTTCACCTCTTTGGCGCCCTGGGCCACGGCGTGCTTCAGGGCTTCGCCGGCGTCCTTCACGCGGAAGGCCATGGCGCAGGCGCTGGGGCCGTGCTCACGGGCGAAGCGCTGGGCCAGGCTGTCCGGCTCCGCGTTCACGATGAAGTTGATGTCGCCCTGGCGGTACAGCACCACGTTCTTGGAGCGGTGGCGGGCCACCTTGGTGAAGCCCATGGCCTCGAACAGGCGGCCCAGGGCCTCGGTGTCCTCCGCCGTATATTCCACGAACTCGAAGCCATCGGTGCCCAGCGGGTTCTCCCACAGGTCGCCGCCGGCGACGGCCTCGGCGACGGGGGAGGACGCGGAGGAGGAGGTGGTCGGGGTGGGCGCGGTCGGGGTGGACATGGCGGGTCGCTCTCCCTGTTAGAAGCAACAATCCCCCTGATGATACGCCTGGCAGCCGGGCATTTCCTTGCGAAGTCTGCCGCATTTTGTCAAGATTGAGCAACATTGTGCTCAATAAATCCTTAAGGCGGCATCACTATGGGTAAATCCAGTCTGGACGCGGCAGATCTGCGCATCCTGGATACGTTGCAGCGCAACGGGCGCCTGTCCAACGTCGATCTGGCGGAGGCCGTGGGCCTCTCGCCCTCGCCCTGCCTGCGCCGGGTGAAGGACCTGGAGGACCAGGGCTACATCCAGGGCTATGCCGCCCTGCTGGACCGGCGCCTGCTGGGCCTGGGGGTCGTCGCCTTCGTCGAGGTCAAGATCGACCAGAACGCGGAGGGCGATGCCGTGTTCCGGCGCCTGGTCAGCCAAATCCCCGAGGTGGTGTCCTGCTTCGTCATGACCGGCACCATGGACTATCTGGTGCAGGTGGTGGTCAGCAACCTGGAGGCCTTCGCCGAGGTGTCGATGAAGAAGCTGCTGCAGATTCCGGGCGTGAAGGACGTGCGCTCCAGCTTCGTGCTGGACGTGGTCAAGCACTCCACCGCCGTGCCCCTGCCGTCGGTCGCCGAACTGGCGCGGGACTGAAATTTCTTGTAGGCACAAGATTGCTAAACCGATCGCTCAAACGGCAGGAAGTGGTTTTAAGCCCGTGGTGCTGAGGCATGATCGCAAGGAAATGGTGCTGATGCAGCGATAAAATGGTTTCAGAAACCCAGCCAGGGAGATGAAGCCATGAGCAGCAGCGCGCCGGTCAACACCACGGGCAAGTCCGACACCCCCCTGCGCGGCGACTACAGCGCCATGGCGGCCGACTACACCGTGCCTCAGGGCTGGGAGAGGATCACGGCGGAGGAACATGCCCGCTGGCGCACGCTGTATGAGCGCCAGTCGGCCCTGCTGCCGCGCTATGCCGCCCCGGAATTCATGGAAAGCCTGGCGCCGCTGGACGCCCGCGACGGGGTGCCCCATTTCGACCGGGCCAGCGAACTGCTGAACAAGGCCACGGGCTGGACCCTGGTGGCCGTGCCGGGCCTGCTGCCCAACGATGTCTTCTTCAACCACCTGGCTGAAAAGCGATTTCCGGTGACCAACTGGATCCGCCGCGCGGATGAGATGGATTACCTGGTGGAACCGGACGTGTTCCACGACTTCTTCGGCCATGTGCCCCTGCTGATGCATCCGGTCTTCGCCGACTACCTGCAGGCCTATGGCAGGAAGGGGGCTGAGGCTGAGGCCCATGGCGGGCTGGAACGCCTGGCCCGCCTGTACTGGTACATGGTGGAATTCGGCCTGATCAGCACGCCCCAGGGCCTGCGCGCCTATGGCGCCGGCATGCTGTCCTCGCGCGGTGAGACGCAATACTGCATCGAAAGCCCCGAGCCCAACCGCGTCGGTTTCAATCTGGAACGGGTGATGCGCACCCACTATCGCATCGACGACTACCAGGAAACCTACTTCGTCCTGGACAGCTTCGAGCAGTTGTTCCAGGCCACGGCGCAGGATTTCGCGCCGCTCTACGCCAAGCTGGCGTCCTTGCCGGACCTGCCGGCCGACCAGATCCAGCCGGGTGATACGGTGTTCACGGCGGGCCGCAAGGCGGCGTGACACCGCCTTCCGGTTCGCCTCAGGCGCCGGCAGGCGCGTCCGCGGCTTTGGCTCGTCCTCGATTTCCAGTCCGCTGACGCTCCCCAAAAATCTCCGGCGGCCGCAGTCACGGCCTACGGGCTGGGTCGCAGGGTCTGACCGATCATGGCGTAGGCGTCGTCGCTGGCCAGGAAGACGTAGGCCGGGGTGATGCCGGCCCAATCCTCCTCCTCGCCATTCGCGTCGGGCGGCAGGTGGCCCGGGCACACGCAGTTGGCGGTGATGTCGTTGTCGCCGAACTCATGCACCAGGCTGCGGGTGAAGCCCAGCAGGGCAGAGGCCGCGGCGCCGTAGGCGGTCATCCCGCGCGCGCCTTCCATGGCGGTGCTGTCCACCGTGGTGACGATGCGGCCGTAGCTGCGCGCCCGCATCAGGGGCAGCAGATGGCGCACCATCAGGAAGGTGCCGCCCATGTTGGCGGCCATGGTGGCCTCGAACAGCTCCAGCGTCATGCCGTCAAAGGGCTGTTTCAGGCGGAAGCCGGCGTTGTTGACCAGGATATCGACATGGTCGAAGGCGGCGATGGCCGCCTCCGCCACCGTATAGGCGCCGGCCGGCTGGGTGATGTCGGCCTGCACGACGATGCCGGTGCGGCCCAGGGCTTGCACCTGGCGGGCGGTTTCCGTGGCCGCCGCCTGATCATCGGGCAAGAGGTGGTGGAGGATGACGTTGGCGCCCTCTTGCGCCAGGGCGACCGCGACGGCGCGGCCCAGGCCGGACGCCGCCCCCGTCACCACCGCCGTCCGGTTCGCCAAACGCCCCGCCCGTTGCATCGCCGTTCCCCAAAACCCCGAGTTCAGGCCCGGCGGATCAGGTCCGCGGGCGTGGACAGGATGAGGTCGCGGGGGGCCAGCTTCTCCAGGAAGGCGGCGAAGCCACCGTCCTTACCGCCGTCCTTGGCGCCCCCTGGGCCTGCCCCGTCGCCGGCCGCATCCGCCTGTCCGGCCTCATGGTAGGCATCGAACAGGTCTTCGTACAGGCGCAAATCCTTCAATATTGCAATCTTCTGCTGCAGCGAGGCCTGGCTGACCAGCGCCAGGTGCAACAGCACCAGGCCGTCCGGCGTCCAGTTCGGCTCCCGCATCAGGGGCAGCAGCGCCAGGGTCTGGGTGCCGTTGGCCCCGCCCGACAGCATGCCCCGGCCCAGGCGCAGGGCGCGGCGCTTGCCGCCCGTGGCCGGCGCCGGCTGGTCGTGGCGCGAGGCGACGCCCTTGGCCCGCCCGCTGCGCTCCACCGCCTGCAGCAGCGGCGTACCGTCCGCGCCCTCATTTCCAGGGCTGCCGGCCGGGTGATAGCGCACGCCGCCCTCCACCCCGATGACCAGGGTGGACAGGGCGATCAGCAGCTGGCGCTCCGGTTCCGCCAGGTCGGTGGGGGCGGCGCCCAGGTCGGCCAGGGCCGCCAGCAGCAGGGGGCTTATCTCACGGCCGGGGCGGGAGATGCCCACGGTCACGGTCTTGGCCTGGTGGCGAATGGTGTCGATGGGGCGCGACGTTTCCTCGAACACCAGGCGCAGCAGATCCTGGCCCCGCGTGATGACGGCCGTCCGCTCCGGCTTGCCGCCCGGCGTGTCCAGCATGGGCAGGGCGGAAGTCAGCTTGGCCAGGCGGGCCGCGTAACTGGCGGGTAAGGCGGCGTCCAGCTGCCCGTCGGCGATGCGGTCGATGATGGCGGCCAGGCTGGTGGCCACCGGCGTCACCGGCCGCTCCGGATCGGCCAGCGCCTGGTCCAGCACCGCCGACACCTCCCGGAAGGGGCGGGATTCGGCGTCGATGGCAAGGGCGGCGTGGAAACCCCACAGGTGGCCCGCCACCGTGGCCATGATGAAGTCCAGGCCGGCGCCGGCGGACGGCAGGTGCACCACGGCCTCGGCATAGGGGGCGAAGCAGGTCTCGCCCTTGGCGGCGAAGACGATGGGCTTGCCGTTGTGCGCCTTGAAGATGGCCACTTCCTTGGCGGTGTCCTGGGCCAGCAGCGGGGCCAGGTCGTTGGCCACCACCAGGGTCAGCGGCTCGGTCGACAGGTCGATGTGCTTCTTGTCCTCGGTGTAATCGACCGGGATGGACTTGTAGCAAAGCTCCGACAGCTTGATGCGGATCTCTTCGGCCGCGACCTTGTTGGCGCCGTTGCCCACCACCGCCCAATAGCGGTTGCGCGGGGCGTAGGCCCGGGCGCAGGCGGCGATGGCGCCCTCGTCATCCAGCACCTCCTGGATGCGCTGGGGCAGGGCCTCCAGCGCCACCATCTCGTCATGGATCTGCTGGGCCGGCAGGGTGCCCAGCGCGTCGGCCAGGCACAGGGCGGTCAGCTTGCCCGCCGCCACCTGGCTGTAGAAGGCCTTGGTGGAGGCCACGGCCATCTCGATGTCGCGGCCGTCGCTGGTGAACAGGTGGCTGTCGGACTTGCGCACCAGGGGGCTGTTGCGGCGGTTGACGATGGCATGGATCCAGGCGCCGGCGGCGCGGGCGAGGTCCACCGTGCGGTTGGTGTCGGTGGTGGTGCCGCTCTGGCTGATGGCGATGACCAGGGCGTCGTCCAGGCTCTTGCCGTCCAGGTTGGTGGAGAGTTCCGAGGCCTTGGCGCTGGTCACCGTCACCGGCGCCTTGTCCAGCGCCAGCCGGATCAGGTGCTCGATGCCCATGGCGGCGATGGCGGCGGTACCCTGGCCCGTCACCAGGATGCGGCGGATGGGCGGCTTGGCCGGGTCGGCCAGGCGGGCGCGCAAGCCGGCCCACGGCCCCGTGTCGGTGCCTCCCGCCGCCCCCAGGTCGAAGCTGACGCGCCGGTCCTGGCGGCGGTAGCGGCCCGCCAGGGTCTTGCGCACACTGGCCGGGGCCTCATGCACCTCCTTCTCGAAGAAGTGGTCGTGGCGGCCGCGGAAAATGTCGCGCGAGAAGATCTCGATCGCGTCGGCCTTCAGGCTGGCCGGGGCGCCGTCATCGACCGTGCGGGCCGACAGCGCCGGCTCGCCCGCCGCCGTCGACAGGACGACGGCCAGGCCGCCGCGCTCCACCTGCGCCAGGGGGATGGACCGGCGGGCGCGCGGCGCCAGGCCGTAGTTCTCCGACGCGACGATCAGGCCGTCATTCACCTCGGCCACGAACAGGCTCTGCCCGCTGCCCTTCTGGCCCAGCTGCAAGCGCTCCGGATCGGCCGGGTGCTGCAGGATGATGGCCATGGACCCGTCCAGCCGCCGGAGGGTGGCCAGGAAGCGGTCGGCGTTGCCGCCCCCATTGCCGGTTTCACCTTCCAGGCGGAACAGCACCGGGATGACCTTGGTGTCGGTGGTGGTGTCGGTGGGCAGGGCGTGGCCGGTGCCCTCGATGGCGCTTTCCGTCAGGGCCCGGTAATTGTCGATGTCGCCGTTCAGGGCCACCATGGCGTCGGCATCGGCGTCCAGCGCCGTGGCGGCCTTGCCGGCGCCCGTCTCGTTCAGCAGCCGGGCGTTCAGCGGATGGCAATTGGGCAGGCTGATGGCGCCGTGCGAGGCCCAGCGGGTGTGAGCGATGGCGCTGAAGCCGTCGGCGTGGCGGGCCACCGCCCACAGCACGGCATCGGCGCGCATGCGGGCGCGCAGGAAGGCGCCGTTGTCGCCCAGGCGGCCGATCAGGGTGGCCACCTTGTAGGTGAAGCGCACGGTGGTGCGGCCGTCGGGCAGGACATGCAGCGCCAAGCCCTCGTGCCGGTCGCCCACGGCCAGCCGCTCGGCGGCGCCGGCGCGCAGGGCCGCCGGCAGGTCGTCCAGGGTGTAGCGATGGTCGATGGTGATCTGCAGGGCGATGCCGGCGCTGTCGCGCCCGCGCACCTCCAGCCGGTCCAGATTCTCCAGCACCTGTTCCGCGGCCCAGGCCACGGCGTGCTGCGGCCGGGTGGCGGCGGCACCGTCCGGCAGCAGGGCCAGGGTGCGGCCGATGTTGCCCAGCACCTCGGTCCGCAGCTGCCAGGCATAGTCGCGCAGCCGTTCGGCCGTGCGCTCCACCGCCACGTCGCGGGCGGCCTCGCCGGACCGGAGCATCGTCTCCAGCGCGTCGATGCGGTCGGCCACCGCCGTCAGCAGGGCGGCGGCGGCCGTGTCGGCCACGGCGGCCATGTGGGTGGGGAAGGCCATCAGGTCGGTGAAATGCGCCACCAGCCCGTCCAGGGCGGCGTCGATGGCGGCGGGTTCGCCCGCCTGGGCCAGCCGATCGGCCACGGCCTTCAGCCAGGATAGGTCCGCCGTGCGGGTCCAGTTGCGATTACCCAGGAAACCGGCGATGCCGCACATCGTTCACCTCACTCAGCCAAGATCGCAGTCATAGTCCAGGCCGGGGCCGGGGTGGAAGGCTGAAAACGTAACGTTACACGTGGCCGGCATTGCCGTCCTGACGGGTGGCCTCAGGGCCGTGGCACGGCTATGGTGCCCGCCTCATATCGCCCAACCTTGGAACCGTCCGCATGATCGTGACCCTCTGGCACAACCCCAAATGCTCCACCTCGCGCCGGGTGCTGGCCGACCTGCAGGCCGGCGGGCATGAGGTCCAGGTGGTGGAATACCTGAAGACCCCGCCTGATCGCGCCGCCCTGGCCGACACGCTGGCCGCCCTGAAGGCCCGCCCGGCCGACATCCTCCGCCGCCGTGGCAACGACGATCTGCTGGCCGGGGAACCCGCTGGCGGCTTTGGTGACGAGGCCCTGCTGGACCTCATGGTGGAACACCCCATCCTGATCGAGCGTCCCATCGCCCGGACGTCCAAGGGTGCCGTGCTGTGCCGCCCGGTGGAACGCCTGGCCGAGGTGCTTTGACCCGCCACCTTTGGTGATCAATTACGGCGGAAGCGTGGTGCATTCGGCGATCGCGGGACCAATCTCACCTTGGCGCCGCCGCCAGCGGTACCGTGAAGCTGACGGTGGTGCCCACGCCGGGCTGGCTGTCGAGGGCCAGGACGCCGCCGTGGCGGGCCACCAGGTCGCGCACCAGGGTCAGGCCCAGGCCGGTGCCGACCTCCCCCAGCGTGCCGGGGCGGCTGTCCTGCGCCTCGCGGCGGTACAGCTGGTCCAGCTGTTCGGGATCCATGCCGATGCCCCGGTCGGACACCGCGATCTCCAGCCGGTCGCCCAGCGCGCGCGAGGTCACCTGGACACCCTGGTTGGGATGGCTGAACTTGATGGCGTTGGCCAGCAAGTTGCGCAGGATGGCCAGCACCATGGTGCGGTCGGCCAGGATGTGGCGGTCGCCCGAGGCGTCAAGGATGCGGATGCCCTTGGCATCGGCCGTGGGGCCCAGGTCGTGGATGGCCGCCGCCACCACCTCGCCCAGCGGCATGACAGACGGGCTGAACGGCGTGCCCGACATCTGCACCCGCGACCAGTTCAGCAGGTTGTCCAGCAGGGTGTGGGCGGTGACCGCGCTCTGGTGCACCGACGCGGCGAAGTCGGCCACGTCGGCCGGTGCCATGCGGGTGCCGTAGTCCGCCAGCTCCTTGGTCATGCCCAGCAGCACGTTGAAGGGCCCGCGCAGATCGTGGGAGATCAGCGAGAAGAAGCGCGTCTTCTCCCGGTTCAGGAAGTCCAGCTCATCATGGGCGGCGCGCAGCTCGGCCAGGGCCTGTTCCGTGGCCGCCCGCGCCTCCCGCTCCGCTGCGGCGGAGCGCTCCTGAGAGCGCACCATGCGTCGCACCACCATGTTGAACAGCAGCACCACCGCCAGCAAGACGCTGGAAAATCCCGCCATGGACCCGGCGGTGTGCATGACCAGCGACCAGGTAAGGGCGGCGCGCGGCGCCACGTGTACCAGGCGCCAGGGGGCGTTGGCCAGGGGGCGGGTGGTGATGAGATAGCCCGCGTGCTCGGCCGTGGCGGCTGTCTTGCCCATCACCGCCGCCAGGCCCACGGGGGTGGGCCGGCCCTGCTGGAACAGGTCGGCCGGCGGGGTGCCGGCGGCCGACAGCAGTCGGTCGTCCGACCCCAGCAGCAGCACGGCGCCGCCGGCGGCGGCATCGGCCGCGGGCAGGGCCAGCAGGGCGGGATCCAGGTCGAAGGCCACCGCACCCAGGAAACGGCCCTGGTCATCAATGGGGGCGGCGACTGTGGGCAGCGGCTGGGCCAGCCCCTCATCCCGCATGTCGCCCGATGATGCTTGCCCCTGCGGCGGCGAGGCGGGCGTCTCAGTCCACAGCACGCGGCCGGCGGGGTTGGCGGCCAGGGTGGACAGGCGATAGGCCTTGCGCTCGAAGATACCCGCCATCAACCCCTGGGCACTGTCGGCGGGTCGCCAGGGTGCCACCGCCACCAGGCCGGAGGTGGCGATGAAATAGCCGCGCCCCAGGCCGGGCTGGGTGCGCACGTCCAGCGCCAGCTGCTGGGCCAGGGCCACGGCGGTTGCCGCCTCGGCCCGCCAATGGGCGCGATCGGGGCGCGACAATCCTTCATGCCGCGCCAAGGCGCGGTCGGGCAGGGCCAGCAGGGCTGCGGGCACGGGTCCGTCCAGCGGATTGGCGCCGGCCGGGCCGACGTGGTCCAGCATCGGCACCTCATCCGCGCCGGTTTGGGCCGCCCCGTCCAGGAAGGCGTTCAGTTGGGGGGTGTCGGCTGGCGGGGCCTGTATCGCGCGCCGGGTCCACTCCCGCAGGCGCTCCACCCGGCCGGAAATGGCGGCCAGCGTCCCGTCCAGGGCGATGGCCTGGGTGTCCATGGCCTGGCGGATTTCGGCACGGCGGGAATTCAGGCCCCGGGTGAATTCGGCATGGACGAACACCAGGGACAATACGATGCCGGCGGCCAGCGAGATGTTGATCAGGCGGCCCGGCCCGATGGATTTCATCCAATCCGCCAGCCGTCTCATGACCCGCCGTCCCGCCATGTCGTGCCCAAGGGCGCACCGCCGCCTTGTCCGTCCCACCAGGTGGCCCCGCCCGCCCCGGCATTGCCCGGAAGAGGGCGGGCCCATCCTTGCGCGACGCTTATCATGGGGGCGCGGGCCTGGCAATTGATGGCCGGCCCGCGCCGGGACCGGAACGGGGCGGTTCGCGCGTGACAGGATGGGGCCGGTTGACGGTTCGCGCGTGCCCGGCGTCATCAGGACACGCAAGGCGTGCCTTTCCGGCTTGGATAGGGCATGGTTGCGCCAGCCACGGGTTTAGCGGACGGATGATGGGTGTGCGGGGACAGGGCGCGGGATGTGACGGGATGGGCTTCCGCCTGCGGGCGGTGCTGGCCGCCCTGCTGTTCTTCGCGCTCACGCTGCTGGCGCCACCAGAGGCCCGCGCGGACGCGGCCGCGACGAACACGGCGGCCCCCAATACGGTGACAGTGAATGGTCCGGACCTGTCCCTTGGCGGCCATCTGGACCTGTTGGAGGACAAGGGGCGGGACCTGACCCTGGCCGACGTCATGTCGGGCCCGGCGGCGTCCCGCTTCACCCCCGCCACCCGCGATACGCCCGGCTTCGCCCGCACCCATTCCGCCTATTGGGCGCGCATCACCCTGGACAACCCGACCGGCGGCACGATCGACCGGCTGCTGGTCTTCGCTTATCCCTATTACCGCAGCCTGGACCTCTACGTGTTCTCCGGTGACGGGCTGCTCCCGGTGGCGCAGCGGCACGTGGCCGAGGGGGCGGCGGCGCGGGGCACCGACATTCCCCACCGCTACCCCGTCTTCGCCCTGGCCCTGCCGCCAGGGCGCACGG
Organism: Nitrospirillum amazonense; assembly: GCF_007828045.1. Taxonomy (GTDB): domain Bacteria; phylum Pseudomonadota; class Alphaproteobacteria; order Azospirillales; family Azospirillaceae; genus Nitrospirillum; species Nitrospirillum amazonense_C. Next base: position 26,449 of record NZ_VITN01000009.1, on the reverse strand, counting down.
TGCTGTACATGCGGGTGGAGCACTACTTCGCCTCGTTCGCGCTCTACCTGCGCAGCAGCGACGCCCAGGCCCAGGTGGACCGCCGCGACATCCTGCTGCACGGCCTGACCTTCGGCGTCCTCATCATCGCCGCCGCCTATCAGTTCGCCCTGGTGGTGATGGCGGGGGTGGAGGTGGGGGTGACCCTGCTGTTCTACGCCCTGATCACCCTGGCCTACATCTACGGCCAGCTGGGTTATCCCTGGGAACACCTGCCAGCCGACCTGGCCAGCCATTATTACCGCGAGGTGGTGGGCACCCTGCCCGTGGCCGTGGGCCAGATCTTCGCCGTCCAGTTCCTGGACCTGAGGCGGCGGCAGCCCTGGATCGCCCGCCTGCTGCTGCTGTCCACCGGCCTGCTGGTCCTGGACACGCCCCTGCATTACCTGGATCCGGCGCGGGGCTCGGGCATCGCGCAGGCGCTGGCGCTGTTGGGCTCGGTCCTGACGCTGACGGCGGCGGTGCGCGACCTGCGGCGTTCCGTCAACGCCCGTTTCTTCCTGCTCGGCTTCCTGCCCATCGTGGGGGTGGCGGTCGTGTGGTCGCTGCGGGCCAGCGGCGTCCTGCCGGCCGCCATCTGGACCGAGGCGGCGCTTTACGCCCCCAACGCCATCGGCCTGGTGCTGCTGACCTTCGGCGTCGCCTACCGCATCGGCAAGGAGCGGGAGGAGCGCGAGCGGGCGCTGGAGGCCAGCGAGGCCGCCTTGCGCCGCGCCAATGACGAGCTGGAGGACCGCGTGCGCACCCGCACCGCGGAGCTGAGCGACAGCCTGGACAAGCTGAAGCGCTCGCAGGACGCGCTGGTGCAGGCGGAAAAGCTGGCCTCGCTGGGCCAACTGGTGGCCGGCGTGGCGCATGAGATCAACACCCCCATCGGCGTGACCCTGACCACGGCCTCGCACGTTTCCGAACGGGTCACGGCCATCGACCACCTGGTGCGCGACGGCCGCCTGCGCCGCAGCGACCTGGCTGATTTCATGGGCGACCTGGCGGAATCCTCCCGCCTCATGCTGTCCAACATCGGCCGCGCCGCCAGCCTGATCCAGAGCTTCAAGCAGGTGTCCGCCGACCAGAGCTCGGAGGAGCGGCGGCGGGTGGAGCTGTGCGCCTACATGGAGGAGGTGGTGTCCAGCCTCGGCCCCAACCTGCGCCGCAGCGGCCACGCGGCGGAGGTCATCTGCCATGGCCCGGTGGAGCTGGAGACCTATCCCGGCCTGCTGGCCCAGGTGCTGACCAACTTCGTCTCCAACTCCATCCTTCATGCCTATGAACCGGGCGTGCGCGGCCGCATCACCATCACCGCCCGCCGCCTGCCGCCGGGGGAGGGCCCGGGGAACCAGGGGGGCGCCCAAGGGGGGGGCGCCCAAGGGGATGGATACGCCGGCGGGGCGGAGGTGGTGTACCAGGACGACGGCCGGGGCATCCCGGCGGCCATCCTGCCGCGCATCTTCGACCCCTTCTTCACCACGCGGCGCGGGGCGGGCGGCACGGGCCTGGGCCTCAACATCGTTTACAACCTGGTGACCCATCGCCTGAAGGGCACGGTCACGGCGGCCAGCGAGGCCGGGGCCGGCACCCGCTTCACCCTGGTCCTGCCCGACCTGCGGGGCCGCGACCTGGAGATCGACGACCTGACCGCCCGCGGGGATGACAGGGCGGTGGGCGCCACGGGCCGACCCCATACACCGGATACCCTGGTGGCGACGGGGTTGGCGCGCTAAGCTGGGGCGTCTGATCCGTTACAGGGACATCGCCCCCATGCGCATGAAGAAGGAGGTCAACCACGGCGCCCTGCTGCGTGAGCTGGCGGGATCGCTGTCGTCCACGGTGACCTCTTTCGAGCAGATGTCCGGCCGCCCCGCCCAGTCCTTCCCGGACTACAAGAAGGCGCGCGCCGTCTATCACGAAATCCAGGCCATGATCTTCACCATCGGCGACAAGGCCGAGAGCCGTCCCAACGACGCGCCGCGTGAACTGAAGTCCTGGCTCATCCGCATGCGCCTGCGGTCCATCGCCGCCTTCACCCGCGTCAGCCTGGCCTTCTTCCGCAACCCGCCGCAGCTGCTGGTCCACGCGCTGGGCGCCTATGAGATCCTGCAGCACGAGCGCGAGGCCTTCACCAAGGTGCTGGCCGACTACGACATGATGCTGTTCGAGGCCGGTATCGACGACAAGACGGCGGACGAGTTGGACCGAGTGCGCGTGAACATGGAAGAGGTGGTCGAGCGGCTGGAGAACCTGCTGAAGACGGCGCCCCCACAACTAACCGTGTTTTAAAACGACGTTTTGTTGAAGAAGCAAAAGCTCCGGAAACGGAACCAAGGGGAGGCGGTGCCGACCGGCTGTTGTCGCGGCCGCATCGGTCAAAAAATTTCATCGGCCCGGGCCCGGAAATCGTGCCTTAAGCCTTGATCTCACCTGGCAATTGCTTTCTTGTCGCACCTAACGGCCGTGCTGTGGCCGCGGGTCCCTGGGGCATAGGAATGGGGACCCGGCAACACGCCTCGTCACAAGAGGCTAAGGGAGATGTGCCCATGGAACATGTGAAAAAGCCCTGGTACTCGGTCCTCTACTTCCAAGTCATCATCGCCATCATCCTGGGCATCATCGTCGGCTATATCTGGCCAAGCTTCGGCGCCTCGCTGAAGCCGCTGGGCGACGGCTTCATCAAGCTGGTCAAGATGATGATCGCGCCGGTCATCTTCTGCACCGTGGTCAGCGGCATCTCCGCCATGACCGACATGAAGAAGGTCGGCCGCGTGGGCGGCAAGGCCCTGATCTATTTCGAGGTCATCTCCACCTTCGCGCTGGTCATCGGCCTGCTGGTGGGCGAGGTCGTGCGGCCGGGCAACGGCATGAACGTCGATCCCCACACCCTGGACGCCAAGGCGGTGTCGACCTATGTCGACAAGGCCGCCAAGGACTCCGTGGCCGACCACATCCTGGGCATCATTCCCGACACCTATCTGGGCGCGCTGGGCGGCGGCGACCTGCTGCAGGTCCTGCTGATCGCCATCCTGACCGGTTTCGCCATCGCCCACCTGGGCGACTATGGCAAGCCGGCCACGGTGGTCATCGAGCGCATGTCGAAGATCTTCTTCCGCATCATCCACATGGTGGTGCGCCTGGCCCCCATCGGCGCCTTCGGCGCCATGGCCTTCACCATCGGCAAGTACGGTGTCGCCGCCCTGATCAATCTGGGCATGCTGATCGGCAGCTTCTACCTGACCAGCCTGCTGTTCGTGCTGGTGGTGCTGGGCATCGTCGGTTGGCTGTGCGGCTTCTCCATCCTGCGCTTCATCAACTACATCAAGGCCGAGTTGCTGATCGTCCTGGGCACCTCCTCGTCCGAGACGGTGCTGCCCCAGATGATGGAGAAGATGGAACGCCTGGGCTGCGCCCGCCCCGTGGTGGGCCTGGTCATCCCCTCGGGCTACAGCTTCAACCTGGACGGCACCAACATCTATATGACCCTGGCCACCCTGTTCCTGGCCCAGGCGACCAACACCCACCTGACCTTCGGGCACCTGGTCACCATCCTGCTGGTGGCCATGCTGACGTCCAAGGGCGCCAGCGGCGTCACCGGCGCCGGCTTCATCACCCTGGCGGCCACGCTGGCCGTGGTGCCGGACATTCCCATCGCCTCGCTGACCCTGCTCATCGGTATCGACCGCTTCATGAGTGAATGCCGCGCCCTGACCAACCTGGTGGGCAATGGCGTGGCCACCATCGCCGTCAGCAAGTGGGAAAAGGAACTGGATACCGAGGTCCTGCACCGGGAACTGGCGAACGGACCCAGCGCCGCCTGAACCTTGAAATTCGGCCGGCCCGATTTCAAATCCGGCCGATAGCAAGACAGCATGCGATGAAACGCGACAGGCCCCGGATCGACCGATCCGGGGCCTGTTCGCTTATCGGGGGATCTCAATTGCGCACGCAGCTTTCCGTGCCGGTGTTCCCGCCCTTGTAGGCTTCCTCGTAATAGAACTTGTCGAACCGCACCTTGCCGTCCTTGGTCAGGCCCACGGTGGCGATGCCGGTGCCGTAGTCCTGGGTGGCCGGATCCTCGTGCGCGAAGGTGATGGCCAGGGCGTCGCCGTCGGCGGTGGCGACGCCGCGATAGGTGCCGTAATTTGGCACCTCCATCTTGAAATGATAGCCGGCCCGTTTCCCGTGAGACTGCGCCCTGTCCATCTCCAGCGTCACGGTGGAGGTGTAGGCGCCCTCATGCCCGTCCACGCCTGTGCAGGCGTACGTGCCGCTGAGGTCGCGGCCGGTGAAGGGGGCTGGCGCGGTCTGCGCGGTGGCGGTGGATGCGGTGGCGATGATCAGGGCGGCCAGTGCCACCGGGCGCATGCGCATGTTTTTGATTTCCCCCCCTCAACGTATTGCGAGGAGTGTTTGTCTCATGCCGGCAAACAGGGGAACAACCCCGTCCTTAGACCCATGGGTTGTGCGTTACGCTCCCGCCATCACGCCCCCAGGCCTTCACGCCCCGAGCCATCACGCCCCGAGCCATCACGCCCACTGGCGGACGCGGCCGGTATCGACGTGGACGAAGTTGGACTTGGGATAGTAACCGACGCCGCCCTGCTTCAGCTCCACCGCCACCTGGCGGATGCGGGCCAGGGGCTTGCTGGCCAGGTCCAGGTCGATGGCCTTGCCTTCCATGTGCATGCTGTGGCTGGCCACCCCTTCGGAGTTGGCCGCCAGCATGGCGTTGGTCTTGGGGCAGCGATAGCCGCAGATGACCTGGATGGTCTCGTTGGTGCGCAGGCGGTGCTGCATCTGGAACATCAGGTCCAGCAGCTTGGGGTCCATGGCGATGGTCTGGTTGGTCCGCCAGTCGCGCAGGATGGAATTCACGTCGTGCAGGGCGGTCGGCAGGTACTTGCCATCGGCCCAGTACGTGACCTTCAGCTTCTCGCCGGTGTGCAGGTGGTTGAAGGCCAGGACGCGGCGGTTGTCCGACAGGGGCCGGGTGGCGGCGCGGGCGTTGGACCAATCGCCGTGCATCAGGTTGCCGTGGGCGGCGCTGTGGCCGTGGCTGGCGCCGCTATGGTGCTTGGTGGCGGCTTTGGCCAGCGCCGGCAGGGGCGAGGCGACGCCCCCCACCAGGGCGGCGCCGGTGGCCAGCTTGGCGAAGCCGGCGAGCAGGCCACGCCGGGTCGGGGCGGGAGTGGAAGAGGCAACCAAGGACGCGTCAGAGGCACTGGGGGCGTCGCAGGCAATAGTAAGCAAACGCGCCGCGGCGTGCCGTTCGTCCATTCCGGATGTCCCCATCTGTCTTGCCACAGCCCCGCGTCACCAGCAGAGCAGGGCTGCAGTCTGTGACAACGGGGTGTGAATAAGCAAGCCCCAAATGAGGCAAAAATTTGATGAACGTATGACCGCTACCGGGCGGCGGCTTGGGCGCCCGCCTTTGCAACCGCTTCCGAAACGGTCACAATTGGGCGGGCGCCCCCATCCGTCAGCGGGTTGGGTTGGCATTCGCCGGCGTGGGGGCTGCCGCCGGCACCGGCGCCGTGGCCGGGGCGGCCGTCGCGCCCGTACGCACCCCCGGGACCGAAGGCTTTGGAGTCTCAGGCGCTTTCGGCGCGTCGCCGGACGCGGCCGGCACGGTGTTCGGCGCGGCGTTGGGCGCGCTGCCCGGCGTCGGCGCGGCCGCCGGCACGGCGGCGGGCACCACCGGCTTGCGCGGGCGGGGGCCGTTCAGGGCCGCCAGCACGCGGGCGTCGCGGCCATAGACGTCGGTGCGGAAGTCGATGCCGCCGTCCGGGTCGGTCACGGTCGTGATGTAGGTGATGTGCACCGGCAGGCGATTCTTCAGGCGAATCGTCTGGTGCTTCAGGCTGTCGCCGCCGATCTCGGCCCGCAGCTTCTCCTCCGGCCAGCCCGGCGTGTCGGTCAGCGCCAGGATGGCCAGGGCCAGATTGGGCGGGTCCTGCACCCGGATGCAGCCATGGCTGAAGGACCGCACCGCCCGTTCGAACAGCCGCTTGGACGGCGTGTCGTGCAGGTAGATGTCGAACTTGTTGGGGAACATGAACTTGATGCGGCCCAGCGAATTGTCGTTGCCCGCGTCCTGTCGCACCCGCCAATGGAAGTTGCGTTCCGTCACGGTCGCCCAGTTGATGCTGCTGGGGTCCACCGGCACCGCGTTGGACGTCCAGTCCGACAGCAGGGTGTAGTGGTTTTTGACGACGTAGCTGTGGTCCTTCTTCTGCTTGGGCAGAATCTCTTCCTTGGCGATCTTGGTCGGCACGTACCAGTAGGGGTTCAGCTCCATATAGCTCATGTTGCCGATGAACACGGGCGTGCGGGTGAAGGGGGCCCCCACCACCACGCGCATGGTCATCTGCACGTCCATGCCACGCATCAGCGACAGGGTGTAGTCGGCCAGGTTGACCACCAGGTAGGGCTGGTCCGCCGGCTCCCGCTCCCACCGCCAGCGTTCCATGTTGACGATGATCTGGTTGATGCGCTGGTCCACCGTGGCGTTCAGTTCCACCAGGGTGCGCTTGCCGATGGCGCCGTCGGGTTCCTGCCCCTGGCGGCGCTGGAATTCCTTCACCGCCGTGGCCAGGGCGTCGTCGTACAGTTCCGGATTGGTGCCCTTGGGCAGCGGGTTGGGCAGGGGCTTGGCCTCGCCCGTGGCCACCAGGCGGGCGCGCAGGGCCGGCACGCGCGGGTCGATCATGCCGGGCTTCAGCGCATCGCTGGTCTTTTCCGGCTTGGGCGCGGGCGCCGCGGGGTTGGCGGGATCGGCCGGCGGTGGCGGCGGCGCCTTGGGCGCCGGCGGGATGGTGGGCCAGCCGCCGGCGGCCTTCATCTGGCGATAGTGGGCCAGTGCCGCCTTCAGCGCGGCGTATTCCGGCCGGTGCGGCGCGAGGCCAGTCAACAGGGCGCCCAGGTCCGTGGCGGAGGCGACATTGCCCAGGAACTGCGCCCGGTCGAAGGGCGGCCGGTCGATGACCAGTTCCGGGTCGGCCAGGGTGGGGATGATGCGGCCCACCGAGACGTCGCTGGCATAGTGCACCAGGCCCAGGGTCAGGTTGGTTTCGAACGCGGCCTGCGCCTCGGGGCTGTCCAGATGGCCCTGCTGCGCCGGCAGGCTGGCGGGGGCGTAGTCGTTGGGGTTCAGCCCATCCTCGTCGGCATGGCCCAGGACGGTCAGGACGGCGCGGGCGGCGGCGTTGGCCTCGCCATGCTCCACCCACAGGGGCTTCAACCCCCGGCCGCGGTAGAACCGCGCCAGCACGGTCTGGTCGCTGTCGTCCGGCGTCGCCTCGCCCTGCGTCACGGGGAAGCGGTCCTTCATCAGGTCCGCCAGGTCGCGCGCCTGGGCGCCGGCCTGGATGCCCAGCGGCAGCATGAACAGCACGGTGGCCAGCAGCATGGCGGTGGAGGCCTTGCCGCCCCGCTTCACGGCCGGCAGCCCATTCCGATCATTCGGGGCGAACGCCCCCCTCGATAACCCCATGCAAACCCCGCCTGGCTCACGCCCTTGGACCCCGGGGACGCCCCCGGGGGAAACCCATGTCAACGACGGCAAGGGTGCCCCCCTGTGCAGCCGCATGTCGACCTGACAACGGTAACAGCCGTATCGTCCGATCGGTTGCGGACTATGCCAGCAGTTAGCGGCAAGAAAAGGGCGAAACCGTTCGATGCGGTGCGCGGCGTCCCTGACACCCGCCGGGCGTTGCAAAAACGCCATGCCCCGCGCCGGTTTCCCGGGCGGGGCATGAACAGAAGGTAAATAAATGAGGCGACTGGCCTTTTAGGCCAGGCCCTTCTCCACGAACATGGCCAGGCGGCGGCCGAAGGCCACCGGATCCGGCAGGGGCTCACCCTCCAGGATTCGCGCCTGGTCCAGCAGCAGCCAGGCGGCATCCGCCAAGGCCTCACCCTGGGCGCCGCCGGCGCCGTTGGCCTTGGCCAGGTCCGCCAGGCGGCGGATCAGCGGGTGGCCGGGGTTGACCTCCAGGATGCGCTTGGACGCCTCGTCCAGGCGGCGGTGGGCCTTCAGCATGCGTTCCAGGTGAATGTCCATGTCGCCTTCGTCCGCCACCAGGCAGACGGCACTTTCGCGCAGGCGTTCAGAGGTGCGCACGTCCTTGACCGCGTCGCCCAGGGTCAGCTTGGCCAGCGCCACCAGGTCGGCCACGCTGTCCTCCGGCGCCTTGGGCGTCTCCTCGGCCTTGTCCTCGGCCGTGACGTTGGCCAAGTCGGCGCCGCCGCGGGTGACGGACTTGAAGGCGTGGTCCTTGTACTGCGTGACGGATTGCAGCCAGAACTCGTCCACCGCGTCGGTCAGGAACAGCACCTCGACACCTTTGGCGCGGAAGCCTTCCAGGTGCGGGCTGCGGGCCAATGCCGCCTTGTCCTCGCCGGTGATGTAGTAGATGGCGTCCTGGCCCGGCTTCATGCGGCCGACATAGTCTTCCAGGCTGACCAACTCATCGCCGTGGGTGCTGTGGGCGCGCAGCAGCTTCAGCAGGGTGTCGCGCTGCTCCCGCTCCTCATACAGGCCTTCCTTCAGCACGGCGCCGAAGTTCTCCCAGAAGCGGGCGTAGTCGGCCTTGGAGTCGGCATCGTCGGCCTTGCGGGCCAGGTCGCCCAGCACGCGCTTGGCGATGCCGGTGCGCATCTTGGCCAGCATGGGGTTGTGCTGCAGCATCTCGCGGCTGACGTTCAGCGGCAGGTCCTCACTGTCCACCACGCCGCGCAGGAAGCGCAGGTAGGCCGGGATCAAGCCTTCCGGGCCCTCGGTGATGAAGACGCGGCGGACGTACAGCTTCACCCGGTGCTTACGCTCCGGCTCGAACAGGTCGAAGGGCTTGGCCTCGGGGATGAACAGCAGGTTGGTGTATTCCAGCACGCCTTCCGCCCGCCAATGCAGGGTCAGCCAGGGATCGTCGAAGGCGTGGCCGACGTGATGGTAGAATTCCTTGTACTGCTCGGCCGTGATCTCGCTCTTGGGCCGGGTCCACAGGGCGGAGGCGGCGTTGGCCGGCTTCTCGTCGTCGCCCACCAGCACGGGGATGCTGATGTGGTCGCTGTACTTCTTGACGATGCTCTGCAGGCGGTAGGTCTGCAGGTAGTCGTCCTCGCCGTCGCGCAGGTGCAGCACGATGCGGCTGCCGCGCGCCGGGGCGTCGTCGCTCTCGCCCACGGTGAACGAGCCCTTGCCGTCCGAGGTCCAGCGCCAGCCCTGGGTTTCACCGGCCTTGCGCGAATAGACCTCGACCTCGCCCGCCACCATGAAGGCGGAATAGAAGCCCACACCGAACTGGCCGATCAGCGACACGTCCTTCTCGCCCTCCTTCTTGGCCTCGGCCTTCTGGGAGAGGGCGGCCATGAAGTTGGCGGTGCCGGAGCGGGCGATGGTGCCCAGGTTTTCCACCAGGTCGTCCCGGTTCATGCCGATGCCGTTGTCGGCGATGGTCAGGGTGCGGGCGGCCGTGTCCGGCGTCAGGGTGATGCGGAAGTTGGCGTCCCCGGCCGTCAGGTCCGGCTGGGTCAGGGAGGCGTAGCGCAGCTTGTCGCAGGCGTCCGAGGCGTTGGAGATCAGCTCCCGCAGGAAGACCTCCTTTTCCGAATAGAGCGAATGCGCGACGATATCCAGCAGCCGGGAAACTTCGGCCTGGAAGCTGAGTTTTTCCTCACTCATGGGCGTGTTCCGTCCTCTTTTCTGGGCGGCCCGATCGTGGCGCCGCCGAATTGGTGAACCTGGCTCCGACGCGCCGCCCATGGATGGGCCGGCCGTCGCGCCCCGATATGAGGGGCGGGCGCGACGGACGCAAGCCCCTCCGTTGGGGCAGGGCCTGATTCCGGCATGACCGCTACGGGGGTAGGGTGATGGCATGGTTCGGAAAGTCCGGTGCCGGCGGCGCGGCGGTGGGCCTGGCGGCCCGCCAGGATGAGCGCGAGGCCCTGGTGGCCGCCATCGCCCGGCGCATGCGTCTGGACCGGCCCTTGGGCCTGCCGGCCTTGAGCCCGCGCGTGGCCGCCGCCCTGTTGGCCACGCCGCGCGAGCTGTTCACCCCGGCGGACCAGGCCCCTTACGCCTATCATGACCAGGTGCTGCCCCTGGGGGCGGGCCAGACCCTGTCCCAGCCCTCCCTGGTGGCCTTGATGACGGAGCTGCTGGATGTCCAGCCCGGCAACCGGGTGCTGGAGGTCGGGGTCGGCTCCGGCTACCAGACAGCGCTGCTGGCCCACCTGGGCGCCACGGTCTTCGGGCTGGAAGTCATCGCCGACCTGGCGCGGGATGCGGAGGGCCGGCTGGCGGCCCTGGGGATCAGGAACGTCACCCTGCGCGTGGGGGACGGCCATGGCGGCTGGCCGGACGCGGCGCCGTTCGATGCCATCCTGGCCGCCTGCGCCGCGCCCAGCGTGCCGCCGGCATTGGTGGACCAACTGCGGCCGGGCGGGCGCCTGCTGCTGCCGGTGGGGCCGGCAGGGGGTGCGCAGCAATTGTGCCTGGTGGAAAAGGGACGGGACGGCCAAGTGCGGGAGCGGCCACTGCTGGCGGTCGCCTTCGTGCCTATGGTTGAGGGTTAGGGCGCGACGCGCAGGCGCCGCAGGCCGCCGAAGCCGGACACCGCCTTGCCGAACTTGCCGGCCAGGGCCAGCGTCAGGATGAAGGGCCACAGGTTCAGGCGAATGAAGCGCGACACCCGTTGCGGCAGGCTGGCCGAGGCCATCTGCTCCGCCTCACGGATGGCCTGCTGCACCTCCGGTGGGGTCTGGTGGCGGGTTTCCTGGATCGACTGCAGCAGGTCGATATGCCGCTGCTTGGCGATGGCGTCGGCTGGGCGGGTGGCGCAGAAGGACAGCAGGGTGAACAGCTCCTCCGCGAATTCCCCTTCGGTGCCCAGCAGCTTTTCCATAGCGGCGTACTTTTCCGTCGGCACGGCGGACAGGATGCGGTCGTGGCTGGTGCCGATCGCCTCCGCCAGCGCGGCGGTTTCCAGGGCGGAGGCCTCGTTGCGCTCCATCGCCAGCAGCCGCTGCTTCACCAGGGCATAGTCGTCCGTGCCCACACCGCTGTTCAGCGCCAGATGGTCCACCAGCTGATAGGCGCGCTGGCAGAAGTCTTCCTCCTTGCGCGCGCGGTCGGCGGGAACCGCCATGGTGCCGGGGTCGAACTGCTGGAAGTCGCGCTTGATGAAGCTGGCGTGGCTGGTGTGGGGGGCGCAGTCCAGGCTGGGCGCCTGGCGGCACAGTTCGCCCAAATCCTGCTCCGCCTTCAGCGCCTCGTAGCTTGCCCGCCAATGATCGGGGGAGGAGGCGGGCAGCACCGGTATGGCGGGCACGCCCGTGCCGGCGCCGGGAAAGGCCGAGGCCCAGTGCCGCTCAATCTCCCGCTCCTTCTCCTGGATGCGCAGCATGGCGCGGTTCAGATCTTCCGACACGAACAGCAGGATCACGCCGAAGACGCTGAGGGAATAGTAGACGATGTCGATCCACTTCCAGACGGGGTTGTCATGGAAGAAAATCCCGCAGCCCAGCGCGAACAGGAACGAGCTCACCGCCACGACGACGATGGAAATATCGATTTCCGCCACTTCGTTTCTTTCTTTTGGGCGCCGCTTCCATGACTCTTGCCCAGCCCTTCCCTGGGCTTTGCCCGGGCCGGCCCCTGTCCCCCTTCGGGCTGGACAGGAGTTATGGAAGCGGCGCCCTGAAAGGGAAGTGTATTTTTTATGTCAGTGGCAGGTCGGGCCCCGCACCCTGGGGAGCGGCCTTCAGGGAAGCTTGGCCAGGCCGGTCATCAGCAGGGTGACGTCGCTGCCGTTCAGCTTCACATGGCCATCGGGGCGGAAATCCAGGCTGAAGCGGCGGCCCTGGTTCTCCGGCGCGCCCATGGACTGCAGGGCGAAGAAGCCCAGCATGGCGCCGTTGCCCACGCCGTTGGCCGGCAGGTGGTCCAAGCCGCGCATCAGCAGCGACAGGGTGCCGGTCAGGCCGCGCGGGTTGGCGGCGTCGAACACCAGGGCCGCGTTGCCCACCAGGGCCGCGTCGGGCGCCTGAAAGTCCAGCTTGTCGATGGTCAAGTGGCTGCCGGCCTGGCCCAGGGCGGCCAGCGTGCGGTCCTTGATGGCGCGGTTGCGGTGCTTGGCGTCCGGCGGCAGTGTGTTCCAGTCGGCTTCCGCCAGGGTGCGCGCCGGCAGGTCGGTGATCTTCAGGTGCAGGTCGCCCTTTTCCGGGATGGGGTCGGCCTGGCCGTTGACGGCCGGCTTGACCAGGCCCCGGTGGCTGTAGTCCAGCGACAGCACGCCATGGTCGCCGTCCATGTTGTCGGCGGTGACGGCGGCGTTCAGGGTCTTCAGGGAATAGGGATGGCCCTCGTCGTCGTGGCTGGCATAGCCGTCCAGGCTGAGGGTGCCCTTCATGCGCGACAGCACGGCGCCGGCGGGCCCTTGATCCGTGCCGCCGCCCACGCGCAGCAAGGCGCCCTGGGCCATGTTGAAATCCGTGACGTCGATGGCCAGCAGGCCGCGCAGCAGCCGGGTTTCCTCGGCACCTTCCGGCGTCCTGGTTTCCAGCTTGTTCACCTCTATCCGCAGCGGGCCGCTCCACCGCCCGCGCGCCTCGTCCTCGGGCATGAAGCGCACGGTCAGGGCGTCCATGGACACGGCGCCGTGGCCGGGGCGGGGGATGAAACGGATGTCGCCCGCCTTGGCGTCCAGCAGGTCCACCGTCTGGAAGTCGGGGGTCCAGCGGGCGTGCAGGCTCTGGCTGCCCAGGCGTACCTCGCCGATGCGCATGCCCTGGCCGTCGAACACGCCCATGGGGCTGGGCAGGGCGCCGGTGGCGTCCCAGTGGCCGTCGGCCGTGGGGGTGACCGCCAGCACCAGGGTGCCCAGGTCCAACACGCTGTCATCGCCCAAGTGCAGTTGCGCGCCCGGCAGGTTCAGACGGTAATGATCCCCCTCGCGCGTGGCGCTGGCGTGGCCGTTCAGGGTCAGGCGCAGGCTGCCGTCCTTGTGCGGGTTGGCGGGTTTGGTCAGCTGCTGTTCTGCCAGCCGGGCCAGCTTGTCCGCACCTTCCTGCGTCACGGGCGCCGCCAGGGCAGAGGTGCCCAGCAGCAGGGGGATCAGCGACAGGGCGGCGAGACGGGGGCGGACGGGCATGGACGGGCCTTCAAGGGAACGGTGTTGCGCCTAGGTGATACGGGAGTATTGGCCGGAATCAAGCGGCGTGCCTGTCGGCCCGGCACCCTATATAAGGATGGCCCCGCATTATGTCCGCATTGGGGGCGGGGTTTTTCCAGGGCCACTTGGCCGCGGCCGAACCGGGGTCCACTTCGGAACCGCCGCCGTCCGGTGGGGTTCATGGGTGGGCCCCCCAAACACGGCGTCTTGTTTTTGGGGGCCGCCGCCCCAACACTGAGTGTCATGAGCGACCGTCCCCGCCTCTCTCCAGCCTCCGCCCTGCCCGCTCCGCGGCGGGCCGCCGACAGCGTGGGCGCCTTGCCGGGCGGGCGGGTGGTGGCGGTGCTGGGGCCGACCAACACCGGCAAGACCTACCTGGCCATGGAACGCATGCTGGCGCACGCCAGCGGCATGATGGGCTTCCCCCTGCGCCTGCTGGCGCGGGAAAACTACGACAAGGTGGTCAGGGCCAAGGGGGCGGGCCAGGTGGCCCTGGTGACGGGGGAGGAAAAGATCATCCCCCCCGGTGCCCGCTATTGGATCTGCACCGTCGAGTCCATGCCGCTGGACCATGTGGCACAGTTCCTGGCGGTGGACGAGATCCAGCTGGCCGCCGATCCGGAGCGCGGGCACATCTTCACTGATCGCCTGCTGCACGCGCGCGGGACGGAGGAGACGATGTTCCTCGGTTCCGACACCATCAAGCCGCTGCTGCAGAAGCTGATCCCCAAGGCGGAGTTCGTGTCGCGGCCCCGCTTCTCCAGCCTGACCTACAGCGGGCACAAGAAGCTGACCAAGCTGCCGCCCCGCGCCGCCGTGGTGGCCTTCTCCGCCGCCGACGTCTACGGCCTGGCGGAGCTGCTGCGCCGCACGCGCGGCGGCACGGCGGTGGTGCTGGGCGCCCTCAGCCCCCGCACCCGTAACGCCCAGGTGCAGCTCTATCAGGAAGGGGCGGTGGATTACCTGGTGGCGACCGACGCCATCGGCATGGGCCTGAATATGGATGTCGACCATGTGGCCTTCGCCCGCCTGTCGAAGTTCGACGGCCAGCAACCGCGCCGCCTGCGCGCGCCGGAGGTGGCGCAGATCGCCGGCCGTGCCGGCCGCCACCTGACCGATGGCACCTTCGGCACGACGGATGAGGCGCCATCGCTGGATCCCGAACTGATCGACGCGGTGGAGAACCATAAGTTCGAGACGTTGAAGACCCTGATGTGGCGCAACGTCGATCTGGATTTCCGCAGCCCCCAGGCCCTGCTGCGCGCGCTGGAGGAACGGCCGCCGTCGCCTGTGCTGATCCGCGCGCGGGAAGCGGACGACCATCTGGCCTTGCAGGCCCTGGCGCAGGACGCCGACCTCATGCGTCTGGCCAACAATCCCCTGGCCGTGCGCCTGTTGTGGGAGGTCTGCCAGATTCCGGACTTCCGCAAGGTGCTGTCCGACGCCCATACCCGCCTTTTGTCCCAAATCTTCAAGTATCTGCGCGACGGACCCGCCGGCACCCTGCCGCTGGACTGGGTGGCGGCCCAGGTGGCCCGCCTGGACCGGGGGGAGGGCGACATCGACACCCTGGTGTCGCGCATCGCCCATATCCGCACCTGGACCTACATCTCCCACCGCCCCGGCTGGCTGGACGATGCGGTGCATTGGCAGGAGCGCACCCGCGCTATCGAGGACCGGTTGTCCGACGCCCTGCATGAGCGCCTGACCCAGCGCTTCGTCGACAAGCGGTCGGCCGGCCTGGTGAAGCGCCTGGCCGATGGGCGCGACCTGATGGGGGCGGTGGACCGCGACGGCCGCGTGCTGGTGGAAGGCCACCCGGTGGGCCGGCTGCACGGCGTGGCCTTCCAGTTGGATGCCGACGTGCCGGCGGCCGACGCCAAGGCCATCACCACCGCTGCCCGCCGCGCCCTGGGCGACGTCATCGCCCAGCGGGTGCGGGCGCTGGAGGCGGCACCCGACGCCGCCATCACCCTGGACGGCGGGGGGGAGCTGAGCTGGGATGGCGCCGTCATCGGCGTGCTGGCGCCGGGGCCCACGCCGCTGGCCCCCCTGGTGCGCCTGGTGGGGGACGATTTCCTGCAGACCGGCCAGCGCGAACCGGTGCGGGCGCGACTGGCCCGCTGGGTGGAGGCGCACGTGGCCCGCGTGCTGTCGCCTCTCACCGCGCTGGCCGCTGCGGCGCGGGGTGGGGAGCTTTCCGGCGCCGGCCGGGGCATCGCCTTCCAGGTGGCGGAGGCGCTGGGTGGCCTGCCGCGCGCGGCGCTGGAGCCCCTGATCGCCACCCTGACGAAGGAGGATCGGCGGCGCCTGGCGGCCCTGGGCTTGCGCCTGGGCTTCAGCCAGGTGTTCCTGACGGCGCTGACGCGGCCTGTCGCGGTGGCCTTGCGCGGGCTGCTGTGGTCGGTGGCGCACGCCACGCCCATGGCCGTGCCGCCACCCGGGCGCGTGACCTTGGCCGTCGGCGACCTGCCGCCGGACTTCCTGGCTGCCATTGGCTACGTCCCCTTGGGATCCCGCGCCCTGCGCATCGACATGGTGGACCGGCTGGAGAAATCCCTGGCAGGCCGGGCCAAGGCCGGGCCGCTGGTCGCCGTGGATGATTTGGTGCTGAGCCTGGGCGTACCCCGGGCGGAGGTGCCGTCCCTGATGTCCGCGCTGGGCTACCGTTTGGGGCAGCCCAAGGCGGAGGGGGAGCCGGCCCCCTGGCTGCGACGGCGGCCTAAACCTGCTCCGGCACCCGCGGCGGCCAAGCCCGACCCGGCGCCTGCGGCGCCCAAGCCTGGCAAGAAGGCGGCGCTGGCACCCCAGCCCGCGCCGCCCGGTGACCATCCTTTCAGCATTCTGCGGACCTTGGTGGAGGTGCCCTGATGGGGGGCATGGTGGTGATGGCAAAGGCGGCGGCGCGATATGGCTAAGGGGAAGGGCGCCGGTCCGGATGACGAGGATGCGGCCGACCTGGCCGAGGGCCGGCTGCGGCTGGACAAATGGCTGTGGTACGCCCGCTTCCTGAAGTCGCGCAGCCTGGCCGCCAAGCTGTGTGGTTCCGGCGCCATCCGCTGCGGTGGCACCCCCATCACCAAGGCGCACCACACCGTGCGGCCGGGCGACGTGTTGACCTTTCCCCTGGGCAACCATATCCGCGTCATCAAGGTGCTGGCGCTGGGCACCCGCCGCGGCCCGGCGCCCGAGGCCCAGGCGCTGTATGAGGACCTGGCCCCGCCCACGCCGGAGTCGCGCCTGCCCAAGGCCCTGTAAATTTAGGAAGATTTAGGCGAACTGGTTCTATCCAGGCCGGCTCCGTCCTTCTACGCTGTGCCGATAAGCGCCGCCCAGGGGGCGCGGCGCGCAAGGATCGGGGCTGGTTATGACGGTGTTGGGAAAAGGGACGGGGGCGGCGGTAGCCGTGGGGATTTTAGGCACGGCGCTGGGGGCCTGCCTGATCCCGGTGGCGGCCCATGCGGCGGCGTTCGACCCGCTGGCGGCGACGCAGGCTTACCTGGACACGGTGCCCGCCGACGCGCGGGCCAAGTCGAACGCCTATTTCGAGGGCGGCTATTGGCTGCAGCTGTGGCGCTTCCTGGTGTCGCTGGCCGTGGCGGCCGTATTCCTGGCCGGGGGCCTGGCGCGACGCCTGCGGGATCGGCTGGCCCGCCTGGACCGCTTCGCCACGCCGGTGTTCTTCATCGCCTACACCGTCATCGACTATATCCTCAGCCTGCCCTACGTCGCGTATGCCGACTGGTACCGTGAGCGGCAATACGGCCTGATGAACCAGGCCTTCGGCGACTGGTTCGGCGACCAGATGATCCAGCTCGCCATTTCCAGCTTGATCGGCGCCCTGGTCGTCTGGGGGCTGTATGCCATCGTCCGTCGCCTGGGCCGCAACTGGTGGATATGGGCCAGCGCCTTCGGCATGGTGGTGGTGGCCCTCATGGTGGTGGTGACGCCGGTCTTCGTGGCGCCGCTGTTCAACAAATACGAACCGATGAAGCCCGGCCCGGTGCGCGAGGCGCTGTTGTCCATGGCACGGTCCAACGAGGTGCCGGCCACCGACGTCTATGAGTTCAACGCCTCACGCCAGTCCAACAAGATCAGCGCCAATGTCAGCGGCCTGTTCGGCACCACCCGCATCTCCCTGACCGACACGCTGCTGCAGCGCTGCACCCTGGCGGAGATCAAGGCGGTGATGGGGCATGAGATGGGGCATTACGTCCTGAATCACGCCTTCGTCATCCTGCTCTATCTCTCCATCCTCGTGTGCTTCGGCTATCTGTTCGTTGACCGTGTCTTCGGCCGGCTGACGCGGGGCGGGCGCTGGGGGATCACCGGCTTGGGCGACGTGGCCGGCCTGCCCTTGGTCGTCATCCTGTTCACCGCCTACTTCTTCGTGCTGACCCCGGTGCTCAACACCATCATCCGCACGCAGGAAGCCGAGGCCGACGCCTTCGGCCTGAACCTGGCGCGCGAGCCGGACGGCTTCGCCAACGCGGCGCTGAAGTTGGCGGAATACCGCAAGCTGCAGCCGGGAAAGTGGGAGGAGATCGTGTTCTACGACCATCCCTCGGGCTACAACCGCATCCTGCGCGCCATGCGCTGGAAAGCGGAGAACCTGCCGGCAGAGGCGGCCGCCGAGCCCACGCCCGGTCGGGCCCCGGCGGAGCCCAGGCCGTGACCGACGCCTCTTCGCTCCCAGACTCCCCCTTGGCCGGTCTACGGGCATACGCCCTGACCTATCCGGAGGCGTGGGAGGATCACCCCTGGGGGGAGACGGTGGTGAAGGTGCGGCAGAAGATCTTCGTCTTTCTGGGCCGGGACGGGGCGGCCGGCTGCCACGTGACGGTGAAGCTGCCCCGCTCCGCCCCCTTTGCGCTGGATATGGCCAACTGCGCGCCCACGGGCTACGGCCTGGGGCGCGCGGGGTGGATCACCGCCACATTCGGCGCGGGCGAGGACGTGCCGCTCGACCTGCTGCGGGCCTGGATCAAGGAAAGCTACCAGGCCGTGGCGCCCAAGAAGCTGGCGGCGCGGCTGGACACCCAGGCCGCGACCGGGGGCGCTGGCGGCGAACCCACCGCCTAGCCCTTGCCCTCCAGCAGGGCGCGGCGGGCCACCAGGCCCTGGCCGACGACCTCGAAGAAGGCGCGGACGCGCGCGGTGTTGCGCAGATCACGATGTGTGATCAGCCACAGCTCACGCGTCAACGCCCCCTCGGGACCGGCGACGCGCGCCAGGTCCGCTTCCGGGTCCCCCAAATAGCAGGGCAGAAGGGCCATCCCGATCCCGGCCTTCACCGCCATCATTTGGTTGATGAGGCTGCTGGAGCGATAGACGATGGCTGTCCCCGGCACCATGTCGGTGAGCCAGGTCGCGGCGGCGGTGGCGGCGCCCGTGTCCCAGCCGATGAAGCTGTGCCCCGCGAACCCCGGCGCCACGGGGGTGGGCCTGCCGGCCAGGTAGGCCGGACTGGCGTACAAGGCCCAGGCGGTGTCCGCGAGGCGCCGGCCGAACAGATCGCCCTCCGCCGGCCGCGTGGCGCGGATGGCGATGTCCGCCTCCCGGCGCAGCAGGTCCAGTTGCCGGTTATCGACCAGCAGTTCGATCGAGATCCCGTCGTGGCGGGCGCGGAACTCCACCAGCAGGTCGTTCAGCAGCCGGTAGGCCAGGCTTTCCGAGCAGGTGATCCTGAGGTTTCCGGACAGGCGGGCGTCCCGGCCGGTGATGTTCCGGTCCAGCGCCAGGGCCTCCTCCTCCATGCGTTCGGCCGCCAGCAGCATGCGCTCCCCCGCGTCCGTTGGGCGGTAGGTGCCGGCGCTGCGCTCGAACAACTGCACCTGGAACGCCGCTTCAAGGGCGTTCAGCCAGCGAAAGATGGTCGAATGATCGTGCCCCAGCGTCTTGGCGGCGCCCTTCAACGATCCCGTCCGGCTGATCGCCAGGATCAGCCGGAAGCTGTTCCAGTCCATGTGGCTTGTTCCTGTGCAAGCTTGTCCGCCAAAATCCTCTGCACCTTTGCGCCAGCGCAAAATACGGCGGCTGCGGCGATCCGGGCAACATCGCTGGATTTGCGCCGGCGCAAGCGCGCCTTGCCAAAGGCCAAGCCGGCTTGGCATCGGCGAAAGCCTATGGTGCCCGCCGTTGACCTGAGCCGCCGACCTGAAAGGAACCTTGGCCCATGTTCAAGATGTACGGCTTCTGGCGCTCCGCCGCCGCCTTCCGCGTGCGTGCGGCGCTGAACCTCAAGGGCCTGGCGGTCGAGGAGACGATGATCGATCTCGACGCCGGGGAGCAGAACGCGCCGGCCTTCCTGGCCGTCAATCCGGCGGCGGCCGTGCCCGCGCTGTTCGTGGATGGCGGGCCGCCGCTGACCCAATCGCTGGCGATCCTGGAATATCTGGAGGAGCTGTATCCCGACCCGCCGCTGCTGCCCGTCGGCGCGCGCGACAGGGCCCGGGTCCGGGCGCTGGCGCTCAGCTTCGCGGCCGACCATCACCCTCTGATCGTGCCCCGGGTGCGGCGCCATCTGGCCGCCGCCTTCGGCGTGGGCCACACCGATTGGGTGCGGCATTGGTTTCGCGAGGGCCTGGCGCAGGGGGAGGCCCGGCTGGCCGGTGACCCCGCCGTCGGCCGCTTCTGCCATGGCGACAGCCCCACGATCGCGGACCTGTGCCTCATGAGCCATGTGACGGGGGCCCAGGGCTTCCAGATATTCCCGGCCGACTATCCAACCGTCGACCGGATTTTCAACGCCTGCATGGAGATCGACGCGTTCGCCAAGGCGGCGCCGCTGCGCCAGCCGGGGGCGCCTCACAGCTAGGCGTCGAGCACCGTGACGGTGTCGCCCGGCCGCACCGTTCCGCCCTCGATCACGCGGGCGTAGACGCCGCAATTGACGTGGCCGTAGCCGTTCATCAGGGACTTCAGCACGGGCATGTCGCGCTCGCCCGTCACCGGGTTGACCTCGGTGGCGGCGCAGCGGCGGATGTTTTTGAACACCTCCAGCAGCGCGTCGCCCACGCGCAGGCGCTTGCCCACCCATTGCGCCTCCGCCCAGGGGGCAAGGTCCGAGAGCAGCAGGTTGCCGCGGAAGCGGCGCGGGTCCACCGGTGCCTGGGTCACCCGTTCCAAATCTTTGCAACTGGCCAGGTTGATCAGGGACACCGCCTTTTCCTCGATATCGCCGAACATGTGGCCCGGCGCCTCGATCACCTTGTAGGGCGGCGGCACGGCCGCGTCCTTCATGTAGGCGGCCAGGAATTGCTCGATCAGCAGGCGGCCGGTGGGGGTGTCGATGCGCCCCTTGGCCACCTGCCTGCCATTGCGCAGCAGCACCAGCGTGCAGTTGGCGGCATCATAACGCGCGTCCAGCGTGGCCAGCCGCTCATCCCGCATCAGGGCCAGGAAGTTGCTCTTGGGCCGCCAGGCGGGGTTGACAACGTCGAAGGTGGTGGCCCCGTGGGTGATGGCGAAGCGCCGGTCCTGCGGCATGCCGTGGCCGGGGGTCAGCGTGACCGCCTCCAGGGTTTGGGCGGACAACCCCTTGACGGGGAAATAATGCAGGATGGAAACGGTCGTCATCATGGCGCCAGTCTAAGGGATCGCCCCAGCCGCTTGTCAACGAACGGTCGGGGACAGGTTGACGACAATTAGATGTAGGGATGGGGGTAGATATAGGGACGGGGGCGGGATCGGGCTTGCGGCTGGCCGGATCAGGCCCCATATCGCTGGTGCATCCTTCGGATCGCACAATTGTCGTGGATCATGGCTGGAACGGGCTGCCTGGCGGACGCTCCGGCCGACACTAGGAGCTTTTTGCGATGGACTTCGAGAAGTTCACAGAGCGCAGCCGTGGCTTCGTGCAGGCGGCGCAGACGCTGGCGCTACGCGGCGGCCACCAGACCCTCAACCCTGAACACCTGCTGAAGGTGCTGCTGGACGACAGTGAAGGCCTGGCGGCCAACCTGTTGCGTTCCTCCGGCGCCGATCCCGCCCGCGCCCTATCGGGCGTGGAGGCGGCGCTGGCCAAGGTGCCGGTGGTGTCCGGCCCCGGCGCCGGGCAGATCAGTCTCAGCCGTGAGCTGGCCAAGGTGTTCGACAGCGCCCTTCAACTGGCCCAGAAGGCGGGCGACAGCTTCGTCACGGCCGAGCGCCTGCTGCTGGCCCTGACCATGGCCGAGGGCACGACGGCCGCCAAGGTGCTGACCGAGGCCGGCGCCAAGCCGCAGGCCCTGAACCAGGCCATCAACGCCCTGCGCAAGGGCCGCACCGCCGACAGCGCGTCGGCGGAACAGAGCTATGACGCGCTCAAGAAATACGCCCGCGACCTGACCCAGGCGGCGCGGGACGGCAAGCTCGACCCCGTCATCGGCCGCGACGAGGAAATCCGCCGCACCATCCAGGTGCTGGCCCGCCGCACCAAGAACAACCCCGTCCTGATCGGCGAGCCCGGCGTGGGCAAGACCGCCATCGTGGAAGGGCTGGCCCTGCGCATTGTCAACGGCGACGTGCCGGAGGGCCTGAAGAACAAGCGCCTGATGGCGCTGGACCTGGCCGGCCTGGTCGCCGGCGCCAAGTTCCGGGGTGAATTCGAGGAACGGCTGAAGGCCGTGCTGCAGGAAATCCAGGCGGCGGCGGGTGAGGTCATCGTCTTCGTGGACGAGCTGCACACCCTGGTGGGGGCCGGCAAGGCCGACGGCGCCATGGACGCCTCCAACATGCTGAAGCCGGCGCTGGCGCGCGGCGAGCTGCACTGTGTCGGTGCCACGACCCTGGACGAATACCGCAAGTACATCGAGAAGGACGCGGCCCTGGCCCGTCGCTTCCAGCCCGTCTTCGTGGCCGAGCCGACGGTGGAGGACACCATCTCCATCCTGCGTGGCCTGAAGGAGAAGTATGAGCTGCACCACGGCGTGCGCATCACCGACGGCGCCATCGTGGCGGCCGCCACCCTGTCCAACCGCTACATCACCGACCGCTTCCTGCCCGATAAGGCCATCGACCTGGTGGACGAGGCCGCCAGCCGGCTGCGCATGGTGGTGGACAGCAAGCCCGAGCAGATCGATGAGCTGGACCGCCAGATCATCCGCCTGAAGATCGAGCGCGAGGCGCTGAAGCGCGAGACCGACCAGGGCTCCAAGGACCGGCTGGTCAAGCTGGAGGCCGAGCTGGCCGAACTGGAGGAACAGTCGGGCAACCTCACCGCCCAGTGGCAGGCGGAGAAGGACACCCTGTCCAGCGCCCAGAAGCTGAAGGAACAGCTGGAACAGGCCCGCGCGGAGCTGGAAAACGCCCAGCGCACCGGCAACTGGGCGCGGGCGGGCGAATTGACCTACGGCGTCATCCCGGAGACGGAGCGCCGCCTGCGCGAGGCGGAGGAGGCCGGCGGCAACCGCATGCTGAACGAGGAGGTGCGCGACGGCGACATCGCCGCCGTGGTCAGCCGGTGGACCGGCATTCCCGTCGACAAGATGCTGACGGGCGAGCGGGAAAAGCTGCTGCGCATGGAGGAGAAGCTGCACAGCCGGGTGGTGGGCCAGGACGAGGCGGTGGTGGCCGTGTCCAACGCCGTGCGCCGCGCCCGCGCCGGCCTGCAGGACCCCAACCGCCCCATCGGCAGCTTTCTGTTCCTGGGCCCCACGGGCGTGGGCAAGACGGAGCTGACCAAGGCCCTGGCCGAATTCCTGTTCGATGACGAGACGGCCATGGTCCGCCTCGACATGTCTGAATATATGGAGAAGCACTCCGTCGCCCGCATGATCGGCGCCCCTCCGGGCTATGTCGGCTATGAGGAGGGCGGGGCCCTGACCGAGGCGGTGCGCCGCCGCCCCTACCAGGTCGTGCTGTTCGACGAGGTGGAGAAGGCCCACCCCGACGTGTTCAACGTGCTGCTGCAGGTGCTGGACGACGGTCGCCTGACCGATGGCCAGGGCCGCACGGTGGATTTTCGCAACACGCTGATCATCATGACGTCCAACCTGGGGTCCGAGGCCTTGGCCTCGCTGGCCGACGGGGCGGACGCGGCGGCGGTGGCCACGGCGCATGCCCATGTGCTGGAGGTGGTGCGGGGCTCCTTCCGGCCGGAGTTCCTGAACCGGCTGGATGAGATCCTGATCTTCAACCGCCTGTCGCGGCCGCACATGGCCGGCATCGTCAACATTCAGTTGGGCCGCCTGCGGCGCATGCTGGCGGAGCGCAACATGACGCTGGAACTGGACGACGCGGCCCTGCGCTGGCTGGCCGACGCCGGCTACGACCCGGCCTATGGCGCCCGGCCCCTGAAGCGGGTGATCCAGCGGGAACTGCAGAACCCCTTGGCCACCCGCATCCTGGAAGGCCGCATCAACGACGGGGAGACCATCACCGTCTCCGCCGGGCCGGAGGGTCTGGTGCTGAACGGTGAGGCCATCAAGGTGCCGCCGGCCGGCGAAAGCCTCTGGGGCCAGCCGCCCACGGTGCACTGATCGGTAAAGCGAAAGGGCCGATCTCTCCCGAGGCCGGCCCTTTTTCTTTTCCAGGAAGTCTCCAGAAGCGAAGCGACAAGGACGCGACCGCGTCCGCCGCCGCATTCTGGGGAGCGAAGCGTACTGGAATGCGAGGAAGCCAAGGCCACGGATGTGGCCGCCCGGCGCTTGAGGGCATGAAAAAAGCCGACCTCGTGAGAAGCCGGCTTTTTTTCGTATCAGTGCCGCTTCACGGCGGCCTGGACCACATGGCCGGTGCCGGGCTTGGCGGCGACCAAGGTGCTGCCGTTGCCACCCTGCAGATCGCGGAAGGCGTCCTGGTCCTCGGCGACGACGGTCTGGAACTGCTTCAGATCCTTCCCGTCCAGCTTGCGGCCGGCCTCGATCTTGGCTTCCTTGCTGTCGGGATTGATCTGCTGGTTGCCGCGCAGCACTTCGAAGTGCAGGTGCGGGCCGGTGGCGCGGCCGGTGGCGCCGACGTAGCCGATCACGTCGCCCTGGGCCACGCGCATGCCCGGGCGCAGGCCCTTGGCGATGCGGCTCATATGGCCGTAGGCGGTCTCCATCTGGTTGCCGTGGCGCAGCTTGACGTAGTTGCCATAGCTGCTGAAGGGACCCGCCTGTTCCACCAGGCCGTCGCCGGCGGCGTAGATGGGGGTGCCCACGGGGGCACCGAAGTCCTTGCCCTTGTGCATCTTGCTGTAGCCCAGCACCGGGTGCATGCGCATCCCATAGCCGGAGGTGACGCGGGCGCCATCGATGGGGGTGCGCAGGATGGCGCGGCGGATGCTCTCGCCCAGGGCGTTGTAATAGTCGGCGGTGCCGCCGGCCGCCTGATAGCGGTATATGGGCTTCTGCTTGCCCGACAGGGTCAGCGAGGCGAACTGGATCTCGCCGTCGCGGGCGGGCTGGCCGTCCTCGGTGTAATAACGCTCGAACAGGATTTCGAAGGTGTCGCCCGGCTGCAGGTCGCGCTGGAAATCGACGTCGTAGGCGTAGCGCTTGATGAAGGCGTCCAGCACGGGGTAGGGCACGCCGGCGGCGCTGGCCGCCTCCGACAGGCTGCTGGTGATGCGGCCGCGGGCGGCCATCAGCTTCTTCTCCAGCGGCTTGTCCACCTGGCGGGCCTGATAGCGCCCGCCATTGAAGGCCACCGACACGGCGCGCTCGGCGGCCGGCTGGAATTCCAGGCCGATGAACTTGTCACCCTCGCTGTGGTCGAACAGCACGGTAATGCCCTGGCCCGCCTTCATGCGGCGCACGTCATAGACGCCGCTCAGCGCGCTGACGGCGTTCTGGGCGCTGTCGGCAGGCACGCCGCCGTCCATCAGCACCTGCATCAGGGTATCACCCCGGCCGACATTGACGTGGCGGCGTTCCACCGGGTCGACCGACAGGGGCTTGCTGGCCTGCGGCGCCGGATCGGCGGCGGCAACGGCGGTCTGCTGTGGAACCTGCTGGTCCTTGGGTGCCGCGGCGGCGGCGGCGGCCAGGTCGGGGTCCACATCCGATGGCGGGGCGGGGGGCAGCGCCTGCGGGGCGACGGCCACGCTGCCCGTGTCGTCCAGGGACGCCAGGGAAACGACGCCGCCCAGGGTCAGGGCGACGGCCGATGTCACGGCGATGCGCTTCAGCAAGGCCCCCACTCCCCCAAATCAAACCGCATCGTCAAAACCCTCAACCTCAAAGGCTACATGGGGCCCCATCGGGCGCTGTTTCCCGGGCACCTGTTTCCAGGGCGCGGGCACGGTGTCGACGGGCCGCCCGGTTGAACGGCCTTGGCCATGGTGCCGACGCACCACGAAAATCCTCATCAACCGGTCCCACCCTTGCGTGATGGGGCCGATGTCGAGGGAGAGGAACTGACGACTGGAAACGCCGAAATCCGGTTCATCGCCCCGAGGATTCCGGCAGGTCGTAATGCCCCAGCTTCTTCTCGTCCGATGGGCCTAGGTTCACCCGCCAAAAGGCGCGGAAAGCCTGGCCGCCGGTTAGGCCAATCCTCGCGTGACGCGATTGCCACTGTCAACGGGAACATCCTACGTACGACACGTTAATAGGACTTGAAAGACGATGGCGTTTGAGTCCGTGCCTGCGGGGGCAGGCTGGGTACCGCCGACGGGCCGCCTCCTATCCGGCGGTGGTGGCGAAATTGGGGCAAGGTATCGACGCCCCGTCCCTGCTGCAGGCCTGGGGTGGTCAAAGCGCCTGGCCGGACACCCTGATTACGCGCGCGCACGAGCATATATAGGGGATATGCGCCGGTAACGATGGTGCCTCCGGTGGGATGGTCTTGGTTCGGTAAAAATCGTCATGTGACTGCAAAATTCCTATAGACAGGGGGTGGTTGGGGTCACTATAACCCCGTTCACCGACGCGGCGGGCGACAACGAACGGCGCGACGGCGAAGCGATCCCTGAGTTCTGGCGGTTGACGCTGGTGATTGAGGTGGTTGCGGTCCAGGCGGTGAAGCCCCAGCGATGGGGTCGTCGGACGACACGGAATTTGCCCTTCCTGTCCGGGTATGGGTTGGTCCTTACGGGGATCGGCCGAGGACGGGGTTGTGGCCTTGGGCGCTTTTTGCGTTTGGGCCACGGGTTCTTGAACAAGTGAACGTCTTGAGAAGGGATGCGCAGACGGCGGTTCCGATGCTGGGTCCAGTACGGGCACACAATGGAAACGATCGAAGCGCATCTTAAGAACATGCTCTGAAAATGTCCCTTCAGCGATGAGGGGAACAGGAACGGACTTGGGTTTGAGGTGCCGACTGAGGTTGGTTTCCGTCGA